>CAVWGU010000006.1:0-231193 GCA_963754695.1 uncultured Chitinophagaceae bacterium
ACCTCGTGGGTCTCCAGAGCGGCGATCGCTCGACTGAGACTCTTCGACAGCGGCTCGAGGCCGACGAGATGCGTCCAGCACCGTGGCATTCGCTAGGAGTTGAGATCGACTAATCGGGCTCGAGGCACGCGGCGCTGTCGTGCTCGACGCAGACCAGCTATTGACGACGCTGTTCGGGGTGGTAGGCAGCTTGTACGAGTGAACGTATTTGGGCCTCATCTAGCAGGTAGCGGCCGCGGTCGACGCCGATGACTTTTGCGGCCCAGATTGGCTTGAAGACGTCGAGCATCCGGAGGTAGGAGTCGAGAACTGGAGAGTGCGAGTTGCCACCCTCGTGCTTGCTGTCAAAATGTTCGGCAAGTTCGACCCACCGATCCGTTTCGATGAGGTGGCGGGCGTAACCGGCCATTCGGTCTTCTCGGTGGTTCTGGAAGTCGAAGCCCCGGAAGGCCAACACATGCTCCGCGATCTTGTCGATCTGCTTGACCTTCTCGATCCCGATGCTGTCGACGCTCGCCTTGATGACCCGAGGACGCATTCGTTTAATATCTGGTACTTGTTTGCCAGAAAAAGCTGCATCTTATCGGCAGGCAAAATAAGTTCGTACTGGCCATTTGCATGGAGCAGGTTGTCGAAGTTTGGATTATAACGGTTAAAAGCCGCTATATCCATTGTTATGTTTTTTGCTATGATAATAGAATTGAACTTGCCGGTAATGGTTTGCGTTTCTGCATTTTCCATTTCGGCCGTACTGAGTTTGGGCTTGTTTGCATAAGGGTTACTGGCTGCAGGATTGGGTGCATAAGCGGTCATTCCGCCCGCTGATGGAATGGCGGCACCGTTGCCTTCCATGATATAATGCGTGGCTATGAATTTCTTTACATGATTACGGCTTTCTTCGGGCAGGTGATACTGCAAGGCCCAAAAGTTGCGGCTGCCGCTCCGCCTGATGGCGCTGAACACCCGGCCCGGCCCGCCATTATAAGCCGCTATTACCAATAACCAATCGTGCGTTTGTTTATAAAGTGTAAGCAGGTAACGTGCTGCAGCATGTGTGCTTTTATAATAATCACGCCGCTCATCGTAACTGCCGTTTACCACCAACCCATTTTCACGGGCGGTATAAGGCATAAACTGCCAGGGCCCGGCCGCTCCCACCCAACTGGTAGCACCTGTACTAAGATGGCTTTCAATGACAGCCAGGTATTTTAATTCCCTGGGCAGGCCGTACTGGGCAAAAATATTATCTATCAGGTTGAAATACGGTGCGCCCCATCCTTTCATTTTCAGGAGTGTTTTGCCATGACTCCTCAAATAATCCTGCATATAGCTTTCGGCATGCGGGTTTACCTGCGATGAGTAAGGAAGCGTGGGATTATAAGATAGTGAGTTGAAGAGGTTTTTAAATCCATAACGGGTAAGCTGGCTGAAGTACTGGACCTTGTCTTTTTTAGGCATCTCCCTTTTTACCACTATTTCGTCAATGATACTGTCTTCCTCTTTAATAAACGGGCGAAGCGTGTCCTCATGCACGATAGACCAGCTGCTGTCGGCCTGGGCCTGCGCAGCTGCCGGTAAAACCATCAATATCAACAGGTATGTAAAGATTTTTTTCAATTGTAATTTCTTTGTGCAACTCCGTGTCTTCTCAGTGTATCTCTGTATAACAGTTTATATACTTTACCACAAAGTTTCACAAAGAGAATAAAGTTCCACTAAAGCTTCTTTAATTTTAAAAGTTCGTCCGAAGCCTGCAGCAAAATTAGTTCATTCCCTTTGTTTGTCATAACCTGCAGGCCAAAGGGCAAGTTATTACTATGTGAAAATAAAGGAAGTGCAATACCCGGAATGCCGGTAAGATTGGCAAAAACAGTATAAATATCAGCCAGGTACATGGCCACCGGGTCTTTATCATTGGCGCCGATCTCAAATGCCGTAGTAGGGCTCACCGGCATCAGCACGGCATCATAACGGCTGAAAAGTTCATTTACTTTATCTACCAGCAGTCGCCTGATTTTTTGTGCCTTGCTGAAATACGCATCATAATAGCCGGTGCTTAATACAAAACTGCCCAGCATGATACGCCGCTTCACTTCCGTGCCAAAACCTCCGGAGCGGTTGTTCCGGTAAAAATCTTCCAGGCTTTCTGCGGGCCTGTTGCTCCGGTAGCCATAGCGGATACCATCGTAGCGGCCCAGGTTACTGCTGGCTTCTGCCGTTGTAAGCACATAGTAGGTGGGTACAATAAAATCCAGCAGGTCAAAAGAAGCGGCTTCCATGCTGTGGCCGGCTTCCTCCAGGGATTCAAAAAAATTGAATGATTCCTGTCTTATCTCCGGGTCGAGTCCCGGGTGTTCCAATGTTTCTGTAAGGTAACAAAACCTGAGTTTTTTGCCGGCGTCTTTCTTAAAATCGGCATAGTTTTCTGGTGCTGATTGCAGCATGGTGCTGTCCATTTCATCGGGCTTACCCATGATACCCAACAGCAGGGCAACATCTTCCAATACAGTTCCAAAAATACCGACCTGGTCAAAGGAAGAAGCATAAGCGATCAATCCGTATCTCGAAATGCGGCCATAGGTCGGTTTTAACCCGATGATACCGCAAAAATCGGCGGGTTGCCGCACGCTACCTCCTGTATCGCTGCCCAGGCTGAGCATACACATACCAGCCTGCACTGCCACTGCGCTGCCACCCGATGATCCTCCGGGCACTTTTGTTTCATCTGCCGCATTCAGCACTTTTCCGTACACAGAATTTTCATTGCTGCTGCCCATGGCAAATTCATCACAATTGCAAACGCCAATCACAATGGCATCTTCATCCAGTAAATATTGTAAGGCCGAAGCCGTATAAAGCGATTCAAACCCTTTTAAAATGCCCGAAGCGGCTGTAACCTTATGGCCCTTGTAACAGATCACATCTTTAATAGCTATAACAACGCCATGAAGCTTTTTAAGGGCCTGTCCTTTTTTTCTTTGTTCATCGAGGGAAGCGGCTTTTGAAACAGCTTCTTCTGCAAACACTTCAGTAAAAGCGTTGAGCCGTTCATTTTTATCTATTTGGGAAAGATAGTGCGTTACCGACTGCATGCAGGTTACCGAACCCGATTCCAGGTCTTTATGGTAAGCAGCAATATTGGTAAATGAAAACATAGAACTGAATATACGAAGAGGAAATTTGCACAAATCGTAGTTTCTGCGCAGTCGGGAATTTTGTACCTTTTATTATGAAACCAGCCGAAGTACGCCACTCAACAGTTGTTGCGTCGCACACTTCGGCCGAAATACCCTGATCAACAAAATTATTGGGCAGCCTGTTGCTTGTCTTTATCCTTCATGCCTTCTTCGATCTCGTTCTTCACATTGTTTTTGGCATCGTTAAACTCCCGCATTCCACGTCCAATTCCCCTCATCAGTTCCGGGATTTTTCTTCCTCCAAATAATAAAAGGATCGCAATAAGGATCAATATCCATTCGCCGCCACCGGGCATGCTCCACAGCAATATTGAATTTAGTGTCATATGATTAATTTGAAAAGTAAAGATACAGTTTTTTGATTAACCCGTAACCCGGGGCAGTGGTACAAACGTTAAAAACACCCAGGCTCCTGTAATTATTCCCTTATTAAAACCAAAAGGGTTGACAACCTGTAAATGACTGTCAACCCTTGTGAGTGAGTGTAAAAAGAAAATTTTTTTAAAGATCAGCGCAGGTACCTTCCGCATTTTGCTTTTCCATTAGCTGCTTCATTTACCGTTATTCCACGGGAGCAGGAGCCCAAAATCACGGCAGCAAATGCCACTATTCCTAATACTTTTAAACTTCTCATTGTTTTAACTTTTAATGGTTATCAATTAGCTGCAAACTTTGGGAAGTAGAAGTATTATTTTATACGCTTATGATTTAATTTTTGGAATAAATTACTTAGTAAAAATACGGTTTAGTTTTACAATTCCAAATATTCTGGAAAGAAAAAAGCGGAAGAAATAAGAATTTCCTCCGCTTTTAAATATTTTTTAACAAATTAGCTGATTACTTAGCTACGGCCATACGTTTCTCTTTAATACGGGCACTCTTACCGCTTCTCTCACGGAGGAAATACAGTTTAGACCGGCGTACACGACCTACTTTATTAATCACAATGCTCTCAATATTAGGAGAATATACCGGGAACAAACGCTCCACACCCACTCCATCGCTCATTTTGCGAACAGTAAAGGAAGCGGTGGCGCCATTGCCCTGGCGCTTGATCACATCGCCCTTAAAGCTCTGGATACGCTCTTTGTTTCCTTCTACAATTTTATAGTTAACTGTCACATTATCACCTGCTTTAAAGCTGGGGAGGGCGGCCTTATTGGTCAATTGTTCGTGTACAAACTTTACTGCGTCCATAATCGTATTTTTTTAACGGGTGGCAAAGGTAAGGGAAATAATGGAAATTTTAGATTTAAGATCGAAGATTTTAGATTTTTTTCAGTTTAAACTCCCCTCCTTTTGCCTGGTTCCTTAAGTACTTGTGGAACCTGGTATAAAATTCTGCCGGAAACACAAATCTTACCTCTTAAATCTACCATCTTAAATTGTTTCTATCGTGCAATATTCACCGCCCTTTTCTCCCTTATCACCGTAACCTTTATCTGGCCCGGGAAGGTCATTTCTGTCTGTATTTTCTGTGCTATTTCAAAGCTGAGTTTGTCGCTGTCGGCATCGGTCACTTTTTCGGCTTCCACGATCACCCTTAGTTCACGGCCGGCCTGGATGGCATAAGCTTTTTCAACACCGTTATAAGCCATGGCCAGGTTTTCCAGGTCTTTGATACGCTGAATATATTGCTGCATGATCTCCCGCCTTGCACCCGGCCTTGCGCCACTGATGGCATCGCAGGCCTGGATTATAGGAGAAATAACATACTGCATCTCCATTTCATCGTGGTGGGCGCCAATAGCATTTACCACCGCAGGGTTTTCGCCATATTTTTCGGCCAGCTTAGCACCAAGTAAGGCATGGCTCAGTTCTGTTTCTTCGTCGGGCACTTTGCCAATATCGTGCAGGAGGCCGGCACGTTTTGCCAGCTTGGGGTTCATACCCAGTTCGGAGGCCATAATGGCACAGAGGTTGGCAGTTTCCCGGCTGTGCATCAGCAGGTTTTGACCATAGGAGGAACGGAAGCGCATGCGGCCCACCATTCTTACCAGTTCCTTGTGGAGGCCATGTATACCCAGTTCAATTACGGTGCGCTCACCAATATCCAACACCTGGTCATCGAGCTGTTTCCGGGTTTTTTCCACCACTTCTTCAATACGGGCCGGGTGAATACGGCCATCGGCCACCAGCCTTTGTAAAGAAAGACGGGCCACCTCCCTGCGGAGCGGATCAAAAGAAGAAAGCACGATCGCTTCCGGCGTATCATCCACAATAAGGTCTACGCCGGTGGCAGCTTCAATAGCACGGATGTTCCGTCCTTCGCGGCCAATGATGGAACCTTTTATTTCATCGCTTTCGAGGTTAAAAACAGTAATGGAATTTTCAATCGCCTGTTCGGCAGCCGTACGCTGTATGGTCTGAATCACGATCTTACGGGCTTCTTTATTGGCCTTCTGTTTGGCATCTTCAATAATTTCCTGCTGTATTGCCAGGGCCCTGCTCTGGGCCTCCTGTTTCAGGCTTTCTATGAGCTGGGCTTTTGCATCTTCTGCGCTGAGGCCAGCCACTTTTTCGAGCCGGCGGATATGTTCTTCCTGGTGCTTTTCCAGCTCCGTACGCTTGATGTTCACCACTTCTATCTGGCGGTTGAGGTTCTCTTTGATCGCCTCGTTTTCCTTCAATTGTTTTTCGAGATTGCCCTCTTTTGTGTTTAGGCCCTGTTCCTTTTGGCGGATGCGGTTCTCGCCTTCGTTGATCTTTTGGGTGCGCTGGAGTACATCCCTGTCGTGCTCGGCCTTTAGCTGCACGAATTTTTCTTTGGCTTCAAGTTCTTTTTCTTTTTTGAAGGTTTCGGCCTTTAATTGTCCTTCGCTGATGATCTTTTGAGCCTGAATTTCTGCTTCCTGTATTTGCTTTCGGGTATTTTTTGCAAAAACAATCTTACCCAGCAGGGTGCCCGCTAATAGGGCTACCGCACCAATGATGATGTAAATTATCGTAGAGTCCATTGATTGTTAGTAGTTTAAACTTGTTCATAATATATTTCTTTCCCTCTGTACCCATAAATTGCTTAGAGTGAGATGGTTAATAGGCGAAGATAAGGAATAATCAGGAGAATATTTGGACCCTTCCTTTGAAGAATAAAAATTGTTACTTAGAAAAATTTAAAGCGCCTTGTTCAGCTGCTCCCCTATCTTTTTCAATCCTTCAAGCAGATCCTTGTCTTCTGCGGCCGAACCATTGCCTGCAGCGGTTTGTGTGGCATACCAGATGATGACCATGGCGATATAATCCTGCATATCCTGCCCGGCAAACTGGGTTTTAAATTCTATGATCTTATCGTTAATGACCTTGACCGTTTTGCGGATGGTTTCCTCGTCGCCCGGCTCGGTTTTTATGCGGTAGGTGCGGTCGCCAATCACAATATTTATGGGAATGAATTCGGGCATCTTGCTTTATTTACCGAGTAAGGAAATACATTTATCAATATTGCGCAGGTAGGCATTGATCTTCGCTTCCATCTCTTTTTTATCTGCTTCATTCAGCGGTGCCGAAGAAGCTTTCAGGATCAGTTGCTGTTGCTTAAGCGCTTCTATCTGCTGCCGGAACTGTTCATTTTCCTGCCTGAGTGTTTCTATATCCTGGCGGAAAGCAGTGTTTTCTTTCTGCAGGGCTTCGTGCCGCTTCAGCAGTTGCTGAAGTTTAGCAGCAATATGTTTGATATGGTCGTTCAGTTCAGACATTCAGGGCCTTACCCTCACTCCCTCTCCAAAGGAGATGGAGACCGGGCATTTTTTTAAAAATCAACATTTGTAATTAAGCATTTCAACTTATATAATCAAATCAGCTAAAGTATTACCACAAATTTCCACCATCAAAAAGCAATTGGCATATTTTCACCTTACCTCATTTGCAGATTCCTATTTCCTGATCTCTGCCCCCAGGTTTTTCTGGTACAGTCCTGTTATTTTTTCCATCATGGCTTCTATCTCTTTGTCGGTAAGGGTTTTGGTTTCATCCAAAAAAGTAAAATTAACTGCCATAGATTTTTTATTGGCACCCAGTTTTTCGCTTTCAAACACATCGAATAAGCGCACCGATCTCAACTGAGCGATCTTTGCCCCTGCAACTGCTTTTTCGAGATCGGCATAACTAACTCCCTTATCAACCACCAGGGCCAGGTCCCTTTCCACCATTGGAAATTTTGGGATTTCGCTATACTGTATGTTTTCCTCTTTTTGAATCGCCACCAGTTCATCCCAATAAAGGTCGGCATAAAAAACGGTTTCCTTTACATCCTGTGCTGCTGCTTTTTTGGCATTGATCTTACCTGCATACCCGATCGTCCTGTTCTTTATTTTTATAGCTATATATTCATCAAAACCGGGTTGTGCTTCTATTTCGTAAGCTGGTTTTGCGTTTCCACAAAGCGCCAGTAATTTTTCAACAACCCCTTTAAGATAAAAGAAATCGGCCCGGGTGGGTTTTTGCTGCCAGCCGGTTTCTGTAATGTTGCCGGTAATGTAAAGGCTTAAATGAGTTTGTTCTGTATACTCCCCCAGGGCAATTGTACTGTATGTTTTGCCAAATTCAAAAAGCTGGAGACGGTTATTTTTACGGTTAATATTATGCGCCATCACTTCGAGCCCGGTTTCCATCATGGAGGGGCGCATGATATCGAGCCCGGCACTGAGGCTGTTAATGAGTTTTACAGCCGTTTTTAAAACTTCTTCGGGGTAATAGCTACTCGTGGTAAGACTGTTGGTGAAAATTTCGCTGAAGCCCAGGCCGGTAAGGTAATTGGCGGTTTTTTCTTTTAATGCGATCCTTTCTGCATGCACATCCACCGATGGGCTGATACTGATGCTGGAAGGGATCTCAATATTATCGAGCCCGTCTATCCGCATGATCTCTTCCACAATATCTGCCGGCATACTGATGTCGGGCTTGCTGAATGGTACATTTACCCAAAGCTCATCCATATTGTCTTTCTGAATTTCAAAACCCAGTGCGGTCAAAATGTTTTTTACCGTTTCGCTGTGGTAATTTTTTCCGCTCAGTTTTTTAAGATAGTGATGCTTCAGGCCCACCGAAACTTTCTCTGCAGGATGAGGATAAATATCCACCAGGTTGCTGCTGATCTCACCACCGCAGATATCTTTTATCATTTCGGCGGCACGCTTCAATACATTCACCGTATTGCTGATATCAACGCCTTTTTCAAAGCGGGTGGCGGCATCTGTACGCAGTCCATGGCCTACCGATGTTTTACGGATGGCCTCGGGGCTGAACCAGGCGCTTTCCAAAAAAATATTTTTTGTTGCTGCCGTTACGCCGCTATACAACCCTCCGTATACCCCGGCCATACACATCCCTTCTTCTGCATTGCATACCATCAGGTCGTTCGGTTTCAATACACGCTCCTTTTCATCGAGCGTTTTGAATTTTTCGCCTTTTTTTGCACTTCTTACGATCACCTTATTGCCTTTTATGCTGGCAGCGTCGTAGGCATGCAGCGGCTGCCCGGTTTCGTGCAGGATAAAATTGGTGATATCCACGATATTGCTGATCGGTTTCAACCCAATACTTTCGAGCCTTTGTTTAAGCCATTGCGGACTTTCGGCCACGGTGATATTACTGATGTACACTCCTGCAAAGCGCCTGCAGTCATTTTCATTTTCTATCAAAACTTCCACAGCATGTTCATTACTGTCGGGTTTAAACGTATTCTTAAAAGGCGAAACCACCCGGGTTTCTTTTTTGTTATGATGCGTAAGGTAAGCACATACATCGCGGGCCACGCCCAGGTGGCTCATGGCATCCATGCGGTTGGGTGTAAGGCCAATTTCAATGATATGATCTTCGCTGATATTGTACAGTTCAGATACGGGTTTTCCCGGTTCTGTACCAGCAGGCAATACCATGATGCCATCATGGCTGCTGCCCAGCCCTATTTCATCTTCGGCACAGATCATACCCTGGCTTTCCACGCCGCGGATCTTTGCTTTTTTTAAAGTGATGGGATCTCCGCTGACAGGGTAGATCGTGCTGCCCACGGTGGCTACGATCACTTTTTGTCCCACTTCAACATTAGCGGCCCCGCATACGATCTGCAAAGGCACTGCAACACCTATGTTCACTGTGGTGAGTTTTAATTTATCTGCATCCGGGTGCTTTTCGCAGGTAAGCACTACGCCGGTAACCAATCCTTTGAGGCCACCTTTGATGGATTCATATACATGCATGCTCTCCACTTCAAGCCCGATGGAGGTGAGTATTCTACTGAGCTTTTCCGGTTCAATTTTTTCTGGAAGGTACCCGCTTAGCCAATTGTAAGAGATCGTCATTAAGTCATTTTATTTGCTGCAAAGATAATGTGCAATCCCTAAGGCTGTTGCAAGGAAATAAAGAAGGCCGAAATGATAAGCAGTAAAGTAGGTTTACCCAGCTTATTTAACGATATATACCCAATTTTCAAAGTCAGAAAATGGTTGCCCGGGGTGCACAAAAAGAAATTTGGATGGTAACAAATGTTAATAAATCATTACCGGTTTTAGATTTTATTGATAAAATGATGTGAATTCTACTGTGGATTTCCCGTTGATAACCTAATTTTGCTGTGGGCTGACCGTGGATAAGATACTTGAAAAAAAATTACACTGTCTTGTGAATAACTATTTACAGCAGTCTTTCATTAGCCATCCGCTACCTTAGCCGCTGAACAACCGCCCATGCTTTCAGCTACGGCTCAACAATATATTTTAACAGGGAACAAGTGCAATAATGGAATTTACAAACCTTAATAAAGACCGGAAAAGAAGAAAAACTTCGGTAGACCTTGGCACCATGGTTTTTGGCAAAGTGCCCCCGCAGGCCAAAGAACTGGAAGAAGCCATACTGGGCGCTATCATGCTCGAAAAAAGCGCCTTTGACACCGTGGTAGAAATTTTAAAACCCGAATGTTTTTATGTAGATGCACACCAGCGTATTTACAAAGCCATGCAGGGCCTCGCTATTAAAAGTATGCCCATTGACCTGCTGACCGTGGTGGAAGAATTAAAATTCAGGGAAGAACTGGAGATGGTGGGCGGCGCTTTTTTTGTGACCAGGCTTACCAATGCCGTGGTATCGAGTGCCAATATTGAAGCCCACAGCCGCATCGTACTCCAAAAATTTATACAGCGTGAACTCATCCGCATCAGCGGAGAAATAATAGGCGATGCCTACGAAGACAGCATTGATGTATTTGATATGCTCGACGATGCCGAAAGCAAATTGTTTGAGATCACCAATAACCATCTCCGCAAAAACTTTGATGATATTGATACCGTACTGGTAAAGACCATTCAGCGTATTGAAGATATGCGCAACCGGCAGGAAGATATTTCCGGCGTACCTACCGGCTTTGCTTCGCTCGACCGCATAACGTATGGTTGGCAATCTACCGACCTCATCATTTTAGCTGCAAGGCCCTCTGTGGGTAAAACTGCTTTTGCACTCAACCTTGCCCGGAGTGCAGCGCTGCACCCAACCAAACCCACGGCCGTTGGCTTTTTTAGCCTGGAGATGAGCAGTTCGCAGCTGGTTCAGCGTATCCTGAGCGCCGAAAGCGAAATATGGCTCGAAAAAATTGCCCGCGGCAAACTGGAAGAGCATGAAATGAAACAGCTCTACAAAAAAGGCATTGAAAGACTGAGCAAGGCGCCCATCTTTATTGACGATACCGCCGCATTGAATATTTTTGAACTGCGTGCCAAATGCCGTCGTTTAAAAAACAAACACAATGTGGGATTAATTTTAATTGACTACCTGCAGCTGATGAGTGGAACCGGCGACCGCAATGCCAACCGGGAGCAGGAGATCAGCAAGATTTCGAGAGACCTGAAAGGCCTTGCAAAAGAACTGCAGGTGCCCATCATTGCGCTTTCGCAATTGAGCCGTGAAGTGGAAAAACGTAAAGAAGGAAACAAAATGCCGCAACTGAGCGATCTGCGTGAATCGGGCGCCATTGAACAGGATGCCGATTTGGTGATGTTCCTCTACAGGCCCGAATATTATGATATTACCGCCAACGAATTTGGCGAAAATAATAAAGGCGAAACGCACGTGAAAATTGCCAAGCACCGGAATGGCAGTTTAGAGACCATTAAACTAAAAGCCCTGTTGCATATTCAAAAATTTATTGACGATGAAGGCGATGGCGGTGGGTTTGCCGGGCCAAGGCCGGGTGGCGGCGGAAACTGGAAGCCGGTGAATACCGGGGGAAGCGGTGCCGATGACGGCGCAAAACTGTATATACAAAAAGGCAGCAAGATGAACGATGGGGAATTTGATGAGGATGCGCCTTTTTAAAATGGAGAATGAATAATTGAAAATTAACCCCAACCTTTATAACGCCGCTGCGTGGTCTCCGCCGTGCCACCACGTAGTAGGTGGACCAGCAGCGCAAATTTTACACGCTAACAAATTTTGCACGCAGTAAATGTAGTTTTTTATCGGGCTATGCGCCGTTGGACAGGAGTCCAGACGGCGGCCATCACACGAGACACTTCTTACCTACAGCGGCGCAAATTGATAATGGATAATGAGCTCTTTGTTCGTTATCCATTTTTTGTAGGGTCACAGCAGGTTTATACATGTAAAACCTAAATTTTAATTGCACGGTCCCAGCGGGGGTTACGCATAAAAAATTGGCTGAACAGCATCCGCAATATTAATTTTTCAGCAGTATGGTCTTTCCCGTTTTTGCTGATTTCCTGGCTGCATCGAGTATCTCCATCACCAGTAAATTGTTTTCAAAAGAAGAAAGTGCAAAAGGCGGCATTTTTATTTCCCTGCGAATAACAGCTTTAAAATAAGTAAACGGATCATCGTATGGAGAAGCTGGTTCCGGGAGTTTCAATGCAGTTTCTGTAAATCCATCGTAACCTTTGGCCATGCGTATGCGCAAGTCATTCCTGTTATCGGCATAGATCACTCCTTTGCGTCCATACAATTCCATATCTTTTCTGCCAATAGGCCAGTTCCAGGATGGTTGAATGGTTACTTTACAACTATCATAAGTAAGAATAATGGTAGCTTCATCATCTACCAACGGGTTGTTCTGTGGCTGCAGTTGCTGTGTAACAGCCGTAACTGTTAACGGGCGCTTCCCTTTTAACAGCCAGGTGGCAATATTGGCGCCATAACAGCCAAAATCTGTAATGGCCCCGCCGCCGTTTTGCACAGGATCAGTCAGCCAATTTAAAAACTCTTTGTTAACACCGATTTCCTTAGGCCCGCGGTGGCCATCCCTAACCACTAATTGTACCAGTTTGCCCACACTATCGGCATTCAGTAATTCGTTTGTTTTATGCAGTGTTGGGTACCAGGTGGTTTCATAATTCACAAGCAAATGGATATTGTGTTGCTTTGCCAACTGCTCCATTTTTCTTGCTTGCTGCATTGATAGAGAAAGTGGTTTTTCTACCATAACATGGATACCCCGTGGGGCGCAGGCTTGTACTACTTTTAAGTGTTCGGCAATAGTGCCAAATGCCGCTACAGCTTCAGGATGCCCGGCAATGATCATTTCCTCCATGTTTCCGTACACTTTATCCATTGAAAATTTGTACTGATCTGCATAAGATTGGGCAAGTGCTTTATTGGTTTCAACAATTCCAACAATAGTGATATCACCCCGCTGCTCACTATTGAATATCCAATGTACATGTGTATGGGTTAAGCCGATAACAGCCATGCGTAAGGGGCTTTTCGATTGTGCATTCATATGAATACTTGCACAAAGCAGTACACAAAACAGGAGCGATTTATTTTTCATTGGTTTAAAAGTAATTAAAATACGTCATTGATTTTTACAACGCTAGATTTTTTTTAACGCCGCTGCGTGGTCTCCGACCAGCAGCGCAAATTTTATAGGCTAACAAATTTTGCTCTCATTAAATGCAGTGTTTCCGGCCTGCAGCTATGGGAACCCCATCTGCATTACCCAGTGCCCTTTACGGTCACAGCAGGGTTTTCGCCAGAAATAATGCAAATGGGTAATACAGTCTCTGCTAAACCCCGCGATGAATCCTTTTAAACTCCTTATGACTTTATTCATAGTTACGGGTAAGTTTACAACGTAACTTTATAGATAATACCAACCCATTGCGTAACATGATCGACCATGATATTATCCAACTCAAAAAATTGCCAATATGAAACAAATGAATTTTCCACTGCTCTTACTGATTAACGCCGCTGCGTGGTCTCCGACCAGCAGCGCAAATTTAACACCCTAACAAATTTTGCACGCAGTAAATGTAGTTTTTTATCGGCCTATGCGCCGTTGGTCAGTCCCTACAAAATGTTGGGAAGACGGCGGCATTTTAAATTTAGCCGATGCGAAACCTTGCGTTGAATCTGCTTTTTCTCCATATGACTTTACTCATAGTTTTAAATGTACTTAAGTGTAACTTCATAAAATAATACCAACCCATCCTGCAACATTACCGACCATGATACTATCCAGCTCAAAAAATTGCCGATATGAAAAAAATGAATTTTCCACTGCTTTTACTGATTGCATTGTTTTCATTAAATGCAAGCTGTAAAAAAGAAAACACCCTTGAGGACGAATTAGCCAAACTGCCACCAGCCTCCCAAACTGGTGCCAATACATTTGGTTGCCTGGTAAATGGTAAAGCTTGGGTAGCGCAAAATGGTTGTAGGTTTTTGTGCGACCCACCATTTAAACTTTATTATAGCGACATAAACGGGGGCAACATTATCGCAATTGCCGAAAATCTATCTCCGACAAGCAACTCAACGATTTCCGTACATGTTGATTCATCGAATTTTTTTTCAAATTTTGAATTTCCAAATTTTGGAAGAAATAATATGTCATTTATTTATAACAATTATTCTTTACCTCAAGAATGCTCAGTTAACCGTACTGATGACAGTACTGTAAATGGAGTCGGAAAAGTTTACTTAACAAGGTTTGATCTAAACAGTAGGATAATTTCGGGAACTTTTGAGTTTTCTCTTTCTAAAAGTGGCTGTGATACTATCCGGGTCACCAATGGCCGGTTTGATGGCAGACTTTACTAATCAAAAAAACGTTTATTATGAAAAAACTATTACTAATTGTTGCAACAACAATTGCAACCACTACCCTCTGCGCCCAGGTTGATTTGTGTCCCAGCGGGGTTTTCGCCTGAAAAAATTCAACTTTATATTCAACATCTGCGAAACCCCGCGCCCAAAATTTTTTTAAACCATTTCCCTAATTTCGCCGCCGTTGGTACTCTAACCTCAACCATTATAACGCCGCTGCGTGGTCTCCGCCGTGCCACCACGTAGTAGGTGGACCAGCAGCGCAAATTTTACACGCTAACAAATTTTGCCCGCAGTAAATGTAGTTTTTTATCGGCCTATGCGCTGTTGGACAGGAGTCCAGACGGCGGCCATCACACGAGACACTTCTTTTTTCCGAGCAACGTCTCCTGCAAGGGACGTTGTGACAGTTTTCCTATTGGTGAGTACGCAACGACCACTACGTGAGACGTTGCTCAGAAGTGAGGTACTCTAACCCCAACCTTTATAACGCCGCTGCGTGGTCTCCGCCGTGCCACCACGTAGTAGGTGGACCAGCAGCGCAAATTTTACACGCTAACAAATTTTGCACGCAGTAAATGTAGTTTTTATCGGGCTATGCGCCGTTGGACAGGAGTCCAGACGGCGGCCATCACACGAGACACTTCTTACCTACAGCGGCTCAAAACTATTGATACCACCGGCCGATCCGACCAGCCGTTTTTTACCCTTTCGTAATTTTTCTAATTATTGCCGTTAAAGCACAAATATGACTTTACTCATAGTTTTAAATGTACTTAAGTGTAACTTCATAAAATAATACCAACCCATCCTGCAACATTACCGACCATGAATCTATCCAACTCAAAAAATTGCCAATATGAAACAAATGAATTTTCCACTGCTTTTACTGATTGCCCTTTTTTCGTTAAACGCAGGTTGTAAAAAAGAAAACAGCGCCGACAGCCTCCCACCAATTACCCAAACAGGGGCTAACAGCTTTGGTTGCCTTATTAACGGGAATGTTTTTGTGCCAAAAGGATATGTGCCTACTTATTACAACTATCGCCTTATTGTTGATCCTACTTTTTATGATGGAAATTTTGAGTTAAGTGTGTATATGGTCAAAAGTGACTCCGTTATTCGCATAACTATAGTAAGCGACTCATTAAGAGGCACTGGTAACTACCCGCTATCTGATTTTGGAAAATTTCATATACTTTTTTCTAAGTTCAATAAATCAATGACTCATCAATATTGCGAATGTGAAGGGAATGCAATCTATAACCGTTCTGGGTATTTGAAAATTACCCGATACGATCTTCAAAACCGTATTTTTTCCGGCGAATTTGAGGCAACCATTTATAACCCTGCCTGTGGTTACGGAAATCCCATCCGCATTACCCAGGGCCGTTTCGATAAACAACTTTAATTTTTTAACCACCCAAACAAATGCTTTATGAAAAAGTTTACCCTCCTGCTTTGCCTGGGCATATTTGCCCTACAGGGTATTTCTCAAACTATTGATACCACCGGCCGATCTGACCAGCCGTTTTTTACCCTTTCGTAATTTTTCTAATTATTGCCGTTAAAGCACAAATATGACTTTACTCATAGTTTTAAATGTACTTAAGTGTAACTTCATAAAATAATACCAACCCATCCTGCAACATTACCGACCATGAATCTATCCAACTCAAAAAATTGCCAATATGAAACAAATGAATTTTCCACTGCTTTTGCTGATTGCTTTGTTTTCTTTAAATGCAGGCTGTAAAAAAGAAAACACGCTAGAGGACGAAATAGCCAAACTACCGCCAGCCACACAAACCGGAGCCAATACATTTGGCTGCCTGGTAAATGGCAAAGCATGGGTGGCACAAAATGGTTGCAGGTTAATATGTGATCCGGCATTTAAAGTTTATTATGATGGAACAAATGGTGGTATTGTTTCAATTCATGCTGATTATAAAATACCTGGAGTAAACCAATCAATTGTACTATCCACTGATTCCTCTAATTTTTTTAATTATTTTGATATTATTTTAAGAACGCCAGCTCATACCAGCTTTTCTTTTGCAAAGGACTATAATTGGATAGGAGCTAATGACTCTCCCCGGATATTTTACAAAGGCTTTCTGCATTTTACAAAATATACTTTATCTGAACGTATAATATCCGGAAAATTTGAATTTACTCTTTTTAAACCAGGGTGGGATTCTATAAGAGTTACCAATGGCCGTTTTGATGGGCGACTATATTAATCTTTAAACTGTTTATTATGAAAAAACTATTACTCATTGTTGCAACTATTCTTGCAACCACTACCCTTTATGCACAGGTTGATTCTGTAAGGCTTGAGCAGGACAAGATATTTCAGTATGTAAACAAAACCCTAATACCTACTGGCTACCTGAATGAGTATGGACCCGATGTGGTTTATAAAAAATGGTTGAGCGGGGTATTGGCTATTAGTAATTTATCCAATTACTATGAAAAAGTAACAATATGACTTCTCTCATATTTTTAGATGTACGTAATAGTGTAACTTCATAAAATAATACCAACCCATCCCGCAACATTATCGACCATGAATCTATCCAACTCAAAAAATTGCCAATATGAAAAAAATGAATTTTCCACTGCTTTTGCTGATTGCTTTGTTTTCTTTAAATGCAGGCTGTAAGAAAGAAAATGAAGACCAGTTACCTCCTGCCACACAAACCGGGGCCGGTACTTTTGGCTGTAAAATAAATGGAAAAGTCTTTGTCCCCCAAGGCTATGATGGTACCGGGAGGCCCAATCCGCATGTGTTGTATGATGTAGGAGTAAATGGGCTACCTTATCTTTCCATTAATGCAGGAAAGTTTAATAGCCGTACTCCGGCGGGCTATGTATTCATTTCATATGGAGATCTCGTTTCAAATGGATTATATCAGTATCCCCAAAATTTCAATTTTAGTGTGGGTTGGCCAGAAGTTCTGGGAAGCTGTTTTACAGCAGCCTTTGACAGCACTATAAAAAAAAATGGAGGGGGCACTATTACAAAATTTGACCCGAATAATCATATAGTGAGCGGCACTTTTGCATTTAAGTTTAAAACTGCTACATGTGACACGGTATATATTACCGATGGTCGTTTCGACATTAAATATTAATCTTCAAACGCATCAACATGAAAAAAATATTAACAAGTGTCGTACTTATGACACTTGCCTTCGGTTTATTTGCACAAACAGGCGACCCATACAGGGATAAACTCGACAGTATTTTCAAGTTTATAGATAAAACACAAATTCCCTCAGGGTATTTGAAGGAATATGGATCAGAAATGCTCCCCGTGCATTGCCTGAACGGCGTACTTCAGTGTCCCAGCGGGGTTTTCGCCAGAAAAACTCAACTACGTAATATAGTATCTGCGAAACCCCGCGTTAGAAACCCTTTCATATCCATTTTTCTTAATTATGATCACCTAAAAGAGCAGGCAGTTTCTTAAAACCATTTTCTTTCCCCAACTTTGCGGCATGCAAATCCCCTTCTTTTACATAGCAAATATTCCCGGAGATAAAATACCTGTGCAGCTGGATGAAGATAACTCCAAACACGTGGTACAAGTGCTGCGTATGCAAAACGGCGAAATGCTGAACCTTACCGATGGCAGGGGCAATATTTTCCGCTGCTCCATTTTGGATAACCACCGGAAAAAATGCATGCTGGAAATAAAAGAAAAAATTTGGGTGAAGCCACCAGAAAAAAAAATCAGCATCGCCATTTCACCTGTAAAAAACAATACCCGCTTTGAATGGTTTCTGGAAAAGGCCACCGAAATTGGTGTCGGTACCATTGTTCCCCTTATTTGCGAAAGAACAGAAAAACAGCATTTGAAACCAGAACGGATGCAGCAGATTATCATCAGCGCCATGCTGCAAAGCCAGCAGGCCTGGATGCCCGAATTAAAAGAAGTAGTTAAGTTTTCAGCATTTATAAAAGAAACCAGGGAAGGCGATAAACTGATAGCCCATTGCGACGACCAGCACAAGACCCTCTTGTCAACTTATCAACCTGTCAACTCATCAACCATCTTAATAGGCCCCGAAGGAGACTTTACCCCCAAAGAAATTGAAGAAGCACTTGTAAATGGTTTTACAGCCGTATCGCTTGGCAATACACGCCTGCGTACAGAAACTGCCGGTATAGTGGCCGCCGCTTTATTGTGTATCGATTAATGCGCCATATCGTCTCCGCCCTGCTCCTGCCGCTGCAACTGTTTAATAGGCTCGTTCAGTTCCACGAGATGCTGTTTTTTAGCACGGTTCCGCATGAGCATATTGAGCAATTCCACCGTAAAGGAGAAGGCCATTCCAAAATAGATATAATTTTTCAGGTGCAGATCGTGGGCTTTATCGGCATCCCATCCTTCTATTACCAGGCTTAAACCGATCATCACTAAAAAAGAAAGTGCCAGCATTTTGAGCGTTGGATGCTTATGAATAAAACCGGCGATCTTCGGGCTGAAGAGGAACATGATGGTCATGGCTATTACAACGGCGGCCACCATTATTTCGAGGTATTTGGCCGTACCGCCTGCAGTAATAATGCTGTCGAAAGAGAAAACAGCATCTATGAGCATGATCTGCCCAATAGCGGCACCCATGGTAAGCGACTTTGCATTTGAACTGGCAGAAGGGTCTTCCCCCTCCAGTTTTGCGTGTATTTCTTTTACCGATTTATAAATGAGGAACAAACCTCCCAGCAGCATTACAATACTTGCCAGGTCGAAACCCTTGCCGGCAATGGTAAAAACAGCTTTGCCTTTTTGGGCAAGCAACCAGCTTAAACCCATCAGCAACAGGCAGCGGGAAAGAATACCGGTGATCATCCAGATCATACGGGCTTTTTTCTGCTGTTTAATATCCCTGAGCCGGTTCATGATGATGCTCACAAAAATCACATTATCGATTCCCAACACTACTTCGAGCACCACCAGCACTAAAAAACTAATTAAACTTTCGGTTGTAAATAAATGTTCCATGGACGCAAAAATAATTGTAAAAGTCCATTTCCGGATAAGGATTTAAAAAATGGCAGATTTAAAAAGACCGCATAATAACATTTCGTAAAAAAAACTATCTTGCAGCCCTGTAAAAACTTTTTTATGAACACGCCAGAAAATTTAAAATATACCAAGGACCACGAATGGATTGCTGTTGAAGGCAATATTGCCACCGTTGGCATTACCGATTATGCACAACAGGAACTGGGCGATATTGTATACGTCGATATCAACAGTAAAGGAAAAAAAATGTCGGCCGAAGAAGTGTTTGGAACGGTGGAAGCCGTAAAAACCGTGAGCGATCTTTTTTTGCCCGTGGCCGGCACCATTACAGAATTGAACCCGGCTTTGGAATCGTCCCCCGAACTGGTTAACAGCGATCCCTACGGCCAGGGCTGGATGGTAAAAATTGAAATGGATAACCCGGATGATGCAGCTAAACTGATGGATGCAGCCGCTTATGCTTCCCTGATTGGATAATGAACTTTATTAAAAAAATTCCTGCAATAAATACTTACAGGCCAGGCATTGTCTGGTTTTTTATTTCGGCCGTACTGCTGCTGATGCCCGGGAGCGATTTGCCTAAAACGGTTGACTGGCTGGATAAAATTTTTTTCGATAAATGGGTGCATGTATTCATTTTTGGGCTGATGAACTTTTTATTCCTCTCGCCTTTATTTAAAAGCAGCTTACCGGATTCAAAAAAGACAGGTTTGGGATTTCTTATTGCCATTTGCCTGATCGCCTGGGGACTTTCGGTGGAATTTCTCCAGAAATATTATGTACCCAGCCGGGGTTATGAATTAACTGATTGGGCAGCAGACTGTGCAGGGGTTGTTTTTGGAAGCTTCTTTTCCCGTTATATATTAAAAAAAAGCGTATAGCCTGCTATTTGCTTTCTGCACTAATAAACCTTACATTTGCTATACTTTGATTACAGACATGGAATACAATACGACACGCAACCATCTTATCATGAAAGAATATGGCCGCCATATTCAAAAAATGATAGAATACCTCCTCAGTATCGAGGACAGGGAAGAGCGTCAGAAAAATGCCTATGCAGTTATAGAACTGATGGGATTCTTAAACCCGCATCTTAAAAATGTGGAAGATTTCCGTCATAAACTCTGGGACCATCTTTTTTTGATCAGCGATTTTACACTGGATGTGGAAAGTCCCTACCCAATTCCCACCAGGGAAACACTCAGGGCGAGGCCGGAACCGCTACATTATCCTAAAAGACACCCCAAGTTCAACCACCTGGGTAAAAATATTGAAACCATCATTGACAAAGCATTGCAGGAAGAAAATCCCGAAAAGAAACAGGGCTTTGCCAATGCCATTGCCTATTACATGAAGCTTACCTACAGCAACTGGCACAAAGAACTGGTACACGATGATGCTATACAAAGCGAACTTAGTACCATTACCGATGGCGAACTGGAATTCAATAACAGGCCGTTTGTAAAACACCGCAATGAAGTGGTGCAGGATTATCCAAGGGATAACCGCGGTGGAGGAAGCAACCGCAATCAATACCGTAAAAATTTCAGTGGCCGTGATAACCGCAGCGGCGGAAGCGGTGCTGGCAACAGGGACAACCGCGGCGCAGGTAACCGCGATAACCGCGGTGGTGGAAGCAGCGGAGGAAGAAATAATAACAACAGGAATTTTAAGAAAAGATATTAAAAACTATTGCATTAAATAATAAACCCCGGCTTATCCGGGGTTTTGCTTTTGAGTCAATGCTCTGAAAACATTTTCGAGGCTTTGCCCGGCTGTTTGCAGCGAAATGATATCAAGTTTATTTTCGATGCTCCATTGCAGTAATTTCTTTTTAACAGCTTCGGCATCTGTACAGGAAAGCAGGTAGCGGTTGGCCTGTACATGCTGTACATTTTCAACGCCGGCAATTATTTTAAGCAGCTCTTCGCCGGCTGCTCCTGAAAATTCTACAGAAACGGCCTGTTGGTTGCGTTGCAATTTCTGAAGCCCGCTTAAAGAATCATCGGCCACAATATTCCCTTTGTTAATTATGATCACCCGGTCGCAGATAGCTTCCACTTCCTGCATGATATGACTCGAAAACAAGATGGTCTTGTTGGCCGAAAGGGCTTTGATCACATTTCTTATTTCAACGATCTGGTTGGGGTCGAGGCCGCTGGTAGGTTCATCTAAAATAAGTACATCGGGATTATGTAACAGGGCCGCAGCCAGGCCTACCCGCTGCTTATAACCTTTGCTCAACTGGCCTATTTTTTTATGTGCTTCCGGTGTGAGCCCAACGGTAGCAATTACTTCTTCTATACGGCCTTTTGCACCGGGTACTTTGTGAACGCCTGCTACAAACTCCAAATATTCCCGTACATACATTTCAAAGTAGAGGGGATTTGCCTCGGGCAGATAACCAATATGTTTTTTGGTATCAATGCTGTTTTCTGTTACCGGGGTATCGCACACTTTTATGTTTCCGGCATCGGCCGTAAGATAGCCGGTTATCATCTTCATGGTGGTGCTTTTGCCTGCGCCGTTTGGGCCCAGGAAACCCACGATCTCTCCCTTATTGATGGTAAAGGAAATATTATTAACGGCTTTTTGTGCGCCGTAATTTTTAGAAAGATTTTGTACTGAGATGGACATGTTGTTAGATTATGATCCCAATAATACTGTCACTCCTTCGGGGTGCTGCTTTTGATTTATTTGAATGCTATCATACTGACATCCCTTCGTGATTAATAATCAAATTACTTTTCGCCCGGTGGTGTATCTCTCCGTTGGTTTTGATTATTACTGGGATTCCTGTTTCCCCTGTTTTGCGGAGGGCGGTTCCGGTTTCCTCCACCCTGTTGCTGGGGCGGGCGGCTTCCCTGTGCGCCACCTTGTTGTGGTGGCCGTTGCTGCGGCGGACGCTGAGGTGGAGCCTGGCGCTGTTCGCCTCCCTGCCGGGGCGGGCGTTGTTGTTGTTGTCCCTGTTGCTGATTTCCTCCTCCACGCTGATCTGGCCGGCGATTGCCCTGGCCAGCACCGCCCTGTTGCTTTTGTTGCTGGCTGCGTTCTTTATCCCTGCGGCGGCGGCTGTTTTTTTCGAGGCTGCGCAGGCTGATCTGGCCTACGAGGTCGGCATATTCGGGTTCCACTTCTTTTGGCTTGCCAATGATCACTTCGGCTGTTTCCAGTTCTTCGGGCCTGATGCCTTCCCTGTTTTGCTGCCTGATGCGTTTTACGGTTTCGATGGTGAGCGGGTACTGCTTATTACTGTCGGCCATGGTATACCACATCAGGTTCTTAAAAATATCTTTCTTTACCAGGAAGGCCCGGCCTCTTGCCACTTCAAGCGTATCTGCATCGGTAGGAAAAAATTGCAGGGCATCCATATACGTATCCAGCTCATAGTTAAGGCAGCATTTGAGCCTGCCGCACTGGCCGCTGAGTTTTGTTTGATTAATGCTTAAATTCTGGTAACGGGCTGCATTTGTATTCACACTTTTAAAATCGGTAAGCCAGGTACTGCAGCAGAGTTCCCTTCCACAACTGCCAATGCCCCCTACTTTACCGGCTTCCTGGCGGGCGCCAATCTGCCTCATTTCCACTTTTACCTTAAACTCGGTAGCGTATAATTTAATAAGTTCCCTGAAATCCACCCGGTCGTCGGCTATATAGAAAAAAGTGGCTTTGCGGCCATCGGCCTGTATTTCCACCTCGGCCATTTTGAGATCCAGTTTTAACTGCCTTGCCATGGCCCGGCTACGGATGAGCAGTTGAGGTTCGCGGGCTTTGTTTTCTTTCCATTTAGAAAGATCCATATCGTTTGTACGGCGAAGAATACGTTTGATATCCGGGCTTTTTTCGTCGATATTATTTTTCTTCAGCTGCAGGCGTACCAGTTCACCGGTAAGGTTCACCTTGCCCACATCAAAGCCGTTTACCCCTTCCACGCTTACCATTTCTCCTTTTTCAAAATAATGCAGCGTAGTGTTACGGAAATAATCTTTGCGGCTTCCATTGTTGAAACTTATTTCCACTATCCGGCAATTGCTTTCCGGATCGCTGAAGGGAAGATTTGCCAGCCAATCGTACACATTCATACGGTTGCAACTGCCGCTGGCACAACTGCCATGACTTTTACAGCCTCCGGGAGCACCGGTTCCACAAGATCCACAACTCATATTTTGCGTAATTGATAATGAATAATTAGTTCATGGACAATTGTAGTATTATCCATTTTTTTAGGAGAGAGATTCTTATGACCCCGGCAGCAGATTGGCTATTATACCCTTTTTGTTGCATCTACCGCAACGCATTTGGTTTATTCTTGTGCTATCGCGCTGGACCTGGTCAAACCAGGTATGCCGTACAAGTGAGTGACACAACGATGCCGAATATAGACAGGACGCTTGTAACCTTAATCAAAAAAATCTCAACACAACCCTGTGGTACTTAGTGTAATAAATAATTTATTTCTATTCAAAGTTCCACAAAGCCTCCTCAATTGACCAAAATTACTGATTTATTGCTTATAATATGGTATAACTTGATAGTAAGGGCATGAAAAAGCATCTTCGTATTAGCATTCCTTTCTATATAATAGCTGGCCTGGTCCATTTCGTTCATAATGGCTTCCTGCTGTTCAATACTGCAGATCTTATTGAGCCGCAGGGCAAAATCTAATACAGATTGCTCAGAATCGGGCAGGTTTTGAGGCTGGCTGCCCATAATACGGATGCGCATGGCATGTTCGAGCAGGTGGGTGAAATACTTTAAAAACTGTTTTTGCTTTTCACGGCCCAGTTTGGCGGCCTCTTCTATCCACTTTACCTGTGCTGCAGGGCCGGTTTTAAGAATGCTGTTGAGCCAGTCACGCAGCAGCACTTCCCAATCATCATCGGCATTGCGCAAATGTTCCAGGGCCTCGTGGTAATTCCCTTCGCTGATACCGGCTATTTGAGCAGCTTTGTTGCCCGGCACCTCCTCCTTTTGTTCCAGGGCAGCCTGTATGTCTGCAGCGCTTAAAATAGGAATTTTTACCAGTTGCGTGCGGCTGAGGATGGTGGGAAGTATCAATGATTCATTTTCGGCCACCAGGATAAAAAGACTATTGGGTGGGGGTTCTTCGATCAATTTCAGCAATTTGTTTCCTTCTTTTCCGAGCAATTCGGGCATCCAGAGAATTAAAATCTTGTATGCTGCTTCAAAACTTTTGAGGCTCATTTTGTGAATGATCTCGTTGCATTCTTTGGCCGTAATGTTTCCCTGTTTATTTTCTGCATCAATAAACTGCAGCCAGTCGTAACTGTTGCCATAAGGATTGGGAATGATAAATTGCCGCCATTCGTTGATATAATCTGTGCTGATGGGCTGCTCCCCGGTTTTTTTGGGTATGACCGGGTAGCTGAAATGAATATCGGGATGAATGAGTTTGGTTGCTTTTACACAGGCGGGGCAAACGCCGCAGGAATCCATCATGGGCGTTGTTGCTTTTTCTGCCGCAGGTTCGGGTTCTCCAAACAGTGATGGGCTTCCAATCTGGTCGTTCTGTTTTTGGGTTTTGCCGGAAGTTTTTTCGCAAACCACGTATTGGGCAAAAGCACGGGCCATGCCAAGTGCACCACTGCCTTCTTTTCCCAAAAAAAGCAGGGCATGGCTGAGCCTGTTTTGCTGTACCATTTGCACCAGTTGTTCTTTCAAGTGCTGCTGACCAATAACGGAGGAAAACTGCATGGGTGCAAAGATAAAAGATGCGGAAGATTCTTATTACAAATCCTTTAATGCCGGCTAATTCACGGTTATTCATAAACCAGGCTGCATAAACAGCCATGAAACAGCTCTCTTACAATTTCCCCGTGATCTCCACGCTCAGCGGTTTTACCTTACTGGAAAAATGTGCCAGCAGATATCCGTTTTCGTCCAGTAAGAATTTATTAAAGTTCCAGCTAACCTTGGCATCAAGCACGCCGTTTTCTGATTTTTGGGTTAGCCATTTGTAAAGCGGCGCCATATCATCGCCTTTTACCGAAATTTTAGCCGCCATGGGAAAGCTTACGCCATAATTTTTTGTGCAGAATTCTTTTATCTCGGCATTGGTACCGGGCTCCTGCCACAGGAAATTATTGGCCGGGAAGCCCACGATCACCAGCTTCTCTTTGTATTGATCGTACAGTTCCTGCAATTCCTTATACTGCGGCGTATAACCGCATTTGGAAGCCGTGTTTACGATCAATATTTTTTTGCCTTTAAAGCCAGAAAAGTCGATGATACCACCATCAAGCGCTTCAATATTTGTAAACTTGTAAATGGATTGCTGGGCAATGGGTTGAACCGCCCGTTTTTCTGCCACTACGCCATTTGATTCAGGCGATGTGGATTTATGCCCGCAGGCTGCCAGTAAGAAAAGGATGGCAATGGATCTGATCATGATGGAAAATTTTATTGCAAGTTAAATCATTAGGCTGCTAAAAACTATTGTTTTTCGTAACAGCCAATATCCGGCAATCCCACCGCACGGTTATTATCATCCAGATCTTTCAAAAAAACAGTGTTGATGCCGGCATTGATGCCGGGTGCAGCCGCATCTGCTGCAGTATGAAAATCGTACACATTATTTTGTGCATCAATATTGTCGAACAGGGGATCGGCATTTCGAAGTGAATTTGTAAAAATGGCGTTGGGCGATGGGGCATCGGCCCTGTAAATACAATTTTGCAACAGTACGTTAAAACTGGTTGCACCCTGTTTATCGAGCACCAGTTCATCATTAATGTTTCCGGCACTTCCCCAAATAATGCAGTTGGAAAAAACAGCATCCAGGTTGCCATAAACCGTGCCTCCGGTTGTGTTGCTGAAATTCTGCAGCAGCAAAGCCGGGTTTGTATGAAAAAGATAATTGGTGGAATAAGCTGCCATGGTACAATTGGTAAAATTATAATTGCCCCCAAGCTGGATAAAAATATTTTTACTGCAATTGCTGATCAAACTGTTGTTTGCCTCCACACTCGAATTGTTACAGAATAATCCGGTGTTATACGCATTGTCAATAATACATTGCTGCAATACTAATTTTGGATTACTGCTGCCCGAAGGACCATCCACCACCAGCGCCTGGTAGGCATTTTTAATTTCGGCAAAAACCAGGCGGTTGTCTTTACTGGTTGTGTTGAAATAGATACCATCCCACCCGGCCGGGTAATTGCTGTAGGGTGCATCGAGACGGTCGCCGCGGAAAATAACAGGGTCGGTTTTTGTGCCGTTTACCAACAACGTACCATCCACTTCTATAAACGCATTGGCCCGGATATAAACCCTGGTGCCAGCCGGAATGGTAAGTGTTACATCCTGCGCTACTGTAAGACCGCCGATAATCACATAAGGCAAGGTATTGCTCCAGCTGGTATTGCTGCCGATGGTTTGGTTTCTTAAAAAAACAGCGTTGCGGCCATAGGCCTGCAATTGAACAAAATTTGTACTGCCGTTATAGCTATAGCCAATACTATCGGTAAGTAAAAAAGGATTACCGGTACTGTTGGGATCAATAAAAGCTGAAACAAAAATATAAATACTGTCGTTGGCGGCAATACTTACATTGTTTTGTTCAACGGCTGCCGTACCGTTCACATTCATCTTATAAGCCGATGAAGCGCCTCCCATGAGTTTTATGGAGGAAAGGGTGATGGCCTCGTTGCGGTCGTTTATTATTTTAAAGGAGCGGGTTACAGAACCAACGCTGGTAAATACAGTGTCGAATTTGAGCGTATCTGCACTGCTGTACAAGCCACGGCCGGTTGACAAGCCATCCTTTTTGCAGGAGAAAACGATCAGTGAAAAAAGAATGCCGGTTAAAAAGTAAGTCCATTTCATTATTCCAAATGTACATCATTTATCATTTGGCAGCTATGGCCAGCGTGCCAATGCTGATCCGGATGCCGGGAATATGACGGAGTGCGTTGGCGCCGGATTCTAAAGTGGCGCCGGTGGTAACCACATCATCCACCAGGAGTACATGTTTGTTTTGAAGAACCGTTTCATCATTTACCGCAAAACTATCTTCCACATTTTCCCATCGTTCCACCCGGTGTTTTTTTGTTTGGGTCTCTGTAAATTTTTGGCGAATCAGCAGCCGGGAAGCCAGTTTGATATTGCTGGTTTTTTCTATGCCCCGGCAGAGGACTTCGGCCTGGTTGTACCCACGCTTAAATTCTTTACCGGCATGCAGGGGTAAAGGAATAAGGTAATCAATCCCTGCAAACCGGGTGCTTTTAAAAATAGCATTGCCCATCATTTGGCCAAGGTACTCGCCAATTTCTTTGTTCCCCTTATACTTTAACTGGTGAATCAGGTGCTGCACCAATTGGTGCTTGGAAAAATAAAACTGGCTGAAGGCTGCGGTTAACGGGGCCCTGCCATAAAATATTTTCTCGGTCATATTACCTGCCAGGTGCTCAAAATGGGTATGCGGCAGGTTTGCCAGGCAATGCAGGCAAAGCATTTCATCATTTGGCAAAATATCTGAGCCGCAGCCGCTGCAGTGATGTGGATAAAAAAGCTGCAGGGTATTATTCAAATAGTTTTTAAACGTTTGCATCATCAAACCTAAAACTAAAAGAAAGCAGATAAAAGCTTTTTAACGGAATGCAGGGAAGAAAAATCTGCCACAAAGATGAGAATTGAAACACTGAACCCATTTCTTACTGAGCTTAAATTAACGCATTAAAAAAGCTGCCCGGTTGAGGCAGCTTATGATTGAAATGCAATTTTTATCAGAGTAATTTTTTGATCTCGTCCACCAATTCAGATTTTGTAAATGGTATCCCCATGATCTTGTTGTATGCTTTTGCATCTACAAAATACTGATCGCGGAGGATTTTTACCAGCTGGCCATTATTGAGTTCGGGTACCAGTACGGTTTCAAAATTCCTGATGATATCGCCCAGGTTTTTAGGAAATGGCCTTACATAACGCAGGTGCGCATGAGACACCGCATGGCCCTGGCCCTGGAGTTCATCGCAAGCGGTTTTAATAGCGCCATAAGAGCTTCCCCAGCCAATGACCAATACTTTTCCTTTAGCTGGCCCGCTGTCTAATTGCTGTTCGGGTATATAGTTTGCGATCTTATCTACTTTTTCCTGGCGGATCTTTACCATCAGCTGATGGTTATCTGAATCGTAGCTGATATTACCGGTAATATTCTGCTTTTCCAGGCCTCCGATCCTGTGTTCCAGTCCCGGCGCTCCGGGTACAACCCAGGGACGGGCCAGTTTCTCATCACGTAAATAAGGCTGAAATTTTTCTTCCCCATCTGCCAGCTCTGTTTTGAATTTCACTTCAATGGGCGGCAGATCCGCAGCTTGCGGAAATTTCCAGGGTTCTGCACCGTTTGCAATATATCCATCGCTTAGCAAAATAACCGGTGTCATATGCTGTATGCTGAGGCGGGCTGCTTCGTAAGCCACATCAAAACAATCGCTGGGTGTACTGCTTGCAATGATGGGCATCGGGCATTCGCCATTACGGCCATAATAAGCCTGCATCAGGTCGCTTTGCTCAGTTTTGGTGGGAAGCCCTGTGCTGGGTCCGCCACGCTGCACATTTATGATCACCAATGGAATTTCAAGCATAACGGCCAAACCCATGGCCTCCGTTTTTAAAGCCATACCCGGACCGCTTGTAGTGGTTACACCCAATGAACCCCCATAGCTTGCACCGATAGCACTTGTAATGGCAGCAATTTCATCTTCGGCCTGGAAGGTCTTAACGCCAAAATTTTTATACTTACTCAAATCGTGCAGAATATCAGAAGCAGGTGTAATTGGATAAGATCCGAGGAACAGGGGCAGACCACTTTTTTTGCTGGCTGCTATCAGGCCATAGGCGATGTTCTGGTTGCCCATGATAGAGCGGTAAGTTCCGGGCTCCATTTTAGCCTTGTTAACGGTATAGCGGCTGGTGCTTGTTTCGGTGGTATCGCCAAAATTATAACCCGCCTGCAGTACTTTGATATTGCTTTCTAAAATCTCAGGTTTTTTACCAAATTTTTCTTTGAGGAAGCTGATGGTGTTATCCATGTCGCGGTTATACATCCAGTACAAAAAGCCGAGTACAAACATGTTTTTTGCACGGTCTTTTTCCTTTATACCCATCATGATATTCTTCAGGGCCTCACGGGTCATTTTGGTTACATCCATTTTAATGACCTGGTAATTTTCCAACGAACCGTCTTCCAGGGGATTTACGCCATCGGGGTAATTAGCCAGGCGCAGGTTTTTCTGGTCGAAGCCATCGGTATTGGCAATGATCTTTCCGCCTTTTTTAAGCGATTTTACATTCACCTTTAATGCAGCGGCATTCATGGCCACCAATACATCGCATGCATCGCCGGGAGTAAAAATGCGGTCGCTGCTGAAACGAAGCTGAAAACCGCTTACGCCGGGAAGTGTACCGATAGGGGCACGTATCTCGGCCGGAAAATCGGGGAAAGTGGCCAGGTCGAGGCCAAGCAAGGCCGAATTATTGGTAAACTGGCTGCCTGTCAACTGCATACCATCTCCGCTATCGCCTGCAAATTTTATTACTACGTCCTGTAATACTTCTAATTGTTCTGCCATAAACACTCAAAATTTTTCTGTGCCAACAAAGTTAACCTTGGTGCAGGATATTGCAAATATTTTTTCGGGTATTTCCCCTATCTTGGCCAAAAGAATATGATATGAGTACTGCCCGTAAGCACCCCAGAGCCCTTCCCTACCTATTCTTCAGCGAAATGTGGGAAAGGTTTGGCTATTACCTGATGATTGGGATTTTTACCCTGTATCTTAAAGACGTAAAAACAGGTTTTGCCATGACGGAGGCTGAAAGTGCCGACCTGTACGGAACTTTTATTGCGCTGGTTTTTCTGACACCATTTTTAGGCGGATTGGTTGCGGACCGTTATTGGGGCTATAGAAAATCGATCATTATAGGCGGACTTATGATGGGCGTGGGCTATTGTTTGATGGGAATCCACAATCTTCCCATGCTTTATTTTGCTATGACACTGGTGATTGTGGGCAATGGGTTTTTTAAACCCAATATTTCCACCCTTTTGGGTAATGTTTATACCACACCGGAATTCCAGGATAAAAAAGATGAAGGGTATAATATTTTTTACATGGGTATTAATATTGGTGCCTTTATCTGTAATTTTTTTGGCGCTGCGCTGTATATCACACTCGGCTGGGCCTATGCATTTATGGCAGCAGGTGTGGGTATGTTTATTGGCGTGGCCGTGTTCCTGGCAGGTACAAAAGAATACAAAGCTTATGATATTAAAAAAGGAGTGCAACCCGGCGAAATGAGTATGGGAAAAATTGTACTTATTATCCTGGTACCCTCTGTGATTGCAGGCATCATTGGCTGGATGATTCCCGGCGCCCTGGTAGGGTCTGACAGTACGGATGCTTTTTTGTTTGCCTGTATTCCGGTCATTTACTTTTATCTGAATACTTATTTTAAGGCCGCTAAAGACGAGCGCAGGCCCATCGCCGCATTGCTGGCCATTTTTGCTGCTGTGGTATTGTTCTGGGCCGTATTCAAACAAAATGGTTCTGCACTCACCACCTGGGCCGACCGCTATACCAACCGTGAAGTAAACGGAACCGGGCAAAAGGTATTCAGTTCCCTGAAACTAGCCCAGGAGGTCGTGTATAAAAAAGATTCGGTTGCAGTTTATGACGAACAGTTCCGCCTGCAAAAAAAAGAGGGAAAAGTGCAAAATGAAATTAATTACCCGGTTTATTTTAAAAATGTGCCTTCAGATAAAAAACCGCCCGAAGGCAGCAGTGTTCACCTTTGGGCTACTAACCTCAGTCAGTCTATTAATCCTGCATGGGTTATACTGCTAACGCCGCTGATAGTGGCATTTTTTGCCTGGTTAAAAAGGCGGAAAAAGGAACCCAGCACGCCTACAAAAATTGCGTTAGGATTATTTATTTCTGCCCTATCGGTTTTTGTGATGATACTGGCAGTTTATATGACACATAACGGAACAGAAAAAGGAAGTGTTTGGTGGCTGATCATGACTTATGGCGTTATAACTGTTGGAGAACTCCTGCTCAGCCCGATGGGTTTATCGGTGGTGTCGAAGCTAAGCCCGGTACGCATTACCTCGCTCATGATGGGCGGATGGTTTTTAGCCACTTCTATTGGCAACAAATTATCGGGAGTGCTGGCCAGCCTCTGGGATGGATATGAGAATAAGGCCAATTTCTTTTGGGTGAACTTCGGCCTGCTCCTTTTTGCCACGCTTGTTATGTTTTCCATGCTTAAATGGCTTAACAGCATCATGAAGGAAAAAGGAATACATTGAGCAAAAGAAACCCGTAAGTACAAATAAAAAAGAATAACAGCAAGCCATTCTTAATTCATTATTCTACAATTTCTATGGCTGATATTTCCACAATGCTGCGTTACCTGCGCAAGGTATTCTGGTTAAAAAAGGAAGAGGAAGAATCCATTACTTTTAAAGAAGTGGAAGACAATATCTATTTCTATGGCCATAATATGTGGATATTGTTCTTTTCGATGCTGATCGCCTGCATTGGCCTCAATATGAATTCACCCGCAGTAGTAATTGGCGCCATGCTCATTTCTCCGCTGATGGGCCCGGTTATTGGCATTGGATTTGGCCTGGCCATACAGGACTTTACCATGATCGGCCGTGCTGCCAGGCACTGGCTGCTGGCCATCATCATCAGCCTGATGGCTTCCACCTTGTACTTCCTGGTAACCCCCGTAACCAATTCCACCTCGCAGTTATTTTCTTTTAGCCGTGCTACCATTTTTGATGCTCTGCTGGCATTTTTTGGCGGGCTGGCCGGCTTTTTGGGCATTGCCCGTAAAGATGGCAATAAAGTGCTGGCCGGTGTGGCCATTTCCACCGCCTGTATGCCGCCGCTCTGCACGGCCGGGTATGGGCTAGCCACGGCACAATGGAATTTTTTCTATGGCGGGCTCTATTTTTATATCATCAACTGCCTCTTTATCGGCCTGGGAAGCTTAATGCTGGCCAATTACATGAAGTTCACCAAAACTGAGCGGCCCGTTAAAAATGATTTTTTAAAACGAAACGGCAGCATGCTTGCCTATGCCATTTCCATTCTTGCCGTAATTCCCTGCGTCTTCATTTTTGCAGATATGATCAGGGAGGATCAATTTAAAAAGAATGCCGAACAATTTGTGAGCGAGATCAGTAAAAACGATTTTGCTATTATTGGAAAAAATTATGTGTATGCAAAAGACAGTTCAACCGTGGAGCTCACATTTGTAGGCAGCGCCAACGACCATGAAAGCAAGGAGAGCCTCGAAGCCAAACTGAAGAAATATGTACAGCCGGCAAAACTCATCCTGCATTATACCAACACCCAAAAAAATATCAATGAAGCAGATCTCAATGAATTAATAGATCGGATCAACCGGCAGGACAGTTTGATACGGGAGCTGGGCAGGAAATAGCCGGTATCAGTTCATGAAGCAGTTGCTGTTGTGATTAACTATTTTGGCAAAAGAAAATATCTCTACACAAAATCCAAATACCCGTACTTTTTACCTAAAATCATTTTGTCATCTGCTTTGAGCCACTTATTTAGCACGGTTGCATACACCTCTTTAAAATCTACCTTGTGCTTAAGGTCGCCTTCATTCAGGTCGTTTAGATCGGGCAGGACATTGATCATTCCTTTTTGCTTTAACCCACCACCAATAAAAAACATATTATTGGCCGTACCATGATCGGTTCCGTTGCTGGCGTTTTGTGCCACCCTGCGGCCAAATTCGCTAAAGGTCATCAGCAATACATCATCAAACCGGTTATTCTTTTTAAGGTCGGCGGTGAAGGCTTTTACGGCATCATTTAGTTCGGTGAACAAACGCTTCTGCTGGGCATCCTGGTTGATATGTGTATCAAAACTTCCCAGCGACACGTAATACACTTTGGTATTGATATCGCTCATGATGAGGGAGGCAATGGTCTTTAAATTATTACCCAGTTTACTGGAAGGATACATTGCTGCCGTTGGGTGCAATTTGCTTTGCTTAAAAATATAATCGGCACTGCTGAGTGTTTCTCCCATGGTCTTGTACAGGTAATCAACTGTTTCCTCACTGCTGCCGTGTGCTTTGCTGATGTCTTTATAAAAACGTTCGTTGCTGCTGCTGTAAAGGCGGCGTGGATCGGTAAAAGCCAGGCCTTTTTGCTCTTCTCCTTTGAGTACGAGACTGAGCATATCGTCAATTTCGAGTGCCTGTGTGGGTTTATCGCAACCGCTGCATTGCGCATCGAGGTAGCGGCCCAGCCAGCCGGTGTTCACATATTCATTACTTGCACTGGCACTGTGCCAGATATCCATGCTGCGGAAATGTGAGCGGTCGGGGTTTGGATAACCCACACTGTTCAATATGGCCAAGCTGCCATCATCGTACAATTCTTTAAATGCAGTGAGCGCAGGATTAAGCCCGGCCTCGGCGGTTAAACCCAGCGCTGCGGCTTTTTGTATACCCAGCCTGGGCCGCTCCCGGTAATAGATATCGTTGCTGATGGGAACAACGGTATTGAGCCCGTCGTTTCCTCCACTAAATTGTATTACCACCAGCACCCGGTTGCCCGGAGGCACCATCATTGGCTTTTCAAATGCTTTCAAAAATTTAGGAAGCATCAGTGTGGCCGTGGCCAGGGAACCGGCTTGTAAAAATTGTCTGCGTTTTATGAACATTGTTTTTATTTATAGTTACAGGCTATTGCCGGATTGATTACTTATTATTGATTATTTTGTGTGCCGCAATTTATTTCAATTTTGAATTTTGAATTTTGAATTTTGAATTTTGAATTTTGAATTTTCAATTCTCAATTCTCAATTCTCAATTTTCAAGTTTCAATTTTCAACTTTCAATTTTCAACTTTCAACTTTCAACTAACACAACTGGTACTCCGGCGTACTCATCACATTGATCACTGCAGTTTTAATATAAGTTTCCCTGCTTGCTGCATCCAGGTATTTTGACAATACTGCGGGTTGCACCCTGCTTTTTGTTTGTAATAAGGTGCTTGTAATGGCGGTGACCAGGTCTTCCCGCTTTACAGTATCAAATATCTTTGTTACGATCTTCCAGTCAATATCTGCAGAAGCGCCCCTGTTGATATATTGTTTGTTTTTGGCAGCCCTTGCCATTTCTTCCATTTTACCCATGCTCACATCATCGTCGCCTTTTGGACTAAGTGTGATGGAATCTTTGGCAGCGAGTACCTGTGGAATCTGGAGGCGTACCATTAAGGAACTGCTGTCGATCCAGGTTCGGCCGCCCGCCCAGCCAGCCACATTGGGAGGGAAAAACAATACCTGGCCGAGTAATTTCTGAAACAGTAATTGTGCATTTTCGTTATCGAGCTCCATGGGCAGGTAACGCCTGATGCCCGCCATCAGCTCTATAGGCGATTTAATTTTGTTGCCGGTATTTTTTTCATCGTAAAACCAGTCGCTGGTAAAAATATCTTCGAGCAGCGGGAGTATTTCGTATTTATTTTTCTGAAAGCGTGCTGCCAGCCATTTCACTTTTGCTTCGTCTGCATTTTCATTCACGAAAAACCGGAATATTTTTTTTGTAATGTAGTAAGCCGTCTCCGGCCTGTCGAGCAGGATATCAATGATATCATCTCCGTCGAAATTGCCTTTTTGCCCCAGCACGGTCTTTTCCCCATCATCGTGAAACTGTTTACGAAAAACAAATTCGCCCCGGGCATTGAATCCCCAGCCGGTAAAAGCCCTCGCCGCCTCCTTTATATCATTCTCCGTGTAATGGCCGCGGCCCATGGTGAACAATTCCATCACTTCACGGGCAAAATTTTCATTTGGATGGCTTTTGCGGTTTTGCTGGTTGTTTAAAAACTGCAGCATGGTGGGCGATTTGCTCACTGCACGCAACAGGTCTGCAAAGCTCCCAAGGGAATTCTCCCTGATGGTATGCAATAATTCCTGCTGAAAAAAACTATTGATAACCCGGGTGGCAAAATGCCCGTGCCAGAAAAAACTCAGTTTTTCCCGGAGCTGAGCCTCGCTATTGATCATATTATCGAACCAGCGCATATTAAGTGTACTGAGTTCCTCTTTAAACTGCTTACGTTTTTGCCGCTGCATTTCCTTTTTTTCTTCCTGGCTGCTGTTTTCCATTTTGGCAATTTGGCCAATTCCTTTTGTAAGACCATCCACCAGGCCTTTTGCCACTTCCAGTTTTTCCGGTTTTTTGGAAGATGTCTTTACCAGCAATTGCCAAAGCGATTTTTGAGAAATAGTTTCAAGCTGGCCCAGGTTTTCGGCCATAGGTCCAAAGCCCGCCCTCCAGAGAAGATGTTGATTTTTAATACGGTTGGTTGGCATAAATAGTTTTTACCGGTAATAAACAAAAAAGATAAGCAAAGTTCTGACTATAAATTTAGCGATTGGTTTAATAAATTATAATTTTGTTGTAAAATGAACATAAAGGCTTTTAAATATCTTTCGCCTCTCTTATTTTACTTCCTTGCATGGCGGGCTTTTACATATACAGGATTTGTAATATGGCTCCCCATGATCTACAGTTGGATCATTATTCCATTGATAGAATTATTTCTTAAACCAGATAAAAGCAATATGAATGCGGCAGAGCAGGAAATGGCCAAACGCAATCCGCTGTACGATTATATGCTTTACATCATTGTTCCAATGCAATATGGTATACTGATTTATTTTTTATACAGCATGCAACAGCCGGGCCTGACCAGCGCCGATATAATTGGGCGCATCACGGGTATGGGAATGCTTTGTGGAACTTTTGGGATCAATGTGGGCCATGAACTGGGTCACCGGGTCAACAAATTTGAACAGGCGCTGGCAAAAATGCTGCTGGCCACTTCGCTTTACATGCATTTTTTTATTGAGCACAATAAGGGTCATCATAAAAATGTGGCCACACCGCAAGACCCAAGCAGCGCCCGCTATAATGAACCGGTGTATTTCTTTTATCCACGCACCATTATTTTTTCCTATTTATCTGCATGGCATATTGCGAATGAAGACTGCAGAAAAAAAAATATTGCTGTCTTAAGTTTTGGAAACGAAATGATACAGGCGCATGTATTTCAAATATTGCTGGTAGCTGCGGTTTGGTATGTATTCGGAGCCACTATATTGCTTTATTTTTTATGTGCAGCACTGATGGGAATACTGCTGCTTGAAACCGTAAATTATATTGAACATTACGGTCTGCAAAGAAAGGAAACAGCTCCGGCTAAATTTGAGCGGGCCATGCCGGTTCATAGCTGGAACAGCAGTCACCCACTTGGGCGTATCATGCTATTTGAACTGACCCGCCATAGCGACCATCATTATCTTGCCAGCAAAAAATACCAGTTGCTGGAACATCATCAACAGGCACCCCAACTGCCCACAGGATACCCTGGTAGTATGTTATTAAGCCTTGTACCACCAGTTTGGTTTTATATAATGAACCGGAAAATTAAATTCCTGAAGGCCGGAAAGGATCCCCATTAAAAATAACGCAGAGAAGAGCAGAAAAAAGACAGGCTGTTAAACCTTTATCCTGTTACCTACTATTCTCTACGGAGGAAATTTTTCTATTTACCTGCTTTGGCATAAAACTGTACATAGGTCAGTACATTCGCCTTTTCCTTGGCATCCAGATTTGCTTTAGAGGCCATATCATCCAAAATAGGAACCCATTCGGAAGCAGTCCAGTTATCCACTTTCTTAAGCGCATGGCAATTACCGCATTTAGTATTATATGTTTCCATACCTGCCGCAGCTTCTCTGCTTGGTTTAGGAACTTCGGATACAACAGGAGCCGCAGCTACCGAAGTGGTTGAAGTACCCGCCGGTGTGCTCTTTTTAGAACAAGCTGCAAAAAAAATACCTGCCATTAATACGATTGACAATCTCTTCATAATAAATGTTTGAACAATGAAAGTAAAGAAATTTTTTATAAAATATGTATTCCTGAAAGGATTTAACTTAAAGGCATAAAATACGGCATTTGCAACCCTCCTGTTATCTGCTCCGTACCGGAATTTCCCTTCTTCCTTAAAATCTGGTAACCGGGCCAGCTGTGTATTGTTGTATGCAAATGATTTAATAAAAAATCTTACATTTATTTTTTGCAGGACATCAACTCCTGTCAATTATAACCAAAGCTTAAAACAATGACTGCTTTTACAGGCGAATTTATTGGCACGGCATTATTGATCATTATGGGATCTGGCGTTGTGGCCAATGTGGTACTTAACAAAACAAAGGGTCAGAACAGCGGATGGATCGTCATTGCATTTGGATGGGCCATGGCTGTTTTTTTGGGAGTTTATGTATCCACAAAACTGGGTGGTAGCGGCCACCTGAACCCCTCAGTTACCCTCGCATTGGCAGCTTTCAGTAATTTTGACAAAGCATTGGTATTGCCCTATATCCTTGCACAGTTTACCGGCGCATTCACCGGCGCTGTAATTGTTTGGCTGGCTTACAAAAAGCATTTTGATGAAACGGAAGATAAGGATCTCATACTCGCCGTTTTCTCTACAGGGCCGGCCATTAAAAATACTGTTTACAATTTTATTACAGAAACCATTGCCACTTTCATCCTCTTGTTTGGCGCCCTTTCCATGTCGGACCCTGCCAATTCACTGGGCACTTTAAATGCATTGCCCGTGGCATTGCTCGTGCTGGCCATTGGACTTTCCCTTGGCGGTCCCACTGGCTATGCCATTAACCCTGCGAGGGACCTTGGCCCCCGCCTTGCACATTTTATTTTACCTATAAAGAATAAGCGTGACAGCGATTGGGGCTATTCGTGGATACCGGTAGTGGCGCCATTGGTGGGCGCATTATTGGCGGTACTGGCATTTAAGGTTGTGTATACTTAACTGCAAAATGATCATTCAAACAAGATACCAGACAATTTTACGAAGGATTGCTGCAAGCTTTATAGATGGCATCATCTTTTTTCCCATCGGTTTTGTGGCGGGTTATTTTATCGACCAGACGGATAAACTGATTTATCAAGCTTCCTCTATTACGCAAACATTGCTTTTTGCCGCATACATGATCATCGGTCATGCAAAGTATGGGTATACAATTGGAAAAAAAATCTTCGGACTCCAGGTAATGAACCTGGCAGAATCCTCCAACTTAAGCTATACAATGGCTTTCCTGCGAGACAGTGTCTGGATCTGCATTGAACTTGGACTGGCAGCATATGCCCTTGTTGATCCGGAAATGTTATCCATAGGTATAAATGCTTTTTCCTACCAAGATCTGTCCCTGTGGGTTTTATACGGATGGTACCTGTTTGAATTCATTGTTGTGCTGCTGAATAATAAACGCCGGGCCATACATGATTTCATGGCCGGTTCTGTTGTAATTATAAGAAGTGAATTTAAAAGAGAACTGCTGGCACCTGAACCCGGCGACCTGCTTGAACAGGTTCCAGCATGAACTATAAATGTATCTTTTTATAATGTGCAGGATTAAAATTTCCAATGTAATGATCCTGCGCTTTTTCTTTAAAAATAATATCATACAGGTTATGAACGATGATCTTAAGCCGGCGGGGAAAAAATTTCCGGTACAGGAGCTTGATCCCGCTTTCCTTTAAAGCCGCCTGGTTGCCGGAAAGCGCCTCGTGCACATTCCAGGTATAGCTGTAATCCGATTGTTGGGGCGTTTTTTCAAAAATATTTTTCCTCGCTGTTTTTTCTGCGATCAACACCAGGTGGGCCGGAAGATTATTCTGCAATACCACCCTTGTTTTTACCTGCAGCGGATCGGCCACTTCATACCATTCAGAAATGGTTTCTGTACGCACATTCACATACATTTTTTTAACCCGGAAACCGTTTTCTTCGCTGAAGATGCGGTAATAAAGCTCCGGGCTGTATTGATAAAACCCGTGCCCCATCAGGTTATTTACAGGCGTAATGCCGATATAATGCCCGCCGGTTTCGATCATTTCCATGCAATTTTTTATTGCCTGCGGAAAATTGAATACATGTTCAATGGTGCCGCCATCAAGTACAAGGCTGTAAGCATGCTTTACATTATCCGGAACGGGTTGATTGAGGTCATGTATGACAGTTGCTTTTTCGTAATCGGAAAAATCCATACTGTCGGCTAGTTCCGCACCCAAAATTTTATACAACGCTTCTGCATACCCGCTTGATACATCAACAGCCGCGATGCTTTTTTGCTGATATTTTAAGGCAAGTTCGCCGATTTCGTCGCTGGTCATAAAAAGTTCCATACGGCCCAGTGTAATCATCCTTTTGAATGAAACGCCCAGTTCCAATGAGCTGAAGAGTACAATTGCATCGTTTTTTGTAATGGCCATTTTAAATCTTTTGCGGCGCTAAGTTAATGAAACAAATAGTGCCATGCGCCAAGGCGTACCAGGTGCTTTTTTAAAATCTGGAATCAAGTAAATTTAAAGCAATCACTTATCTTCTTTACCTTTGCCCCTCACCTACTGTTGAAACAACAGCAAAAACTTACAATATGGGCCAGGAAGCATTCCGCAAATTCATCGGTAAAAAAAAGAACAGCGTGGTTAAAGAAGGCCTGCGCCAGGAAAAGAAAAAGTACAAAAAAGAACGTGCCGCTTATTTTGACAAACTGAAAGAAGAAAAATACAAGGCTAAACTGGAATCCGCCAACCCTGCAGTAAAAAAAGCAGCCGCACCCAATACCGTAAAAGCCCCGGCAGATGCCAAACAGAAAACCACTGAGGTGGCAATGCCACTCAATAAGTTTTTGGCACATTGCGGTATATCGAGCCGCCGGGATGCAGTAGCCTTCATTACCGAAGGAAAAGTAAAAGTGAATAAAGCCGTGGTGACCGAACCTGGCTATAAAGTACAGCCCACAGACGAAGTCTTTTATAACGGCAAAAAACTATTCGTAACCAAGAATCTCGTGTATATCCTTCTCAACAAACCAAAAGATTACATCACCACCAATGAAGATCCGCAGGGACGCAAAACAGTTTTACAGTTAATTAAAGCCGCCACAGCTGAAAGGGTTTATCCCATTGGCCGCCTTGACCGCAATACCTCGGGTGTTTTATTGCTCACCAATGACGGCGACCTAACCCAAAAACTCAGCCATCCGAGCTACGAGGTAAAAAAGATCTATGAGGTAAAACTGGATAAGGTACTGGCCAAAGGCGATTTTGAAAAGATACTGAAAGGACTTAAGCTGGAAGACGGCCCCGTATTTGTTGACAGCCTGGCCTATGCCGACAGTAAAGATAAAAGCATCATCGGCATAGAGATTCACAGCGGCCGCAACCGAATTGTACGGCGCATTTTTGAACACCTCGGCTACGATGTAAGAGGCCTTGATAGGGTGATGTATGCCGGCCTCACCAAAAAAAATGTAGAACGTGGCAAATGGCGCTACCTTGCCGAAAAGGAAATACGGCTGCTCAAATACCTCAATGCCTCCAAAATAAAACCCACCCTGGCAGAAAAAGCCACTACGGCAGAAAAACCAAAAGCAGCTAAACCTCCCTATCGTAAAAAATGAAACTGCCTTTAATTGTTTTTGAAGATGAAAACATAATCGCCCTGAATAAACCTTCGGGGCTGCTTACTATTCCCGACCGGGAACAATCAGAAAAATCGCTCAAGGACATGCTGATTGAAAAATATGGCAGCATATTCACCGTTCACCGCCTCGATAAGGATACCAGCGGCCTGGTGCTCTTTGCCAAAAACGAAGCCGCACATAAATACCTTTCTAAGCTTTTTGAAGAAAGAAAAGTGCAGAAATTCTACTGCGGCGTTGTTATGGGCCAGCCTGAACAAAACAGCGGCAGCATTGAAGCGCCCATTGCAGAACATCCTGTACATAAAGGATCCATGTATGTACATCGCAAAGGAAAACCATCGCATACAGGTTATGAAGTGCTGGAAGGCAACAAGCATTTTTCGCTGCTGCGGTTTCAATTGCATACGGGCCGCACGCACCAGATAAGGGTTCATGCAAAAGAGATCGGGCATCCGCTGGCCTGCGATCCGCTCTATGGAGATGGTAAACCCGTGTTGCTTTCGTCTGTAAAAAAGAAATATAAATTAAGTAAGGCCCAGGAAGCAGAGCAGCCTCTCATCGGCCGCCTGGCACTTCATGCAGAGCAACTTGTTTTTGAAAATGAAGCCGGGAAAACAATCAAACTGGAAGCCCCGGCCCCAAAAGAGTTTCGTGCATTGATGCAGCAACTGAAAAAACTTGTCTAATCTTTTGATCTTTGCACCGTGATCGGCACCGACTTACTCACGGGGGTATTGCTTTTTTCGGCAACAAGGCCAATTGGCACCAATACATTGGCCTCCGGAAAATACATGGCCGTGCATTGAACCGGGATAGGATATTCAACAGCTATAAATTTCCTGGCCACTCTTTCTGTACCATCGGCATTGCTGAACACATCCACCACATCGCCTGTTTTTAAAGTACGGTTGTTCAGATCCTTCCTGTTCATAAAAATGACCCGCCGCTCATTTTTTACACCACGGTAGCGGTCATTAAGACCGTAAATAGTGGTGTTAAACTGGTCGTGGCTCCGAATGGTCATCATCATCAGTTCGTCATCATTCAGCCGGTGAACAAGCGGGAAAGCAATATTAAAATTAGCTTTTTGCGATTCGGTATTGAACCACCCGCTGCGGTTGCAGTTTGGAAGATAAAAGCCAGCCGGCCTCCGAACCTTCACATTATAATCATCAAAACCGGGAATGGTTTTTTCAATATCCTTTCTTATTTCATCGTAATGCTGTAAGTATTTTTGCCAGTCAATCTTTGATCGTTTTTCCAATACTGCCATGGCCAGTTCGCAAACGATCAGGGGTTCACTTTTCAGGTTTTCCGACACAGGTTTTAAGGAACCTTTGCTCATCTGAACCACGCCCATCGAATTTTCGCAGCTTACAAATTGCAGTTCCCCGTTAAGCATGTCTTTATCACTTCTGCCAAGGCAGGGAAGAATCAGCGCTTCTTCCCCGTGCACAAGGTGACTTCTGTTGAGTTTGGTGGAAACCTGCACGGTTAACTTACACCTGCGCAAAGCTTCGGCTGTAAAATGCGTATCGGGTGTGGCGGATAAAAAATTTCCTCCCATTGCAAAAAAAACTTTCGCTTTACCTTTATGCATGGCCGTAATGCTGTCCACCACATCGTAACCATCATGCCGGGGCGGATCAAAACCAAAAACTTTGTGTATATTGTCTAATAAGCTTTGTGGTGGTTTTTCATAAATCCCCATGGTGCGGTCGCCCTGCACATTGCTATGGCCCCGTACGGGGCAGGTACCTGCTCCCGGCTTGCCAATGCTTCCTTTCATTAAAAGCAGGTTTACAATTTCTTTAATGGTATCCACGGCATTTTTGTGCTGGGTAAGTCCCATAGCCCAGCAGGCAATGATCCTGCTTTTATGTTTCAGGATATCTACTGCTTCCATCAATTGCTCCCTGCTGATGCCTGCCAGTTCCAGGTAATGCTCCACCGGCACCTGCTCAATATGTTCTTTATATGCATGAAAATCATTTGTGTTGTTTGCAATAAAATCCTGGTGCAGTATGGTTCCCGGGTTCTCGTTTTCGGCTCTTAATAAATAATAGTTGATGCACTGCAGCAGGGCCATATCGCCATTTATCTTAACAGGAAGAAAAAGATCGGTCAATGCCGTCTTTACTCCAAGTATCCCTTTTACCTGTTGCGGGTTACTGAAACTGGTTAACCCTGCTTCGGGCAAAGGATTGACAGATATTATTTTTGCCCCGTTGCGTTTTGCTTTTTGCAGGGCAGTAAGCATACGGGGATGGTTGGTGCCGGGGTTTTGCCCAAGGATAATGATAACTTCTGCTTCATAAAAATCTTCCAGTGTTACCGATCCTTTGCCAATACCGAGCGATTCATTTAATGCAACGCCACTGCTTTCGTGACACATATTGCTGCAATCGGGCAGGTTATTGGTGCCAAACTCCCGCACAAAAAGCTGGTACAAAAAAGCGGCTTCATTGCTGGTTCTTCCCGAAGTATAAAAAATGGCTTCATCCGGCGAAGCAAGCTGCCGGAGATGAACAGCAATTTTGCTGAATGCCTCTTCCCAGGTGATGGGCTGGTAATGGGTGGCAGCTTTGGGCAAATACATGGGTTGTGCTATACGGCCCTTACGCCCGATCTCATAATCGTTTAAGGTGGCCAGCGATGCCACAGAATTTTCTTCAAAGAATTTTGCTGTGAGCTTTTTGCTGGTGGCTTCCTCGGCAATTGCTTTTGCACCGTTTTCGCAATACTCTGCAATGCTGCTGCGGTCATCATCCGGGTCGGGCCATGCACAACCCGGGCAATCGTATCCATCTTTTTGATTAAGCCCTGCAAGCGCTTTTAACCCACGGGCAATATCCATTTCACCAAAAACCTGTTTAGCTGCCTCCAGTATGCCTGCAATGCCTGCTGCATTCGTTTGCGGCTTGCTTAATTTTAACCCGGTAAATTTTTCGGGGTTTTCCGCATTTGGCTTCTGATCAGGCATGAAAATTTATTTTGTATTAGATTCGTTATTCTTTTTTCTGGAGATCGAAGGAAATAGCAAAATGCAACATCTCTTCAACCTGTTCACTCAACTCCCCGTCAACACTAACTCAACAAAGCTTTCCCGGATGCTCATACATATCTTCCTGGCTTTCGGGACTTTCATCCAGGCATTTAAAATCTTTCTCTACCAGCAAAAACAGTCCGCCGGCATTTTCACTTTGCTGGGTGTCATTCACGCCCACTTTATCTGTAAGCACCAGTTCCTCCAGGCTTTTTTCGCTTATAAAAACAGTCAAATGATTCTCCTTTAAAGATGCCGTCAAGTTCTCTTGCATGATCTTCTTTTGCAAAGAGTAGTTGAAAACGGCATTACCAAAATCTGTATGTTCGGCCACCATTCCATACGCTTCCAGGTGCTTAACATCTGTTTTGGTAAGCCTTAGTCTTATGGCATTCCCTTTTATTCTCAATTTCATTTTAGTATAAAGATTTATGTTTTCAACATTCAACACGCTCTTCGCCGCAATAAATATTAAACCCTGTTTCTTTTAAAAATCCTACCAGGGTAATGCCGAATTCTTTTGCTGTTTGAACCGCCAGGCTGCTGGGAGCGCCTACGGCCGCTACCACCCTGATACCTGCCATGGCCGCTTTTTGCATCAGTTCAAAACTTGCCCGGCCGCTTAATAATAAAGCATGATTGGCAAGTGGCAGCCAATCATTTAAAAAAGCATGGCCAACCAGTTTATCAAGTGCATTGTGCCGGCCCACATCTTCCCGCAGCAATACAATCTTTCCATCGAGTTTAAATAATGCAGCCGCATGAAGCCCTCCGGTACTTTCAAAAACCTCCTGTTGTTCCCTGAGTTTTACCGGAAGGTTGGTAAAAAATGCGGGCGCCAATTTTATTTGATCTTTAACTGCTGAAAAAGCAGGTACTGTTTTAATGGCATCAATACTTGCCTTACCGCACACACCACAACTGCTGGTTGTATAAAAGTTTCTCTCCAGGTTGTCCAGCTCCGGAGCAAACCCGGCTCCGGCAACCAGCACAACGGCATTAGGATTGGTTCTATCGTTTTGTACAGACGCAATATCTTTTCTGTTTTTCACTATTCCTTCAGTAAACAAAAATCCTGCGGTGAGTTCTGCATCATTTCCGGGTGTACGCATGGTTACAGCTATGGGCTTTGTTTCCAGGGGCGTTTGCAGGCGAATTTCCAATGGCTCTTCCACTGCCAGCATATCTGGTTTTTTGAAGAAGCCTTTATCGTTCCAATAACCGATCGATAGGTTGCAGACCTGTTCAGGTTCCATATTTAATAAATTTTTATGCCGGGCTTACCTCTTTAATTATTTTTCTGCGTAAAAGGTCATCATCCACACTGGTTATAATAGATGGATCCCCTGCCCGTATCTTTTCTGCCCCTGCTGCCTGTAAAATGTTTTGCAATGAAAACCGGCCGCAGTCAAAATTCTTTTTTACCAGGTCAAAAACAGGTGGGTGATAAATGGCCAACAGGGGTTCATACAATTCAGCTGCTGATTGATAATATGCCCCGGCCATTTCATTACTTGTATACAGCAATCTTTCTGCATCCTTTTTTAAAAACAAAGGATAATCACAACCGATCAGCAGGAATGAAGTGGCAGGAAATTTTGCGATAGCGGTCAACAATGCGGCCACAGGGCCAATGGATGCATATTTTTCATCATCACAAACAACAGAATAGCCCGGTGGTATTCCGGCAAGCTGCTCCCTGTTACAGCTAAAATAAACCTGGGTGCAAATTTCCTGCAAAAAATCATAAACAAACTGGCGCTGTGGCAGACCATGATATTCAAGGAGGCCTTTATCGGCACCCATCCGGCGGCTTTTACCGCCACATACAACCAACCCGGTGATATTTTCCCGCTGTTTCATCTCCTTAAAGATAAAATAAAAAAGCTATCCACTTGCGCAGATAGCTTTGACGCCTACCAAAACCAAAAAATACTATTTTGATATATAGCCAAACAATCCATCGAGTTCAAGATTGGGTCCGGCCGCAAAAAACAATTTGTTGGGTGCAGGATTGGCCGTAGTGGCGGGTGCAAAGGAAATACCCCAAAGCCCGTCAATAATAATGGGCTGGCCGCTAAACCTGAGTTGGCCATAAAACCTGCCATCTTCGTAATAGGCATTGATACGCCCATCGCCAAAATTGCCCACCAGTATTACGTTTTCTGGATTATTGCTGCCATCGCCCCAGAAATTGGCCGGCGCTTTGGCCACACCCCATGGCGCATCAAGCTGGCCACGTGAAATAAACCTGTTCACAAAGCTTCCATCTGCATTAAACACTGACACATAGCCATTACCTGGTCCTTTCTCATCCCTTCCATCGGGACCCACTTTGGCATACATCACATATAATTTATTATCAATGGCCTGGATATTAAAGGGAGAATATCCATCCGGTAAACCGGGATCCGTAAACGACATATTAACGGCGGAAAAACTTTGGTTCCAAACATCGATCTTCCTGTTGCTGAAATCTGAAGCATAAATGTAACTGCTACCTCCATTTGTGGCAATGGCCATGCCCGTATAAACAGAGCCGGCATTGTGGGTTACCCTGATGGCAAAATTACCGGCAGCCCCGTTCCAGCCGCTGAGCACTCCATCGAGTCCCACAAACATAAACCTGGCTGGCTGGCCATTTGAAAGCAAAAAGCCTGTGCCCCCATTAAATACCTGCCCGGTTGGCAATCCACCGGTGGCAGCAACAGGTGAAGGAATAGCAACGGCCGGCCTGGCAATAGCGCCAGCCTGGGTGTATACCGGGCTGGTACCACTAAATGCAGCGCTTACCCATGGCGTACCGCCGCTGCTGAATGAAATGCCCCATCCATTCACCAGGTTTGCATCTACTAATGAAGCACCATAAGAGGCATTATTGGCTACCAGGTTTGTTTGTACAAAATTTTTCAGAAGTTGCGGACTTTCTTTTGAAGTATTGAGTGATGCAGGATCATCAGCAGGTACAGCTGAGCTTATATCGCCGGAAGCTTTTTTACAACCGGTAGAAAACATAAATACCACTGTAATCAAAATACAGAATAGGAAGAAATGCCGGCAGACTATGATAAATTTCATAACAAAGAGTTTAGGAGTGAAAATTTAAAATACCAATTCCGATCGAAATATGATTTAATCCCGGGATCCGGAAATTTATACTGTAATGGGAGAACAATAAACGGCCATATCATGTATACACATGAATCAGATCTATTTAAGCAATTACACTAAATTACTGACCGCCGTTATTGTTGTTGCTGTTATGGTTGCAGTTATTGCCGTCCTGGCTTCCACCAGAATTAGTACTGACGGTAACTGCTGATTTGGCTTGAGTTACAGGGGAAACTTCAGATTTTGTGCAACCGGAACCAACCATTAAAAAAGAGCAAACGAGTACACTTGCAAATAGTTTTGCACTTGTGTTGATTTTTTTCATAACCCTCATTTTATGTGTTGAAAATAGCAAACCCATTCTTTAATCGGGGCTTGTGACAAGGGAGTTGCCTGCAGCATAAAATATTTAAATAGAATTTAAATCATTGACTACCTGCGCTTCCTGCAACCCATACTTCAAAATGGCTTTTTCCAGCAGGGAATCCCGCACAACCAATAATAGTTTTCCGGGAGCGCCTGATTGATAATAGTCAATGAGATGTAAAACAGCAGTATGGAGCCCGGCACCCTGCTCTACTTCCAGCTTTCCCACTTCATCTACAATAAGCCAACCGGGATTATCCTGCCGGTCTTGCAACAGTATTTCAATGGCTTTTTCCATAAAGGCGTTATCAAAATGAAATTTGCCAATGGAAATCTTTTCGCCGGAAAAATTTTCATCCACCTGCAGGTCATAATATTCGCCCGAAGAAATGCCCAGCAATTTTCTTTTCCCGCTAATATCCGGGGTAAGTATCCCGCCAATTGCTTTCTTTCCCTGGATAAATTGCAGGAGCCGGGTTGTTTTGCCGCTTTGAACCGGCCCTGTTAAAATATAAATATTGGAATGCCGCCCATAGATGGACAGCACCAGCATGTTCAGCACAAATTGCTGCAAGCGTTTTAGACCGGATCTTCCAGCAGCCATTTGCCAGGCTGGCTTAACATAAGCTCTCAGGCCAGGCAGGGCATTCATCAATTGCATGGCCTCCACATGCTGCTTGTTCTTTGCCTTTACGAGCCATTTTTTTATAAGCCATTTGAATAAGGGCTGCAGTACAAAAAAAAGCAGCAATATTACCATTGCGGTACGGGCAAGCAGGTAAACAATTTTTGATGATACATTTTGTCCGTCAAATACGGTCATTAAAACAATAAACAGCAACAATAAAACAAACAAAACCCATTTATTCCACTTGCTTTTATGAACAGGCGAAACCTGCATCTCCTGTACATTCCGGGAAGCAAATTCCGTAAGAATGTGCTCCCTGTCCTTTTCTATTTTTGCAGGCAGCCCTGCGGCCCAGCTGCCCACTAAAATTCCCCATACAGCATGGAGTATTACATAAAATACAATTACATACCAGCTAAAGCCATTCTGCAGCGAAAAATCTTTAGCGATACTTTTAAACAAAGCATCCACTGCATCCCAAAGCGAACGGCCAAACAGCAGGGTAAGCACTATGATCTTCTGCAAAGCACTTTCGGCCATAGCAAGTAAGCCAAGCAGGATGGCGGCCAACCGGTAATTTGAGATCAGGTAAAACAGTACCGCCCCCATAAAACCCTGGAAACTTACTGCCAGGTAAGCAGGAAGCGGCGCATGCGGGCTAACGGCAGCTTTTACAATCAGCACCAGTAAAGTGGATTGCAATACCTGTTTATAAGAGCCCTTGCTGAACCAGGCAATGAGCGTAATGGCCACCACCGCAAAACCACCAACAAAAATTCCCGTAAGCGGTATATTGAGTGCAAACATGAAGCCACCTAACCCGCTTTCTGCCAAAGCCCACAGCGCTGTAAGTGACGTAATGATGGATGCGTTTGATTTTGACTGCACAACTGCGAAGATAAGAAGGGAGAAAACAAAGGCAGAAAAATGACCGCTGCCACATTAAAATAAAAAACCGGTCTTTTCAAACGTTTGCAGTCATACCCATATTAACTTAATGTGTATTTTATACATATAATTTTCCGTTCGGGGTGGTTTTGCTATTTTTGTAGCTTATGTACATCGTGGTAAGCATACAGGAGGCAGTTGTAAAAACCCTGCAGGTACTTTACGGCCAGTCATTTACCGAAAAGGATTTCCAGGTAAACCAGACAAAGCCTGAGTTCGTGGGCGATTATACCGTGGTACTATTTGGCCTGCTCAAAAAAGCCGGTAAAGGTCCCGATGTACTTGGAAAAGAATTGGGCGATACCCTGCTGCAACAATATCCGGGGCTATTTGCTCAATACAATATCATAAAAGGATTTTTAAATTTCAGCATTGCCGACACCTACTGGATGAATTTGCTGCGCCAGCAATTCGCTAACGAAAAATTTGGCAGCCAGCCCTCCAATGGCAAAAAAGTGATGGTGGAGTATTCTTCGCCCAATACCAATAAACCGCTGCACCTTGGCCACCTCCGCAATAATTTTTTGGGCTGGAGCGTGGCAGAGATATTAAAAACCAGTGGACATGATGTACTGAAAGCCTGTATCGTAAACGACCGTGGAATTCATATTTGCAAAAGCATGATCGCCTGGCAAAAATTCGGAAATGGCGCCAGCCCCCAAAGCACAGGCAGCAAGGGCGATCACCTGGTGGGAGAATATTATGTAAAATTCAATGACGAGTATAAAAAACAGGTAGAACTGCTCTTAGGCAACGGAATGACAAAAGAGGAGGCTGAAAAAAATGCGCCCATCATGCAGGAAACCCAGCAGATGCTGCTCGATTGGGAAGCAGGCAAGCCTGCAGTAATTGAGCTCTGGAAAAAAATGAACAGTTGGGTATACGATGGTTTTGATATAACCTACAAAAACATTGGCAGCAATTTTGACCGTACCTATTACGAAAGCAATACTTACCTGTTGGGAAAAAATATTGTACAGAAAGGTCTTGATAAAAATATTTTTTACCGCCGGGACGATGGCAGTGTGTGGATCGACCTTACCGCAGATGGCCTCGATGAAAAACTGGTCTTAAGAAAAGACGGCACATCTGTTTATATTACACAGGACATTGGCCTTGCACAGCAGCGGTACGATGAAGAAAAAATAGACCAGTGCATTTACGTCATCGGCGATGAACAAAACTACCACATGAAAGTGCTGCAGCTGATCGCAAAAAAATTAGGCGTTCCTTATGCTGACGATATCCATCACCTCAGTTATGGTATGGTGGAACTGCCCACCGGTAAAATGAAAAGCAGGGAAGGCACGGTGGTGGATGCAGATGAAATAGTGACCGAAATGGAAAACGTGGCCAGGCAAAAAACAGAAGAACTTGGCAAAGTGAAGGATTTTACAACAGCGGAGCTGGCGCAATTGTATCATACGATCGGGCTGGGTGCGCTCAAATTTTTCCTGCTGAGGGTAGACCCCAAAAAGCGTATGGTGTTCAACCCGGAAGAAAGTATCGACTTTCATGGCTTTACAGGCCCTTTTATTCAGTACAATTATGCACGTATAAAATCGGTACTCCGCAAAGCAGGCGATATAGGTGCTGCAGAGCTGAAAGGGAGCTTTTTACCGCTCGAAAAGGAACTGGTGGTTTTGCTTGAAAAATACCCCGCGGTGCTAGCAGAAGCAGCCCGCGACCTTAATCCTTCGGCCATTGCGCTGTATATTTACAATCTGGCTAAAACATTCAGTTCGTTCTTTGCCGAACACAGCATTGCTTCAGCAGAAACAGAAGATAAAAAACAGCTGCGTGTGCGCCTTGCCAACATGACGTCGAATGTTATTAAAAGCGGTATGAGCCAGTTAGGAATTGCAGTACCTGAAAGAATGTAAACACGATTGCAGATTTGTAGCTTGAGAGAGGCAGATTATCTTAATTTGCCATTTAAAAAAAAATAAATGCTGGTTTCGGTGTTTTATACCCCGAAATCTGCAATCTGAAATCTTAAATAGATTTATGGCAAGTAAAGTAACTAAAGTAGGCGTGCTATGCAGTGGCGGCGATGCGCCCGGAATGAACGCAGGTATCCGTGCAGTAGTGCGCACCGGGCTCTATCATGGCCTCGAAATGTATGGCATCATGCGTGGCTATAACGGCATGATAGAAAATGATATCCATAAAATGGAAAGCCGCAGTGTGGCCAATATCATACAGCGGGGAGGTACGGTTTTAAAAACAGCCCGGTCGGCAGAATTTATGACCAAAGAAGGCCGTCAGAAAGCCTACGATAGCCTGAAAAAAAGGGGTATCGACGGGCTGGTGATATTGGGTGGCGACGGCAGCTTCCGGGGGGCGCAGATATTCAGTAACGAATTTGATATCCCCTGCATCGGCTTGCCAGGCACCATCGACAAAGATATAGCAGGTACAGAATTTACCATCGGTTTTGATACCGCTGTTAACACCGCCGTGGAAGCCATTGATAAAATACGCGACACCGCCGACAGCCACGACCGCCTTTTTATCATTGAAGTAATGGGCCGCGATGCAGGCTATATTGCCCTGCACAGTGGTATAGCCACGGGCGCTGAAAACATCCTGATCCCAGAAAGAAAGACGGATATTGAAAACCTGATCCTGAGCCTGCAGGAAAAAGAAAAGCGAAAAAAACTGGTAAACCTGATTGTAGTGGCGGAAGGGGAAGAAGGCGGTGCCGACTATATTGAAAAAGTGGTAAAGGAAAAAATTCCCGGGCTCGACACCAGGGTTTGCATTCTTGGTCATATCCAGCGGGGCGGATCACCCACCTGTATGGACCGACTTATTGCAAGCCGTATGGGCTATCATGCCATTGAATGCCTGATCGAAGGAAGGCATAATGTATTTGTAGGAATTATTCAGAACCGGATCCACTACACACCCCTTAATGAAGCAGTAAAAAAGAAACAACGTATCAGCGAAGAATGGATGAAAATCGTCAAGATCCTTTCAGCATAAAAACCAAACAAGCATTTACACCAAACATGAGCAGTAAAAAAGACATCAGTAAGTACCTGCACCAGCAAATGGATAACGCAGCAGGTATTGCACACTCCCAAAAACGTACAAAGATCGTGGCTACTGTTGGCCCTTCCTGCAGCACATACGAGCAGCTCCTCGACCTTGTAAAAGCGGGGGCAAATGTGTTCCGGCTCAATTTTTCGCATGGCTCACACGAAGACAAGATCCCGGTTATAGAGCATATACGAAAAATAACAAAAGAAGAACCTTACAATATCGGCATACTCGGCGACCTGCAGGGCCCCAAACTCCGGGTGGGAGATCTCGAAGGCGGAAGCATTCAACTCGACACCGGCGACACCCTGGTCTTTACCACCGAAAAGCAGATCGGCACAAAGGAAAAGATATACATATCGTACCCAAATCTTACAAAAGACGTGCAGGCCGGCGAGCGTATTTTTCTCGACGATGGTAAAATGGAAATAAAGGTGGAGAAGGTACTCAACGATAAGGAATTGCAGGTAAGCGTTACACTGGGGGGCGTACTGCTTCCCAAAAAAGGCGTAAACTTCCCCGACAGCACCCTTTCTATGCCGGCACTTACTGAAAAAGATATTGCCGACCTTGAATTTATAATTGATCAAAAAATAGACTGGGTGGCGCTTTCATTTGTGAAACGTACCGAAGATATTGAAGAGTTGAAACGGCGTATCAAAGCCAAAAAGGGTAAAGTAAAGGTTATTGCGAAAATTGAAATGCCCGAAGCGCTCAAAAATATCCGTGAAATTATTCTTGCAAGCGATGCTATTATGATCGCCCGTGGCGACCTTGGCGTGGAAATACCCATTGAGCAGGTTCCCATCGTACAAAAGGATATCATCAGAAAATGTATGCGCCGTGCCAAACCTGTTATAGTGGCCACGCAAATGATGGAAAGCATGATAGACCGTACAAAACCCAACCGGAGCGAAGTGACCGATGTGGCCAATGCCGTACTGGAAGGCGCCGATGCGGTGATGCTGAGCGGAGAAACAGCCACCGGGCAATACCCGCAACTAGTGGTGCAAACCATGAGCAAAATTATTCAGCAGGTGGAAAACACCGTGTATGATTATAACCGCGATGATATCCTGGCCCCTCAGCCGCATTCTCCTTCTTTTATGAGCGATGCGCTTTGCTACAACGCCTGTAAACTGGCGCAGGACGCCAAAGCCGATACATTAATTGGCATGACAGCCAGTGGCTACACCGGTTTCATGCTCAGCAGTTACCGGCCTAAATCGCAACTGTTCATTTTCAGTAAGGAACGCACCCTTATCAACCAGCTCAGTCTTAGCTGGGGCGTACGTGCCTTTTATTATGCAGAGGAAGAAAGCCTGGATGATATCATTTTTGACCAGATAGATATATTGAAAAAACGCGGCTTTTTAAAGAAGAACGATATTGTTGTAAACACAGGAAGTACACCGGTGGAACTGCATTTGAACACCAATACGATCAAGATCACCAGAGTGGATTAACAAAAGAAAGGGCTGGTTTCACACCGCGGTCACAAAGAATACAACGAAAGCAAAGAATCTTTTTAGAAACATTTTTTTTAGCCATTGTGAACTTTGCCCACCTTATGTACTTTGTGTGAAACTGTCTTTATAGACAGGCGCTCTTCAGTTTTTGAAAAAGGAATTTTAATAACTTCTTCCCACTGTATCGCACACTGCTTTAAGCAGGCTCTTATCGTCTGCGGCATCCTGCCACATTTCCCAGAGCATTACACCGTTTGCTATGTTCTTTGCCAGCATGGCCTTTTTCTTAATACTGGGCTGGCCATTGTAGTAGATTTTATAATTGGTATAACCACCTGCCGTTACAAAAGCCGAGTCAGATAAATGGCTGCCGCCCTGCGACAGAATAGTTCGGTACGATAAAACAGTTCCGCTTTGCGTCATTCCCGATGGGCGCCCATAACCCGGCAGGCCTAATACAGCTTTAGTACGGGGCATACCACGGCCAAGCCAGTAATTTAAACAGGTAGTTGCCAGGGTATGATCGCTGTGGTGCCGGTATTGCTGGGCAGCCAGTGTGGTAAAATCGTCGTAAGCCATAATATTGAACCAATCGGCATAAGCAAAAACCTCATTGGTAACGGCTTCCCTGCTACCGGCGTATTTTCCGGAAATAATGGCTGCACTTAAATAATAACGGGATCCTTTATGAAGCGAATCGCTGAGCTCCTTCATTAATGCGGCAAAACCAATATAGGAGCCATCTGAAAGTGAAGGAAATTCCCAGTCTATATCCACGCCATCAAAACCAAAACTGCGCAGTTTGGCCATCACATCTCTTACAAAAGCATTACGTCCAGTAGCAGTGGCTGTCATGTTTTTAAAATTACCGGCAACTTCATCATTGATGCTCAGCATCACTTTGGCCCCATTGGCATGTGCTTTTTGAATAACGGCAGATGCAAGCGTACTGTTATTAACGGTAAGCAGGCCTGTACTGTTTACATTAAAGAAGGCATAATTGACCACATTGCACATACGGAATTTTATATCCTGTACATCTGAAAGGCTCCGGTAGTTTGGGAAATAGCCGATAACATAATAGCCAAAACCCGGGGGAGGGGCAATCACTTCGGGCTGCACAGGTACTGACATATCTTCTTTACTGCAGGAAAAAATTACCAGGGAAAGTAAGAACACAACAACACTAATTTTAACCATCTTCATAACACGATCATTGAATGAAAACACTAAGGTAAATTTTATTTCTGCATCCTACGTATTAATGCCTTTGAGCTGCCGGTAATGCTGGCGGAGGTAAACAGCAGTTCATCATTGGTTAGCCGGGTAATGTCTTTGTTGCCAAAATGAAAACCCGTTGTATTTGCCGTTTAAAATTTCAACAGTTGGTTTTACGGGGGCTTTCACAAAAGATTGTATCTTTAGCGAGGAAAAGTTGGTATCATGGATCCAGAATGTAATTTTAGTGATGAGCAGCAAAAATGGATGCTAGAGCAAATTTCAGCCAATAATGAAAATGCTTTCAGGCAGCTATACCATTGCTATTACGCCAAACTGCTGCAATTTTCATTTTCACTCTGCAAAAACAAGCAGGCTGCCGAAGAAATAGCCGAGGATGTTTTTATTAAGGTATGGAAAAACAGGGCACAAGCCCCCAACATACAAAGCCTCAAAGTTTATTTATATACTGCCGTAAAAAACACCACCCTTAACTATATATCGCAACAGGCCCGCCGCAATATTACCGAACCCTTCAGCGAACTGCATATTGAATTATCAGGAGTTGTTCAGGATACCATTATTGAAAAAGAAACCCTGGAAAAAATAAACCGTGCCATCGACAGCCTTCCCCCGCGTTGCAAAATGGTGTTCAAACTAATCAGGGAAGACGGTCTCAAATACAGGGAAGTGGCCGAAGTGCTGAATATTTCGCCCGATACCGTTGATGCCCAAATGACCATTGCCATTCGCAGAATATCCCAGGTTATGAAGGCAGATATATCAAAAATTCCTAATAGAAAAAATACTTTTAAAAAAAGTTAAGGACTTGTTAAGGGTATCCGCCGTTTTTTTTGTCTTACAGTTACAAGTTTGTCATTTTTGGAAAAAGACCTGCAATTATATAACCTGTTGGCGCGAAAGCTTTCCGGCGAAGCCAGCGCTTCTGATATTAATGAGTTAAATAATTTATTGTCAGATAGTTACGAGAATAGGCAGCTTACGCAAATCCTTGAATATCTCTGGAAAGGCGGGGTAGATTACCCTGGAGATGCAATCAGGGAAGAGCGTTTCAATTATATTATTGAATGCCTGCGGGAAGATGAGGAAGAAAGAGGAAAAATAGTGCGGTTTTGGAACAGGTACCGGTATTATATTGCTGCGGCAGTCAGCATACCGCTTATTTTCTTTGCCATCACGCTTTTTTCTGAGAAAGAACAAATAGAATTGCCCAAAATGGCTGTTCTCGCTAAAGAAGAAGCGATCACCCCTCCGGGCAGTCGCAAACAGATGATCCTGCCCGATGGTACAAAAGCATGGTTAAATGCAGGATCTAAACTAACCTACCCAAAAACATTTAATGACAAAACCCGGGAAGTAGAGCTGGAAGGAGAAGCCTATTTTGATGTGGTTAAAAATGAACAAAAGCCGTTTATTGTACATACATCGGGTATCGATATCAGGGTATTGGGAACCGTTTTTAATGTAAAAGATTATGCTTCTGAACCTTCCATTGAAGCCACCCTTTTGCGGGGCATGATAGAAGTGGTGAACAAAAACGATCCGGGCGCTTCAAAACTAATTTTAAAACCCCACGAAAAGCTTATATTTGCCAAGAAGCAACTGCTTACTAAAACCTCAGCCACTTTATCCAAGTATACCCCTGAAAAAAAGATTGCCCGCCCTGATATAACTATTACATCCCTTACAAAAAATATAGCAGATTCTGCATTGGTGGAAACTGCATGGGTTTATAATAAACTGGTATTTGAAGAAGAAAGTTTTGAGGATATAGCGCTGAAGATGGAGCGCTGGTACAATGTAAAGATCAGTTTTAAGGACGAAAAGCTGAAAAATTACCGTATGAGCGGGTCCTTTGTAAAAGAAACTGTTACGGAAGCCCTGGATGTACTCCAGCTGCTGGCTCCCTTTTCATATGTGTATAAGGATGGAATAGTGTTTCTGGGAAAAAAAAGAAAATAACGGTGCAGCGTGCACCCTTTAAAAATACTCAATCTTGTTTGGCATTTGCCGCATAAGGTTGACCGATTGATTGATTATCTAACTAAAACCAACGTTATGCAAAAACAAGCACTCGCTGGCCGGTATGCCTGGCTACAGTCGCTTCAAAAAACGCTGCTTATTATGAAGCTTGCTATCATTATTATCTTCATCAGCACCCTGCAGGTAAACGCAGAACCTGTATTTGGGCAAACCGTCAGTGTGAACCTGAAAAACACGGAGGTTAAAAAAGTGCTGAAAACCATTGAGAGAGATGGTTACTACCGCTTTGCCTATAACACGGCATTAAGTGGTTTAAAACAGAAAAAAGACATTAATGTAACGGGCGCCGGTATTGAAGAAACTATGAATACCTTACTTGCCGGCACCAACCTTAGTTACAAACTTGCTGCCAACAACCTGGTGGTTGTATTGAGTACGAATGCCGATGAATACAATGCACAGGTGGTTACCGGGCGTGTTACAGATGAAAACGGCGAGCCGGTGGCCAATGTAAGTGTCAGCGAAAGGGGCACTTCTAACGGTACCACAACCGATAACAATGGTAACTATTCATTAAATGTGGGCGACAATGCCACCCTCGTTTTCAGCAGCGTTGGTTACGAAACCCAAACAGTGGCCGTAAGCGGCCGCAATGTGGTGGATGTACGTTTGGCTGGAGCGGTTAAAAAAATTGATGAGGTGGTGGTGATCGGTTATGGTACGGCAAGTAAGAGAGACCTTACAGGCTCCATTGCTAAAGTGTCTGGTAAAGAAGTGGCAGATAAGCCGAATACCAACCCCGTATCTTCTCTTCAAAGTAAGGTGGCCGGCCTCTACGTTGTAAACAACGGTACACCCGGCAGGGAGCCCGATATCCGCATACGTGGTACACAAAGTATCGGGCAGGTTAAACCGCTTTACGTAGTGGATGGTATATTCCAGGATAATATTGACTATATTAATCCAAACGATATTGAGTCAATGGAAGTGTTAAAAGACCCCTCCTCACTGGCGATCTTCGGTATTCGGGGCGGTACGGGTGTAATTGCCATTACCACCAAAAGGGCCAAAACCGGACAAACGATCATCAACTATAATACAACTTTTGGATTTAAAAACCTGGTGGATAAAATAAAAATGGCATCAGCGTCTGAATTTGATTCGCTGTTTAACGAAGAAAACAGGAACAATGGCGTGGCAACACCTAATTATGATGCGGTAAAAAACAGTGGTACTAATACCGACTGGATCGATGCGGTAACACGTAAGGCAAAATTTCAGTCGCACAATATCAGCATTTCCGGTACAGGCGACAAAAACAGGTTTAATGTTGGTTTGGGCTATGTATCCGATGAAGGAATTATACGCCACGAAAGACTTAAAAAATACCTGATCTCTTTTGGAGATGAATTCAAGGTGAACAAAGCCATCAAACTTGGGGTTAACCTGAACGTTAACAGGCAGGAAAATCCATATGATGCGGGATGGGTGCTGGATGCGGCCCGGAAAGTAATGCCACATATTTCTGCCGATCCTAAAACATTCAGGGTAAGAAATCCTTATGGTTCAATCTATGATAGTGTAAATATGCCCATTTACTCGGGTCTTGTAACGGCATTACAAAACTCTGGTGTTAATAACCCATTGTTGGAAGTAGAAAATGAGTGGGATAAAACCATCAGCCGGGAAAACAGGTACGTGGGAAGCGCTTATGGTGATATCAGTTTCCTGAAAAATTTTAACTTCAGGGCAACCTGGTATGCCGATATCAGCGATGTTAATTCAAGAAGATACCGGCCGATCTATTACGCTTATAATCCCATGGACAATACACCGTATATATATACTGCCACTAACCTGGCACAGGCTACAACCAGCGTAACTGAATCAAATAATACTTACAGGAAATTCCAGCAGGATTATATCCTTACTTACAGGAAAAAATTCGGTGAACATTCGCTTACCGGTACAGCTGGGTTGACCTATTATGCTTTTTCCAACAGGTTCAATTCAGCCACTTCCACTGCAGGCGGATCTGTATCGTCATTGCAGATTCCCAATAACCCCGATCTATGGTATATTAATAACGGTTTTGGAAAGGTACAGGAAGGTGATGCCTCAGGTGGTGGATCAGATTTTGCCACCAGTTCAATACTGGGACGTATACTGTACAATTATAAAGGCAAATATTACCTCAATGCTTCCATCAGGGATGACGGTTCTTCACGCATACCCGAAAATAACCGGCACCAGATGTTCTGGGCCCTGGGTGCTGCCTGGGAAATCAGTAAGGAATCCTTTATGATGAATATCAGCCAGATCAATTACCTGAAATTGAAAGCATCTATCGGTGTTCTGGGCAACCAGAGTACTTATGGACCTGTGTCAAATTATCCATTCTACCCTGGTGTTGCCAATGCTGGTAACGTTTTTGGTAGTTTTGGTACATTTGGATACCTGGCAGCCCTGCCTGCTTATAGAAAGAATCCAAATCTGCAGTGGGAAACGATCAATTCTTACGAATTTGGATTTGAAGCCAATGCCTTTAATAACAGGTTGCATTTTGAATACAACTATTATAACAAACTGACCAAGGACATGATGACCTATATCGGTTTATCATCTCTTGGTTATGATGATATCATTCAAAATGGTGGTGAATTGAAAAACTGGGGACATGAATTTACAGCGTCCTGGACCCAGAAACTAAATAAAGACATTTCTGTGAACCTTGGTGGTAATATCACTTTCATGAAAAATAAAGTGATCAGCCTTGCTGAAGACCTGCCGGGAGGTATCATCATAGATGCCAGGGCAAACAATGGTTCTGCTGAAGCAAGGACATTGCCTGGATACCCCATTGGTTCCTTCTATGGCTATGTAATTGATGGCTTATACCAAACTGATCTTGACAGGCTGGTTTCTCCATTTGCAGGGTCTGTTGGCACTTACCTGAATGGCGACTTCAAATATAAAGATGTAAACGGGGATGGGATCATTACACCAGATGACAGGACAGTAATTGGCAATCCATCTCCCGACTTTATCTATGGCGGTTCGGTGGGTGTAAAATACAAACGCCTGAACCTGGATATTGATTTCGGAGGTGTATTCGGAAATGAAGTGTTCAGGGTTTGGGGCGCTTTGGAATCTCCTTTCCAGCGGGTAAATTATCCCGCACTTAAACTGGAAAGATGGCATGGCGCCGGCACTTCCAACTGGGAGCCCATCATCAGCCAGGCACGCAGGTTCAATTACAACGGCTCCACTTATAATATCGAAGACGGAAGTTATTTCAGGATCAGGAACCTGCAACTGGGCTACGACCTCATGAGCAGTGTGCTTTCAAAAGTGCGGGTCAAAAACCTGCGTGTATTTGTAAATATTCAGAACCTGAAAACCTGGAAGAATAACAACGGGTACACATCAGAGTTTGGTGGAAGGGCCACTGCTTTTGGCTTTGATGAAGCGGGTGGAGCTATTCCCCGTGTAACCACTTTTGGCTTAAACGTGAATTTTTAATCAATTTCAATAAATTCATAAATTTGATTAATTTTAATAATATGAAAAAAATAAGTAAAAACATCATTTGGCTTGCACTGGTGGCGTTGTTTATGATTCCACTTGCAGGTTGCGAAAAGTTTTTGGATAGAAAACCACTCCAGGGTACGCTGGATGATTATGGAGTGGAACAACAGGTTATGGGATTGTATAACATCATGCGCAGCTACTCCGGCTTTAACACCCTGCCCTGGGTCGATTTCCACAGTATCCGCGATGATGATGCACAAAAAGGAAGTTCGCCGACCGATGGCGCCGAAATTATTGCAGAATTTGAAACTTTTCAGTATACCAAAGACGATTGGGCCACCAATTCCTACTGGAACGATCATTATTATATGATCAACCGTTGCAACAGTATCCTGGAAATTTTAACCCTTGCAAATCTGAATGATGAGCTATCAAAAAGGAATGAGGGCGAAGCTAAATTCATAAGGGCCTACTCTTATTTTAACCTGGTACGCACTTACGGGGAAGTACCGCTTTTTGATGAATATGTGGAATCTCCGAGGCTTGCCATCAGGGCAAAAGCAACGATTGCTGATATTTATGCGTTAATAGACCAGGATCTGATTGATGCTGCAGGTTTATTGCCCCTTAACTGGAACACCAGCGCTGGCAACCCATTCCCCGGCAGGCTTACACGGGGTGCAGCCAATACCTTAGCTGCTCAAACCCATATGTTCCGCAGCAACTGGTCTGCAGCCTTAGCTCTTTGTAATACCGTGATCGCTTCCGGCGAATACAGCCTCCAGCCATTTGAACAGATTTTTAAAGAAGGGCTGAATGGCGCAGGTAAAAATGGTCCTGAGTCTATTTTTGAGATCCAGGCCTGGATTGGCCCGGGTGCTTCTCCTGAGTACTATTCTTTTTGGGGAACCTGCCAGAATGTACGCCAGGGTGGTGCAGGGCCAGAATGGAACTTAGGATGGGGATGGAATACGCCTACAGACAAACTGGAGGCCGATTGGGAAAATACAGATCCCAGAAAGCGGAAAACAATTCTTTATTCTGGTCAGTTCGATGGGGGCCCGGCAGAAGCTGGTTTTGGTGCTACATTGCCTCCTTATCCAACACTCGACCAGAAGTTCTGGAACAAAAAAGTATATTCCGATCCGGCTGTAAGGGCTACTGTTCCTTATTCTGGCGATGCCGGCTGGATCAACCACAGGGTTCTCCGCTATGCCGATGTGATATTGATGAAGGCAGAAGCTGAAAATGAATTGGGTAATGGTGCCCTGGCAGCTGCACAGCTAGAGATCATCCGTAACAGGGCAAGAGGAGGAAACAGTGCTGTATTGGCCCCGGTTGTTTTTGTTTCAAAAGAACAAATGCGTACTGCCATTAAAAACGAAAGGCGCTGGGAATTTGCCATGGAAGGTATCAGGTTTTACGACCTGGTTAGGTGGGGCGATGCTGAAGCTGCACTTGGTTCTTTAGGTTATACCAGCAGGTGCAGGTATTACCCCATTCCGCAAAAGGCAATTGATATTACCGCAGGTGTATTGGTGCAAAATCCTGAGTGGCAATAATAAATTTATTAATTAATTATTTTCAAAAAAAAAATTATGAAAAATAAAAAGGGTTTATTCATCATCGTGGCGGCAATAGTTTTTGGCGCCGGATGCCAGAAGATGGAGCGGCCGGCCTTAGGGGATTATCCAGAGGATTATACCACCACGCCTACTACCCCGCTTCGTTTTTATGTTCCGTTTGATTCTGCAGAAGCAGAACATAGGCAAATCAATAAAAGGTTCAGGGACAGCATTTCCAATTACCCCAGTTTTTTTCCTAACAGCAACGTAAAAGTGGTGGATGGTGCAAACCGTACCGCTGCAAGTGGTGGTGCGATTGTTTACAACAATGCCAACGATTTTGGTGCATCTAAAAGTTTTACCATTGCATTCTGGGAGAAAAATACAGTTCCACAAAATGAACCACAATGGCTTTTTACACTCCCATCAAAAGATGGTTGGACCAATTCTGAGATCACCGCTTATGTAGAGCACCAAAATGCAGGTTCTACAACAAGTGATGCTGTTGTAAAACTTGTATGGGGTGTTGATGCCGACCAATGGTTTGAATTTGTGGGACCGAACAAAATGCCTGGTAATTTATTAAACAACTCCTGGCACCATATGGCATTTGTGTACGATGAAACAACATCAAAACTAACCTATTATGTGGACGGCCATCCCCTTACAGGTTTACCAGCCAACTTAACAGACGTTATGAAAAATGGCAACCCAAGAGGTCCGGCACAATTTGTAAGGCCAAACGGTTTTGTAATTGGCGGCTGGAGCAAGCATGGCGGCTTTGGCGGAGCACAGGATGGCTGGGTACAGCCCTGGAAAGGAGGTTTAGATCAGTTCAGGCTGTATAATAAAGTGCTTACCGATACTGAAATACTGGCGCTTTATACAAGCAGGATGTAAACCGGGTCTTAATAAATTTTACAAAGAGGCTTTCTCAAAAAACGAGACAGCCTCTTTGCATATTAATACCGGTCAATTTCCCCGGCAGGTTAATATTTCTATACGGCTCTTTTTTTCCTGGCCAGGGAATATCTTTTCCAAATTTAATTTTGAAACAGGGCCAATTTTACGGTTTCTGCCCATGCTGTTTGAAAAATATCGTCTATATTTAGTGTGCCGATTATGACTCTCTTTAAGTACAGCAGGTTTGCCCTCATCACTACTTTTATATTTATAGCAGTACTCATTTTTCTTAGGTGCAGTTCAGCCGGGAATTCAAAAAATACCAGTTCAGCCATTCCGCCGGATTTTGAAAATTTTGCAGGCAATGCATCCTGCATCAGTTGTCATAAAACCATTTATGAAGAACACCTGCAAACTGCACATTTCCATTCCTCCGAACCAGCCACAGAAAAAAATATTGCCGGGAGTTTTTTACAAGAAAAGAATAAGTTCGCATTCTCCCCGCTGTCTGTTGTGGCTATGGAAAAAAGAATGGACAGTTTTTTCCAGGTAGAGTATGTTTTGGGCCAGGAAAGAAGAAAAAGCAGGTTCGATATAACCGTAGGTTCAGCCAAAAAAGGGCAGAGCTACCTTTCGTGGAAAAACAACAGCCTTATACAAATGCCGGTTACTTATTTCACGCCAGAGAACAGATGGTCGAGCAGCCCGGGTTTTAGCCCCCAGAAAATTTCATTTAACCGGGTAGTTACATCCCGTTGTCTGGAATGCCACAGCACTTATTTCAAAGTCACTTCAGCAGAAGGGAAGCACCCGGAAGAATTTGACCGTGCAAAGATCATGTATGCTATTGATTGCGAAAAATGCCACGGCCCCGGCAGGGAACATGTAAGTTATCATACCGAACATCCTGAAACGAAGGAAGCAAAACATATTGTAAATACAGGAAAGATGCCACGCCAGGCGCAGATAGATCTCTGTGCCCTTTGCCATAGCGGCAAACTCCAAAAAACAGCGCCGGCATTTTCTTTCCGGGCAGGCAATAACCTGTCAGATTTTTTTATAAAACCGGCAGCAGATTCATTTTTCAGCGTTACCGGTATGGATGTGCATGGGAACCAGCTCGGAATGCTGGCAAAAAGCAAATGCTTTACCGCATCTGAAATGACTTGCCAGAGCTGCCATAGTGCACATAGTAAAGAACAGGAACTTGTAAAAGTATTTTCAGCACGTTGCATGAACTGCCACAATGAAAATAAATCAACAACCTGCAGCTTGCAAAAAACGGAGGGCGATATCATTAAAGAAAACTGTATAGACTGCCATATGCCCAAACAACCATCGCAAAGTATAGCGGTGTACCTCGAAGGTTCGGCTACCCCTACCCCTGCAAAATTGCGTACCCACCTGGTAACAGTATACAACAGCGAAACAGATAAAGTGCTCTCGTATTTAAAAAACATCCCGCAGACAACAAAACAATAAAATATTCAGCTTCATGATAAAAAACAGTAGAAACAGGTTAAGGAACTGCGGAATTTTACTCCTGGCGACGGTATTTTTTAACGCTTGCAAATCAAAGGAGGAAGCCGTTTTTAAACCAGTCCCATCTGCCCAATCGGGCATCAGTTTTCAAAACAATATATTAAAGAAGGATTACTTTAATATACTTTACTACCTGTACTATTACAATGGCGGAGGAGTGGCAATAGGCGACATCAACAACGATGGCCTGCAAGACATTTATTTTACCGCCAATAACAAAGCCGGCAATAAATTATACCTGAACAAGGGGAATATGAAATTTGAAGATATAACAGACAAGGCCGGTGTTCAAGGAAGTGCAGACTGGTGTAGTGGTGTTACCATGGCAGATGTAAATAGCGACGGTTTCCTGGATATATATGTTAGTTCGGTAAGCGGGCGTTATGGTTTGAAAGGACATAATGAACTTTACATCAATAATAAGAATAACAGCTTTACAGAAAGCTCCGGAAAATACGGGCTGAACACTTCCTGTGCCACCACCCAGTCGGCCTTTTTTGATTATGACCGTGATGGCGATCTCGACTGCTACATACTCAACCAGTCGCACCATCCACACGCCAATATTGTAGACACATCAAACAGGAGAAGGTATGATACACTGTCGGGCGACAGGCTTTACCGGAATGATGTAAAGGTTTCGGGAAAGTTTACGGATGTATCCAGGGAGGCAGGAATTTACCAAAGCAATCTTGGCTATGGTCTTGGCCTTGCCGTAGCAGATATTAACAACGATGGGTGGGATGATATTTATGTAGGAAACGATTTTCATGAAAATGACTATTACTATATCAATAATGGTAACGGAACTTTTACAGAAAGCGGTGCAAAACATTTCAGGCACTACAGCAGGTTCAGCATGGGAAACGATGTGGCCGATTACAACAACGACGGCCATCCCGATATTGTAACTGTTGATATGCTCCCCCCCGATGAAAAAGTGCTTAAAACTTATGGTAGTGATGAAAATCCTGATGTTTATAAAGTAAAACTGGAAATCCAGGGCTACCAAAAACAATATTCAAAAAACTGCCTGCAGCGAAACAATGGAAATGGGATCAGCTTCAGCGAAACATCCCTTCAGAATGGCGTGGCTGCCACCGACTGGAGCTGGTCGGCGCTGTTTGCAGATTTTGACAATGACGGCAACAAAGACCTTTTCATCAGTAGTGGCATTGTAAAAAGACCGGTAGACCTTGATTATATCCGGTTTGTATCTGACCTTAAAATGAAGGGACTGGATAAATCGAGTAAGTATGATGAAGAGGCCATTAATGCAATGCCCGATGGCGCATCGCACCCGATTCTATTCCGGGGCAATGGACAAGGGCCTTTTACAGATGTAAGCAACAGTTGGGGTACCGGCAAAATGAAAGGCTATTTTACAGGTGCGGCTTATGCCGACCTCGATAATGATGGAAGCCTTGACCTGGTGATCAACTGCATCAATGCGGAAGCGGTCGTTTTAAAAAACAATTCTACCCCTAAAAAGACAATTACAGTAACGCTAAACGGAAATGATGCCAATACATTCGGACTGGGTGCAAAGGTTTGGTTGTTTTCCGGAAACCGCCTGCAATACCAGCAACTGGCGCCCACACGTGGCTTTCAGTCTTCCAGCGACTACAGGCTTCATTTTGGTATGGACAGCTTAAACAGCGCCGACAGCATGCTGGTAGTATGGCCCAATCAAAAATACCAGCTTATAAAAAATGTGGAGGCAGGAAAAATAACGGTAACCCAGGATGCTGCAAATGGTAGTTTTGATCAGCATACCTTCTTCAGGCAGCAGGAAAGTTTTTTTGAACCGGCAATGGTGGAGGGTTTAAACTGGGCACACCGGGAAAATGATTTTCTCGATTATAATATTCAATACCTTATACCGCATCTTGAATCCACCCGTGGGCCCAAAATAGCCGCCGGAGATGTAAATAAAGACGGGCTTACGGACATATATCTCTGCGGTGCCAAGTTTCAGCCGGGTGCGCTCATGATCCAGCAAAAAGATGGAAGCTTTGCAGCTGTTGATACAGCGCTATTTCGTACATATGGCATTTGCGAAGATGTGGATGCCGTATTCTTTGATGCAAACGGGGATGGGCACCAGGACCTTTGGGTGGTGAGTGGTGGAAATGAAATGCCAGCCAATGAAATCTCATCTGCAGACAGGCTTTTTATCAATGACGGAACTGGTCATTTTACAGCTTCGCCAAAAAGCATTCCAAATCTTTTTGAAAATAAATCCTGTGTAAGTGTGGCAGATATTGACAAAGATGGGGATACCGATGTTTTTGTAGGTTTTCTTTCCGATCCGATGCGGTATGGTATCCCGCAGAATTCATACCTCTACCTCAATGATGGCAAGGGAAATTTTTCAAGTGCCGGCAGCAAGATCATGAACCTGCTTAACCTGGGTATGGTTACTGCTGCAAGCTTCTCGGATCTTAATAAAGATTCATGGCCCGACTTAGTTGTCACCGGCGAATTTATGCCTGTAAAAATTTTTATGAATAACCAGGGGAAATTCACACCCGCAGATATACCAGCTTCCACGGGGCTTTGGCAAAGCATCTGTGTTGCAGATATCAATGGTGATGGATATGCCGACCTATTTGCCGGCAACTGGGGGCACAATAATAAATTCTATGCAGGCAAAAACGGACCGGTCAAGTGCTATATAAAAGATTTTGACGGCAACGGTTCCATTGAACAAATTCTTGCCTATACCATTGATGGAAAAGAATATCCTTTTTTGGCAAAAGATGAACTGGAAAGGCCCCTTCCCGTACTTAAAAAGGCTTATCTCAAATACAGTGAAGTGGCCGGCAAAACGGTTGACTATATCTTTTATGACCTGTTTAAAGATTATACAGAATTAAAAGCCGAGGAACTGGGTTCCTGTTACTTTTTGAATGATGGTAAAGGCAACTTTAAAAAATATCTGCTTCCACAGGAAGCGCAATTGGCTCCGGTATTCAGCTTTACGCCCTTAACAACAAGCGGGCAATTCATAGTTGGTGGAAATTTTTATGGTACCATCCCATACGAAGGCAGGTATGACGCTTTATTGCCAACAATTTTTTCTTACCGTAACCAGCAAAATGACTTTATCCAATTGGCAAATTTACCAGCCATTGAAGGAGAGATCAGGGATATGGAATGGATCGACCAGCGAGGCGGAGAAAAAATCCTGCTGATAGCAAGAAACAATGAACCCCTTATATTGCTAAAACAAAAAAAACTGAAGAACTAAACTCAACTGATCAATACGAACCGATATGATAATAAAAAAACAAAAAGTGGTTCCCATGGCTTTTTTAAGCCTGGCCCTGTTTTGCTTTGCCACCTGCAAAAAAAACAGCAGCGGAAACAATAACCAGCCTCCTCCTCCCAGCGGTACCAATGACATGGATATGTGGTTAACAAGTGCTGACAGGTCTTCGCTGCTGCAAAAGCAAACGGCTGTACTTTCTTTTTTGTCGCTTCCCACCCACCCGACAACCCTTGAAGTGGACAGCACCTCCACCTATCAAAGTATTGACGGCTTTGGCTACACACTTACCGGGGGCAGCGCCTATCATATAAACCGTTTACCAGAGCCGGATAAATCTGCACTGCTGAATGAACTTTTTGGAACTGCAGCCAGTTCAGTTGGCATCAGCTACCTGCGGGTTAGCCTGGGCGCTTCTGATCTTGATGCCGAAGTTTTTAGTTATGATGATATGCCCGCGGGCCAAACTGACATAAACCTTGCAAATTTTTCTTTATCAAAAGACACGCTTAACCTCATCCCGGTTTTAAAGAAGATCATAGCAATCAATCCCAATATTAAACTCCTGGCCAGCCCCTGGAGCCCGCCAGTTTGGATGAAAGACAACGGGAGCAGTATTGGCGGAAGTCTGCAGCCCCAATATTATAGTGTGTATTCAAAATATTTTGTAAAATATATCCAGGCCATGGCAGTCGGGGGAATAACGATCGATGCCATTACCATTCAAAACGAGCCCTTTCACCCGGGCAATAACCCCAGCATGTATATGACGGCCCAGCAGCAGGCAGATTTCATTAAAAACCATCTTGGGCCCGCATTTGCTGCTGCAGGTTTACCAACAAAGATCATCGTTTGGGATCATAACTGCAATCACCCTGAATACCCGATAGCCATATTGAATGATGCAGCGGCCAAGCAATATGTAAACGGATCTGCTTTTCATTTATACGAAGGCGATATAAGTGCCATGAGTGCGGTGCATAATGCACATCCCGACAGGGCGCTTTATTTTACAGAGCAATGGACCGGTGCAAACGGGAATTTTGACGGAGACCTGAAATGGCATATCAAAAATGTTATAATTGGCTCCATGAGAAACTGGAGCCGTATTGCCCTGGAATGGAACCTGGCATCCGATCCTTTTTGGCAACCGCATACTCCTGGCGGATGCACAGAATGCAAAGGAGCGCTTACCATTTCGGGAAGTTCGGTTTCAAGAAATGTGAGTTATTACATCATTGCACAAGTTTCAAAATTTGTACCACCGGGTTCCGTAAGGATCAGCAGCAGCGATGTATCAAATTTTCCCAACGTGGCATTTCTGACCCCTGCCGGAAAAAAAGTACTGATCGTGCTCAATGAAGCTTCCACGCCTGGTTATTTCAATATTAAATACAAAGGCCGTTGGGTTGCTGCCAGCCTCGGCGCAGGCGCCGTGGCCACTTATGTCTGGTAATTATTAATTTACATCTTAAAAAAAGGAAAATGAAAAGGTTGCTTATTCCCGTTTCAGCTCTGTTATTTCTTTTATGTATGCAGGATACAATGGCACAAAAAAGAGTGGCTGATCTGGTACAAAAAAAATTTTCGGTTGCCGGCAAACAATTAAAAGTATATACCACGGCTGATACGGGTGGATACCGCATGGCACAAACTGCCACAGCAGATTTTTACAACCACAGCCAGCCATTTGAAACAGAGATCTGCATTTTTGTGGACCCTGCAAAAAAATTCCAGACATTTTTTGGAATCGGAGGCGCCATTACCGATGCGTCGGCCGAAACCTTTGCCAAACTCCCGGAAGCCAAACAAAAAGAATTTTTAAACGCCTACTTCAGCCGCGAAAAAGGCATTGGCTATACCGTGGTACGTACCAATATCAACAGCTGTGATTTCAGCAGCGACATGTACACATATGTTGACGAAAACGACAGACTACTGAAGAGTTTCAATATTGAGCACGATAGAAAATATAAACTCCCGCTCATTAAGCAGGCAATGGCAGCCGGCAATAATAAGCTCAATCTTTTTGCCAGCCCCTGGAGCCCACCGGCCTGGATGAAAGACAATAACAATATGCTGCAGGGTGGCAAGCTGAAATCTGAGTTCTATAACAGCTGGGCAAACTATTTTGTAAAATTCATCCGCGAATACGAAAAAGAAGGTGTACCTGTTTGGGGCATCTCTATTCAAAACGAACCCATGGCAAAGCAGCGCTGGGAAAGCTGTATCTACACTGCCGAGGAAGAAAGGGATTTTTTAAAAAACCACCTGGGGCCCATCATGCACAAGCAGGGGCTCGCCAATAAAAAAATAATTGTGTGGGACCATAACCGCGATCTCATATACCAGCGTGCACAAACCTACTTTGCTGACCCCGCTGCTGCCAAATATGCCTGGGGCATCGGTTTTCACTGGTACGAGAACTGGAGCGGCGGGCTCAACACCTTCGACAATGTGCGGAAAGTATATGAAGCATTTCCCGATAAGCATATCATTTTTACTGAAGGCTGCAAGGAAAGGTTTGACGCGGCAAAATATTACGATTGGGCGCTTGGCGAAAAATATGCCAGCAACATGATCAACGATTTCAACAATGGTATGGTGGGCTTTACAGACTGGAATATTTTATTAGACGAAACCGGAGGGCCAAACCATGTAGGCAATTTTTGTTTTGCACCCATACACGGCGATACCAAAACCGGTGAACTTGTTTACACAAATGCTTATTATTATATCGGCCATTTTTCAAAGTATATTTTACCCGGCGCAAAACGGGTGATCAGCTCGCCCAGCCGCAGTGCGCTCAACAGTACGGCTTTTCTGAATCCGAACGGGCAGCTGGTGGTAATTGTAATGAACAGCAGCAATACAACTGTTCCCTACAAATTATGGATAAAAGGGAAAGCTGCAGATGTAACAGCACTGCCGCACAGCATACAAACACTGGTATTATAATTTTTTTGTACCGGCGCTGCTGCAAAAAGTCTCATCGTTTTACGGATGATAATCGGTTCCCGCTTGATGATTTATCAGTTTTGCGCGGCCATGCTTTACGGTTGAATTGAATCCCGGTAGTTATCGGCACAACCGAAGCTGAAATGCAATCAAATGCCCACAACCAAAAAGATACACATGAATTACAGATTATTATATGCAGCCCTGGCATTATTGATGTCATTGTTTGCAACAGCGCAGAAAAAAAACATTGATCAACGGGTGGATTCTGTTTTAAAATTAATGACGCTCGATGAAAAAGTGGGCCAGCTAAATCAATACAGCGGAGACTGGGATGCAGCAACAGGGCCTATTACAAAAGATGATGAAAAGCAACAGCAGATACGGAATGGGCTGGTAGGCTCCCTGTTGAATATACGTGGCATTGAACATACTACGCAGCTGCAGAAAGAAGCCTTGAAGAGCAGGCTTAAAATACCCTTGCTCTTTGGGCAGGATGTGATACACGGTTATTTTGTAACATTTCCCATTCCATTGGCCGAAGCGGCCAGCTGGGATATACCGGCCATTGAACTGGCAGCAAGAGTGGCCGGTACCGAAGCGGCATCAGGCGGCATTCACTGGACCTTTGCCCCCATGGTGGATATTGCCCGCGATCCCCGCTGGGGGCGCATTATGGAAGGTGCAGGAGAAGATACTTACCTGGGTTCGCTCATTGCTGCTGCCCGTGTACGTGGCTTCCAGGGCAAAGGAATTGGCAATACCGATGCAGTGATGGCATGCGCCAAACATTTTGCAGCCTATGGCGCTGCCGTGGCAGGGCGTGATTATAACAGTGTAAGCATGGGGCTTCCCGAATTTTGGAATGTTTATTTACCCCCGTTTAAGGCCGCTGCGGATGCAGGCGCGGCCACTTTTATGAATTCATTCAATGATTTAAACGGTATACCAGCCACCGGCAATGCCTACCTGCAAAGAGAAATACTTAAACGTAAATGGAATTTTAAAGGATTTGTTGTCAGCGACTGGGGATCGGTAGGCGAAATGATCAATCATGGCTATGCAAAAGATAATTATGATGCAGCGCTTAAAGCCATAACCGCAGGAAGTGATATGGACATGGAGAGCCGCAGTTATAAGAGCCACCTGGCACAGTTGGTAAAAGATAAAAAAGTACCAATGGCATTGGTGGATGATGCCGTAAAAAGAATATTGAAAAAGAAATTTGAAATGGGTCTGTTTGATGACCCTTATAAATTTTCGAATGCAGCCAGGGAAAAAGCTGCGATGAACAACCCGGCACATATGCAGGCGGCCAGAGATATGGCTAAAAAGAGTATTGTATTGCTTAAGAACGAAAACAACATTTTGCCCCTTTCTAAAAACATAAAAACCGTGGCCATGATTGGCCCCGTGGCAAAACTGGTAAGAGAAAACCTTGGATTCTGGAGTACCGAATGGCCCGACAGCAGCAGTATTGTATCTCAATGGGAAGGAATAAAAAACCGTTTATCTCCGGGTAGCAAATTATTATATGCACCCGGCTGTGGTTTTACAGATACCTCCCGGGCTGGTTTTGCAGAAGCTATTGCTGCTGCAGCACAGGCCGATGTAGTGATCATGAGTATGGGTGAACACAGGGCTATGAGCGGCGAAGCAAAAAGCCGTTCCAGCATACAGCTACCCGGTGTGCAGGAAGAATTGATAAAAGCCATTCATGCAACCGGAAAGCCAGTGGTGGTTTTGATCAACGCCGGAAGGCCGCTTGTTTTTAACTGGACGGCAGACCATGTTCCGGCCATTCTTTATACCTGGTGGCTGGGGCACCAGGCCGGCAACGCTATTGCCGATGTATTGTTTGGCGATTATAACCCATCGGGCAAACTGCCGGCAACTTTTCCAAGAACAGAGGGGCAAATCCCTATTTATTACAATTACTTCAATACCGGACGCCCCGCACAAAATGAAAATGATGTTAACTATGTTTCTGCTTACATTGATCTGCAAAACAGCCCTAAATACGCATTTGGCTACGGGCTGAGTTATACCAGTTTTGAATACAGTAATTTAAAACTCAGCAGAACGGTCATCACAAAAAAAGAAAGTATCAAAGTTTCATTTACCTTGAAAAATACCGGCAGCATGGCCGGAGAAGAAGTGGCACAGCTTTATCTCTGCGATAAAGTGGGGTCTATTATACGGCCGGTGAAGGAACTGAAAGATTTCAGCAAAATGATGCTGCAGCCCGGCGAATCTAAAGAGATCCGTTTTACCATCAATGCAGAAAAACTTTCTTTCTTCAATGCTGATTTAAAATGGGATTGCGAACCCGGTGAATTTGAACTGATGATCGGGGCTGCCTCAAATGAAATCAAATTAAAAAGCAGCTTTTCTTTAAAATAATGAAAGCCCTTACTGAAGCTGACCAGGAAATCAATTTTTAATTATTTTATCATCACATATGAATATCCAGTTCTGGAGTATTGGCAAGGCCCATGAGCCGCATGTAAAGGAAGGCATCGAAATGTTTACCAAAAGGCTGAACAATTATTTCAATGCCGGGTGGAAGATCATTGCTACTGCAAAAAATGCCGGCAGCCTATCTCCTCATGAGTTGAAGATAAAAGAAGGGGAGATCATTTTACCGCTCTTAAAGAAAGAAGACTACCTGGTATTGCTTGATGAACGGGGCAAACAGCTGAGCAGCGAAGGCCTGGCCAATTTTATTCAGCAGCGGGCCAATGAAAGTGTGAGATCAGTTGTTTTTCTCATTGGCGGCGCCTACGGCGTTAGTGCGGCTGTGATGGAAAGGGCGAATTTTACCTGGAGTTTTTCCCAACTGGTATTTCCGCACCAATTGGTTAGAATGATACTGGCAGAACAGGTTTACCGGGCCTGCACCATCATCAAAAACGAAAAATATCATCACTCATCCTGAATTACTGCAAAGCAGGGTTGTTTACTTCAATGAAACAGCTACATTTACATTTAAAATAAAAAAATACAAATGGATTTTTCTTCTGCTCCCATTACGATGATACTGATAGCAGTCAATGTGATCGTGTCGCTCATTGGATTCAGCAATGCCTCTTTCCTGGGAAAAACAATCATGCACCCGTACACCGTAAAAAGGAATAAAGAATATCACCGCATGATCACATCCGGTTTTTTGCATGCCGATTACATGCACCTTTTCTTCAACATGTTTACCCTGTATTTTTTTGGGCAGGCTGTTGAGATCATCTTTAACAGGTATGGTCTTGGTGGAAATGCCGCTTACCTGGCCCTTTATTTTATTGGCCTCGTTGTATCGGATCTGCCAAGTTATCTCAAACACCAGGATGATTATAATTACCGTTCGCTGGGCGCTTCGGGGGCTGTATCAGCGGTGGTATTTGCGGCCATTGTATTTAATCCCTGGAGCAGCATCTATATTTACGGAGCAATTAAAATCTCTGCGGCTTTATATGCAGTGCTCTACATTTTTTATTGTGTATATATGGGTAAACGTGGCGGCGATAATGTAAACCACGATGCACATCTTTGGGGCTCTCTGTTTGGACTGGCATTTACACTGGCCCTTATAGCGGCATTGCAGCCCGATATGTTTAATGGTATTTTAAATGACCTGAAAAACCCGAGCTTGCTCGGAAGATAATGATATTGGCTGGTCGCTGTTATTGTAAACTTCAACTCAACAAAATACTGTGACCGGCCTATTTTACAGGCTCCATCCTGAGTTGTAATACGGTTGTGGTGGAAGCCGTTACTTTAAACCGCTCGTCCATCCGCATACCCGGTACCCAAATAATTTTTTTTGCCGTTTCAAGCACCCAGGTATTTTCTTTTTGCGAGAGCGATAATTTTTTATCGATAAAAAAACGGCTGAGCTTTTTCTTTTTTTTCATTCCCAGGGGATAAAAATAATCGCCCTGCTTCCAGCGGCGCAGCAGCAAAGGGAATTTTATTTTGCCGGCATCAAGCTGGGCCACCTGTTCATCTGCAATGATCTTTACAGGGCCGTCTTTTTTTTCAATCAGCATCGTTTGCATGCCAAACCAAACCTGCTTATCTGCTTCTTCGATCAGTACTTTTGAAGCGGGCTTATGCGGCTCCGATAAAACAAGCCAGTTGCGGTTGCGGAGGATCCGGCATTGTTCGTTGGTAATATATTTGCCGTTTTCGGCATGGAGCAGTTTAATGATCTCCGGAACCTGGGCTGCTGAAAAACCATAGTCTTTTACAATTTCATATAAAACCGTTTCATAAGCAGGTGTTTTGAGCAATTTTAAAACCGGTATCTGCAACTCATTTTCCCTTTCCACAAGCAGTCGTTTCTTTGCTGATTCAACAGACTGCCTGTAAAGTATTTCAATGCCGGCAAATCTTGCCAGGTTATCCAGCAAATTATCTTCCACCTGCGGAAAGACCTTTTGCATCGAAGGGATCAATTGATTACGGAAATAGTTACGGGTATATTTATCCGATGTGTTAGAAACATCTTCCCGCCAGTTAAGGCCTTTTTCCTTTGCATAACCCAGCAGTGCTTCCTTATTTGCAAAAAGCAGCGGGCGTACGATCCAGATTTTATTTTTTACTTTGGGCTCCATACCCTGCAGGCCTTTAATGCCTGTTCCCTTAAAGAAATTCATCAGCAGGGTTTCTATATTATCATTGGCATGGTGGGCAGTAAGTAAGATGCTTTCGGGGCCCTGCTCTATTAATGCTGTAAACCAGCTGTACCGCAATTCCCTTGCGGCTACCTGCGTGGAAACCTTATTTTTATCCGCATAAACGGCCGTGTCGAATTTTTTTGAGTAAAAGATGCAATGGTATTTTTTTGCAAGTGAACTTACAAATGCTTCGTCTGCATCACTTTCTTCTCCCCTTAACTGAAAATTGCAATGTGCAATGGAAAAATCATGCCCGGCCCTGTGCAGCAGATCACACAAGACCACACTGTCTACCCCGCCGCTGAGGGCCAGCAGCAGTTTATCTTTTCCTGTAAAAAGATTTTTTTTAAGAATGAATTTTTCTAATTGATCCTGTAAACTCATATATCCCTGCCTTTTAAAAACATTAAGCAATAACAAGCTTACGCAATTCCAAAAATGATTTTATTCTGAAATTTCTTCCCAAGCCATCTGTAGTTCGTTATGGGCATGACGGTCGTTCGCTTTTTTACATTCATCCATGCCTTTTTCATAAACCCTGGCTGCTTCGTCAAAATTACCCATCCGTTCCCACAATTTGCCCAAATGATAATAACTGCCCACATAACCCGGTTCCCGTTCAAGGATGGTTTCAAACAGGCTTTTTGCGGCCTCCTCATCGCCCAACTTAATGTACTCTAAGGCCAGGGCATGCTGCAAAAAACTGTCGGCCGGACTGGCTTTTAAGAATTCTTTTAATTTTTCTATACGCTCCATCAAAAAAAATTAAGGATTGTTATTCGGTATCTTTGTAAACCACTATATTTGCATTTAGTTGCATAAACAACTTTTTTAGAAATTGCCCTCCTGGGCTGTAAAACAGATACTGAATGAAAATTTTAGTTTGTATCAGCAAAACGCCGGATACTACGGCAAAAATAGCCTTCGCCGACAACAATACGAAATTTGACAGCAATGGCGTGCAATGGATCATCAATCCTTACGATGAATGGTATGCATTGGTACGGGCCATTGAACTAAAAGAAGCCGATCCTTCCACGGTGCTTCACCTGATCAATGTGGGGGGTGCCGACAGTGAGCCCATCATCCGCAAAGCGCTTGCCCTTGGTGGCGATGAAGCCATCAGGATAAACAGCGAAATTGCCGACAGTTACAATGTGGCTGCACAAATTGCAGCAGTGGCAAAAGAAGGCGCTTACGACCTCGTGTTTACAGGAAAAGAAACCATCGATTACAATGGCTCCTCTATTGGCGGAATGCTGGCAGAACTTTTGGATGTCCCTTATATTTCTCATGCCACCAAATTTGAACTGCAGGATGGCAAGGCATTGGTAATACGGGAAATTGAAGGTGGGGAAGAAACAGATAAGATTGCCCTTCCGGCTGTTATCAGCTGCCAAAAAGGTATGGCCGAACAACGCATACCAAATATGAAAGGGATCATGGGCGCTCGCACCAAACCCCTTAAAGTGCTGGAGCCGGTAGCAGCCGAATCGCTGACCCATGTGGTTTCGTTTGAATTGCCGCCCGCAAAGCAGGGGGTAAAATTAGTAAGTGCAGATGATCCCGAAGAACTGGTAAGGCTGTTGCATGAAGAAGCGAGAGTGATCTAGGCACTTCGAGTTCCCTCTCTTTTGGAGAGGGGTTGGGGTGAGGTAAAGTAATTGTTCTATACTCAGCATTCTTGTGTAATGCACTACAGCTCTTAACACTTTATTCATTAAAATAAACATCCCGCAGGGAATACAAATATGAGCGTATTAGTTTACATAGACCACGCAGATGGTTCCATAAAAAAAGCTTCATTGGAAGCAGCCTCTTATGCAGCTAAAATTGCTGAACAAACCGGCACGTCTGCCGAGGCAATTGTACTCGGTACCCTTAGCGAAGACCTGGCCAGCCTGGGTAATTATGGCATCAAAAAAGTGCATACGGTTGCAGATGCTTCACTCAACAATTTTGATGCACAGGTTTTCTGCAATGTACTGGCACAGGCCGCAACAGCTACGGATGCAACTGTGATCGTATTCAGTAAAAACAGTACCGGTGTGGCCATTGCACCGAGGCTGAGCGCCAAATTAAAAGCCGGCCTCGTTTCAGGTGCCATAGCGCTGCCCAATACCAGCAATGGCTTCGTGGTAAAAAAATCGGTATTCAGCGGCAAGGCTTTTGCCAATATCGGCATCAGCAGTGCAAAAAAGATCATTGCACTCAATCCAAATTCTTTTGGTGTACATACAACCGGCGGCAGTGCAGTAGTAACCGCCCTTGCTGCAACGATCGAAACGCATAAAACAGAAGTGGTTAGCATAAACAAAGTAAAAGGAGAAATTCCGCTGGGTGAGGCCGATACAGTAGTAAGCGGTGGCCGGGGTTTAAAAGGCCCTGAAAACTGGGCATTGGTCACCGACCTGGCAGCAGCACTGGGTGCAGCTACCGCCTGCAGCCGTCCTGTAGCCGATATTCACTGGCGCCCCCACCACGAACACGTTGGCCAAACGGGCCTGGCCATTGCGCCCAACCTGTATATCGCCATTGGTATTTCAGGCGCTATTCAGCACCTGGCAGGAGTTAACCGTAGTAAAACCATTGTGGTAATAAATAAGGACCCGGAAGCACCTTTTTTTAAAGCGGCCGATTACGGAATAGTGGGCGATGCCTTTGAAGTGGTACCAAGAATCACCGCAGCTGTGAAACAGTTAAAAGGAAAATAATTTTTCTCATCAATAATTTTAAAACTCCCGCTTCTGCGGGAGTTTTTTTATGCTTGTGCTGCACAACGGCTTCCTCAACCGGTATCCCGTTAAATTCGCCCTTTTTTTCTGCCAAATATCATCTCTCAAAACCTATTATTGCTTTATATTTGTTGCCGGTAAAAGATTTCAGTACACAGGCCGATTGAATTATGAAAAAAATTGAACTGGAAATAGTAGCCCTCAGCCACAGCATCACCCAAACCCATTCCTATGCCGTGGTATTGGGCGAGGTAAACGGCCTGCGCCGACTGCCCATTGTTATTGGCGGATTTGAAGCACAGGCCATAGCAGTGGCGCTTGAACGCATGAACCCAAGCCGTCCGCTTACACACGACCTGATGAAGAATTTTATGATGGCTTTTGATGTGGAACTCCACGAAATTGTGATCAACGATCTCCAGGAAGGTATTTTTTATTCGAAACTGGTATGCAGTTCCCATAATGATACCGTGGAAATAGACAGCCGCACATCCGATGCCCTGGCCCTTGCCGTTCGTTTTGGATGCCCCATTTTTACCTTTGAAAATATACTGGAACAGGCCGGAGTTCTTATGGAAGATGAACCCAAAAAATCGGCTGCAGAACCTATTGGCCCCGCCACCATAACTACAGAAGGAAGCGGGAGCGAAAACCTCAAAAACCTGAGCCTCGATGAGCTCCATAAACTGCTCAATGACGTTTTAGAGCACGAAGATTATATCAAAGCTATTGCCATCAGGGATGAAATAAAAAGCAGGGGAAAGAAATAATGCATAATTAATAATGCATAATTGAAAATTGTCCTTTAGTTACGAACTGCCTTACATTCATCATTATCCAATATCAATTCATAAAATTATCCATTCAACTTGATTTCCTTTCCCAATTCAAAGATCAATTTAGGCCTGCATATTCTTGATAAAAGGCCCGATGGATTTCATAACCTGGAAACGGTCTTTTACCCGGCAGCCATAAAAGATGCCCTGGAAATTGTGGAGAATAAAGAACCCGGTGCAGCAGCATTCAACTGGTCATCGAGCGGCAACCCTATAGAAGGAAAGGAGGAAGATAACCTTTGCATCAAAGCATTTCAGCTGATAAAAAAAGATCATCCGCAATTGCCCAATATCCGCATGCACCTGCACAAAAATATTCCAAGCGGCGCCGGGCTGGGCGGTGGTTCAGCAGATGCTGCATCCACCCTGCAATTAATCAATTCAACATTCGGATTGGATATTTCTGCAGAAAAAATGCTGGAATATGCCCTGAACCTGGGCAGCGATTGCCCGTTTTTCCTGCTGAACAAACCCTGCATCGCCACTGGCCGCGGCGAAATAGTAGAGCCGGTTGATGTTAACTTGTCGACGTATAAAATACTGGTCGTAAACCCCGGTATTCATGTAAATACGGGTTGGGCCTTTGGCCAGTTGCGAATAAGCGTTCAAAAAAGGGAAAGTCTTGCAACTATTGTTCAACTTCCTGTAAATGAATGGAAACACAGGCTGGTAAACGATTTTGAAAGCCCGGTTTTTGCTGCCCACCCCGCAATAAAGCAAATAAAAGAGACGTTGTACCAGCAAGGCGCCCTTTATGCCGCCATGAGCGGAAGCGGAAGCAGTGTTTTTGGCATTTTTGAAAAAGAGGCGTCCGGTATTGAAATTCCCGCCGGTTATTTTTGCAAATGGGTATAAAAATTTATCTTTGAACAAGTTAACGGTTCATGGGCAACCAATCGGGCAGTTAAGGCGTTATAAATCTGAATAAATAAACAAAGCGATTAATCATTCTTCTTCCATATCGCAAATATTGGCAGGCAATTTAGACTTGCTCAATCATCGAGGATAATTTCTTCGCTTCCTCCGTATGCACGGGGGCCGGTCTTTCATTTTTTACTTTTTCAAATCAACATATTTTTATGCAATCTGCTATTTCGGCTACGGCCAATACACAATATTATCTCGACCTGGAAGAAAAATTCGGCGCACATAATTATCACCCCTTACCCGTTGTTTTGTCGCTGGGCCAGGGTGTTTTTGTATGGGATGTGGACGATAACCGTTATTACGATTTTCTGAGCGGTTATTCTGCAGTAAACCAGGGTCATTGTCATCCAAAGATCATTGATGCGCTTACCACCCAGGCACAAATGCTCACCCTTACTTCAAGGGCATTTCACAATAATATACTGGGCGAGTACGAGGAATTTATCACCGGCTATTTTGGTTACGATAAGGTTTTGCCCATGAACACCGGTGTGGAAGCAGTGGAAACTGCACTCAAACTCAGCCGCAAATGGGGTTACGAAGTAAAGGGCATTGAAAAAGACAAAGCAAAGATCATTGTGTGCGAACATAATTTTCATGGCCGTACCCTGGGTGTTATTTCTTACAGCACCGATCCACTGGCCACCAATAATTACGGTCCTTTTTTGCCTGGCTTTGAAGTGATCCCGTACAATGATCTGCCTGCACTTGAAAAAGCCTTGCAGGATCCCCATGTTTGTGCATTTTTATTTGAACCCATACAGGGCGAAGCCGGTGTAGTAGTGCCCGATGAAGGTTATTACAAAGGCATACGCCAGCTTTGCAATGAATATCATGTACTGATGGTGGCCGATGAAATTCAAACCGGCCTCAGCCGTACCGGAAGGCTGCTGGCATGCGATCACGAACGGGTGCGCCCCGATGTACTTATACTGGGAAAAGCATTAAGCGGAGGCACATTGCCCGTAAGCGCCGTGCTTGCCGATAACGAAGTAATGCTTACCATACAGCCCGGGCAGCATGGCAGCACTTATGGCGGAAACCCGCTGGCTTGTGCCGTGGCCATGGCATCGCTTACTGCTTTAAAGGAAGAAAAAATGGCTGCCAATGCAGAGGCCATGGGCAACCTCTTTAGAAAAGAATTAGAAAAACTGGCATCGCCGTTTATCAGGGAGATACGCGGAAGAGGTTTGCTCAATGCCATTGTAGTTGAACATAAAAACCCGGAAGCCGCCTGGAAACTTTGCCTGGCGCTTAAAGAAAACGGCTTACTGGCAAAACCCACGCATGGCGATAAGATACGGCTTGCTCCCCCGCTGGTCATTAATGAAGAGCAGGTAAAAGATTGTATCCAAATTATTGCAAAAAGCCTCGAAACGCTTTCATAAAATGAAAATATCCCGGCAGCAGGCATTCCATAAACTCCAGGGCACTAAACAGGAGTTTATGGAATTATTTAAACACGGCAGTTTGTCGGTTGAAATATACAAGCCGGATAAAACCGATCAACAAACACCGCATAGCAAAGACGAGGTTTATATCATTATTTCGGGCAGCGGCGAATTTATTAACGGTAATGACCGTACCCATTTTACTTCCGGCGATTTTTTATTTGTACCGGCAGGCGTGGAACACCGCTTTATTGATTTTTCTGAAGACTTTTGTACTTGGGTCATTTTTTACGGGCCGGAGGGAGGAGAAACGGAACTACCAGGTTAATTTGACTTCAAACAGCTTTTCGAAATTTTGTTTCAGTTTTTCTTTTACTTCTTCGTAATTGACCTTTTTACCCATTTCTTTTTCGATTGAAGTAACCTGTTTATTTTGTATACCACAGGGAATGATGAAATTGAAATAATTAAGGTCCGTATTTACATTGAGTGCAAAGCCATGCATGGTGATCCAGCGGCTGCAACGCACGCCGATGGCACAAATTTTTCTTTCCCTGCCGGGGATGCCGGGCTCTATCCAAACGCCGGTTTCACCCTTGCTTCTTTCCCCCTTTATTCCGTATTCAGCAATCGTTTGAATGATGACTTCTTCTATTTTGCGCAGGTATAGCCCGATATCGGTTTTAAATTTTTCGAGATCAAGGATAGGATAACCCACGATCTGCTGCGGCCCGTGAAAAGTAATATCGCCCCCTCGGTTGGTATGAAAAAAAGAGATCTGCCTTTGGGCAAGTTGATCAGGCGTGAGCAGTACATTGGACAGGTCGCCGCTTTTGCCCAGCGTATATACAGGCTGATGCTCGCAAAGCAGGAAATGATGCCGGGTAGGAAGCATGTTGGGATCAGCGTCTTCACCCGCTTTTCTTGCTGCCGATTTGATGGCAACATTCTGCTGCAGCAGTTTTTCCTGGTAATCCCAGGCAGTTTTATACTCAATAAGCCCTAAATCTTCATAATGAACCTGCTGCATTTACGTGTCAATGGTTTAATTTGCAAAGATAACGGGTTCCAGAGGTTCCAGAGTGTTCCAGAGGTTCCAGAGGTTCCATTTTTAAAATTGCCGGTAAAGCTTCAAATAAATATGACAGATCCCGAAGAATTAGTAGATGAAGCCGAAGAGCTTTATGAGCGATTAAGCCTTGTTATTGACAAAGGGCAAGAACCGCTGCGTATCGATAAATTCCTTATGCAGCGCATAGAAGGCGCCACCCGCAATAAAATTCAGCAGGCCATTGAAGAAGAGCAGGTGTTGGTAAACGATAAACCCGTTAAAAGTAATTACAAAGTAAGGCCGGGCGATAAATTAATTGTGTATGATGACCGGTCGCCTGAATCATCGGAGATCATTCCGCAAAATATTCCGCTTAACATTGTATATGAAGATGAGTACCTGATGGTGATCAACAAGGCCGTGGGCATGGTGGCGCATCCCGGCAGCGGAAACCCCGATGGCACCCTGGTAAATGCCGTGGCCTATCACCTGCGGGAAAACAATCCCGACATTGATGAAACCGAGCTGCCCCGTTTTGGCCTGGTACACCGGATCGATAAAAACACCAGCGGGCTCATTGTTATGGCAAAAAAGCAGCAGGTAATGAGCCATCTTGCCAAACAGTTTTTTGACCATACCGTACACCGCCGGTATATAGCCCTGGTATGGGGGAATTTTGATGTTACAGCAGGCACCATCACCGGGCATGTGGGCCGGCACCTCCGTTACCGTAAACTCTTTACCACTTATCCCGAGGGCGATCATGGAAAAGAAGCCATCACCCACTATAAAGTGCTTGAAAATTTCAATTATGTAACAATGGTGGAATGCAGGCTCGAAACCGGCCGTACCCACCAGATAAGGGTGCACATGCAGCATATTGGCCACCCGCTCTTCAACGATGATTTTTACGGCGGAAATAAAATTGTAAAAGGAACCGTGTACAGCAAGTACAAACAATTTGTAGATAATTGTTTTAAAATTTGTCCGCGCCATGCTTTACATGCGGCCGAACTTGGCTTTGTGCATCCTGCCACCAACGAGCAAATGCTTTTTACAAGCGAACTGCCCGATGATATGGCCGAACTCATAGAAAAATGGCGGCGGTACAGCCAGTTTAAACATGCGGAGTAAATTTTCTAAAATACCATCATGGAAGATGTACCAATGCCCGATGGCACAATTTTAAAAGACCTGCAAACTATGGCTATGCCATTTGGTAAATACAAGGGCAAAATGCTACGAGAGTTGCCGGTGAGTTATGTAGAGTGGTTTGCCCGTAAAGGCTATCCCAAAGGCCGCATCGGGATCTTACTGCAAAGCCTGTACGAGATCAAAACAAACGGCTTAGACTATTTGTTGATGGATGGGAGGCTGATATAACATTAACGAAGCAGGATGACCTGTAAATTATTTTCTGGGCTACATCCCACGAAGTGTACATTACATTCTCACAAATAGAAATTTAAATTATTAACTGACGCAACGTCCCTTTCAGGAGACGTTGCTGGGAAGTGGGCTCAAAAGAAGCAGGATAAACTGCGAATGCTGCAATACTAATTTCATGTAAAATCTTTGCGCTCCTCTGCGCCTTCTCTGCGGATCTCTGCGTAACTCCCCTACTCAAAATCAAACAACGTTGCCGTAAACACACCCCGCTCCCTTTTTTTGGTAATAGCTTTCCAGTTTCCCACATAACGGATAAGGGCAGGCACGGTAAGCCCGTTGAATGTGGTCATTTGCACTTCCATATCTACTTTAAAATCGTATACAGCCGCACCATAACTTAAGGAATATTTTCGTGCCACCACTTCCATGGTGCTGTCGTTGAACCAGGTGGTCATTTCATCCACTACCACGCCATCGTTCCGGCCGGGTTTTACCTTTTGTTTAAAAATATAGCACCAGGTATTGTTGTAAAAATCGGCATCAATGCTCATATCATATTTATCGGCCATCTCATCTTCATAGATAGCCGTTTTTCCGCTCATGAAGGGGAGCCCGCTGATGCGTTTGCCGGGGTTGAAAAAAAGCATTTTTAATTGCTCCTTATGCTTTTCCATGCCGCTTTTTCCCTGGGTGGAAAATTCCCGTCCTGCCACAATATTATCTTCATTGCACACTGAATCTTTGGTAAAAAAAAGGGAAGCATACATTTGCCCTGTGTAATAATTAAAATTTCTGGCATCGTCATAGATATTACCAGAAATACTTTCCTCCAGCGTTCGCATGAAGCGGCAATTGTTTTTACGGTACTGTTGTGTGCGGCTTTTAAGCGAAGCCTGCACATTCCCTTTCTTATCCATCATACGGATATCATTCAGCGAAGTAAAGCCAATGATATGCAGGTTGCGGAATGCTTTGTAAAAACTGCTGTCGTTTTTGATGCGGTTGATAAAGGCCGGTACATCCAGTTGCTTTTTTACCAGCACATTGCTGAGTGTGATCATTTTTTTGCCGACCATGCTGGTATCATTATCCTGCTGGGCAATGGTATGCATAGATAAAAAAAGGGGAATAAGAAAAAAGAAAACCGGTTTCATGGCTGCAAATTATTGCAAAGAAGCTTAAGAAAATCATAATAGAGTTTCTGTATCAGTTCGATTTTAAAGAAGAATCTTTGCGCCGCAGCAGGTAGCCATACTTCCACCTTGAGGCGCCCTCGCCTGGTCTCCGACCAGCGAGGCATAATAAATAAAGTTACAAATCATTCCCTAACTTCTTCTGCCGTAGGTCGGAGACCTGACGGCGGCAGAATGATCAACACTAAGCCCTTTTCGTCAAATACGTTTATATCAGTCTCTGTTTGCTTAATTACATATTTCATAAACCAGCTTTATACTCCAATTTCCATAATATTCCTATTAAAGTTTTAGTCTGCCACTTTACCTTAAAACCCCATACTCCAGCCGCTACAGCCACTGTTGGAGTTATCTCCAACAGCCACACTTGAAACCTTACTGATTTTTATCTAAATTAATACAAATTACCCATGATGCGCTGGCGTAGCCGACTGAATAATCATATTTTCTGCCAGGTTTTATTCTGATGGAACGGGTGAGTTAGGGATATTTTCTGGATGAAGTTCGTACTGGCAGACCTTCGTAGTTGGTCATAAGACACAACTACGGCGGAAATCGGCTTACTTTCACCTATCTCCAGGATTTGGAATCGCCCAAAAAGAGAGTAAAAAATCCAACGGGAAGAATTAGAACTATCAATAAGATAAAAATTAGGAGTAATAGCATAGTCAATGCTAAAATTAATTTCTTGTTCTCTTTCCTCTGATTTTAAAAGCAATTTACTTTTAGTAGCAATCCCACTAATCTCGCTTAGCAATAATACAACGCTGCCGGAAAACACATTGAAGTCATCAAAAAAAACGTTAGCCCCAATATCAAATTTCCCTATCTCACTGATAATATTTTCGCTATTCATTTTATAAATAGACACAATATTTTTTTCCTTGAAACCCAGGTAAAGATTACCATTATCTAGTTTCAAAAACTTTAATCCTGAGTGGATGGGAACATAAGTTACACTATCAATATCAATTAAACTTCTTAGAACTAATCTATTAAGTGTCGAATTCTCCTTATACACATATTGATCCTGCCAAATTACTGAATGAACTGTATTGTCCTTATTAATTGAAAATAACTTAGTTAGTAACGGAGTGTCTTTCCCATTATTAATATATACAATCTTACTTAGAGAAGCTTCAAAGTATTCAATATCATTATTTGAGGCAATGGAATAGATGCTGTCAGGGGGAGAATACTGAATCCATTTATTGCCCAGATCTTTTGACATAAAATATGTAGTAGCCAATGTACTTGCATTGTATAACCTAACATACAAATCACTTTTCCCTTTAAAAATTTGCTGAACTGTTCCTGAACCAACGGAAAATTCTTTCCAAGAATGCCCTCCATCATTTGTCCTAAAGATCTTGCCTGTACAATAACTTTCGGCAAAAATATTGCCTTTATTAACTGACACTATGCTATCTCTACATCCCGTAATGAAGCCAATATCCCTGTTAAGAAAGAATAATGCGTCAAATGAATAATCTTTATCAGGAAGGCCAGTATGCTCCATTAATTTGACGTGTTGAATGCTTTGAGAACACGATGTAACTGAAAATATTAATGCGAAAAAAAAATCAAACCTCTTCATATAATAAAAATATAAAAGCAGGGTTAGAAATATCTTAAATCTTGTCCCAGCGGGGTTTTCACAAGACAGGCCAACCGAAAATAAGATTTTGCGTGAAACCCCGCGTCATTTTGCGCCGCAGCAGGTAGCCATACTTCCACCTTGAGGCGCCCTCGCCTGGTCTCCGACCAGCGAGGCATAATAAATAAAGTTACAAATCATTCCCTAACTTCTTCTGCCGTAGGTCGGAGACCTGACGGCGGCAGAAGATTTTACGTGAAACCCCGCGTCATTCAACACAGAATTCCTCGGCCATTACACAGTGAGTCGTAGGAAAGTATAGAAAAAACAGGATTATTTAGGAAAAACCATCCTGTAATCCACTTTTACCTTTTGTCCCAGCGGGGTTTTCACAACACAGGCCAATCGAAAATAAGATATTGCGTGAAACCCCGCGTCATTCAACTCTTTGTCCCAGCGGGGTTTTCACAGCACAGGCCAGTTGATCATAAGATTTTGCGTGAAACCCCGCGTCATTCAATACAGAATTCCTCGGCCATTACACAGTGAGTCGTAGGAAAGTATAGAAAAAACAGGATTATTTAGGAAAAACCATCCTGTAATCCACTTTTACCTTCCCCTTGCTGATATCATCCAGCTTGCGTTTGATGAGGGTTTTCTTAAGTGGTTTCATATAGTCAATAAACAGCTTTCCCTCAATATGGTCGTATTCGTGCAGGATCACACGGCCGGTGATGCCATTGAAAGTTTTTGTATGCTGCTGAAAATTTTCGTCGAGGTAGGTGAGGGTTACGGTTTCATTGCGCACAATATCTTCCCTAATCTTGGGTATGCTCAGGCAGCCCTCATTATAACTCCATTCTTTTCCATTCAGTTCATCAATACATGCATTGATAAAAACGCCTTTAAAGCCTGGCTCATCGGGATAAATGCCTTTTTCATCTGCTTCCTGGTTTTCAAATATCTGGAGGGTATCTATTACAAAAAGCCGAACGTCTCGGTTTACCTGTGGCGCCGCCAGCCCCACGCCATTGCTGCGGTACATGGTTTCCCACATATCGTCAATCAACGGGCCCAGGTTGGGATAATCTTTATCAATATCCTTACTGACCTTTCTCAAAATGGGCGAGCCATATGCCACTATCGGGAGAATCATAAACTTGAAATCATTTTTTGGAATGCAAATATACAAAATCTCCACGGGCTTCGGCGGGGGTCAATTCATAAAAAACAGCTAAGATTCAATGCCGTAACGGGATTACAGGATCAAACCCTGCCCATATATTCCTGCAGCATAATAGTGGCAGCTATTTCATCCACTAACTTCTTATCCCTCCTGTCTTTTTTCTTCATTCCCATCTGCAGCATGGCATCTTTGGCCATTTTGGAAGTATAGCGTTCATCCACTTCGGTAATGGGCATCTGCGGAAATTCTTTCTGCATTTTTTTGATGGCCGCTTCAACCAGGGGCGTGGCATGGGTATCGCTTTCATCCCAGTTTTTAGGCATACCAATGATGATATGCTCCACCGTTTCGGTAACCAGGTATTTTTTTAAAAAAGGAATCAGTTCAGTAGAATTAATAGTAGTAAGGCCGGTGGCAATGATCTGCAGTGGATCGGTAACGGCAATGCCTGTTCTTTTTCCCCCATAGTCTATGGCAAGTATCCGGGCCATTATGCTGTTTCGGTTAAAATGGTAAAATGCTGCTCAAGCCCTGCTGATGCCCCGTAAACGGCATCAATAAAAGGCCTTCCGTAAACGGCATAATAAGGCAACAGGTTTTCGACCCTTTCCTGTAAACTGCCGCCCGGAAATAACTTTTCCTTCATTTTTGCAAGCTGGCGCTGCTGTGCATCGAATTTTTTCTTTTCGGCACGGAGCATTTTCTTTTCTACATCATCAATACGCTTTATCGCTTTCTCCTGTAATGCCCGCACATGCTTTTCGAGTGTGGGGTCAATGGTTGCTGCATCTTTTCTTATTGTATGGTAGGTTTTTATGAGCGCCTCTTTTTCGTTGGTAAGTTCCAGTTTTAATGTTGAATCCCTTTGTACCATTTCGTTCAGCAGGTCCTGCAGCGGCCTGAAAATATCCGGAATAGTAAAACCCAGCGCCGAAATCTTCTCAGCTATTTTTGCAGGCAGGATGGTAAAAGAATTGCGGAGTATCAACACTGGATAAGGAACCTTTGCCGCTTCAAAAACTTTTTTCAATTCGAGCCAATAAGCTATTTCGCCGCCACCACCTATAAAAGCTACGTTGGGCAATAATGTTTCCTGCAGTAAGGGTCTCAAAATAACATTGGGACTAAAGCGTTCCGGGTGATCTTTTAATAGATCTGTCATTTCGGCCCCGCTCATGCGCATATTTCTCCCTGTCACAATAAAATCATCCCCTTTTTTCTCTATCCTTTCCCGCTGGTCTTTCTCCAGGTAAAAAAGATTGAGTTCGCGCCCTTCCACCTGTACTTTATATGCCGCGGGAAAATGCCGCAAGGTTTCATCCACTGCCTTTTTGGAAAACTGCTCCTGCAATTCTTTTTTGATAACCGGTGCAAAAGCGGCTTTAAATACCGGGCTGTCGGGCATAAGTGTTATAAGCCCATATTGACCAAAAAGTTCATGTACAAGTTCAAAGGTGGCCTGTTCGATCGTTTTCCCGTTTGTATAAATTTTTCTAAGGAGTGAAATAATTTCGGAACCATATTTTTCAACGGCCAGCTGGGCTTCCAATCCATCAATAAGTTTTATAAAATCCTTATCTACCAGCATGCGGCCCACGGCGCCGGTTTGTTTGGTATCCCAGGTATACTTTTTTGCATTCACTGTTATTTCGCCAAGCTCTTCCAGGTCGGCATCTTCGCTTCCCATATAATATACCGGCACAAAATGATGCTGCGGAATGGCTTCTGTTAATGCTGCTGCAAGCTTGATTGCGTGCAGAATTTTGAAAATAAAATACAGGTGGCCGGTAAAAATATTGGGTTGATGCGCCGTACAAACGGTAAAGCAGTTTTCCTGCAGGAGCGCTTCCAGGTTGGCAGAAAGTTTTGCGGGCAATTCCATTCCCGCATACCTGCGCTTTAATTCCTTAACAAGTAGCAACCTGTTAACCGGAAATGATCTTCGTTCCTCAATGGCCCTCTTTATTCCATCAATCGTAGCCGGATGGTTATAAAATGGTTTCAGCTCATCTTTTTTCTCTGCATAATCAACTGCCAGCGCAGAAAAGCAGCTGGTTTCCCTGTATGATATTTTGCTGGCGCTGAATGGCATCAATTCATCTTAGTTTTAATAAAATTGCCTGATAAATAAAAACCGGCACTATCATATTAAATATTAATTCTGCAATATTAAATACTAACCACTTCCCCTTCTAAATCGTAATCGTAAGCTTTTGTAATTTTTACGTTTACAAAATCGCCGATCGGCAGTTTTTTGTTTGAATGGATGATCACCTCATTGTCTACCTCCACGCTGTCGAACTCGGTGCGCCCAAGATAACGGCCTGCTTCTTTTTTATCTATGATCACTTTAAAAATCTTACCAACTTTCTCCTGGTTTTTTTCCAGCGATATTTCCTGTTGCAGCTCCATTATTTCCTGTGCACGTTCTTCTTTTTCGGCTGCAGTTATATCATCGGGCAGTTCATAAGCGCTGGTATCTTCTTCATGACTGTACGTAAAAATGCCCACCCGGTCGAAACGTATTTTTTGCAGGAACATTTTCAATTCTTCCACATCATCTCTGGTTTCACCGGGAAAGCCTGCTATCAAAGTGGTGCGCAAACAGATATCCGGGATGCGGTTTCTTATTTCACCCACCAGGTCTTCCATTTCTTCACGTGTGATATGGCGCTTCATCGCTTGAAGCATATGATTACTGGCATGCTGCAAAGGTATATCTAAGTAATTGCAGATATTTTCCCGCTCCTTCATGGCATCAATGATCTCCAGCGGAAATTTACTCGGATAAGCATAATGCAGCCGGATCCATTCCAGGCCTTTTACATCGGCCAGTGCATGCAGCAATTTTGGAAGCTCCCGCTTTTTATAAATATCGAGGCCGTAGTAAGTAAGTTCCTGTGCAATGAGCATCACTTCTTTTACACCGCCCTGCACCAGCCGTTTGGCTTCGTTTACCAGGCTTTCAATGGGCCTGCTCACATGCTGTCCCCGCATGAGCGGAATGGCACAAAAGCTGCAGGTACGGTTACAGCCTTCGCTTATTTTCATATAAGCATAATGCTGGGGCGTGGCCAGCATCCGTTCCCCCAAAAGTTCAGCCTTATAATCTGCGTCAAACTTTTTTAGGAGGAGGGGCAATTCCATCGTGCCAAAAAAAGCATCTACTTCCGGAATTTCAGCTTCCAGGTTGTTTCGGTAGCGTTCGCTGAGGCAGCCGGTCACGTATACTTTATCGAGCTTCCCCTTTTTTTTAAGTTCTACATTGTCAAGAATGGTATTGATGCTTTCTTCCTTGGCTTTTTCAATAAATCCGCAGGTGTTGATGATGACTATATTATGATCACGCTTAATATTTTCATGAACCGCTTCAATATCATTGGCACGCAGTTGCCCGCTCAGCACTTCACTGTCTACCATATTTTTACTGCAGCCGAGCGTAATGATATTTACCTTGTCTTTTTTTAAACTGCGTACTTTCATAATTTGCGGGCAAAGTTACTCTTTTTGCTCCAAGCAAAATCCTGAATAATACCCGGGTTTTCCGGGGATATGTACGGTACCCGGCCTTGAATTTGACCGTAATATTGTTCATCATCCCGTATGAACAAAGAATTAAGATACCGCATTGCCCTAACCCGTCTGCCGCAGGTGGGCGATGTGCATGCAAAAAACTTAGTGCACGTATATGGCAGCGCCGAAGCGGTTTTTAAGGCCCCCGGGAAACAACTGGAAAACATAGAGGGGATCGGCACCATACGGGCAGGCAGTATTAAAAAATTTAATGCATTTGAAGCATGCGATGAAGAAATTGCCTTTATTGAAAAATATAAGATCCGGCCGCTTTTTCTTACAGACGATGACTATCCGAAACGTTTACTGAATTGCTACGACAGCCCCCCGCTGCTTTATTACCGCGGTAATGCCAATCTCAATGCATCAAGAATTATTTCCATAGTGGGAACCCGTAATAACAGTGAATATGGTAAACAGTTTTGTGAAAAACTGCTGCTCGACCTGGCAAATTCGGGCATACTCATCATCAGCGGACTCGCTTTTGGTATTGATACCATTGCCCATAAAAATTCATTAAAAAATAATCTTCCTACCGTAGGCGTTTTGGCGCACGGCCTCGACAGGATCTATCCTTCCGAAAATAAAACACTGGCAAAACAGATGACCGAAAATGGCGGACTGCTTACCGATTTTTGCAGCGGTATAAAACCCGACAGGCAGAATTTTCCCAAACGGAACCGCATCGTGGCAGGTATCTGCGATGCGCTTATTATTGTGGAAAGCGGAAAAAAGGGTGGCGCCCTCATTACGGCTGAACTGGCAAACAGTTACAACAAAGATGTATTTGCACTACCAGGCAAAACCACCGACAGCAAAAGCGAAGGGTGCAATTACCTCATCAGGAGCAATAAGGCATCCCTCCTCACTTGTGCAGATGACCTGCTGCAATTCATGAACTGGGACGAAAACAAAAAACCGGCAAAAAAACAGCAGCGGGAACTCTTTATAGAACTGCAGCCCGATGAAAAGATCATAGTTGATATCCTTAAAGAAACCGAAAGCATGCCCATTGATGAAATATACCTGAAAACCGGCCTCAGCAGCAGCGCCACCGCACAGGCCCTGCTCATGCTCGAAATGGAAGGGATTGTAAAGGCCCTGCCGGGAAAAATATACAAACTCCAATAGATAGAACACCCTTATTTAAAGACTTCCCCACTCATGCACTTGAAGGCTGATCTACCTTTTTAATCTGCATAAGGCCGGGATCATTTATGGCAACAGGCCATTCTTTGGCCTGAAAAAATTTTATTCCTTCAAAATCATTTTAAAAAAAATGCAGAATCCTGCCAAAAAAAAATCTTAAACCATAGATCTTAAATCTTAAATAGCTATCCTATCTTTGCACATGGCTACAGTAAAATCTCCCAAAACAAATTCAACTGCACAAAAATTAAACGAAGGGCTCACTTTCGATGATGTTTTATTAACCCCGGCCTATTCGCAAATACTGCCCAGGGATGTTGATATTACCAGCAACCTTACCAAAGAAATAAAGCTTAATATCCCCATGCTGAGTGCAGCAATGGACACCGTTACAGAAGCACAACTGGCCATAGCATTGGCCAGGGAAGGTGGCCTCGGCATCCTGCATAAGAATATGGGCATAGAGCAGCAGGCCGACCAGGTAAGAAAAGTAAAACGCAGCGAGAACGGGCTCATACTCGACCCTATTACCCTGCCGCCCGATGCCAGCCTGGGAGAAGCAGTAAGGCTCATGCGGGAAAATAAGATCGGCGGTATACCCATTATAGATGCTGGCAGAAAACTGGTGGGCATCCTCACCAACCGCGACCTTCGGTTTGAAACCAATTACAAACAAAAAGTAAGTGCCGTAATGACCAGCGAAAACCTGGTGACCGCACCTGAAGGAACCGATCTGAAAAAAGCAGAACAGCTTTTCAAGAAAACCAAGATCGAAAAATTGCCGGTGGTCGACAAACAGGGCCGCTTAATAGGCCTTATTACGTTCAGTGATATTTTAAAACTGCATAACCATCCTTATTCTGTAAAAGATTCTTTTGGAAGATTACTGGTAGGTGCAGGTGTGGGCATTACATCGGATACCATGCTGCGGGTGGAAGCGCTCTATAAGGCCGGGGTGGATGTTATTTGTCTTGATAGCGCCCATGGCCATACTAAAGGCGTAATGGATATGCTGAAAGCTATTAAAAAATCATATAAGAATTTACAGGTCATAGCCGGCAATGTGGCCACGGCAGCCGGTGCAAAAGCGCTTGCCGATGCCGGCGCCGATGCCGTTAAAGTAGGCATTGGCCCAGGCTCCATTTGTACTACCCGCATTGTGGCTGGCACAGGTGTACCGCAGATAACAGCCGTACTCCATGCTGCACAAGCATTAAAAAATAAGCAGGTGGGTATCATTAGCGATGGTGGTATCCGCTATACTGGCGATATGGTAAAAGCACTGGCCGCAGGCGCCAGTTGTGTGATGATGGGAAATATTTTTGCCGGTACAGAAGAAAGCCCCGGCGAAACCATCATATACGAAGGCCGAAAATTCAAACAATACCGCGGCATGGGTTCGCTTGGCGCTATGGCACAGGGCAGCAGCGACCGTTACTTCCAGGACCCGGAAGATGATGTAAAGAAATTTGTACCCGAAGGCATCGAAGGCAGGGTGGCTTATAAGGGTTACCTGCACGAAGTAGTGCAGCAGTTTACCGGCGGTCTGCGTGCAGGCATGGGCTACTGCGGTGCTGCCAATGTAAAACAATTGCAAAAGGCACAGTTCGTAAAGATCAGCAATGCCGGCATAAGGGAAAGCCATGCACATGATATTGAAATAACAAAGGAAGCGCCTAATTACAGCAGGTAATAGGTTACCGCAGCGGGTTATATTAAGTTGGATACCAGAATTTGTTTTTATGGCATCATCGTTGTCCCGATAGTTATCGTGACTCACTTATACAGCATACCTTTACGCATCTTTTATAATTTACGATCGCTCATAAATGCAGAACTGGAAAATGACATTCCTAAATTTTTTCAACGCTAATTGTGTTTGCAAATTTTATAAGTGGCGGCACCTCGCATTGGCACATTTCTTCATTGGCATATTGGCACATTCTATTATTGGCACAGCTGCTTATTGCCAGGACAGCTCCCGCCTCCGCATTTCCCTGCTTACCTGCACACCTGGTGAAGAACTGTATTCCACTTTTGGCCACAGTGCTTTAAGGGTTATTGACAGCAATGCTGTTTCCGATATCATTTTCAACTACGGTACTTTTGATTTTAATGACCCCGATTTTTACAGCAAGTTTATACGTGGCAAACTTTTGTATGTACTCAGTGCAGAAAGACTGGAGGATTTTTTGTTTACCTACCAGGTGGAAAACCGCGGCGTTACAGAGCAGTTACTGGATTTAACCGGCCCCCAAAAGATCAGTATCAAACATTTTCTGGCAGAAAACCTGAAGGAAGAAAACCGCTGGTATAAATATGATTTCACTTTCGATAACTGCACCAGCCGCCTCCGGGATATCATTGTAAAATACAAAGAACCGCATCCGCAACTGCCGGCTGTAATGCCCTCCAATTTTACTTTTCGCAACGGCATCCACCATTACCTCAATTTCAATGAACATTACTGGAGCAAACTGGGCATTGATATTTTACTCGGCAGCCGCATGGATAAGACCATGGCTGCAGCACAGCAACAGTTTTTGCCCGACAATCTCATGTATGCCCTGGATAGCACAAAAAACACACGCATCATTGCTGCTAAAAATGACCTCTTCATTGCCCAAAAAACAGCAGCTAAGTTTAGTTGGTTCACCCCTTTACTACTGTTTTCCGTCATTGCAGCATGTTGGATCCTCGCAGGTTTTTCTCAAAGCAAGATTGCCAAAGCTGTACTGAAAATACTGGACTGGCTATTATTTTTTATCACCGGCCTGCTGGGCATCCTGCTCCTGTTCATGTGGTGGGGAACCGATCATTTCATGACCAAAGACAATTACAACCTCCTCTGGGCCCTGCCCACGCATGCCATCGCGGCATTTTTTACCAGGAGTGAAAAAAAATGGGTTAAAAAATATTTTTTATCAACGGCTGTATTATATGCGGCATTACTATTGCTGTGGTTCTTTTTACCACAACAGATGAACCTTGGGCTTATTCCCGTTATCATCCTGCTGATGGTAAGGGCTTTTCTTGTTCAGAAAAAATTGTGATCCGGATTTTTTCTTTGATTGTGATAACATCATTGTTATCTAAATAAAATATATGGCAGATAAAACTTTGCAATTCCAAAACTGCCTTATCCATTATTCCGTATATGGTAAAGGCATGCCCGTGGTGCTCGTACATGGTTTTGGCGAAGACAGCAGTATCTGGCAACATCAAATCGATCATTTACAAACTAACTACCAGCTTATTGTACCCGATCTTCTCGGAAGCGGAAACTCAGAACTGTTGCAGGGAAATGCCGGGCTTAAAGATTATGCAGAGAGCCTTAAAGCCATCCTGGACGAAGAAGGCATTAAAAATTGCATTATGATTGGCCATAGTATGGGCGGGTATACCAGCCTGGCTTTTGCAGAAAACTACAGCAATATGCTTACCGCTTTTGGACTTTTTCACAGCAGTGCCTATGCCGATGATCCTGAAAAAAAACTAACCCGAAAAAAAGCCATCGGTTTCATACAACAAAACGGGGCCCATACGTTCTTAAATACCTCACTTCCAGGTTTGTTTTATAATGAAAGCAACTCAAGGGCCCAAATAGACGAATTATTGGAAAAGGGAAGGAAGTTCAGTCCCGAAGCGCTGATACAGTACTATAGCGCCATGATAGCACGGCCCGACCGCACCCATATTTTAAAATCGGCAGCGGTACCGGTTTTATTCATACTGGGGCAACACGATAAAGCAGTACCTTTCAACCAGGGGCTTGAGCAGGTGCACCTGCCCAAAATAAGTATGGTTCATATACTTAGAAACAGTGCCCACATGGGAATGCTGGAAGAAACTGGAGCGTCAAACAGAATTTTGGCAGAATTTTTACAAGGTTTTGCATCAAAGCACTAGCTTATATACAGCGTATTTGTTTATTTTACGGTCATATTAAAATCCATGAAACCTAAACTGTACATTTTACTCTTCTTTGTTCTTGGGTTCCTGCCTGCTTTTGCAAAGCATATCACAGGCGGTGAGGTCATTTACCGTTTTATTAGCGCTGATGCCACTTCGAGAAGGTATAGTGTAACGCTGATCCTGTTTCGCGACGAAAACTGCCTGGCTCCCTGTGCCGAAATGCCTGCAACTGTGTCTCTCGGAATTTATAATAATGATAACGGCACCCTGTATAATGGTTACAGGTCTGTTTCGATAGATGAAATCAGAACCCTTCCTCAAAATCCATTGCCACTTTGTATTGAAAATCCACCCATACTTACGTACACTGCAGGTTTTTATACTTTCGAAATATCTCTACCCAATAATAATAACGGGTATACCATTACGTATCAAACATGCTGCCGTATAGACAATATTGAAAACACTTCCAACAGAATGGGTGCCACGTATGTTGGACTTATACCCGGCAAAAACAGCCTGGGCGATGTGCTGAATGATAACAGTCCGCAATTTGCCAGGGGAATCTCTATAGTTTGTTATAACCGGCCTTTTACACTCGATTTCAGCGCCACAGATGCCGATGGTGACTCACTCGTATATTCTTTGTGCAGCGCTTATGATGGTGGTGATGCTTCGGATGCCAGCTATGCTTCTCCGGCGGCGCCCCCTTATGGCAGTATTCCTTATTCCGGCGGGTACAGCGGCACTTTTCCCATGGGACCACTGGCCAGTATCAACCCGCAAACCGGCATTATTTCCGGGATCGCCCCGGGTGAGGGAAAATATGTAGTTTCTGTATGTATCAATGCATACAGAAATGGCAGGTATATCGCTTCGCACCGGAAAGATTTCATTATAAGCGTGGCTCCCTGCGATTTTGCCTTTGCAAGCCTGCCTGCTGCCATTCCTATTTGTGATGTGAATTTGAACCGTACTATCACCTTCTCCAACCAGGTTCAATCCCCGCTTAATGAAACATTTTTTTGGGAATTTGGAGATGGGGCCAGTTCCACCGAAGAAACGCCCACGCATCAATACCCCGATACCGGAACATACCTGCTTAAACTCGTGGTAAACCGGGGCAGCAGTTGTGCCGATTCATCTACATCTCTTGTAAAAGTGTACCCTGGTTATTTTGCAGGCATGAATCAAAATTCGCCTAAATGCATCAACAAACCCGTAAGCTTCAGTGATTCTACCGTAACTATTTTTGGACAGGTAAACAGCTGGCATTGGGATTTTGGTGTGCAGGGCGTTAATTCTGATACAAGCATCATAAGAAATCCCACCTATACTTATACAACAGCCGGAGACTATACGGCCACGCTTATTGTAAAAAGCAGTAAGGGTTGTATAGACACTGTTCAGGAAAATGTTAAGATCGTAGAAAGGCCCGAGATGACCATCCCTAACGATACACTGATCTGCAATATTGATAGCCTGAGGTTAAATGCTGTTGTTACCGGCCCGGGCAATATTACCTGGAGCCCCAATTATATGATCAGTAATGTAAACAGTTTTACTCCACTGGTAAGCCCCGATGTTACCACCACTTATACCGTAAACTTTATTGACAACAGCGGATGCGAAGCTACCGATCAGTTAACGGTCAGAGTGGTGGACCGGGTTAGCCTTTCGGCCATGCCGGATACAGCTATTTGCCGTTCAGACACAATTCAGTTACAGATCAGCAGCGATGGGTTGAGCTATCAATGGACGCCTCCGCAAACACTCAGTGTGTCCAATATTAAAACACCCACGGCCACACCAGTAGACAGTATCACAAATTATCATGTAATTGCAAGAATTGGAAAATGCTTTTCCGAAGAAGATATCAGGATCGTTACAGCACCTTATCCCAATGCCAATGCAGGCCGCGACAGTACTGTTTGTTTTGGCACACCAGCCTACCTGCATGCAAGCGGTGGCAGCAGTTATTTATGGAGTCCCAACCTGTATTTAAGTAATAACCAGGTGGCCAATCCCATTGCCACGCCCGAAGAAGATATCCGCTATATCGTACAGGTTACCGACAACAAAGGCTGCCCTAAACCCGATTATGACACTGTATTTGTAGATGTGGCAACCATCACCGCAGACGCTGGCCCAAGGGATACCGCCGTGGTCATTAACCAGCCGCTGCAGCTCAATGCAACCGGCAGCAGCATTTACTTATGGACGCCCGGCCGCTGGCTCGATAATGCCAATATTGCCAACCCGGTCTCACTTCCCAGAGACAGTATTGAATACGTGGTGCGTGTAAGCAATCCTATTGGTTGTTTTGATTACGATACTATCATGGTCCGCGTTTTCCTGGTTGACCCGGGTTTGTATGTACCCAATGCGTTTACTCCCGGGGCCGATGGCATCAACGATAATTTTAAACCCATTGCATTAGGTATAAAATCGCTTCATTATTTCAGGATCTACAACCGCTGGGGACAAATGGTATTCAACACCTCTGTAATCAACCGGGGATGGAATGGCGTGTTTAACGGAAAGGACCAGCCGCTGGGCACCTATGTATGGGAAGCTAAAGCCACCGACTATCTTGGCCGCCAGATCACTAAAAAAGGGCATGTGATCCTGATACGGTAATGCCGGGTTTACCGGCTGTTGGTTTTATTTTTGCATGGATTAACTTGCATCCATGAATAAAACCATCCTCATCACCGGCGCCACTTCGGGCATTGGACTGGCATGCGCCAAAAAATTTGCAGCAAACAATAATAACCTGATCATCACCGGCAGAAGAAAAGACCGCCTGGTTGAAATCAGCGCCTCACTCAAAAAAGAATTTGGCATATCCGTAACCACCCTTTGTTTTGATGTTCAAAAAAAAGAGGCGGTGGATGCCGCTTTTAAAACACTTGAAAAAACTACTATCGATATACTGGTAAACAATGCAGGCCTGGCCCTCGGCCGTGAAGCTTTTGATGAAGCCGATATGAACGACTGGGAAACCATGATGCAGACAAATGTGAATGGGCTGTTGTATGTGACCCGGGCCGCCCTTCCGTTTTTAAAAAAATCGGCCGCCCCGCATATTGTAAACCTGGGTTCCATTGCGGGCAAAGAAGTGTACGAATTTGGCAATGTATATTGCGCCAGCAAATTTGCCGTGGATGCCATCAGTCGCTCCATGCGCATCGACCTGCTCAAACACGGCATAAAAGTAACCGCCATCAACCCGGGTGCAGTGGAAACAGAATTTGCCCTGGTGCGTTTTAAGGGAAACAAAGAAAAGGCCGGGAACACGTACAAGGGCCTGGTTCCGCTTACCCCGGACGATATTGCCGATACCATCTTTTACTGCTGCAACCTGCCGCCGCATGTTTGTATTAATGATCTTGTAATCACTTGTTTACAACAGGCCGGCACATATTACTTTTATAAAAATGGGTCGTAAAGCACAATTTTAATTGCCTTTTGTAGTTATACATCTAAATATACTATAGTATAAGCCCTGTTTCGCCAAAATGCTTTGAAATACGGAAAACGAGTAGTAAAATTGTAGTGCTTACAATTCAATACCGCAAGAGATGAAAAACCAAATCGCTTCTATTATCACCATTTTGATCCTGTTTACAGGCAAAATTGCGTTTTCACAGCAGGTGATCAGGCAACAGGCATGCAGCAACGAATCCATCGTTCAACAGGCCGACAGCATCAAAAAATTCCTCGCTTCCCAGGGCTTTGTAGTACTCAAAGAGGCATCCATGACCATGGAAAGCGAATATGAAATGCCTGTAATTGTTCCGCTTAACGAAGGCAACCTTTATCAATTTGTATTTATCGGCGATATCAGTTCCAAACTCTACGAAGTGCGTATGTACGACTGGAATGAGAAGGAAGTGGTGTACAAAAAGAACCAATGGGGCGATGTAGACGGCAATATTATCAGTTATGGTTATAAGCCCCGCTTCAGCGAATACCATATGATCAAACCTGTACAGGTCAATAAAAAGAAGCGAAAAGACCTTTGCGGTTACGTAATGTTGCTTAAAAAAGTTAAATAACCCACACTAATACATAAGAGGATTCAACCGCTTTAAGATCTGCCTTGGCAGATTTTTTTATTTCAACAAAGCGCTGGATTATCTTTGCAGCCCAAAACTAAGATATGCTGCAGCAAATTGCCCCTTATTTCGGATACCTGGCTTCGCTATGCCTTATCATGGCCCTGCTGGTAAAAACAGAAATGAATTTCCGCTGGTACTCCCTGGCAGGAAATGTGTTTTTTATGTTCTATGCACTCGTTCTCTCGGCCATCCCGGTATTAATCACCAATGGCATCCTGCTGGTGATCAACCTTTATTACCTGCGCATGCTTTTCAGGAAAGAAGAATATTTTGATCTTTTAGAATTCCAGGGACAGGAAAAGATGATAGATAAGTTCCTGCTCTATTACAATAAAGATATAACAGGTTATTTTCCAGGCTTCCGAAAAGAGCAGCTCCAGGGCGGGCTTAATTTTGCCGTATTGAGAGACCTTGTTATTGCCAATATCTTCAGCGCCCGCCTGATGCCAAATGGGGATGCTGAAGTTAACATCAATTACACGCTTGAAAAATACCGCGATTTTAAGGTGGGAAATTTCATTTTTCAAAAAGAAAGTAATTTTCTGAAGTCAAAAGGGGTAAAACGTATTATCTACCGAAATGTGGCCAATAAAAAACATCTCCGGTTTTTACATGTAATGGGTTTTAAAGAACTGGAGACCGGAGGAAGCTTCTGTATGGTTAAAGAATTGTAATATTTCCAGGGATTCATGCCCTTCTTCCCTTTTATAACAATATTGCGGGCCGTTTTTAGTAATTTTGGCACAATATTTTATGTATCCGGTAAAATGATTTTTATGAAGAAAAAACACCAGGCCATGATCGCCCTCGGTATTGCGGCAATTGCAGCAGGTTTGATCGTACATGAACTACTGAAAGATCATGACACCCGAAAAAAAATAAGCCAGCTCGCAGATGAGGGTTACGAAACCGCCCTCGACATTCTTTTTCCCGAAAAAGAGATCAGGGACCAAAAATTACACTTTGGGCCCGTATTGCCCGAAGCATAAAAAAAGAGCGGCTTTTGTGCCGCTCTTTTTTATCCTGTTATTTTGTAATTATCTTCCCCCGGGCGTACAATTCTTTTTAATGAAATTGGTATATAAAGTACTTAAATGATCAAATGTGCCTTCTCCCTCAGATATACCGTGTGTGCGGTTTGGATATGCCATAAATTCAAACTGCTTATTATGTTTTACCAATTCGTTCAATAAAGCCTCTGCATTGCTGTAATGTACATTATCATCGCCGGTACCATGTATATAGAGTAAATTTCCTTTCAAATTTTTTGCATGTGTAATGGGAGAACCTTTTACAAAATCTTCCATATTTTCCTGGGGAAGGCCCATGTAGCGTTCCTGGTAAATATTATCGTAAAAGAGTTGGTTTCCCACTGCGGCCACGGCCACACCGGTTTGAAAAATTTCCGGGTAGTTAAACAGCAGGTGAAGGGTGGAAGAACCTCCCCCGCTCCAGCCCCATACCGCCACACGGCTTTTGTCCATATATGGCTTTTCCAGGATTCTTTTTGCACCCAGTGCCATATCCCTGATATTAATGGTTCCTATTTTACGGTAAACAGCCTTGCGCCAGCCTGCCCCTTTTAATGCCGGTGTACCACGGTTATCTACCGCTACCTGCACGTATCCATCTGCACTCATATCTCCTTTATACAGAAAATTCGAATGCATACCATACATATCTGCCGTGGTGGTGCTGGCCGGCTCCCCGTACACATAAAAAACCACCGGGTATTTTTTAGCCGGGTCGAAATTCCGTGGCTTATTGATCCAGGCATCCAGTACAATATTATCTTCGGTTGTTACCTGCAGGTACTCCACATTAATATTGGGATCGGTCTTTATGTTTTTTGCAATGCTGTTATTAGGGTTCAATGGCCGGTTATCCGGAAGGCTGATGTATTCTGTTACCGGCGGCGTATTGGCATTACTGAACCTGTGCAGCGCCATCTTTGCACCCGGCGCAATATTATACTGGTGTGTACCTTTTTGTGCGGCATTGCTTACCAGCTCTGCCTCTTCTTTAGAATTATTGATACGCACCCGGTACAGGTAGAGTTGGGTGGCATTTGAAGGCGATGCAGTAAAGTACACATAGTTATTGGCCTCATCAATGACTTTTATTCCATCTATATCATAAGCCCCTTTTGTAAGCAGTGTGGAATTTTTTCCATCCCTGCTTATTTTATAGATATGGCGCCAGCCGTCTTTTTCACTTACCCATAAAAAATCCTGTTTACTGTTCACCCAGTTCCAGCCCTTTGGGTCATCCGTATTCAGGTCTACCCAGGCCTCATCATTTTCTGCAAAAAAAGTAGTGCTGCTGCCATCGTTAATTTTGCAATAGATCAGTTTACTTTCCTGTTGCTTGCGGTCGAGCTGCTGTACAATAAGTTCATCATTTGATGCCCATTCCATACGTGGAATATAATGTTGCTGCGGATCACCTTCTATTTTCATCCATTTTATAACACCGCCACCCGCTGTTAAAACACCAATGCGAACCGGCGATGGCGGCTCCCCCACTTTAGGATATTCCACCGGTATAACCTGCGAATAATTGGAGTCCGTGGTATTAAGCATAAAGTAATCCCTTGTCTTATTGGCGTCTACCTGCCAAAAAGCAATATGCCTCCCATCGGGGCTCCAGCGAAAACCATCGCGGCAGAAAAACTCTTCTTCATATACCCAGTCGAAAGTTCCGTTAATGAGTTTACGGGTGCCGTCTGTTGTCATTTTTTTAATATTCCCGGTTGTAACATCCTCTATGTAAATATTATTTTTACTCACATAGGCAACTGACTTTCCATCGGGCGAGAATTTTGCAAACATGAGCGATTGTGCCGGCAGCCCCTTGCCAAGCTGTGTGAGTTTATTGCCCGAAAGCACCCAGTAATCGCCCCGGGTATTCATGCGCCACACCCTGGCCGTATTGGCAAACAAAAGGATCCTGGATTTATCGTTGCTGTACTCAAACGACTGGATTTTAAGCGGGGTTGTATAACCCGGGGCCGTAAGCTGTTCTTTATTAATGAGTACCGTTTCTTTATCATTCCGGGGATCCACTTTAAAAATACTACCCTCTTTCTGTTTCAGGTAACCTGTTCCGTCGGGAGCCCAGTTTACACGTTGTGCCGTTACTGTTATGAAAATTGTGCAGGCGCAAATCAGCAAAATCACTTTTTTTATCCTCATGATGGTTGTTTTAAAGTTTTAAAGTTAAGAAAATACAGGGCGCTGGTCTTACCATTGCTGTAAAAAGAAATATAATTTTGCCTGATGGAGTCAGAAAAACTGCGTTTGGATAAGTATTTATGGGCTATCCGGCTTTTCAAAACCAGGAGCCAGGCCGCAGATGCATGCGATAAAGGCCGGGTAAAGTTCAATGGCCTTTCTGCCAAAGCTTCTAAAACGGTAGCGCTACAGGAGGAATATGAAGTGAAAACTGAAAATAAAAAATGGCGCATCAAGGTGACAGGATTACTTCACAAACGTGTTCAGTATGTTGAAGCCATAAAATTTTATTCAGATATTACGCCGGCAGAAGAACTGGAAAGGCTTCAGTTCCAGGCCGCCTCATTCCATACAGGCAAGCGCTTAAGTAAAGTGGGGAGGCCTACAAAAAAACAACAAAGAGACCTGGATGAATTCATGAAGGATTAACCATATACGAAGTTTAAAAAACAAAAAATTGCAAATAGACATTATCACCGTTGTTCCCGGCTTACTGGAAGGCCCCTTTTCTCATTCTATCATGAAACGTGCGGCAGACAGGGGGCTGCTTAAAGTAAATGTGATCAACCTGCGGGATTACAGCAGCTATGCCCGTGCACAGGTAGACGATTATCCATTTGGCGGAGGCGCCGGCATGGTAATGATGGCAGAACCGCTGGTGAAAGCCATTGAATCCCTTCAGGAAAAAACAGTATACGATGATGTTATTTTTCTTACCCCCGATGGCGTAACCTTCAACCAAAAAATGGCCAATACATTATCGCTTCAGCAAAACCTGTTGATGATATGCGGTCACTATAAGGGTATTGATCAACGGGTAAGGGATCATTTTATTACCAAAGAGATCTCTATTGGCGATTATGTGCTTAGTGGCGGGGAACTGGCAGCCGCCGTACTTACAGATGCCATTGGCCGGCTGATACCCGGTGTACTCAATGATGAAAGTTCCGCATTGAGCGATTCTTTTCAGGACAACCTCCTGGCGCCGCCTGTTTATACCCGGCCCGAGATCTTTCGTGTATGGAAAGTACCCGATGTACTTATGAGTGGCAATCATAAGCTGATAGACGAATGGCGGCACAACCAGTCCCTGGAGCGTACAAAAAAATTAAGACCCGACCTGCTTGATGACCATTCATAAAAAACACCCCGTTAAAGCGGGGTGTTAACTGGAATAGTTTTGCGATTAGTTTTTGAAAATACTCTCTTCAACTTTTATATTCGTTTCCACCTTTTCAACCAGCACAGTTCCGGTCATATTTGTAATGGAATAGGCAAACCAGTAACCATCAGCATTCTGACGGTAATCGTCATAGGTTGTTTCAGCCATAACTTCATTTCCGCCTATATTCCTCATGCCGCTTGTTTTTATCAACCGGTATGTTTGTGCATCCAGGTAATAATTAGACAGCTTCCCACTCTTCCTGGTAACCTTAATATTGTAAACTTCCCGTCCATTCAATGTTTCCTTACCTGCCAATTCTGTAATAGAACCTTTTGCAGCATAATCAACCAGTGCACCCTGAAGATCGAACTGCCCGCTAATTGATTCATACTCTTCGTCGCTCATTTTTACCGGGTCGGCCATCCCCTGTATGGGCATAAACGTCCAGCCTTCCGTATTGTTGGCCAACTGGTAATTACCGGTACCCTGGATCTCAAAATCAACCCTTGTTCCGGTATTATGAACAGTGGTAATACTAAGCGGTATATCAAATCCCTGCACAGAAAGGCTCGCAGTCATACGCATGGAATTAAGTGATTTAATTTTATCTATGCCACCGTTAGCAGCAACATATTTACCAATAACTTCATCTACAGTTTGGGCGTTTGCCGAAAAACTGCATACGGTCAGCAATGCAAAAAACAATGTGAGATACTTCTTCATTATAATTGTTTTAGATTTAGCCAGCAAGATAAATAAAAAAACAGCCATTTCTTAAATTTTGTAAAGTTATAATGCTGTATTTTGTGGTAATAGTAAACCAGGTAAATGCATGGCAACATTCAACTTAAGCGGCAACATTGTTGACATCCTTAAAAAAGAAATAAACTACGGTACGATCTCTGTAAACGAGGGCAAAATAGAAAATATCAGTATAACCGCCCCGCAAAAAGAAGGATCGCCCTACCTGCTACCCGGCTTCATAGACAGCCATGTACATGTTGAAAGCAGTATGCTGGTACCTTCTGAATTTGCGAAGCTTGCCGTTGTGCACGGAACCACGGGTACAATCAGCGATCCGCATGAAATTGCCAATGTTTGTGGAATGGATGGCGTTAAGTTCATGATAGAAAACGGCAAAACGGTTCCCTTTAAATTTCATTTTGGCGCTCCCAGCTGCGTGCCGGCCACCATTTTTGAAACAGCCGGCGCTGCACTTCTTGCGGGCGAAGTGGAAGCCCTGCTGGCCATGCCGGAAATAAATTACCTGAGCGAGATGATGAATTTCCCCGGCGTACTTTTTGCCGATGAGGAAGTGATGAAAAAAATTGCTGCCGCTAAAAAACACCATAAACCGGTGGATGGACATGCACCCGGACTGCGTGGCGCCGATGCTAAAAAATATATTGATGCCGGTATCAGCACCGATCATGAATGCTTTACAGCTGACGAAGCGCTGGAAAAACTGCAATACGGCATGAAGATCCTCATAAGGGAAGGAAGTGCCGCCAAAAATTTTGAAGCACTCATCCCGCTACTTGGTGAGCATTACGAAAATATGATGTTTTGCAGCGATGATAAACATCCCGACAGCCTGGTAGCTTGGCCATATCAACCAGCTTTGCGCCAGGGCGGTGGCAAAAGGAATAGATGTTTTTAAAGTTTTACAGGCGGCCTGTATCAACCCGGTAATACATTACAGCATGCGCAATGGCACTTTAAAACCGGGTGATGCAGCAGATTTCATCATCAGCAAAGACCTGGTTAATTTTGACATAACACATACTTATATAGATGGAGTGCTGGTGGCCGAAAACGGCAGGTCGCTTATAAAAACTACCAGCCGCAATTGCGATCAACCAGTTTAACTGCAGCAAAAAACAAAAAGATGATTTTGCAGTTGAAGCAAAAGATCCCTCGTTCCCAGTTCCTGTTATTGGCGCCCTGGAAGGACAGCTCATTACCGAAAAATTATGGATAAAGCCCAAAACTGAAAATGGCTTTATCATCAGCGATACGGAAACAGATATGCTCAAAATTGCCGTGGTAAACCGTTACCAGGATGCGCCTGTTGCCCTTTCATTTATTAAAAACATCGGAATAAAAGAAGGCGCACTTGCATCAAGCGTGGCGCACGACAGCCATAATATTGTGGCAGTGGGGGTTGATGATGAAAGTATCTGCAGGGCCGTTAACCTGGTAATTGCAGAAAAAGGTGGTATAAGTGCTGTTGGTAAGGGAAAAGAAAAGCTGCTCGGTTTGCCGGTAGCCGGACTAATGAGTACCGGTGATGGTTACAAAGTGTCAGCAGCCTATACCGCCATAGACAATTTTGTAAAAAATGAACTGGGAAGCACGATGGCAGCCCCATTTATGACCTTATCCTTTATGGCGCTCCTTGTAATTCCGCATTTAAAACTGAGCGATAAAGGCCTGTTCGACGGCGACAACTTCCGGTTTGTTGATTAGTATTTGGCTCCCACGATCTCGATCTTTACATCGCTGGTTCCTTTTGGGGTAAATTCTTTTGTTTTAAAATCAATGCTTTTTCCGGGGGCCACACTGTCGTATATTACCGTTTGGTCCTGCTGCAGCAGTGTGCCGGTTTTACTATAGTAAGAAAATTTAAGATCAATATCCTTGTAGGAGGCCATTTTGGCATTGTTATAAATAGTGCCCTTTACCACCGTTTGGCCTATCAGGTTCTTACGGTCTTTGCTTTCGGCCTTTAAAAAACGTACCGGGTTTTTCTGCTCTATTTGTTGCAGTGTTTCTTTACTGTTTTCATACTTATCCTTTTGGCCGCTCTTCTTGCTATCTGTTCCGCCACAGGAAATTAATGTGGATGCCGTGAAAAAAAACAATACGGGAATTGATTTCATATCGAATAATTTATTAAAAGTTGGCATAAAAATAAGCATACAGCCTTATTTTATTATAGATTTGCCATAAGGGATTTTTATTTTAACTTATCATTGCCCTTTAAGCTCCCGGGCAACTGAAAAAACCTGTGTATGGTACATAATTTAAGCAAGGAACATTCTTTAGTAAGCAACTGGATAAGCGAACTGCGCAGTACAGAGGTTCAGCAGGACAGGATGCGGTTTCGCCGGAACCTGGAGCGTATTGCAGAAGTGATCGGTTACGAAATCAGCAAAAAACTGGAGTGGGAATCAAAAGAAGTAACCACGCCCATGGGCATTGCCGAAAGCAAGGTTTTGAAAGAACAACCGGTTTTGGCCACCATATTACGGGCAGGATTGGCCATGCACAATGGCCTGTTAAATTATTTCGACCGGGCAGATAATGCTTTCCTGAGCGCTTACCGCAAGCACCACCCCGACGGAAGTTTTGAAATTAGCCTGGAGTATATGAGTTGTCCCGAAATTGAAAACCGGGTGATCATCATCAGCGATCCAATGCTTGCCACCGGGTCTTCCCTGGTAAAAGCGCTCCATTATCTGCGGGAAGAAGGTAATATTAAAGAACTTCATATTGTATGTGCTATAGCCTGCACCCTGGGTATTGAATATGTGCAAAGGCACGAACCCAAAGCCATCATCTGGTGCGGTGATATTGACGAAGAACTTACTGCCAAAGGCTATATCGTACCGGGCCTTGGTGATGCCGGCGACCTCGCATATGGATCCAAGCTGCAAAACTGATATTTTAACTACCTGTTGTGTAAAAAGCCCTTTTTTATTGCAGCATTTTAGCGCATTTTGTTATCTTTAAAACTTATAAGAACGCTTTTGATGACGAGAAAATACCTGTTCATAGCAATACTGCTTACTACATCCGCTTACCTGAAGGCGCAGGATCCCCATTTCAGCCAGTTTTTTTCTTCCCCACTTACCCTTAACCCGGCATTTACCGGAAAATTTTCGGGCACCTGGAGGCTGGCTGCCAATCATCGTGACCAATGGCCTTCTATACCAAAAGCTTATGTAACTACCAGTGCCTCGATTGATTTCCCCATTTTAGCAGCAAAAATACCTGAAGGAGATGTGTTTGGTATCGGTATTTCGGGCGTATCTGACCAAAGCGCCAACAGTACTTTAAAATTAAATTACGGCTCCCTCTCCCTTTCTTATCATAAAGCATTGGATGAAGATGGATACAACACCATTGGAGCTGGCTTCCAGGGTACTTATTCCAGTATGGTGCTGGATATTACTAAACTCACTTTTGAAGATGAATTGAGGCAAAATGGTTTTCAGCCCGGTACTTCACAGGACCTGCCGCCCATCATTGCCGGTGGTAAGAACAGGAATTATTTTGATGTAAATGCAGGGTTACTTTTTTCCGGTTCTACAGATGGACAAAACAACTATTATTTGGGTGCCTCTATGTACCATATCAACAGGCCAAAAGTGAGCTTTGTAGATAAAAGCTGGTACCTTACCGGGAGGGTTACACTCCATGCAGGCGGTTCTTTACCTTTATCGGAAACAATTACGGTAAACGCTTCTGCCATTCATCAAATGCAGAATAAGGCAAGCGAAACATTGGTAGGCGGCGCAGTTGGCCTCAACCCGGCCCCGGGCAGTGATAAACCTGTAAATGTATTCCTGGGTTCCTGGGTACGTTTTGGCGATGCCATTATACCTTATGTTGGTCTTGAAGTAGGCGGACTGCGCATTGGTGCAAGCTACGATATCAATACCAGCAACCTCAAAGCAGCTACGGGCAGCCGTGGAGGATCAGAATTTTCACTCATCTTCATTAAGCGTCCGGCAGATTATACAGGTATTCCCTGCCCCAGGTTTTAATTACTTAACCGGGCTTCCACTTACATATTTATTTCCTTTAATGTAAAAACGGTAGGGTAGCAGGGCATCTTTTCCTGCAGATTCCACACCTATACGCCGGCTTATTCCAATAAGCTTTTCGTTTATTGCACTTTCTGCGTCTTTATATAATGCTATTGTAGGCCCAGTTAAGAAATAGCCGGAGTGATGCTTGTAAATACCGAAAGCCTTAGCAAGGTTTCCTGGACCCTTTGTCAGGGTAAAATCAGCGGCAGACTTTCCCGTTCTTTCGAGCATGCTGTCAATTCCCATAACAGGCTCAATTGCCCTGATAAGCACCGCATCAGGTATTTCTTTTTTATTTGTTACAATATTGAGCATCTGGTGCATGCCATAGCAGATATAAACATAAATGGTTCCTCCTGCTGCATACATATGTTCGTTCCGGGCAGTTCTTTTACCGTTGTAAGCATGAGATGCCCGGTCGGTAAATGCCACATAAGCCTCCGTTTCCACAATACGGCCGGTTGTTACCATCCCGTCAAAACGTGTACACAGCAGTTTTCCCAGCAATTCCCTGGCAACCAGCACCACATCGTTTCGTTCGTAAAAGCTGACAGGCAGTTTTTTCATGGCAAACTGATTATGCCTAAAAATACAAAAGCCTGTAATAAAATTTCTAATTTTATATCTTTGGCAGGAGTCTCTGAGATCAGGCTTATCAACCTAACCACCGTAAAACGGTATTTGCAGCGGGAGCGTTCAACACATGTTAAAAGAAATTGTCATAGCTATACAATCATTCTTTGATGCACACCGGTTCATCTCAAAAAACCGGCTGTGGAAATGGATCCTCATTCCCGGCTTTATTTATATGCTCATGTTTGGAGCGGGCATCTGGCTTTTCTGGGTCACAAGCAATCATGTAACCCAACTCATTTTAAACGAAACCGGTATCCGTGGCTGGCTCGAAAACATGAAAGACGGCTGGATGAATTTTTTTGTAATTGTAGGCCAGATCATTATGTGGATGGTGCTCCTGATGTTCTATTTCTCCCTGTTCAAATTTATTTTCCTGATCATTGGTTCTCCCATTTTTGCCTACCTGAGCGAAAAAACAGAAAGCATCCTAACCGGAAAAGACTTTCCCTTCAGCTTTAAACAGCTGATGAAAGATGCCGGCAGGGCCATACGCATCACCCTGCGCAACGTGCTTTGGCAGTCGCTTTATATGATCAGCCTTTTCATTCTATCATTTTTTCCCGTTTTGGGCTGGATAACACCTCTTATCGGCCTGCTGATAGAATGTTATTATTTCGGTTTCAGCATGCTGGATTACAGCAGCGAAAGAAATAAACTAAGCGCTTCACAAAGTATCAGCCTGATCGGCAGGCATAAAGGACTGGCCATTGGCAACGGCCTGGTTTTTTATGGTATGCACCTGCTCCCGGTAATTGGATGGCTGCTGGCACCAAGCTATGCCGTGGTGGCTGCCACGCTCAGCCTTCATGAAGCCCGAAATAAAAAAGTGATCTTTTAATGCCCCTCATTTACCTGATACCGTCTTTTATTGCAGAAGATGCTGTGAACACCATTCCTCCTTATGTTATGGATGCTGTAAAGAACTGCAGCGTGATCTTTGCAGAAAACGAGCGCACGGCCCGGCGTTTTTTAAAAGCCATGGACCGGGAGATCGTAATTGACGATTTTGAATGGTTTGCCATTCACAAGGCAGAACAGGAACAACTGGACAATTTCAGAAAAAAAATAAAAGAAGATAAAAATATTGCCATTATCAGTGAGGCGGGCTGCCCCGGCGTGGCCGATCCGGGGCAAATACTGGTGGAACTGGCCCAGCAAATGAACTGTACCATAAAACCTTTAGTAGGCCCAAGTTCCATTCTTCTTGCGCTGATGGCAAGCGGCATGAACGGTCAGCAATTTGAGTTTATGGGCTATTTACCGGTAGACAGTGCCGAACGTGCTAAAAAAATAAAAGAACTAGAAGCCGATTCACGGAAACAGCATTGTACAAAAATTTTCATTGAAACACCTTACCGGAACGACCAGTTGCTGGCTGCACTACTGCAACATTGTAACGGAAACTCTAAAATTTGTATCGCCGCAGATATCACTGCACCCACGGAATTCATTAAAACAAAAACGGTTGCTGAATGGAAGAAAGAAAAAACCGGCCTGCATAAGCGGCCGGTAATATTTTTATTGCTTGCTGCTGGTTAAGGCAGGCTGGTTTCGGGTTCCAGCCCGTCTACTATATACTGGCTCTCGCCCCGCCATGGAAGAGTGCCGTTTTTTTGTTCGTAGTGAAGCCTCACTTTCCTGCCTTCAAATTGCTGCAATGCCTTTGCAATACTGTCATTCGAAACGGAAAATAAAAATTTCTCGGATGCAATTCCCACACCCGTTGTGCTGGTAACACTGCTCATGATCAATTCCCCTTCGTATGTTTTAAAAACATTCCCTTTGTGTGAAAATTTCTGCAGCAGTCCGCTCCTGTAGCCGTCGCTGTAAGTATAAAAATATTTCCAGTAGCCGAAAACCGCCAGGCAAAGGATCAGTAAAAAGAAAAACCATCTCATAAATTTCTTAAATGCGCCGGGTTTTTGGGGTTCAATTTTTCCGACCGTTTGGGTAGAACTTACTTCTGCCATTAAACTTTTTTTTTCTGAAAGGCAAAAGTATTAATAAAAATCTTATAATCCATACTCGCTCACCAGCCAAATTAATGCTGCCATATTTACAACGCCCAGGTCCAGTTCCCTTTTGCTTACTGCTTCAAAGGTATCGGTGGCAGCATGGTGCAGGTCAAAATAGCGCTGGCTGTCGGGACTGAAACCTGATAGCGCCGTGCCTAATTTTTTAAGGCCATTGATATCTGCACCACCGTGTCCCTTTTCGATTGAATAAACACCGTACTCGTAAAATAAGGGTTGCCACCCCTTTATTTTAGTAAATTTTTCTTCTGCAGCGTTAATGGTCAATGCACGGGGGGTAAAGCCGCCCGCATCGCTTTCCAGCGCAAAAATATGCTGTTCCTTATTTTTTTCAGCAAAATCCAGATACGCTTTTCCTCCACGCAACCCGTTCTCTTCGTTCATAAACATTACGGCACGAATGCTGCGTTTTGGTTTTATACCTGCAGCTTTTAATGCCCTTATAATTTCTATTGACTGCACACAGCCGGCGCCGTCGTCCTGCGCTCCTTCACCCAGGTCCCAGCTGTCGAGATGCCCGCCAACGGTAAGTATTTCCCCCGGCTTTTCTGTACCGCGTATTTCCCCAATAACATTATAAGACAGGATCTCGGGCAGCATGCGGCAATGGGTCTTTAAAAATACTTTTACCGGTACCCCGTTCTTCAACGATGCACTCATCCACTCGGTATCCATAGTACTGATGGCCACCGCCGGAATTTTAGGAAAAGAATCGTTGTACTGGGTGGCGCCTGTATGCGGATAAGGATCAATATTGCTGGCAAGCGATCTTACCATTACGGCCACGGCCCCATATTTAGCAGCCTGCGCAGCACCGATACGCCTGCCAATACCGCTTTCTCCATAAGCACGGAATGTTTGAACATGGGTTGGATTCATAGGCAAATTGAACAGCACGATTTTCCCCTCAACTCCCTGCTTACCCAGCTCATGCAGTTCCTCCATACTTTTTACTTCCACTACGGCAGCAAAAACACCCTTGCTTCCGGTACCAACTGTATTCCCCAGCGCACAAAGGTTTATCGCCTGTCTTTTATTCCCGGGCAATACCGCATAACCTGTTTCTTTGGCGCCCCTCACCCAATGCGGTACCATGCAGGGTTGCAGATAAACAGTATCGGCACCTGCTTCTCTGAGCATCCTAAAAGTGGCTTCAACCGCTTTTGCTGCGTTGGCCGAACCACTCAGCCTGGGCCCGATTTTCTTGCACAGGTAACGCAGGTTTTCGTATGCCCTGCTGTTGGTAAGAATTTCGTTGGCAATACTGCGGATCACAGCTGAATCAGTCCTTTGTGCTTTGCAGTAAAATGATGCGAAAACGGCTAAAAGAAAAAATACTTTTTTCATCCCGGCAAACTTAATCAATTTAAGTTTTTACTGCTTTCGCAAGTTGAAACAATTTTATAATCGGTAAATTGCAAACAATAATAAGCACGTATGAATATTGCGATAGTTTGCTACCCCACGTTTGGCGGAAGCGGTGTACTGGCCACCGAGCTTGGAAAAGCGCTTGCAGAAAAAGGACATAATATACATTTTATCACTTACCAGCAGCCCGTGAGGCTTATTGGTTTTCATGCTAATATTTTTTATCATGAAGTGAGGGTACCCACCTATCCTTTGTTTGATTTTCCTCCATATGAAACAGCCCTGGCCAGCACGATGGTGGATGTGGTGCAAAACAATCAGATTGACCTGCTCCATGTACACTATGCCATTCCGCATGCGTCGGCAGCTTATATGGCCAAACAGATACTGGCAAAACAGGGGAAAAAGATACCGGTCATCACCACGCTTCACGGTACAGATATCACCCTGGTGGGAAGAGATAAAACATACAGCCCCGTGGTCACTTTTTCTATGGAAGAAAGCGATGCACTTACTGCCGTATCCCTAAACCTGCGGGAAGAAACTTATAAGAATTTCAATATCAGCAAACCCATTGATGTTATTTACAATTTTGTAGATGTAAAGCGATTTCACAGGAAACCGGTCGATGCTTTTAAAAAACTGATCGCCCCTAATGGCGAAAAAATACTGGTCCATGCTTCTAATTTCCGCAAAGTGAAAAGGGTGGAAGATGTTATCAAAACTTTTCTTTCTATCAATAAAGAACTGCCGTCTAAATTATTACTCCTGGGCGATGGCCCCGAAAGACATGCCATTGAATCAATGACCCGCGACTGCGAAAGCTATACGGAGGTGAAATTTCTGGGTAAGCAGGAGCAGATGGAAGACATACTGCCCATTGCCGATCTTTTTTTACTTCCCAGCGAATATGAAAGTTTTGGCCTGGCGGCACTGGAAGCCATGGCTGCCGAAGTACCCGTTATCAGTACCAATGCCGGCGGCCTGCCCGAAATTATTATCAATGGTTATTGTGGCTATATGAGCAATATCGGCGATACAGAAGATATGGCCAAAAACGCCGTGTCTATTTTAGGCAATGCCCAAACAAATGCTGAATTTAAAAAGAATGCGCTGGAACAGGCCAATAAATTTGACATTGCCAATATTGTTCCCCAATACGAAGCGCTGTATGCAAGAGTGGTTTAAAATTTACCTGCGGCGCAGCCATTTTTCGGGATCAAAATTACTGTTTTCATTACTCATATAAAAATCGAGTGCCCCATCTCCGTCCATATTGGCAGCCACTTTACCGATCACCTGGCCTGTTTTAACCTCCTGTCCTTTTTGAACAGAAACACCGTTTAAATTACTGTAAGTACTGAAGTAACGGCCATGCTGTATGATGACCACCTGCATATCATCTAAAGGTTGCACGGCTGTTACAGTACCATCAAATACAGACTTTACCGGTGTACCAATATTGGCAGAAACCGTTGTACAGGGGTTGTCTAAAATGGTACCGCTGGGTAACCTGTTTGATCCATAGTGCATCAGCACATATCCTTTATCAACCGGCCAGGGAAGGCCTCCCCTGTTTTTTTCGAAACTGGTATTAAGGGCAAGATTCTCAGAATTTAGCAGCACGCTTTCTTGTTTTTTGGGGGCCGCCGCAGTTGTTTTTGTGCCCGATGCAACCGATTTGGTATTGGTGGAAGTTCCGGAAGAGGCATTGTTTTTTGCATTTGCTTCCCTGGCTTTTTTTGCGTCATCAGCGGCCTTTGCGAGGGCTGCTTTTTTTGCATCGTCCTGCGCCTTTTTAATAGCTGCAGCAATGGCATTACTTACTTTTTTCATCTGCCGCTGTTTGGCTGCCATCTGGTTGTTGAGCTGGGTGCCTTTTTTCTTGAGTTCGTTCAGTATCCTGTCCTGCTCCTTTTTTTGCTGCTCCAGTTCCTGCATTTCTTTACTCTGCACTTCCAGCGTGCTTTTCTTTTTTTGTTTTACACCGGTTATCTCCTCAATACGCTTCCGGCGGAGTTCCTGTGTGCGCAGGATATTTTGTCCCTGCATTTCACGGTAAGTGCGGTAGCTTTTTAAATAAGCCACCCGCTTAATGGCATCGTTAAAATTATCGGCACTGAAAATAAAGTTCAAAAAATCATAATTGCTGCGGTTCTTATAGGCATACACCATGCTTTTGGCATATTCCTGTTTCAGGGTATCCAGGAGGCGGTCGTACTTGTTAATATCCCGCTGTATGCTGTAAATGTTATTATCGAGTAAACGCAGGTCTTTGCTGATATTTTCCACTACCCGGTCCTGCAGGTTTACCTTGTTATTGATAAGGTTCCATTGAAGCAGGTTCTCCTTTGTCTTTGTTTTGTTTTCGCTCAGCATCTTCTCGGTTTGCTCAATTTCCTTTTTCAGCTGTGCACGCTGCTTCTCCAGTTCTTCCCGGGTTTGGGAAAAAACTGTAAGGGATAAAAACAAAAAGGCAGTGAAACAAAAAATCGTTCTCAGCATTGTTGGAATTTAATGGATTTGGCAAATATAAAACGAATGGTAGAATTAATTCCTGCTGGCTGTGGTTTGGTTGAAAATAAAAATAACTATTTTTTCCGCTTATAATTGCGTGGTATGTTGAATGATACCGATAAATCTTTGTTAAACTCCACCTGCTTGAACTCCATCCTGATGTCGAGTTTGTTTTTTTCTGAAACGAGTACTTCCCGGCTGGTGGAAAACCAGCGGCCGTCCACCTGGTCATATTTATCATACGTAATGTCAGCCGTACGGTTACGGTAAATATCGGCATCATCTAGCTTACTGTGTGTAAGCAGGCAACGGTCTAAAGATAAGGTAAGCAGATTTTTAAACTCCGCTGTTACCGATGAAGCCATAATAAAGTTTTCACTTTTCCTGAATGACACATTAGTGCTGTCGAAAAATATAGGGTTGCCCAGCAGCAGGTTCTGAAGCGTGCCAAAATCAAATGGTATGGATGTTACATCCTGCAGGTATTCCAATGAACGGTATTGTACTTCTTTTTTTTGCTTGTTCATTAAAATAACAGAATCTTTTGTAATAAGCGCCCGGTACACTTCTATATTCAGAAAACTGGCAGTGAGCGAAACCCACATAGCGCTGTCTTTGATCATGCGCACTACAGCTGTTACATCGGGTTGTTTACCCTGGGCATCTTCAATTTCCACTTTTATTTTGGCCGAAAATGTTCTTACATCAATAAAATTATGCTGCATATTTCCCTTTACCGCGTTCACAAACATTATGGAATCGTTAACTGATTGGGCTATATTTTTTGCTGCACTGTCTTTAGGTGCAATGGCTGTATTTATTTTTTTAGCGGTGCGGCAGGAGTGCATACCAGTAAAGAGAATTATTATAGCGGTATACAGAAATATCTTTTTCATCATGTTTTGTTTTCATTTTACTTCCCGGTATGCCCAAATCCCCCTTCACCCCTGCCAGAACTATTAAGATCCCCTGCTGGCACAAAAAAAGCAAGTTCTACTTTTGCCAGCACCAGCTGTGCAATACGGTCGTTGTTATGTATGACCTGGTTTTCGTTGCTGAGATTAATGAGCAATACTTTTATTTCTCCCCTGTAATCGCTGTCGATGGTGCCGGGCGTATTGAGGCAGGTAATTCCCTGTTTATACGCCAGGCCGCTCCTTGGCCTCACTTGTATTTCATAACCCCCCGGTATTTCCACAAAAAGTCCGGTAGGAATCAGGGCCCTTTCCATAGGGCAAAGCGTAACCGGCCCGGATAAAAATGCCCGAACATCCATTCCCGCGGAACCTGCTGTAGCATAAGCAGGTAAATCGTTTTGCGAATTATTTACAACTTTTATCTTTATTCCCTGCATTAGCTGTTTTGTTTAAGAAGCACGCTGGCATATGCATAAAGGCCTTCTTCCCGGCCCGCAAATCCCATTTTTTCTGTTGTTGTGGCTTTAATGGATACATCAGTAATTCCGATATCAAGAATGGAAGCAATTTTTTGCTGCATTTCGGGGGCATATTTCATTATTTTGGGCGCTTCCAGGCAAATGGTGCTGTCTACATTTATCACCCCATAACCCCTTTGTTTCACGAGATCAAAAACATGTGTCAAAAGTTTTTTACTGTCAATCCCCCGGTACTGCGGATCGGTATTGGGAAAATGTTTACCAATATCCCCAAGAGCAAGCGCTCCAAGCATGGCATCGCAAATGGCATGCAGCAGTACATCCGCATCGCTGTGGCCTACCGCACCTTTCGTATGGGGAATTTCAACACCACCGAGCCAAAGTTTATACCCTTCGCTTAATTGATGAAAATCTATACCAAAACCGATCCTGTAACTCATGCTGCAAAAATGATGAAATTGAACGGTATTCTATAAAAAAATAGCGTCCCATTTATGGAACGCTATTTTTCTATACAAGAGTTAATTATTTAACGTCGAAAACAAGGCTGAAACGCAGCGTATTTGAAAGCGGGTTACGGTTTGTACCCGAACCGGAAGGAAGCAGGTAAGCAAAGTTCATACCGAACATATTATACTTAAGACCGGCACCTACAGAGAAATACTTACGGTTTCCTTTCACTGGATTCTCGTAGAAATAGCCAGCCCTGAAAGCAAACTGCTCTTTGTACCAGTATTCTGCTCCAATTGAAGCGCTGATCTCTTTTATTTCTTCGCTGCCACCACCTGGCGCATCGCCAAATGAGCTAAACCAGCTGCTTACAACACCTTTAGAACGGTATTCTGCAGCATTTAAGGCCCCGGTATCCGGAGTTGGAACCAGCAACTTATTTAAATCAAGGGCGAAAGTGAGTTTATTATCTTCGTCCAGCACTTTGGTATAAGCTGCACCTACACCCAGGTTTGCAGGAATATAATCTTTTTGATTTGCATCATTTGTATAAGAAATTTTGGAGCCCAGGTTGCTGAGCGTTACACCCCAATTGATACCTTTTGCACCATTATGATAGTAGTGAAGATCTCCCGCTACAGCACTTCCTTTTTTATAGGTAGTTCCGCCGCTGGCAGCGCCATTAGCAAGGTCTGAACTGATATAACGGAGTGCTACACCCAAACCAGATTTATCGCCCAGTTTACGTGAGTAACCCATGTCAAATCCAAATTCCCTGGGGCGACCAGAATTTAAAGGTGTTCCGGAAGCGTCTGTAAACTGTATGCTACCAAGGCTGAAATACCTGAACCCGGCACTTACTGCACTTGTTTCATCCAGTTGATAGTAACCTGCCACAGCAGCTAAAAACACATCATTAAGGCCCAGGTCTTTTAACCAGGGAGTATAAGTAACAGAAACACTTGATTTTTGTTTAGCAAAAGGTGTCTTTCCCAAATTCCAGAAAGCAGCGTTTGCATCGGGTGCAGTAGCTATACCTACATCACCCATACCACCCGCACGGGCATCAGGAGAAATACGTAAAAATGGAACCGCGGTGGTTACCACATTAATTGCATCGGCAGTTTGGGCGTTAACACTTGCCCCACCACCCAGTAACATCACTAAGGCAGCTAATCTGAAAGTTGCTTTTTTCATGCGTTTTGTTTGTCTTGGTTAGGTAGATTTCTTATCTATATGTTGTTATTAGAAGTAGTTAAGTATCCTTTTAATTTCTGTAAAAATATGGTTTTTTTAATTTAAGAACCAAAAATATAAAATCTTGTTAAATTTTCGGTCGTCAAATATAAAGGGTTCTTTTTACCCAAAAAAAAAATTTGGTTACCCGGGTTGCTTTTTAACGCATGTAATAACCTCTTTATTTTACAGGCAGCCCTAACTTGCCCAAAATGGCAGTTTTATATTAATAAATATATACAATCATCAAAAAAATGTTATTAATATGCCCCATCCGGTCTTTTTCGGTGAAAGTAATTATATTCGCAGCCTAATAACCCCAAATACAATAATAAAGAAAACCTTTCGTTAAATAATTTGCAAAACGAATGCACATGCAAAAACTAATATCTGGTAAAAACCTGTTGCTTATTATAGCAACCACGCTTTCTCTGTCAGCCTGTAAAAATGGTGGCCTTTTTGGTAAGAAAAGCAGTAAATCCTCCGTAACTGGCTGGAATTATGATGACAAGAATTTGGGCAACTTCCATGTAGCCAAAGTAAAATACCCCAAAGCAGGGCCCGGCCTTGTATTTGTACAGGGTGGTACTTTTGCCATGGGCGCTAAGGAAGAAGATGTAATGGGCGATTGGAACAATGTACCCCGCAGGATTACGGTTCCCTCGTTTTTTATAGATGAAACCGAAGTGGCCAACGTACATTACCGTGAGTATCTTTACTGGCTGGAAAACACGTTCAGTGGTGATACTAATATCATGTATAAGGCGCTCCCCGACACACTTGTTTGGAGAGAAGAGCTGGCTTATAATGAGCCTTATGTGGAGTATTATTTCCGCTATCCCTCTTATAACTACTACCCTGTGGTAGGTGTAAACTGGCGCCAGGCATATGATTTTTGTGTTTGGAGGACCGACCGTGTAAACGAATTGAACCTGATGCAGAAGGGTTACCTAAAAAAAGATGCTGTAAAACGTGAAATGAAAGGAGCCGGTGCAGAAGGATCGTTCAATACAGAAACATATCTGATGAATCCCGAAATGATACAGGGCCGTGGTAAACCAAAAAAATCTGATTTAAAAGATATAAATGGTAAACCCCGCAGTACTGTAAAGTTGGAAGACGGTATCCTTAACATGGGCTATCGCCTGCCTACTGAAGCAGAATGGGAATATGCCGCATATGGTATACTTGATCAAAACCCCGCACCCCGCAAAAAAGAAGGAAAAAGTGGCGAGGAGCTGATCACCAATCAACAAATATATTCATGGAGTAAAAATCCAAATGGCCTTAGGGATAACCGCAGGGGAAGCTGGCAAGGACGTTTTCTTGCAAACTTCAAGCGTGGAAGTGGCGATAATATGGGTATTGCAGGTGGTCTTAACGACCGTGCCGCCATCCCCGGAAATATCAAAAGCTTCTATCCAAATGCCTTTGGCTTATATAACATGAGTGGCAACGTAAGTGAGTGGGTTGCAGACGTTTACAGGCCAATGACCTCTGTTGATGGCCAGGACTTTAACTACTACCGTGGTAATAAATTCCAGAAATACTATAAAAACAGCTCCGGTGAATACGAAAGAGATAGCATGGGCCGTCTGAAAAAGGTAGATATTTCTGATGAAGAAGTTAAAAACCGCTCAAACTATCAGCGCAATAACGTGATCAATTTTATGGATGGCGACTCTGCAAGCCAGGTTTTCTACGGCTATGGAGTTACCTCCCTCATCAGCGACAAATCAAGGGTTATTAAAGGTGGTAGCTGGAACGACAGGGCATACTGGCTCTCTCCCGGAAGCCGCAGGTTCATGGAAGAAGACCAGGCTGCAAGCACCGTTGGTTTCCGTTGTGCACAAACCTATCTTGGCCCGCCGGAAGGACAAGGGTTTAAAGAAGGCAATATCTTTGGAAAAAGAAGGCAAAACAAGAAGAAAAAATAATTACTTGGCTTATACTAAAAACCCCTGCATAAAGCGGGGGTTTTTTAATACCCGTGATGTTGCTAATTTTGAAGCATGCAAATAGACGACTTATACCAATTATACCTGGAGCACCCTGTTGTTGAAACAGATACCAGGAAAATTACCAAAGACTGTATATTTTTTGCCTTAAAGGGCCCCCATTTTAATGGGAATCATTTTGCAGCTCAGGCATTGGCCGCAGGCGCCGCTTATTGCGTAACAGATGAAGACACGGGAATAAACGACAATAGGGTACTGAGGTTTGATAACAGCCTCCAAACACTGCAAATGCTGGCAAAAAAACACCGGGTACAATTTTCCATTCCCTTCATTGCCATAACAGGAAGCAATGGAAAAACCACTACCAAAGAGCTCCTTCACGCAGTACTTTCTTCGTGTTACAGATGTTATACCACAGAAGGCAACCTCAATAACCATATAGGAATACCCTTAACCATTCTCCGGGTAAAAAATGATGCGGAAATAGCCGTAATAGAAATGGGAGCCAATCATTTAAAGGAAATAGAAGGATATTGTGAATATGCAATGCCCACTCATGGACTTATAACAAACTGCGGCAAAGCGCACCTGGAGGGATTTGGAGGGGAAGAAGCTGTACGCAAAGGCAAAGGAGAGTTATTTGAATACCTTAAAAAACATGATGGAACCGCATTTATATTTAATGATTATGATTACCTGCAGCAAATGTGTGCCGGAATTAAAAACATTATCAGCTACGGTACCCGCCATGCCGATTATACCGGTATCGCCGTCAATAATAAAGGCTTTATTGAGGTGCAAATCACAAAAGGAGCAGATTTGCCCTCTGTAAAAACCAAGCTGGTTGGATTATATAATCTGCCGAATGTACTGGCCGCTGTATGCGCCGGCAAAACCTTCAACGTACCCGATGAAACCATTAAAAAAGCATTAGAAGCATATACGCCTTCCAACAGCCGATCGCAACTACTGGAAAAAGATGGGAATAAGATCATATTAGACGCTTACAATGCAAACCCCAGCAGCATGAAGCTTGCCATAGAAAATTTTGCCAAAATGGAAGGAGAAAAAGTGCTTATCCTGGGCAGTATGATGGAACTGGGCGAAGCATCGGATGCAGAACATGAAATGATCGTAACCCTGGTAAAAGCGCACCCATGGAAAGCCGTAACATTTACCGGCCAGGGCTACAAAAACCTGCCATCAGCGTTCCTTTATTTTAATAACGCTGCAGAAACGGCCGACTGGTATAAAAAACAGTCGTTTAAGAACGTAACCGTTCTTATTAAAGGTTCCCGCAGCATGCAAATGGAAAAAGTAGTAGAATGATTTCGGCAAAAGGCTAATAGAACGTACATTTGCAGCCCCTTATTTAATTGGAGACGTGTCCGAGTGGTTGAAGGAGCACGCCTGGAAAGTGTGTATACGGGAAACTGTATCAAGGGTTCGAATCCCTTCGTCTCCGCATCTTTATTCCAAGACCCTTATCAGCTTTACAAAATGGTCTTTATAGTATCCTGCATAAGTGCTGATGATGACGCCCCCGCTTTTAATGCTGGCCGAATGAATAAATTTCAGTTCGGGATTGTTTTCAATAACAATGCCCATATGGCCCACCACCCCGCTTTTATGATCAGAACCGGTAAAGAGAATAATATCGCCCGGCAATGCATTTTTCAACGGCATTTCCATGCCTTCATTGGTATAATCTTTTGATGAGCGCGGGCATTTGATATTGAAATGGGTAAACACATTGTACACAAAGCCTGAGCAATCGAGCCCGTTTGCCGGGTTTGCTGAACCATATTTATATGCTGTGCCCAGCAGTGTTTTTGCGTATGCCACAAATTCTGTACGGCTGATGGTAAGTGGCTTCATAAAAGCTTTACCGGAAAAAGGCTTGCCGGTGCTTTTATCAGCCGCATAAGAAGAACTGCCTGCTTTTTTTGTACTGCTGCAACTGCCTGCTGTCAATATAATAAAGGCAGCGTATAGAACAGGGTATTGATACCTCATAGAACAAAATTAAATATTTACTTTTTTAGAACGAATAATATGAGCAGTCATTTATAAGGCCGTTGTTAAATAAATCATTAAACTTGGCTGCTGCATGTAAAATACATTCTTAAGCTGCGATAGGGCAAAAATTATCTATCCGTTTCGGCTTATCTTTACAACCCAAAATAAAAGCCTGTTTTTATGGAATACAGAATAGAAAAAGACACCATGGGCGAAGTGAAGGTTCCCGTGGATGCATTTTACGGCGCACAAACCCAGCGCAGTATCGATAATTTCAAGATCGCACAGGACATCAATAAAATGCCCAAAGAGATCATCCGTGCTTTTGCCTACCTCAAAAAAGCGGCGGCACTCAGCAATTTTGATGCAGGTGCTTTACCCAAAGAAAAATGCGATATGATCGGCAGGGTTTGCGATGAGATCCTTGAAGGCAAACTGGATGACTATTTTCCACTGGTGGTATGGCAAACCGGCAGCGGCACGCAGAGCAATATGAACGTAAATGAAGTGGTGGCCTACCGCGGCCATGTGCTCAACGGCGGTAAGCTCGAAGACAAGGAAAAATTCCTTCATCCAAACGATGATGTAAACAAAAGCCAGAGCAGCAACGATACATTTCCAACGGCCATGCACATAGCCGCTTATAAAATTTTGGTGGAAACAACCATCCCCGGTCTTGAAAAACTGCGGAACACCCTTGCGCAAAAAAGTAAAGATTTTATGCAGGTGGTGAAGATTGGACGGACGCATTTTATGGATGCCACGCCACTTACCCTTGGGCAGGAATTCAGCGGTTATGTATCTCAACTGGACCATGGGTTAAAAGCCATTAAAAACAGCCTGCCGCATTTAAGTGAACTTGCCCTGGGTGGTACTGCCGTAGGCACAGGCATTAATACTCCCGAAGGATATTCAGAAAATGTGGCCAAACATATTGCTGATTTAACCCGCCTGCCATTTATAACCGCCGAAAACAAATTTGAAGCCCTGGCTGCTCATGACGCCATTGTGGAGGCACACGGTGCATTAAAGACAGTGGCTGTAAGTTTAATGAAGATTGCCAATGATATCCGTATGCTGAGCAGCGGCCCCCGCAGCGGTATTGGCGAAATTTTTATTCCGGATAACGAGCCGGGCTCTTCCATTATGCCCGGCAAGGTAAACCCCACCCAATGCGAGGCGCTCACCATGATTGCCGCCCAGGTGATGGGCAATGATGTTACCATTGGCATTGGCGGTTCTAACGGGCATTTTGAACTGAATGTGTTTAAACCCGTAATGATCTATAATTTCTTACACAGTGCCAGGCTTATTGGCGACGGATGCGTTTCCTTTAACGATAAATGTGCGGTGGGTATTGAACCCATTGAAGCCAATATTAAAAAACATGTAGATAATTCGCTGATGCTGGTAACGGCCCTCAACACAAAGATCGGTTATTATAAAGCCGCCGAAATAGCACAAAAAGCGCATAAAGAACATACCACTTTAAAAGAAATGGCCGTTAAACTGGGTTATGTAACACCCGAAGAATTTGACGAATGGGTGATACCTGGAAATATGGTGGGGAGGATATAAAAAAAAGGCGCTTCAAATGAAGCGCCTTTTCTGATTTTTTTATTTCATTTACTGTATTGGTACACTAAACTCTCCGCCTGTTATTAGTTTATCTGCTCCAAGTCCAAAGAAGTCTTCTAATTTACCACTGAAGGTACCTGTGAGTCTTGTAGCGGTGGCACTAGTAATAATAATAGTGAAAGGATTTGTTTGTGTGGCGCCCGTGGTTTCTGCAATATATACTATTGGTATAGTAAGATTTCCGTAACCTGCATCTACATGTATATTGTTGGCGAATTGATTTACAGAAAAAGTATTGGCCCAACTGGCTGTTGAAGCTGGTCTTTCAATATTAAAACCAAAAGCGGAAATGCCGGCCCCGGTAGAATCACCTGCAAGTTCAAGCAGGTCAATACCTGCCGCGGTTGAAATGGTAGCCGAAGCATCAAAATTAAATGTGGCATTCACTCCATCAAACTTGCAGCGGATATAATCTGATCCGCCACCGCCGCCTGTTCCAAAAGTGATAGGAAAAGAGCAGGAACTGCTTCCGCCGGTAACAGTATAATTAAATGTGCCTGCAGTGGTGGGCGTTCCAATTGCTGTAAGCTGCACCGTACGGGTACCCGCCGCAGAAAAAGAACCGGTGGCCCTGAAGGTTACCCCGTTTACCGTATTGGTGGAAATGGTATAAGTGCCTGCGGTTGCAACCAGTACATCTACATTGACCGTATTACTTCCTGTCATGGCGGTGCCGGCATTATAAGCACCTGCACTGGTAAAGTTGGTACAATTGCCCGGTGTGCCGCCCATGGTATAAACGGCATTGGTGGTACCTCCTGCCGGAAGCACGGTTATAGCAAATGTGCATTTTTTAGTGGTATCGGCCGGACTAACCCTTGTATTAAAAACGCCGGCAGAAGTGGGAACCCCAAAACCGCTCAGCGTAACTGTTTTCGGGCCGGGGCTGGCAAAATAACCCGTACCTGTAAATATCATTCCGTTGGTGGTAGGTACCGTTAACGAGTAAGTGCCACTGGTTGTAACCACTACATTAAAGGAAAGCGTATTGGATGCATTCAATGCTGTGCCGGCTTTATACGTGCCATTTACTGTATAGCCAGAACAGCTGGCCGGGCTTCCGGATAATAAAAAATTAGCGGCCGGGGTATTGGCTGCAATAACCTGCACGGGAATTTTACAACTGCTGGTAAGATAGTTTACAGTAATGTTGTTTATACCAGCTACAGAAGGTGTTCCGGCTCCCGATAGCCTGACCGTTTGGTTGCCCGTGCCACCAAAAATGCCCACCGCCCTGAAGTACATCCCATTTACGGTATCGGTGGTAATAATATAGGCTCCGGCAGTAATTACATTTAACTGTACATCCATATAATTAGTGCTGCCCAAAGGCGTGGCTACTTTGTACACGCCATTAACATTGCTGGGCAGGCAATTGCCGCCGGCATCGGATTTAAGGTCTCCTTCAGCATTTCCGGTAGCGCCACCTTCATAACTTGTTTCTTTTTCGCAGGATAGCATTAAAAACAGGGCGGCAGTAAGCACCAATAAGGATTTCATCAATTTCATTACTTTAATTTATAACTTTAAAGATATACTTTTTTATGGTTTTATGAAACCTGGGTCTCATCAGAAACGATCGCTCCTGTTTCCACCGTATGACCCTCTTTTTCTTCCTTTTGCTGCCCCAAAAACCTTTTTTGAAATAAAAGGATGGTAATCACACCTGTAGTGATAGCGGCATCAGCAATATTGAAAATAGGACGAAAAAATTCAAAATCCTCGCCTCCCCAAATGGGAAACCATGTTGGAAAATGGCCACGTATAACAGGAAAATATAACATATCCACTACATTTCCATGTAAAAAGCCTGCATATCCACTCTTAGAGAATTTTGCCAGCCCATCGTATGCCACATAATCATTGATCTGTGCGTTAAAAAGCATTCCCTTGTCAAAAATCAGTCCATAAAAACAGGAATCTATCAGGTTTCCCAGGGCACCTGCATAAATAAGGGCGGCACAAAAAACAAATCCTTTCTTATAGCCTTTTTTAATGATGCTTCCTATATACCAGGTGCCAAAAACCACGGCGCCTATCCGAAAAATGGTGAGGGCCAGTTTGCCCCAGTTTCCGCCAAATTTCCAGCCATAGGCCATTCCCGGGTTTTCAACAAAATACAATTGAAACCAGTTACCCATTATATGGCGGGAGGTGTTGATATGAAAATTTGTTTTAATATAAATTTTCAGTGCCTGGTCGGCGATCAGGATCAGCGCAATGATCAGTATTACATGTCTTTTTTTCATAACGAGGCGCAAAGATAGGTAAGAACGGGTATCTGTAAACACGGGCCGACTCAAATGGTAGCATAGATTTCACTCAACAAATGCTGATGATTACAGCGAACACAAAGAACCGGTTCATCATCAATTTTTCGAAAAATCGTTGTCTCCTTTGTTTCTTTGTGTGAAATAACCTCATGTTCCTGCGGCAAACACAAATTATCATTCTTCGAAATAAACCCTTCTTACCCTTTGTGAAACATTTGTTAGTATTTCATACGGGATGGTGCCGGCCCATTTGGCCAGTTCAGGTACGGGCAGCCATTCGCCAAAAACGATCACCTCATCCTCTTCAGTGGCATCAATACCGGTAATATCAAGCATGGTCATATCCATACAAACATTACCCACTACAGGGGCAAAATGCCCGTTTACCAGCATCTTTCCCCTTCCATTGCCAAGCGCCCGGAAATAGCCATCTGCATAGCCAATACGTACGGTGGCAATTACGGCATCCTTTGTAATGATGCCCCTGCGGCCGTAGCCAACGGTTTCGCCGGCTTTTACATTTCGTATTTGTGAAATACTGGTTTTTAAAGTGGCCACATTCCTGAGCATTTTTTGAACCCCTTCGTTTGAATCCACTCCATACAAACCTATGCCAATTCTCACCATATCAAGCTGTGCATCATTATGCCTGCTGGTGGCTCCTGTATTAGCAATATGTTTGATAAAAGGATACCCGGCCGCTGCCCCGATTTTGAGGGTCATTGCCGAAAACTGCGATTGCTGCCTTTTGGTAAATTCATCATGCAATGCATCGTCACTTCCTGCCAAATGAGAAAAAACAGATGCAATGTGAAATTCATTGCTTGTTCTGATTTCGCTTACCAATTCATCCATATCAGCCGCTTCAAAACCCAGCCTGTGCATACCTGTATCGAGCTTGATATGCACTTTATAATTTGAAATATTATGCTGTTTCAAATAATTTCTGAAGCGGCGAAATATTTGAAATGAATAAAGTTCGGGTTCCAGGTTATACTGAACAATATTATCAAAACCGGCCTCCTCTGTGTTCATAACCATAATGGGTTTTAAGATGCCCGCCTTGCGGAGTTCCACTCCTTCATCGGCATAAGCCACCCCAAGATAGTCTACCCCTGCATGCTGCAGCAGGGCAGCCACTTCGTAACTCCCGCTGCCATAGCCCAGCGCTTTTACCATCGCCATTATTTTAACGCCCGGCTCCAGCATCTGCTTATATACCTTGAAATTATGGCGCAGTGCGTTGAGGTCAACCTCCAGTAATGTTTCATGCAGTTTTTGTTCCAGCGCCCGGCTGATTTGCTCGAACCGGAACCTGCGTGCCCCTTTGAGCAGAATGGTTTCGTGTTGTAAATTAAGCATTGACAGTTGCGCCAAAAGATCTTCTGTAGAAGTATAAAAATGAGTATGAGGGATACCTGCGAATACATCTTTGTGCTTCATCAACTGTTCGCCAATTCCTATAAACCTGAATAATTGTTTTGTATGAAGCAAAGAGGCAATTTTTTTATACAGCACTGTTTCTTCGGTACCCGATTGCATGAAATCGCTTAAAACAACGGTACGTTTGTTATGCTGCTCCTGCTGCTGTAAAAAATCGAGTGCAATACCAAGTGAATTGATATCTGCACTATAACTGTCGTTGATGATAGCACAATTATTGATGCCCTGCTTCAGCTCCAGCCTCATTTCCACGGACCTTAAACTGTTAAGGCGTTCCTTCATTCCGGCAACTGGAATATCAAAATGGAGCATTACACAGAGGCAGGTAAGTGCATTATGAACCGAGGCCTGATCTGTAAAAGGAATCGTGCATGAAAACCGGTTATCCAGGTGCTTTACTGTAATACTGCTGCCTGCCGTTTCAACGGATATCTTTTCAACCAGCAGATCTGCACCGGTTTTACCCCAGGTGAAAGTCCTGAGCCCCGGGTTTGTTTCTGAAATGAATTTTTTGACAACTCCATCCAGCAGCTTCTCATCGGTGCAATAAAAAAGAATGCCTGCCTGGGAAAACAACTTTAATTTTTCCTCTATTTTCTGCTGCATGCTGCTGAACCCTTCTGCATGTGCCTCGCCAATGAAAGTAAATACACCCAGGCCCGGTTGTATGATCCGCTGCAGCTTTTCCATTTCGCCCGGCCGTGAAATGCCCGCTTCGAAGATACCGAGAGTATTTCCGGCATTCATCTGCCACACACTTAAAGGAACACCCACCTGCGAATTATAACTTTTGGGACTGCGTACAATATCGAAACCGGGCGATAACAGGTGATTGAGCCATTCTTTAACGATCGTTTTTCCATTGCTTCCGGTAATCCCGATAACAGGAATGGTGAAGCGGGAACGATGATAGGCCGCCAGTTGCTGAAGCGCATCCAGCACATCCTTTACCTTCAAAAAAAATGCCCCGGGAAATTTTGAAAACCCGGAAAAATTTTCCGGTACTACAAATGAACGGAGGCCCCTTTCGTACAAGCCTTCAATAAAATCAGTGCCATTTCCTGAGATACCCGGTAATGCAAAAAATAAAGTTGTACCGGGGAATACAAGTTTGCGGCTGTCGGTAAGCAGGTATTCAACAGGCTGTGCAGGAAAAGCGGTTCCCTGTTCTGCATTAATAATGGATGCTATTTCATGTAAGCTGTATGCCATTTAAAGATTTAAATTGATATCATCGGGTGGAATTCCCTTACGCTGGTGGTAAACAGAATACAAGATCGAACCGCCAATACACAAAAGGATCATGATCAGCGAAACCCATACCGGTATATGCAGGTATTTTTCATTAATGCCGGCGTATTTGAGCAGCGGAAGCAGCATTTTTACCCCAATAAAAACAAGCACAACCGCAATGCCCTGCTGCAGGAAATCGAATTTGCTGGCAGCTCCCTTCAGCAAAAAGAAAAGGCTCCTCAGCCCAAGTACCGCAAAGATATTCGATGAATAAATGAGCATCTTTTTACCCGGATCGGGAATGATGGAAAATACAGCAGGTATAGAATCTATAGCAAATACAATATCAATAAGCCCCAGCATGATCACCACCATGAATAAAGTGGTGAAATACCGCTTGCCGTCTTTTTTAATAACAAACCTTCCGTGGTGATCTTCATCGGTATGCGGTAAAACCCGGTTGATCAGTTTATAAGCCCAGTTTTCCGATGGATTAAATTCTTCTTCATCAGCTTTGCTGAACATTTTTATGCCTGTTAACACCAGGAAAATACCGAAAACAAACATGATCCATCCAAAGCGGGCCACCAGCTCACTCCCGATTGCTATGAACAGGATACGAAAAACAATGGCCATTAAAATGCCGAGCAGCAATACCCTCGAATAATTTACCGGCTTTACCTTAAAGAAAGAAAAAATGATAATGAACACAAAGATATTATCGATACTGAGCGACCATTCGAGCAAATAAGCCGATATATAGCTGATGGCATCCTGTTTGCCGCCCCCGTCTATATTTTGATACCAGATATACCCGCAGAAAGCAAAAGACAGCAATACCCAAAAAACCGTTTGCAGCATGGCAGCTTTAAAACTGATGGTCTTGTTCTTTTTACTGAGCAGGCCCAGGTCGAACAGCAAGGCCACAAAAATAACTGCGGCAAAAACGATATAGGTAATTTGTGTCTTGTCCATTTTTTTACAGCACGCTTACGATAGAGCCTTGGTTTTTATAAGGGTTCGCAAAATTTGTTTAAAATCACCTGGCATACTTGCTTCTCCTTCTCCACAAAAATAACAGGGCAAACAGCATTACAAGAATTACAGGGGCGGCTATATTTAACAATTGCCACATGCCCTTATTTTCCTTCACCTTTTTGCTATCCAATAAGCGTACCACGTAATCTTTTGCCTTTGCCTCACTGAGATTATTTTGATTGATCATGTAATCGAGGCAGTTTTGTAAAAACTCTTTATTTGCAAATGGAAATTCCCGCTGAGAACCGTATGTATAGGGATTCATTCCCATCGGGATGGGCTGTCCGCCTTTTATCACAGAATTGAGCACCATATCAGCATCGGCCACCACGATCATCTTATTATCAATAATATTTTTAGGAACAAAAGGCTGGTTATACTTTGCCAGGCTGTCGTTCATGGCCTGGCTAACACGGTTATTATAAAGCGAAGTGAATTTTCCTTCGAGCAAAACGGCTACAGAAATGTCAGCTTTAATAAATTTTTCATCTTTCGGAGCATTTACATTTTCTTTTCCGCTGATAAGTGCCGGTGTGGAGATACTCCGGCTGTTGGCAGAGGAGCTAAGCAGGATCGTTTTCTTTATTCCTTCTGCTTCCACCGTATCTATTGAATTTACAAAGCGACCCGAAACAAAACCCAGGTTTTTATTAATGGGATGATTGTTCTTTGACTCAAATACCGGAAAATAATTCCATTGCAGCAAATCGAACTGGCCGTTTCCGTTTATATCAAAAGGAAGATAATCGCACTGCAGATCCATGAGCAGATCTGCATTTTGCCTTACCCCATATTTAAAGAACAGGTCGGTAAGCTGCAGGTTCCTGTCGTAAGCCACCACTTCATTCTTGATCTGCAGGCTGTCCATTTCTGCATTGAGCCGGTCTGTAAACCAAATGATCTTTCCGCCATTCATAACATATTGGTCCAATTTCATTTTTGCTTCTTCGCTGAACGGAACGGTTGGTTTTACCACCAGCAATACATTGAAGTCTTTTGGTACAAATGGCTGCGTATTGGGATCAAAGGTAAAAAGCCTGTAATCCGTTTTAAGCAGGTTCTCCACCAGGTCGTAGGTACTGTAATCGGGAGGTTCTCCATTGCCGGTGGCATAAGCAACAATGGGTTTTTCTGCTTGTGTTATTTTAGAAAGCGCATCGGCAAGTTTATACTCAAGCATGGCTTCGGCACTGTTAAGCTCCTGGAAATTGATAAGTGGTGTTTTACCCTGGTACAACTGCACGGGCGCAGACTTATCCTGGTAGTGAACCATAGCAAAGGGATAAACAAACTGCTGCTGCTGGCCTTCCTCCACCTGCGAGGTAAGGTTAATGGGAAATAACCCGATACCCCGCAAAGTATCGCCATATTTTACATCGGTGCCCGGCATTATATCCTCCGGTGAAATGAATTTATACTGAATCTTGTTTCCCGCTATTTCTTTAAACTCCTGCAGTATATCGCTGGTGGAGGTACCCAGCTTCCGGAAGCCGGCTGGATAATTGCCTTTAAGAAAAACTTCCACCGTTACCGGCTCCTTTATGCTGCGTAATAATTTTTTTGTGGCAGTACTTAAGGTAAAGCGTTTTTCGTTCGTTAGATCGATCCGGGAATGCCATTGAGATGCAGCCCAGTTAAGGACTATGAGCAGGAGCAGTACTACCGGGAGCCAGGCTTTGTTGTTAAGAATTTTAGTAAGCATTACAGTTCTTGAAAATATTTTTGAAGTTTCTTTTAAGGCTGTTTTACAGCTTTGGCCCGGCTACTTTTTATGCAGGTTTTTTACTGTAATCAATAAAAAAAGAAAGATGATACTGCCAAAATAAATAATATCGCGGCTGTCCACCACGCCCCTGCTGATGCTGCGGTAATGAAAATCGATTCCAAGCATCTCTATATAATAATCCGCATTACCCGTAAATACCGGCAGTTTGCTAATAGCACTAAACCCATAATACAAAACCAGGCAGGCAAAAGCGCTTATGAGAAAAGCCACCACTGCATTACTGGTAAAACTGCTGCAGCAAAGGCTGATGGCAGCAAATACCGCTGCCAGTAAAAATAATCCAAGGTAACTGCCCGCAATACCCCCGCCATCCACCGTTCCGGAAGTGCTGAGCGCCCTGATGGTAAAAATATACACCAAGGTGGGTACAATTACAATAAGCATAACCAGGAGAATGGAAAAATATTTTCCCAAAACCACCTGCCAGTTTGTAAGTGGCCTGGTTTTTAAAATTTCAAATGTTCCGGCCCTGAATTCGTCGGCCAGGGTGCGCATACCAATTGCGGGTACCAGGAAAACGAGTACCCAGGGAGCGAGCTCAAAAAATTTTTCAAGGCTGGCATAGCCATAGTCGAAAATACTGCTGTCTTTGAGCATGAACAGGAAAATACCGCATACCAGTAAAAAAAGGATGATGGCAATATACCCGGTAAGGCTGCTGAAAAACTGGTTCAGGTCTTTTTTACAAATACTCCACATGGTTAAAAATTGGCTGCAATTTACTATTAAACAGGCTAAAAGGACATTTTACAAAGCGTTATGGTCGATTTTTTTTAGCATATAAGCAGCAAACGCTTAAAATATGCTGTCTATACCCTTTAATGCAGTAATTGTTCCCGTTTTTAGGCCGTTAGTATACTATTTGAACTGCAATTTACCAATGCATCAACGCCTGTTCAAGTTAACGACTTGTTTACCCAAACCGACTGCTCCCCCGATTATATCGGGGGATTTTATTTTTAGCAACATTTAATATATAGAATTAGGGCAACCTGTTAAGGTTTTGTTTATGGAAAAGTTTCTACGCTGCATCTCTCAAAAAAAAATATTATGAAAAAGAAATTCTTATTGGGTATCGTTTGCCTGGCTGCAGGTGCTCAAAATTTTGCCCAGCAGCCCGGCAATATGGCCGATAAACATGAAATAGTGGCTCCGGCACCACCTGCTCCACCACCCCCTCCTCCACCTCTTCCGCCACCTCCGGCACATTTTCCGGACGGTAGCCTTATTGATCCACCTGCGGCTCCCATTCCACCGCTTCCACCCGCCCCGGAAAATTATACTGGCCTCAACGAAAATAATTCAATCATCAGTGACAGCGGATTTCAGATCAGTGTAAAAAGCAGGAATGGCAATACCGTAATTTATGCCAGAAAAAATGGAAAGACAGAAAAAATAAAAATGAGTACCTGGAACGCCAACAGGAAATATTACGAAAAAAAATATGGGAAGCTGCCTCCACCACCGCCTCCACCGCCACCGCCACCACCAGCACAATAAATTGTAAAGAAAATATCTACATTATAAAATACCCGGCCGGGTATTTTTTTTATGTAGTAAAAATCCTACCAAAAAAATGATAGAAAACATTTAGAATATGAAAAAATTCTGTTTATCTTTTCCCCCTATTCATTTTCAAAAAACCAAAAATCAATTTTCACTAAATGAAAAAAACACTTTTTGCATTTGCAGGATGTTTGATTCTTGCAACAAGCTGTACAAAGACATCTTTTAATGATACAGCCGCTAACGAAGAAAATGCCCAGGCAACTGGCCGTAAATGTTATTCTGCCGAATTATTGGCACAGCAACTGGCTGCCGATCCATCTCTTTCATCACGCATGGAGCAGATAGAAAGTTTTACGAGGGATTTTATCAATACTCCAGCTGCACAGCAAAGGCTGATCGCAGGGGGGCTTATAGAAATTCCTGTTGTGGTGAATGTACTTTACAACACAGCTGCGCAAAATGTTTCTCAGGCACAAATTCAATCACAAATTGATGTATTGAATAAGGATTTCCAGGCTACAAATACTGACCTGGGTCTTACTCCTGCTCTTTTTCAACCTGTGCTCTCCGGAGATGTAGGCGTACGTTTTGTACTTGACCAGGTGATCAGAAAATCAACCAGCAAATCAAGCTGGAGAACAGATGATGCTATGAAAAAGACTAGCAGGGGTGGAATTGCCCCCACCAGCCCAAGTACCAAACTTAATTTGTGGGTATGCAACATGAGCGGCGGAATTTTGGGATATGCACAGTTCCCCGGGGGAAGTGCCGCAACAGATGGTGTTGTTATAGATGATAATGCATTAGGCAGTACAGGTACTGCCCAGGCTCCCTTTAACAAAGGACGCACTGCCACACATGAAGTTGGCCACTGGCTGAACCTTCGCCATATTTGGGGTGATGCAACCTGCGGTAACGACTTTGTTGGTGATACGCCACTGCACAACACCGCTAATTATGGTTGCCCGGCAGCCGGTCACAGAAGTACCTGCACCGGTACACCCGTAGAAATGACCATGAACTACATGGATTATACAGATGATGCATGTATGTATATGTTCAGTGCTGGTCAAAAAAGCAGGATGCAGGCGGTATTTGCTACCGGCGGTCCAAGGAACAGCTTTGCACAGCCATAACAAGCAAATTAAAAAATTATATAAAAATGCCTTTCTATAATCGAAAGGCATTTTTATTGTAACCTGTAAAACAATTCAGCAAATAAGACTGATAGATATATTGACCGTCATTTTCTGCTTCCTGCTTTTTTCGGCAGCAATACCCATCATATGGCATTCTATTGAAGCATCAATAGTGGAAGTTAATACAGAACAGTCTTAATGTAACTTTGCAGCTTAGGAGAAAAAAAAGAGGCTGTTAAAAAAACAGCCTCTTTTTTAATTTCTTTTAATAATGAGTTTTACGCCGGTGTAACCCTGTTTTACTTCAGGTACCAAAACTTTCTCCTTATATGGAATGATATATACATTATTTCCTTTTTGATAAGTAACCAGGGTGGTGGAGTTATTCGTTTTCCCTGAATTATTAGAAAGGCTGAATGAGCCCTTATATTTAACACCGCTCTTTAAACTGAAGGATAATTTGTTTGAACCAGTACTGTAACCTGGAAGATCAATAAGAATTTTATTGCTCTTCTTTTTACCCACGCCTCTATCTGCAAAAGTTGGCTTCATAATGCCGGTTAGCACGATGGCCATCACTAATATTTTTAACATTTTTGGCATGAACAGGTATAATTGACACAAATATATTAAAAAAAACGGGATACAAACACACCATTCGTCACAATTTTTAACAGATTTTCAACGTATGTTTATAAGTATTTAGTATTAGTTATTAAAGCTTTAACAAAAAAGAGGCTAAATTACAGTAACCTACCACAAGAACATGAGTAAAAACCCATACAGGCAGGACAGAGAGGAGTTAAGGGCCTTGTTAAGCCAATATGAAAACTTAAAGGCTGGCAGGGCACATTCTTTCATTGATGAGGATGATTTTGAACGAATTATAGAATACTATGATGAAAAAGAACAGCTTTCCCAGGCACTGGAAGCTGCCAATTTTGGCCTGGAGCAATACCCATTTTCGTCAGATCTGCTCCTGCAAAAGGCAGGTTTGCTCATAGCTTTAAGGAAATACGAAGAAGCCCTTAAAACCCTGGAAAAGGCCGAAATCTATAATGCGGCCAATATTGACCTTTATATTCTCAAAACAGATGTTTATTTGGCCCTGGACCTGCAGCAAAAAGCTGCCGCTTTGCTGGAAGCAGCCATTGAAAATTTTGAAGGAGAAGAAAAGATCGACCTTCTTTTTGAGCTCGCTGATGTATACGACGATTACGAGAATTTTGAAAAAGTTTTCGATTGCCTTGTAATGATCCTTGAGCAGGACCCCAATAATGAGGAAGCGCTTTATAAAATTTGTTTCTGGACCGATTTCACCGGTCGCAGTGAAGAAAGCATCCGTTTGCACCAGAAAATAATTGACCAGTTTCCTTTTAATGAATTGGCCTGGTTTAACCTGGGCGCCGCTTACCAGGGAATAAAATTGCACGAAAAAGCCATCGACGCATATCAGTATGCAGTAGCTATTGATGAAAAATTCGACTTTGCCTACCGTAACCTGGGCGATGCGTTCCTCAGGCTGAGAAAATACAGGGAAGCTATTGAAGCGCTTGAAAAAGTACTCGAACTCTCGAGGCCCGAGTATGTGATCTATGAAGCCATTGGCCATTGTTTTGACCGGCTGGGAAATTTTCCGCAAGCAAGATTTCATTACAAAAAAGCAAGCCACCTCAATGCTGATGACAGCCAGATCCTTCACAAGATAGCCACCACCTATATGAATGAATCTGCCTGGCAGCCTGCTATAAAGACCCTTTTGCTGGCAATAAGTATGCATAAAATGCAACCAGAGTACAATCTTTCCCTGGGCAGGTGTTATATGGAAACCGGCAAAACGGCCGAAGCCATCTCTTGCCTGGCCAATGTGGTTAAAATGCGGCCTAAAAATACAGCAGGCTGGTCAGAATTGCTGAATTGCCTGTACCGTGCTAAAATGTTAACCGAAGGAATTGAATATGCCTCTATGGCATACGACCAAACCTCAAAAAAGCCGATCTTCCTTTTCTATCAAAGCCTCTTCCTGTATGCAGAAGGAAAGTTTAAAGACGCATTCCTCTATCTTGAAAACGGCATGGCTGCAGACCCCAAATTACTCAAGAAGCTTATTGAGCTTGAACCTTCGCTGCTCCGCCACCAGCAAGTAGTAGAACTGGCTGCCCGTTATAAAAAAAGAAAATAACGGCATTCCTGATACCTAATTTTTGTCATTTTCCCAATGAGGTCCAACCCCTTATCTTTGCAGCCAAAACAGCAAAGCATATATTATGAATTTCAATCTTTCCCAAATTCCCGAAAGGATCCCTAAACCACGCAAAAGTGGCCTTACCATGGTAATGGACAAAGGCCTTAGTGTGGAAGAAGCAAATAATTTTATGAGTGTGGCAGCGCCGCACGTGGATATTGTAAAACTGGGTTTTGGAACATCGTTCGTAACACCTACGCTTAAAGAAAAGCTGGAAGTTTACCGAAGACATAATATGCCTGTATATTTTGGCGGCACTTTGTTTGAAGCATTTTTAATACGCAACCAGTTTGATGATTATATAAAAGTGTGTAAGGAATATGGGGTAAGTTATATGGAAGTAAGCGATGGCTCCATCACCATTCCGCATGCAGAAAAATGTGGCTACATCGAAAAACTTACAAAATTCGGAACAGTATTGAGCGAAGTGGGCAGTAAGGATGCAGCACATATTATCCCCCCTTATAAATGGATTGAACTGATGCGTGCCGAATTGAATGCCGGGTCTGCTTATGTAATTGCAGAAGCCAGGGAAGCGGGCAATGTGGGCATTTACAGGGGAAGCGGCGAGGTGAGGGAAGGTCTTGTTCAGGAGATACTGACACAGATACCCGAAGAAAAAATCATATGGGAAGCGCCTCAAAAAGCCCAGCAACTTTATTTCCTGGAGTTGATCGGCTGCAATGTAAACCTGGGCAATATTGCCCCTTCTGAAGTAATTCCACTGGAAGCCATGCGGATTGGTTTGCGGGGCGATACGTTTCATCTTTATCTTGATAAAGCAGTTTCCTGATGAAACTTTACGGACTAACAGGCTATCCCCTCGGTCATTCTTTTTCGAAAAAATATTTTACAGAAAAGTTTGAAAAAGAAATGCTGGGCGATTGTTTTTTTGAGTTATTCCCGCTGCATGATATCAACGATTTTCCTAAATTAATTGATGCCAATCCTGCGCTAAAAGGACTGGCTGTAACAATTCCGCACAAACAGGCCGTTATGCCATTTTTATCGGCGCTCGATGAAACGGCTATCGAAGCAGGGGCTGTAAATTGTATCCGTATCAATCATAACAACCTTACCGGGTACAATACAGATACGCTTGGCTTTGAAAGATCATTTAAGCCGCTGCTGCAGCCGCATCATAAAAAAACATTGGTACTGGGCACTGGTGGTGCATCAAAGGCGGTACAGCATGTGCTTAACAAATTATCGATCCCGTTCACACTGGTTTCCAGGCGCTGCCAGCCGGGAGTAAACTGCGTCCCTTATGCTTCATTGAGCAAAAAGATCATGGAAGAACATCTTATCATCATCAATTGCACACCTATTGGCATGACCCCGCACGAAGAGGGCTTGCCGGGCATTCCTTATGAGATGCTTGGTGCCGGACATTACCTGTACGACCTTGTTTATAAACCCGCTGAAACAGGTTTTTTAAGAGAGGGCAAACAAAGGGGTTGCCTTACCAAAAATGGATTTGAGATGCTTATTTTACAGGCAGAAGAAAACTGGAGAATCTGGAATGCAGATTAAGCCTGTGCAGGCGGACCACCAAAATTAAATGGCAGCTCCACGGTTTCTGTATCTTTAATTTCTCCATTAACCGCTTCAAATTTTTGTACATTATCTGCCATTGCCTTCATAAGCCTTTTGGCATGAAAGGGCGTCATGATGATCCTGCTTTTAACCTTGCTTTTAGGAGTGCCGGGCATCACATTTACAAAATCAATTACAAATTCGGCATGGCTGTGGGTGATGATGGCCAGGTTAGCATATTGCCCTTCGGAGGTTTCTTCCGAAATTTCTATATTGAGCTGGTTGGGTTGGTTCTCTGCCATGGTACTAAGTGTTTTTACAAATATAGCAAAAGCCCCTTAACGGGGCTTTTGCTGCTATAATTATTCAAAAAAAATTGAAAATTATCTTGGACCGATATACCTCCAGTTTTCTGCAAAGGTAGACCTTGGGCCAACAGCTATAACAGAAGGCTGAACCAACCAGTATTTCATATTAGGCAGATCATGTGTGGTAAAATCAAAGGTATTACCCCCGCTTGGATCTAACACCGCACGACGGTTGTTGGAAGAAGCATATACCGGGGCTCCGGTTCCAGCAGCAGGGTTTCCACCTGGTGTTGCTGCTTTGCTAGGATCGCCATAATAGTTGTGAAAATCAGTGATTGCACCTGTTACAGGGTCAAAAGTCATGGTTAAACCAAATGCACCATAATAGGTTCCGCTACCAGCATTTGAAAACAGGTAACCAACTGTACCCAGGCTCTCATTATACACGTCTACAGAGCTTGCGCCGGTAGTGATCAAATGCCACTCTTGTGGATAATCAGCAACGAATGCCGCATTGGCCAAATCGCGGAAAGTACCAGTTACTTCATATTTACCATCAAATGCATTTTTTGCACCTATTTCATAAATGAGGGTTTTACCGGCCCCGTTCACAAAATCAGCATCGTTTGATAACAAAGTGAATGCTATGCCATAGGTGCTGCTTGGATCAAGCAAAGTGGCATCGGGAATGGTAATGGCAATCTGCCTGGCAAAATCTCCGGCCGCAAAAGAAACCGTATAATTTCCGCCTACAGCAGAAGGCTGGATATTAGGCGTATACCAATCTCTGGGTAATGGTATAATGCTGGTACCATTAGAATCGTTGTAAATACGGATCGCTGCGGTATCATCTTTAATGATGGCGTTAAACGCCCTGGTTAGCTGAGCATTGCTGTTGGCGTCCCTGCGGATATCACATACATCAATAGTTTGCGAAGTATTAACGAAGTCAATACCATTCAGTATTTTATTCCAGTATCCGTATTCATCTCCTCCGTTCATCACTTTTACCACTGTTTGCCCGCGGTCGCCCAGGGGATCTGCTACAACAGCTTTTTTACAGGCTGCAAAGCCGGCAATCATCAGGGTGAGTGCCAATAACCTTACAGGAACATTAAAATATTTCATTTTTTATTTTTTTTCTATGTGAAATAATGAATTCAAAAAAATTATTGAGCATCCCACCAAACTCTTGCCTGCATCACATCTCCGCCAGTGAGCCTTCCTACTGCAACAGCAATATTTGCCGGATTGGTTTGATAAGCAGTATTGCCATAAACAAACCTGCGTGGAATACCAACGCCGGAGTTTACTGCAAAACTGGTGGCAACGAGAACTGGCATGTTGGTCCTTCTCCAGCTGCTCCAGCCCTGAACTCCATCTGGATAATAGGCCAGGTATTGCTGCAGGTGAATGCGTTGCAATTGATTGCTGGTAACAGCAGACTGACCCGGAATGGCATTAAATGCGCCATTTCCGATGGATAAACCACCACCGGTACCTGTATCAAAATTACCTGCACCTGTAAGAACAGTATTAGCTGCCGCTTCGGTAAGGCCCCACTGCATAAAGGAAGCCTTTACACCTGCTTCATATAAAGCCTTGGCATCGCCCGAAACCCAGCCACGCTGAACGGCTTCAGCATGAGCAAGCAGGGTGCTGGCTGCACAAATAACCACGTAAGGGGTATTATCGGCTTTTGCAGCAAGCACGGTTGCATAATTGGTTGGCAGCGTAATAGCTTCTTCGCGCCTTAAACCGTAAGGGAAGGGTGCTCCATTTGTTCCATAAACTGCCCGGCGGCCATCCGTCATATTACTTACAATATCATAGATGGTTTTGCAGTATGCATAGTCAGACCTTCCGTCATAAGTGGCAAACCAGGGGTGCTGGTAAGCGGTAATATTGCTTGGGTAAGCTGTAACAACATTATCGGCATTTGAGCTCATATAGCCATTAGGATCAGCCACTGCAGCAGCAAATTCGGTAGCTGCCAACTGGCCTGAAGATGGATATATTTTGCTCATGCGCAATGCGATCTGCATACGGAGTGAATTGGCCACTTTTTTCCAATAAGCCGGATCTCCATTAAAGAAAATATCTCCTTTTGCATTTGGGCCACCATCAAAGGTGGAAATAGCAGCAGTAAGGTCGGCCAGGAGGCCTTTGTAAATATCTTCCTGCTTATCGTAAGCGGGCGTAAGATTACCTGCTCCTTTAAGCGCTTCGCTGTAGGGAATATCGCCCCAACGATCGGTAAGCGTCCAGAAAATATAAGATTTCAGGATCATTGCAATTGCAATTTGATTGCCGTTTGAGCCCGAACCCAACTGAGCTGAAGCAGTTGCTGGATCAGAATTCAGGTCAATAATCCTTTGCAGGTCCATTAAACCAGTATTAAAAATAGCAAAATCGAATTTAGGTTCCTGAAACAGTGATGCATCCGTATACTGTGTTTCAGCAAAATATTGGGCAAATAATCCGCCCCTGATATTGGCTGCTGCACCCGATACAGTAAAAACTTCTGCGTTGGTTAGCAATGCTGCCGTAATCGGCTGAGTGGAACTCAGGGGATTTACATTGGTATTATCAAAGTCTTCGAGTTTGCTGCAGCCAATGCTTCCAATGATGAAGGCAGAGGAGGCTACGAGGGCAAAACTCTTTATTAATTTATATTTCATATTATTATTTCTTTTAAGTTGATTAATTAAAACCCTATCCGGAGGTTGAAGCCAACAGACCTGGTACCAGGCATCTGACCATCTTCGCCGTATACATTGCTGATCTCAGAAGGGTCAAAATCTTTTGTCTGGCTCCAAATTAACCATGGGTTACGGGCAATAACTGAGAACGTGGCATTCTTAACATATTTAGAGATGCTACCCATTCTTTCAACAGGAATTTTGTAACCAACACTAACTTCCCTCAGTTTAACAAAAGAAAGATCGTGTATGAAAACTTCAGAAATATTTTTATTCCTGAACTGGTGGTAATAATCCTGAGCCTCCACATAATAATCAACGTCTTTTCCATCTTCGTCTACACCAAATACGTGTACACCGCCACCGTTAGCAACTGCATCGCGGATAGAATTTCCTTTGTCATTCAGCACAGCTGTTCTGGCCGTAAGACCGGAGAATGTACCCCAGTGGTCAGATAAAGAGAAGAATTTTCCTCCATTTTGGTAATCAATATTGATATTAACAGTAAAATTCTTGAAGAGGGTAATGGTATTCTGGAAACCACCTGTATAACGTGGCAATACACTACCAAACTGTACCGTATCCTGCTTGATGAATGTACCATCGGCATTAAGGATCGGTTTACCAGCTTCGTTACGTTTGATGCCACCGCCAAACATCTGGCCCCATGGTTTACCAACCTGGTTTACAGTATACGCTGCAGACGTACCAGAGAATGCGCCGGTTGCTATATTCAGCCTGGTAACACCAGGAGCGATAGAAACAACCTCGTTCCTTGTTATGTAACCCCAGTTTGCAACGATATTCCAGTCGAAATTTTTGAATTTGAAAGGATTGGCAAATACCTGCATTTCCACACCACGTTTGGCCACTTCACCGGCATTTGCGTTCTGGAAGCTGTAACCACTGGTAGGGTCAACATTGTAAGTTACAGGGAAATCTTTATTTGTCCTGTCCCAGAAAGTGGCGGTAAGACCCAGCCTGTTTTTCAGGAACCTTGTTTCAATACCGATCTCTTTTTCATCGTTGGTAGCGCCCTGTAAAGTTGGGCTGATCAATGTATTGGGTTCGTTCATCAGGAAGTTTCCGTTGAACAAATCAGCGGCAGGGGCGTATTGATAGTTAAGCGCATAGGCGCCCAGTGAATTCAGCAATTCTCCCCATGAAGCCCTGATCTTACCATAAGAAATGATCGATTTATCCTTAATGAGTTCACTGAACACAAATGAACCACCAAATGATTTGGTATTGATCACATTTCCTACAGGTTCGGCAGAAGTATAATCTTTACGGAAAGTTGCATCTAAGAACACCATGTTCTTGTATCCAACACCTGCACGTATAAATGGACTCCTGCGTTTAAAGTCAGTGTAAGTTTGACCGGTAGTTATCGGGCTCTTTGAGTTTGCCAGTGAGTATAAGCCATCAACATTGAGGCCACCATTTGTATTTTGATTAGACCCCCTCAACACACTTTTAAAGATATCGATACCTGCATTGGCATCTACATTAAAGTCGCCGAATTTTTTATTATAAGACGCCAATAATTCAAAGTTTTGCCTGTTACTGTATCCATTAGAAACCCCATAACCTGCAATACCATTGCCTTCCCATGGATTGAACGTAGACTGGTAAGCGCTTCTCTCCAGTTCCTGCGGATAAATAGAACTGGCATCAGTTGTTAATTGCTGCTTGCGGTAAGTTCCTTTAATGCGGAAATCGTTGTTGAACTTATAGGTAAGTGAAGCGTCTCCGAATATTCTTTCCCTTGTATCGAGGTTAGAAACCAGGTCAAAATAAGTGAAGAAGTTGTACCAGTAGTTTCCGCCCATTGATTTGCGCAGATCATCTGTATTGTACCCGGTTGGGTTTGTTTTGTTCCATGATGCATAAATACCCTCTGGGGTTCTCAAACCACGCAGTTCCTTCATCTTGTTAAGATCGAGGTTCCTGTGGAACCACTGGCTGAATGAACCGGTAGACTGGTTAGAATAAGCATCATTATTTTCTGCATTCCTGCGCTGGTGAATAAAGTTGATATTACTTGCAAACGTCAACTTTGCTCCAAGATCTATAGAGAAATTAGCATTGAAAGTATTACGCTTCAGGTAAGAATTTGGTATGAGGCCTTTTACATCAAGATTGGTGTAAGATCCCCTGAAATTATACCCATCACCTGCTTTTGAGAAGTTAATGTTATTAGTTGAAGTAATACCTGTATTATAAAAGTCTCTGACATTCGTTGGTTGAGGCGTCAGTTTGGCTGTTTTATAAGATGCGTCATGGCCACCATACCAGGCATACCATGGAATATATTCCTGGCCTACCATCCGGGGACCCCAGCTGGCATCATCGGAATAATCGTGGTAATATTTACCATCAAGCGCCTTCCATGCTTCGGGCTGACCCGCTGCCCACTGATACTTTACAAGATCACCAAATGCTCCACCAGCATAAGAGTTCTGGTAGTTTGGTGTAATATAGATACGGTCGAAAACCATACCTGTATTAACTTCGAGGCCGAGCCCTTTTTGGCCTTTTCTTGCCCTTTTGGTAGTGATTACGATTGCACCATTTGCACCATCTGATCCAAATAGCGCTGCAGATGCAGGGCCCTGTAATACGTTCAGGTCTTCAATATCATCGGGGTTGATATCATTTGCACTTGGCATGATGGTTCCATCTATAACATAGATAGGACCCGCGCCTGCTCCCAAACTGTTCTCACCCCTGAGGCGAACATTTGTTTCGCGGCCCAGAGCAGCGGCAGACTGGCTGCGCACCTGTGCACCAGCCACTTTGCCCGCAAGGGCATTGTTAACATTCGATTGGCGAACCGTATTCAGTTGGTCGCCGGTTACGTTTTGCACATTTGTAGTAGTAGACCTTGCTGCACGCTTAATACCGAATGCACCGGTTACCACCACTTCCTGTAAGGTGTTAGTTCCGCTCAATTGGAGCCTGGTGTCAATATAGGTCATTGACCCCACCGGCACTTCCACTTGTTGTAATCCGATGCCGGAAATAACCAGAACATCCTGGGGGGCTATTTTTATGGAGTATTCGCCATTTGCATCGGCTTGTACACCACCGCCACCTTTTACTACAACAGAAGCAAAAGGAACTGGATTCCCGTTTGCATCAGTTACCTTACCGGTCACCACCCGGTTTTGTGCAAATGCTAATACTGCGGAGAGCATCAGCACTGTGAACAGTGTTAAAAATCTTCTCATTTGTGATTGATTATTTAAATTTTATAAGCTACAAATATAGGGGCTTGCCTCTTTAACACAAAAAAAATGTTAAAATTGACCCCCGGATACAATATCATATCAATGGACAATAACCCTTTTTAAATTGCTGCACCAACATTGAAATTTGTTAAAATCATGACAATTTAGTTGCCAAACTGGTACCTGAGCTGGAGTTTAACTTCGGTTTTTTGATTTCCCGGGATCTCATCGAGGCCAGAGCCAACGGTTTGCCGGGCTGAAAAAAGCGTTTGGGCCAACTTAGCCCATATAGTTATTTTTTTATTTATATCATAATTGATATTCAAATAATAACGATACCCTTTGTCGTAGAAAACAGGAATCGAATAGCTGTATAATACATCATTTTCATAGGCATATAAGCGGCTGTTATAACCATCGGTTTCAAAATACTGCAACCTTATATTACCGGAAAAAGGCTTCATCATGGGCTTAAATAAGACATCTGCATATAAGGTAAAACCATTTTCTGCTTCCGGGCCCTTCTTATCAAACCAAACCATTTCTGCCCGGCTTCTGAATGTAAAGCTGGAATTCAACTTTATGCTCATTTGTGTTCTCCAGTTTTGCCGGGCTTGCGGAATAACCGGGTTCAAGACAGGCTCTCCCCCACTATAGTTGTAAGCCTTTGATTCTGAACGAAACCGGCTGTAAATATCAAATATCTTATTGGGTCTGTAAGACAACTGCAGCATGTACTCTTTCCCGGATGTGGGAGCGTTTATCTGGAACTTAAGCCAGGGAAACCTGAACATATCAGCATAGGCATCTATGCGCCATGCATTGTTTGGCCTGATAGATATGCCGCTGAAAAAGCCTTTTTCGTTGGTAGGAAACGTATTCTCAGTAAAGGCGCTGGTATATAAAGCCTGGTAACCCGGTGAAATATTACGGTAAAAAAAGCTCATGTCTACATTATTGGCTACGCTCAAGAGTAATCCCTGCACAAAAGCCAGGTATTTTTTATCTGTAGTAGCGGCCTCGCCAAAAAAGTGCATATTTCTGTAGGTATACCCATAGTCGAAACTATAATTTCCGAAACTTTTGCCGGAAAGCGCATAGAGGTTGTATGGATCCTTTGCTTTAACCAATGGAAGTTTAAAACTGTACTGAACGGCATTAAGGCCGAGGTCAAATCCCTTTATCTTATAACTGATATTTCCGCCAAAGGCAATCTGTCGTTGTACGCCTTTATCTTCCACTTCACTCTTGGTGCGGTGGTAACCGGATGTTTGGAACGATGATACATAATCATCATTATCTATAAGCTGGTTCGTATCCACAAAATTGGCATCTATGTTTTTATAAGAACCGAATACCGTGGCTTCCCAGTTGTTTTTGCCGATGGTAATACCTGCTCCCCGGTGAAAATTGATCTCTCCTGCGGAATTATAGGGGCGCAAAACCGAAGCCTGGCGTTTGGTGGCCAGTACATCGGGCCCTTTTTTAAATGCAAGGCTCATCCATTGCGTAAGCCCCTGCCCCAGGTTGACCGTAAAATCGCCCAGTGCCAATGATTTTACAATACCGGCATTCCGTAAAAAGAAATGGGCTGAATAATAATCGAATCCCTGTTTTTGTGAGCCTTTAAAAAATTCCTCGCCCGGATCTTTTTCGGCCACAATACCATATTGGAGCAGGTTTTTGAAATTATATTTATAGCGCAAAAACAACCGTTGTTCCGAACCGGGATAAAAATTAGTGGTTTGCGATGAATCAAGTTTATACCCCTTCGATTTTTCAAGCACCTGTCCCACTCTTGCCAAAATGGAATGGCTGCCACGCTGAAGCCGGGTGGCCACGGCCTCCAGCAGGTTAACATTTTCCACTGCCACAACATAAGGCCGTATTTTTTGAATAGTGGCCATGTCAATGCCGGGAACCGCCTGTATTTCATAAATGTTCAGGAATTTTCCAAGGTAATTCCTGTAATTGAGCAGGTATTGTATCTGCATGGGTGAAAGCAGGCGGAGTTCCTGCAGGGTACCGGCATCGGCTGTATTTAAGTTGATGGGATGCCTGGCATACTCTGCCAGCAATTGCAGGTAAGAGTCATCCTCTGTTTCGGCATCTTCGCTGTTTTCAGTAATATTTTCGAGCTGCTGCTCAACAGTTGGTGTAACAGGGGTTTCAGGCGTTTGTGCCAGCGCCTCCAGGGAATAAAACAACAGTAAGAAGAAAATTATTTTTTTCATTTTGTTTCTTCTGCCGGCTTTCTGAAATTATAAATTAGCATCAGCCCCGGTGAAAAGCCCAACTGGGGATGATAGCTGGCCGCAATATCGAGCCTGAGTGTTTTCCATGCCAGTCCAAAGCCCGCAAAACCACTGCCCGTTTCGCTCATAAAGCCGGCACGTGCAAAAAACTGTTTTTTAAAATGGTATTGCAAGCCGCCAACCACGTTAACGTTCTTGTCTTCTTCCTTAACAACTTCTGTACTGAAATAAAAATGGTCGCTGGCATCGTAGCCAAAGCCGAGTTTATAAGCAGAAGCCAGTTTTTCATCGCCGGATTTCCCGAGTTTTCCACCCACCGGGTTATACAAATGAACGCCGGCATTGAGCTTATCCGATAAATGAGCGATCACGCCTGCTTCAAAATTTACAGATGCGGCACTGCCATAAGTGGGTATACGATAACCATAATAATTAAACTGGATACCTACATCCACCTTGCTTCCCAAAGAACGGGCATAAGCGAGGCCAAGTTTATTTTCATTAAAATTGGTAAAGCCTGCATAATTTGCCTGGATACCAAAATTTCCCATTTTTTTTGTGGGTACCGCAAGCGCCAGGCCATAGACGCTGTTCTCTGCAAGCAGGAACCGGCGTTCTCCATAAACACCTATACCCGGATCCTTTATTTGTGCCAGCGCTGCCTGGTTACTGGTAAAGGAAAACGGATCGGGCTGCCGGGTGCTGTAAGCTCCCAGCCCGATATAGGGCATACTGATACTGTAACGGAGCGATTGGGCCGTGGCCATTTGCAGTAAAGAACAAAATGGTATTACAAAAAACAACGCCTGCAGATATTTTCTCAAAGCAATAAAATTAGTATGTTGAAGGTAGGGAAAAATTTGATGATTTGATAATTTACCGATTTGATAATGATACAGTTTTACTAAGCCGGGAAACTTTTTAGCCAGGTCAAGTTAATCACTTAAAAGCTTTACTACCTTTGCCGCATGCAATTATTAGATGGTAAAGCGGTATCGCAGGCTGTAAAAGAAGAATTGAAGGTTTTAATGGTAAAACACATGGAAGCAGGAGGAAAAACACCCCATCTTGCAGCCATACTTGTTGGCAGCAACGGCGCCAGCGAAACCTATGTGGCCAGCAAAATTAAAAGCTGTGCAGAAGTGGGATTTAAAAGCAGCCTGCAACGGTTTGATACCGGTATCTCCGAAGCTGCGCTTATCAATGCCATAGAAATGCTCAATGCCGATGAGGATGTGGATGGCATACTGGTTCAACTGCCTTTACCCAAACATATCAGTGAAGAAAAAATTATCAATGTGATCCATCCTGCAAAAGATGTGGACGGATTTCACCCGGGCAGTGTGGGAAAGATGGTGCAGGGGCTTCCCAGTTTTATACCGGCCACCCCATACGGGATCATGCTGTTACTGAAGCATTATAATATTGATACGGCAGGTAAACATGCCGTGGTGATCGGCCGCAGCAATATTGTAGGAAGGCCCATGAGTATCTTACTGAGCCAAAACACAAACCCGGGCAATTGTACCGTAACGCTCTGCCATAGCAAGACAAAAAACCTCAAAGCATTTTGCCTGCAGGCAGACATTATAGTGGCTGCACTCGGCAAACCGGAATTTTTAACTGCAGACATGGTAAAAGAAAATGCGGTGATAATAGATGTGGGTATTACACGTGTGGAAGACCCTTCAAAGAAAAGTGGCTATGCCCTTAAGGGTGATGTGGATTTTTTAAACGTAGCGCCAAAAACAAGTTATATAACACCCGTGCCTGGTGGCGTGGGGTTGATGACCATTGCAGCCCTGCTTATGAACACTTTTAACGCAGTTAAAAATAAATATTGAACCCTCCCGTTTCAAATACAACGAGCCTGCCGGTGATGGAACATTTTTATACCCTGCAGGGAGAAGGTTTTCACCAGGGGCGTGCTGCATATTTTATCCGCCTGGGCGGCTGTGATGTGGGATGTGTTTGGTGCGATGTAAAAGAAAGCTGGGATGCCGATGCACACCCGCAGATGAAAATTGAAACCATCGTTACTGAAGTAAAAAAAACAGCGGCAAAACTGGTTGTAATTACCGGCGGCGAACCTCTTATGCACAACCTTGATATGCTGACTAAAAAACTGCAGGAAGCCGGTTTCGAAACAAATATTGAAACATCCGGCTCCTCCCCATTAAGTGGGGTATGGGACTGGATCTGCCTTTCTCCTAAAAAATTCAAAGCTCCGCTAACCGAAGTGACCGAAAAGGCAAATGAATTAAAGATCATCATCTATAACGGATCAGATTTTGAATGGGCAGAAAAATATGCTGCCCAGGTGCCTCCTGCATGCAGGTTATACCTGCAGCCCGAGTGGGGAAAATCGGCCGAAATGCTGCCGGCGATGATTGATTACATAAAAGAAAATCCGAAATGGGAGCTCTCCGTTCAGTTGCACAAATTCATTCATGTGCCCTAGTTTTTTAACAGTACTGAAATAGATTTCAGTTATTTTCGTTATACCTTCACGCTATAATATTTTTGCATGAAGAACCGCCCCTCTTTTGCCCTTTTTCTCCTTTTTTTTATTTTCTTTTCGCCAAGAAGTTTTTCGCAATGGTATAACCCCGATAAGGTAAATAAAAAGGCTGCCGAAATAAACGAAAAAGCTTATTTGGCTGCCACGGAAGGTAATTACAAAGAGTCGGTCAATTATTTGAACCAGGCTTTGCAGATAGACCCCAAATTTTTAGATGCCTGGCTTTCCCGTGCCGGCATTTATGGTAATTTGAAAAATTATACATCTTCTGTGGCGGATTATGAAAAAGCGCTTGAGCTCGACCGGCTATATGCAGAAGTGTACCTGCTGCCTTACTCGATTTCGCTTGCAGGTACCGGTAATTTTGAAAAAGCGCTGGAAACCGTTAATAAATTTTTGCAAACTCCCAGGCTTAATGCACAAAGCAAAAAAGCAGCTGAATACCGGAAAGGCACTTATGAATTTGCCCTTGCGTATGTAAAAAATCATCCTGCCGGCAGTTATGTGTTCAAAGCAGAAAATATGGGAGAAAACATAAATTCTGCCGCATTGGAATACTTTCCGTCCCTTACAATAGATGGGAGCAAAATGATCTATACAAGAAGAGAAAACAATGACGAAGATTTTTATGTAAGCAATTTTGCAAATGGCGGTTGGGAAAAAGCAATGCCAATTTCCGGAAAAATAAATACCAATTATAACGAGGGTGCACAAAATATTTCGCAGGACGGCGATATACTTGTGTTCACCGGTTGCAACTATCCCGAAGGCCGGGGCAGTTGCGACCTGTACATTGCCTACAGAACAAAAAACGGTGGCTGGACAGAGCCCGAGAACCTGCCGGGCGTAATCAATACGGAGTTTTGGGAATCTTCTCCCTCTTTATCGCCTGATAAAAAAGACCTTTATTTTGCCAGCAACAGAACCGGCGGATATGGCGGATCCGATATTTGGGTAAGCCATCGCATTACGGGTGGCAGGTGGAGCGAACCGGAAAATCTTGGGCCTTCCATTAATACAGCAGTGGATGAAGGATCTCCTTTTATTCATGCAGATAACCAGACATTATATTTTAACAGTACTGGTCACCCGGGCTATGGTAATACGGATCTGTTCCTCAGCAGGAAAACAGCCGATGGCAATTGGCAAAAACCGGAAAACCTTGGTTACCCCGTCAATACCATTGATGATGAAGGCTCGCTCATAGTAGCCAGCGATGGAAAAACCTCTTACTATGCCAGCGATGGCAGCGATACCAGGGGTGGACTGGATATTTACAGCTTTCAGCTGAGGGATGATATCAGCGCATTAAAAACGCTTTGGGTTAAAGGAAAAGTGTACGATAAAAAAACCGGTCAGGGACTGCCATCATCCATAGAACTTACTGAAATTGGAACCAAACGGGCAGTATCAAGATTGCAGACCGATGAAGATGGGAATTACCTGGTAACACTTCCGCTGGGCAGGGATTATGCATTCAATGTAAACAGGAAAGGCTACTTGTTCTATTCCGATAATTTTTCATTAAAAACCAATGTGCCCGACAGCGCACTGCGTATTGACATTCCCCTGCAACCACTCGAAGCCGGTGCGAGCATCGTGTTGAAAAATATTTTCTTCGATACAAAAAAATGGGATATTAAACCAGATTCACAGATCGAACTGGACAAGCTCGTTCAGCTGATGACCGACAACCCTGCTGTAAAAATTGAAATTGCAGGTCATACCGACAATGTGGGCAAAACCGCCGATAATCTTAAGCTGTCGAATAACCGGGCAAAAGCCGTTGTTCAGTATCTTTTATCGAAAGGGATTGCAGCAAACAGGCTGAGCGCAAAAGGATTTGCCGAGAAAAAACCGATCGCTCCAAATACTACAGATACAGGCCGGGCGCAAAACCGGAGAACAGAAGTGAAGATCATTTCTGTGATAGCGCAGGCAGTCAAATAAAAATATCAGGAAAATTTGCACCTGTTTGCAGATGGTGGTACGGCCGATACTGTACCAAGCCTGATGTTTTCTGTACCGCAGCCCTAATCGAGGTACTCTTTAATGATTTGTTCTTTTAAGTCGATAAAATGGTTGATTTTTTAGTCTGCCTATTTCAGGACAAGACATATTTATCTATAAAAACCAACGCCGGTTATCGATGCTTCAACATCCACCCTTGGTGAGTATGGCATAAATCACATTGCCCGAAGCATATAAGCTATAGACGTTATTCTCTATCGAAGGAAGTAACAGTTTCCATGTTTTTCCTTTGTCTGATGATCTGAAAAGGCCTTCAGGATGGGTACAAAAAAAGTTTTCGCCAACCTGGGCAATTGAAGTTTGGAAGGCTTGCACATTAGGGCGATCATGCCAGGTACGCCATATGGAATCGATAAAAACTTTGTTGCCGGCATCAATAGGCTGCCAGCTTTTACCGTCGTCGTAAGATGTCATTAGACTCCTGGTACCCGACTCTGAACGGGAAGTGATAGCAACGAATCCGTCTTTGATCGGTTTTACATCCCATGCCACAATGCCCTCAGAAGTCACCACCGCCCAGTTTTCGCCATTGTCAGTCGATCTTATTATCCCTCTCGTGCTGATCGCCAGCAGCACGCCATCCGACTCTGCCAGATGCCCTACCCCGCTTCCGGCATGAACATGTTTCCAGGTTTTTCCACTGTTAGTGGTTTTAAAAAAGCCCCTGTCGGTACCGATGAAAATTGCAGCTCCGGAAGTCTCAAAAACGCTGCGCATTCGAGGTTCGTGAAAAATTTCTAATATCGGCGACCATACACTCGTTCCGTCTGCTGTTTTCAAACTTATACCCCAGTAATTGTTGGAAATCATCCCGGTCTTTTCATCAGTAATGCTGCCCTGTTCGCCAGGGGAAATCTCTTTGGTCCAAAAAGGAGCTGTGGCATTTGTTGTATTGTGATAAAGCCCGTTCCCAACCCTTAAAAACAACCCTTTATCATTTGCAAAGAAGCTATTTCCCCGGATACTATCTTTCTGCAAATTTTCTGGCAGCCCTTTGCTGATGTCCTGCCAGGTTTGTCCGTCATCTGTAGATTTAAAAACGATGTTTGCAGTACCAGTCTTATCTTTTTTTTGATTTTGCAGACTATCCGGCAGTTGAGATGCATTTGGAAATTCTAACGTCTGGTTACAGGATAGGAATGGAAAAAGGAGCAAAAAAGAAAGTTGATAGATTTTCATGGCCATACTTTATTTGGTGAAACGATAAAGTAAAGGTATCGGGAGTCAACTATCCTGGTGCTTTTTTATGGTAAATAAGTGTAAATTATACGTAAAACGTTTGTAAAACCACCGAAAACGGGGGTTTAATAGGTTATTTTTGCGCCCATGAAGCCATTTATCTTCTTCGGATCTTCAATCATGATAATTGTTATTTTGATTTCTGCTGTTGCATTTATCAATAAAAAGAATGAAATCCCTGAGAAGCATGTAGAAATTGTATTACGTAATATAGGACATCAGCTTTTGCTTTCAGCTAAAGATGCTGAATCCCGGGTGCTGCCGGTTAAGAAATTAAAGGAAAATACCTACCAGGTCTCCTTTAAAAACGACTTTGGTTTTATTTCAGACACACTCATCAATTTAGTTCAACGGGAATTTCAAAAAAATACCCTGGCAAACGATTATATAGTGAGTTTGAGGAATTGTAAAGAAAATGAAACTGTGTTTGCATTTGAAATAAATAGCCAAACAGGCGATTTAACACCTTGCAGGGGCCGAATACTGGAGGTTGGTTGTTATGTTATTGAAATTGATCTGTTGAAGAAAAATAAGTTTAATTTCTTTTGGTTATTGCTGCTGATCGTTCCTCTGGGTTTAGTTGGTTTTTATGTAAAAGACAGGTTCCTGAAAAAAGAAGGGAAAGCAACAGTTTTCGAGAATAGTGACTATATACAATTAGGAAACTTCAGGTTTTATACAGCTAATAATGTTCTTAAAGCTGGGCATAAAACTATTTCGCTTTCGGAAAAAGAAACAAAAGCCCTGAAGATATTCGCAGAAAACATAGATCAGGTGGTAGAAAGGGAAAAATTGATGAAAGAAATTTGGGAAGATGAAGGGTTAGTGGTGATCAGCAGAAATGTGGATGTATTGGTGTCTAAATTACGTAAGAAATTAAGCGATGATAACTCCTTTAAATTTATTAACGTACATGGTAAGGGCTATAAATTTGTTATAGAGTAGATACCAATTAAAAATCAAGAAAAGTGTAAAACAAATTAGATTCTGTGATTATTACTTTGTCAATTGTAATGTGTTACCTGTTTTAGATCTACACGATTTCGTTTCAACCTATTTCAGAACTTGAGAGACTCATAACTTGCGCCCAACATCCAGCAAAGCTGCCACTTCCTTTTTTATCAGGTCTCTTACTTCGTTAAACTGTTCGGGGTCCATATTACGCGGATCGGGTATTTGCCAGTCTATATGTTTTTTTGCCGGCATCCAGGGACAGGCATCGCCGCAGCCCATTGTTACCACGGCATCAAAAGGCGCATTTGCCCTTACCTCTTCGAGCGATTTTGATTCGTGTGTACTTAAATCATATCCCAGTTGCTGCATTGCCGCAATGGCTTTAGGGTTTACCCTACCGCTTGGCTTGCTGCCGGCACTGTAGGCCTCCGCACCAAGCATGATGGCAAAAGCCTGGGCCATCTGGCTGCGATTGCTGTTTTCTATACAAACGAAAAGGAGTTTTCTTTTTTTCATAGCTGATCGTTTTTTAAAAATCATACCAGGCCATCTTTGTTATAATATTTTTTTTGAAACCAAAACGCAAGATTTACCAATGCAATCAATGCCGGCACTTCTACCAGCGGCCCTACCACTCCTGCAAAAGCCTGCCCGCTATTGATACCAAAAACGGCGATAGCTACTGCAATGGCAAGTTCAAAATTATTTCCGGCTGCGGTGAATGCAATGGAGGCGGTTTTTGAATAATCGGCCCCCAGTTTTTTCCCAATAAAAAAACTGACCAGGAACATGATCACAAAATAAATCAGCAGGGGCACTGCAATGCGCAGCACATCCAGCGGTATCTGTACAATAAGCTTACCCTTAAGGCTGAACATCAACATGATTGTAAAGAGCAGTGCAATCAGTGTAAAAGGAGAAATAAAGGGAATAAATACATCATTAAACCATCCAGCACCTTTTATTTTTAAAAGCAGGAAGCGTGTCAAAATACCGGCAAGAAAAGGGATACCAAGGTAAATAGCCACACTCTTGGCAATTTGGCCCATGGTAATGTTTACATCCAGACCTTTTAATCCAAAAAGTGGTGGTAATATGGTAATAAAAAAGTAGGCGTACACACTGTACAACAATACCTGGAAAATGCTGTTAAGCGCCACTAATCCTGCAGCATATTCCCGGTTCCCGTCTGCCAGCTCATTCCATACAATTACCATAGCAATGCAGCGGGCAAGGCCAATCAATATCAAACCGGTCATATAGGCAGGATGATCGCCCAGAAAGAAAATGGCAAGAAAAAACATCAGCAACGGGCCAATCACCCAATTCAGAAAAAGAGAGGCACCCAACACTTTTGTGTTCCTGAAAACACTGCCCATATGCTCGTATTGCACTTTAGCAAGTGGTGGATACATCATTACAATAAGGCCTATCGCAAGCGGGATATTTGTACTACCGCTCGAAAAAGAATTGATAAAACCCGCTGAGGATGGAATAAAATACCCGATAGCGATGCCCAATGCCATTGCTAAAAAAATCCAGAGCGTGAGATAACGGTCCAGGAAACGCAGCTTCTTCCGGTTGTGCACCGGCGTACATTCGTTTGTTATCATACCTTTTTTTTAACAGCAGCCGCTTCCGGGTGAACAGCAATTTCTTTCATCTTTGGCCGGCTTCTCTGCATAAACGGTAATGCTGGTTATCTTAACATTTCCTTCTTTGTACGCAGCAACTTCCGCATCGGTCAAGTAGTTCCGCAGTATGTCATCGGGAATAATAATGGGTTTATTTTTCTGGACCGTGATGTTGGCAAAACCCGATTCTTCAATGATCCCCAGGTATTCATTCTTTTGTATAGCACCGGATACACAGCCTGCATACAATTCGGCCACTTCGCGCCACCTGGAAGGAAGTTCGCCTTCGAGCACGATGTCGGAAATAGAAAAATGCCCGCCCGGTTTGAGTACCCGGAAAATTTCGCTGAACACTTTGTGTTTATTGGGAACCAGGTTGAGTACGCAGTTGCTCACAATAACATGGGCCGCATCACTTGTTACCGGCATGTCTTCAATATCGCCCATACGGAATTCTACATTGTTGTATCCGAGTTTTTCGGCATTGGCCCTTGCTTTTTTAATCATAGGCTCTGTAAAATCGATTCCCATCACCCTGCCTTTTTCGCCAACGATTTTCCTTGCAACGAAAGCGTCATTTCCGGCACCGCTGCCCAGGTCAATGACCGTATCGCCTTCTTTTATTTTTGCATACTCGGTAGGTAAACCGCAGCCAAGGCCCAGGTCGGCATCGGCATTGTAGCCATCCAGTTTTGTATAGTCATCGGCCATGATGCTGTACACTTCATCGCCGCAACAGGCCGATGTGGCGCCACAGCAGGAAGCCTGGTTCTGCTCCAGTCCCTGTTCTGCAATTTCTGCATATTTTTCCCTTACCAGTTCTTTTATTTGTTCGTTCGTTTGCATGAGATATTTTTTTTATTGTGAGAAATTTAAAGTGTGGTCATATAAGTTCTTTTGCCATATAAACAGCCGAAGCCGGGCAAATACTTGAAAACCCGGTCAGGCATTTTATTTCAGGCAGTAAAACTCCCTTTGCTTCCCCGTAATGAATACTTGCGAGCAAGGTTTTTAACAGCATTTTTTTTCTTTTATTTTTTTTTCATCCTTAAGATACCCGGCATAAACATCCTGGCGCAGTTCAGTAAGTTTGTTGAAAAGATCGCTGAACTGATCACAAAATTTTCCAAATGAATCCCAGTTGATGCAATAGCAACTCCTGGGCCCGTCAATACTGCCGCTGATCAATCCGGCCTTCTTCAATTCTTTCAGATGCTGGGAAACGGTACTTTGGGCCAATGGTAATACTTCCACTATTTGGCCACAGATGCAGCTGTCTTTTTGCGCCAGTACATTTAATATGGCCAGCCTTGCAGGATGCGAGATAGCCTTGGCAAAACTTGCCAGGTCCTGTTCTTTTTGCGTAAATGCTTCCTTTTTATGTATAGCCAAAATGGTAATTTTAATCTTATATCGCAAATATACGATTAAGGAAATTGAAATTCCAAATTTTTTTTAAGAAAATATCCCGGCTAAAAAGAAATCCCGGCAGAAACGCCCACTACTGGTACCAGGTAAAGCACCCAGGCCTTTGGTGTATTGGGGAGGTATTCGAACCCATCTTCGTCGCGGAATTTTGAAAATAACTTTTGTATCCCTGCAAAGGCATCGAGCGAAAACCCGTTCTTAAAATGATACTGGTAGCCATAATAATTGGCTGCAGCAAAACCGCTGGCACTATAGTCTCGCCGGTAGGTCTGGCTGTTGACGGCAAGAGAAGTATAAAAAGAAAATTTCTCGTAGCCGGCCCCCAGCGCTCCATAAAAGCCCTGGGCGGAAGCTTTGTTGCTGAAGTAATAACGAAAATCTCCCCGAATGGCCGTGGTTTTAAACTCACCTCCATAGGCATTCCCCGCTATGAGGTTGACCTGTGCGGCTGTTTGCCTTCCCAGGAGGCGTTCATAGGAAGCGCTCCCCGATAAAAGAAAATACCCGGCCGGGTTCAGTTTAATAATGTTTTGCTTTACCTCCTGTGCATTAAGCAGCAGGCTGATCGTACACAGAAAAAATGTGCCAAAGGTTTTTTTTATCATCAGGATTTGGTTTTATTCGCGACCATCGAGCAGGTTTCCCAAGCCACCTAAAATACTTCCCTCCTCTTTTCTATTGCCGGTTGCATACTTCAGTTCTTCGCCGTAAATCTTATAATCGATATCATGGCTCGCCATAAATTAAGTATTTAGTTCATGTACAAATATACAAAACAGCTTTTCCCGGCAAGCCCTGTTTCCATAACCAGCCGTAAAATAAGCTGCCCGCTCCTGCAGGTTTTACCTTAATTTTATACTCATTTGAAAACGTTCATAAACTTTCTATTCATGAAAAAAATTGCGATGCTTGTTGCGACAGGCAGTTTACTTTCTTTTTTTGCCGCGGGCCAGGCAAAACTTGTTGAAAAAATTTCCAAACAAGGGGCCGAACTGGTGATCCCATATGAAAAATACGTTTTGGCAAACGGTCTTACGGTTTTGCTTCATGAGGACCATAGCGATCCCGTGGTGCATGTGGATGTGACCTACCATGTGGGCAGTGCCAGGGAAGAGATCGGCAAAAGTGGCTTTGCGCATTTTTTTGAGCACATGATGTTCCAGGGAAGCGATCATGTGGCAGATGAGCAACACTTCAAGATCATATCTGCGGCGGGTGGTACACTTAACGGGAGTACCAATCTTGACCGCACAAATTATTATGAAACCGTACCCAGCAACCAGCTAGAAAAAATGCTCTGGCTGGAGGCCGACCGCATGGGCTTTTTACTGGACGCAGTAACTCAAAAGAAATTTGAGATTCAGCGCAGCACTGTAAAAAATGAACGTGGCCAAAATTACGATAACCGTCCTTACGGCCTGCTTGGCGAAACTACCAGTAAAAACCTTTATCCCTATGGCCATCCTTACAGCTGGCTCACTATAGGGTACGTGGAAGACCTGAACCGGGTGGATGTAAATGACCTTAAAAATTTCTTCCTCCGCTGGTATGGTCCCAACAATGCCACAGTAACCATTGGCGGTGATATCAATACCCCAAGCGCCATAAAACTGGTAGAGAAATATTTTGGCAGCATACCGCGTGGGCCCGAGGTTTCAAAAACGGTCCTGCCACCGGTTAACCTTGAATCGAACCGCTATGTAAGCTATATTGATAATTATGCACGCATACCCGTTCTTTCAAAAACATTTCCCACAGTTCCCAATTACCACCCCGATATGCCTGCACTGGCCTGCCTGGCACAGGTAATTGGCCAGGGAAAGAATTCGATCCTCTATCAGCAACTGGTAAAAACACAAAAGGCGGCAGCATCAAGCGCCTTCAGCCGTATGAGTGAACTGAGCGGGGAATTCAGTATACAGGTTACGCCGCTGCCGGGCACAAGCCTTGGCGCAGCAGACAGCCTCATCTATAATGCATTTGAGGTATTTGAAAAACGTGGAGTGACCGATGATGATATTGCCAAGTTCAAAGCGGGCATTGAATCCCAGTATATCAATGGGCTTCAAAGTGTTTCAGGAAAAGTAAGTCAGCTGGCGGCTTTCCAGACTTTTACCGGTGATGCCAACATGATTGGAAAGTTATTGAAGCAATACCAGGCGGTAACCAAAGACGATGTTTGGAAAGCATACAATAAATACATCAAAGGCAAAAACAGTGTAACAGTAAGCGTACTCACCAAAGACGGCAAGTCCACTGCAGCACAGCCCGATAATTATACTATTGATAAAACCGGTTATACCAATCCGGATTATGGGTACTCAGGACTTAAGTATGTAAAACCAACTGATAATTTTGACAGAACCAGGCTGCCCGCTGCCGGAGCCAACCCGGTTGTAAAAGTGCCTGCCGTTTGGAAAAAAATATTACCAAACGGTATTAAGGTGATGGGAGCTGCTAACAATGAAATACCCGTTGTAAACATTAGTGTAAAAATTCCGGGGGGCCATATGGCAATGGCCACAAGTCCCGAAAAACTTGGTCTTCCGGGAATGACTGCATCCATGTTCAATGAAGACACAAAAAATTATACTGCTGAACAAATGGCAGTGGAATTACAAAAACTGGGCAGCAGTATTTCGGTATTTGATGAACTCTACGGCATTTCTTTTAATGTACAATCGCTCAAAAAAAATATCAGCGCCACCCTTGCATTGCTTGAAGAAAGGATACTGAGGCCCAACTTTACAGAACAGGCTTTCAACAGGCTGCAAAAGCAGGCCATGGAAGGATTTAAGCAGCGCAAATCCCAGCCGGCGGCTATTGCCTCCGAAATAATAGACAAACTGAATTTTGGCGCAGGCAGCATCCTGGGCATGAGCGATAACGGTACAGAGCTAACGGTTAAAAATCTGAGCCTGAAAGATATTGAGGATTATTACAGCAATTATATGACCAGCCGCGATGCACAGGTTGTGATCGTAGGTGATATTAAACAGGATGAAATTTTGCCACAGCTTACCTTCCTGGATAAATTGCCTAATAAAAAAGTATCGACCCCAAAACCTCCGGCAGCTCCGGCCATTGCAAAAACAAAAATTTATTTAGTGGATATTCCCAAAGCTGCACAAACAGAATTCAGGGTGGGCAATGCCACCGGCTTGAAATATGATGCTATAGGGGAATATTATAAACTTGGCCTCGTAAACTATATACTTGGCGGTGATTTTAACAGTCGCCTTAACATCAACCTGCGTGAAGACAAGGGCTATACCTATGGGGCCCGTTCTGCTTTTACAAGTGGTAAAGAAAACGGTGATTTTGTTTTCAGCAGCGGCATACGTGCCGATGCCACCGACAGCGCACTGGTAGAGGTATTGAAAGAAATGGATGATTACAGCAAAAAAGGTATTAAACCGGATGAGCTGGCATATTTGAAAAGTGCTTTTGGTCAGCGTGATGCCCGGCTTTATGAAACCCCTGGCCAAAAAGCCGGTTTTGTAGGCCGTATGCTTGAGTATAACCTGCCGGCAAATTTTGTGACAACGCAGAATGCCATTTTAAAAAATCTTACAAAGTCCCAGTTGGATGCTTTGGCAAAAAAATGGGTCAATACTTCAAAAATGAATATTTTGCTCGTTGGCGATAAAGCAAAAATTTTACCGGGTCTGCAAAAATTTGGGTACGAAATAATAGAACTGGACGTGGAGGGAAATAAAAAATAAATTGCCAGCGGGAGGCATTTTTTACATGCCTCCTGCATTTAAACAATTCTTCCAAACCTAAACAGATGCGCTTTTTTATCACTACCAGTTTCCTTATTATCTGCCTTGGCTGAAACACTCCCAGGCACACTGGAACGAATTCCGGCCAACTGATGGAACATAGATTCCCGTTATGCCGGAAATTGATAGCAAACAGCTGCCTGTGGCAAGTTTTGAAAACCACGGCTCATCATCAGCGGCAGCAACCAACCATTTATAGTAGAAAGTGTGGATAAGGGGATTGTAAAATATAATGACAGGAAAGATAGATTAAATAAAGGAAAGCATTGTTCAGTTATTTATAAATTCGGCAGATAATGGCCTCAGCGGCTGTTACAACCAGCCTGGAACACATAATCCTGAATCGTTTGAAACAAATAGCTAGCCGGTGTATTTCCTGGCCGTTTTCAGGAGAGCATGAGCAGAAATGATCCTTCCTTTGAAAATATTTGTATTTGAAATCTGCCAATTATTTCCCCGGTGTAACAAAATGCACAACCCGGCATCAAATATTAAATGATTATGTTGATTTTTAGCTGACACGATTTGAAGCAGGCCGATCAATTTTTTTTTACAGAAATCTATACAAAACATGCGCCCCAGGTTTTGCGTATGTGCATGGCCTATACAGACAACGAGGCACAGGCACAGGATTTTATGCAGGAAACATTTATAAAGGTTTGGCAAAACATCCGGCAATTCCGTGGCGAAGCGAAAATAAGCACGTGGATCTACCGCATTGCCATCAACACCTGCCTGGGTTACCTGAGATCGCCTAAAAATGCAGCGCCCGCAGAACTAAAGCAAACCTTTGACCGTGCTGATGAAAGCAACAGCGGGTCAAAAGAGCACAACATCCAGCAACTTTACCATGCAATTCATCAACTTCCCGAAACCGACAGGCTTATTATTTCAATGGTGCTGGAAGAGATCCCTTATGAAGAAATTGCCGCATCCCTGAATATTTCCGAGGGCAACCTGCGGGTGAAGATCCACCGTATTAAACAGGAGTTAACCAAAATATTTTTTAAACATGAACAGCTTTAGCGAAATAGAAACATTGTGGAAAACGGGCATGCCGTTTCATACTCTTCCGGATGCCGCTGCCATCATAGGCAAAACCAACCGGATAAGACGGCTGGTGCGCAATAGCATTTTACGGCAAACCCTGGTTCTGCTGCTGGTGATTCCCACGATGGGTTATATTATGTATTCGGTTGATTTTGATTATATCAGCAGTTATGCCGGAATTGCCCTGATGCTGATTTGCGTACTGCTGTTTTCATTTTTCAGGTTTAAGCAGGTACATTTTCTCAACCGGGCAGATTTTTCGAAAGCCCCCTCTCTGCTGCTGAAGGAATTTGAAAAATTTTATGAACAACAGCAATGGCTTCTTTCAAAAGGGATACGCTGGTACAGTATCCTGCTCAATATTGCTTTTGGCCTGTATTTTTACGAAACGGTCTATATGGCCGCACTAAGCAGCCATGTAAAAAATTTCATTATCGTTTCATATATTGCCTGGACGGTTATAGTAACTTTCTGGGTGGAAAAGATCTCGGCCCGGAGGGAGTTAAACAAAACAAGATCAATTATCCAGCACCTGAGAAAGCTCAACCGGGAATTAACATAAGCAGGGTACCCTGCTCCGGCAAATGAACGTATTTTTGCATCTGTGTGAAAATTAGTTGTATTTTATACCTGTAAAAAACCGTGTACGTTTCATGGAGAGTAAATTAACCGATGCCAGGATACGCATCATATTCATTGTTGCATTCATAGTGATAAGCGTATTCCTGCTTTTCACTTTCACCAATATGCGCCGCGCCGAAACCACCAGCGGCAATGTAAAATCTTCGCTCGACCTGCTGCTGCGCCTCGAAAGCAGTATCATTGATATCAACGCCATGGAGGCTTCGCAAAATGGTTTTTTGATCGCTGCAGACGAAAAACTACTTCTCCCTTTTTATGAAAGCCTGAATAAGATAAGGAGGGATACCACTTTTTTGGCAGAACTGCCGTTGGTGGATACAAGGACCATTAATTACCGGAACAGCCTGCTTCAAATGCTTCACCAAAAAATTGGGCATGCAAAGCAGACCGTAGAAATCCGAAAACTGTACGGGGCAGATTCGGCATCCAAACATATGGTGCTGGGCCGTGGAAAAGAACAGTTTGAAAATATAGTCACTTATATCGATGAAATAAAATCTTATAAACGTTCTTCTTTTGAAGAGAGTAATGCTGGTTTAAAGAATTATGCCCGGCGTATTTCCTGGGAATTTTTTGCACTGGTGTTACTTTTCTTTGGTATTCTGTACTACAGTTTCCGCACCATCAATAGCGAATTTAAAAAATGGGAGGAAAACGACCACGCCCTGCGCTTCAACGCCTCAGTGGTGCAGAATATGTCGGATCCCATTATCACCATTGATGAAAATTTCCTGATCACCAACTGGAATAAACCAGCAGAAGAACTATATGGTTATACAGAAGAAGAAGCCAAAGGTAAAAAAGTGGGCGATCTTCTTCACACCGTATACCCGGCGCCTTATTTATCTATAGAAAATGAATTTCATGAAAAAAACAGCTGGAAGGGAGAAGTGATCCATTACCATAAAAACGGCACACCGCTGTTTGTAGAAATAACCACTTCGGGAATACGCAGTGAAAATGGAGAGAACCTGGGCATTGTGGAAGTGGTAAGGGATGTTACGGAACGAAAAAAACTGCAACAGGAGTTACAGCACCTGAACCAGAACCTGGAACAGCAGGTAAATGCCAAAGCAGCCGAGCTTACGGCCGTTTTTGAAAGGATCACGGATGCATTTATAGCGCTTGATAATAACTGGAATTACACTTACGTAAACAAGATGGCAGCCAGGTTGCACGGCAGGCAGGAATCTGAACTATTGGGCAAAAACATATGGGAACAATACCCACACCTCCTGCAGGAACCATTTCATGATGCATTGCAGCTGGCTAAGGATACCCAGCAGCCCCAAAGGTTGCAACTGTACTATAAGCTGGAAGACAAATGGTATGAAGACCTGATATATCCCACGGCAGACGGTATCTCGGTTTACTATCATGATATTACCGAAAAAAGAAAGGCGGAGCTTGCCCTGGAAAAGGTGCATGAAAAACTGAGTTATCATATCAATAACAGCCCAATGGGTGTAATTGAATTCGATAGTGATTTTAACCTTCTGCAGTGGAACAAGAATGCAGAGCATATTTTTGGCTGGTCTGCGGAGGAAGTGCTCAACGGTAAATTAAAACTGGATGAACTGATGTTTGAAGAGGACCGCCCTGCCGTACACAGGTCAATTGTTGAACTGGTGGAAAATAATACTAAGAACGATCTCGTAACCAGGAATCTTACCAAAAAAGGGAAGGTCATTTACAGCGAGTGGTATAACTCAGTTTTAAAAGATGAGCAGGGAAAAGTAACCGGTGTTATGAGCCTGGTACTCGATATCACCCAACGCAAAAAGATCGAAATTGAACTACAGGAAGCTGAGGCAAAATTCCGAAACCTGGTGGAACAGTCATTGGTGGGTGTTTATATTATACAAGACGAAAAACTGGTGTATGTTAACCCAAGATTTGCAGAAATTTTCGGGTATAACCAGGCAGATAATTTAGTTGATTTCAAGCCCGAAGATGTGGTTCATCCCGATGATCTTCCGATAGTGATGGAAAGGTTCATTTCGCCCGGCACCGTCTATACGGAAAGTATCAATTTTGAATTCAGGGCAACGCATAAAGATGGGCACACCCTTTATCTCGAAGTTTTTGGCTCTGTAACCATTTACCGTGGCGAGCCGGCCCTTATTGGCACCCTGATCGATATTACCGAAAGAAAGAAGTCACTGGCACAACTGGAAGAATCTGAAAAGGCACTTAAAATTTCAAATGAAAGGTTCATGCTGGTGGCACAAGCCACCAATGATGCTGTTTGGGACTGGGATTTTGCTTCGGGTAATATCTGGGGCAACGACCGCTTCAGGGAAATATTCAATCTCCAGGAAGGTCAGCCTTTCGGTTTTGATGAATACATTCAGTATGTTCACCCCGATGACAGGGAGCAGATCATTGAAAACTTCAGGGAAGCGCTCCACAAGCACGATAACCAGATAAACGAGGAGTTCCGCCTGCGTACCTCGCAAAACGATTATTACCTGACACTGTACGACCGGTCCAATATTTTATATAACAGCGAAGGACAGGGTTACCGTATGCTGGGCGCCATGCAGGATATAACAGAACTGCGCAAATCTGCCCGGCAACTTGTGCTGGAAAAAGAGCTTTCAGACTCTATCATTAACAGCCTGCCCGGAATTTTTTACCTGATGAACAGGCAGGGCGAGCTTTACCGCTGGAACAAAAACCTGGAAGCCGTTACCGGGTATGGCAGGGATGAATTACTGAAGGGGAATGCAGTTGACTTTTTTTATCATCCCGGAGAAGCAAAAGTAAGGATTGAAAAAGTCTTTAATACAGGAGAAGATAGTGTGGAAGCCCATCTCATCACTAAAAACGGGGAAGCAATTCCATATTATTTTACGGGGATTGCCACCCAATATGAAGGGGAACATTGCCTGATCGGCGTTGGAATTGATATTTCTGAAAGGGTGCACTCGCAAAGAGAATTAAAGAAAAGTGAAGAAAATTTCCGTATGCTCATCGAACAGGCATCGGATGGTATTTTCATCTGCAACCAGTACCTCCAGTATCTTGATGTAAACAGCAGTGCGGCCAAATTGACCGGTTACTCCAAAGAAGAATTGCTCGATATGAACATGTTTGACAATATCCTTACGGTAGATCCAAACAGTTCTGAGGTACTGATCATGGATGATATGAAGGATGGTAACGTGGTGATAAAGGAACGTACGCTCAGGCGCAAAAACGGGCAGGTGATCAATGTGGAAATCAGTGCTAAAATGCTGCCCGATGGCAGGTTCCAGGGTATTGTACGGGATATTACCGCCCGGAAAATTGCTGCAGAGGCATTACGGCTTTCGGAAAACAAATACCGTTTACTTTTTAACCAGAACCCGATGCCTATGTGGATGCTGTCGATGCCCGACAACAGCTTTTTGGATGTTAACCCGGCAGCCATTTCTTTTTACGGGTACAGCAAAGAGGAATTTCTCCGGATGCACGAGAACGACCTGTTTCTTACAATGGGCCAATACCATATAAACGGAAACGGAAAAGACGACACCGGCATCTGGGACCACAAAAAGAAAGATGGCAGCGTTGTAAAAGTAAATATCATAGCGCATGATATTCATTACGAGGGCAGGCCCGCCAAACTGGTACTGGCAAATGATGTAACGGATAAAATAGCAGCTGAGGAAAACCTGAAAAAATCGCATGAAGAGCTCCGGCAGCTTGCCACCCACCTCGAAAATATACGGGAGGCAGAACGTACGCATATGGCCAGGGAAATTCACGATGAACTGGGTCAACAGCTTACCGGCCTTAAGATGGACATATCCTGGATCAACAGAAAAATAAAGTCCGCTGATGAGGGAGTACTCCAGAAAATACAGGATACCATCAAACTGATCGATAAAACGGTGATAACGGTAAGGCGCATCGCCACCCAGCTACGGCCAAGCATCCTGGATGACCTGGGCCTGATAGCAGCTATGGAATGGCAGAGTGACGAGTTTGAAAAAAGATCTGAGATCCAGACCTTTTTCACTTCAAATGTAACATCAGTACAACTGAAACCGGAAATTGCCACGGCCGTTTTCCGGGTTTTCCAGGAAAGCCTTACTAATGTACTCCGTCATGCAGCTGCCGATATGGTGGAAGCAAGGCTGGAAGTAAATGAAAACAGTCTTGAGCTAACCATAAAGGACAATGGCAGGGGCTTTAACCCGGCAGATATTGAAAATAAAAAAACACTCGGTTTACTTGGCATGAAAGAAAGGGTGTTGCTGATGGGCGGAACCTACCAGATAACAAGTGAACAACAGAAAGGAACTTTAGTAAGAATAATTGTACCTTTAGGCGTACAACCGTATGCAAGCGTATAAAAGACTTTACTCATGAGGATTTTAATAGCAGATGATCATATCATAGTCAGAAGGGGCCTGCGCCAGATTTTGCTTGAGGGTTTTCCAGATGCGGAAATAGAAGAAGTACCCGACGCGGAAGAACTGATTAAAAAAACAATACAGGCCGACTGGGACGTGATCATCAGCGATCTGAGCATGCCCGGGCGCAGTGGCCTCGAGGCATTACAGCAGATTAAACAGATAAAGCCAAAAATACCCGTACTCATACTCAGCATTCACCCCGAAGAACAATATGCCCTGAGGGTTTTAAAGGCCGGCGCTGCAGGCTATCTTAGCAAAGACCTGGCTCCCGATGAGCTCGTTAATGCTGTAAACCGGGTTTTACTGGGCAAAAAATACATTACGGCAACCATTGCCGAAAAACTTGCATCCGTGCTGGACCAGGACAGCGACAAACAGCCCCATGAGCTGCTTTCCGACAGGGAATTCAGCGTGCTTAAATCTTTGGCTTCCGGAAAATCGGTTTCAGAAATAGCGGAAAGCATGTTTTTAAGTGTAACTACCGTAAGTACCTACAGGGCCCGGATCATGGCTAAAATGAATATGAAGACAAACGCAGACCTTACCCTTTACGCCATTGAACATAAATTGCTGTAAACCAGCCCTGTGTTTGTAGTACAAGTTCTACTTGTAAAGCTGTATTTCCCATCGGGCTTAATTGGTTCCCCCACTACAATTATTAATATTACTGCCGGTTATTTTTGTATGAGCAATAAAGTTTCATGCTGCAAGAAATGACCCTTAGTAAAAATAACACGATGCATGCGCTGATAGTGGACAGCGCCGAAGTGGTGGCCACACGGCTGCACGACCTGCTTGATGAAATGAAATGTTTTCACAATATCTCTGTAGCTGATAACTATACTGAGGCCGTTGCACAAATAGATGACCAAGCACCTGATTTAATCCTCCTTGATATACAACTTCCCGATAACAGCGGTATCGAGCTACTGAAACTCATCAAGCAAAAATATCCCGGTTTGAAAGTAATTGTACTGACCAATAAAAGCAGTGAAACCTACAGGAACCTCTGCGAACAGATAGGGTCCGATCACTTTATAGACAAATCGACCAATTTCGAAAATATCACTTCTATCATCAGGTCATACGTGGCCTGATGATTGCCTCCGTTTTAAAAATGCTTCCTTTGAAAAACCCCCTTCAGAAGTTTTTAAAATGGTAAAAAGGTCCTGCAAAATGCGGGGCTTTTTTTAATTGTAAATACGGTCCAGGGCAGCTTTGTATTTTTCCATGATCACTTTACGCTTGAGTTTTAAGGTAGGCGTAAGTTCACCCGTATCAATGGTCCATTCGTTCGGCAGCAGTTCAAATTTCTTTACCTGTTCCACATTATTAAAGAATTTATTAAAGGCATCTACGAGTTCGCGGTAAAGTTCCAGTACCTTGGGATGATTGATAGCATCTTCGGTGGTGGTGAAAGGAATCTCTTTCAACCTCATCCATTCTTTAAGATTTGGTATGGAGGGAACGATCAATGCGGCTACAAATTTTTTCTCTGCCCCCACCACCATCATTTGTTCCACAAATGGCGATTCTTTCATTTTGTTTTCAATCGGCTGCGGCGCCACATATTTTCCGCCGGTAGTTTTAAATAGTTCTTTTTTGCGGTCGGTTATTTTCAGGTATTTCCCGTCTTCAAAAACGCCAATATCGCCGGTGTGCAGCCACCCATCTATCAGGGTTTCTGCAGTAAGGTCGGGGCGCCTGTAATAACCCATCATCACGCTTGGGCCTTTTACACATATTTCCCCATCGGGCTCCAGTTTTACTTCCTGGCCCTGAATAACAACACCTACAGTACCAAACTTTGTTCCATTATCTTTTCTGCTGTTAACACTTATTACGGGACTGTTTTCTGTTGGACCGTAACCTTCATATACCGGAATGCCGGCAGCTGTAAAAATGCGCAACAAACGCACCTGGCAGGCGGCTCCGCCTGTGATGATCAGTTTAATATTGTTTCCTAGGGCTTCGCGCCATTTACTGAATATTAATTTATTGGCAAAGGCCAGTTGCGCCCGGTATCCAAAGCTCCCCTTGTCAATAGCATCGTAATTATTTCCCAGGCCTATGGCCCAGTCGAACAATTTCCTCTTGATGCCGGTAAGCTCCGATCCCTTTGCCATGATCTTATCATATACTTTTTCCAGCAGCCTTGGCACGGTGCAAAAAAGTTGTGGTTTAACCGCTTTCAGGTCATCTGCAATGGTATCCAGGCTTTCGGCATAATAGATAGAACTGCCGCTGCTGATATATATATATGACACCATCCTTTCAAAAATATGATTAAGCGGTAAAAAGCTCAGCGCCCTTGAATTCACATCGTCTTCAAAAGGGAAGGTTGCTTTAGCGTTAATTACATTTGTAACAATATTTTGGTGACTGAGCATCACTCCTTTAGGAGTGCCGGTTGTTCCGGAGGTGTAAATAATGGTGGCGCAATGAGCAGGTAAAATTCCGGCTTTTATTTCTTCCACCCTGGCAAGATCTTCGGTACTTACATCATTTATCAGGGTTTCCCAAAAAATGGCATCCAGGTCTTTATCAAAGCTGTAAATGTTTTGCAAAGATGGTACCCGTTCGTGGATAATTTTTACTTTTTGCAGGATATCGTCGCCGCTGATGAAGGCATGCTTTACCGCTGCGTCGTTAAAAATAAATTCAAGCTCATTAATATTGGTGGTGGGATAAATAGGGCAAAGCACCACGCCTATTTGCTGACAAGCAAGGTCAAGTATTAGCCATTCGGGCCTGTTTTTGGATATCAGCGCTATTTTATCCTGCCCTTCTACCGTCATATCATTACCGCCAAGCCCTAACCTGAGCAGGCCGGCACTTAGTTTATTTACCTGTGCCGTTACCTCCTGTGTACTGAGGCTTACCCATTGCCCGTTCATTTTTCCGGAAAGCATATCAGCCTTGGGAAACTTGTTTAACTGGTAGTATAAAAAATCGAAGAGTCGTGTTACGTTGATCATATAGCAATTATAAGTGCAACTAAGATAATAAAAAAAGCCATCCCTTGTGGGATGGCCGATTATTAACCCTAAAACTAAAAGACTATTTTTTAGCCGCCGAAATAGCCAGCTTGATATTTACATCTTTGCTGATTACCCAATCTTGAGGATTATTGGGGCCTTTGTAGTTCATTCCCCACATGGTACGATCTATTTTGAAATCTGCAGTGGCACTTGCTGTAGCTGCATCAACCGTTACCCTTGCCGGGAAACTGATATTTTTGGTGCTATCTTTTAATGTAAGATTTCCCTTTATGGTATGGGTGGCATCTTTCATTACGGTAGTTGAATCGGGTGTAAACGCTTCTATAGCCGTAATTTCAAATTTTGCTGTAGGGAATTTTGCCGCATCAAAGAAATCGGGGCTTTTCAGGTGACCTTCCAGTTTCCCTTTGTTTTCCGGGTCTGAAGCCATATCGGTATTATTCAATGAATTGATGTCGATCACAAAGCTTCCACCGGTAAGCGCATTGTCTTTAATGGTAAATGAACCTTCTTTCAGTTTAAAAGTTCCTGCGTGCTGGCCAGTAGGCTTTGTACCAACCCAGGTAACCAGGCTGCTGTTTTCTGCCGTATAAGTAACCCCTTCGGCTGCAGCCACCACTTCTTTTTCGGTGGTTTTTGCCTCATCTGCTTTGGGAGAATTATTGCAGGCCGCCAGAATGGCTATAGCCGAAGCAAGTAGTAATGTTTGTTTCATTTGCATGTTGATTTTTAATGCAAATATAAAAAATTAATGTTTAAACATCAAATAAAAATTTTAATGATAGTACTGCTGCCCCGGCATCTTAAAAACCCTGGTTTTCTGAAGGTTATAAAAAGCCCGGTTCTCTTCGGCATGCATATTAGTCCAGCCCTGGTATGCGGCAAGGTTTTGAATGCTCCCGAAAAGCCATTGATTATAGGCGTCGAACATACCCTCCCGCAGTAACTGCTGCTGGTAATCGAACAGGGCATAAGGGTATCCCTTTGCCGTAGCCGACCAATGAAGAATAAACCGTGTTCTGATCATGGTAAGGGTTTCGGCATTGAGACCTGCGGCCGCTACGGCAGATTGCTGGTTCATTGCCTGGAGGAACTGCTTTACAAAAGAATTATTATCAGCGTTTCCCTGTTCAATATTTGCTTGTGAAAATAATTTTTTATAGCCCTCCAGCAGGACCTGTTTTATTTCGGGTGATTTTGCACTGAACGGTTCCATGTTTAAAAATATCTCGGCATATAAAACGCACCAAACATTGCTACCCAGGTAATAATGGTAGCGGGCAGCGTTAAAATAATTTTTACTGTAAGATGGCTCTTCCTCAATGCCTTTCTCCCAGGATTTAATGGCCTCCCTGTCTTGCTGCGCCCATTGAATTTCTCCAAGATCATTATACAAGGTTCCGCTCGAAGGAAATTTTTTGAGTCCTCTTTTGTAGATCTTTTCAGCATCTTTCCGCTGGCCCATCTGTTTATAGATATTACCGGCCACCTGGAAGGCCTGGTCATCGGCCCCGGGCATATCGAGCGCAGGTTTTATGGCCTGGAGCGCATTTTCGTAACTGCCCTGGTAATAATGGCTGAGCGAAAGTTCTTTCATTACCCCGATATTGGAAGGCTCCATCTGTGCAGCCCTGTTCAAAACAAGCAGGGCATTGGCATAATCGCCCTGTTTCATAAAACTGCGGGCAGTTTCCTGCAGTTCAGCCACGGTTTGGGCCATACCGGTATGGCAAAAAGTTAATACAAATAATACAGCAAATAATTGTTTCATCGGTAGTAAAGATAAGGCTAACAGGTAAAAAAATTAAGGCGGCAAGATCAAAACTTATAGGCTGTTTATCCGGCTTCGATCACGTGTGTTAAAAGCCCATCTCTCAGCTTTGGCTCAAACCAGGTACTCTTGGGGGGCATCACATCACCGCTGTCGGCTACATCAAATAGTTGCTGTATACTTACCGGGTAAAGGCTGATGGCAAGCTGCATTTCGCCACTATTGACCCTTTTTTCCAATTCAGAGAGGCCACGGATGCCTCCTACAAAGTCGATCCGTTTATCTGTTCGCTGATCTGTAATACCCAGCAGCGGCGTTAAAATATGTTCCTGCATAATGCTCACATCCAGCACGCCAATAGCATCTGTTTTCCAGGTGCCGGGTTTTGCAGTAAGTTTATACCATTGTTTGCTTAAGTAAACGCCAAACTGGTGGGCGGCTTCGGGCCGGTATGCTTCCGGCTTTTTTTCCACTTCAAAATTTTGTGCAAGTTTTTCCAGAAAAATATCCTCACTTAAGCCATTGAGGTCTTTTACCAGCCGGTTATAATCCAATATTGCCAGCTGGTCGGCAGGAAAAAGTGTAGTGAGAAAAAAATCAGCATCAGCCGAAGCGCTTTTCCCTAACGCGGTCCGTACTTTAGCGGCCGAAGCAGCCCGGTGATGTCCATCGGCAATATAGGTGGCCGGCACCAGCGTTTTAAAAAGATGGGTGATATGCTCAATCACTTCATCTTCGCTGATGATCCATATACTGTGCTGTATTCCATCGTCGGCAGTAAAATCATATTGCGGGCTTTTATCCTTCATCCATTTGTTAAGAACAGTATCAATTTCGGCAACGTTCTTATAAGCCAGGAAAACATTTCCGGTTTGTGCCCCGATCGTTTTCATATGGTCGATGCGGTCCTTCTCCTTATCGGGCCTGGTAAACTCATGCTTCTTTATCAGGCCGTTCTCATAGTCATCCACACTGCTGCCGCACACAAGCCCCGCCTGGCTGCGGCCATGCATAACAAGCTTGTAAATATAATAGCAGGGCTTACTTTCCCTGAACAGGATGCCACGGCTCAAAAAGGCAGCAAGGTTCTCTTTTGCCTTATCATATACTTCCTGCGAATGGGTATCAATGGTATCGGGCAAATCTATTTCGCTCTTTGTAATATGAAGAAAAGAATTTGGGTTTCCCTGTGCTTCCAGTTTTGCCTCCCTGCTGTTGAGTACATCATAAGGCTTTGATGCAACAGATTTGGCAAGTTGCACTTCGGGTCGCAAGGCTTTAAAAGGAGAAATCGTAACCATATGGAAATATTAGCTGCAAAAATAACAGATGGGCTGTAAGAATGTATTTTTATAATTGGGATTTATTTATTAGGTAAACCCCTACAGGTCGTTTTCGAAATCTTTCATTGCCTGCACCAGCACTTCCACACTATTGCGTGTGAGTGCATTATAAAGCGATGCCCGGAAGCCCCCCACACTGCGGTGCCCTTTTATGCCCACAATTCCCAGCTGCCTGGTATAATTTAAAAATTCTTTTTCTTTTTCGGGATCATCCATTATAAAGCAGGCATTCATTTTACTCCTGTCTTCCTTAGCGACCGTGCCTTTAAAAATTTCGCTTTCATCAATGGCATTGTAAAGCAGTTCTGCTTTTACATTGTTCCGTTTCTCCATTTCGGGTACACCGCCTTCGGCTTTTAGCCAGCGCAGGTTAAGCATACATACATAAACCGCAAAAACCGGCGGTGTATTGAGCATGCTGCCTTCTGCAATATGATTGCGGTAATCCATCATGGTAGGTATGGGGCGTTTGATTTTTCCAAGAACATTTTTATTGACCACCACAATATTCACCCCTGCTGCCCCCATATTTTTTTGAGCGCCGGCATAGATCAGGTCAAACACGTTAAAATCGAGTACCCTGCTCAGTATATCGCTGCTCATATCGGCCACCATACTGTTGCTGGTACGTGGAAGTTGCTGCCATTGGGTACCAAAAATGGTATTGTTGCTGGTAAGGTGAAAATATTTTGCATCATTGGGAACTGCAAAATCCTTTGGAATATAACTGTAGTTCTTTTCTTTCGATGAACAGGCAACCTCCACTTTCCCAAAAAGCTTCGCTTCTTTAATTGCCTTGCTGCTCCAAACGCCGGTATCGGCAAATGCAGCCGTATCTTTTGCATCGAGCAGGTTCATGGGCACCTGCATGAATTGTGTGGAAGCGCCGCCGTGCAGAAAGAGTACTTCATGATCTGCATCAAGGTTCATGAGTTCCCTCACCAACAGCCTTGCTTCCTCCATCACTGCGGTAAACTCCGGTGTGCGGTGCCCAAATTCAAGGAGGGACAATCCTGTATTGTTAAAATTCAAAACAGCTGCAGCAGCCTGTTCAAAAACCGTTAGTGGTAAAACAGAAGGACCAGCATTAAAATTATGTATCAAAGAATTTTGTTTTGTTTATTTAAATGAGAACCGTAAAATTAAGAAAAATGAATTTGCCTGAAGGCTATTACCCGAAGTTTCATAAACGCTATGGTTACCAGTTGTATATCCAGCACATTGCAAACAGGTATTCATGCTTAATACCGGGATTTAAAAAAGCTTATATAATAAAAACAGCTTATTCAACTATTTTACTTACCTTTGCGGCAGTTCTTACTAAGCGGCATTAAAAGCCGGATATTTATTGCAGATCTCACCCATTTCCGATAAAGTGCAAAACGCACCTTCCAATTTTTAGTGATGAAGTTCACTCTTCATTTCCGCACTCATTTTTAAAAAAAATATATTGTTATTTACAGACTTAAACATTATTAAGCCCATCCTTGATGCGCTTAATACGGAGGGTTATAGTAAACCCACCCCCATTCAGCAACAGGCGATACCATTGGTGCTAGCTGGCAACGACCTGCTCGGCTGCGCACAAACCGGTACCGGTAAAACGGCGGCCTTTGCAATTCCCATGCTACAGTTGCTTGCCGTACCCAAAACCATGCAGCATGCATACAAGCCCATCCGTGCGCTCATTCTTACACCCACACGTGAGCTTGCTATACAGATCCAGGAAAGCTTTGATGCATACGGCCGCAACCTGCGTTTAAAAAACACGGTGGTTTTTGGCGGTGTAAGCCAGGTACCCCAGGTTGCCCAACTGAAAAGCGGGGTGGATATTTTAGTGGCCACGCCCGGCCGCCTGCTCGACCTGATGAGCCAGGGAATCATTTCCTTAAAAGACATTGAAATTTTTGTGCTTGATGAAGCAGACCGCATGCTGGATATGGGGTTTGTGCATGATGTAAAACGCATCATCACCAAAATTCCTTCCAAAAGGCAAACACTGTTTTTTTCTGCCACCATGCCTGCTGAAATACAATCGCTGGCAAACAGTATCCTTACCCATCCAAAAAAAGTGGAGGTAACGCCGGTTTCGTCAACGGCAGAAACCATCAACCAATCTTTGTTCTTTGTGGAGAAGCAAAATAAAAGGATGCTGCTGGCCCATATACTTGCCGATGAAAATATTGAAACAGCGCTTGTGTTCACCCGCACCAAGCATGGCGCCGACAAAGTGGTGAAAGACCTTGTGAGGGCCGGCATCAGCGCAGAAGCGATTCATGGAAATAAGTCGCAGAATGCCAGGCAGCGGGCACTCAGTAACTTTAAAAACCGTACCACAAGAATACTCGTGGCAACTGATATTGCCGCAAGGGGTATTGATGTGGATGACCTTACGCATGTAATCAATTATGAACTGCCGGATGTACCTGAAACCTATGTACACCGTATTGGCCGAACCGGTCGTGCCGGTGCCAGCGGTATTTCATTTTCATTTTGTGAAGCAGAAGAAACGGAGGCATTGCGTGATATCCACAAACTGATTGGCAAACATATTCCGGTGGTAGACAGCCATCCCTATCATACCGTATTTACAGGTATTATAAAACGTGCTGCCCCACAGGGAAGACCGCAGCAAAACAACCGGCCGGCAAGAAATAACCGCTTTAGTAAAAGAGGAGAACGGGAAAGAAATTTTGGAAGAAACAGGTAAATTTTCCCAGGTGCAGCGTGGCGGGCAACGAGGGTGAAAATGCTCATTCGTCATGCTGCATGCTTAATTATCCATTCAGCATTATTCTTCCTGCCTGCCGATCATTTTGCCGGAAGGGTTCCATTTGCTGTTAAGTTCTTCAAATTCCTTAACGTCGGATTCTGAGAACTTTTGTTTTACCATCGTTTTAAGGTCGGGCTGGCCGGCATTGATCCAGGCCGTGTACCAAAAGGAAGCAATACAAAAAATGGTCTGCCGCATGCGGCGTTCCACCATTCCATCCATCTTATCGTTAAAGGCATTTGTAAAGGCAAATGAATACTGGCGAATAATGATGCCGTTACGTTCTTCAAAGGAATATTTCTGATCTCCTGGAAATTGTTGGGTGAGTTCCCGCTCCATTGCCAGTACACTATCGCTGGCTTTAGCGCTTTCGAGCACACGTGCCCATATGAATTCCCCCGGATTTTTAATATACTGGGCCTTGCCCACAAAAAAATCAAAATGTTTTTCTGCCAGTAACTCGGGTACGCGGCTTTCCCAAAAGGCATGAATGCCTTTTTGATTTGTATACTGGCCATTATGATTGCTGCTTGCATGAAGCGGCACATGAGCATCGGCAATATAATGGCCTATTTCTGCGCTGTTTTTCATGATGCTGCTGAAATTCTTATCGCGGAATGCATTGGTAAGCCGCTGCAGCATTACCTGTACGTGCCAGGGAACAATACCATGTTCACGCACGCTGTCTTCTCCAAATTTTTCCACAGCATCCTTCCAGCGCCGCGGCAATGAATCGTATGGGTATTTCCCGTATTTATCAATGTCGATATAATGCCTTGGCCCTTCGTCCTTTACGGCATAACGCCGTTTATCCGGATCTACCGAGTGTTCGGCAATAAAACTGATATTGGGCTTGTAAAGCACCATCATTTCGGGTGGCAACAGAAATACGGCGAAATAATTTATTTTCTGATGCGCCCAAAAACCCCAGCAGTAAGACGGGAAATAGCCCAGAAGGAGAGCGAGCGTGAAAAAAGATGACAGAATGAATTTTTTCATTTGGTAAAATCTGAGATAAATATAGAACTTTTCCTTTATTGTTTTGCCACTCCCTCTTCCACAGTGGTAACGCCGCCGCTTACTGCAAACTTCATGGTTTGGGCGCTGGTGATATTGGTTATGGGCTTTATGCGGCTTTTGGGTATTACGTAAACATGGCCGGCCACGGAATACGACATGGGAATATACACAGCCACATAATCCTTGAAGCCAAAATCGGCCATATCTTCCCGGGTTACAAAACCCATCCTCCACACGTCATTATCATCAATATTTGCCAGTACGTTAAAGGTAAATTTTTTTTTATCGCCAGCAAATGCTTCAACAAAATCGCGGCTGGTGGTGTAAATATGTTTGATGCCCGGGGTACGCTCCAATATCCTGTCCATAAAGATTACGGCCTTGCCGGTAATGAAGAAAGAACTGAAATAACCAATGAAAATAATGCTCAGTATGATAACAATAAAGCCAAGTCCATAGTTTTGCACATGTGGCCGTCCATCATCCCCGGTATAGGAAAAAATAGGCACCCAGTTGTCTATTGTGGTTACAATGAAAAACAGGGCGTAGATAGTAATGGCAACGGGCGCAATAATAAGCAGCCCCTGCAAAAAATACTGGAAGACCTTTGAAAACCGAAAGCTTTTAGACATATATGGAAGTTTTACCCGCCAAAGATAGGAATCAGCAGCCTGCCTGTCTTAAAAATAATACGTAAAACAGCGTAGGTTCCTATTAAGGCCTGCCCTTTTTTTTGGATGAATGGCAAAATAAACAGGATGGAAACTTTCGTTACACAAATAGTTTCTATAGTTTTGTCCCCAATATGCCAATTTTAGACCCAAGACAAAGGATCCTTACGGAAGTAAGTGCACAACTGCTGCAATATGGTATACGCAGTACCAGTATGGATGATATTGCCGCCCGCCTGGGAATCAGCAAAAAAACCATTTACCAGTATTTTGAAGATAAGGATGCGCTTGTAGAGGAAATTGTAAACAATATCCTTACAGAAAATGAGTGCGGCTGCGAAAATGACCGCCTGGCAGCTGAAAATGCGATACATGAAGTAATGCTTGCCATGCAGATGATGCAGAAAATGTTTACTGCCATGAACCCTTCGGTGCTGCATGATTTGCAGAAATACCATCACAAGGCTTTTATCCGGTTTAAAAAACATAAGGACCAGTTTTTGCTGCAGGTACTCACAAAAAATCTTCAGCGGGGTATCAAAGAAAAACTTTACCGCCCGGAGATCAACGTGGATATTCTTGCCCGCCTCCGGGTGGAAAGCATTATACTTCCCTTTAATCCCGCTTTTCAGCTGGGCTTAAAGCAAAGCCTGTATGAACTTCAGCAGGAAATCCTGATACACTTCCTCTATGGCGTGGTTACACCCAGGGGGTACGAAATGCTGACCCAATACCTTCAAACCCAAAAGAAACAAAAGAAAAAATAAGAGAAGTAATGAAAGCATTCAACAACAAGATTTTACTTACTGCATTTGGCCTGCTGATCTCCGCTGCTCTTTTTGCGCAAAAGCGGAACGAGTTTACCCTGCAGCAGGCGGTGGATTTTGCCATGCAAAACAGTATACAGGTACGCAATGCAATGCTCGATACAAAAATACAGGAGCAGGTAAATAAAGAAGTTACTGCTATGGCGTACCCGCAGGTAAGCGGCAGTGTGCAGGTGATGGATTACTTACAAATTCCCACGAGCCTGATCCCTGCTGAGTTTTTTGGAGGTACACCCGGCACATTTCAACCGGTTCAGTTTGGCACAAAATATAATTCGACCGGTTCCATTGATGTGTCGCAGATATTATTTGATGGCCAGGTTTTTGTTGGATTACAGGCCCGCAGGGCAACGCTTAATTTTGCCAATAAGCAAACGGAGATCACCAAAGAGGAGATCAAAGTAAACGTACAAAAAATTTATTACCAGCTGGTAGTGGGTAAGCAGCAGGTTAGCTCCATTGAAGCCAATGCAGACCGTATTGAAAAGCTGCTGAACGATACCAAAGAAATTTACAAAAATGGTTTTGCTGAAAGGCTGGATGTGGATAAGGTAACCGTTAGCCTTACTAACCTGCGTACAGAAAAGTTAAAGCTGGAAAACCAGTTACTTGCAGGGAATGCTGCCCTTAAATTCCTGCTGAACATGCCGCAAAAAGACGTGCTGGTACTAACTGATTCCATTACGGAGGAAATGCTTAAAGAAAATATCCTCGACAGTGCTTTTAATTACAATGACCGAAAAGAGCTCCAGTTGCTGGAAGTGGCCAGGGAACTGGGCAATTATAATGTACGCCGTTATAAGCTAAGTTATATACCCACACTGGCTGCTTTTGCAAGCTATCAAAAAAATGCGCAGCGTTCAAAGTTCGACTTCTTCAATGATGGCGCCTGGTTTACAACATCGGTGGTGGGTTTAAAACTCCAGGTACCTTTATTCGACGGCTTTGCCAAAAAAAGTAAAGTTGCCAAAGCTAAACTGGAACTGCAGAAAACAGAGAACAATATTGAGCAGATGAAGGCCGTGGTGGATAATGATGTGGAACAGGCCCGCATCAAAATAAAATCGGCCCTGCTTACCATGGACGCACAGAAGCAGAATATGGAACTGGCAGAGAAAGTTTACAATACCACTAAACTCAAATACGAACAGGGCCTGGGCAGCAACCAGGAAATATACAATGCGCAAACGGAGCTTAAAGTGGCACAGAACAGTTATTATGGCTCCCTGTACGATGCAGTAATAGCCCGTATCGATTATTTGAAAGCAATTGGAAAATTATAAATAAACGTATCAACAGATAACAATGAAAAAACTAACACATTCAATTTTAGCAGCGCTGTTAATATTTGCAGCAGCATCATGTGGCGGCAGCAAAAAAGAAGGGACTGCTGCTTTAAACGATAAAAAGGCCGCACTTGAAAAACTCAAAAAAGAGAAAGCTGCCCACGATGCGGAAATAAAAAAACTACAGGAGGAACTTTCAAAAATCGATACCGCTGCTTCAAAAACAGTTGTGGCCAAACTTGTGGCAACAGCGCCTGTGGCCGTTGAAAACTTTCAGCATTATATTGAACTGCGAGGAAACGTGGATGCAGATAATATCTCTTATGTATCGCCAAGAATGGGGCCTGCACAGGTAAAAGCTGTATATGTAAAACAGGGACAATACGTAAAAAAAGGACAGCTTTTACTGAAGCTTGACGATGCACTCCAGCGCCAGCAGGTAAACGCCGCCCAACAACAAACCGGTGCAATTAAAACACAACTTGCGCTTGCAAGAAATGTTTACCAGCGTCAGAAAAATTTATGGGAAAAAGGGATAGGTACAGAAGTGCAGCTGCTCACATCCAAGTCGAATGTAGAAACACTGGAGAATCAGCTCTCTGCTGCAAACGAACAGGTGATGCTTGCCGTGGAACAGTTAAAAATGGCCAATGTATACAGCGATGTAAGTGGTGTGGCAGATATAGTAAGCATCAGGCCGGGAGAAATCTTCCAGGGAGCCACCCAGGCGGGACCTCAGATACAGATTGTGAATACCAGTACCCTCAAAGTGGTGACCAATATTGCAGAAAATTATCTCACTCGGATGCGCCTTGGTACGCCGGTGGTTGTAAGCCTGCCCGATGTGAACAAAACTTACCAATCTTCCCTGTCGTATATCGGCCAGTCGGTAAGTGCAGGCATGATCGGTTTTGTGGCAGAAGCAAAACTCCCCAGCGATCCGTTGGTAAAGCCCAATCAAACCGCCATTGTTAAGATACTGGATTATGCCGCTGCCAATGCGGTGGTGATACCGGTCAATACCATTCAAACAGATGAGCAGGGCAAATATGTTTTTGTAATGGAAAAATTGTCCAATGGCAAGTTCATTGCCAAAAAGAAACCTGTAAATATGGGGGAGGTTTACGGCGACCGTGCAGAAATCAAAACAGGTCTTTCGGCCGGTGAACAACTTATTACAGAAGGATACCAGAATATTTATGAGGGCCAGCAGGTAACTACCAGCGTAAACTAATTGCAAACTGCAAAAAAGATTTTATGAAGCAACTGATAGAAGGGATATCAAAAAAATTTAAAGAGTTTGGCATTACCAGCTGGTCGGTGGACAACCGCACTGCCATCTACATCATTGCGGTGATCATCTCTGCAATTGGGCTATACAAATTTATGACCCTGCCCAAGGAGCAGTTTCCCGACATTGTGGTTCCCACCATCAGCATTACCAGTATTTATGCAGGCAACTCGGCAAAAGATATTGAGAACCTGGTGACTCAGCCTATTGAAAAACAACTGAAAGGGATCAGCGGGGCCAAGGTGAATAAGATCAACAGTATTTCACAGGCCGATTACAGCCTGATTATTATAGAATTTGATACCGATATTAAAACCGAGGTGGCCAAACAGAAAGTGCAGGACGCCATTGACCGGGCTCAAAAAGACCTGCCAAACGACCTTACCTCCCAACCCAACGCACAGGAATTTGCGTTCAGCGAAATGCCCATCATGTTCGTAAACGTAAGCGGAAATTTTGACGGTCTCAAACTGAAAGAATATGCAAAGAAGATGCAGGATGAATTTGAAAACCTGCCGGAAATTACTCGGGCAGAAATTGTAGGCGCTCCCGAACGTGAAATACAGATCAACGCAGATCCTTATAAAATGCAGGCCACCCGGATCAGCTTCCAGGATATTGAAAATGCGGTGAGCAGGGAAAACCATGATATTACGGCAGGCCAGGTAGATGTTGGGAACATGAAGCGCACCATGAAAATAAAGGGGCAGTTCAAGGGTGCTGCTAATATGCAGAACATCATTGTACGCAGCAGTTCAAGGGGCGGCTGGGCCTACCTCCGTGATATTGCCGAAATAAAAGACACAGTGAAGGAAAAAGAAAGTTATGCCAGGTTAAACGGGCAAAATGTTGTTACCATCAATATTGTAAAACGGTCGGGCGAAAACCTGATAGAAGCTGCAGGAAAAGTAAAGGACATTGTAAAAAACCTGCAAAAAAATGAAGAGTTACCCAACAACCTGAATGTGGTGATCACCGGCGATCAAAGCAAGGCCACAGCCACATCATTTAATGAACTGGTAAACACCATTATCATTGGTTTTATACTTGTATTACTCATCCTGATGTTCTTCATGGGTGTAACGAATGCCTTCTTTGTAGCGCTGAGTGTGCCATTAAGTGTGTTCGTAGCCTTTATGTTTTTGCCGGTAGCCGACTTTATTATTGGAAGTTCCGTTACCCTCAACTTTATTGTATTGTTTGCCCTGCTGTTTGGGCTGGGTATCATAGTAGATGATGCCATTGTGGTTATTGAAAATACCCATCGCATCTATGCAAACGGAAAAGTGCCACTTGTACGCAGTGCAAAAGAGGCGGCGGGAGAGGTTTTTATTCCGGTGCTAGCAGGTACGGCCACTACGCTGGCTCCTTTTTTTCCCTTACTTTTCTGGAAAGGCATCATCGGCAAGTTCATGATTTACCTTCCCACGATGCTGATTCTTACATTAGCCGCTTCCCTGATCGTAGCCTTTGTGTTTAACCCCGTATTTGCAGTCAGCTTCATGCGGCCCGAAGGAAGGGAATTTGAAGAGCCCAAGAATAAAATATTTAAAAAATGGTGGTTTTGGGGCTGTTTAATTGCGGGAGGTTTGCTGCACTTGCTCAGCTGGCATGGAACAGGAAACTTTATGTTCTTTAATGCACTCATGCTTATCCTGAACCGTTATGTATTAAATGATATCATTCATTTTTTCCAGAACAGGGTATTGCCCGGCCTGATGAACCGGTACGAGAAACTGCTTCGCTGGACTTTGCATGGCCGCAGGCCAATGTGGCTGTTTGTTTCTCTCTTTGTACTTTTCATATTGTCATCTTTGTTACTTGGCGTAAGTGTCATGAGTGGAAGAACAAAAACCACTTTCTTCCCAAGTGGTGATCCTAATTTTATTTATGTTTATTTAAAATTACCCGTGGGTACCAGTGCCAAAACCACCGACAGTATTACCGCCGTGCTGGAAAAAAGGGTTTTAAAAGTACTTGAGGCGGAAAAGCCCGGCGCACCCGGCAGTATTGTAGAAAGTGTGATCACCAACGTGGCAAACAGTGCTAATAATCCCCAGGATAATAACCGCAGCATTCAATCAAACCTTGGCAGGATACAGGTTTCATTTGTAGAGTTTGAAAAACGCCACGGCAAAGCCACCAAGCCATTCATGGATTCTATTAGGGTAAAAATGAAAGGTATACCGGGCGCCAGTATTGAAGTGGCGCAGGAAGATGGCGGCCCTCCAACAGATCCGCCGGTAAATATTGAAATCAGCGGCGATGAATATGAAGAAATTGCCAAAGTGGCCTCTGCACTTTCCAATTATCTTGATACGAACCGGGTAGAAGGCATAGAAAATCTCCGAATGGATGTAGATCTGAACAGCCCTGAAATAAGTATTAAAATAGACCGTGAAAAAGCCACCATGGAAGGCCTGAGTACGGCCCAGGTGGGAATGGAACTCCGTACAGGTGTTTTTGGAAAAGAGATCAGCAAAATAAAAGAGGGGGAAGATGAATATAAAATTCAGCTTAGGTATGCAAGCGACCTGCGAAACAATGTAGCCGACCTCATGAACCAGCGTATTACATTCATGGATATGAACACCATGGATGTAAAATCGATACCTATTGGCGCTATTGCCACGATAGACTACACTAATACTTCGGGTGCGGTATTGCGTAAAAACGTAAAACGCACCATCCAGCTGCAATCGAATGTACTGGACCCGACCCTGGCGCAAAAAATAAACCAGGAGCTGGCTGTTAAAATTGCAGACTTTAAATCAAAAAATACGCTTCCATATGATATCACGATCAGGCAAAGCGGGCAAAGCGAACAGGAAGCCGAAACGACTGCATTTTTGGGCAAAGCACTTTTAATAGCGCTTGGGCTTATTTTACTGATTCTGGTGCTTCAGTTCAATTCGCTCAGCAAGCCTTATATCGTACTTACAGAAATATTTTTCTCTATCATTGGAGTATTACTTGGGTATGCGTTTACCGGAATGACCATTGCCACTATCATGTTTGGTGTGGGCATTGTAGGCCTTGCAGGTATTGTAATTAAGAACGGGATCTTACTTATTGAATTTACCGATGAACTCCGGAGCCGTGGTATGCGTACCCGTGAGGCAGCCATACAAGCGGGTAAGATCCGGATCATTCCTGTGCTGCTTACTGCATTGGCCACCATGCTGGGCCTGTTGCCGCTCGCCGTTGGGTTTAATATCGACTTTGTATCATTATTTCAAAAGCTTAACCCGAAAATTTTCTTTGGTGGAGACAGTGTGGTTTTTTGGGGACCGCTGAGCTGGACGATCATTTTCGGCCTCATATTCGCCTTCTTCCTTACACTCATAATGGTACCGAGCATGTACATTATTGCCGAACGGCTTAAACGGCCAATGGAAAGATTCTATGGTGGCAAATGGATCGCTATGTTTGGATTACTTGGACCGTTCTTTTTCATCTTTGCAGGCATTATGTATCTTGTAAAAAGACTTACCGGAAAAAAAGTATGGAACGGATTAATGAAAGACAGCAGAAAAGTATAGAGCTACTTTAATAAAAAAAAATGCCGCCCAGTTAATGAGCGGCATTTTTTTAATGTAAACTATCTTCACAGAACATTATCCTGATGCAGTTATTTCTTCCTTGCCAGCACCTTCTCCGCAGCCTTCACAATATCACTGGCATCCAGCCCATATTTCACCAGTAGTTCCTCCGGCTTTCCACTTTCGCCAAATGTATCGTTGGTGCCAATGTACTCAATAGGCACAGGATAGTTTCGGGAAGCCAGCTGGGCAACGCTGTCGCCCATGCCGCCAATGATATTATGTTCTTCGGCAGTAACTGCACAGCCTGTTTTTTTAATGGAAGCCAATAAACCTTCCTCATCAAGGGGCTTAATGGTATGCAGGTTGATCAATTCAACGCTGATGCCTTTTGCCTCTAATATCTTTGCAGCTTCCACAGCCTTCCACACCAGGTGGCCGCAGGCAATAATGCTTACATCTTTACCTTCGCTCAGCATGTGCAATTTTCCGATCTTAAAATCTTCTTCTTTGGTGAAAATGGGCCAAACGGGGCGACCAAAACGTAAATATACAGGGCCCTCATAACCGGCAATGGCTTTGGTGGCAGCTTTTGTCTGGTTATAATCGGCAGGAACGATCACCGTCATACCGGGGAGCATTTTCATTAAGCCGATATCTTCCAGCATCTGGTGCGTGGCGCCATCTTCTCCAAGCGTAAGCCCGGCATGCGATGCACAAATCTTTACATTTTTGCCACTGTATGCAATGCTCTGCCTTATCTGGTCGTACACACGGCCGGTACTGAAATTGGCAAAAGTAGTGGTATACGGAATTTTACCACCAATGGTAAGACCGGCAGCAATACCCATCATATTGGCTTCGGCAATACCGCATTGAATATAACGCTCAGGAAATTCTTTCATAAAACCACCCAGCTTCAGAGATCCGGCCAGGTCGGCCGTAAGTGCCACGATCTGGTCGTTGGCCCGGGCTGCTTCCAGTATACCATCGCCAAAACCGCTGCGGGTATCTTTCTTCCCCGTTACTTCAATTGAATCTAGCATGCCAATAATTTTTTGCAAAGTAAGGGATTGAATACGGGTTTTCAAATTTTAGTTATGCCATATTTTAAAGGCGGAATAGCCGGGTGCCGGAATGCGGCCTGTAACGGGGTTTTAACAAAGCGGTTAAAACATTTCCGTGCGGTTTATATATTTACGGTAGGTAAAAAGACCGGCGGCACCAGGATTTCAAGGCTCTCCCAGTTCATCCACATCGTTAATCTGTTTCAGGTATTCAAAAGTCTGTTTTGCCTCTTCTTCATCCACCACACTAATGGCCACGCCCACATGCACCAGTACATAATTGCCCACAATGGCTTCGGGCACCATACAGAGATTTATATCTTTGGTAATACCCTCGAAAGAAACTTTTCCATAACGGAATCTTTCATCGAGCTGGTTCGTTATGGAAATTATTTTTCCTGGAATCGCTAAACACATAATTATAGTCTTTTCTCTCCAAAGGAGAAACCCGGAAAGTTTTTATTTCATAAAATTATCAAATGCCTGCTGCAACTCTTTTTTTGCAGGCACCAAATTTACATCATTTCGTACATACGCCAATTGTCCAAAACTGATATTCTCATCGTTGGGGCTCAGCTTATGCTGAAAATACAATTCAAACCTGCTACCCAGTTGTTCATCCATCAGATCCACCAGCAATGCATTTTGAAAGACACCCCCGCTGCATGCAATTTTTTTGATATTTTTTGCCCCTGCAAGCAGGCCAACCAAATTTACCAATGATGCAAATACCTTTTTGGCAATGAATGGAATTGGAATACCGGCATTCTTGTCATCCATCACCATCATTACCATCTGATCCCAGCTTATGATATCATTATTGATGGCAAATTCGTAGTAATGCCCGATCGTTTCACTGCAGTTTTCGGCTATGGCCTCCAATTTCATGGCAGCTTCCCCTTCAAAACTGTTTACCGGGCAAATCCCAAGAATAGAAGCAATGCCATCGAGCAACCGGCCCATGCTGGAAGTTTGTATAGCATTATCGTGATCGATCAATTTGAGATAAAACATGCGCTCTTTAGCAACAAACTGTTCTTTTATTGCCTTGAGCCGGTCCATATTTCTTCGCAGTAAAGAAACAGCCGATACCCTTGGCTCCCGGCTCATCTTATCGCCCAAAAACTGTGGAAAATATTCCAGGTGAGCGATGCGTTCCATTTCCCCATCCTGGCAGGTAAAAAATTCTCCTCCCCAAATTTGCCCGTCATCGCCATAACCGGTTCCATCCCAGATCACGCCCAGCACGGGTTCCGGCACATTGAACAAATCATTTTCCTGCATCACTGCACAGAAATGCGCTGCATGATGCTGTATGGTATTTAACACAAGACCTGATTCTTCTGCCAGTTTTTTTCCAAAATCAGAGACATGATATTGCGGATGTTTATCAATAAGAATGGCCGACGGTTTCAAATGCAGCATCCTTACCATATGCTGCAGGCTATTGCGGTAGCTTTGCTGCGCCTCATAACTGTCCTGCCTGCCAAGGTACTGGCTGACATAAAGATTATTTTTATTCAAAATTGCAAAACCGCTTTTGATTTCGGCTCCAAGGGCCAGCACTGTGTCGTTAAAACCGGTAAAAGGGTTTGGATAAAATTCCGGAGCCATTCCCCTGGAACGCCTCAGGATTATACGCCTGCCATGCCTGGTAAACTGCATCACACTATCGTCCTGCGGCATTACAATATCACGCTCATAGGCCAGCACATAATCGGCATAGTTGCAAAGGCCGGTCAGCGCCTCATCATCTTCATAAATAATGGGAGAGCCGGTCAGGTTACCACTGGTGGCAACAAAGGGCTTCCCAAATTTTTTTGAAATCAAATAAAGCAAACCGGTATAAGGGAGCATTACGCCGATCTTATTGAGCCCCGGGGAAATAATATCGGTATGCAATGCCCGGCTATGGTCATGCCTGAGCCTGCAAAGAACAATGGGCGAAATTTTACTTTGCAATGCCTCTTGCTCCTGCTTACTGATATGAACATCCTTTTGTGCAAGTTCTACTGCAGGGTATAATACAGCCAATGGTTTTGAAGGACGGTGTTTGCGTTCACGCAGGTTACGGATCGCCGCATCATTCCCTGCATCGCAAAGCAGTAAATAACCCCCTATTCCTTTTACAGCGATCGTTTTACCTGCCTTCAGTTCGTCGTTTACAAACTGTAAAGCAAGTGTTATATCAGCAGTTATTTTCTCTCCCTCATCATTAAACAAGGCAACTGGTATACTGCAGTGATTGCAGGAATTGGTCTGGCTATAATGCCTCCGGTTATTAATATTATCATACTCGGCCCTGCAATGCGCACACATTTTCAAATGAGCCATGGTTGTATGCTCCCGGTCATAAGGAAGTGAGTTGATGATGCTGTACCGGGGACCACATTCAAGGCAGGTGGTAAATGGATAGTGATACCTGTTGCCGGTGTGATGGCCAATATCTTCTAAACAATCATTGCAGATGGCTATATCCGGTGTAATCAGCAAATCGGGTTCTGTATGCTGTGTACTTGCGTTTATTTGAAAAGAGGAAAAATCCTTATCCGCAACTTTTATTATTGTATGGCCGCTTATAATAGCATTGGCAGGAGCATTGGCCAACATTTCTTCGAGGAACAGCCGTGCTTCCGTTTCTGAAGCATTTATTTCAATGTGAAGGCCATTGCTACCGTTGCTTACCCATCCATTGAGCTTTTTCTTTAAGGCCAACCTGCATACATAAGGCCTGAAACCAACACCCTGTACCCTTCCGCCAATATGGATATGATAAGTATGCACGATTTAAAAGATTAACTGGTATAGGGCAGAAAAGCAGGTTTGAACAAACAAAATTAATGCTGATGAATATGTGCCGGCACCAGAGACGCCGCATGCACACTCAGCCATTCGTACCATTGCTCCATTCCCTGCCCGCTGCTGCAGCTGAGCTCAATGATTTCCAGGTGCGGATTTACCTGCTTTGCGAATGCCTTTGCTTTTTCAAGGTTAAACGTAACATAGGGGAGCAAATCAATCTTATTGATAATGCACAGTTGTGAACTGTGAAACATGTCGGGGTATTTTGCCGGTTTATCTTCACCTTCGGTTACGCTCATTACCACCACCCTTTTTGTTTCGCCCAGGTCGAACATGGCCGGGCATACTAAATTACCCACATTTTCAATAAACATCACGGAATCCGCCTCAGGCTTCATATCCTGCAGTGCATGCAGCACCATATGTGCATCGAGGTGGCAGCCCTTACCCGTATTGATCTGCGCTACTTTTGTGCCGGTGGCATGTATGCGTTCTGCATCGTGATTGGTTTGCTGGTCGCCTTCAATTACATAAAACTTCATCTGGCCCTTCATATCGGTAAGCGTTCTTTCGAGCAGGCTTGTCTTTCCTGATCCCGGAGAACTTACCAGGTTGAGCGCCAGGATATTTTTTCCTTCAAAATAGCCCCTGTTGCGTTGCGCCAGCATATTATTTTCGTAGAGAATGTCTTTCTCCAAATCTATTACCGTTCGGCCTGTACCATGATCATGTGTATGTTGATGGCCATGCCCGTTGTCTCCGCATCCGCAAGTAGCGCACATAAAAAAAATTTAATTTACGATCAATGATTTTACCCTCAGTTCCTTTCCCTGCTTTATATCTGTTAAATGGCTTCCGCAAGCAGGGCAGGGCTCATAATATTGTGCAATCGGGAAAACATGCGAACAGTTGCCACAAACTGCCAGCCCGTTTATACGGTTTACCCTTCTTGCTGCATCCTGAAGTATAGTGCCTTTTACCGCCTGCTGCCAGGCAAAATTGAAACTTTCCATTTCCACTGTACAAAGCTCACCCATATCTATTTCAATTTCCTCCACTACAGATACATTTTTTTCCTTAGCCAGCTTTTCTGCGATCTCAATAATGCTCATTACAATGGAAAGCTCATGCATTATTGACCGGCATTTCGTTTGGCAAATTTCCTGCCGGCGTATAAGACCAGCAGCGCAGAAATAACAAATGCCCCTATATGTTCGGGCTCTGTAAAATAATGTGTAATGGTAAATCCGCCTTCATCTCCATGCCCCGGATGTGCCAATACTGCCAAAGGAAGCATCGTTAAAAAACTGGTTAATTTCTTCAGCATTGCATATAATTTAAAAAATAAAGTTAGCAGGGTGCATTAAGAGTAACAATGACAAATATCATTATTTTGAATATGAAATGGGGTGGAAAAGGCCATGAGTACACACGATATTGGTTTGAAAGACCTGGTAAGCGCAATGCCATTTCTGGATCTGCAAACTGAAATTCACCTGTTTACATTGAGCATTAATGCATTGAACTGAATACAGCAATGGAAGAAATTTTTCCTGAGCTGGCAAAAAGAGTACTGAATTTATGCCAGCATATTTTATACCCGGAACCTGGCGGACATTGATCTTTTACCATTTAGCAAAGTCGATAACGGGATCCTGGTTCCCAAAACGGTACCCCAAAAGCCAGGCAATCGTTTCTGCCACCTGCTTTTGATACATCCTTTCGCCATTGTGCATTTCACCAGCAGAACTTACTCCCCTCCCCAGCAAGGCCATCCAGGTTTGAGATGATCCTTTTACAAATCCGTTGTGTGATGTCCATTTGTGCTGACCTCGGCCATGATCGGTAGTAATAATAAAAGTGGTATTGTCTTTATATCCTTCGGTGGTTTGCACCCAATGCCAGAGTTCGGCAATAATGCGGTCGCTTTCATTCGCCTTTTGAAGATATTGGAAATAATCGCCCGAATGAGCCGCTTCATCCGTTTCTCCAAGCCCAAGGTAAAATATTTTTGGATGATGTACCTGCAGGTATTCTTTTGCGGCAATGTAGGTAAGCATATCGTGCCTTGTACCACCCTTTTGATGTAATAGCTTCTCCTGAATTGTGTTGAGTAAGGCTTCTGCCTTTGTTTTGGTTTCCGTTTTTTCGTACCCGCTGTTAATGGCAATTCCGCTTCTTTCTTCGTTTAGAATGTAAGGAAATACATCCCAGGATGTAAAGATGGCTATACGCCCGGTGTAAGCAGACTGGCTGTTTAAAAATTCAAAAATATTCTTGTGTTCATTTGGCTTTTTACTGTTGCTGTTGATCCAAAAATCATCATCGCCTGTAAACATTTCGCTATAACCGGGGTAAGAAAATGCATGAAAGTTAGATACATTCACCCTGCTTCCGAGGGTCCGGTTTCCATACAACCTGCCATTTTTAGCCAGTACATTCCAGGTAAAGGGCATCAGCTTTTTACGGCGCTCTTCTGCAGTGGATGCCCAGTACATCATTTTGGCAGTTTCTAAATCGCTGGTATATTGATCATCAGAAAGAATGGTTGAATCGGCCCCGGTAAAGAGTTCCTGCCAGCGATAGCCATCAAGTGTAATAATAAAAACATTTGCAGTGGTATCTTTTGCTGGAAGCAGAACGTGTTTTGCAGTAAACGCCCCCGGTACCTGCGCCATTGCCATAAACAAAACAGTGGTTAATAAAAATTTCATGGTAAGAGGTTTTACAAAAATCCATACTTACCATTAAGAAAAAGTTATTACAGTATTAAGCGACTGTTATTAAAATGTGCGGAAAATTTCAATCAGAACTGTGCGGCACTAATTCAACACTGCTTTTCCATCTCCAAACATACTCTCGTCTTCTTTTAATTTGAGTTCCCATTTCCAGGCAGTGTCCATCATATCATCCAGGGAAAACTTAGGATTCCAGCCCAGCACGGTTTTGGCACGGTCGTTATTGGCATAAATAGCTATAACATCGCCCAGGCGGCGCGGACCAACCTTATAATTAAGCTTTTGACCGCTTACTTTTTCAAATGTATTGATCACTTCCAGCACAGTATAGCCATTGCCGGTGCCGAGGTTAAACACTTCGCAGTTACTGGTATTTTTTCCGCTGATCATATAATTGAGCGCAAGCGTATGCGCATGGGCAATATCGCATACATGGATATAATCCCGCAGGCAGCTGCCGTCGCGGGTATCGTAATCGTTGCCCCAAACCTGCATTTGGGCAAGTTTGCCAATGGCTGTTTGTGTAATAGCAGGAACAAGATTAGCCGGTAATCCTAGCGGTATTTCGCCAATTTCGCAGCTGGGATGCGCCCCTACTGGGTTAAAATAACGCAGCAAAACCGCATTGAGGTTTTTATACTGTTTCGTGGTATGCCTGATGATCTCTTCGCCCATCTGCTTGGTATTGCCATAGGGCGATTCTGCAGGTTTCCAGGGAGTGCTTTCCGTTACGGGAATTTCATCGGGGTTGCCATATACCGTGCAGGAAGAAGAAAAAACAAAATCGGGTATATTAAAATCAACGGCGCATTTAAGCAGGTTGAGCAGCGAGTTGATATTATTTTCGTAGTACATCAGCGGCTGTTCCACACTTTCTCCTACTGCCTTGTAAGCCGCAAAATGAATAATGCCGGCCACATCGGGATTTTCCTGGAAGATGGCACAGGTGTCGTCGAAATTGCAAAGATCCACTTTATAATTCTTGACCTTCACGCCTGTAATTTTTTCCACGCCGTTTAAAACATGTCCATAACTGCGGCTGTTGTTGTCGGCACAGATAACGTTGTACCCATGCTGCAGCAAATCCACAATGGTATGGGAGCCAATGTAACCACAACCACCCGTAACTAATATTTTTTTCATTTTCCTGAGATATATGAACGCAAAGAAAACAAAAAAAAACCACTCGTGGTGAGAGTGGTTTTTTAAATATGATATACAAATGTTTTATAAAAAGAATTTAAGCAGGTAGTAAGCGCCTGCTGCCAATGCGCCGCTCACCGGAATGGTAAGTATCCATGCCCATATGAGGCTGAGGGTAACACCCCATCTTACTGCACTGAGCCTTTTGGTGGCGCCAGCGCCCATGATAGCACCCGTAATGGTATGCGTGGTGCTAACCGGCGCCCCAAGATTTGCTGCTGTAAAGAGTGTGATGGCACCGGCCGTTTCTGCACATACGCCTTCGAGCGGCGTTACCTTGGTGATCTTGGTACCCATTGTTTTTACAATTTTCCAGCCACCGCTCATTGTTCCCACACCAATGGCTGTATAACATGCCAGCGGAACCCAGTTGGGCATTTGGTTAAATTTGTCTATCTGTCCACCGGCTATTAATGCTGCGGTGATAATACCCATTACTTTCTGTGCATCGGCGCCCCCATGGCCAATGCTGAAAACCGCCGAAGACACCAACTGCAGCTTTTTGAACATATTTCCTGTGCGTGCGGCCGTATCTCCCTTCAGGTGAACGTAGAAGTAAGAGGCTATGAAGATCACACCCAATGTGAGCAATGCCCATTTTTCAAAATCTTTTTTAAAAGGGATAAATAGCACACAGGATGCCACTACCGCCACAATGATGCCGATCTTAAGCCAGAATTTTTGCTGCACGGTAACAATGGTAATGAAGATGGAGATAAACATACCGATCAATGGGGCCAGTATAATAAAGATCACGGTTTTCATGATCATGCGCACTGTCAATGCTTCCAAAACCTGCTGCCGCAATGGCCGCACCTGCAAAACCACCAATAAGCGTATGCGAAGAAGAAGAGGGAATACCATACCACCAGGTAAGCAGGTTCCAGGCAATGGCTGCCAGCAGCCCGGCAAGTATGATGATAATACCGTTATTGCCCGATACTACATCGGCCTTTACTGTTTTGGCAACGGTATTGGCCACTGCATGATCGCTGAAGATGAAGAAAGCCACAAAATTGAAAAAGGCTGCCCAAATAACCGCCTGGAAGGGCGTAAGCACTTTGGTGGATACGATGGTGGCTATGGAATTGGCCGCATCATGAAAGCCGTTGATGAAGTCGAATACCAGCGCCAGCACAATTACAACAATTAGTAAGGTAGTCATATTTTTAATGTGCAAATGGCAGCAATATGCCAATATGCAGATTTTAGTTCGTTAGTCATTTTATTTTGGTGCGCAAACCCCAGTACCCATTTTCACATTGCAGCATTTGCATATTTGCACATTTTAAATCTTTTAAGCGTATTTGATCACAATGCTTTCTATCACATTCGCTGCATCTTCACATTTATCTGTCACCACTTCCATAATTTGGTAGATCTCCCGCTTTTTGATCACTTCTTTGGCATCAGATTCGGTGGCAAACAGCCTTTCGATGCTCATGTCAAAAATATCGTCGCCCTGGTTTTCGATGCTGTTGATGGCCACCAGTGCATCGGTGATCTGGCGCATATTCTTCATATTGCGGATCTCTGTTACCGCTTTATGAACCTGCACGCAACCCAGTGCAATAAGGTCGGCCATTTTCTGTATGCCGATATCATTTGGATTTACCCTGTAGAAATTGATCTTTTTGGCAGAAGCATAGATGTAATCTGCAATGTCATCAAGGGAAGTAGCAAGCGCATGTATGTCTTCCCGGTCGAAAGGTGTTATAAAATTGCGGCTCAGTTCCGTAAATATCTGATGGGTATAATCATCATTCACATGCTCCATATCTTCAATTTTCTTGATAAGTGCCCCTCTTTTTTCAAAATCGGGTTCATTCACCACATCTTTCAATGCTTCTCCCATCTTCACAAGCACGCCGCTCACGCTTTCAAAAAGCTGGTAAAAAATCCTGTCTTTGGGCAAAAAAATCTTTAATATTGAATTTATAGACATATAATAATAATTTTGGACAAAAATAGAAATACAGGTACTTAGCTGAACCAAATAAAAATTGGTAATAATTTCTTAACAATGCGGTAATATAAAAATATTATATGAAACTATGATGATAATTATAAAACGGTTACTATTTGTAATTATTCTCACGAATCAATTCTTTGAGGCAGACGGGCAATTTTTGATGGACATGGTGGATACGAGCACTGTTACTGGTCGTGGAATGTTATCAATTTACAAGAAATTCGATGGGCTACGGTTGAGTGGATATATACAACCACAGTGGCAGTTTGCTGAACAAAAAGGTATAACAAGCTTTGATGGAGGTGATTTTCCGAGCCAGGTGACTAACAGGATGATGCTCCGCAGAAGCAGGGTAAGAATTGATTATGTGCATTTTAATCACGATAAACAACCGGGGACACAAGTGGTCTTTCAGTTTGATGCAAATGAGCGGGGTTTTACTATAAGAGATGTATGGGGACGCATCACCGAAAATAATTTACAGCTGTTTTCATTTACCACAGGCATGTTTGCAAGGCCTTTTGGATACGAAATAAACCTAAGCAGCAGCGACCGTGAAAGCACGGAGCGTGGGCGCATGAGCCAGCTTTTTATGAAAAGCGAAAGAGACCTGGGTGCCATGCTGAGTTTTGATGTACGGAAAAAACAGCATCCGCTTAAATATATAAAAGTGGATGCAGGTTTTTTTAACGGCCAGGGTATAACTGCCAACGGCGATTTTGACAATATCAAAGATTTTATTGGGAGAATTTCCTTAAAACCAGTAAGCCTGAATAAATCAATCAGTTTTTCCGGAGGGCTATCGATTCTAAGTGGCGGCCTTATGAATAATACCAGGTATGTTTATACAACCGGCACCGAAGCCGGTATCAAAAAGCAATTACTGGATTCCTCGATAACCAACAGCGGCAAAACAAGCCCGCGAAAATATTATGGCGCTGATGCACAATTGAAAATCAAAAACAAAAAAGGATTTACGGAACTGCGGGCCGAGATAATGATGGGTACCCAAACCGGCACCGCTTTAACGTCAGAAACCCCCGTATCCCTGCTTTCCGGGGAAAATGGGTTTTACCAGCGAAAATTCTCCGGGGGTTATTTTTACTTTCTACAAAATATTTTTTCGGTAAAACATCAGCTTGTACTTAAATATGATTTCCTTGATCCCAACATAAAAGTTGCAAGAAAGGAAATTGGAGTAGCGGGGTCTAATTTTTCCCCAGCCGACATCAAATACAATACTATTGGCTTGGGTTACATCAATTATTTAACAGATAACGTAAAACTTGTTTTATTTTATACCAAAGTATTTAACGAAATCACTGCTTTAAACGGATTTAGCTCCGATATAAATGATGATATTTTTACATGCAGGTTGCAGTTCCGGTTTTAAGGGCTTAACATTGCCTTAACATTAAAATAATCATTTTCTAACATTCGCTTCACATTTGAGCAATCTTACATTAGTCCCTTTGCATCATAAAACAAAGGACATGCGGATTATCATTTTACTTGCTTATTGCTTATTATCGTCTCTCTCCTTATTTGCTCAAAAAGGAAAAATTGAGGGAAAGGTCATCAATTCAAAAAACGGGCAGCCACTCACCGGCGTTACTGTACTCATTAAAAATACAAACAAAGGCGGAGCCACCGATACAGACGGGCATTATGTTATTGTGGTGGAAGGGCTAAGCAAAGTAAGTCTAGTTTATTCTTATGGGGGAACCGAGCAGGAAGTGAATGATATTGAAGTGACGGATGGAAAAGTTACCACCCAGGATCTTTCATTTGAGCCAAGGGCCAAAACAGGAGATGAAGTGGTGGTAAGGGCCAGCAGCAGCGCAAAAAAAGAAACAGTGAATGCGATGATAGCCGTACAAAAAAACACGGCCGTGGTGGCCCAGGTCATCAGTGCCGAAACCATTAAACGCAGCCCCGATAAAAGTACTGGCGAAATTCTGAAACGTGTGCCCGGAACCAGTGTACAGGAAGGTAAATACCTGGTTGTTCGGGGCCTGAGCGACCGTTACAACCAGGCAATGCTGAACGGCATTTTACTCAGCAGCACGGAGCCCGACCGTAAAACATTCAGCTTCGACATTTTTCCGGCAGGGATGATCGACAATATTGTAATGAATAAAACCTTTATACCCGAACTTCCGGGCGAGTGGGCAGGCGGATTGGTACAGGTACAAACCAAAGATGTTCCGGCAGCAGGTTTTTTAAACATACAAGTGGGCACCGGCTTCAACAGCAATACCATTGGAAGAGATTTTTTGCAGGGAAAGGGCGGGAAGCTCGATTGGCTGGGAATAGATGACGGATACAGGGCTCTGCCAAAAAACCTCCCGCTGAAAACAGCATTCTCACAGTTGAATGCACAAGAAAAAAGCGCCTATGGCGCCCAGTTCAAAAACGACTGGATGCCCGAAAAAACAAATGCCCCACTTAATGCTGCGTTTCAGCTCAACGGCGGGGGAAACACAAAATTATTGGGTAAAAAAGTTGCAGGCATATTTGCCATAACCTATAATCAAAGCAATAAGAAAACACCTTTTAATAACATTTTTGTTACCAGTAATAACGGCGATTTTGATTTTACATACCAAAACAACAAATACAGCAGGGATGTATTGGCCGGTGCATTGGCCAACCTGGCGGTTCAGTTAAATTCCAATAATAAGATCTCCTTTAAAAATATCATCAATGTAAACAGCACCGATTTTGTGGTAGACCGCTATGATGGAAGAGATAAACTGCTTTCGGGTGGTAATAATGGCGACAGGGTTAAGGCAACCGAAATTGGATTCAAGCAAAATATATTTTTTAACACCCAGCTCATAGGTGATCACCATATTAAAAAGCTGGATGCAAAATTCAGGTGGTATGGCAGCTTTAATATTCTCGACCAGTACATACCCAACCAGCGCCGGCTGTTTTACACACAGGCCGAAGATGATCCCGGTGGCCCCTATCGTGCCCTCATTGGAACTGGCTCCAGCCAAAAAAGCGGGAGTATCTTTTACAGTACACTAAGCGATTATAATTATAATGCAGGGGCCGATTTTACAAAATCCATCCTGGTTAACGGAAAGCAACAGGCTATTAAAGCCGGTTATTTATTCCAGGTAAAAGACAGGCTTTTCAACAGCAGGCCTTTTTTTAACGGAACCGCCAGCGATGCGCTCAGGCTCTTGCCCCAGGATAAAATATTTGCACCCGAAAATTTTGGAACAGGAAACGACAAAGTTCAGTTCAACGAAATACCCGGCGAATCTTACAGGTATATGGCCAACTCGATATTAAATGCCGGATACCTGCAGTTTGACAATACCCTCTCTGAAAAAGTAAGGATCGTTTGGGGCGCCAGAATGGAAGTATTTGACCAGCTGGTGGGAAGTGTGAAACAAAAAGATCCAAGGCATGCGCATACAATTGTTAAGGATGTTTTGCCGGGCTTTAATCTTACCTATAAACTAAATTCAAAAACAAATATCAGGATCGCCGGAAGTCAAACCGTTATCAGGCCCGAGTTCAGGGAGCTGAGTAATTTTGCCTTTTACGATTTTGAACTGGGCTCCGCCATACAGGGAAGCAAAGCGCTTAACCGCACAAAAGTTTCCAATTTCGACCTGCGTTACGAGCTCTATCCAAGGGCCGGAGAATTGCTGACAGCCGGTATTTTTTACAAATACTTCAATACCCCGCTCGAATATTATCTCAACAACAGCTCCTTTAATATCATCAATACAAAGAATGCAAGATCACTCGGTGCAGAAATTGAAGTGAGAAAAAAGCTTGATTTTATCAACAGCCTGAAAAATTTTACGGTCAGTGGCAACATCAGCTATGTAAACAGTAATGTAAAAGACAGTACCGGAAATGTTAACAGGCCACTGCAGGGCCAGAGTCCGTATTTGGTAAATGCCAACCTTCAGTACGATCATACAAAAGCCGGCTTTACAGCCACCCTTCTTTTTAACCAGATAGGCAGAAGAATTCTTTTTGTGGGCAATGAAGCAATCCCGAATATATGGGAAGCGCCACGCCCCCTGTTTGATCTCCAGCTTGCAAAAAAACTACTGAAAACTAAAGGCGAATTAAAACTGAATATCAGCGACCTGCTGAATAAGACAGCAATGTTCTATCACGACATTGATAATAATAAAAGATACAATTCCGGTTCAAAAGATGTACTTGCCATTACCAGGAATTACGGAACAACATTCAGCCTTTCATTCTCCTATAGCATTAAATAAAATAAGTAAAAAATAAAATCATGCTTAAACAAATCAGTATGCTGGCACTTGGTGGATTATTGATAAGCACCAGCTGCAGAAAAATTGAAGTAGATGGAACCACCACTACAGACCCCACAGGTAATTCTGAAAACACCATCCTTGAAGGAAGGATCACTTCCAACAGGACCCTTAAGGCCGATTATGTTTATAAATTAAGAGGGCTTGTATACGTTACCAATGGCGCAGTGCTTACCATTGAACCCGGTACTAAGATCGTGGGAGAAACCGGCCAGCGGGGAGGGCTCATCATTACCAGGAATGCAAAGATTTCTGCAGATGGCACTGCCGACAAACCAATTGTGTTTACGTCTGATGCCGCCTCACCTGCAAGGGGCGATTGGGCCGGCCTGGTAATTCTTGGAAATGCCCCCACCAACTCGGCATTTAATGGCACTTCGGGTGTGGGAGAAATTGAAGGTGGTATCAATAACAGTGATGGCCTGGGACTATACGGAGGAACCAACTCGGCCGATAACAGCGGTATACTGCGTTATGTACGCATTGAATATGCCGGTTTTGCGTTTTTGCCCGATAAAGAAATCAACGGCCTCACGTTTGGGGGTGTGGGCAACCAAACCGTAGTGGATTATGTGCAGGTGGCTTATGCCAACGACGACAGTTTTGAGTGGTTTGGAGGTACGGTAAATTGCACTCATTTAATTGCGTATAAAGGACTGGATGATGATTTTGATACCGACAATGGTTTTACGGGGAAGGTTCAGTTTGCCATCGGTTTCAGGGATAGCGCCATAGCCGATATCAGCGGCAGCAATGGATTTGAATCGGACAATGATCCTAACGGAAGTACCGTGGCGCCACAAACAAGCGCTGTTTTCAGCAATATTACATTGGTTGGTCCAAGGGCAACTTTAACCAGCGGGGTCAACAGCAATTACAAAAGAGGCATGCACCTGCGCCGCAATTCCGGCCTCAGTTTTTTTAACTCAATAGTGATGGGATGGCCCACGGGCTGGCTTCTGGATGCAAGTACAGGTACGCCTACCGACCTGAATATCGGCGCAAATAAAATGGTATTGGCAAATAATATTTTTGCAGGAAATAACAGTTCCTTCAGTTATTCTGCCAGCACAAGTGCGCCTACAGGATGGGCCACTGTTGATGTAGCAAATTATTTTAACCGTACAGATGGAGGTAACACCGTATTGGCAACCACGGCCGATGCCAGGTTAACGGCTCCTTTTAAATACGATAATACGGTGGATTTTAACCCGGAAAGCGGTTCTCCCGCCATATCGGGCGCTTCTTTTACAAATCCAAAGGTTTCATCGCTTACGATAGTTAGCTACCGCGGCGCCTGCAATACAGGAGATACCTGGTGGAAAACCTGGACAATATTCAAATAAAAACTTTTTAAGCAATAGCAAGTTAAATCTGCACCGGAGCTGTTCTCAGTTCCGGTTTTTTATTCCTGCCTCCCAAGCAATGTAAATCCAAACGTACTCCCAACAGCAGGTGTGCTGCGCACATGCATATTTTGACCGTGTGCCTCTATGATATGTTTACAAATAGAAAGCCCGAGGCCGCTGCCGCCCACTTTGCGGCTGCGGGCAAGGTCGGTACGGTAAAAACGTTCAAAAACACGCAGTAGGTGCTCTTCTGCAATACCCACGCCATCGTCACTTATTTCCACCAACACACGGCCTTCTTCCACTTTATAAAAACTGGCTTCCACCATTCCGTTCTCTTTACCGTATTTGATGGCATTGTCTGCGAGGTTAATGAGTACCTGCCGGATCTTTTCTTTATCAGCAAATACGGTTATGGGTGTTTCGCAGCCTTTTTTTATGATGCATTTTGTACCCCGCTCTCCAGCTTTCAGGTATAGCGAATCGTACACTTCCTTCATCAGATCCTGTATGATAAAATTCTTTTTACTGAGGTTGAATTCCCCGCTTTCCAGTTTTGATATCTCGTCCAGGTCGTCTACCAGGTTCACCAGCCGGTCTATATTGTGTGCCGTATTTTGCAAAAAGCGGCTGTTTACTTCCTCATTGTGCAGGGCGCCACCCAGCAGGGTATCTACATAACCCTGTATGGCAAAAATGGGCGTTTTGAGTTCGTGGCTCAGGTTTTGTAAAAATTCTTTGCGGAAGGCTTCGTTCTTCTGGAGTAATTCGATCTCCGCTTTTTTTTCTTCGGCCCATTCTTCTACGTCCTGCCTTACTTCATCAATACCTTTTTGTGGCAGCAGGTTTTTGTAATAGAATTCCTCTTTTTTGCTTGCCTTGGTATGGGAAATGAGTTTATAGATCAGTTTTATTTTCCTGTATATGAAATTTTGCAGCGTGTACAAGATGAGCCCATAGCTTCCGGCAAAAACAACAAGGAAGGAAGCCAGGGCTATCCACCATACCGGTTTAAATATAAAAATACCAATGGTAATGGGCACACTCAGCATGAGTGCAGTAAGTGCTGATAATTGCTGGGGAGAAAAATTTTTTTGCGAAAGCATTTGCAAATTTATTGAACCCCGGCTTAAAAGGAGGGAAATTCATTAAATCATGCGGTAATCAGATCTCGAATTTATAACCCACTCCTTTTACGGTCGTTATACAATCGAGCCCGAGTTTCTGGCGTATTTTCCTGATGTGCACGTCAATGGTACGGTCGCCCACGATCACTTCTGTGCCCCATACCTGGTTCAATATCTCGTTTCGCAGAAAAACTTTGCCCGGCCTGGATGCCAGCAGGGCCAGGAGTTCAAATTCCTTTCGTGCCAGTATAATGTCTTCCCCTTTGTGGTTGATGATGTAACGCTCCCGGTCAATTTCCAGTTCCCCAATTTTTATTACAGCGGTTTCCTGCTTTCCCAGCCTGCGGAACAGGGCGTTCACTTTGCTCACCAGCACCCTTGGGCTCACCGGTTTGGTAAGATAATCGTCGGCACCCGTTTCCAGGCCTTTTATTTCGCTGGATTCATCGCTGAGCGCCGTTAAAAAAATGATGAGCGTTTCCTTAAAATCCGGCATTCCCCGTAAAATATTACAGGCTTCAATACCCGTTTTGCCGGGCATCATAATATCGAGAATGATAAGATCGGGGTTTTCTTTTTTTGCCAGGTCAATGGCTTCGTTGCCATTTTTGGCAAGTACCACTTCATACCCTTCACCCCGGAGGTTGTATTGCAATATCTCCAGGATATCGGGTTCGTCATCTGCTATCAGTATCTTTTTTGCCATATATAAGTTGCTGCGCAAAAATAGGCCTTCGCAGCCATCTGTACAGTAGTTAAAAGCCTGTTATAATATTATGAAATTGTTAAGCCCCATGCAATAATTACCCCTTTTGAGTAGTCTATAACCAAAAACGAAGTGTATCTTGCAGCAACTTTGCCGGGAACAGCAATTATGAACAGAATTTTACTTTTTACATTCTTATTTTCACCATTTTTTACCTCTGCTCAGTCTGATACGGTTGTAAAACCGCCTATTGACCGGCAATACTTTCACGACCTGGTAACCCGGGAGCAAAAACTAACCGATAAAGCTGATGGAAAACAGGACGGGATCATGAAAGTTGGCGGCAATGAAGAAATTCAGCTCCTGCTTACCGACGTGCTTTACAGGAAAATTGACCAGGTAAAAAACTGGATCGAATTAAGCAAAGACCTGCCGGGCAAAAATAACAAGGTGAAAAACCTGCGTTATACGGAAAACATGCTCAGGCTTTTCCGTAGCAGTTGGAAACAGCGTGATATCAACCCGCTGGACCTTCCTTTGCTTATAGAAAATTTTTACAGTGCTTTACAGGCACAGGCAAAAAATGAAAGCCTGGCTCCCATCATTGAAAATTCTTCTTACCCGGTTGCAAAGATCATTACCGATGTACTTTTCGACAACCCCGGCATCAAGGAGCTGAACAATATTGTTTACCTTAAATTCAGTCATCTTTTTCCTGAAAAAATATTGCCCACCATCAGGCCTTTTATTACACAGGATTTTGCCGACAGCCTGCTGGTACTTGCCTGCAAAAATAATCCTGCGCAACTTTACAGCTTTGCCCAGTCAAAATCATCGCCGGAAGGAAGGTTGATACACAACAGCACCAACCCCATGGTAAAAGCAGTGGCAGCATTGAGCGAAACCCCCAACGCTCTTTTTTATTTTCCATTTCTCGATGATATTCTTTCTGGAAAACAAAAAACAGATGATATAAAAAAGCTGGTGGGCGATGGTGATAAGGGATATGACAGTGTTGGTTATTACAAGCTGCTTGTTCGAACAGGATCTGATTATTTCATGCGTATGTCGCCTCCACTGAGAGATACGCCCGTGGCCATGTTTGGCACCAATGGTTTGAACGAGACGCTGAAAAAGAAATCAATCCAGCATTTCATTACGCCCATTAACGAACTGCACAACCAGGCCAATCTCAACATCCGGATGCGTGCCATTGATCCATTAAGTCCCGAGGAACTTTACTATATGATGGTGATGGGTGAAACAACTATTTTCACATCCAGCTACAAGCACAGTTTTAACCGCATGCTGCAGCGGATGGGGGTCTCGCCAAGAACTGATTCGCTCCTGCTGAATGTGAATTTCGACCATTTCAGGAAGTTCATTAAAATGGCAGCCAATTATAATAAGCTGGACAGTTTTTTAAAACTGATGCCTGCAGAAAGTTCCGAAGTGCTGATGAAGGCTTTTGTAGCCAATCTCGATAAGGCCGAAAGCCTGGAAGATGCCGTTGATGTGGCCGACAGTTACAGCAGTATCAATAATAAAAAATTACTTGCTGGTATTTTGGGTTATGTAAAGGAAAATGAAGCCAGCGCTATTGCAAGTGGAAACAGCCGCGGAAAGATCATATACGGTTTACTCCGGAGTATTTTTATGGCGGCAGATGATAACAGCATTGACCTTTCCAAAGAAATTGGCATTCCTCCCATTTATGAAATACCCATGACAGGTATGAAGGACGAAAAAGGCCGTATTGTACAGCAGGTTTTCTTTTATGGCGATGAAGACGGCAAGGCTTTTTTTCCAAGGTTCGTTAATTCATTTGCGGCCAAAGACTGGACCCGTACAGATAAAAAAGAATGGGTGGAGTTGAAATCTAAAAAAGGGGAAGTGTATGTTTTTGCCAACAAGCCATTGAACTATGATGCAAATCTTGATGATTCGGCACAGGTGCATTTGGCAAAATATATGCAATCATTAAACATGGCGCCTACCATGGCCGTACACCGCGGCCACAGCTACTGGCTACCCGGCACCATCAAACGCCTGCCCGAAACAGCCCGCATCATTTTGCTGGGTTCCTGTGGCGGCTATCAAAATCTTAATTCCATCCTGGAGGTTTGCCCCGATGCACATATTATTTCCACTAAAGAAATAGGGAAGGGAGATGTGAACCAACCCATCATCAACTACCTTAACCAGTCGTTTATAACCAACGATACGCTTGTATGGAAAAACATGTGGGCTTCACTTGGCAAAGTATTTTACAAAGACCCCAATCCCGAAATACGGGAAAGCTGGGACGACTATATTCCTCCTTACCGCAACCTGGGTGCCATATTCCTGAAAGCTTACCATAAGCGGATGGAGAATGAGTGATTTTTTTAAATGGCATTTCTTCTCAATATTTCATTGTAACTATTTTCCGGTCATCATGCGGCGGCAGTTTGTGCTTCGCTGCGGTGATGGTTTTATGTACATTTGCATACATGTCTCAACCAGGTGCTACAAAACAAAAATTCAGTCTTAGCTTACTTAAAAGGGTATTCCGTTTTGCCGCTCCTTACAAGAAAAAATTTTATCTCTCCCTTCTTCTTTCAGTTTTGCTCGCCCTGCTGGCGCCTGTAAGGCCGTTGTTGATCCAGCTTACGATCAATAACGGCATCAACAACCCTACAACAGCCTATTTCATTGATGGCCCGGGTGGCTTTATCATTGAAATGACCCTTATTCAAATTGGTTTGCTGCTTATAGAAACAGCCACCAGGTTTTATTTCAGCTTTACCACGGCATCGCTTGGACAGGCCGTGGTACGCGACATGCGTGTGGCCACTTACGATAAAATCACCAACCTGAATTTATCGGAATTCGACCGAACGCCCATTGGCACGCTAACCACCAGGACCATCAATGACATTGAGAGTGTAAACGATATTTTCAGCGACGGGCTCATCCCCATCATTGCCGATATGCTTTCCATTGTATCTATTCTTACCTACATGTTCTGGGTAAGTCCTACCTTAACCCTTATCTGCCTGGCGCCGTTCCCTTTTTTAATTGTAGCCACTTATTTTTTTAAAGAAACTGTAAATAAATCCTTCATTAAAGTACGAAATGCCGTAGCTGCACTCAATGCCTTTGTACAGGAACATATAACCGGTATGAACATCGTGCAGGCCTTTGCTGCCGAAAAAAGAGAACAGGAAAAATTCAAAAAAATAAACCGCGACCACCGCAATGCCAATATAAAAGCCATTTTTGCCTATTCTGTTTTTTTTCCGGTGGTGGAACTGGTTTCTGCATTTTCTATTGGGCTCCTGGTGTGGTGGGCTGCAAAAGATGCCATGCCCAACAGGGAAGCAGCTGCAGATATTGCGGGCATCATCACTTCCTTTATTTTGTGCATCAACTTATTGTTCAGGCCGCTGCGGGTGATTGCCGATAAGTTCAATGTACTGCAAATGGGCATGATAGCCAGCGAAAGGGTATTTAAAGTGCTGGATAATGATAATGTAATGCCCAACAATGCTTCCGGTACAGCGGCAGGCATACGGGGAGATATAGCATTCAGAAATGTACATTTTTCCTATAACACCGGAAATGAAATTTTAAAAAATCTCTCTTTCCATGTAAAGGCGGGAGAAACACTGGCGCTGGTGGGGCATACGGGTAGCGGAAAAACATCTATCATCAGTTTACTTAACAGGCTGTACCCCATACAGCAGGGAGAAATTTTAGTAGACGGTAAATCAATTGATGAATATGAGCTCCGTTCTTTACGAAGCAAGATCGGCGTGGTACTACAGGATGTTTTTTTATTCAGCGGCTCCATTATAGACAATGTAACACTCCGGAACCATACCATCGGGAGGGAACAAGTAGAGGAAGCAGCAAAGCTGATCGGCCTGCATGATTTTATACTCCAGTTGCCGGGCGGATACGATTATAATGTAATGGAACGTGGCGCCACACTCAGTATGGGCCAGCGGCAATTGCTGAGTTTTGCCCGTGCATTGCTGTACAATCCTTCTATATTAATATTGGATGAAGCCACTTCTTCGATTGACCCGGAAAGTGAATCACTGATACAAAAGGCGATCGATAAACTGATTTCCGGCCGCACGTCCATCATTATTGCCCACCGGCTAAGCACTATCCGGAAAGCCACCAAAATAATCGTACTCGACAAAGGAGAAATTAAGGAAATGGGCAGCCATACAGAACTGATGGCCATGGAAGGATATTATTATAAACTGTATAAGATGCAGTTTGAAAAAACACAAAGTAAAACCATTTAGAAAAGTACCGCTCTTGACCGACCCCATCGAAACCATATCAAATTTTTTTGTTTCCCACCACAAGCCTTACAGGATTTTCCTGCCGGCTGAAGAAATATTTGCAGCCATAAAAAAAATTCCGGCATCAGCCGGGCTTTGGGACGACGATGACACCGAACTGCTGTATGCCAACGATCATTCCTTTTGTATCCGGCTGCTGAATATGTTCAGCACCCGCACGGGGCTTTCATCCAGGCTTCACGGCAAACTAAACAAAACCGGAGAAAACGAAACCCTGATAGAAACTACGGTAAAGGGAAGTCCATCTTTGTATATCCTGTACTTTATTTTTTCTGTTGCCGGCCTGGTTTACCTGCATCGCTATATGCTTATGAGAGGAACAGCACAGGACCTTATCTGGGCCATGATTGCACTCATTGGCCTGCCCTGGTTATGCGCCTGGTATAAAAAAATGACAGAAGAAACGATACGGGAGCGCTTCGAAAATTTCCTGGAAGAAAAATTCGGTTATGTTGAGATGGAAGAAGAAAATGAAAATTAGTATGCCCTCCGCTCAAGAAAATGGGCAACTTCCATAACCCTGCTGGGGTCGCGGCGCCTCATATCCTGGTTTCCCGGAACAATACTTACGCCATTGAACATGTTGAAATGAAGCGTGAGCAGTTCGTCCTTGTACATAAAATCCCATTCAAGGCTTTCGCCTTCATCGAGCTGGTTGAGGAACCTCACCTGCAGGTCATCGGCAAGAGTTTGCGCTATGGCATAAAACTTAGAAATGCCACAGTTGTCGTCAATTACGGCTTCAGTGCCGCCATTGGGTGTTTTTAATTCGTAGCACATAGGTTTCAGGTTTTGTTAACAGGGTATAAAAATCAATTGTTAGCTCAGAATTTGCCGCCGCCCTTGTACTTCTTCTTGTTCGCTTTTTCCGCTATTTCATCCTGGCTCATGCCACGTGCATCATTGGGGCAACCGTATTTTTCTTTTTTTCTTAATACCGAACAACTGCTCAGCAGCAAGGCCGCAAAGGCGATCATCAGTAAGGGTTTTGTTGCTTTCATGTTCAAATAATGTTTGTACTAAGTTAAATTTTATATCATCAAACTAAATGTTAAATGCACTGAACCTGCTATTTTTTCTGCCCGGCCTGTTCTTTGAACCATCCGCTGTACTTCACATAATTATGGGCAATGCGGTCTATTTCGCTACTGATAAGCCCGGCACTGGTATCTTTTACTTTTTTGGCCGGAATACCTGCATAAATGGATCCGGGTTCAACCTCGGTATTTTCCAGCACTACGGCCCCCGCCGCTATGATACTGTTGCTGCCAATACGGGCATTGTCCATCACGATGGCGCCCATGCCCACCAGTACGTTATCTTCTATAACGCATCCATGTACAATTGCATTGTGCCCGATGCTCACATTATTTCCGATAATTGCCTTTGTTTTTTCAAAGGTACAGTGTATAACTGCCCCATCCTGCACATTTACCCTGTTTCCCATACGGATACTGTTCACATCGCCCCTTACCACGGCATTGAACCATACGCTGCACTGATCGCCCATCTGCACATCGCCAACGATGGTGGCATTGGGAGCTATAAAACAATCCTGGCCCATTTGCGGACTGATTCCATTAACTGGTAAAATAACTGGCATATTGTTCATGAATAATTGTTACTGAATAATTGAAAATTAAAAAAAGGTTTATCAGGGAAGCATGGCTTTATAAATAGCATCGTGAATTTTCCCCCTCACATTCATCCGGAGGAATGCCCTGTTTTCAACGGGGTTTACCCGGTTGCTCAAAAAAACATAAATGATATTGTGCTGCGGATCGGCCCAGGCACAGGTACCGGTAAACCCGGTATGACCAAAGGTTTTTGAAGAAGGCAATGCGGCCGGGTATGGTTCGTCCCGTTTGTAATTGTCTTTTTCGGGCTTATCAAAACCATAACCCCGGCGGCTGAAATCGCTGTGGTAGCTGGTAAACAAATCAATGGTTTCTTTGCCCAGGTATTTGCGGCCATTATAAGACCCGCCGTTGAGCAGCATCTGCATCACTGCTGCAATATCGTAGGCGTTGCTGAAAAGGCCTGCGTGGCCCGATACGCCCCCAAACATAGCCGCTCCCGGATCGTGTACATCGCCACGCAAAACCTGCTTACGGAAAATTTTCTCCTCCTCGGTAGGAACAATACGCATGGCCGGCATCCGCTGCTGCGGCCTGAAGCCAATACTGGTTAAGCCCATTGGTTTATAAAATTCCTCCTCTGCATAACGTTCCAGGGATTTAAGTGTTATTGCCTCCACAATTTTCCCAAGAAAAATAAAATCATTGTCGCTGTACACATATTTGCTCCAGGAGCCAAGCGGGCTTTTTAAAATCCGGCTGAACATGGTATCTTTCCAGTCTTCCCGCATGTACAGGTTTTGTGCCACTTTTACCGGAAACTTTTCGCGCCAGCTGCTAAAATAAATACTGTCGAGCGGCTTGCCTGAACTATCAAGTGTTTCCTTATAGAAAGGAATGAATGCCACGAGCCCGGCCTGGTGAAGCAGCATATCTTCAACTTTCAGGTACTCTTTATCGGTTCCTTTAACCCATTCGAGGTAATGGCCTAAGTTTTTTTTTAAATCGAGTTTTCCTTCTTCGTATAATTTCATTACCGCTAAGGTAGTGGCACAAATTTTTGTAACGGAGGCCATATCATATACACTTTCCCTGCTTACGGGTTGCGCTTTATAGTAGTCATAAAAGCCAAAGGACTTATTGTAGCTGATCTTGCCATCTTTTACCACCATGACCCGGCAACCGGGTATGGCCCATTTGGCAATGGCATCTTCTGCAATGGAATCAATGACCATCATTTTAGCAGGATCGAACCCCGGCGTTGGATTCAGGGAATCTGGAGCCGGGTCGTAAAGCGAACTTGTGCTCTCTCCAAACCCGTACTTAAAATTTTCGCATACCGTCACAGGAAGTGTTCCTTTAAAAGTAAGATTACCTTTAAGCAATTCTGCTGCCGTATTCTGCGTGATGGCATCATCTTCATAGCAAACCGCCAGGTTTTTGGCATTGCAAAAGTTTTTAGCCGCATACGCATTGGCAAATAAAAATATCATGCTGCTTGTTTCCTGCTGCAGCCGGTTTACCAGGTTTACAGAAGCCTTACTTAAACCAAAATTTGTTGCGGGCGAACGGGTGGTATTGTGCACGCCTACAATGATGCGTTGATATCTTTCCTTCAGCTTTGAAACCAGTTCAGCGGCATCTGCTTCTGTTTTGCTGTAATCGAAATAAAAAACACCGGCTTTATAATCAGCATCCATTCGGCGGCCAAAATCATTGATACGGTTGATACCCACCGCTACATAAGCTACATCGCCCGGTTTGTTGTTTTCTTTTTCGCCGAGCGGAAAAAATGCATCTTCTTTACTTGCCAAAAGTGTGATGGCATTTTCTGCCACCAGCTTGCGCATTTCCGGCACTTTGCTGTTCAGGTCGGCAGTAAGGTTGAAAGTATTAACAGGCTGCAAGCCGGCAAGGCCATATTGATATTTTGCCATTAGCACTTTTTTGCAGTGTACTTCAATATCGGTCCAACTCAGCTTCTTTTGTTTGATGGCCTTCTTTATTTTTTCAATGGATAATGGCACATCGCCCGGTAAACAAAGCATATCATTTCCGGCAATGATGCTCTGCACAGAAGCTTCTCCATCGGGGAAAAATTTTTTGACCCCCTGCATTTCAAGTGCATCAGTAAAGGTAAGTCCCTGGTAACCGATAGTTTCCCTCAGCAGCCCATTTATGTTATTAGGCGAAAGGGAAGTGGCCCTGTTGGCCGTAGTATCGATCGAGGGAATATATAAATGGGCGATCATGACACTGCCCACGCCTGCTTCAAAAATTTTCCGGAAGGGATAGAGTTCCAGGGAATCCAGTTGTGCTGTTGACTTGTTGATCACCGGCAGATCGTAATGCGAATCCACACTTACATCGCCATGCCCGGGAAAATGTTTGGCACAGGCCATCACCCCATTGTCCTGCATACCTTTCATATAAGCCACCCCAAAATCGGCCACCTTGTATTTATCTTCCCCAAAACTGCGGTCGTTGATCACAGGATTGTTTGGATTGTTGTTTACATCCACCACCGGTGCATAATTGACCTGGATACCCATGCGCCTGCACTGTTCTGCCACCAGCTCCCCATATTTATAAACGATCGTTGCATCTTTTACTGCTCCCAGCATCATTTGTTTTGGGAGCGGAAGCACACTGTCGATCATGCGCATGCCCAGGCCCCATTCGCCATCTATACAAACCATCAAAGGTGTTTTTGCTATGGCCTGCAGGCTGTTTACCATTTCTGCCTGCCGCACGGGGCTGCCCTGGAAAAGGCAGATGCCACCCACATTATATTTGGCTATAAGTTCAGCCGCCTCTTTATCAAGGAAGATGGCTTTTTTTGTTTTGCTGTCGTAAGTACTGGTGCGTACCACCATCAGCTGGGCAATGCGCTGGTCTTTGCTGAGCGAATTGTACACACTGTCGGCCCAGTTTTGAGCCGCAGTTTGGGCCCTGCCAATTGAAGAAAAAAGTAATAATAAGGCCGATACGGTATAAAATATTTTTTGCAACCGGCTGCTGCATTTCCAACCAGCAAATATTACTTCACTTTTACTGCCATCAGGGTGGGCTGGCGTTTCAGCAGCATCAGATCTTTTCATCATTTTTCTGAGAGATAATTGCATGCGCTAAAGTTCGGAAATAATAACGGTATTAGCGTTAAGAAAACCAAAATTTGTACGTGTGATACAATCAGTTATAAAGGAAATAAACCAATCCCTTCCCCGGGTTTATTGATAAACCTGATCATTGACTTTGGCTTCCTGATTGTTTAACCCGATAGTACAGGCTTTTGCCCTAAATTTGCAGATTCAAAAAACATCTGATTTTGCCCGACATCATTCATTTACTGCCCGATAATATTGCCAACCAGATAGCGGCCGGGGAAGTTATACAACGCCCTGCCAGTGCAGTAAAAGAACTGCTGGAAAATGCGGTGGATGCCGGCGCCACGGAGATCAAACTCATCATTAATGATGCCGGTAAATCGCTGGTACAGGTAACCGATAATGGAAAGGGTATGAGCGAAACCGATGCCAGGATGGCTTTTGAAAGGCATGCCACTTCGAAGATTCAGAGCATTGATGATCTTTTCCGCATAAGAACCATGGGCTTCCGGGGAGAGGCGCTGGCAAGTATTGCAGCAGTGGCGCAGGTGGAACTCAAAACAAAAAGGCCCGAAGACGAAACCGGCATATACCTCGAAATTGAAAACAGCCAGGTAAAAAAACAGGAGCCCGTGGCCATGGCAAACGGCAGTTCAGTTGCCATGAAAAACCTGTTTTTTAATGTTCCCGCCAGGCGCAATTTTTTAAAAAGCAATGCGGCAGAACTCAGGCATATTGTGGATGAATTCATAAGGGTGGCCATGAGTTTTCCGGAAATATTTTTTTCACTCAGTTCAAACGGCCAGCAGGTATTTCATTTAGAACCCGGTACCCTTAAACAAAGAGTGGTTCAACTGCTGGGCAATAATTATAACGCAAAGCTGGTAGCGGTGCAGGAACAAACCGATTATCTTAACATCAGCGGATTTGTGGGAAAGCCCGAAACCGCCAAAAAAACCCGGGGCGACCAGTATTTTTTTGTGAACAACCGTTTTATCAGGAGCCCTTATCTCAATCATGCGGTAATGAATGCCTTTGATGATATGATCGCTAAAGACAGCTTTCCCCTCTATGTGCTTTTTATAGATCTTGACCCGGCCCAGCTGGATATCAATGTTCACCCCACCAAGCAGGAAATAAAGTTTGAAGATGAAAAAATAGTTTATGCTTTTGTGCAAAGTGCCGTAAAACATGCCCTCGCACAATTCAGCATTACCCCCACGCTCGATTTTGAACTGGATGCGTCCATTCAACACCTCGATGCAGTAAGCAAACCTTTTACTGAAGAAAAAAGATCGGGGGCGGCATCTTCCAATCTATACAAAACTTTTACCGAAAAAAACCAGGCTCATTTTATTGAGCGCAAAAGCGAAGAAAACAGAAGTGAATTAAAGCACTGGAAAAGCCCCCTGGCCTCTCCCGGGGAAAACGCAGCGCCATTGCGGAATACGGCAACCTCACGTCAATCGGTATTAGATCATGAGCATATTTCAGAAGAAAATTTGCTGCAGCTCCATCATACCTATATCGTAATGCAAAACGACCAGGGTTACCTGCTCGTTCACCAGCAAAATGCGCACGAAAGGGTTTTGTACGAACGTTTTAGCAATGCAGTTACCGGAAAACCCATCGGCAAACAGCAAAGCCTGTTTCCGGTAACCCTTGACCTGGCGCCCACCGATGCCGTTCTTTTAACTGAACTGCTCCCGGATCTTCAGCAGCTTGGATACCAGCTGGAGCCATTTGGGAACAACAGTTTTATTGTACAGGGAACTCCGGCAGATACATTGCAGGGAAACGAAAAAATGGCGATTGAAAAAATGCTGGAACAGTACAAGCATTTCAGTACAGAACTAAAATTCAGCCACCGCGAAAAATTATTACGCTCCATGGCATTGCAGCAATCCATTAAGGCAGGAACTGCACTTACACAAAAAGAAATGCAACATCTTTTAACGGACCTCTTTGCCTGCGGCACACCCAACGCCACGGCCAATGGCAAACCCACCTATATGAATTTTAAAAAGGAGGAACTGGATAAAATGTTTGGGCGGTAGGAATGTTTCACACAAAGAAACGAAGGAGACAAAGATAACAACGACCAGCGGGGGCTAATCATAAAGAATTTCATTGCGTTAGCCGGGAGAAACCGGGACGATCATATGTGTTGGCCTGGTCATTTCAATCCACATTCAATATTTTTCCCGCAACCTTAATAAAAATTTCTCCACTGCCCTGCGTACAGGGGTAGCGGGGCCGGCATAATGATTATTGAGAACCGAAAAAATAAGCAATTTATTCTTCTTCGTTATAAGATAACCGCTCAATGCACTGTTATTACTGAGCGTTCCCGTTTTGGCATAAATAAACCCTGACTCATCTTTAAAATAGTTCTTCAAGGTTCCTTCGCCGCCTGTGGGCAAGATGCTGGTAATACGATCCCAGCTGAATTCCTTTTTAATTTTATGGAGCAGTTGTACCAAAGATTTTGGCGTGGCCAGGTTATACCTGCTGAGCCCGCTGCCATCGACCCAGCGGGGTTGCTGCGGCAGGTCGTTCATATCTGTTTTGAGCAGGGAGTTTATAATTGCCTCATCGCTCATATAACCCAGCGTTTCATTGCTTACCATCAAGAGGGTTTGTTCTGCAAAAAAATTATCGCTGCGGTGCATCATGGGTTTTAGGAGGGAATCGGTGGGTTGGGAGTGGAGTTTTTTTTCATTTTTGCCAAATGAATGAAAGCCATTAGTTCTGAAAATATTTATATTCTTGAGTGCTGCTTTTAATATTTCAATAGCTGTAGCATCATTTGCTTCGAAAGGAATTAGGGCCATTTTTTCCGTTCCATTTGTAAATATTAATTTATTTTCTTCGAAGGGCTTAATTAAATTAAAGCCAGTTAATAATTGATCTGTCTTTACTGATAATGAAAAAAAATACGGAGGGTCAAATAGTAGACTATCCTGATTTTTCCATTTAATGGAAAGCAAATTGCCTTTAATTGGAAAAGTACTTCGCCTGGTCATATAAGCATCCAGGTAATCATCCCAGGCCCATCCATAGCCCAAACCTTTAGGTCTTATTACAGAATTGAAAATAATTTCTTTTTTAGATTTTAGTAAATTGAATACTGGTTGTTTTTCAAAGTCTGGGTGCATAAAACTGGGATCTCCACTGGGATATAAGTCTAATGCTGTATCACCAATTTCATTATACCTCGCCCCCACCAAACTATCACCCAAATGCTTCATAGCCGCATACAGGGTAAACAGCTTTACGTTGCTGGATGGTATAAAATTTTTATCGGCATTGTAATTATACCAGTACTTACCGGCTGCTGGTTCATAAATAGAAATACCGGTATGCCCGCTGGCTATGGCGCTGTCTTTTATCAACAGTTCATTTGCCTGGCGGGAAACCTGCCTGCTTACCGAACAGGAATATAACAATGCGCCAAACGATAAAATAAAAAAAAGAGATTTCATCCTACGAATGTACGATAGAGGTTTTAACAGGTGAAAATCGTTTTCAAACCGTAAAATTGTTATATTGCAATATGGCTCCTGATAAAAATATACCTGCTGAAAATATTTTGCATGAGGAAGCAGTTGCTTACCAGCATGCTGAAGCCAACCAGCTTGCAGAAGCACTACGCAGAACCCATACGCAACGCTTTGAATTTATGATGGAATTAATAAAGGCCGGAGAAATGATGAAGCGTGCCAGCATTACCCATAAGGATATGAACAAATGGATATCTTCAGCGAAGAAATAATAAAATTCTGGACCGCCCTGCATAACAACCATGTAAAATACATTATGGTAGGAGGTTTTGCAACCAACCTGCACGGTTTTCAACGTTATACCGGCGATATGGACATTTTAATAGATGACAACCTGGAAAATCGTAAAAAACTCCGAAAAGCATTTGCCGATTATGGAATGGGCGATTTTGAACCTATTGAAAGAATGCAATTTGTACCAGGCTGGACTAATTTTTACCTTAATAACGGATTTGTACTTGACCTGATGGTTCCACCAATGAAAGGACTGGAATCATACAGCTTTGATGATTGCTTTAACCTGGCTTCTATTGCGGAAATTTATGACATGAAAATACCTTTTTTGCATATCAACCAACTTATTGCGAACAAAAAAGCAGTTAACCGCCCAAAAGACCAGATTGATGTAATGGAACTGGAAAAAATAAAAAAAACTGGCCAAAATACGGGCACAGATTGAATGCCCGTTCATCTTCAATTTATGCCCCATAACAGCCCTTATCTTTTGTAATTCCACCCCCTACCCTTATCTTTGCGCCAAATTTCAGTGCAGATATGGCATCCAAGAGCATCAAATCATTACTGGTAGCGGCTTTCAGCGTTTTTTTGAGCGTTTTTTCCATCCCTGTTTTGGCACAGGATCATGGCAACGAACATGCCGGCGCTACTGAAAAACTCGACCCCGCTAAAATCATTTTAGACCATATCCAGGATGCACACGAATGGCATTTTTTTACAATAGGTGATTTTCATGCTACTTTACCCCTGCCGGTGATCCTTTATTCGCCCACAAAAGGTTTCAGCATGTTCTCTTCCGGTAAATTTCACCATAGCCACGAAGCATATAACGGCTACCGGGTTGAAAAAGGCGAAATAATAGCTACCGATGGCAGTAAAGTGTACGATTTTTCCCTCACCAAAAACGTGGTTCAAATGCTGCTGGCACTCATCATTCTCGTATTATTGATGACCGGCATTGCCAAAAAATATAAAAACGGCCAGGGTGTTACTACTGCTCCAAAAGGCTGGCAAAATGCCATTGAACCCGTGGTAACCTTTATTCGCGACGAAGCAGCCAAGCCCAACCTGGGCGCCAAATGGCCAAAATACCTGCCCTACCTGCTCACTATATTTTTCTTTATTCTGATCAATAACCTGTTTGGACTCATTCCTGGTTCGGCAAACGTGACGGGCAATGTGGCTTTTACCCTGGTATTGGGCGTAATTTCATTTTTTGTGATCCTCTTCAGCACCAATCGTCATTTTTGGGGACATATTTTCTGGCCTCCCGGAGTGCCTTTGTTTGTAAAAGTGATCCTCATCCCGATAGAGTTTGCCAGCTTTTTCATTAAACCGGCAGCCCTTATCATACGTCTTTTTGCCAACATGATCGCCGGCCATATCATCATCCTGAGCTTTGTATCGCTGATATTCATTTTTGGCGAAATGACCAAAGTTGCAGGCTGGGGTTTTTCGCCGCTATCGGTTGCATTTACCGTTTTCATTTATTTTATTGAAATACTGGTTGCCTTTATCCAGGCATTTATATTCACCAACCTTACGGCGGTGTTTGTTGGACAGGCTTTTGAAGGTGCCCATCATGATGAGCATCATGCAGATGACCATCATGCAAAACCGGCGGTTGCTTAATTTGTAATTAATTGTTCATTATAAAAACAACGTATCATGAGTCTTTTGACTGTGTTAGCTGAAGTTCAGATTGGTTTTTCGCACATGGGCGGTGCTATTGGCGCCGGACTTGCTGCGGTAGGTGCCGGTATCGGCATTGGCCAGATCGGTAAAGGTGCTGTAGAAGCCATTGCCCGTCAGCCGGAAGCCACCAACGACATCCGTGCAAACATGATCCTGACCGCTGCATTTGTTGAGGGTGTTGCCCTTTTTGCAGTAATCGCAGGTCTGCTGGCTGTATTGAAAGCCTAAGTTTGTACAAGCGAATTACTGCAGCCGATGCACAGGGCGGAAGCTGCAGTAATATTTTCTTTTTAAACAAGCATTTGTTCTTTGTTCAACAACGTTGTGCTTGCCCCAACAAAGTTGTGGGTCACTCCCTTGTACGGCATACCGCTAAGGAGCATTTAGTTTTAAAATTTAGAATTAATAAAATATATGGAACTCTTATTACCGCATTTTGGCATTATTTTCTGGACATTTCTCGCCTTCGGCATCGTGTTCTTTATTCTTAAAAAATACGCATGGCCATCCATTATCAAAGGCCTTAACGAAAGGGAGAAAAATATTGCCGACAGCATTGCCAGCGCCGAAAAAGTAAAGCAGGAAATGGCCCAGTTGAAAAACGAGAACGAAGCCCTCTTGCAGGCGGCCCGCGAAGAAAGGGCCAGCATGCTTAAAGAAGCCAAGGAAACCAAAGACAAAATGATCAGCCAGGCTAAGGACGAGGCCAAGGCACAAGCTGCCAAAATAATAGCCGATGCCAGCGCCTCCATACAGCAGCAAAAGCTGGCTGCTATGACCGACCTTAAAAACCAGGTGGGTAAACTGGTGGTGGAAGTAAGCGAAAAAGTGCTCCGCAAAGAATTATCAAACAAGCAGGAGCAGGAAGGATATATTAAGCAACTGGCCGAAGAAGTAAAACTGAATTGAAGCTGAGGCCAGCCAATGGCTATTGGCTGATAGCCATGAGCCAGTAAACAACATATCACATTTACAATGAACAACCCACGTTTAGCAACAAGATACGCAAAGAGCCTGGTGGACCTTTCTTCAGAGAAAAATCAGCTTGAAACGGTTTATGCCGACATGCAATTTTTCGTGCAGCTACGCAAGACCAACCCCGATTTTGTGGCCCTGCTCCGAAGCCCGGTGATCAGTTCCGATAAAAAAGACAAGATCATCCAGGCCGTCATTGCCGGAAGGGTGAGCGAAATAACCAATCTTTTTACAAGACTGCTGGTACGCAAAAACAGGGAAAGCAATCTTCCGGAAATAGCGGAAGCCTTTATGGATCAGTACAACAAAATAAAGGGCATTCATAAAGTTAAACTGGTTACAGCAACGCCGGTGAGTGCCGAACTGCAGCAAACCATCGTAAACAAAGTAAAGGCAGAGTCGGGCGTGGAACATATTGAGCTGGAAACCGCCGTGGACGAAAGCCTTGTAGGTGGTTTTACCCTGCAGATGGCCGACACATTTGTAGATGCCAGCATCATCAGGGACCTCAAGGATATACGCAGACAATTCTTAAGTAACGAATACATTCGCCAGATAAGGTAAAAAACTATTTCTGATAAAAATGCCCTGCATAAAACAGGGCATTTTTATTTTACAGCCTATCTTTAAACAAAAATTTAAACCATGTCATCAACAAAAATAACCATCATGCCAAATGGCTCCGTAAGGGTGGAAGGAAATTTTGAAATAGTGGATAAGGAAGGAAATACCTATGACCTGGGTGGCCGTGAACTGGTATCCCTCTGCCGCTGCGGCCTCAGTGCCAATAAGCCTTTCTGCGACGGATCGCACAAGGGCCATTTTGAGCACGAAGCCAGGGCATTTGCCCTGCCTCCCAAAAAAACAGACTGATCATCCAAAAATATCATTAAGCACCATTGCCAGGTGCACGCCGCCTTCGAGCAATTGCCTGTGGAGCGTTGACTGATACATGTAATTGTATTTATAATCGAGCCGCTGATCGGGCTCCGTAATATATGCATATATCTTCTCGGCCTCCTGGTAGCTTTTAAACACCCATTCTGTTAGGGGTGTTAAGCGTATCTGTTCCCGCTGCTGCTTTGTGGTATGGTTAATTACGGTGGCAAATTCGGTATAACTCAGTTGCTGGTGGCCTATCAGGTCTTCATCCCAAACCCGGTGCAGGTTAGAGTTGTTGTTGAACCATTTTACTTTAATATTATTTCCGCCACGGTCATCGGGCCGGCCTACATGCATGGGCTGGTGCAGGTCGCCAATGAGGTGAATAAGAAACTTCAGGTTGAATTGCTTTTGTTCAATTGTAAGGTCGTTTCTTTTTAATTCGGCGATCAAAAAATTGATGCGGTTATAAATATTAAATCCGGTGCTGGTTTCGAGGTGTCTTTTTACAGAATCATAGCTGAGTCCTGAATTTAGGTTTACATAATGCCAGGGATCCAGGTGCTTGTTTGTTGTATCAGATTTAATAAAATCGCTCCAGTTACTCGCCATGGCAATGCTTTCGGTTCCCAAAATGGCAGCAACCTGCTTTTTGACCCGCTTGGTAAGGTAAGTTTCTGCCACCTGGCCCACCACCCGGTGCCCGGTTTGGCCCCAGGCCAGGGATTCGAGCGGTATATAAAGACATACAGACCAGAGAATAAGCTGTTTCAGAATATTTTTCATGATGGTAATTTTTATTTCCGGCACAAAGTAAAGAATAAACGGTTATAGTTAAACTTTGAGGGTATAAGAACGTCAAACCCATTGGTTTAACTATTTTTGCATTTCCGGCATCAAGCGGAAAAAAAATTATGAGTCAACAACTCGACGACAAAGAATTACTGCTACAGTTTAAAGAGCCTGCCACAAAGGAGCGGGCTTATACTGCCATCATAAAAAAATACCAGGAAAAATTGTACTGGCATATCCGCCGTATGGTGGTGGAGCACGAAGATGCCAATGATGTGCTGCAGAATATGTTCATTAAGGTTTGGAAAAACCTCGACAATTTTAGGGAAGACAGCCAGCTTTATACCTGGCTTTACCGGATTGCCACCAACGAAAGCCTTACTTTTTTGGAACAGGCCAAAAAACGGAGTACGCTTTCCATTGGCGATGATGAGGAAAACTACCTGGCCAACAAACTCCAGGCCGACAAGGATTTTGACGGTAAAAAACTGGAGTGGAAATTACAACTGGCCATACAGCAACTACCTGAAAAACAACGTGCTGTGTTTAATCTCCGGTATTTTGAAGAAATGCCATATGAAGAAATGAGCCGGGTACTCGAAACCAGCGAGGGCGCCTTAAAAGCCAGTTACCACCACGCCGTAAAAAAAATTGAAGATTATATACTTAACCGTTAAACCAGCACCTAAAAAAGCCGTCTAAACTTCGTGAACAACAGGCAAGACATATTAAATGAGTTATCTCAAATAAGCCCCGCAGTGGCAGGCATTCCGTTCAGGAATGTTTTTGCTGCGCCGGAAGGTTATTTTGAGCAGCTTCCGCAGGCCCTGCTGCTTAACACAAAGGCAGAAGCAGGTTTGGAACTTGTTAACTCAAATGTATTTGCCGTGCCCGACGGATATTTTGAAGGTTTACCGGGCAATATCATGGCAAAAATAAATGCCATGGAAAATGATGATGCCCAACAAGAAACAGCCAGCATCTCGCCCTTAGTTTCGGGTATAGATAAGAAGCATGTTTTCAGTGTACCCGATGGATATTTTGATCAGCTGGCTGCACATATTACAAAACGCATAACGCCGGCGCTGGAAGAAACCATGGCCATTTCGGAAACGGTGGCAACCATTGGAAACAAAAATGTTTTTGATGTGCCACCCGGTTATTTTGATGCGCTGGAAGACGATATTCGGGAAGCGCTGCCAACGCAGGCTAAGCTGGTACAAATGCAGCCCCGCCGTGCTGTTTTCCGTTATGCTGCAGCGGCTGTAATTACCGGCCTGCTGGGTTTAAGCCTTTTCTTTTTGTTTGATAACAAAGATCAAGTAGTGATGCCTGATGGCCAGGTAATGGCAGATGCAGAAAAGATTATTAAATCAAATAGTCTTGATGCAGAGTTTGACAAACTTTCCGCAGCAGATATTGAAAATTATCTTTCTGAAAACGGGCAGGATGTAACGGCTGCCCTGGTGGCCACCAGCGCCGTAGAAAACAGCAGCATTTTGCCCGAAGCGGAAGAGTATATTTTTGACGAAAATACGCTGGATGAATATCTCGATAAAATGAACCTTAACAGCAATTGAATAAAACCCTTTAGAAAACTTTAAACTATTCAAAAGATGAAAAATATTTTACTCATATTAGGCATTTTACTAGGAAACATTTCTTTTGCTTTTGCCCAGTTGGGCCCTGGTGGAGACGCCGGGCAACGTGAACAAAAAATTCAGGCGTTGTATGTTGCTTATATCACCCGTGAACTGAAGCTTACAGAAGCAGAAGCACAAAAATTTTGGCCGGTTCACACTGAATTTGATACGGAAATGAAGGCATTGCGTACAGAAAAAGATGTGCTCAAAAGAGACGAAGCCATTTTAAACCTAAAAAAGAAATACCAGGACCGCTTTACCAAAATACTTGGAGCGGAGCGTACGAATATTTTTTACAGGGTGGACACGGAGTTCCGTAAAAAAATGATAGAACGCCTCCAGAAGCTAAAAGAGCAAAACAATTTCCGCCAACGCAATAAAGCGGCCCGGGACCCTAACTGGAACTAAGCATTTTCTCCCGGATTATATGGTTTTTTTATAATGAAACCCCTTCATAACCGAAGGGGTTTCATTTTTTTATTTATAAGCGGCTATCTTAAATACATATATACTTGAAAAATAAAGCTAATAAAGTTGGTCGTAAATAAAATTCCCCTAAATTTGCTAAGGTGTTTTTCATAGGTTAGCAACGGCCAGCTCTTTTTAGGGCAGGCCTTCTTTTTTTTACAAGGATATAAATGGGGTTTTTGCATCGTGGTAAAACAGGAAGGTCCAGTTATTTTGCTGCCCCTCTTCCCACCATTGCTGACGCAGTTCCATGGCTTTTTTTCCATGATAATCGTACTTGGCAATGAACTTATTTTTCATCTGCTGCAGTTGGGGCGCTTCATCGCCGCCAAAGAAAATGGTTTCACCCTCTTCCTCTATCCAAAAAACAATATGGTGCGGGCAGTGGGCGCCGGTATGCGCATAGCGGATATATCCTTCAATAATGCCAGCCTCTTCGGGCAGCAATTCCACATTACCGGCATTTTTCAGTATAGAAAATTCGCTGGCCACATAGGACTTGCCATTTTTTACCGTACCATAAGCCAGCTCTTTTTCATTAAGGTAATAGGCAGCATTTGGAAAGCTGAAAAAAGACTGGTTGAGCAGTTTATCTTCGATGGCAACTCCGCCTGCATGGTCTTTATGCAGGTGGCTCAGCAATACCATGGTCACATCCATGGGACTGATGCCATTATTAAGCAGGTTCTGATGAACTTGAAGGGTGCCGTCGGCCGTGCTGTAGCCAAGCCCCGTGTCTATAAGTATCACATCGTTTTTCGTAATTACGCAAAAAGGGTTTATTTCCACCAGGATGCTTCCTGCAGGCCGGTCTTTCAGACTGTCTTTTTCAATATCAAAAGGGATGAATTTCTTGGAGCCGTCGATAGAAAATGTTCCTTCACTCAGGGAGATAATTTGCATATAGCAAAAATACAGGTTCGAAAGGGTTCAATTTTCAAAAGTTCAGGGTTGGATATATCTGACTTTGAACCCTTAAACCATTAAACGTTGCACTATCTTAACACCATCTGCCGGTCGGCATCCAGTTTTATCAAAATAAAAAGCAGGATAGTAAAAGTGATGAGTGAAGAACCGCCATAGCTCATTAATGGAAGTGTGATACCAATTACGGGCGCCAGGCCAATGGTTACACAAATATTCACCGCAACATGAAAGAAAAGGATCCCTGCCACGCTGTAAGCATATACGCGGCTGAAAACACTTCGCTGCCGTTCGGCTATTTTTATGATCCGCAACAGCAGGATAAGGTACAGCATCACTACAAAGGCGCTTCCCAGGAAACCAAAATTTTCGCCCACAGAGGTAAAGATGAAATCGGTATGCTGTTCCGGCACAAAATCGCCCTGTGTTTGGGTGCCTTTTAAAAAGCCTTTACCTGCAAAGCCCCCGGAACCAATGGCAATTTTAGACTGTTTTACATTATACTGTTGTCCCTCTGTCTTTTTCTTTTGTTCTTTAATTTCCTCGGCAGTTAATACCACGGTTTTATCTGCAAATGGATTATCCACACCCACCATTGCAAAAATGCGGTTCGCCTGGTATGGCTTAAACACGTTTTTGAAAACAAATGGGATAGCCAATCCAACAAATAATGAACAAAACATCCATACACTCAATACAAGGAAGAGGAATCCAATGTTCTTTTTTATTTGTTTGCGGTACAAAAAAATAACCAGTGCGGCCAGTATGGCAAAGGAGAGCAGCAGGGTTTTTGTACTGAACAAAAGGGATACCACCAGGAGAACGGCCATGGCGATACCCACCATCAGGTAACCGGCCGGTAAACCCTCCCGGTACATCGGAATCAGAAATGAAAAGTACACCAGCGCCAAACCGGTTTCGCCCTGCAGTATGGAGAAAACAGCCGGTGTAAAGGCGATAGCCGCACCAATGAGCTGGCTCTTTGGTTTACTGAAATCCGTATCCGGTACGGAAAGGTATTTCGCCAATGCCAATGCGGTGAATATTTTACAAAGTTCTACCGGTTGGAGGTTCATAAAACCAAGCGGGATCCAGCTTTTGGACCCCTTGATCTCTTTTCCCAGTACAAAAGTGAGCAGGATGAGCACGATGCCCACCAGGTAAGAAAGGTTAGCCGTGGCGGTAAAAAATTTACTATCGGTAAGTAAAATAAAGGTGGCCAGTACAATACAGGCCATGAAAAAATAAAACTGCTTGCTGTAATTCTTCTTAAATGCCAGGAAACTCTGCACTACCTCATCGCCGGTCTTATACTCAACCGAAAAAATACAGGTTAACCCCACAATTACCAGTGTTGCATAAAGCCAGATCATGATCCAGTCGGCGCCTTTTGATATAGTGGGGTTGTGCCGGCTCATGGAGCGGGTTTTTGAGTGCTGTCTTTTGAAGGAAAATTGTTTTTATTATCCGGTAAAAGAATATCTGTATTGGGTAATGCCGGAACAGAATCTTCTTTATCTCTCTTTTTTTGCTCCAATAACTCTTTTGTCACTTTATCTACATCTTCTTTGTTAATAATTTCAGGCTCTTCCTCAATTTCAAGCGTATCCTTAATGATCTGGATATATCCTTTTGCAATGAGGTAGGCAGAATCTTTAGAATGCCGCATAGAATCGAGCCTGCGGATCTCATCATTTATACGTTTGGGTATCAGGTTGAGTTTCGACAAAGTTTCGATCTGGGCAATACGATTCTTATCGGTTATTGAATCTTTGAGGTATTTTTCAATCATCAGCCCACAGATAGGCGCTGCCCAGGTTCCGCCAAAGCGGCCGCTGTTCTCAAGCACACACATGATGGCTATTTTGGGGTTTTCTCTTGGAGCAAAGGCACAGAAAAATGTATGGTTGGGTTGTTTGATGGTTCCGTTCAGGTAATTTTCCACTGTACCGGTTTTACCACAAACTGCAATATCTTTCACCCTTGCCCCCATACCGGTTCCGCCATCCACCACACCCTGCATACCATCATGAACCGCTTCGTAGATGCTGTCGGCAATATTTAAAGCTTCCCGCTTTTTCTTAAAGTTTTCAAGTACCCCAAACTTATCTCCGCCTGCTATGGAATCCACCACATGTGGAATATAATACCAGCCTTTATTGGCTATATAAGCCATTTCATTGGCCACCTGTATGGGTGTAACGTCCACTTCTCCCTGCCCGATACTCACAGAACGAAAACTGCAGTAGTTCCATTTTCCCTTTCCAAAAGCTTTATTGTAAAAAGCCGGTGTGGGGATGAGTCCACGTTTTTCGGAGGGCAGGTCTACACCGAGCCGATGGCCCAACCCAAAAGCGTACATATATTGATTCCAGGCAGAAAGGCTGCTGTCGATATTCGGGTAGATTGGGTTGTTAATTACTTTTTGCATTACGGTGGCAAAATAGGTATTGTCGCTGATGCGTATGGCATTGCGGAGATCAAAGGTTCCGTAATCCAGGCAGCGCATGGGCCTGCCACTGCCACACCCGTAAAAGGCCCCGCTGCAGCTCACACTAAAATCAGTTGTAATAACTCCTTCGTGCAAACCAACAAGGGCCTGCAATGTTTTAAAGGTGGAGCCCGGGGAGTAAGATGCACTAACGGTTCTGTTCATTAAGGGTTTGGCAGGATTTAAAAATAAATCGGAAAAATACTTTCTCCTTTCGGCGCCAATCAATTGCGATGGGTCGTAAGTAGGTGCGCTCACCATTGCCAATATGCCGCCGGTTTTGGGGTCTATTGCCACTACAGAACCCAGTTTATTTTCCAGGAGTTTTTCTCCCAACTGCTGCAATTCAATATCTATTGATGTATACAGGTTTTGACCGGCAATGGCGGTGGTATCGAACTTGCCATTTTCAAAAGGTTCTGTAAGCCGGTTTTTATTATCGCGTTTCCAGTACTGGATGCCCCGCTGGCCCATCAGCACTTTTTCGTAGCTCCTTTCAATACCGGTTAACCCTGCATAATCGCCCGGCTGGTACCCTTCATCTTTATGCTTTTTTAAAAAATTGGTATCCACTTCCGCTGTATAACCAAGTACATTGGCTGCTGCGTGAAAGGGATAGCTCCTTACAGAACGTTCCTGTAAATAAAATGCCGGCGCAAAGCGGTAAATGTTTTCATTGAGCATAGCCATTTTGTCGTCGGTAAGCATCGCTTCAAAAACAGAAGACCTGGCCCGGCCATTTTTTATGATCACCTCCACCAGTTTTTTTTGATGGCTCGGTCACGATGGCCGGAGGTTCGGGGGCCAGATCCGGGTCAGCTTCCGGGGCAATTTGCGGCAAACGCTGCGGCTCGGGCTGGCCCTCCGGTTACCAGGCGCCGACAAGGCATCCCCCGGCCCTTCTGGCACGGTGGGCGCTGGCTCGACCGGAACAGGGGCCGTTTCCCCATCGGGTTCGATCAGCGCCTTGTCAAGTCCGGCAAGTGACGGCGCGGGCTCCATGGCCGAAGGGGCCTTGGTCGTAGTGGGGACCTTGTAAGTCGTGAATGCGTCCGGTCCGTCCGCGCTGGCTTCTGGCGGTTCGGGCGGCAGGGCCCCAGTTTCGGACGGGGCCGGCGTTTCCGCCGCCACCTTGTCTGCAGCATCCTTGGCCGCAGCCTCCGCAGCCGTCTTGTCCGCAGCCTCCTTGGCCGCAGCCTCCGCCGCAACCTTGTCAGCCGCATCCTTTGCTGCAGCCTCCGCAGCCACCTTGTCCGCAGCATCCTTGGCCCGCAGCCTCCGCAGCTACTTTGTCCGCAGCATCCTCGGCAGCAGCCTCCGCAGCCACCTTGTCCGCAGCATCCTTTGCAGCAGCCTCCGCCGCCGCCTTGTCCGAAAAATCCTTGGCAGCGGCCTCTGCAGCAGCCTTGTCAGCCGCATCCTTTGCCGCAGCCTCCGCAGCCGCCTTGTCAGCGGCCTCATCCGTCGGCACCTCACGGCGTCGCTGCCCTTGGTCGCAGGCGTCGCCGCAACCTCGCCGGGTGAAACCGGAGGCGGGGCCAGTTGGGACAGCACCGCAAGGCCCGCCCCCACCACGACCAGACCCCAAAAGAGACCGGCTCCAAATCCACGCGCCATGTGATGCCCTCTCTTGCCCCTACGGCCCTTCTTATGCGTCGGTTTCCCTTGACGCAACCGGGCCTTCCTGACCATGTATAACCCAACCTTGCGACCTGATCACCCCCTTCCTTGCCCGCACGCGTACGATAGGCCACGAAATGCTGCTTCTGATCGACAACTACGACAGCTTTACCTACAACCTCGTTCACTATCTGGGCGAACTGGGGGCGGATGTCCTCGTCAAACGCAACGACGCGCTGGATGTGCAGGCGGCGATGGCACTGCGCCCTTCTGCGATCGTTCTCTCGCCCGGCCCTTGCGATCCGACCCAGGCCGGCATCTGCCTGCCCCTGACCAAGGCCGCCGCCGAGGCCGGCATTCCCCTTCTGGGCGTCTGCCTTGGTCACCAGACCATCGGCGAGGCTTTTGGCGGCGATGTCGTGCGCTGCCACGAGATCGTCCATGGCAAGATGGGCACGATCCACCATGCCGGAAAAGGCGTGTTCCGCGGCCTGCCCTCGCCCTTCCTGGCCACGCGCTATCATTCGCTGGTGGTCGACCGCGCTACCCTGCCCGCCGCACTTGAGGTCACGGCCTGGCTGGACGATGGCACGATCATGGGGCTGCGCCACCGCAAACCTATCGAAGGCGTGCAGTTTCACCCCGAAAGCATCGCCTCGGAACACGGCCACCAGCTGCTGCGCAACTTCCTCGACATGAGCCTGGTGCCAGCATGAGCGATGCCCTGAAGCCCCTGATCGGCACGCCGCCGACCGCCCCCTGACCCGGGCCGAGGCCGAAGGGCCTCGATACCCTGTTCGAAGGTGCGGCCACCCCGGCCCAGATGGGCGGCTTTCTGATGGCGCTGCGCACCCGGGGCGAGACGGTGGACGAATATGCCGCCGCCGCTTGCGTCATGCGCGCCAAATGCCATGCGGTGGCGCGCCCGCGGGGGCGATGGACATCGTGGGCACCGGCGGCGATGGCAAGGGGACGCTGAACATCTCGACCGCGACCGCCTTTGTCGTGGCCGGGGCGGGCGTGACGGTGGCCAAACACGGCAACCGCAACCTGTCGTCGAAATCCGGCGCGGCGGATGCGCTGACCGAAATGGGCCTAAACGTGATGGTCGGCCCGGACGTGGTGGAACGCTGCCTGACCGAGGCCGGGATCGGCTTCATGATGGCCCCGATGCACCACCCCGCCATGCGCCATGTCGGCCCGGTGCGCGCCGAACTTGGCACACGCACGATCTTCAACATCCTTGGCCCGCTGACCAATCCCGCGGGGGTCAAGCGCCAGCTGACCGGGGCCTTTTCGCCCGCGCCTGATCCGCCCGATGGCCGAAACGCTGCTGGCGCCTGGGGTCGGAAAAGGCGTGGCTGGTGCATGGCTCGGATGGCACGGATGAGATGTCCATCGGCGGCCCCTCTGCCGTGGCGGCGCTGGAAAACGGCCGAGTCCACGATTTTACCGTCCACCCGAGGATGCTGGCCTGCCGTCCACCCGTTCAGGCCATCCTGGGCGGCACGCCCGCCGAAAACGCCGTCGCTTTCCGCGCCCTTCTGGACGGGGCCCCCGGGGCTTACCGCGATGCGGTGCTGCTGAACTCCGCCGCCGCCCTGATGGTGGCCGATCAGGCCGCGACCCTGAGGAAGGCGTCGACTGCCCGCGCCAGCATCGACAGCGGGCCGCAGGCCAAGATGGCCGCCTTCAACGTCTGACCCATGCCGAAACCCCCGCGTTGGTGGTCTTTGCGGGATACGGCTGCCAGATCACCTCACAGACGGGCGGCCTGCGCGTCATCTACGACTCGGGCAGCCCGCCGGGGGCAGGACCCTGTCCCATGCCATCACCCCAGACGAAGCCACGCTCATTCAGTCCGGCGAAGATCAGGCTTACCGCGTCATCCTCGCTGCCCGCAAACGATACGGTCTTGAACCTTGATCCCGTAGCCTGGTGCACGCCCGGCGTCACAACCCCGCCAAACCGCGACCAGCGCCAAAGCCGCCGGAACCGCCTGCACGAACAGGATGCGCCGGCTGACCGTGGCCGCGCCATATAGGCCCGCCACCAACACGCACAGCAAAAAGAACACCGCGACCTTGCCGCCCTCGCCGCTCAGGCCCAACCACAGCGACCAGAACAAACCGGCAGCCAGAAACCCGTTGTAAAGCCCCTGATTGCCCGCCAGCACCCTTGACGCCGCAGCAAATTCCGCCGTCGTGCCAAAGGCAGCCCTGCCGCGCGGCGTCTCCCACAGCACCATTTCCAGCACCAGTATGTACAGATGCAGCACCCCGATCAGTGCCACCAGCGTCCCGGCAATCATGCCCTCACCCCCCTGACCTGGCCCGGATACTCCCCTGCCGCCCCGCCAAAGCGGGTGCGCACAAACCTTTCCACCGGGTTAATGCGAAACTGCAACACATTGATTTAAGGCGACAAAAGGAAGTTTTCACGCGTGCACACTTACCCCGGCATCCGGCCTCGACCATTCCGGCATACCAGCTTGCCCGTAGGGGATCACGGCATCGTCAAAGTTGTATTTCGGATGGTGAACCATCGCCGTGTCGCCATTGCCGACAAAGATATAGGCTCCGGGCCGCTCCAGAAGCATGTAAGAGAATCCTCTGCACCCATCAAGGGCGGCGTGTTTGTGTCAACCTTGACCCCGACACCCCGCGCCACCTCGGCGGCATAGCGGTGTTTTCCTCGGCATTGACCGTCACGGATAGCCTCGATCATAAGTCACCTCCGCCTGCCCCCAAAGCCAAAGCCGTCCCCCTCCGCGATCTCGCGCACGCGACGCTCGACAAAATCCTGCACCTCGAAATCCATGGTGCGGACAGTGCCCTTCAGCTTGACCACCTGCGGGATGACATCGTGAGCCGGGCGAGTTCGTCTCGACGGCGCAGATGGAAACCACGACCTGCTTCAACGGATCGACGCCACGGCTGGCAATGGTCTGCAAGGCCACGATGATATGGGCCGCCACGACTGTGGTGTCGATGCAGTCATGGGGCTTGGCTGCATGCCCGCCCTTGCCCGTCACCGTGATTTCCACCGTAACCGCCGCCGCCATCATCGCACCGGCCCGGATCGCAAACTCCCCCACCGGAATACCCGGCATGTTGTGCATGCCGTAGACCCCCTGGATGCCCCAGCGCTCCATCATGCCGTCGCGGACGTTCTCGGCCCGCCGCCGCCGCCCCTTCCGCCGGCTGAAAGACCCAGATTGGCGAACCATCAAAGTTCCGCGTCTCGGCCAGGTATTTCGCGGCCCCCAGCAACATCGAAGTGTGCCCGTCATGCCCACAGGCATGCATCTTGCCATGGGTCGTTGAGGCATAGTCGGCCCCGGTCTGCTCAATGATCGGCAAGGCATCCATGTCGGCCTAAGCCCGATCACCCGCCCCGAGGCATTGCGGCACCCCTTGATCACCGCAATCACGCCGGTAAGACCGATGCCCTCGACGACCTCATCACAGCCAAAGGACCGGCACAATTCGGCCACCCGCGCCGCAGTGCGAAGCACGTCAAACTGCAATTCGGGATGCTGGTGGAAGTCGTGCCTCCATGCGGTGGCTTCGGGCAGCATGTCGGCGATACGGTCCTGACGGGCATGAGTGGCCTCCTTTGCCGACAGCTTCCGCCATTCCCGCGCCTCAGGCAAGCCCTACCCGCACCCCATGCCGCGCCGCCAGATCGCAAAAGAACTGCCACGCCACCCGGCCCGACCGGCCCCGGGTCGCCTGCCATTCGATCGCCTCGGCCCGCAGCTGATCTTCCGGCAACTTCACCCATGCGCCGCCAATAGCCCCGGATCATCGCCAGATACTCATCCTGCGAGCAGGGATGAAACCCCAGCCACAGCCCGAACCGGTCTGACAGCGACACCTTTTCCTCGACCGCCTCGCCCGGATTGATCGCGGTTGAGCGTTCATTCTCGATCATCTCGCGCGGCATCAGATGACGGCGGTTCGAGGTGGCGTAAAACAGCACATTCTCTGGCCGGCCTTCGATACCGCCATCCAGCACCGCCTTCAGCGATTTGTAATGCTGGTCATCCTGGCGAAAGTAAAATCATCGCAAAACAGAATAAACCGTCCGCGGCCCCGCGCAGAATGCGCCAGCAACCGCTGCACCGAGGCAGATCTTCGCGGCTCAATTCCACAATTTTCAGATCATGCCCTTCCGCCCGACTTCGGCATGAACCGCCTTGACCAAGCGAGGATTTCCCCATCCCCCGCGCGCCCCAAAGCAGCGCGTTATTGGCCGGCAAGCCGCGCGCGAAATGCCGGGTGTTTTCCAGCAATGTATCGCGCGACCGGTCGACGCCGATCAGCAGGCCGATGTCCACCCGCGACACCCGCGCCACAGGCTCCAGCCGGTCGGGCGCCGGTGTGCCAGACAAAAGCCTCGACCGTAAAATCCGGCGCAGGCAGCGGCGCCGGTGCAAGCCGTTCCAACGCCTCGGCAATCCGCAGCAATGGATCGCTCATGCATCGTCGATGTCCTCAACCCAAGTGCCATCGGCGCGCGTCGCGCTTCACGGGTTTTCTCGAAACCGGATGATCATCCAGATTGAGATTTCATACAGCGGATAGACCGCGAAAAACATGAAAAGCTGGATCATCACGTCCGGCGGCGTGACCACCGCGGCCAGCGATCAAGATCGCCACCACCGCATATTTCCGCGTGGCCCGCATGCCTGTGGAACAGATCATCCCGGCCTGCCCATCAAAGTCAGCAGGACCGGCAACTGGAAGCACAGACCAAAGGCCATCACAAAGCACATGGTCAGCGACAAGAAACTCTCGACCGAACCTTGATAGAAGACACCCGACGGCGTATGATTGATCAACGCGTCCTGCCCGCTTTCCAGACTGGCCGTCAGACTGTCCTGAAACGCCAGGAAGAAACCAAAAACCTGCGGCAGCACCGCGTAATAGGCGAAGCCCGCCCCGATGGTAAACATGAT
>CAVWGU010000007.1:0-14550 GCA_963754695.1 uncultured Chitinophagaceae bacterium
TTAGCCTGGCCAAATTTCTTCTTATACACGGAAATTTCAATTGGCATTGCTTGCAGCGTTTGCTCTAACATAACACCCCAGCTGGTAGATGGATTTTCAAACAATGTATAATCCCCTTTATATTTAAATCTTGTTTCAATTACATCGCCAGCCGAATTCGTTTTTCGACAAGTTTCACTGTAGCGTTGCCGGCATTGTACTCAAAATATTCCTGATCTGTAACGGATGCCGCATCCGTATAGGCGGTTTTTTGTTTATTCGTTGGCAAATAAGCATCTGAATATAGTTTATAAAAGTTGTAAATTGGCTGTTGATTCATGTCAGGATATGCTCCACCACTATATGGGTCATTTCCGACCCAGTGAAATCCAAATGGGGCTCCCCATGGTTGACTCCAAAATGTCTGAAAATTTCTTACCGAGTTATTGAGTGCATTTACTGGACTTGAGGTGATCTCCCTTCAGCTAATGTATAACTGTCTGTTTGACTGTTATATTTGTAAAACTCCGTTTTGTACTCTATTGGGCCAAAATCAAATTGATTATCAACTTTTGGATATACAAAACCCATATTACCATCATTTACAACGGGAAGATCGCCAGTAACGGAATAGTAGTGTGTAGTCTTAAGTTTTTCGGTACTTGAATTGGCCGATAGAATATTGTCAACCTTCAGTAAATATCTGTTCGACCCATTTAATGATAATGGCAAAAGTGAGCTTCCATAAAACTCAATCACAGTGCCAATGCCGCTTCCCTGCCCATGATAATAGATTTTATTGAATCTAGGGGGTAATTGTGATTGCGCTAGTATTGTCATAATAGTAGTTTGAAATATTTTCGTCGGCCCCTACCATTGACTGGTATTTTATTTTCGAAACCCTCACTCCGCCAAGAGATATTCCAGAACTATTATTTGTTCATATTCAAAAATGGCTTTCCCTTTTGTAGGGTAAATAATTTCTTTCAATAATCCTGATTTAGTATGGACAGTGTTTATGCTTCTATTTGCACCAACTGAAGCCGCATCCGGCATACCATAGGTTGTTAGTTCATCTATAGGTATAAAACTTGTATTTTGATTGTTCCCATTATAAAACCCCCACTTATCCTGCGCAAAAGAAAATCGTTTTGGGAAACCATTATCATTATTGTAAATGAAGCTATAAAGTACTCTCGAAGAAATTGTACCATTATTATTTACCTCCTCAAGTATCGAAGAAAGAAAATTACAGGGATTTTGTGTTTCAATAACACCGCCTGCACCAGTTACTGATTGTTGTATATAATCAAAGCGAATAGTCTTAACTACTTGTCCAGCCAAGTTTAATACTTTAATGTATGAAAGCAATTTTGGACCATACTGATTTTGCAAGGTTGTATTATAAAAAAACTGCACTTTTCCATTAGAAAAATTAATTTCAGTAATTTCAGAGTATTCCCTTTCATATGAATCAAGTCCACTTAGGTTTACATTATCAAGTACTGCCCCGTTAGAGGTTCTATACCGCCTGCTGCCCATTGTAATATTTGGTATTAAAGTCGTTTGCTTGCAGAGAATTAAACTGGATTTGACGCCCCGTTTTAGTATCCTGCATGGTATATAAACGCCAGGTATCTATCAAATATAGATTTTTGATATTGGTTCCTCCACCCGGATTTGAGGGGTTACCTGATGGTATTGACTGTTGGTTATAAAAGAGTTCATTTTTGTGATTTTCAGTTTGGTTCATTGAGTAAATGATTCCATCTCTATCTTTTAAAAGCCAAATATGACCAGCTTTACGAATATTCCAACCCGTCAACCTTACTTAACTTATATTTTTGTTCAACCTGGCTGTAAAATATTGCATTACTTCCTAAGGTAGACTTACGTAAAACTCATCAAGTTCTGCATCAAACCAGCCATCAGCGACTTTACCAAAAAACCTCCATGCCTCCTTTTGTTTATATACATTTTGTCCAATGTTATCATAAAAATTCAAAAAATCGGCAATACTATTGATTGTTTGAGATTGTATGGGGTTTTGATATTGAATTTCGGGATTAAAGTAATTTCCTGTCGGCTGAATATTTCCTTCGTTGCCACCAATATCGTCTAACCCATTCACCTTTTGGAAAACTTGGCCACCACAATTAGGTGTCCAGCCGATACCAAGATTGTTTGGTAGCTGGTTAACCTTTATTCCTCCGGTTGAATAGCTAATTGATATGGGTACTTTTAATCTTCCGTCTACAACTTCATAAATAGGCAGGTTTATATTAGAATTCCTGTCGCCATATTAACAGGAAATTTTTGATATGAAATAAACTGCTCACAGTTGGCAGTTTTGGATTATTCTGTGTCACATCATAGACAGGATGGTAAACAGGCTGCGCAAAGCTTGCGTGAACATATTCAGAAGAATTGAACCAATTAGTTTTTTTTTGTTCATAATCTATTATTACTCTTTTACAACCCATATCCCACCCTAAACAACCCAGGCCTGCCCCACCGGCACCTGCTTTTGATGCAGCATGTCGTAGTACAACTGGAATTTGGTGGATTTGGTGAATTTTGTTTTAAGTTCTATTTTTTTACTCAGGCCAATCAGACCGCTTTCCTGCCAGAGAGCCCCCTCCCGGCCTCCCCCAAGGGGGGAGGAGAAAGAAAGGTTTCTAACCCGGGATAGTAGTTTCTCTCATAACCTCCGCACAGGTAAAAATTGGAAAAAATCTTGCCCTTGGCGTTTACTATTTTCCAGTCAATAAAAGTTCTGAGCCCGATACCTTCCGTAGAAAATTTAATTTTTTGTATGCTTCCCATGCCGAGTTTGTAAGCCGCTCCAAGGCCAATGGTACTTTTATCGTTTAGCCTGTAACCAATATTTATCCCCATATCGGCAGTGGATGGCAGATAGCCATTAGGCTTGCCGAACTGGAGGTTGGGCGTTACCTCTAGACGTTGAAAAAAAGTTTTTGTCTTTTGGCTATTGACCCCTCCCCAACCCCTCCCGAAGGAGAGGGGCCTCCATCCCAGCCGCCGTTGGCATTTGTTTTCAGCATTTTGTCTTTCAGCTTATTGAGTTCTGCCTGGGCAGCCTGCATGTTCTGGCTGAACATTTCCCGGGCATTAGGGCCACCCGCAGCGATCCTGTCCTGTATCATTGCATTTACGCTGGCCCTTGTTTGCAAACCAGCTAAGCTCTGCGGTGTACCGTAGTTGTCCGGCATACGGAACAGGGAGGAAAGCATACTGTTCTTTTTGAAAAATTCATTGAAGGCTGGAACTTTGTTCAATAGATTGATAACAGTTGCCTCTGCTTTTTTAGGATCATTAAAAATTTCTTTATAATTCCGCATGGTTTCTGCATAGTAATAAGCCTCCTTGTTTATTTTTACCAGGTATTTGCTTTTACCAATATGCTTGATGGCTTCGTCTATCAGTTGTCTTTTTCTTTCTTTGATGAACTTATCCAGTGCTTCGCTTTGTGTAATCTCACCATCCAGCCCCTTCATTTTTCCCTGAAGCTGTTGGGCGGGTTTAATGTATTTATTTCCCAGTTCTTCTTTTTGTTGTTCTATGTATTTTAAACCGGTGGTAAGCTTATCCCGGTAATCGCTGTACTGGGCTTTGTAACCATTAGCAATGCTTTCGCCTTTTTTAAGTTGCTGCAATAAGGAAGTAAAAGTGGTTTGGTTGTTGCCAAAAAGTTTGGTGGCGGTTTCAGGAGAGGTTTTCTCGAGAAGGGATTTTATTTTGGTTTCCCAGCGGGCAAGTTTTTGAAGCGTCTTTTCGGTTTTGCCGGTTATACGTTTACTGTACTTGTCTATTTTATGATCTACGGCTGTAAAATATTTATCGGGAACCTTGGTGAGGGCATTCGTAAGGCTGTCTGATTGGGCGTTACGGAAACAGATGAGGCCATCCATATAAGCAGTACGTTATTCTCAGGTACACAGTTTTGAGGGACGTGTATTTTTGTTACGGTAGCTATAAATCTATGAAGGCTATCTTATTCCCAGCAAAAAATATTTTTACCTGCGAAGATTTTCGTACCAGTTCATCTCCTGCTGAAATGCAGTATGGACAAGGGTTTGCGGTGTGGATAAAATAAAAAACATACGTCGTACTAATACGACAATTGTTATAATACCTCTTTAACATAAGATAATTTACAGTAATAGATTAATCCTTTAAGTCTACCGTTAAAAAAAAGGTTTATACAACTTATAGAAAAGTCACCCGTCATAAAAACTGGCACACATAAAATCAGCCCCTAATGCCCAAACGCTTAATATGTAAACTACCATTTGGCCAATAAACCAACCTGGAATAGCCTTTATAATTCTATAAAATTTAGCTTATCTTTATTTATCAAATCGATAATAAAATTTTAGCCAATATTATGAAACTACTATCCTTATCTCTTTTTTTACTGTGCTCATTATTAGTTAAAAGCCAAACAGTTACAATCGACAATACCGGGCAAGTTTCCATTTTCAGCGGCCTGGGCAGCACAAATTATTCTGCCACGGAGTCAATTTATACCGACCAGGAAATAGGTGCAGCTAATTTCACCACAGCAGGCACTGCAATTGAAAAAATTGGCTACAGGGTAGCTATTCTCGGCAGCAATACAACGTTCAGCAACGTAAACATCTACATGAAAAACGTTCCTGCATCTAGCACTACATTTACCAGTGGAACATACAGTACGGCCGGGTACACATTGGTTTTTTCCGGAAACATAACAATGCCTTCATTAGGCTATCACTTTATCACTTTAACTACCCCCTTTGTAAGAAATACGGGTGAAAACCTGCAGGTTCTTACCGAGCGAACAGACAATGTTTCACATGCCAGTTTTTCGTTCCAGACAAGTAATGGAAGCAATACCAACCAGTCTGCCCTGTCATCCAGAAGGTATTTTGGATCTGTGGCACTCAGCGGCACCACTGTGTTAAGCACCAGCGCATTCAGATCTGCTATTACACTGATTCATGAATACACGAACGATATTGGGATCCAGGAATTATATACCCTTGCCCGGCTGCCAATACCCAACAGCACGCCACACACAGTTTCTTGTTTGGTTAAAAACTGGGGGAATACAACTGCCACAAACCTCAATGTAACCCTAAACGTTTCAGGGGCTAACAGTTTTACCAACACCCAAACAATTGTCAGCCTCCCGCCGAATGCATCGCAGTTGGTAAACTTTTTAAGTTATACACCAGTAAACACAGGAACGGATCTGATTGCAGTTACGCTTCCGGCTGATGATTACACGATCAACGATTCTACATCCCGGTTGCAAATTGTTAATGTAAATACTTGGTCTTACGCCACTACAGATTCGCCTTTTGGAGGAATTGGCTCAACAGTTAACAGGATCGACTTTGCTGCAAAATTTACCACAAATGCAAATACATTTATCTCACAAATGAGACTTCATTTTTCAAATACAGCAGGAAGGAGATATCTCCCCGCATTCTGGCAGGCAAATGGGATTGGTGGTGCTCCAGGAACGCTTATTTGGGAATCACCCGATACGCTTGTATCAACACTGGGTTATAATAATATTGTTATTCCTGCACCTGTTGCTATCAATACAGGTGATTTTTACGCCGGTGTACGGCAAGTAGACCCTGGAATAAACCTTTTCCTCTCTTATCAAAGAGAAGTTCCAACCAGGCCAGACATTTTCTACTATTATAATTTTACCGCCAGCAAATGGGTGGATGTAGATACTACTCCCACTACCCCACTCAGGCTCATGATAGAACCAAAACATATCCTTGCCGTTAATGCCGCAACCACTAATATTTCCGGTGCTGCCGCTGCTGCCAACTGCAGCAAAATCATCGGGGTAACCATTGCCAATGCAGGCAGTAACCCAATTGCCGCAGGTGCTGCCACCGTTTCGCTGAAAGTGGCCGGTGCCAATACTTATACATCATCCATAGCCAATACCGGCATCATCAATACTGGTGGATCAGAACTAATCAATTTCACCGTTCCGGTACCCAATGCTGGCACGAATCTGGACACCGCTTTTGTTAGCCTGGCCGGCGATGGCGACCAACTGAATGATACCATTGCATCTTCCTTTACATCGGTCATCACCGCAGCACTGAATGTGGTGGCAAATAATACCATTTCGCTGGTTAAAAACTGTGAAGACAATGGCTGGACCTATTACTCTGATCCCGCAAATTACAATACCTCTCTGTTTGCGGTACAATGGGACCCAACCAGTACCGGGCAAAACAGTGCCGCTAAAGCCAATGCCATTCCAACATTACAGCTCGATGGAACTTATTTTTCAGCCGAAGATATTCCTGCAAAAAAAGCCACTTATACCATGCGCCGTTACTGGAATGTAGACCTTGCAGGAAATCCCCTGACCGGCCCGGTAAATGTTCGTTTCTTTTATGATCCCACTGAGAAAACAGCCATCGAAAATGCGGCCAGTACATTTGCAACCACCCACACCGGCACAATAGAACCATTCAGCTGGTTCCAACTGAATGCACCGTCTTTTGTGGGCGATGCGGCACATGTAACGCCTGATTTTGTTTTGAATTCTTATCCCGTTTTTAATTCAAATGGTGCCAACAATACCATCAACAGTGTTTTATATGCACAGTTCGATGGCTTAACCAAATTGGTGGGTGGCACTTATGCCACGGGTGTGGGCCCCAGCACAGCACTTCCGCTCAACTTATTGAGCTTTGAAGCAAAACAGGCCGGTCGCCAGCATGTGCTAAGCTGGAAAACAGCCAATGAAGTGAACATAAACAAATTCATTATTGAGCGCAGCAGCGATGGAAACAACTTCAGCAGCATTGGAGAAGTTAATGCAACGGGTTTGAACGCATACAGCTTTACCGATGGAGCCGTGCTGAAAGGGAATAATTATTACCGGCTGAAAATTGAGGAGCTCAACGGCAGCTTTAAACTCAGCGAAGTAAGATTGATTCATTACAATACAACAGGCATTTCGCTTTTTCCAAATCCTGTAAAAGATAACGCAGTCCTTGAACTTGATGTGGTCATTGCGGGCAAAATAAATATTACCCTGCTTGATATTACAGGCAAGGCAATGCGGCAGTATAAAACACAAATACAGCCCGGCATCAACCGCATACCGGTAAATATGAACGGGCTCGCCCGGGGCAGTTATATCCTTAAGGTTCAGGGAACCGGTTTTGTGGAAATGATCAGGGCAGTTAAACTGTAACAAAACTAAAAAGGGCCGTCATTGCCCTTTTTTGAAATAATTTCCAATTACTGGATTATTTCACTATTATTGCATTAGTGAGATTCTTTTCAACACATACCACTCCATTATTTGCAGCTTTTACAGCTACAACCAATACAACAACCCGCTAAGGGTTGTACATTTCCATATTACCATCGGGCTTTGGCTTTTTCCTTCCAGGAGAATTCATACATTTAATCAATCTTAAATTCTTTTACATGCAGGTTTTAAAATTTGGCGGCAGTTCGGTTGCCAATGCAGAAAATATAAAAAAAGTAATGGTTGTAGTGCAGCAGAAAGCGGTGGCTGGCAATACGATCGTGGTGGTTTCGGCACTCGGTGGTATTACCGATCTATTGCTGCACTGCAGCGAAATGGCAGCAGCAGGCGATGAGGCATACAGGCAACAACTGCAGGATGCAGAGCAAAGGCATCTCAGCGCAGTAAAAGAACTGCTGCCCGTGGCACAACAAAGCGCTGTGTTAAGCTATGTAAAAACGCAATGCAACGAAATTGAAGACATCTGCAACGGCATTTTTCTGCTCCGCGAACTATCGGCACGCAGCAAAGACCGGATCGTAAGTTATGGCGAGCTCCTTTCGTCAAAGATCATCAGCGCCGCTTTTAATGCAGCAGGTATCAGCAATACATGGATGGACTCGAGGAACCTCATTATTACCAATTCAAATTTTGGGAATGCGCAGGTAGACCTTATCAGCAGCAATAATAAAATCAATTATTACCTGCAGGCCAACCCGGCAAACCTTTACATAGCGCCGGGTTTCATTGCCTCCAATGCACAAAATAACGCCACCACACTTGGCCGTGGTGGTTCCGACTATACCGCAGCCATTTATGCCGCAGCAGTAAATGCTGCAGCGCTGGAAATTTGGACCGATGTATCGGGCATGATGACAGCAGACCCCAGGCTGGTGCAAAACGCAAAAATAATTCCGCAGATCAGTTACCAGGAAGCCATGGAGCTTTCGCATTTTGGTGCAAAAATCATTTACCCGCCCACTATTCAGCCCGTAATGGACAGAGGCATCCCGGTTTGGGTGAAAAATACTTTTGCCCCACAAGATAACGGTACGCTCATTGAACAATACAGTCAGCAGGATGCAGGTAGTACCGTTACAGGCATTTCGAGCATCAATAAAATTGCCCTGATCAGCCTCGAAGGCAGCGGCATGGTAGGCATACCGGGTTTTTCGAAAAGGCTGTTTGAAGCACTTGCTTCCAAAAAAATAAATGTGATACTCATTACTCAGAGTTCTTCGGAGCATTCCATCTGTGCCGGCATACATGAAGATGATGCCGCTGCTGCCAAAGAAGCCGTGGACGAAGCATTTGTACATGAAATTGGATCCAAAAAAGTGGAACCATTGATGGTGGAATCCGGTCTCGCTATTGTGGCGCTTGTTGGCGACCGTATGAAAAACCATACCGGTATCAGCGGGAAATTATTTCATGCGCTGGGTAGAAATGGGGTGAACATACGGGCCATTTCGCAGGGCAGCAGCGAGCGGAATATCTCCACCGTTATCGGCAATGCAGATGTAAAAAAAGCGATCAACATCATTCATGAAGCATTTTTTGAAGAAGAAGTGAGGGAAGTGAATGTGTTTTTGGCCGGCATCGGGAATGTTGGTTCAAAACTGCTGGCGCAAATTGCCAAACAACAACCTTACCTCCTCCAAAAACTGCGCATCCGCCTTAAAATATGCGGTATGGCCAACAGCAAACAATTTTTGATCAATGAAGATGGGATTGACTTGCAGCAATGGGAAGCCGGCTTTAAAAATGCCCTAGCAGGAAATATGGATACTTATACCGAAGCTATTAAGGAAAAAAACCTGCGCAATTCAGTATTTGCCGATGTAACGGCCAGCGATACCATGGCACTGGTATACGACCGGCTGCTCGAAAGATCAATTGCCGTGGTGGCCTGCAATAAAGTGGCCTGTTCATCGGGATATGATTACTATAAAAAATTAAAAAGCCTTGCTACGGAATACAATGCGCCATTTTTGTTTGAAACCAATGTGGGCGCTGGCTTGCCGGTTATTGGCACATTGAACGACCTGGTAAAAAGCGGCGACAGCATCCATAAAATGCAGGCCGTACTCAGCGGCACACTTAATTTTGTATTTAATAATTATGACGGCAGCAGGCCTTTTGCCGATGTGGTGAAACAGGCGCAGGAGGAAGGTTATACAGAACCGGATCCGCGGCTCGACCTGGGTGGAAAAGATGTGATGCGCAAGATCTTGATACTGGCACGTGAAACCGGCAGGCAAATCGAAATGGACGATATCAGCAACAACAGTTTTATGCCCGAAGAATGCATGCAGGGAACCGTGGATGATTTTTATGCGAGCATGAAGAAACATGAGGCGCATTTCAGAAAAATACTGGATGATGCCAATGCGGCGGGCTGCAAACTTAAATTTGTGGCGTCTTACCAGGAGGGAAAAGCAGCGGTAGGTTTACAGCATATCAACCCGCAGCACGATTTTTACCATTTGTATGGCAAAGACAATATTGTTTTATTTTATACCAACCGGTACCCCGAGCAACCATTGGTTATTAAAGGAGCCGGGGCGGGCGCCGATGTAACGGCATCGGGTGTGTTTGCAGATATTTTAAGAGCAGTAAAATCATAAGATGCTTCTATTAAACGATATTAAACCCGGCAGTACTGTTAAAGTAAAATGCCCGGCTACCGTGGCAAACATGGTATGTGGATTCGATATTTTGGGTATGTGCCTGGAAGCGCCATCCGATGAAATGGAATTAAAGCTGATCAACAGGAAAGAGATCCACATCAGGTCGGCCGACGGATATCCCTTGCCATCGAACCCGGCAGAAAATACCGCAGGAGCGCCACTGATCGAAATGCTTTCAACATTCAGCGAAGACATTGGATTTGAAGTTTTGATCAACAAAAAAATAAAACCCGGCAGCGGGCTTGGCTCCAGCGCTGCCAGTGCAGCCGGTGCGGTAGTGGCAGCCAATCATTTGCTGGGTAATATTTTTTCAAAAGAAGAACTGGTAGGTTTTGCCATGCATGGAGAAAAAGCGGCCTCGGGTGTAAAACATGCCGATAATGTGGCTCCCTGTATTTATGGCGGCATTACGCTTATAAGAAATGTTTTTCCCCTGGATATTATTACACTGGAACACCCACCACTTTTTGTAACCGTTGTACATCCGCAGATAGAAGTTAAAACTTCCGATGCCCGGCAGATACTGCGCAAGGAAGTTTTGCTTAAAGATGCCATCAAACAATGGGGAAATATTGCAGGGCTTGTGAGCGGCTTATTAAAACAGGATTATGCCCTTATTGGCCGCAGCCTCGAAGATGTGATCATAGAACCCGTGCGCAGCATATTGATCCCGGGTTTTGAAGGGATCAAGAAAAACAGTAAAGAAGCCGGAGCATTGGGTGGCGGCATTTCAGGCTCGGGTCCATCTGTATTTATGCTGAGCAAGGATGAGCAATCAGCAACAGCGGTTGAAACGATCATGAAAGAAGTATATAACAAAATAGGCCTGGCGTTCTATACCTACGTTACCCAGGTCAACAGCAAAGGAGTAACCGTTATATAAATCATAAGAATGGCAGGGAACTCAACAATTAACCATTTAACTAATAACCTTTCAACCATTTACCGTTGAACTATTACAGCACAAACCGCCAGGCCACTGCCGTTACATTTAAAGAAGCTACCATATACGGACTGGCGCCCGATAATGGATTGTATTTTCCGGAAACAATACCGCAGGTTAACAGGAAACTATTAGACAATATAGAAAATTACAGCAATGCCGCTATTGCATACCAGGTGATAAAGCCATATGTTGGCAATGAAATGGAGGATGCCGCCTTAAAAAAAATAGTGGAAGAAACAATTGATTTTCCCATTCCGCTTATTCCGGTTACAGAAAATATTTTTTCGCTTGAGCTCTTTCATGGGCCAACGCTGGCTTTTAAAGATATAGGTGCACGTTTTATGAGCCGCTGCCTGGGATATTTTTCGAAAGACATCAGCAAAAAAATAGTGGTGCTGGTAGCCACCAGCGGCGATACAGGTGGCGCAGTGGCACACGGGTTTTATAATGTACCCCATGTAGAAGTGGTGATCCTCTACCCTTCGGGCAAAGTGAGCAGTGTACAGGAAAAACAACTTACAACACTAGGCGGTAATATTCATGCCCTGGAAGTAAATGGCAGTTTCGACGATTGCCAGCAAATGGTGAAACAGGCTTTCAGCGAAGCGGCTTCTTACGCTAATATTTTTCTCACTTCGGCAAATTCCATAAATGTGGCCAGGTGGCTGCCGCAGCAGTTTTATTATTTTTTTGCTTATAAGCAATTTGTACAACAACAAGTGCTGGCAGGGATTCCGATAACTATCGGGACCGCTGACGGGACCCACAAGCCCAGGCGGCGGTTGCAAACCCCGCCTGCGGCTAAAGAAGATACGCCTGTCTTTTGCGTACCCAGCGGAAACTTCGGAAACATCTGCGCAGGTATGCTGGCACAGGCTTCGGGACTGCCTGTGAAACATTTTATTGCCGCCTGCAATGCCAATGATGTGGTACCGGAATTTTTACAAACGGGGGAATACAAACCCAAAAAAGCGGTTGTCACTATTTCCAATGCCATGGATGTGGGCAACCCGAGTAATTTTGTGCGCATACTCGAAATTTTTGGCAATAACATTGCTGCCTTGAAGCAACAGCTCTCTGCCGGCAGTATCAGCGATGAGGAAACCAGGCAAACGATAAAAAAAGTGTTTGAAAAAAATACTTACCTGCTCGATCCGCACGGCGCTGTGGCTTATGCTGCTTTGGAAAAATATTTACAGAATCATCAAAGTGAAACAGGAATCCTGTTAGAAACGGCACACCCGGTTAAGTTTTATGATGTGGTGGAACCGGTCATCGGCCAAACTGTTCCCCTGCCGTCAACAGTGGCCGAACAGGTAAAAAAAGAAAAGAAAGCGCTGTGGATGGAAAATGATTACGAAGCGTTAAAGGAATTTTTAAAGAAGTTATAAACTTGATCGCTGCACTGCGTACCTATTGTGCATGGGCATTTTCGATAAAAAGTTAAAAAAAAATAAATTCGCTATTGAACGCCTTCAACATTGAATGAATGAACTTAGTTTTATTATAAATGAAATTTCCCTGGCTTCTATTTTTAGTAACACTATCCTCCTGTTACGTAAGTAACAACCCGCTTCGGGAGGAGATCAAACAGCTGCGCAATGGGATCATTAAAGATGATACCAGTTATGTGTATGCGCTACCGTATAAGCCCGGCAAATCTTACCGGGTAATACAGGGTTATTTCAGCAGTTTTACCCATAAAGAAAGGGCGGCGCTGGATTTTAACCTGAAGCGGGGCGACAGTATATATGCCGCACGTGATGGCGTAGTGGCAAGAGTGAAAGAAACGGGAACAAAGGGCGGACTCAAAAAAAAATACCGCCCCGAGGGTAACAATATCATCATACAGCATGCCGACGGCAGCCGTGCCGGCTATTGGCACCTGCAGCACAACGGGGCACTGGTACAGGCAGGTGATACCGTTAAAAAAGGCCAGCCCATCGCCATCAGTGGAAAAACCGGTTATGCACTTTCTCCGCACCTGCATTTTTTGGTATGGAAATTTGATAAAGGCAACTGGCAACAAATTGCCACCAGGTTTCAAACCAGTAAGGGCATTAAATATTTAAAAGGATGGAGGCGGTACAGGAATATTCCGGTTGTTGTTAGTAGCTGAAACCAGTAAGGGCATTAAATATTTGAGGGGGTGGATGAGATATAGGAATGATGGAGTTTGAAAGTTTTTGAATATATGAATACGGTTATGAATTAAAGTAGAAATAAAACATAAATTTGAATATCGCATATGAATAAACTTTTTTTAATTGGCAATGGATTTGATTTAGCACATGGAAGAAAAACCAGTTATATTGATTTTCTTCAATTTTTAATAACAGATAGCATTAGAAATTTTAATGGGAAAAATTTCACAGAGAACGATTTATTTAAGCTCTGCTGTTCCACTGTCAAAAATGAATTTTCTCAGGATTGGATTGACTCCAGAATCTTTAAAGAAATTCATAGTGTTACACGTTTCATGACAAAAATAAGCCCCACTCCTGTCAAAAAAAATGAGTTATTTAACTTAAATTCAAATACATTTTTTATTAAAGACATTTTTGAAAGTTCCCTACATTCGAATTGGTCTGGAATTGAGAATTTTTATTTTGAATCAATTTTGAAAGCCCTAAACAACAATGTCTGGCAAGATAATATTAATTCAATTAATACTGATTTTTCAATTCTAAAAAAATATTTAATCAATTATTTAACAAGCCTCCCTTCGCCAGAAAAAAGTAAAATATTTGAAGATATTTTCCGTAAAGCTAGGAGAAGTGGAGATGGAAATAATATTTTCGCAATAAATTTTAACTATACAAACACTCTTAATATTTATAGCAGGATAGATGGTATGAATATTTTCAACGAGGCAATTAACATTCATGGAGATTTAGACAACCAACATGTAAATCCGATCATTTTTGGTTATGGCGACGAAATGGATGAAAGGTATAAACGCCTTGAGCTATCCAATGATAGACGCTTTATTGAAAACATTAAATCATTCTGGTACGGATATTCAAATAATTATCAAAATCTCATTTCCCTTTTAGGAAATACTTTTGAACTTCACTTAATAGGGATGTCATGTGGTTTATCAGATCGAGTGCTTTTAAATTATTTATTTGAACATGAAAATTGTAAAAAAATACAAATTTATTTTTACAAGAAAGGAGATTTTGATAGTTATTTTTCAACATATCAAAGCATTGCAATGCACTTTTCTATTACAAACAGACAAAGAATGAGAAGCATTGTTACAGCAAAACCTGATTCAACATTTATTGGAAGTTATTAATCCCTATAAAATTTATATTTAAACTCTAGTGCCGGCGTTTTTTAAACTTCTTAAAGTTCACTCCAAATTTTCTTCTTCCCTTTTTGCTTACCAAGCATTCCCCGGAAAAGCCCGACTGGCGCAAGTGTTCCGCAGGATCACTTGATGCCCTTTGATTCTGCTCCCGTTGTACGGGAGAATTAGGATTGGTTATGCTGAAATTAAGGAAATATGCCAGGTTTGTATTTGGAATACATAGGCATCTGTTTAGCTGCCTCAAATATAACAAATTCCCGTTCTATAACTCCCGATTCAATCGGGCAGATTTAACCGGCATCAAGTGGTCGGC
>CAVWGU010000008.1:0-138169 GCA_963754695.1 uncultured Chitinophagaceae bacterium
GAAATGAAGCACCCCGGTATGCCGGTTGTTGATGATCATAAGATAGCCGATATCGGTGCGCCTGAAAACGGTGAGGTCCACCAGGTCTTTTTCTTTAACGGTGAGCTCTTCATTGCTGAGTGTATTTTCAAATTTTTCTGTGGCCGCCACCCGGCCGGTTTGTTCGTCAAGGTATATTTTCACCAGGTATTCCCCCTGCGGGCGCATGCTGCTGAGCTGCTGGCTCTTGGGTACAAAAAGGTCTTTCATAAGTCCCCAGTCTAAAAAAGCACCCAGCGGCGTGCAGCTCACTGCCTTCAGTTTTACAATATCTCCTACAATGCCATAAGGTTGTTGGGTAGTGGCTATAAGCCTGTCTTCACTGTCGTGGTAAACAAAAACGCTGATTTCATCGCCTTCTTTCAAACCTTCAGGCAGGAAGCGTTTGGGTAATAAGATACCCTGGTCGCCATCATCAAGATAGGCGCCAAATTCCACTAAACGCATCAGTTTCAGCTTGTGGTACTGGCCGGCTGTAATCATGCTTTAAAAGTAGTGGATTTTTATGAGAGTGTTTTTAAATGGATTTGCCCTCAATTGCCCGGCTAATCCGGACGGGGAGAAAAAATGATTATCTTTATCCCCAAAAAAATATTTTGAAGTTTACAGAATTTGGGTTCAGCGAAAAGCTCATGGAAGGTATTGAGGCTTCCAACTATGAAACTGCCACACCCGTACAGGAACAGGTTATTCCCCTTATCATGCAGGGAAAAGACATCATAGCCTCGGCGCAAACCGGCACGGGCAAAACTGCGGCATTTTTATTACCACTCATACATAAGATCACCAGCGAAAAGCATTCTGCCGACGACATTGTATCGTTGGTGATAGTACCCACCCGGGAACTGGCCATACAAATTGCCCAGCACCTCGAAGGACTGAGCTATTTTACTTCCGTAAGTTCGATTGCTGTGTATGGCGGGGGCGATGGTAATGCATTTGTGCAGGAAAAAAAGGCCCTGAGCGGTGGCGCCGATATTGTGGTGTGCACCCCGGGGAAAATGATGGCGCATATCAATATGGGTTATGTGAAATTGAAAAACCTGCATTACCTCGTGCTCGATGAGGCCGACCGTATGCTGGATATGGGTTTTTTCGATGATATTATGTTTATCATAAAGCATCTGCCTCCCAAGAGGCAAAACCTGCTTTTCAGCGCCACCATGCCTCCCAAAATAAGGGAATTGGCCAAAAAGATTTTGCACGAACCGGCAGAAGTGAATATCTCTCTCAGCAAGCCCCCCGAGAAAATAATGCAGCAGGCTTATGTGCTGTATGAAACACAAAAGATACCGTTGGTGCTTCACCTGCTAAAAGAGAAACAACACAAGTATGTACTCGTTTTTTGCAGCAGCAAACAAAGTGTAAAACAATTAACCAGGGACCTTAAGCGCCAGCGTGTGTCTGCAGGCGAAATTCACAGTGACCTGGAACAGGAGCAGCGGGAAGAAGTGCTGAGCCAGTTCCGCAGCGGAAGATTGCCGGTGCTGGTGGCCACTGATATTTTAAGCCGCGGTATCGACATTGATTGTATTGAGCTGGTCATCAATTTTGATGTGCCGCACGATGGGGAAGATTATGTACATCGTATTGGAAGAACAGCCCGTGCGGAAGCAGAGGGTACGGCTATTACATTTATCAGCCCAAGGGAACAAAGGAAATTTGCTGCCATTGAAAAACTGATTGGTAAAACAGTAGAGAAAATGCGGGTTCCCGCAGCATTGGGAGAACAACCTGCCTACAATCCTTACCCTGCAAACAGGGGCGGAGGAGGGGATAGGAAGCCAGGAAAGAAAAAGTTTTTTAAGAGATGATGTTGAAGAAGAGAACAGGGATCACTCGATGAAGCGGATTTTTGAAGGGAAGTATTACCCCACCGAAAAAAACCGGAAGGAAAACAATCCGCTTTGTTGGGGAAAAACCGCTTCAGCAATCGTCAATAATCAATAATTTTACTGCAAAATGCAGCTATTAGTTCAGCGCCTGATATATTAAATTCTCCAGTTGAATACCTTACGGGTATTTCAACACAGCGGGGCGAACTGCTGCGCAAAGAACTCAATATTGCCAGCTTCGGCGATTTACTTAATCATTTTCCCTACCGGCATATTGACCGCACCAAACTCGATAAGATCGCATCGCTGAACAGCTCCATGGAATATGCCTATGTTTCCGGCACATTGCTTTCTCTTGAACTGGTTACAAGTGGTAAGGCCCGCAGGCTGCTGGGCATACTCAAAGATGATACGGGCCTGCTGGAACTGGTATGGTTCCAGGGAATTGCCTGGGTGCAAAAAACATTGCACCCGGGGCAAAAATACCTGGCATTTGGCAAGCCCGGTTTTTTTATGAACAAGCCTCAGATGGCCCATCCCGATATGGAGAATTTTGTGCCACAGCAGGCAGCAGGAAAAGAATCGCTGGAGCCGGTTTACCCTGCTACAGAAAAACTTAAGGCAAAATATATAAACGGTGCGGGTATCGGTAAGTTTACCAAAGAACTGTTTACAAGAATTTCCGAAAAAGACCTGCCCGAGAACCTTCCCGTATCTGTCATCAATAAATTCAAACTTACATCACGCTTCCAGGCATACAGGCAAATACATTTTCCGGCTTCAGAAAAGCATTTCCAGCATGCATTGAGGCGCCTGAAATTTGAGGAACTTTTTTTTGCACAACTTCGCATGAACCTGATCCGTATGCAGCGGCACCGGTTCAGCCGGGGTTTACTGTTTGATAAAGTGGGCGATTTTTTCAATGGGTTTTATAATCATTACCTGCCGTTTGAACTAACCAGTGCACAAAAAAAAGTACTCAAAGAGATCCGCAAAGATACCGGTACCGGCAGGCAAATGAACCGGTTGCTCCAGGGCGATGTGGGCAGCGGTAAAACCATGGTGGCATTGCTGAGTATGCTCATAGCAGCCGATAACGGTTACCAAAGCGTATTGATGGCGCCTACAGAAATTCTGGCACAGCAGCATTTTGAAAGCATAAGTAAAGCGTTGCAAAAGATGCCTGTGCATGTGCAACTGCTTACAGGTTCCACAAAGCCGGGCGAAAGGAAAAAAATATTACAGGCATGTGCCAATGGCGAAATGCATATCCTCATTGGTACACATGCGGTAATAGAAAATAAAGTACAGTTTAAAAGCCTGGGCTTTGCCGTAGTGGATGAGCAACATAAATTTGGGGTGGCCCAGCGTGCGCAGCTTCGCGAAAAAAATGAAATCCCCCCTCATATATTGGTGATGACTGCCACACCCATTCCCCGCACACTGGCCCTTACAGCTTACGGAGACCTGGATTACAGTGTTATGGATGAACTGCCGCCCGGCCGCAAACCAATAACCACCCTGCACCGCAATGAAACAGCCCGCCCGCAGGTGATGGATTTTATTAAAGAAGAAATTGCCAAAGGCAGGCAGGCTTACATCATTTACCCGTTGATAGAAGAAAGCAGCAAGCTTGATTATGAGAACCTGCTGAAAGGCTATGAAGAAGTAAAATCTTTTTTCCCTGAACCCAAATACTGGATCAGTATGGTACACGGAAAACAACCGGCCGCACAAAAGGAAACCAACATGCAGCGTTTTGTAAATGCCGATACACAGATCATGGTGGGAACCACCGTAATTGAAGTGGGTGTTAATGTACCCAATGCCACCGTAATGGTCATTGAAAGTGCAGAAAGATTCGGGCTCTCCCAATTGCACCAATTGCGGGGCAGGGTGGGCCGGGGCGCTCAAAAAAGTTATTGTATATTATTAACCGGAAAAAAACTGGGTAATGAAGCCAGGGAGCGTATGAAGATCCTGGAAGCCACCAATGATGGGTTTCTGATTGCTGAAAAAGACCTGGAACTGCGTGGCCCCGGCGAAATTGAGGGAACCAGGCAAAGCGGCGCCCTCAACTTCAGGCTTGCCAGTATTATAAACGACAAAACCATGTTGGAAGCTGCGAGAACCATTGTGGAAGCATTGCTGGAAGAAGATCCCGATTTGACAAAAGAAGAAAACCTGCCAGTAAAGAACTTTCTTCAGCAACAGAAATTAAAGACCCGCTGGAGCAAAGTTGGCTAGTATGTTGTAAAATTCGTTAAAACCTCTTTAAAACTGTTTTTGAGGCATCGGTTTTGCTATGAATTTACGTTTATAGTATGTACTTTTAAAGAAAATGCTTTGACCCTTTTCAATAAAATAGCTGGCCTTTTAATAACACTAACCTTTTTTACAGGACAACAGGCTATTTATGCCCAAATGGAATTTGTGGAAAACAAAGGTCAGTGGCATGCAAACGCAAATTTCCGCGGCGATTTCTCAACGGGTTCTGTTTTTTTGGAAGATGCTGGTTTTACAGTACTGCTCCATAACGAACAGGATGTTCAAACCCTGTCGGCTTTCCTTCATGGAAAAGAAGAGGCGCTGAACAAAGAACCTCTTCCGGAAAAATTTGTCTTTCACTCCTTTGCCTATAAAGTAAAACTCCTTGGCGCTTCTGCCAGTACAAAGCAAACACCCGGTAAACAGGTGGGTGGTTCAAACAATTATTTTATTGGCTCCGATCAAAAAAATTGGGCCCGGGACTGCAGAATTTTTCAGGCAGTAACATACGAAAATATTTATCCCAACATAGATCTGCGTTATTACAGCAGCAGCGGGCATCTCAAGTATGATTTTATAGTAAGGCCCGGTGGTAATCCCAATGCCATTGCCCTTCGGTACGATGGCCCCGAACTGGCCATTAAGGAAAGGGAGCTGTTGATAAAAACACCCACAGGAACGGTGCGGGAACTGTATCCCTATACCTACCAATCTGCCGGCGGTAAAACGGTGGAAGTGAATTGTAAATATGTGCTTAAAGATAATGTGGTGACTTTCCAGGTGAAGAACTACGATTTTAAAGAGACATTGATCATTGACCCCTCTGTCATCTTTTCCACTTTTTCGGGCAGCTCCCCGCAAAACTGGGGCTATACCGCCACGCCGGCACCCGATGGAAGTTTGTATGGGGGCGGAATTGTATTTGGAGGATCTTATCCGGTTACAGCCGGTGCATTTGACCAAACTTATAACGGAGGAGAACCCGAGGGGGCGTATAACGGATACGATATTGGAATTACAAAATTTTCTGCCGGCAGCGGCACACGGGTCTTTTCCACCTATATTGGCGGAAATGGAAATGAACAGCCCCACAGCCTTGTATGCGATGCGCAGGGCAACCTCTATATTGCAGGCCGCACCAGTTCTGCCAATTTTCCCCTGAAACGTGGCCAGGCCGATGTAACCGGTACAAGGGGAGGCAGCGATATTTTTGTAACAAAATTAAGTCCAGACGGGTCTGTATTGATTGGCTCAATGGTTATTGGCGGCAGCGAGAACGACGGGATTAATATCAGGGCAAAATATGTTGGCACAAGAGGGGCCGAAAGCCTCCGCAGAAATTATGGCGACGATGCCCGCAGTGAAATTATTCTTGACCCCGCCGGTAATGTTTTTGTGGCATCCTGTACACAATCATCAAATTTTCCGGTGATAGGTTCTTCTATCCAAACAAGATTTGGAGGAGGGTTGCAGGATGGGGTGATATTAAAATTCAATGGATCACTTACTTCGCTTCTTTTTTCAACCCTTTTTGGCGGCAATGCCGATGATGCCTGTTTTGTAGCAGGAATCAATCCGGTAGATGGAAATCTTTATGTTGGCGGGGCCACAGCCAGCAGCACCGGGTTGCCGGGCGATAAAACCGGCGTGCTGAACCCCACTTACCAGGGAAGTATTGCCGATGGGTTTGTTACCATTTTGAGAAATAACGGATCTGCCGTTATTAAAACATCTTATTTTGGAACGGGTGGAATTGACCTTGTGTACGGATTAAAATTCGACAGGATAGGTTTCCCTTACATTATGGGTACTTCCACCGGATCATGGCCAGTAATCAATGCAGTTTATACGAATGCAGGTTCCAAACAGTTTATTTCAAAGCTGAGGCCCGACCTTAGCGGATTTATCTATTCGACTGTTTTTGGAACGGCTTCAGCACAGCCCAATATTTCTCCCATTGCCTTTTTAGTAGACCGTTGCGAAAATGTGTATGTATCAGGCTGGGGTGGCGGTATAAATGTTTTTCAAAATTATTCAAACGGAACCACGGCTGGCCTGCCTAATAAAGATCCCCTGAGAGGACTTCCGGCAGCCGATGGGAAAGATTTTTATTTTTTCGTACTGGAGCGGAATGCAACCAGCCAGCTTTTTGGATCCCATTTTGGAAAATCCGGCGGATCAGAAAGTGTGGGTGAGCATGTTGACGGTGGTACCAGCCGCTTTGATGAAAACGGCGTTATTTACCAGGCCATCTGTGCAGAATGCCAGGGCAGCGGGGCATTTCCTGTTACGGCGGGGGCTTATTCCTGCGCTAATAATGGCGGGTATAATCTTGCCGTAATAAAAATTGAAATGAATTTTGCAGGGGTCGGATCAAAAATACAGTCCTCCATTGAAGGTATAAAAAACGACACTACCATATGCGTGGGAGGCAGGGTTGACTTTACAGATTCACTTAAGAAAGGGAAAAAATATTATTGGGATTTTGCAGATAATCCAAACCGTTACGACACCACTACAGTCCCCTCCAGCTTTCATGTGTTTAATACACCCGGAAATTTCAGGGTCATGCTTATCAGTGAAGACAGCAGCACCTGTAATATAAGGGATACTTCTTATATGACTATCAAAGTGGGCACTATCCGGGCTGCTGCCGGATTTCAGTGGAGAAAACTGGATCCCTGCGAATCGCTCACTGTTCAATTTACCAATACTTCCACTTCCACAAATAATAATTTTAACCCGCAAACATTTACATGGGATTTTGGAGATAATACCACTCCGGTGGTTACTAACTTTCCCGGAAACCCTGTTCACGTTTACCAGGCTTCCGGAAACTATACGGTTATCCTTACCATTACGGATAATACTTTCTGCAACAGCCCGGTGTCGGATACTCAACTGGTAAGACTTAATTCCCTTGTGAAGGCGGCCTTTAGTACAGGAGCAGTTGGCTGCGCCCCTTATACGGCAAGTTTTATAAATAATTCGCTGGCAGGTACAGATTTTAGGTGGGAATATGGGGATGGCCAGTTTTCTAACAATGCTGATCCCGTTCATACACATGTATATACGCTGCCCAATACTTACAGGGCAAGACTTATCGCCACCGATCTGAGCACCTGCAACAGGGTGGATACTTCAGACTGGTTCTCTATAAGGGTTTCACCTAAGCCCACGGCATTTGCTTCCTGGGCTCCTAACCCGCCACAGGTAAACACCCCAACCGCTTTTACAAACCTGTCTACAGGGGCCGTTCAATACCTGTGGAATTTTGGAGACGGAGAAAGCAGCAATCAAACAAATCCTACGCACCAGTATAATGAGACAAAAACTTTTGATGCCGAACTCATCGCATATAATGCCGATGGCTGTACAGATACGTTTGAATTTAGGCCACAGGCATTGATAGAACCCCTGCTGGATGTGCCAAATGCATTTACGCCGGGAAAATTTGGCATGAATGCATTCGTAGAAGTGCGGGGATTCGGTATTGCAAGAATGGATTGGAAAATATATAACCGCTGGGGCCAGATGATATACCAATCTACGGATCGCAAGCGGGGCTGGGATGGCACCTACAAAGGAAAACTGCAACCAATGGATGTCTATACGTATACATTGGATGCTGAGTTTTCTGATGGTAAAAAAATAAGGAAGACGGGTGATATCACCCTGCTGAGATGATGACGCTTTTAGATAATGGAAGCATATTTATAACATAGAAAGATGAACCGGTATAAAACAAATGGTTGACTATAAAAAAATATTGATCCTGCAACTTGCATTGACCGCGGCCTCCCTAACGGGGTTGGGGCAGGATCTTCATTTTTCTCAATATTATAATTCTCCGTTAACAACCAATCCGGCCAATACGGGCTTTATACCTGACGCAGATTACCGGATGGGTGTTCATTACCGTAATCAATGGAGCAACATCATGTCGGTACCTTATAAAACGATGAGTGCATTTGCCGATGCCCAGGTGATGAGGGATAAGATCGAAAATGGCTGGCTGGGGCTGGGTGGCGTAGTGCTGAGCGATGTGGCCGGTAGCGGAAGCCTTCGTTCCACAAAAGTATACGGCTCGCTGGCTTACCACCAGATGCTTGGTTTAAGCAGCCTCCTGAGTGCCGGTTTTAACCTGGGCTGGGCAAACAAGCGTATAGATCCGTCAAACCTGAAATTCCCCGACCAGTTTGACGGAAAATTTTTCGACAACAGTTTGCCCACAAGCGTGTTGCTTCAAAATACCAGTGTAAGTTATTTTGATATGCAGGCCGGGATCAATTATGCTTATTTTCCTACAGAGGATATTTATATTAATGCGGGTTATTCCATACATCATGTTAATAAACCCCGGGAAACTTTTTTTAAGGATGAATCAAATACCGGCATTATTCCCATGCGTCATATTGCTTTTGTAAACGGCATACTTAAAGTGAAGGATAATGTCATCATCAGCCCCAATATCTTCTTTACCACCCAGGCCAAAGCCATGCAGGTAGCCGGCGGACTGCTGGCTAATTTCAATCTTTCTGAGTTTGGAGAAAAGCAATTGCTGGGGGGCGTTTATTACAGGCATAAGGATGCGGTGATACCGGTTGCAGGTTTGCAGGTGGATAATTTAAAATTTACATTCAGTTATGACGTAACCATATCATCGCTTAATAAATTCAACAATGGCAGGGGTGCCCTGGAATTCAGCCTCATTAAAAACGGGTTTTACGGAACCGGCGACTACCGCCAGTCACTTTGCCCCAAATTCTGATTTCACACTCGTCTTTTTTTACGATTTTTGCCCAAATAATTTGATATGCCCTCAAGTACAGCAGCTACATATACGGAGACCCTGGCCGGGTTTAAAGATATTTTGGGCGAAGAATATGTTTTTACAGACGAAGAAAGTCTTCATGCATATGCACACGATGAAACTGAAAACCTTCATTTTCTTCCGGATATTGTAATAAAGCCACGTACCACTGAAGAAATTTCTGCCGTGATGAAAATATGCAATAAAAATAGTATCCCGGTTACGGCAAGAGGAGCGGGAACAGGATTAAGTGGGGGCGCTTTACCGCATTTTGGTGGCGTATTGGTTTCTTTTGAACGAATGAACAGTATCATAGAAATTGATGAGCGAAACCTGCAGGTGACCACAGAGCCGGGTGTAATAACCGAGGTGTTGCAGAATGCGGTTAAGGAAAAAGGGCTTTTTTACCCGCCAGATCCCAGCAGCCGGGGCAGCTGTTTTATTGGGGGAAACATAGCCGAAAACAGCGGAGGTCCCAAGGCTGTAAAATATGGCGTGGTAAAAGATTATGTGCTTAACCTGGAAGTGGTGCTTGCTTCAGGCGAGATCATATGGACAGGCGCCAATGTGTTAAAAAATTCTACCGGTTATAACCTTACGCAATTGATGGTGGGCAGCGAAGGAACACTTGGCCTGGTTACAAAAATTGTTTTGAAACTATTGCCGCATCCCAAACACGAACTGCTCATGCTGGTGCCTTTTAAAGACCTGGAAAAAGCAGGCGCTGCTGTAAGCGCCATCTTCAGGGCAGGATTTACGCCCAGTGCGCTTGAACTGGTGGAGATAGACGCACTGAAGATTGTGAGCCGCTTTGTAGACAGTACTGCCGTTCCTGTAAATGATGAAGTAGCTGCACACCTGATCATAGAAGTGGACGGAAACCACCCCGAAACACTGATGGCAGAAATGGAAGCAATAGCGGAGGTGCTTACTGAATATGATTGCGGCGAAGTTTTTTTTGCAGATGATGCACAGCAAAAAGAAGAATTATGGAAGCTGCGCCGCCGGGTTGCAGAAGCTGTAAAAGCCGATGGATACACTATCGAAGAAGATACAGTAGTGCCAAGGGCAAACCTTCCTGCCTTGATAAAAGGCGTAAAGGAACTGGGTGACAAGTACAATTTTCATGCGGTATGTTATGGACATGCCGGCGACGGGAACCTGCACATCCGTATTAAAAAACCCGGCAGTATCTACAGTCTTAATAACCCGGAAGTGATACCTGCCCTGCGTGCATTATTTGAGCTGGTGAAAAACCTTGGCGGTACCATCAGCGGCGAACACGGGATCGGCCTTATTCAGAAAGAATATATGGATATTGTTTTTGATGAAGCATCGCTTAACCTGATGCGGGGCATCAAAAAAACATTTGACCCCAATAATATTTTAAACCCCGGTAAAATTTTTGAAATCAATTAAAATACAAACTAAGATGAAACGCGTTTCAACCCTTATGCTGACCTTGTTAATTTCTTTTGGCAGCTATGCCCAGCAGGATGAAAAAGAGGAGGAAAATAAAGGCGGGTTTAAAAAAGAAAATCTTTTTACTGGCGGGTCTGTAAGCGCTTCATTTTTTAGCGGTGCTACTGTTTTGGGAATCAGCCCCTACTTTGGTTATAGTGTTACCAAGTGGCTTGATGTGGCGGTTAGTGCTAATTTGAACTATATTTCTCAGCGGGATTATGAAGTGCCTGGTGATAAAGCGAGGCAGACAACATACGGGCCGGGTGCTTTCGTTAGGATTTTTCCAGTAAACTTCATTTTTCTACAGGGTCATTATGAGTATAATATTATAAAGCAGAACTATATTGCTGCCCCCAATTCTATTAATTTTTATCCTGATGGAAAGTTTAACGCTTCAAGTATGCTTCTGGGTGGAGGCTATGCTTCGGGCAGAGAGGACGGGAAGCAGGTGTATTACTACATGTCGCTTATGTTTGATATCTCAAAAGACAAAAATTCTCCTTATGTGGATGGTCTTGGCAGAACAGTACCACTTATAAGGGCCGGTATACAGGTGCCGCTGTTCCAGAAGGAAAAAAACTAATTTAACAGAAAATGATACTATGAAACCAGGAGCCGCTATATTGATATTTGTCTTGTTATTTTCAGTTACCTGTTTTGGTCAGTCATCTAAAAACAAAGCAGATGAAAACTTAAAAGGGATAAACAAAAAATTTTTATTCTGTGGCGGATCGGTCATTACAGCATTTAATTTCAGGACCTATGTTTTAGGGGTAAGCCCTTTTATTGGATACAGCCTAACTAAATGGCTTGATGCAGGGGTTTCTGCCAATCTTATCTATGCGCATACTTCCCGGGTAACCTATATTGATCCGTCTACCGGGGAGGATTATGATTCTAACGACCGGCTGGGCCAGCTCGTAAGCGGGCCAGGAGCATTTATAAAGATTTACCCCTATGAAAATTTTTTCATTCAAGGCCAGTTTGAACGAAATTTTATACGCCAGAAGTTGAAATTTGAAGATGGTTCCCCTTCGCAAAAGTTCAGTTATGCTGCAAACAGTCTTTTGGCAGGTATAGGGTACAGCAATGGCCGAAACGGCCGCAGGTATATTTTTTATAATATTTCACTTTCCCTGGATGTGCTGAAAGACCAGAATTCGCCTTATGTAAAACCAAAAGCAAATTATAAAGTGGCCATGTTGCCGGTGTTCAGGTTTGGGCTGCAGGTTCCATTATTCCAGGGGCACAGGCTGGAAGATGATTTTTAAATATATAGATTTATTTCATCAGGCTTATTGAGCATTTTCATTTGTTCATCCGGATCAAGGTAAAGCAGGTTTTCTGCATCCATCATTTTTATATGCTCAAAAAGATGATGGTAAAACCCACCGCTGTTCAGAAAGAAAATTTTTTTATTATGAATACTCAGCTGGTTCCAGGTAAGCATTTCAAATAATTCATCGAGTGTGCCATAGCCACCCGGCAAAATAATGGCAGCATCGCTTTTTTCGTACATCATTTGTTTGCGCACATGCATGGTTTCCACGATCAGCAGTTCCGTAACACCGGTATGCTGGCTTTCCCATTCTGTGAGTAACCTCGGTATAATGCCTGTAACCTTTCCATTGTGTTCAAGGGCAGCATTGGCTATGGCGCCCATCAAGCCTTTGTTTCCGCCTCCGTAAACGATGCTGATATTTTTTTGCGCAAGCAGTTTTCCCAGTTCTTTGGCATCCGATTCAAAAACAGGATTGTTGCCCGGTTTGCTTCCACAAAAAACAGCCAATGACTTTATTGACATATGTTTATAATATTAAGTGGCAAAGACACAAAGAATTTGGCTATTTTGGGCATTATTTTTAAGTAAAATTTTTTTATGTCGCCATTTGTGCTGCTTTCCTTTGTGATCGGGTATTTTCTATTACTGCTGGCGGTGGCATGGTATACAAGCCGCAATTCCAATAATGAGTCGTTTTTTGTGGGAAATAAAAATTCTAACTGGATGCTGGTGGCATTCGGCATGATCGGCACCTCTTTATCCGGTGTTACTTTTGTGAGCGTACCAGGCGATGTAGGAAAAATAAACTGGAATTATTTTCAGCTTGTGATGGGTTATTTCGTTGGCTACATGGTGGTAGCATTTGTACTGCTGCCATTGTATTACAGGATGAATCTTACTTCTATTTACACTTACCTGGAACGGCGTATGGGAATAAGCGCACACAAGGCCGGCGCTTTTTTCTTCCTTCTTTCCCGAACAGTGGGAGCCACAGCACGGCTTTACCTGGTTATCAATATCCTCCAGCTTTTTATCCTGGATGGCCTGAAGGTGCCCTTTGTGGTTACAACACTGGTTATCCTGCTGATGATCCTGCTTTATACTTTTGAAGGAGGCGTTAAAACAATTGTATATACCGACACCCTTCAAACCACCGGGATGCTGGTGGGGCTGGTAGTCTGTATTATTGTTATCACAAAGGCAATGAACACCGACCTGGGCGGTATGTTTGATATGCTTCAGCAAAAAAATTATACACAGGTATTTAATTGGGATCCTAAACCGGGACTCAACTTTTTCAAACAGTTTCTTGGCGGCATGTTTATTACTATTACCATGACCGGGCTCGACCAGGAAATGATGCAAAAAAATATCAGTGTAAAAACATTGGGCAGCTCACAAAAGAACATGGTTACGCTCAGCATCATACTGATCATTGTTAACCTGATGTTTCTTTTCCTCGGTGGCTTGTTGTACACTTATGCTGCTGCAAATGGTATTACTGCAACCGGCGACGACCTGTTTCCTTCTATTGCATTAAGCAGCACTTTTGCAGCCAGTATCGGTATCATTTTCATTATAGCGCTCATATCCGCATTGTTTCCCAGTGTGGATGGGGCCATTACTTCTCTTACTTCCTGCTTTTGCATAGATATCCTCAATTTCAACAGCAGCAACCGTACCGAAGCAGCTAAAAAAAGAACGAGGCTCCGGGTGCATCTCGGTTTTGCATTCGTGTTCTTTTTGCTGGTACTGCTGTTTAAAGTAATAAATGACAAGTCCATTATCCAGTTTATTATAAAATTTGCAGGGATCACCTATGGCCCGTTGCTTGGATTATTTGCCTTTGGTATTCTTACAAAAAGAACGATTGGTACCAGGTCTGTTTGGCCGGTATGTATTGCCGGTCCGCTCATTACGGTTTTTGTTGATATGATTTGCAACCCTGCTTACTACGAAGCTAAGTTGGGGGTTAAACTTGGATTGGATGCTTTATCCAGGAGTGTTTTCAATGGATACGTTATTGGACCCGAACTCATACTGATAAACGGCATGCTGGTATTTTTTGGACTGTTAATGATATCAAAAAAAGGGACACTTTCAAACGCGGTATTATGAACCTGGTGAACGAAAAAGCAGCGCAGTATGCGGCACAGTTTACTTCGGCACCCGATGAGGTATTGCAGGCAGTAGAAACCCAAACACTCCTGGCTCATCCACATGCACATATGATCAGCGGGCATGTACAGGGTATTTTTCTTCAAATGATCAGCCACATGGTAAAACCGCTCAAAGTGCTGGAAATAGGCAGTTTTACCGGTTTTAGCGCTATTTGCCTGGCAAAAGGACTGCAGGCCGGGGGCGTCCTTCATACAATCGAGATCAGGGAAGAAGACGCAGCTGTTTCTGAGCAAAATTTTATCTTGGCCGGTCTTCAAAACCATATTAAACTCCACAAAGGCAATGCATTAGAAATTATTCCGTTATTAAATGAGGCCTGGGACCTGGTATTTATTGACGCCGACAAATTGAACTATATTCAATATTACGAGTTAACTTTGCCGATGCTCAAGCCTGGCGGTTTTATACTGGCCGATAATACGTTGTTTCATGGCCAGGTGCTCGAAGAGCAGGTAAAGGGGAAAAATGCGCTCGCCATTCAGCATTTTAATGAACATGTTGCTGCCGATAAAAGGGTGGAACAGGTGATGCTGACAGTGAGGGATGGTTTAACACTGATCAGAAAAATATGATATATGCTGTTAATAATGTTTACCCGTTATTACTGTAATATAAACCCAAATTAAATATATTAAGATGACAAGAATTGGTATTGCAATGTTTTTTTGTATGCTTGCCAACCTGGTTTATGCCCAGGAACTAAGCCCGGAAGCTTATATCAGTATTTATAAAGACCTGGCCATAAAGGAAATGAAGCGCAGCGGTATTCCAGCCTCTATTACGCTGGCGCAGGGCCTGCTGGAAACCGAATCGGGCAACAGTCCGCTCGTTAAAAGATCAAACAATCATTTTGGCATCAAATGCAAAAGCAACTGGACGGGCCCATCGGTAAGCCATACAGATGATGCCCCCAACGAATGCTTTCGCAAATATGCCACTCCCGATGAAAGCTATGCAGATCATAGTGATTTCTTAAAAAACAGCGCCAGGTATGCATCCCTGTTTTCTCTTTCGCCCGATGATTACAAAGGATGGGCGCATGGTCTTAAAAGGGCCGGTTATGCCACCAACCCCCGTTATCCTCAAATACTCATTAACCATATTGAAAAATACAACCTGCAGCAGTTTGATGATACGGGTTATGTGCCCCTGCCACCCGATATGGCAAAGCAGGAGCCGGCTAAAACTGAACCACCCGCAAAAGAAATTTCTTTACCACCTGCAACGCAAACAGTGACCATAAAAAAAGATGCCAGGCTTTTAAGCGGCAATACGAAGTTTAACGGTATTAAGGCATTGTTTGCCCCCAGGGGAACTTCCCTGCTGGCCATTGCCAGCTCCAATGATCTGCCATTGGCAAAATTACTCGATTATAATGACCTTAAAACCGATGGCCTGTTAACACAGGAGCAGGTGATCTATCTTGATAAAAAAGCAAAACAAGGCAATAAAGACCATTATATTTCGTTGCAGAACGAGACCTTATATGATGTTTCACAAAACTTCGGGATACAGTTGACGTACCTGGTACAATACAACAGTATGCCCGAAACGGCCAAAGTTAAAAAGGGACAAAAAATATTGCTGAAGCCGGGCGCCGTGGCAGAACTTTCAAAATAAGACATATGACATCCATTAAGGTACATGATAAAACGTTTCAGCCATATCTCACCGTTCAGCAAATTGATGAGCAGATCAAAAGGATGGGTATGGAAATGAGCCGTGATTATACCGGCAAACGCCCGCTTTTTATAGCGATATTGAACGGTTCATTTATGTTTGCAAGCGATCTTTTTAAAGAGATAAGTATTGAAGCAGAGATCTGTTTTATAAAACTGGCTTCTTATAAAGGCACAAAAAGTTCTGGTAATGTAATTACTTCCATTGGTCTTGATGAGAATCTTAAAGAACGCCACGTAATTATCCTGGAAGATATTGTGGATACAGGCAAAACCCTGTCCGAATTTTTGCCGCAACTGGAAAACCAGCAGCCGGCCTCTTTAAAGATCGCGGCTTTGTTGCATAAGCCGGAAGCACTGGTGCATCCGCTTAAGATCGATTACCTGGGCTTCAATGTACCTAATAAATTTTTGCTCGGTTACGGTCTCGATTATGATGGCCTTGGCCGAAACCTGCGGGAAATATACCGGCTGGTTGAGAGCTGATTTCCCGTACCCATTACATCTCAGACCCTGCTAAACTGTATTTTGATAATTCAGATTTCGTTGAAAAAGATTTTTTTATATTGCCTGTTCATATTATTTGCCCATACTGCCACTGGGCAATATTACCTGCGTGGAGAAGTCAAAGACCCCAAAGGAAACCTGCTTCCCAATGTAAAAGTATTCCTTCATTCCGCAAAGATGCTTTATCAAACCGGGGCCTGGGGAAGTTTTGGTATTACAGCAAAAAATTTATGGGATAGTGTTACTATATCGCTTGATGGATATGAAACACAAAAACTCGCTGTTAAAACAAACGTTTGGCAAACCCTTGTATTAAAACCGGCTTCCACCGACAATAATAAGGGGAGACCAAAATTGATATCTGTTTCCGGATCGTTGAAAACGGAGGACCGCTATAAAGCTTCTTTTAGCAATGAAACATATTTCCAGATCGTGGAAAATGATTTTGTGCCTGCAGATAAATACCCGGCCTCAGGATTTTCGCTCAATGTAAATAAAGCCTCCTACAGCAATGTGCGCAGGTTTATTAATATGAAAAGTGAGGTTCCGCCCGACGCAGTAAGGGTGGAGGAAATGATCAATTATTTTAACCTGCATTACAGGGAACCTTTTGGCAGCGATATCTTTAGTATTGATACTAAACTATCTTCCAACCCCTGGAACCCCACCGAAAAACTGCTGTTCCTGAATGTAAGTGCAAGAAAGCTGGACCTTTCAAAGATCCCACCTGCAAATTTTGTTTTCCTGATAGACGTTTCCGGCAGCATGGATATGCCCAACAGGCTTCCCCTGCTGAAAGCCGCCTTCCAGATGTTTATAAAGAACCTTCGGCCAGTTGACCAGGTCTCTATTGTGGTATATGGCGGATCGGTAGGCGTATGGATGCCTCCCACACCAGGGAATTTAAAAGACTCTATTGCAAAATCAATTGAAGCGCTTTCAGCGGCGGGCGATACACCCGGTGAATCGGCCATTCGTGCCGCCTATAAGCTGGCTTCAAAAACTTTCATACCCGGGGGTATCAACAGGGTAATACTGGCAACCGATGGCGATTTTAATGTGGGCGAAACTTCAGAAAAAGCGATGGAAGAACTGATTACCCGTCAAAAGCAAACCGGTGTTTACCTTACCTGCCTGGGTGTGGGTATGGGAAATTTTAAAGATTCAAAATTGCAAACGCTTGCCAAAAAAGGGAATGGCAACTACGCCTATCTTGATGATATAATGGAGGCAGAAAAAGTTTTGGTAAAAGAGCTCACACAAACATTCTATGCAGTGGCCGATGATGTGGCCATGAATGTGGAGTTTAATCCTGCATTGGTAAAGCAATACCGGCTGATCGGTTTTGATAACCGCCGCGATGCGGTTTCTGATCCTTCCAGTTTTCTTGAAGGGGGCGAAATAGGAAGCGGCAGCAGCACACTTGCTGTGTTTCAAATTGTGCCGGCCACTAATGATAAAAAACTTTCCGGCAGGGATATCGCAACGGTTAAATTACGTTACAGCCTTTGTAATGATTCCAGTACCAATAGTATAACTTACAAAGTACCCGATAATTTTGAGCCATTCGACAGCATTCATCCCGATTTCAGGCTGGTGACCGCCATCAGCATGTTTGGACTTAAACTCAAAAAATCCAGGTATATTCAGAATACCGATTGGGAGCATATCCGTGTCATTGCACAAAAGGCTGCCGACAAAACAGATTTTCTTCAAAAGGAATTTCTCGAGCAGATAAACAAGGCAGAAGAGCTGTATAACCCAAAAAAGAAGAAAAAATCCAGGAGGAATAAGGATGCGGATGATGCCGCTGACTAGAAATTTGTAGATATTCTACGATGGCCTGTAGTTCTGGTTAATGTACTTTTTCCCAGTTTCCTTCAACCCCCCCGCTGTAGCTGTGTTTCGGGGGATTTCAAGCCCTTTTTTTCCCCCATTTTTTTTCCCCTGCTTTTCCCTCCACAATAATTTTTCTAATCTTCTGTTATACAAAATAACAGGGCTCCTTTAACAGTAAAGTTGTACCTGTTATAACCTAACCACCGAAAAACCAAATCTATGAAGTCCAATTTCTACACCTTAACAAGGAGTGGCTTTTATGCTATCTTCCTGTTTTTCTCAGTTTTTATTTTCCCAAAAAATGTATCTGCACAGCAGTTCCTCACTAAAATTGACGGATGGAATGCCTATGTACATCTGCCGGATGATTATAACGACGGAACAAACAGAACATATCCTGTTATCATCTTTGTACCCGGCCTGGGTGAAGTAGGAAGCGATCCGGCCAAATTGCTGACCTATGGGCCGTCTAAATATGTTGCACAGGGGCATAACATGCAGTTTACCATCAATGGAGTGGTGCATAAGCCCATTGTTATTTCTATTCAGCCAGCAACCAGCTGGCCCAACCCGGCTTCTGTAAACAGAAAACTAGATTCCATTACGCTCCGTTGGCGTTGTAATATCAACCGCATTAATGTAACCGGTCTTTCAATGGGCGGCTGGGTATGGCAAAATTATATTGATGGCTACAGCGACGTATACACCAACAGGCTCGCTTCCATGGTTGCCATGAGTGCAGTTCCGCCGGATAATACCATTGCCAATATGAAACCCTATGCTGTTAACGGCGGTAAATGGTGGGGATTTGAAGGTACACAGGATTACAGGCTGATGGACATTATCCGCGACACCCTCAACAGCGGAAAGCCAGGTGCAGCCCGTTATACACAATATGTAGGCGGCCATTGCTGCTGGAATACCTGGTACGACCCATCCTGGAATGAAGCAGGCGAAAGTATCTATACCTGGATGCTGAAGCAGGAGCGGCCAAACAGCAGCACATTGCCGGTTGACCTGGTTGACTTCACTGCAAAACAATCGGGGACTAATATTATACTCCAATGGAAAACCACCCAGGAGATCAATTGCAGCCATTATGTACTGGAGAAAGGGAAAAATGCCCCTGCTTTTGGCGTGGCCGCTACGGTTACTGCTAAAGGCAACAGTACGGTGCTTAACAATTATTCCGCAATTGATAGAGATCCTGTAAGCGGAACAAATTACTACAGGCTTAAAATTGTTGACAATGATGGAAGTTTCAGTTACAGTAAGATCGTGGCATTAGACATAAAGGGCATAAAGAAGCAGGATTTTGAAATAACAGCTTTTGCCAACGAAAAGTACACAAAATTTATGATTACAAGTACTAAGGCAGCGAGCGTACATCTCAAAATTACTGATGCTGCCGGGCGGCTTATTCAGCAGGTTCCGGTGCAACTTGTGCCTGGCCAGAATGAAATGCTACAGCCAGTCATAAAAACCAGTGGCATTTACTATGTAAGCCTGCAAACAGGCCAGGATACCAGGTCTGTGTCTTTTATCAGGCAATAATACAGATAGAATGATCAATTATACGAAAAAGAGCGGTGATGAAAATTGCCGCTTTTTTATTGCTGGCAGGCTATCGTTGATAATAATACCATCCACGACCCGTTTTAGTATGGGTTTTATTATATATTTTTATCGAAACTAAAACGGATTAACTGCAAATGGAATGGATCAGCATTTTGAAATGCCCTGTAACCGGCAAAAACCTTCGCCAGCTCAGCACGGAAGAAATAAGTGTACTCAATGAAAAGTTCAGGGCCGGCGCTTTATGGCAATCAGACGGTAAGCCAATGACCACCGAAATAAAAGAAGGGCTTATGAGCGAAGGAGACGCCTATATTTATCCCATCATCAATGAAATTGTGCTGCTGCTACCCGATCTCGCAATCGTTGATGCCAAAGAAAAAATACTGGGCGATACGCTTAGTGAAGATAAGAAACTGGTAAAGAATTTTTACGACAGCCGCGGCTGGCATACAAACGAAAAAGGCGATTATGAAGATGCGGATATTTTTGAAGACCTGCGCCCTTTTGCACAGGATTACATAACCAAGTGCCACAACAGGGTGAGCCGCTACCTGAACGCTTCGGGAAAATATATGATGGACGCTGCCTCGGGTGCCCTGCAATATGAAGATTACCTGCAGTATTCTGCTAATTATCAATACCGTATTTGTGTGGATATGTCGTTCCAGGGTTTGATCGAGTGTAAACGAAAGCTGGGCAGCAAGGCCATTTGCCTGCTCTGCGATATGACCAACCTGCCCGTGAAAGACAATATGATCGATGGCTTTGTTTCGCTTAATACCATTTACCATATTCCCAAAGACGAACAGGTGAAGGCCATTACAGAATTATACCGCGTGCTTGAACCCGGTGGTAAAGGGGTGGTGGTATATGATTGGTATAAACATTCACCCTGGATGAATATTTCGCTGCTTCCATTCCGTGGAGTGGAGTTCATCCGGCACAGGCTGCGCAATCTTTTTGCAAAAGCAGCAGGCAAGGGAAAAGCTACAAAAATGCTTTATTTCTACGCACATCCTTATGAATATTTCAAACAGCATCTTCCTGTTCCGTTTAAGCTTGCATGCTGGCGCTCCGTAAGTGTACCCTTTATGAAAGTGTATGCACATGCGGGTTTCTTTGGCAAGCAACTGCTCGAAAAAATTTACCGTGCAGAGGAAAAAGACCCCGAAGGCTGCGGTTTAAAAGGAGAGTACCCAATGTTTGTTTTTGAAAAGAAATAGGGTTTTTTCAGGTTTCGTGGTTCTTTACAATGGTGAACCGCTGTTTCAGTTTCATAAAAGGCTTTTCATAGATCTCATAAGAAAGGGCCGCCACTACTGCAGTAATAACGGTGCAGGCAAGCGGGTAAATGATATCGTAATTTAAAACGGTTTTTGCCGGAATCCATTTAATAAAAGCCACCAATACCAGTTGCGACAGCACTGCATGGTATACATAAATGCCATAAGAATATTTCCCCAACGATTTTAAAAGGGGCTTTTCCAGGTTTACAAAGAAATGACCCGTTGAAGCGGCCAGTATGAGGTAGGCATACAGCACAGAGGGAGTGGTACTGAAAAAGTAGGTTTTTTCAAACCAGGGCATCGGTACCAGCTTTATCATATAGAGGATGGTAAATAAGGCTACGGCAACCTGTATCCATTTGTTGGTCACAAACTTTTCAACTTTACTGTACAGATCTTTCCTGAAATAAATATAAGCAGCCAGTGCACCCATCCCGAAATTATCTATGCGGCAAAGGGTAAAAAAGTAAAGTGGGTTGTTGTTGTTAAAACGATAGCCCTGGTCAATCTCCAGCCAGCGCATGAAAAACTTTGAAGCAATGCCCACAACAATAAGTGCAATAATAACGTACAGCATTTTGTTAAACCATTTCTTTACCAGCCAGGGCGCCACAAGGTAAAACTGCTCTTCAATACATACGCTCCAGTACAGTTCAATAATGCCCCGGTTGATGCCGGAAAAAAGAAGCTGCAGGTTGATGCTGAATGTAAGGAGATAAAAAAGATTTACAAATACAGGCGTGTTTACCGGTGTGCCCAGCAGCTTCAGGGCATGATCAATACCAAAAATGAGTACCAGGCCAAAACCCATATACAAAGGCCATATACGCAGTATACGCCTGATGTAAAAACTTTTGATATCAATCGTTTTTTTATAATCATGTTCGGCAAACAGCAGGTAAAAAATGAGAAATCCGCTTAATACAAAAAACAGGGTAACACCATATCCGCCAAATTCCTTAAACTGCTCCAGGAGGCGGTTTGGCAGGCCGAGGGCTGCTTCCTCCTTATACTCTGCTGTATGCTGAAGTATTACCAAAAAGGCAGCAATGAATCGGATTCCATCCAGGTTTTTAAAATAGATCCTCATGCCTTATTTTTTTATTTCCTCCATTTCCTTGTGGTAGGAGTGTTCTGTGGATACAGAAAGCTGGTTGGCCCTTTTAGCTTTTAATAAGGACTTTACCTGCAGGAAAATAAATTTTGGTATATGTTTTAATGATGCGTATAGTTTCTTGTCGGTTTCCGAATTTGCGAGGGCTATAAAAAAACCAAGGGTAAACAGGCCCAGCAAACCGGCCCATACTAAAGTATATAACGGGTTTATAAACAGGTTTATTATGGCTATGAGCATACTCAGGATGAGCAGAAGGAACAGGGGAGGCCTCTGCATGATGAAACCGAACAGGAATTGGTTAAGGTTAAGGTTTTTGATGCCATGCCACGTCACTATGTAGCCAAACTTAACGAACCGGAACCAGGTATTGATCCACCTGGCCCTTTGTTTTACCAATTGTTCAGCTGAAGCAGTTTTTTCGTCGTACACAATAGCGCCTTCTGCAAATGCGATCCGGTTCCTGCGTACCAGTATTTCCTTTTGAAGTATTTTGTCGAACCCGGCCCCGGATGCATCCCGGCCACCAAGACATTGCTGGTAGAGTGTGGTGGTAAATGCCATGCCGGAACCCGAAAGCATGCAGGAGGAACCGATGTTGAACAGGATTTTTCTGTCGTAAAACAAATAGTACAGTTCATTGATGGCATCTATGGAAGCATATTCGGTATTGGTGTTTTTTGCTTTACGAACACCCTGCACGGCCTGGTATCCTTTGCTAAACCATTTATTAAGTTCGGAGAGATAGGCCGGGTGCACGAGGTTATCGCTGTCGATAATGGTAACGATATTATGCGGCCGTTTAAAACTCCTGATCGCCAGGAAATGTGATTTCAATTGGTTGGCCAGCACCGGGTCGGGCCTCAGGATGACCAGTTTTTCGTGCGGCGGAAAAATTTCGGCATCAGCACAATTATCGGCCACCACGTATATGATATAATTGGGATAATCCAGTTTCAGCAATGACTGTATGGTATTGTGCAGGTTTCCGGCATATTGGTAAGCGGTAACAATAATTCCATAATCGGGTTCTTCAATGGGCTTCCCCACAGGCCGGCTGCTTTTGCCAACCAGGAGAAACCATCCATAAGAAACCAGTGGGAATACCAGTATGAGTCCAACCATTGCCTGGAAAATGATCCATACGATATGTAAGATTTGGCTCAGCATTTAGGAGAGGTTCAATACTTTTTTATAGATATCAATAGTTTGTTCTGCCGCTTTTACCCAACTGAAACGTTTGGCATTTTCAAGCCCTTTTGCCCTTAGCGATTCATACAGGCCTGTGTCGGATAATAAACGTTCAATGGCTAAAAAAATTTCATGAGGCTGCTCTGGGTTTACCAGCAAGGCTGCCCCGCCCGCCACTTCGGGCAGGGAACTGCGGTTTGAAGTGATAACGGGTGTACCGCAGGCCATACTTTCTGCCACCGGCATACCAAACCCTTCGCTGAACGATGGACAAAGAAAAAGGCAGGCTGCCGAGTAAAGTAGCGGAAGTTCTGCCGCGTCCACATATCCCGGGGTATAAACCTTATTCATGAGGGCCGGGTTTCCGGTACTGTCCGAAAGTTTCTTTACAAACGCTCTTTGGCATCCTGATACAACAAGTGGCAGCGCATCTTCATTTTTCCCGGTATATGCTGCATAAGCTTTCATTACAGCAGCCGTGTTTTTTCTTGCGGCCGTATTGCCGATATGCAGTAGGTATTTTTCAGGCAGTTTGTATTTGCTGCAAAAATCCCGGAGGATTTTTGTTTCTGTGCAGGCACAGAAGTATGGGTTGAGTCCATTATACAACACGTGCACTTTAGCAGGTTCCACACCCAGTACCTGGATGATTTCCTGTTTTGCAAATTCCGAAACGGTTATGATGGCTTTTGCTTTTTTTGCCGCCCTTGGTACCACAAAACGCCTGTACAGGTTGCCAAAATTCTGGTAAGAAGTTCCGCCAAAGTCGATCTTGCCCATAAAGATCACATCGTGTATGGTGACTACCAATGGAATATTGCTGAACAAAGGAGCAGTATTGGAGCTGCAATGAAGCAGGGAAACGTTTGCTGCTTTTGCCGCTTTTGGCAGTAAGCGCTGTTCCCAGTATGGGTAGGGTTTTGATGGCAGTTCTTCTACAGTAAGGTTGTTGCCGGATAAGATGCATCGGTCTTCATCCTGTTTTACAAACAAGCGGTAATTAAACGGGGCCGCCTGCTGCTGAAGCTGCTGCAGTATCTCAAAAGCCACTACTTCCATGCCATGTTTTTTGCGGCGGAAAAGGCGTTGCGCTTCTATGCCAATCGTTTGCATCATTATACAGCTGATTGTTTTGAGTTGACAAAATTCCACCAAATTGCTTTCACATACACATTCAGCGAAGAGAAATCTCCTTTGAGCAGGTAGCCCAAAACAGTTTTTGGAAAAGTGAAGGCCGAATAAAATACAAAGAATACGGCCAGTTGTAATCTGCTGCAGTTTCGCCTCATAAACAGGATTCTGTTTCGGGAAAGATAATATGTTTTAAGTGTGCTGTTTTTCCCCACCGACATGGATTCCTTATGATATATCAATGCAGCCGGTTGATAAAATATGTTGTAACCGGCCTTCATCAGGCGCATGCTCCAGTCCCATTCCTCATAATAAAGAAAGAATTTTTCCGGGAACATGCCGGTTTTTTCCGCCGCTTCCTTTTTAACCATCATGGCACAGCCGTGCGCCCCGTTAGTATAGCCGGGCTGGTTGTAGCTGCCATCATCTTTTTGATGATCGCCAATAGTATGTGTACGGCCGGTAAACATGTTCATTTTTGCAAAACCGGCATACTGGATAACTTCGGGATGATCGTAATATTTTATTTTAGGACAGGTAACAGCAATGCTGCTGTCGTGCTTGAAAGGTTCGAGCAGTTCGTTTAAAATGGATGGACTGAGTTCTGTGTCGTTATTTACAATAAAATAATATTGGCCGGAAGCCTGCCGCATGCCCCAGTTGTTGCCGGCTGCAAAGCCCAGGTTTTTTCCGCAGCGCAAAAGTCTTGTATTTGTAAAATTCCCTGCCTCTATCAGTGGCGTGGGATCAACGGCTGAATTCATATCGCAAACAAGCACTTCGTAATTTTTGTACAGGAGTTTTTGGGTGCTTTCTAAAAAACGGCAGGTGTCGGCTGTGCCGTTATAATTAAGTGTAATAATAGAAACAAGTGGATTTGTTTGCTCGTGGTTCATTGCCTGCAAATCTACACATTCGTTTTCTGCAAAAGTGCAGTGGGGGTCTTGAGCATGATCTTAAAATCGCCTCCCAGGCTGCGTGTACGTGCATAATCAATATCGAGCGATATGCGTTCTTCTTTGCTCATATCTTCCTTTCCTCTTTTTGAAACCTGCCAGAGGCCGGTGATGCCGGCCGGCGCCATAAAGCGTTCGGCCCATTCATCGGTAGTAAGGCTTACGGCTTCGTATAATGGCAGCGGGCGGTTGCCTACAATACTCATATCGCCTTTTAGTACATTTAAAAGCTGGGGAAGTTCATCGAGGCTCGAATTACGCAGGATACGTCCAAACCGGGTAATACGCGGATCATTTTTTACTTTAAAAAAGTTTGGCCCATTGGCATCGCCTGCATATATGTTTTGTGCCTGCAGGTCTTTCACTTTTTTATCGGCATCGGCCACCATGCTCCTGAACTTATAGAATTTAAAGACCTTAAAACCTCTGCCGGCCCTTGGAGAACTGTATATTACCGGCCCTTTCGATTCAATTCTGATGATAAGGGCTATCAGCAGGAATACAGGGGAAAGTAAAATGAGTGCAGTGCCTGAAACAAGGATGTCGAAAATACGCATGACCACCTGTGTAAAACTAAGGCCATCTCCGGTATGTACTTTATTGCCCTTCACATCTTTAACATGTGCCGTCATTTTTTTCAGAAAACTTGCTTTATCCGGAAGGTTGCTGTAATTTTTTTCCAGGTTAATAATATCATCAACCATTTTTTGACGGTAAAGTTTTTTTATTTCATCCTCGCTTAGTGTTGCTTCATTATAAACGATAGGAATGACTGCTTCCTGGTTTGCCAGCCATATTTTAAAGGAGATGAGGTTCTTATAGTCAATGGGCTGGTTGATCACAACCAGGTCGGGAAAAAAATTGCCCTGTGAAAGCAACTGTGTTGCCTGTTCAAAATTCTTAGCCTGTATGCTTTCAGGAAAATAACGGGTATAATGGAACTGGTGGGTTGCCTGTTCCCCTTCTATAAAAAGAAACCTTCCCTCTGCTTCAGGGGATGCCGGTTCTTTTCCATCTAAACCAGAAGATTTAGCGGTGGTGGTTTGCATAAAGCAGCAATTTAGTAAATAAATACCAAACAGGCCGAGGTTAGCGGTAGCGTTTGATTATGATGATATCTTAGAAAATATTCAGGCTGAATGGGATCTTTCTTTTCCTGGTTTTGCTGTTTGCCTTAGCATCTTTCACGAGGTCTTTTACCTTGCTGGATAAATAAACCGGGTCAAACGGCTTGGTAAGAAATAAAGACGCACCCAGTTCCACCGTTTTGTTTTTCAATTGCTCATCATCTGAGTTTGAAATCACCACTGTGCGGATGTTACTTAATACAGCACTGGTGGAAATATGCTTAAGTAACTCATAATTTTCAGAGTTACTGTCTGGTATATCTAAAATGATAAGGTCTTTTTCTCCCTTGCCTTGTAATTGCTTTAATGCTTCATTGCAGGAAGAAACCCTTGTAACAGTGTAATCTTTTTTCAGCACCGTAGATATCAGGTAGCCAATCGCACTGCTGCTTTCGATCGTTAAAATTTCTTTTTTTACCACTTGTAAAGATTTTTGTTTATTAAACATTATGTTCAAACAATCATTCTTCAAGGGGATAAATTGGAGCTGTAGCGTTATTCAGGTATGCTGATGACAGATATATGATATAATCTACCAACAGGTAATACGTAAGATATTAAAGACTTTGAATTGGAGCCAAAGGGTAAAGAATCTGGAGTTCTTTGCTAGGTATTGAAAATTGGGTAATTGGGAATTGATGCTCCTTTACACCGTAAAATTATATAAAAAAATAAGAAATCAAAACTTTTTTTGAAAAAAATGAGAAAATGGCTCAGGTTTTACGTTTTGCCTTATCCCACAAAACAGACTGCTTATTTGTTAAAAAGCGGCCCAAACCTATATACAGTGCCAGATTCATGAACACAAAATAGTAGGGGATGTAGAATAATTTCACCTTCATATTCCTGAGCGAAAACAGCCAGCCCAGCATGGCTGCCGTATAAAAAAGTACCTGGCAGGCCAGTAACATGCCATAAACCCAACTTTGACCATTTATTACCAGTAAGAGGTTGGCTGCCAGTACCAGGGGGAGCAAAAACGGGCAAACGGCCCAGCGAAGCACCCGGTGGGAGATATACTGAAAGGATAATTTGCCATACCGGAAGATATTCAGGAGGTCTTTCAGCATCAGCATCGACTGGAAACCACCAGCACTGATGCGAATTTTCCTTTTTTGTTCCTCCCGCATCGAATCTGAAGGGGTTTCTGTGGCATAAGCAAGTGGTTCATAAACCACGCGGTACCCTTTTTTGCATATTTTAAGTGAAATAATAAAATCATCAAGCAATACATTGCCCGGCGTGGCTTCAAAAAGGTGGGTTCGTACACTAAAAAGTTCTCCGGCCGCACCTACCACGGTATAAAATTCAGAATCGAGTCTTTTTAGTAACGATTCATATTTCCAGTAAATGCCTTCGCCTGCCACGGCAGCACCGTCTCCGTTTTTTTCCATCACTTTCTTTTCTCCGGCAACTGCACCCACTTTTTCATCTGCATAATGCTTCAGTATTTCCCGGATGCTTTCTTTATTCAAAAAAGTATTGGCGTCACTGAAAATTACGAAGGGAGTTGTTATCTCCGGCATCACCCGGTTGATGGCGGCCACTTTTCCGGCCCTTTCCGGCTTAAAATAGAGCCTGATCTGCGGATATTTACGGATGATATCCACTGTTTTATCGTTCGATCCATCCGCAACAAAGAAGAGATTCAGTTTATCGGCGGGATATTCCAGTTCAAGACAATTCCGGATCTTTTCTTCAATGATCGCTTCTTCGTTAAAAGTGGCTACAATAAGGGTTACAGGAGGTTCATAGCCTGAAAAACCGGTCATTTTTTGGGATGAAAAAAGCCTTTTCAGCCGCAGGTAAAACCATAGCAGCAATCCATAACCGATATAGCTGTAGAAGACGATAAACAGACCAAGCCAGAAGACTATCTTTACTGAAAACATCTTTATTTAGTTGGCTGAAATTTAATTATTTACCCTGAATACTGCATTTGATAACGCAATATCCACACAAAATGTATTTTTTTGCCAAATAATTTGCTGAAATGGAAAAAAATGATAATTTTTGTACTCACGTTATACCTCCGACAAATATCTAAAATTCCTTTTAAAAGCCTTTTCGTTTGCTGGTTCCCGTTTTAAATCCTTGCAATAATATTATTGCACGATGTAATGCCATATAAAAAAACATAAAAATCCCCATTTCCTGTATAAACCAATAACAGTATTTTAATTAACACAGGAAAATGAAAAAGATTTTACTAGGTTTTATCACATTATTTTTTTTAGTATTTAACACAAACAGTGCAAATGCGCAGGGTGTAGGTTTTGACCCCAATGATCCTAATTGGGTGTTTACCGGAACCAATAACCCTGCACAACCGGCCTGGAATAATTACAATATTGTAAAATGGGGGCATACCAACAGGCTTTCCTGGAACCCATATTCTCTCGGATATAAAGCTTATTACCACCAGGGGATGGTATTCCGGGTGAAGTTTCCCACTTCCTATCAGCATAACGTGGCCGATGGAAAAAAATATCCCATCTTCATTTTCTTTCACGGGCTTGGAGAGCGCGCCAGCATCTACGATAACGAGTATCAGCTTTTGCATGGAGGGCTTCTGCATGCACAAAAAGTAAATGACGGTACATATGACGGCTTTCTGGTGTATCCTCAAAGTACCAGTGGTGCATTTTCAGGATATTTTCCTGCTATCAATGCATTCATCGATTCTTTAGTTGCATCTGCTAAAGGTGACGCAGACAGGCTTTTAGTGAGCGGATTATCAGGAGGATCGCAAGCTAACTTTGAATACATCAATTTATTCCCGCAAAGAGTGGCTTCTTTGCTGCCAATATCAGCTGCAAAAACTGATTATTACTCCCAATTGGTTAATTATTTAACTGTTCCTATCTGGATTACTAACGGGGGCCTTGATAACAACCCCGCTCCGGGGATCGTAAACGTGCTTATTGATTCATTCCGCAGGCAGGGTGGGCTCATCAAGCAAACTTTATGGCCAACACAGGGCCATGGCGTATGGAATAGCTTTTGGGGCCTGGCCGATTATTTTCCTTACCTGAGCCTTCAGCATAAAGCGAATCCGCTGGTATATTTTCAAAGAAGCGAATTTTGTTCTAACCAGCCGGTAGCTGCCAGGCTTGCCCTCCAACCAGGTTTTTTTGCCTATGAGTGGGAAAAAGATGGAACAACGATCGCAGGTGCCAATGCCAACGAATACATTACCAACGATTATGGTTCATACAGGGGCCGTTTTAAACGAACATCAACTTCGGCCTGGTCGGCCTGGTCGCCCATACCTGTAATTGTTACCATTAAACAGGCTACCGTAACGCCACCAATCAGTATCGACGGTATGTACAGTAATGTGCTTCCATCGCCCGATGGCCGTACCACTGTTCCATTAATGGTGCCTAAAAATTATGCTGATTACGAATGGAGAAGGATCAGTGATAACGCATTGGTAAGTGATACAAATTTTTATAATGCCCCTGTTGGCCAGTATAAGGTTAAAGTAAATGAACTTTTTGGCTGTTCAAGTGATTTCTCAGCTGTATTTCCAGTTATTGCAGCCAATGGTACCAATCTGCCCGATAAGGCCAGCAACCTGAACGCCCTTACGCTTTCTAATGCTGCCATACAATTAGACTGGAGCGAAAACCCCACACCTCCTTTTAATGAAACTGCATTTGAAATATTCCGGAGTACAAAAAGCGGGTCTGGTTATGTAATGGCTGGAAAAGTGCCTGCCGATGAACTTACCTTTATTGACGAGACCGTGAGCGCCAATACCAGGTATTATTATATTGTACGTGCCGTTAATGATAATGGCGCTTCTGCGATCAGCAATGAAGCCAATGCAAAGACCCTGGGCGATAACACCGCACCAACGGTTCCTCTCAACCTGCGTTTAACGGCTTCCACAAACAGTACCATCAGCATTGCCTGGGATCCTTCTTCAGATGATGTGGGGGTATTTAAATATGATATTTATGTAAACGGGGTTAAATCTTATATTACAGGAAACACATTTACTACCATTGCCAACCTCAACACTAACCAGAGTTATGCTTTTTATGTAACGGCAAGAGATGAATCGGGTAATGTTTCTGCAGGCAGTAACCAGCTTATTGGCATTGCAAAACCTTCTGCCATTACTTATAAGTATTACGAAGGAACCTACAGCGTTTTACCAAATTTCAATAATCTTACTCCTGTAAAAACAGGAGTGGTTTCTAATGTTACGATTTTACCAAGGAACCGGGATGACAATTTTGCATTTATGTGGGATGGGTACATCAATATTCCGGTTACAGCCACCTACCAGTTTGAAACTTATTCCGACGACGGAAGTAAACTGTACATTGATACGGAATACAGCTCCGGTGCCACCGCAGTGGTAAATAATGATGGGTTGCATGGTTCCCAATATGCTTCCGGCACCATTAACCTTACTGCCGGAGTACACCGCTTTATTGCCACCTTCTTTGAACAGGGCGGTGGCCAGGAAATGAAAGTATTCTGGCGTTCTGTAACTGCCGGTATTCCCGTTCGTACAGAAATACCCGACAGTGCTTTCCGCCAGGTGATCGTGCCGGTACCCGCCAACCTGCCTGCAGTACCAAGCAACCTTATGGCAACTGCTGTTTCCACCAGCAAAATCAATTTAACCTGGACCGATAACAGTACCAATGAAACCGGCTTCCAGTTATTCCGCTCCAGCAGCCTGGCAGGACCTTATCTGCCAATAGGAACTGTAGGTGCCAATATTACAAGCTACGGCGATTCAGTAGGCCTCACCGGCGGTATCAAATACTGGTATAAGATTCGTTCCCTCAATGTATACGGCGAATCAGCACTGGTAAGTAATTATGATGCTGCGTGGAATTTTAATAACAACTATAACGACGAAAGTGGAAACAACCGTACCTTAAACGGGCTTAACCTGCCTGATTTCAGTAATACGGATAAAAAAGAGGGAACGCATGCCGTTTCTTTAAACGGGGTGAACCAGGCAGTAAATGTACCCAACAGCAGTTTGGATGGTTTCCCTGCAAATAACTATACTACCCGTACTGTGGGGCTGTGGGTGAAACCTTTTTCTGCTTCTTTAGGCGGAAACAATAAAATACTGGTTGATTTTGGAGGAAGTGCCAATGGCCTCGCTATCCGTTTTAATGGTACAGCCCTGCAGGCTGCCATTGCCAGCAACAGCACAAGGAGAACACTTTCTGTAAGCAGTATAACAAGTAATGCTGCCTGGGTTACCGGCGGATGGAACCATATAGGGCTGGTATATAATGTTAATGCACTTACTTTATATCTCAACGGTGTATCTGTGGGTACCACCACGCTTACCACGTCTTCGGTGTTCAGCACCACAGATGCATCCCGTTTTGGTGCCTCGAGTGGTACCAATGCATTCAACACTTCGGCCACGTCTTCTTATTTTAAGGGCATGATAGATAATGTGGTGGCTGTTAAAGAAGCACTAAGCGCTGCACAGATGTCTTCGTTCATGAAGTATGCCCTGCAGGCAGATACAACCGTGAGCCTGCCTGCCATTCCGGCTGCGCCTTCGAACCTTGTTTCAAATACACAAACAACCACTTCTGTATCTCTTACATTTGATGATAATTCAACCAACGAATCTGGTTTTGAAATATACCGTTCAGTGGCCACTAACGGAAACTTCAGGTACCTTACCACTATTCCTGCCAATGGCACAGCAGTGGTGAATTATACAGACAAGGACCTTTTTGCAAACACAGACTATTTCTACATGGTACGGTCAGTAAATGCCGGGGGCGTATCGGCCTTTACAGCGCAACTGGCTGCAACCACGCTGAATAATATCCCGGTTTTTGAAACATTGCCCGCCCCAAATTTCTATATGAGTTATGGCACTACGGCATCACTCAATATCAAGGCTATTGATACCGATGGGGAAGCCATGAGTTTCAACCTTCTTACCAGTCTGCCGGCATTTGCTTCCTTTAGCAATACCGGAAACGGAACAGGTACATTCGACTTTACCAACCCCACTATTGCAGAGCAGGGAACTTATCCTGTGGAAATAGAGGTGGCCGACGGAAATAACGGAAAAGACACCCTTCAATTTGACCTTGTTGTAAATGATAACAACAGGCCGGTTCCCGCAACTGTAACAGATAGAACGGTAGCAGAAGGTGCCACGTTAAACGTGCCTGTTTCTGCCACTGATGCAGAAGGGAATGCTTCACTGGTTTGGTCACTCGTATCTGCTCCTTCTTTTGTTTCCATTACAAACGGCACAAACGGGGCCGGAACAATTGTGATGACACCAGGATTCTCTTTTGCAGGCGTGCATACGGTAACTGCAAAAGTTACAGATGCCGGAGGCGCTTACGCTACCATTAGCTTTAACGTTACGGTTACCAATGCCGAACCTGTTTCTCAAACAATTTATATGAGCATAGAGGGTGGCGGTACCGCTTCACCAGCTCCATGGAACAATATCATCAATGTTGTTTCGAATAATCTTGCCGATACTGCCGGAACTGTTACCACGGTAGGCCTTGATTTCAGTACGGGCTGGTTCAGCACCGGTACCGCAGGAGCGGTTACAGGCAATAACAGCGGAGTTTATCCGGATGAAGTGATGAGGGATTATTTCTTCTGTGGCGCATTTGGATCACCGGATACCATCACGATTACACTCAGGGGTTTAACCGTGGGTGCCAGGTATAATGTGAACCTGTTTGGAAGCAGTTCATGGACTTACTATGCCGATAATGGCACTACTATTTATGAATACAACGGGATTCGCAAAAACCTGTATGTACAGGATAATACGCAGCAAACGGTTTCTTTCAGCAGCATTACACCCAATGCAACAGGTAATATTATATTGAGGATATTTAAAGCGGCGGGTTCTCCTTATGGGGCTTTAAATGCTATTGTGCTGCAGAAACTAATTAATGACGGTTCGGCCCCCGCCATGCCCACTAATTTCACCGGGGAGGCTTTGGATAATGCCGTGGTTTCTCTTAGCTGGAAAGACAATTCTTATAACGAGAATAATTTCCTGGTTTACCGTGCCACTAACCCGGCTGGTCCTTATACGCTGCTGAACCCGGGTGCCACTAATGCCAATGATAGTACTTATACAGATTACAGTACTGCGAGCCAGACAACTTATTATTATAAAATAGAGGCAGTTAATGTAAATGGTTCTTCGGGACAAACGGAGGCTGTACAGGTAACCGCCAGCAACAGGTTGCCGGTGATCACACCTGTTTCAGAAACTTTTGTAAAAGCAGGTACCACCGCCACTGTTAATGTAATTTCCACCGACCCGGGAGATGTACTCACAGTAACTGTTACCGGGCTTCCTTCTTTTGCAAGCTTTGCTCCAACCGGAAACGGAAACGGAACAATTACCATTACCCCCGGTGCAAATGACGTAGGGGCTTATAATAATATCACTATTACTGTAACAGACAATAATGGCGGAATGGTAACGGAAACATTTGATATTATTGTTACAGATGCTGCAGTAAGAAACGTGTATGTAAATTTTGGCGGGCAGAGCTCCACGCCTGAAGCCGCACCCTGGAACAATATCCTTACTTATCCGTTTGCAAACTATACAGTAACCAACCTGAGAGATGATGCCAACACTACTACTCCCTTTGGCGTTAAAATAGTGGAGGCCTGGGCCGATAACCAGCTTTTTGGTATGGTAACAGGATACAATAATGGTATCTATCCCGACAACGTGATGCAAAGCAGTTTCACCACGCAGGACAATACTGTAAAGAATGTACAGATAACCGGCCTTAACACTGCCAAACGGTATAATGTGGTATTATTCAGCAGCCATGATGCAGGAATCAGTTCACTGGCCACTATGACCATTGGTGCCACAAGCACAACGCTGGATGGTATGTACAACAGCGTAAAATCTTCGCAGATCAATAATATTACACCAAATGCGAGCGGCATCATTAATGTGGCCCTGTCTAAAACCAGTGCTATCAATTATTTGAACCTGAATGCACTGGTGATACAGGAATATGATCCCAGCTTTATTACCAGTTCTATTATGAGGCCTTACAACCTGATGGCAGAAACATTACTTGACAGTTCAAAAATAAAACTCACCTGGAGCGATCAGAGCAGTAACGAACTGGGCTTCCAGCTTTACCGTTCCACATCGCAATATGGAACTTATTCACTGATAACTACAACAGGCGCCAATGTGACCACATATACTGATGCGGGGCTTAGTCCAAATCTGCGTTACTTCTATAAGATACGTTCTTACAGGGGATCCGCTCCACAGATTTTCAGCAATTACAGCAATATAGCCACCACTATATTGTCGCCAAGGATCGTATACATCAACCTGAACGTGGAAACTGCTATGAATGCAGCCTCTCCCTGGAACAATACAAATTCGCCTTCATCTGCCGGAATCACATTCCCCAGCCTGAAAGACAACAGGCTGTTTAACAGCGGTATTGAAATGGAGATCACAAAAGAATTTAACGGTACGGGTTATGCTGGCGTAAACAGCAGTACAGGTGTGTTTCCTTCAGTGGTAATGCAGAGTAATTACTGGAGCGATGCCAACCAGCTGAGCGAGGTCAGGTTCAATAATCTCAATATTAACAAGCGCTACCGCATCGGTCTTTTTGGGAGTGCTATTTTCTTTGGCTATGCCATAGCCAACTATACTGTTAACGGTAAAACAGTGCAGCTGAACAGTTATAACAACAGTACCAAGGTTGTTTACCTGGATGAACTTAAACCCAACAGCAGCGGGGAACTGGTGCTTTCTGTAGTAACGGCACCTGGCCAGCCTTATACTTTCAATGGCGCCATTACAATTGAAAGCTATGATCCGAATGATAACTACACGCCAATTAATACAAACAGGGAGAACCCCGGTACAGAGGATGCGATCATTATCCCGGGAACCATTGATAATGGCAGACAGGCGGTTCCGTTTGCAGGCAACAGCATTCAGCAGCAAAAGCCTGTGCCGGCGGCAAAACCTGCTGAAGGGGGAAATACAGTCAATGTTTACCCCAACCCGTTTACAGACAGGATCGAAGTGGAGCTGTCGGCTGTGGAGGCAAAAGTTGTTTCTATTATGCTGTATGATGGAAATGGAAGGCTTATCTATAAATCACCGGCTATAAAACAGCTTTCGGGAAAAAATATAATACATGTAAATTTACCAGGCGGAATATCTGTTGCCCCGGGTACTTATATCTTAAATGTACTGTTTGATGGAAAGCCCGGCAAAACGGTCAAACTCGTTAAGATAAACTAGGAGAAACCAACATTCAAAAAAATCTGGCATCCCCGGGTGCCAGATTTTAATAAGCTTTGCCTAACACCTCATAATTGAAATTACATGGAATTAGTATATTTTTTAAAAGTACTCTACCGGAAAAAATGGATCATACTTGGGCTTAGCCTGCTGGCAGTGTTCACCACATTTTTTTTACTCGAGAAAAAAATGCCACTCTACCAGTCTACCTCACAATATTCTACCGGCTTTACTGCCGAAAAAATGAGACTGGCCGATGGGTCTTCGGCAATTGATATTTATACAATTGAGGTGAAGTTTGATAATGTTGTTGCCACCATAAACTCCCCGCAGGTTATTAATAAAGTGGGTTATTCGCTTATGTTGCACGACCTTATGGATACTGCAAAAGCTTATGTTAAGCTTAATCCAAAACTTAGGGGAATGCCGGCTTACCAGCAAACGAATCCTGATACGGCCCGCAGGATTCTTATAACTAAGTTGTCTAAAAATGAATTTTTACAATCAGAAATACCCCAGGAAAGGTTAATGCATGAGTACCTCAAGCTTTTTGGATATGATTATAAGTCCATCATGCAAAACCTCTTTGTAAGAAGGGTTGACAGAACTGATTATCTGGATATAACTTACCAATCAATTAGCCCTGAGCTTGCGGCAGTAATGGTTAACAAAATCGGGGATGAATTTTTAAATTATTATAAGAGCCTTAACTCCAGGCGTACAAGTGAATCTGCCGGAAGCATCAATACCATTATGGAAAGCCAGCAGAACAGGGTTGACAGTTTGAATAAAATTTTGATCAGCGAAAAGGTCAGCCAGGGATCCTTTGACCCATTGAGCCGCAGTTCCACTGCTATGGAAACGATCAGCTCGCTGGAAACAAAATTGGCAGATGAGCGTGGTAAATATAACCAGCACTCAAACCGGCTCGTTTACCTGCGGGAACGGTTCAATATACTTAACAGCGGCAGCGGTGGTGTAAGCAGGCCCAACAACGACGAAGTGGTGCGGCTTACCAGGCAAAAAGACGAATTGGTGAAAGAACTTTCACGCAAAGGAGGGAACGACCCTGCCCTGCAACAGCAAATAAATGATTTGCGTTCCGAAATTGTTTTAAAATCTAACAGTGGTACAAGTAAAACAAAGAACAGGGAAGAAATAGACCAGATAAGCCGCGAAATAAGCGAAGAAGAGGCATTAATGAAAGCTGCTGCGTCTACTATTGCAGATTACTCTGCCAGTATAAGAAAATACTCCGGTATGACGAATGTGAGCGCCGGAAGCGATGTAAAGATGGATGTAATACGCTCACAGCTTGAAATTGAAAACAAGCAGCTGGTAAATTTGAAAGATAAATTTACGCAGGTGCAGGGGCTTTCAAAAGATGACCCTACCGTCAATTTTATTCAAACAAGGATGGGGCAGCCGGCTGCAGAACCTCAGTCGAAACGCACATTAATAACCATGCTGCTGGCAGGTGCCACTGTATTTTTTCTTACATCGGTCTTATTCATTTTCCTGGAAATTTTTGATTCTTCCATCAAGCTGCCTTCCATCTTTAACAAGATTTCAAAAATAAAGACAGCCGGCATTGTCAACAGCATCAATTTAAAGAAGACGCCGGCTATGACCGTGGTGATGAACGAAGTAAAAGCTTCCAATAACCAGGAACTGTTTAAAAACAGCATCAGGAAACTGCGTTACGAAATACTCAACAGCGGCAAAAAGGCATTCCTGTTTACAAGTACGCAAAAAAAAGTGGGTAAATCGGCCCTTATAGAAGCTTTAGCCGGAAGCCTGCTTATGGGGAAGAAAAAAGTACTCATCATAGACCTGAATTTTGCCCATAACTCCCTCACCGAAAGGTTTGCCGCAACAGTCTTTATAGAAGATTTTACGGGCAGGAATAAGGGGCTCAACATGACCCAGATAAACCATGCCAAAACTGATACAGAGGGGTTATATATCATTGGCTGTAAGCCGGGCAATGTTACGCCCGTGGAAGAATTGCACAACCTCGATATGGGATCTTTCATAGAGGAATTGAAAGAAGAGTTTGATTTCATACTGGTGGAAGGCGCTGCGCTTAATCATTTTGCCGACAGCAGGGAGATCGCGGCATTTGCAGATGGTATATTCACCGTGTTTGCGGCAGATGATACATTGAGCAGGGCAGATCAGGATTCCATGAAATTCATTTCAGATAATCATTCAAAGAATTTCGGGGCTATTTTAAATAAAGTGTACACAGCCAATATGCAATCGTAACTGCAGCCTTTTGTGAAGAGCCCGGTGTACTAACCCAAAGAATTTATGAACGTAAAACGTCAGGGCTGGATCGATTATGCAAGAGGGATTGCGATAATTCTTGTTTTGTACCGGCATGTTTTTGAAGGAATAAAGCAGGCAGGTGTGCCGGTGGCCCGTTATCTTTCTGTGGAATATGCCAATATCATGTTTTACAGTTTCAGGATGCCGCTGTTTTTTATTGTGTCGGGTTTTTTTGTGGCATCCAGTTTACGGAAGAGGAGTATGCAGGAATTTATTTCCACTAAGGCCAGAACCATACTTTACCCTTACTTTTTATGGGGTGCATTGCAAATAACGCTGCAAATTGCTTTTTCGGGATACGTAAATGCCAACAGGGAACAAATGGATTATGCACTGTTGCTTTACTCTCCGCGGCAGGTGGGCCAGTTTTGGTACCTGTATGCCCTTTTCATTGTAAGTGTATTATATGCACTGGGCAGGGCCTTTTTAAAAATTCCGGCCTGGCTTAACCTGGTCATCGGATTGATCATGTTTTATGTTTCAACCATTCTTTTCCGGAATGATACAAACGTTTGGTTCCTTTCTGATATATTGCATTATTATGTTTTTTTTGCAGTAGGAGACCTGGCAGGAGAATTTATGACGAACCCGGACAGTAAGCGTTTTCTTGAATCTAATAAGATACTGTTGCTGCTGCTGTTGCCGTTCATAGGCTTGCAAAGCTGGTATTTGTACCAAAATCTGAAAAATCCAACAGCGTACTATGATTATGTTGAGTATCAATTGCCATTTGTGTTCCTGCTGATATCGCTGATCGGATGCGCCTTTATCATTTTACTGTCGCATATGCTCGAGCGAAAACAGTTGGCCGGTTGGGTGCGTATGCTGGGCGAGCATTCACTCTATATTTATGTGGCACATGTGATGGTGATGGCTGGTGTGCGGATTTTTATGATGCATGTATTGCATATTAATCATTTGCCAACCTTGCTAATTACCGGAATTGCGGCAGGGCTTATAGTTCCTGTACTATTATATAAACTTTCAAAAAAACTCAATATGGAATGGCTTTTTTCGTTAAAGCCCCATAGAAACAGCAGGGTAAAAGTGGAAAGGCTGTGAATTGATCCCGTATAAATTGGGGTCTACCTCTTAAATCATTAAATGCAAACTAAAACTAAATATAGTGGCTGGCTGCTTGCAGGACTTTACAACGGTCTTCAGAAAATTTCGATCCCGCTTTTTGGGGTTGCAAGCACCATGATCCTTGCGCATGGTGCATTAACCAAAGAGGAGATGGGGGTGTGGTCATTATTCCTGGTTGTTACATCTTTTGTAGAACTCATCAGGCAGGCTCTTGTGAAAACATCGCTTATTAAGCACATGAACCATGCCGGGGAAGAGGAACAACGCTATGTGCTTTCCGCAGCATTTCTCATCAACAGCATTGTTACAGTGCTGCTCATCATATTGCTCCTCGTCTTTTCGCAATGGCTCTCATCCATACTGCAGGCACCTGCATTAAAGTCAATGCTTTATATCTTTATGGGTGGAATGGTAATACTGATCCCCTTTTCGCATTTTGAGTGGATATTGTACAGTAAGTCAGAGTTCAAGGGCCTGTTTTGGGTTTATTTTTTCCGGCAGGGCCTGGGCCTCCTGTTCATGATCATTTATTTATTCTTCTACGATAATATAAGCCTGGATGTGCTGGTGATTTTCTTTAACGTCGGCATCCTTGCAGGTATCCTGGTTGCCTACCGGTACATACAGCAATACCTTACTAAAACATTTGTTTTAAAAAAGGATTGGTTGAGCAGGTTGTGGCATTTTGGAAAATATGTTTTTGGAAGCGGCATCAGCACCCTGGTGTTTACGAATGCATCCCAACTGATGCTTTCTCCCATACTGGGCAGTACTGCCTTTACTGCTTCGCAGGGTATTGCCAACCGGGTAATCAATCTTACCGACATTCCTTCACAGGTGCTCAGTGATATCCTTTATCCGAAAAGCGCCAAAAAGGAGAATGCAGAAAATAAGGAACGCATCAAATATTTTTACGAAAAAACGGTAGGGGCGGCTTTGAGCATCAATATACCCGTGATAATGATCGTAATGATCTTTCCAAGGCTGATCATATTGATCCTGGGAGGTTACGAATACCTTGATGCTGTGCCATACCTGCAATTGATCGCCATTACCGGCGTCTTCCTTACTTTCTTAAAATATTTTGGTGTAATAATTGATTCCACGGGGCGGCCACAGGTGAATTTTGCGGTCATAACAGGTATAGCCCTTATTCATGTGGGCCTTTCCTATTACTTTATAATGAATTACGGGTTCATTGGAGCCGCTTATGCTGCTATAATAAGTAATGTGATCGGGTTTGTTGTTTCGCAGGTTATTTTGTACCGGTATTTCGGGGTTAATTTTATGGAGTGTTTTAAGTATGCCGTTACATTTTATCCGGAAATGACTAAATTATTTTTAGACAAAATGAAGGGAAGATGAGCTTACCGTTGATACAGGATAGGGATATCATTATGATAGGGATTCAGCCATGGGATTTTGAAATTGGCTGCAACTTTAAAGACATGGCTTATGAAATAGCCCGGCACAACCGTGTGCTGTATGTAAACAGGCCGCTCGACAGGATCACTTCCTGGCGGGCACCCAACGATGTAAAGACCCTTGCCCGGAAAAACAGTATCGAAAAGGGAATAAAAGTACTGAATGAAGTTCATCCAAACTTATGGGTGTTTAACCCGCAGGTAATGCTCGAATCCATTAACTGGATGAATGACGGGACATTTTACCGCTACTTTAATAAGCTCAACAACCGCAGACAGGCAAAAGAAATTAAAACTGCAATGGATAAGCTGGGCTTTAAAGATACGATCCTGTTTATAGACAATGATTTTTTTAACGGGTTGTACCTGCCCGACTTTTTACAGGTGGATTGCACCGTATATTATCTGCGGGATTATTTACTGGCGCAACCTTATTTCAGGAAGCACGGCATTAATGCAGAGCCTGCCCTCATAAAAAAGTCAGACCTGGTGGTCGCCAATTCACTTTACCTGGCTTCTTATGCAAGGCAATATAACCCTAATAGCTTTTATATAGGCCAGGGTTGCGGCGATCTGTATTTTAAACCTGTTGGCGAAACGGTTCCGGATGATATGGCAAAAATTAAAAAACCTGTGATTGGCTATTGCGGATTTCTAACTTCTGCCAGGCTCGATATTCAATTACTGGAGGAACTTGCTACGCAGCGGCCATGGTGGAATTTTGTACTGGTGGGACCCGAAGACAGTGATTTTGAAAAATCTTCATTGCACAGTTTAAGTAATGTGTTTTTTCTTGGCCGCAAGGACGAAAAGGCATTGCCCGGTTATGTGAATCATTTTGATGTGTGCCTTAACCCGCAGTTGGTTAACCAGCTCACCATTGGTAATTACCCCCGTAAAGTGGATGAATATCTTGCTGCGGGCAAACCCGTTGTAGCTACCCGTACAGAAACCATGGAAGCATTTGCAAGTTGCACCTATCTCTGTAACAATGCAGGGGATTACCTGGAGGCCATTGAAAATGCACTTACAGAAGACAGTGAGGCGGCAATTACGATGAGAAGAGAAGTAGCAGCTTCCCACTCCTGGAAAAATTCGATTGCCCGGTTTTATGAGGCAGTGTTAAGCTTAAAAAATAAATAATTGACCATATGAAGGACGAATTGAATAGAATAGAAGCTGAAGAACAGATGGAATCCACCACATCGCGGTTTACAGAATTTGCAGCGTATATTTTCGTAATACTTGTCATGTTATTCCTCTTTGTAAAAATTGTATTCTTTTGATGCTCAGAGACCAGATAAAAGATGCGGGCTATGCCATAGCAAGCTGGCTGAGGAAAGAATTTTTTTATAAAAAAATGATTTCCCCCATCGGCATACCTTTACTTTTATTGCTGGCGCTTGTTTGTGGCTTTTTGGTCTATAAAGATTTAATTATGCTGCCCTTTGGGCTGGCAGCGGCCCTTATCGGAATAGCGGTGGTATATTATTGTCTTTTCAGGCCGCTGCAGGGGTTTTATCTTATCACGGTTATCTCATTTTTTATTTTCTATCCAAGCCACTTGGTTGGTAAAGACCTGCCTATTGCTTCTGTTGTTGACTTGTTGTTTGTTTTTTTGTTTTTAGGAAGTATGATACTCAAAAAAACAAAGGCCATTAAAGAAGGCAATTTGTTTAATACGCCGGTTTCTTTGATGCTTTTGGTGAATATAATTATGTTTTTGCTGGAAGCATTTAACCCGAATGTACCCAACATATCTGGCTGGACAACGCCCATACGCCGGCTGTTGGTATTAGTGATTGTGTACGTTGTTACTTACCGGCTGATTGACGAATATTGGAAATTCAAAAAGTTTTTAAGGTTATGGCTGGCACTGGCATTTATTGCGGCACTTTATGCGTGCTACCAGCAATGGGTAGGCTACCTCCCAAGTGAGATAAAATACATTATGAGCCGCCCTGGAGAGTATGAGTTATTGTTTCAGGGGGGGCAGTTCAGGAAATTTTCATTTTTAAGCGACGTGGTTACTTTTGGTATAATGAGTGGTTCAATGGCAGTATTAACAATTATACTTGCTATTAGTGAAGAAAGCTTGATTAAACGTATTATTTTATTTGGTATGGCATTGGCAATGTTGCTTGGCATGGCCTATTCGGGTACCCGTACCACCAATATTATTTTGCCCGCAGGTATTACCCTGTATGGGTTCATCACTATTCAGAATAAAAAAACAATTATTGCTTTATTTGCCTCTTTCCTGCTCTTTTTGTTTATCCTCTTTGCCCCAATATATTCCAATCCAACATTAAACCGTATGCGTACAACATTCGACAGTAAAGAGCAGTCGCTTAATGTTCGGGAGGTGAACCGCCACTTTATTCAGCCATACCTTCATTATCACCCCATCGGCGGAGGCGTGTCGTCAACAGGGGTTGAAGGGGTGATGTTTTATCCCAGCCATCCATTGGCTGGTTTTCCACCCGACAGCGGGTTACTGAAAATAGGGCTGGAAATGGGCTGGATCGGGCTTATATTGCACCTGTTGCTTAATGCTACAATACTCTTACAGGGAATTTATTATTACTTCCGGATGAAAAACAAAAAATTAAAAGTGTATATGGTGGCCATACTTTGTTCGTTGTTTCCGTTTATGGTTTGCCAGTTTTCGCAAAATGCCATTGGCCAGATCCCCTCAGCACTGTACTTTTATTCCTGTATGGCAATTATTAAAAGGCTGAAGGAATTTGATGAGGAGGGGATAAGTATGGAGGAAGAAACTGCCGGCGAAAAACGCCCGCTGTTACTTTTTTTTAAATGATAACTTAAAATATAACTTTATGAAAAAGAAGCTGTTTTTATTATTGCTGCATTCGTTGCTTTGCTTCTCATTATTTGCCCAGCGTATTGCACAGGTGCCTGATAGTATCCGCAAAAAGTATAAAGTAATGCAGCTTGAAGAGCGTGAAGCTGCGGGTACAATAAATGCTGCCAAAGCTAATACCGGGGTAATAGATTTTTCAAAATATCCCAATGATTCGCTGCTTCGTTTAAAACTGGTGGAGCTTGCGCTGAAAAATAATGCAGAAATAAAAGTTTCTGATGCAAATATTGAAATGTCGGAGGCGCAGCTCAAATATGCAAAAAGTTCCTGGCTGAATTCAATCAGTGCCGGGGCAAATGTCAATGAATTTGTTATTAGTAACTCCCCGGCTGCCAGCTTTTTCCCCAAGTATAATTTGGGATTGGCACTTCCCCTGGATATTTTTTCCAGGCTTAAAAAAGATAAAGCCGTATCGCGGGCAAATATAGAGGCAAATACCCAGGTTAAAATGAGCAAAATTTATATGGTAAGGGAGGAAGTACAGATAAGGCTTGAAAATTACAGGGAAATGAAGGAAATTTTAATGCTGCAGCAGGAATCGCTGGAATATGATCTGACTGCCAATGAAGCTGCAAAAAAAGCCTATTCCGATGGGGAGATAAAACTGGAAGATATGAATAAAGCCTACCAGGTTTACCTGGCAGAAAAGGCGAAACTGGTTTCTAAAAGAAGAAATTTAAATGCAGCAAAAATTTCTCTTGAAGAATATATCGGGCTTAGAATCCTTGACGAGCAATAACGGCTTTATTACAATTTTGTATAAAAAAAATCCCCGCTAAAACTGGTAGCGGGGAAGTTTTCTTTAGGTGTATAAATAACTTATAGTGCAATTTGTTTTTCTGTCATCATCTTGCGGAGGTTTATCAAACCATACCTCATACGGCCAAGGGCTGTATTGATGCTGCAGTTTGTTAATTGAGAAATTTCTTTAAAGCTCAGATCTGCGTAGTGGCGCAGGATGATCACTTCACGCTGATCTTCAGGCAGCATATCGATCATTTTCCTTACTTTATCGTGGCTTTGACCGTTCATCATACGCTGATCGGCACCTGCTTCAGAAAAATTGATGGATTCAAAAATGTCGCGGTCATCGCTTGTTTTAATGGCCGGAGTACGCTTTACCTTGCGGAAATGGTCTACGCAGAGGTTGTGTGCAATGCGCATAGCCCAGGGTAAAAATTTTCCTTCATCTACATAACGGCCACCTCTTAACGTGTCGATAATGCGGATAAATACATCCTGGAAAATGTCTTCTGCCAGGTATTTGTCTTTTACCAACAAATAAATGGACGTGTAGATCTTGTCCTTGTAGCGAACTACAAGCGTGGAAAGGGCTTCGGCATCACCATTCATGTAGAGGTGTACCAATTGCTGGTCAGTCAGGTTTGTGAGGCATTTCATCTTTTACTGTTTTTAAAGTTGTTAGGACAATTTTATTTGCCAATAAAAGAGAATAATGCGAGAAAACGTTTAGAGAGCGTTTCACGGCTTTTCATCGTTTATTGGATATTGGACTGCTAAAATAGAGTGAATTTTCATTCCACAAAACATTTTTTGAAATATTTTTCAGTTTTAGGGCAATAAACGTACAAATCCTATAGTTTTTGGAGCAAAGCATCGGAACTTTACGATACCCCATTGAGGAAAGCCACATGCATTTCTTAAATTTGTTGGCGGCGATTGTATAATTGCTGAATAGTTTTAATTGATTTCTGAGTTGAAATTTTGGTTGCAGGGTGGTTAAATTGATAAATAGTTAAATTGTTTGGGGGTTTATCAATTGCAATTGGATTAATCATTTTGGTTACAGTGTTATAATTACCGAATTGTAAATTGGTAAATGGTTAAATTGGTTTTGGTTTATTTTACTTGTAACTATTTCAGCCATAACCACCTTATAGCAATTAAACAATACAACAATTCAGCAATACGATAATTCATCAATACATTAATTCAACCCTGCAACAACTGACTTTTCATTATGCTCAAAGAAAAAAAAACGACCGATATCAATTATTCTTTTAACAAGAATGCTTCGGCCGCAAATAATATTGTGGTAAAAGGAGCCAGGCTTCATAATCTCAAAAATATTTCGGTAACCATTCCTCGCAATAAGCTGGTGGTGGTTACAGGTGTTTCAGGTTCCGGTAAATCGTCGCTTACGATCGACACGCTGTTTGCAGAAGGCCAGCGCCGTTATGCAGAAAGCCTCAGCGCTTACGCCAGGCAGTTTATGCAGCGCATGAACAAACCCGATGTGGATTATATCAAAGGGCTCTGCCCGGCCATTGCCATAGAGCAAAAAGTGATCACCCGCACACCACGCAGCACCGTGGGCAGCATGACGGAAATTTATGATTACCTGCGCCTGTTGTTTGCACGTGTGGGCAAAACCATTTCGCCTGTAAGCGGCAGGGAAGTAAAGAAAGATGATGTGCCCGATGTGCTGAAAGCCATCAGCGAAACAAAAGAGGGCGATAAAATATTGATGCTGGCAGCCTTTAAAAGCCATGCCAACAGGGAGGCAAAAGAAGAAATGAACATTTTGCTGCAGAAAGGTTTTTCAAGGCTCTATATCAATAAAGAAGTGTTTCGCATCGAAGAGCTGCTCGATCCTGCATCTGGTATCCCGCATCCCAAATCGTTTAAAGATGCATTCATCCTCATAGACCGACTTGTAAAAAAAGATTTTGATGAAGATGATCTGCACCGGATGGCCGACAGTGCCGGAACGGCTTTCTACGAAGGCGATGGAACCATGCTGCTGCAGGTGAATGATAAGAAGGCCATCAGCTTCAGCAATAAATTTGAGTTGGATGGTATCCGCTTTGAAGAGCCGGTGCCCAATCTTTTTTCTTTCAACAATCCTTATGGCGCCTGCCCGGTTTGCGAAGGTTTTTCGCTGGTGCTGGGGCTCGACCCCGACCTCATTATTCCGGATAAAAGATTAAGTGTGTACGAAGGGGCCGTAGCACCCTGGAAAGGCGAAAAACTGGGAGAATGGAAAAATGCTTTTGTGCGTGCAGCAAAGAAATTCGATTTTCCGGTTCATAAACCCGTGATGGATCTAACCGCTCAGCAGCTGAAGGAGCTCTGGGAAGGAAATGCGCATGCAAACGGCATCAACGATTTTTTTAAGGAAGTGGAACAGAATTTATACAAGGTTCAATACCGTGTACTGCTGAGCCGCTACCGGGGCCGCACTACCTGCACCGATTGCGGCGGATACCGTTTAAGAAAAGAAGCACTGTATGTAAAAGTTGGCGGCATGCATATCGGGCAACTTTGCGAAATGCCGGTAAAAGACCTGCAGGTTTGGTTTGCTGATCTTAAACTCAGCAAGTTTGATGAACAGGTGGCCAGGCGGGTGTTGATTGAGATCCATCTCCGCATGAAAACCCTGATGGACGTGGGGCTGGGCTATTTAACCCTCAACCGCCTGGCCAACAGTTTAAGTGGTGGCGAAAGCCAGCGCATACAATTAACCAGGAGCTTGGGCAGCAATCTTACCAATTCGCTGTACATTTTAGATGAGCCATCTATTGGCCTGCACAGCCGCGATACAGAACGTTTGATAAAAGTATTGAAAGAACTGCGTGATATTGGGAATACGGTGATCGTAGTGGAACACGATGAACTCATGATGCGACAGGCCGATCATATCATCGACATGGGGCCGCTTGCAAGCCACCTGGGTGGAGAAGTGGTGGCGGAGGGAGATTACGATACCATCATTAAAAATAAAGAAAGCCTGACAGGAAAATATTTGAGCGGGCAAATGAAAATTGAACCGCCGCCGCACCTGCGCAAATGGCTGAGGCATGTAACGGTGGTAGGCGCCCGCCATAATAACCTGAAAGATATTACCGTAAAATTTCCTTTGAATGTGATCTGTGCAGTAAGCGGCGTAAGTGGCAGCGGCAAAACCACCCTGGTAAAACAAATATTATATCCTGCCCTGCAAAAAATTAAAGGAGAAGGAACCGACAGGCCGGGGCTGCATAAAAATATTACAGGCGATATAGACTATATCAGCCAGATTGAAATGGTGGATCAAAACCCCATTGGAAAAAGCAGCCGCAGCAACCCGGTTACTTATATAAAAGCCTACGATGAAATAAGGGATCTTTTTGCACGCCAGCCATTGAGCAAGATGCGTGGCTTTCAGCCAAAGCATTTTTCATTTAATGTAGACGGCGGCCGATGCGATGCCTGCAAAGGAGAAGGCGAACAGGTGGTGGAAATGCAGTTTTTGGCCGATGTACATTTGGTATGCGATGTTTGCAACGGAAAACGTTTTAAGGAAGAAGTGCTGGAAGTACGCTACCGGGAAAAAAATATTCACGATGTGCTGGAGATGAGCGTGGATGAGGCTATTGCTTTTTTTGCTTCCAATGAAAAAGGGAATGAGGGTACGCATCTTGGAATGGACGTGGCCAGAAAAATTCAGCCGCTCAGCGATGTGGGCCTGGGCTATGTAAAGTTGGGCCAGTCGTCCGACACGCTCAGCGGTGGCGAAGCACAACGGGTGAAACTGGCTTCCTTTTTAGGAAAAGGAAAATCGCAGGGAAGCATATTGTTTATTTTTGACGAACCCACCACCGGGCTTCATTTTCATGATATCAAAAAACTGCTGGCATCCTTTAATGCCCTGGTGGAGCAGGGCCACAGCATTATTGTAATAGAACACAATACCGATGTGCTAAAAAGCTGCGACTGGCTCATAGACCTAGGACCCGAGGCGGGAGATGGGGGAGGTTCGCTGGTATTTGAAGGCAAACCAATGGATCTCAAAAAAGTAAAAGGAAGCTGGACCGGGAAGTTTTTGTAAGGGTTTCTGATAATACAATGTAAGTTCACACTCACTGCTTTTATTCAGTCTGATTTTATTTCACAACGAAATGGATGCTACGTAATATATCTGGCGCCGCTGTTGGTAAGCGGCACTGGCTGTGTTGGCCCATCTGGCGCAAGTGTTCGGCATAGCCGACCACTTGATGCCGGTTAAATCTGCCCGATTGAATCGGGAGTTATAGAACGGGAATTTGTTATATTTGAGGCAGCTAAACAGATGCCTATGTATTCCAAATACAAACCTGGCATATTTCCTTAATTTCAGCATAACCAATCCTAATTCTCCCGTACAACGGGAGCAGAATCAAAGGGCATCAAGTGATCCTGCGGAACACTTGCGCCAGTCGGGGCATCAAGTGATCCTGCGGAACACTTGCGCCAGTCGGGGGCACTGGCTGTGTTGGCCCATCTGGCGCAAGTGTTCGGCATAGCCGACCACTTGATGCCGGTTAAATCTGCCCGATTGAATCGGGAGTTATAGAACGGGAATTTGTTATATTTGAGGCAGCTAAACAGATGCCTATGTATTCCAAATACAAACCTGGCATATTTCCTTAATTTCAGCATAACCAATCCTAATTCTCCCATACAACGGGAGCAGAATCAAAGGGCATCAAGTGATCCTGCGGAACACTTGCGCCAGTCGGGGTATGGACTCTCTAAAAAAAATGCCATCCCAGGAGCTGGTTGATACAATTATAGAAGCGAAATCGTCTAAAAGGAATGTTCACATCGACTTAAGAGACTACAATGTTTTAATACCTTGTAAAGATTTTTTCATTGCTATTGAATGGCTCTATATTCCCGAAAATGCCTACGAAGAGAAAGTGAAAATAAACGGCAGGAAATTCAAGCACAAAGTTTACAATCCGCTTATTGCCTTCAAAAAAAGGGATAACAATGACCTGAATTATATTGATGGACGTGAAATTTGGCTTCTGAAATTCAATGGCAACTGGGTGCCCGCGTACAACACAGAAAGAAAAATAAATTTGTTAATCTCTCCAAAACTAAGTTACTAGTAAAATTGCTGAATATTACCGCCTAGGTTCCTGTCTTCACGAAACCAGCGCCGCTGTTGGTAAGCGGCACTGTGTGCGTTGGCCGAAGTCTTCTATATACAGTTCAGTATCAATACACTGTAGTGTAATTTTTACATATAGATTTATAAATTTACAGAGAGATGGCCTCGCTAGACAAGAGACGAAGCCATTTAAAGGCAGTGGTATGGAAAATTTGGCGGCGAAAAGAACGCATTTTTAATATTCGTTGTTATGCTTTTTTCCAGGCATCCATCCGGTAATTGTGCTGCATCCGGGCCTGTTTAACAAATTTGAAATGGAATAATATTTCTTAATACTTATCTTAAATAATTTTGCCATGTAAACATATAGCGAATAATAATTAATATTATTTGTAGATTTGATACATCTCCATGAGTTATACCATTGAACAGTTTTATCGTTTCTTTCAGGGGGTAATGGTTTTTCAAACCATTTACCTCGCTATTCTTTATGGCATTACCAGGAGGAAGGATATGCTTGTATACAGTATTTATTTACTGTTCCAGGCAATCTATTTTTTTTGGAATGCCCCTTTTATCTTCTTTAATATTGATGACGAGGTTGTTTTCGGTTCCTTTGTTTATCATCATGGCAATATGCCGTTGATAACAATTGCCAACCTGGCATATATCTACTTTTTACAATCTTTTTTCTCATCACTATATAAAAACAAAGTGGTAGACAGATTGGTGTTATTTTTAACGATTGCCAGTCCTGCTCTTATTGCACTTTCAAGCATCTCTATCATATTCTTCAACTCCAATCAATACATTTTTTATGTTATTAACCTGCTAAGCACATTTTTTAGCATTTACCTGTTGATTGATATACGCCGCAGAAAAATTAAAAATATACAATGGATTGCCACAGGCATGATCTTCAACATAATCGGGAATCTTGCAACGGTAGTTATGATCATTATGGGTCAGTTTGGCATCCACAACCTTTTTACCATTGGTTATCCATTGCTATTTATGCGCTTTGGAATTTTATTTGATATGGTATTTTATCAAATTGCCATTTTAAAAAAATGGAGGCAGCAGGAAAAAGAACTGGCAGTACAGCAATTACAAACGGCACTGGAAGTTGAAAAAGTAAAAAGCCGCATCGGCGCAGAGTTGCATGACGATGTAGGCAGCACCTTGAGTGGCATAAGCATGTACAGCCATATGGCGATGTATTACGCCGAAAAGGAGAACAAAAAAGCAGTCGGCGAAACCCTGCAAACCATCCGCCAATCATCAGATGAAATGGTGAGCCGGTTGAATGATATTGTTTGGTTCAATAAACAGGGAACCGGTAGTATAGGACCAATAATTGAAAGACTGAAAGGATATGCGGCTATGATGTGCCTGCCAAAAGGAATAGATATGAAAGCAGAAATAAATAACGGAATTAATGAGCTGACATTAACAGATGAAGTGATATACCATATTTACCTGATTGGAAAAGAAGCTGTGAATAATGCAGTAAAATACAGTGGTACAAAAACGCTGACAATCATTTTCTCATTAAAAAATAATTTGCTGCTTCTTGAAATTAAAGATGAAGGATCTGGCTTTGCGACTGAAGATAGAAAAGAAGGAAACGGTATTCTAAACATGAAAAAACGGGCCGGGGAAATGGATGGCAAATTAAGTATCCATTCGGAAGAAAACAAAGGAACTTCTATACGGGTGGAGATACCAGTAATAAATTATTAAACGGGCTGCATAAAGCCATTAGTTGGTTATGGAAAAAGCGATTTACTTCTTCTATATTTTTTTTCAGGGTACGCTTTTTTTGCAGGCGGCTATTTTTCTTGTGTTATATAGAACATCTCGAAAAAGAGAATTACTTTACTACAGCCTTTTTCTATTACTGATAGCTATTAATTTTTTAATTAGTGACCCCTCTACGTTTGGCCTGGGTGAAGATGAAGTAGTACTGAATTCCAATTGGTTTAAACTAATGAATACACCACTGGTAGTTATAGCAAATGTTTTTTATGTGTTATTTCTAAAAGAATTTTACCGTACCCTTACCCGCAACCGGTTATTTTTTTCCATCCTTCGCTATACAAATTTTTCACTTCTTGGGGCATTGGCACTTTTCTTTTTTTTATTCACTTTAGGAATTCACTCCAACCTGTTGTTTAATATTATCAACCTGTTGGGAGCAGTAGTAGGCATCTGGCTGGTAAGCATCATCATCAGGGAAAGAATGCCTTTTACCAAACTGATGGCTTATGGGTTTATAAGCAATCTGGTCGGCACGTTTATCAGTGTGTGTATGCTGATGCTGCTTACGCAGGGCGTAAAGCATCTGCTGGTATCGGAGTATCCCTTTACATTTATCAAGCTTGGCCTGCTGACAGAGATATTTTTTTTTAATCTTGCTATTTTAAAAAAATGGCACCGCCAGGAAAAAGAACTGGAGAACCAACAATTGAAAACAGAACTGGCTGTAGAAAAAATAAAAAGCCAGATAAGTAAAGATCTGCATGATGAAATTGGCAGTACATTGAGTGGTATAAATTTGTACAGCCACATGGCGCAGCAACAAAACACCGCTGGTAACCAGCTAGAGGCCGCCAACGCATTGAGCATAATACAAGAAGCCACTGGCGAAGTAATAGGGCAGCTAAAAGACATGGTATGGAGTATACAACCCGGTTCTGATAGCCTTTTGGCCATACTGGATCGGGTAAAAGAGTATGCCGTATTCATGGCCGGCTCGAAAGGGATTACTGTAAAAATAGATTTTCAGCACATTTCTGCAGATTTAAAACCAGCTACAGAGCAGCGGCACCATATTTTTATGATAGCTAAAGAAACTATTAATAATGCGGTGAAACACAGTGGCGGCTCGTTGATAGAAATTACTGCAGTTTACAGCAACGAAATGCTTACACTTACGATACAGGATAATGGCGATGGGTTTGAGGTAGGTGCTGCCACAGGCGGAAATGGCCTTAGAAATATGCAAAAGAGGGCAGAAGAAATGGGTGGTTCACTTCAGCTAAACAGTAGCCTGGGCAATGGAACCGAGTGGGAACTTAAGTTAAAAATCACCCAACGGGGTATTGCCTGACAATTACTAATACCCTAATTTTGTAACTATGGATATTAAGGTTGCCATATTTGAAGACAGTAAACTCATACGCGATGCCCTGCAAACTATAATAAATGGAACTTCGGGATTTGCCTGTACCGGCGCCTTCAGCAGTGGCTGGCATTGGGAATCGGATGTTAACCGCAGTCAGCCCGATGTGATTTTGATGGATATTGAAATGCCTGGACCTGATGGCATTGAACTAACTCGGCTTATTAGCCAAAAATTTCCAACAGTAAAAGTACTGATACAAACCGTTTTTGACGACAGCAACAAAATCTTCCATGCATTATGTGCAGGAGCCAACGGGTATATATTGAAGAACGATCCCCCGCATAAATACCTCGAAGCCATTATTGAACTCAATAATGGCGGCTCTTTTATGAATGCCTCTGTGGCCAAAAAAACCTTGAATTTCTTTACCCAAAAAAACATCATCCAGGTATCGCCGGAAGGTACTGATTACAACCTTACAGAAAGGGAGAAAGAAATCCTGAAAGAATTGACTGAAGGCCAACCCCTTAAAAATATTGCCTCCAAACTATTTATCAGCGTGGAAACAGTGCGCACCCATGTAAAACATATTTATGCCAAACTGCATGTTGCCAACCGCACGGAGGCTATCATGAAGGCCATGCAGCAGGGTATTACCTAAGTATACTTCAATTATTTGGCGGTTGATGCAATACATCAGCTTTTTACTGTTTCTTTTTAAAGCAAAATATTTAAAATAAATATTACGTACTCATATTTTCAGCATCGAATGGTTTCCAAATTATTTTAATCCATAAAACATTACGGTTCCTTTAACAAACATGTCTCCTATTAATGGCTGGTCATCAGTACGATAATAAACAGAATAATATTCAGGTTCATTATTAGAATTGTAATGAATATCTGAGAAAATAGAAATTAATCTGGCATCATCACTTAGGGCCTCTCCATCATATATTAATGAGGGTACGGCAATTATTTTTTTGTATCTGTTAGCCACCGTAGGGTTAAAGTGTAGTTTGCCACCAACTGTAGCGTTAATTGTGGTATTGTTTCCATTCGAAGAATTTGTTATGGATGTAACCAAGTTACCGAACAGGTTTGTGCCGCTCTGATAAAAATCGTCAAAAAACGGAGGCGCGGGCCTGTTAACACCAATTTTAAACTCATAAACACATATAGGAATTAAATCCATATTTGGAGTAGTGCCTCCCTTATTGCTCATGATGGACTCATTACCTGCAAACACGGTGTCTCGTAAATCAACCTTATTATAATGCGTTACCGTGGCAAAGGTAGACAACGGAGCTACTACATCGACGTTGCCATTAAACAGCGATGATGCATTCACAGTAAGCCCGTCATTTGCAGTAAGTCTTCCATTAAAAGTTGTATTCCCATTTTTTCTAACTCTTAATGCGTTTTGCCGTATTTGTGGATAGGTCGTTATGCCTCCAACAACTACGGTATCGGTATATCCGTTTCCGATTACAAACAAGTCTTCTGCGTCATTCCAAATAGTAGGATTGCCGCTCGTATTTGCCAGGCGACCTATTACAAAACTGCCTAAGGCATCGGCTTCATTACTAATACCAAAAGCTGCGCTGGCACTGCCATTAGCACTGGTACTGCTGCCAGCGGCAAAACTATTTATTCCAAGAGCTTTTGCCGAATTAAATGCGGCACTATATCTTCCTGTGTTGCCCTCGTCCCAACTATCACCAATGGCCAGGCCTGCCCTAAATGCTGCTTTATTAGGATACCACATCATTCGGGTGCCTACACCTGTTACTGGAGGCTTGCCAGGGGTTGTGGGCAAATTTGTTGGCCCGGTAAACACTACAGCACTATCAGCCACATGCAATCTTGCTTTTGGTAATGCAGTACCAATGCCTACATTTTGTGCCTGAATTCCATTCGAAATAACTAAAAGAGAAATGATAATATTTTTCATCTTGGAAAGAATTATTTAATGAGCAACGAAAGTATCGGTAAATAAATGCCGTTACAATACCACAGAGGGTGATATTTAGGGAAATTGAAGTAAAAGCAGATTAGCGCCTTTCTGAACATTGGTACTTTGCAGTTTTCTTTTCATTGCCCCAGCCGTTACAAAACACTAAAATCACCCAACGGGTGATTGCCTGCCCCGCTTTTTGAATGCACCTTAGCCCTGTTTAAGTGTTTACATGCATGGGATAAAGACAATTAAAACAGGAAAAAATGAAAAAGCAGCAGCTATTCCGCATTCTGGCTATTACAGTATTTATCATTTTTATTTTGCTATCGAGGCTGGTGGCCGCTATTCGTTATGTAAAGCCCGGCGGCGCAGGTACAGCACCTTATACAAGCTGGGCTACTGCCAGCAACGATTTGCAGGCGGTAATAAATGCCAGCAGCAGTGGCGATGATATATGGGTGGCGGCTGGCACCTACGTACCCAACCGCAGGGCCGATGCAACAGGAACCATAACATCGAATGACCGGGACAACGCATTTGTATTAAAAAGCGGTGTAAGGATCTTTGGTGGTTTCAGCGGAACAGAAACAGCAACAAGCCAGCGCAACTTTGCCACCAACATCTGCATACTCAGCGGCGATTTGGGTGCATTAGGCAACACGGCAGATAATTGTTATCATGTATTAGTATGTGCAGGCACAGTTTCCGGTACAGCTCTTAATGGTTTTTATATCCGTTATGGCAATGCCAATGGCAGCGGAAGCATTACCGTAAATACCATTTCTGTAGGCAGGGGAAGTGGCGCTGGTATGCGTATCAACAGTTCTTCTCCAACTATATCAAATTGTGTTTTTTCTGCCAACAACACTACTAATAATGGTGGTGGAATGGTATGCGATAATTCATCGCCTGCAATAACCAATTGTGTATTTAGCGGAAACAGGGCCAATGATGGTGGTGCTTTGCTCAATACCAATGCATCTGCTACAGAACTTATCAATTGTACTTTTGCGGGCAACATTGCTTCTGTAACCGGCGGGGCTATACGAAACGGGAATTCATCTTCACCAGTCATCATTAATTGTGTTATTTGGAACAACTGGGTAGGGTTTGCAGCCGATGCTATTTATAATGCAGATGCCGGCAGTGTGCCTGTTGTAAATTATTGTGTGGTGCAGGGCGGTTACACAGGTACTGGTAATATCAATACCAACCCATTATTTGTAAATGCGCTTGCCCCTTCGTTTGCTCCTACAGTGGTGGGGGATTACAGGGTACAAAGATGTGGCCCCTGTATTAATACAGGCAATAACAGTTATGTGCCCGGCTCTATCAATAATGACCTTGATTATACCTCAAGAATCAACTATGGGACAGTCGATATCGGTGCTTATGAGTTGCAGTTGTCATTAGCAGTTCCGGATGCTAATGGTATTGTATATGTTGATTCTACAAAGAATGGTAACGGTAGCAGTTGGGCAAATGCTGTAAAGGAAATGGCGGATGCATTAGCAGAAGCAAGACACAACCCTCTAATTAAGCAGATATGGGTGGCAAAAGGCACTTATTTTCCCAAATACCCTATCAATTTTGAAACTGAGCTTTGCAACCCAGCTACTTCAATCAGCACTTTTGCATTAACCAATGGATTAAAAGTTTATGGTGGTTTTGCAGGGGGAGAAACAGATACTGTTCATAGGAATTTGTCTTTAAACAAAACAATCCTAAGTGGTGAGATTGGGAATCCAGCCTTTCTTACTGATAATTGCCATCATGTAATATCGAGCATTGATATATTTGCTGCCTACATTAATAGCTTAAGCCTGACAGCCGGTTACGGGAGCCTCGGTTCTTTGGCCATTAATGTCAACAGTAGCTTACTGATTAAAAACTGTGCTTTTTTTCGTGGTATTTCAACTTCCGATGGTGGTGCAATCGCTAATATCACCAATGGAAAACTAAATGTATACGATTGCTCATTTGAGAAAAATACTGCCGCTGACCAGGGAGGTAGTATTTATAGTGCAAGCGCATCCATTAAAATTTTCCGTAGTAGATTTCAGGAATGTAGCAGTCAAAATGGTGGGGCAATTCATGTTACCGATTTTTCGGGTCTGTCCATATTAGAGAATTGTGAATTCCTCGGAAATGAAACCAACAATTTCGGGGGGGCAGTTTGTTCACATGCTCAAATTACAGCAAATAACTGTCTTTTCGCTGGCAATAAAAGTAATTTAGGTGGCGCCTTACATTTAGATGGAAGTAATTCTGCTCTTTTAGGGTGCACAATTGTTTCTAATACTGCCACAAACCAGGGATCTGTTTATTATAACGGTCCCGCAGCGCCTAGTTTGACCAATTGTATAATTTACGGTAACAGTACGCTTGTGCCCTTATTCTTCGGAGCTCCGCCAAATATTACTTACAGCACTATTCAGGGGGGTTATGCCGGTACGGGAAATATCAGCACGGACCCTCTTTTTGTAAATCCTCAATTAGCATCGGCAGCACCAACTATCGCAGGTGACTATCGGTTACAAAAATGCAGCCCTGCTATTAATGTTGGGAGTAATGCGCTGGTGCCGGCAGGTGTTACAAAAGATTTGGATAGCAACAGCCGCATTTCATTGGCTACGGTAGATATGGGTGCTTATGAAAAACATTTAGCTAAGCCAGATGCTAACGGAATAGTATATGTTGATAGTTCGAATGTAGCTGGGGCTGGTGATGGCAGCAGTTGGGCAAAAGCAGCCACCAATTTGGCAGATGCACTAAAAGAAGCAAAAACAAATACTGATGTAAAAGAGATATGGGTGGCAAAAGGAACTTACAAACCAATTTATAATGCTGCTGATATTTACCTCAATTCTATTTGCCATATTACAGACAGGGATGCTTCATTTGTTTTGGTGCCTGATGTGAAATTGTATGGTGGCTTTGCAGGTGGAGAAACAAGTTTATCTCACAGAAATATTACTATTAATCCTGTAAGCCTTTCAGGTGATATTGGTATAGCAAATGATACAATAGATAATACATACCATGTGGCGATTGGCGCAAATAATTTGGGGAATTGTTTAGTAGATGGTGTAATAGTGGAGTATGGCAAATGTGCTTCCAATATCATCTCCAGCAAAACGGTTAATACCAGAAGCATTACACGTAGATTTGGAGGAGGAATTTATTTGCACACTGCTTCGCCAGTTTTTAAAAATTGTACAATTCGTTTTAATAGTACCGGCTATTATGGCGGAGGCCTTTTTTCGGAGCAAACTTCAGCTCCTGTTTTTTTAAATTGTTCAATAATAGGTAACCAGTCAACTTTTGACGGTCCCGGAGGTGGTGCAGGGGCCTATATATCTACCAATTCAACTCCATCCTTTTTTAACTGCAGGGTTACAGGGAATTCAAGGGATGCAGCTGGCAATTCTGGTGCAGGCTTGTCTTTTTGGTACAATACCGGGGGCTCTATTATTAATTGTACAATTGCCGGGAATTATTCTGCGATCGGTGCTGGTATTTACACCCTTAGCCCACTTACTATTGCAAATAGTATTATAAACCGTTATTTATCTTTCCCTGCGAATATATCATCTGTTTCTTCATCTTGTATTTATCCTTTTGCTCATGCCGGTACAGGTAATATTAGCTCTGATCCGCTTTTTGTTTACATTCCTCCAGCAGTAGGCTCACACCCGGCACCTACAATAGTTGGCGATTATCGTTTACAAGCCTGCAGCCCTGTTCTCAACATGGGAGAAAACAGTTTAATTCCTCCCGGTCTCTCCAAGGACCTCGACAGCATGCCCCGCATCATGTTCTCGTCAGTTGACATGGGCGCTTATGAAAAGCAGGATATTGACCTGGCCAATACCATCTGGAAAGGTGTAAACACAAACTGGAACGATAAAATAAACTGGTGCGGCGGTTATATTCCTTCCGACACAACCAATGTAACTATTCCGCTTACCGGCAATAATCCGTTGGTTAATGCAGGTTACAGCAATGCAGTAAAAAATATTTCTTTTGCAAACAGCAGCAATATCGGCGTTGCGCCTACTGGCAGTTTTACTATTAAAGGAAAATACGTCAATAACGGTGCGGCAATCAGTAACGGTGGCACCTGGATCATGAGCGGAGATTCCACCGGACAGCAGTTGCCCGGAACATTGGGTACTGTAACAGCCATGCACAACCTTACCATTGATAACAGTAATGGCGTTACACTCAACAAACCTTTTGAACTAACGGGTACACTTACGCCTATGCGAGGCAATATCAATATCAACAATGCATTAATTACGCTTAACTCCGATGCACTTTCCACTGCCAGGGTAGATTCGTTGCGCACAGGCACATCCATTACTTACAGCAATGGCGGAAAATTTTCTGTAGAACGTTTTTTAACCGCAAAACGTGCCTGGCGTTTTTTAACAGCCCCAATTTCTGCTGCAAGCAATCTCACCATCAGCAATGCATGGCAGGAAGGCGTATCGAACAGTACACTGGTTACTGCAAACAATCCAAACCCGGGCTTTGGCACTACTTTAACAAGGAGCAATATGTATAATGCGGCCAATGGTTTTGATGTTGGCGTAAGCAATATTCCCTCAGTAAAATATTTTTCAGGCGGCGGATGGAACGGTGTGCCCTCTGCAACCAATGGCACTACTGCAGGCGCAAACAATGGCCTCATTACCGACCAGCAGGGCTATATGCTTTTTTTCCGCGGCAGCAGGCAAACACTGGTGGGCACCAGCAGCCCGGTTACGGAAAGCACTTTAAGGCCTTCGGGCCAAATAAAAACCGGCAACCAAACCATTGTCTGCAATGGTTTAACCGTTATTGGTAACCCATACGCTTCGTCAATTAACTTTCACCAAATAGTATTGGACAACCCGGGCCTGCCTGATGCTTTTTATGCATGGGACCCCAACCTGGCCGGCGCCTATAATGTTGGGGGATGGGTAACTTATGGTGCATACAATAGTATCAGTGGCACCTACACCGTTGCGCCGTTATTAACAGGAAGTTCAGCTGCCAGTAATACCGGCGATATACCATCCGGTGCAGCCATCATGATAAATTATACCGGTACTATTACCATAAAAGAGCAACACAAATCAGCAGGGCTCAACAATGCACTCATGCGCCCCGGAAGACAATTGGATATCCAGTTACACGCTTCATCCGGCAATAGTAATACTTCGCTGAACGATGGCGTGGCCATCGTTTTTGGAGGGCGTTTTATACAACGCGGCAGATCGGTTTTAAAGAATGCCAACTTTTCAGAAAACCTTTCGGTGCGCAGCAATGATAGCAACTGGGCCATTCAAACAAGGCCCTTACCCCATGCAGAAGATACCATCTGGCTGCACATGGCGCAAATGCGGCCGCAGTTTTATGAACTTTGGTTTATACCCGGCGAAATGGAGATGCCCGCAAACATGCAGATGTACCTAGAGGACCGCTTTTTAAACCGCCAAACAATCATCTCACATGCCGATACTACGAGGTACAGTTTTAGTGTAACTGCCAATGCCGGCACGGCATCAACAAACAGGTTTTACATCGTTTTTAAAAGGAAAAAGCAGCCCGCAACCGGAGCCGAAGTGATGCGCATAACAAAAAAGGAAACAGCTGCGGAAATGGCCATACCTGTTCCCCAGGCAAGCATTTGGCCAAATCCTGTTACAGGCAATGTGCTTAACCTGCACGTAAAGACCGGTAAGCCCGGCCAATACCTGATAAGGATATTCAATTCAGATGGAAAATGGCTTTTGTCACAAAGATTGAACCAGCAACAAAGCAATGAAGTACATGAAATAAATGTTTCAAAACTACGGACGGGCCTGTATCAAATAGAGCTTTCCAACTCAGAAAAACAATTGACTGTAATAGTTTTTGAAAAACTGTGACCTTATCTTTTTTTTACATCCTTCAGGAAAGTAAGTGCTAACAAGGCATTTTTAAGATTATCAAATACAAACCCTAAGAAAATAATAGAAGGATGCGATTGCCTTTTACGAATTTGCTCCGTTGAATTGCCATACTATTTATTTTAAATTTTAAAAAAATTGATTATGAAACAGATCAAAAACCTGATTGCCGCATTTACACTGTTGACACTATTAGTTCAATGTAAGAAAGAAAATTCATCACTTACATTTGCCAATGAAAACTTTGTGCAGCAAAATATTCATCAGCCTTCTGAATGCCGGCTTACTAAAATTTCTTTTAGCGGCACCAACTATTACATTGCATTTACATACAAGGGTGAATTAGCAAGCAGTTGGATAAACCATTATGAAGATAATTCAGAAGAAAGGCTTGATCTTTTTTATTCCACAGAAGACAGGCTAAGCAATGCTAAATATTTTGTGGATGACGTTCATTTATTCAATATTAATTATCTATACAACAGTGCGGGCCTTATTTCAGAAGAAAGATGGAGCAGGCTCGACGGCAGCTTAGCGGAAATAGTATGGAACGAATACAATCCTTTCGGTAATTTAATTCGAAGGCATAACAACCGGGGCATAAATTGCAACTTTACGATTGATGCCTCTGGCAATGCAACCCGTTACGTTGCAACAAGAAACGGCGAACCGGTGCAGCAGGGAGATTACACCTATAATCACCCCAATCGCAATCCTTATTTACAAATACCCGGCGTGCATTATGGCCTGCCCTATTATGTACTTGATTTTTCCACTTATTGGGAAACTAGTGAAAAAATTACCATTTTTGAAAATGGGGTTCCAACAGTATATACCGATACCGACCCGGCTAGCACCCGTATGTACTTTGATAATCAGGCTAATCTTACAAAAGTAAAAACAACAGATAGGGTAAATAATAGAATTTCCATTACGCACTTTCAATACGAAAATTGCAATGGCAACAGCAATCAAACAAGTCAAAAAGACGACGATTTTTCTGAAGGAGAAATAACCATACCACAAAATGTAAAATACCGGAAGAAAATGAATATTTTAAATTTTTTTAATATAAGTCCGAATTAAACCTTATATTGTAAGATGCAATGGCTTTAGTGGGGTTACACTGGCTTGAGTTGCACTAGTCTTCTTCGGGTTTTACACTGCCCGGTTACCACAGCGAAAGAAGTTTATAACTGCTTAAATCTTGAGGGATGAAAAGCTAATAGCAGCAGGAGAATTAAGGTAGAAAGTTTACCAGCTGGTAAATATTATTTTGATCTCATGTGCGGCACACATTTCTAAAGTAAATACCCTTTGAAATGCCATAATATTTTCAAAACTGTTTCAATTCACCTTATAGCTAGTCAATATAATGAAAACCGATCTTAAATGAATGCTGTTTTTAAGATTATTTCTTCGATAACAAACAGCAATACTGGTTGTTTAACCGGGCGACTATTTTTTAAAAAATTAAATGAAAAATTATGAAAAAAAATTTTTTTATCCCCGTCATTTTATTTTCGATTTTTACCAGTATAATCGGATGCAGGAAGGATAGCCTGAAAGAACAAACTGGATCCATCGACATGAATACGTCTGCTATTTCCAATCCCCGAAATGAATGCCAACTTGTGCAGCTTTCTGGTGCCGGCTTTCTATACCAGTATCAGTATAATGAAGCCGGCCTTAACAGCAGTTGGGATATCAATGACTACGGTACTTTTAAACAGGAATATAATGCATCCGGCCAATTGCAAAAATCGAGGTGGTATATTGGTGATGAACTGATTACTACCATTCATTTTTTCTACAATAACCGTGGATTGGCTGTGCATGAAATTTGGTATACGGGCGATACACAGGAGGTATATGATGAAGTATTCTACACCCGCAATCAACAGGGCCTGATTACGAGGATGGAAAGTTTTTTTGCTGATTATTTTTCTACGGCTATTTTTTCGCCCGACGGAAATATAAAGGAGTGGCATTTTTATTCAGGGGGTGCTCCTGTATATTCCGGTTACCTGGAATACAGGGCGCCTCACCGGAACTTTTACCTGGCAGTACCCGGAATTGAATATATATTTCCATTCATCAATCCTTTTTTCGGCCATAGCAGGAACCTGCCTATTTCAGAAAAGCTGATCATTTACGATGAAAATGGTTCGCCAGTTGTTGTAATCGACAATGATCCTGACAAAACGGTTGTGCAACAGGGATTTCGGAATTTCCCAATCAGTTCAACATTATATGACCGCGTAGATGGAGTTTGGGACTATTTTACATTTGACTATCAAAATTGTGGAGGAAATACTTCTTCTTCAAAGCCACTAATTGGAAAGCAAAAACCAGTATCCAAAAGGGCGATACAAACTTCTCAATTATTTAAACGAAGCCCCCAAATACCGTTAAAAGAACATCTGAAGCAACAGATAAAGCAGCTGCGAGAAAAAATTCAGGGAAAATGACTTGTAGCGGAGTTTAAGTCACAGATATAAAATAGTTAAAAGGGCATACAACAGACTTTGCTCAAATTTTATGCATCAACAATGACCCCGGTACCGGGGTCATTGTCATTTCATTGCAGAAAATCAATTTGTTTTACGCCGGAATATTGATGTTTGCCTTTGTTGGTCTTGGTTTTTTACAACCCATCCTTTAATTAGCGGCCGCCAATGCAGTGTTATCACCTGCATTTCAGCCACTAACAACAACCGGAATATTCCTGTACCGCTTCCACCCTTTTAAATATTTAATGCCCTTACTGGTTTGAAACCTGGTGGCAATTTGTTGCCAGTTGCCTTTATCAAATTTCCATACCAAAAAATGCAAGTGCGGAGAAAGCGCATAACCGGTTTTTCCACTGATGGCGATAGGCTGGCCTTTTTTAACGGTATCACCTGCCTGTACCAGTGCTCCGTTAAACTGCAGGTGCCAGTAGCCGGCCCGGCTGCCGTCGGCATGCTGTATGATGATATTGTTTCCCTGTGGCCGGTATTTCTTTTTGAGCCCGCCATTTTTGCCGTCTTCTTTCACCCTTGCCACCACGCCTTCACGGGCAGCGAAAATACTGTCGCCTTTCTTCAGGTTAAAATCAAGCGCCGCCCGTTCTTTATGGGTAAAGCTGCTGAAATAACCCTGTATCACCCGGTAGGTTTTGCCGGGCTTATACGGTAACGCATACACATAACTGGTATCATCTTTAATGATCCCATTGCGCAGCTGTTTGATCTCCTCCCGAAGCGGGTTGTTACTTACGTAACAGGAGGATAGTGTTACTAAAAATAGAAGCCAGAAAAATTTCATTTATAATAAAACTAAGTTCATTCATTCAATGTTGAAGGCGTTCAATAGCGAATTTATTTTTTTTTAACTTTTTTTGTTCAAAATGCCCATGCACAATAGGTGCGCAGTGCAGCGATCAAGTTTATAACTTCTTTAAAAATTCCTTTAACGCTTCGTAATCATTTTCCATCCACAGTGCTTTCTTTTCTTTTTTTACCTGTTCGGCCACTGTTGACGGCAGGGGAACAGTTTGGCCGATGACCGGTTCCACCACATCATAAAACTTAACCGGGTGTGCCGTTTCTAACAGGATTCCTGTTTCACTTTGATGGTTCTGTAAATATTTTTCCAAAGCAGCATAAGCCACAGCGCCGTGCGGATCGAGCAGGTAAGTATTTTTTTCAAACACTTTTTTTATCGTTTGCCTGGTTTCCTCATCGCTGATACTGCCGGCAGAGAGCTGTTGCTTCAAGGCAGCAATGTTATTGCCAAAAATTTCGAGTATGCGCACAAAATTACTCGGGTTACCCACATCCATGGCATTGGAAATAGTGGCAACCGCTTTTTTGGGTTTGTATTCCCCCGTTTGTAAAAATTCCGGTACCACATCATTGGCATTGCAGGCGGCAATAAAATGTTTCACAGGCAGTCCCGAAGCCTGTGCCAGCATACCTGCGCAGATGTTTCCGAAGTTTCCGCTGGGTACGCAAAAGACAGGCGTATCTTCTTTAGCCGCAGGCGGGGTTTGCAACCGCCGCCTGGGCTTGTGGGTCCCGTCAGCGGTCCCGATAGTTATCGGAATCCCTGCCAGCACTTGTTGTTGTACAAATTGCTTATAAGCAAAAAAATAATAAAACTGCTGCGGCAGCCACCTGGCCACATTTATGGAATTTGCCGAAGTGAGAAAAATATTAGCGTAAGAAGCCGCTTCGCTGAAAGCCTGTTTCACCATTTGCTGGCAATCGTCGAAACTGCCATTTACTTCCAGGGCATGAATATTACCGCCTAGTGTTGTAAGTTGTTTTTCCTGTACACTGCTCACTTTGCCCGAAGGGTAGAGGATCACCACTTCTACATGGGGTACATTATAAAACCCGTGTGCCACTGCGCCACCTGTATCGCCGCTGGTGGCTACCAGCACCACTATTTTTTTGCTGATGTCTTTCGAAAAATATCCCAGGCAGCGGCTCATAAAACGTGCACCTATATCTTTAAAAGCCAGCGTTGGCCCATGAAAGAGCTCAAGCGAAAAAATATTTTCTGTAACCGGAATAAGCGGAATGGGAAAATCAATTGTTTCTTCCACTATTTTTTTTAAGGCGGCATCCTCCATTTCATTGCCAACATATGGCTTTATCACCTGGTATGCAATAGCGGCATTGCTGTAATTTTCTATATTGTCTATAAGTTCCCTGTTAACCTGCGGTATTGTTTCCGGAAAATACAATCCATTATCGGGCGCCAGTCCGTATATGGTAGCTTCTTTAAATGTAACGGCAGTGGCCTGGCGGTTTGTGCTGTAATAGTTCAACGGTAAATGGTTGAAAGGTTATTAGTTAAATGGTTAATTGTTGAGTTCCCTGCCATTCTTATGATTTATATAACGGTTACTCCTTTGCTGTTGACCTGGGTAACGTAGGTATAGAACGCCAGGCCTATTTTGTTATATACTTCTTTCATGATCGTTTCAACCGCTGTTGCTGATTGCTCATCCTTGCTCAGCATAAATACAGATGGACCCGAGCCTGAAATGCCGCCACCCAATGCTCCGGCTTCTTTACTGTTTTTCTTGATCCCTTCAAAACCCGGGATCAATATGCTGCGCACGGGTTCTATGATCACATCTTCGAGGCTGCGGCCAATAAGGGCATAATCCTGTTTTAATAAGCCGCTCACAAGCCCTGCAATATTTCCCCATTGTTTGATGGCATCTTTAAGCAAAACTTCCTTGCGCAGTATCTGCCGGGCATCGGAAGTTTTAACTTCTATCTGCGGATGTACAACGGTTACAAAAAGTGGTGGGTGTTCCAGTGTAATAATATCCAGGGGAAAAACATTTCTTATAAGCGTAATGCCGCCATAAATACAGGGAGCCACATTATCGGCATGTTTTACACCCGAGGCCGCTTTTTCTCCATGCATGGCAAAACCTACCAGTTCTTCTTTTGAAAAAATATTACCAAGCAAATGATTGGCTGCCACTACCGCACCGGCTGCACTGGCAGCGCTGGAGCCAAGCCCGCTGCCGGGTTTTATCTTTTTGTTGATCAAAACTTCAAATCCAATGTCTTCGCTGAATGTTGAAAGCATTTCGATCAGTGGCGCTCCTGCGGTATTTTCTGCCGGGTTCGATGGCAAGGGATATCCGTCGGCCGACCTGATGTGGATCTCTTTCCTGTTGATCAGCTTTAATTCCATTTCATCGGATGGCGCTTCCAGGCACATACCCAAAATATCGAATCCACATACCATGTTTGCCACGGTAGCCGGGCATTTTACTTTAACAGTACTGCCGGGTTTAATGTCGTTTAATAGAAGCATCTTATGATTTTACTGCTCTTAAAATATCTGCAAACACACCCGATGCCGTTACATCGGCGCCCGCCCCGGCTCCTTTAATAACCAATGGTTGCTCGGGGTACCGGTTGGTATAAAATAAAACAATATTGTCTTTGCCATACAAATGGTAAAAATCGTGCTGCGGGTTGATATGCTGTAAACCTACCCCTGCTTTTCCCTCCTGGTAAGACGCCACAAATTTAAGTTTGCAGCCCGCCGCATTGGCATCATCCAGTATTTTTCTGAAATGCGCCTCATGTTTCTTCATGCTCGCATAAAAATCATCCACGGTTCCCTGCATGCATTCTTCGGGCATAAAACTGTTGTTGCTGATATCGTCCATTTCGATTTGCCTGCCGGTTTCACGTGCCAGTATCAAGATCTTGCGCATCACATCTTTTCCACCCAGGTCGAGCCGCGGATCCGGTTCTGTATAACCTTCCTCCTGCGCCTGTTTCACCACATCGGCAAAAGGCCTGCTGCCGTCATAATTATTAAATACAAAATTAAGTGTGCCGCTGAGTACGGCCTGCATTTTATGGATGCTGTCGCCGCTTTTTACCAGGTCGTTCAATGTGCCAATAACCGGCAAGCCAGCGCCCACATTGGTTTCAAACAAAAATGGCGCATTGTATTCCGTAGCAAGGCTTTTTAATTTTTTATAGTAATCATATCCCGATGAACAGGCCACTTTATTGCAGGCCACCACGGCAATTGATCTTTCGAGCAGCCGGTCGTATACCAGTGCCACGGTATCGCTGGCCGTTACATCGGCAAATACAGAGTTGCGCAGGTTTTTTTCCCTGATGGCTTCGGTATAAGTATCCATATTTCCTGCTAGGGCATTTTTAAAGCCGGCTTCCCATTGCTGCAGGTCAATCCCATCTTCATTGATCAAAAATTGTTTGCTGTTGGCCATACCGCATATTTTAAGGCGGATGCGCAGTTTTTGGAGGAGGTAAGGTTGTTGTTTGGCAATTTGCGCCAGCAGTTTTGAACCAACATTTCCGATGCCGGCCAAAAACACATTCACTTCCCTCACTTCTTCTTCAAAAAATGCTTCATGAATGATGTTGATCGCTTTTTTTACATCTGCATTGCCGATAACGGTGGAGATATTCCGCTCGCTGCTGCCCTGCGAAATGGCCCGTATGTTCACCCCATTTCTACCCAGCGCATGAAATAATTTCCCGCTGATACCGGTATGGTTTTTCATACGGTCGCCAACAAGCGCCACAATAGCGAGACCGGATTCCACCATCAATGGTTCCACTTTTTTGGATCCAATTTCATGTACAAATGCTTCGTCCACGGCTTCTTTGGCAGCAGCGGCATCATCTTCATGTATGCCGGCACAGATGGAATGCTCCGAAGAACTCTGAGTAATGAGTATCACATTTATTTTTTTGGAAGCAAGCGCTTCAAACAGCCTTTTCGAAAAACCCGGTATGCCTACCATGCCGCTGCCTTCGAGGCTGATCAGGGCAATTTTATTGATGCTCGAAATGCCTGTAACGGTACTACCTGCATCCTGCTGACTGTATTGTTCAATGAGCGTACCGTTATCTTGTGGGGCAAAAGTATTTTTCACCCAAACCGGGATGCCTCTGTCCATTACGGGCTGAATAGTGGGCGGGTAAATGATTTTTGCACCAAAATGCGAAAGCTCCATGGCTTCCTGGTAACTGATCTGCGGAATTATTTTTGCGTTTTGCACCAGCCTGGGGTCTGCTGTCATCATGCCCGATACATCGGTCCAGATTTCCAGCGCTGCAGCATTTACCGCTGCAGCATAAATGGCTGCGGTATAGTCGGAACCACCACGGCCAAGTGTGGTGGCGTTATTTTGTGCATTGGAGGCAATGAAACCCGGCGCTATGTAAAGGTTTGCCGGGTTGGCCTGCAGGTAATAATTGATCTTGTTATTACTGCTGATAAGGTCCACCTGCGCATTCCCAAAATTTGAATTGGTAATAATGAGGTTCCTCGAGTCCATCCATGTATTGCTGATACCTGCTGCATTAAAAGCGGCGCTGATGATCTTTGACGAAAGGAGCTCGCCATAACTTACGATCCGGTCTTTGCTGCGTGCCGATAGTTCGCGGAGCAGAAAAATGCCGTTGCAGATGTCTTCAATTTCGTTGCATTGCGTTTTTACATAGCTTAACACAGCGCTTTGTTGTGCCACGGGCAGCAGTTCTTTTACTGCGCTGAGATGCCTTTGCTCTGCATCCTGCAGTTGTTGCCTGTATGCCTCATCGCCTGCTGCTGCCATTTCGCTGCAGTGCAGCAATAGATCGGTAATACCACCGAGTGCCGAAACCACCACGATCGTATTGCCAGCCACCGCTTTCTGCTGCACTACAACCATTACTTTTTTTATATTTTCTGCATTGGCAACCGAACTGCCGCCAAATTTTAAAACCTGCATGTAAAAGAATTTAAGATTGATTAAATGTATGAATTCTCCTGGAAGGAAAAAGCCAAAGCCCGATGGTAATATGGAAATGTACAACCCTTAGCGGGTTGTTGTATTGGTTGTAGCTGTAAAAGCTGCAAATAATGGAGTGGTATGTGTTGAAAAGAATCTCACTAATGCAATAATAGTGAAATAATCCAGTAATTGGAAATTATTTCAAAAAAGGGCAATGACGGCCCTTTTTAGTTTTGTTACAGTTTAACTGCCCTGATCATTTCCACAAAACCGGTTCCCTGAACCTTAAGGATATAACTGCCCCGGGCGAGCCCGTTCATATTTACCGGTATGCGGTTGATGCCGGGCTGTATTTGTGTTTTATACTGCCGCATTGCCTTGCCTGTAATATCAAGCAGGGTAATATTTATTTTGCCCGCAATGACCACATCAAGTTCAAGGACTGCGTTATCTTTTACAGGATTTGGAAAAAGCGAAATGCCTGTTGTATTGTAATGAATCAATCTTACTTCGCTGAGTTTAAAGCTGCCGTTGAGCTCCTCAATTTTCAGCCGGTAATAATTATTCCCTTTCAGCACGGCTCCATCGGTAAAGCTGTATGCGTTCAAACCCGTTGCATTAACTTCTCCAATGCTGCTGAAGTTGTTTCCATCGCTGCTGCGCTCAATAATGAATTTGTTTATGTTCACTTCATTGGCTGTTTTCCAGCTTAGCACATGCTGGCGACCGGCCTGTTTTGCTTCAAAGCTCAATAAGTTGAGCGGAAGTGCTGTGCTGGGGCCCACACCCGTGGCATAAGTGCCACCCACCAATTTGGTTAAGCCATCGAACTGTGCATATAAAACACTGTTGATGGTATTGTTGGCACCATTTGAATTAAAAACGGGATAAGAATTCAAAACAAAATCAGGCGTTACATGTGCCGCATCGCCCACAAAAGACGGTGCATTCAGTTGGAACCAGCTGAATGGTTCTATTGTGCCGGTGTGGGTGGTTGCAAATGTACTGGCCGCATTTTCGATGGCTGTTTTCTCAGTGGGATCATAAAAGAAACGAACATTTACCGGGCCGGTCAGGGGATTTCCTGCAAGGTCTACATTCCAGTAACGGCGCATGGTATAAGTGGCTTTTTTTGCAGGAATATCTTCGGCTGAAAAATAAGTTCCATCGAGCTGTAATGTTGGAATGGCATTGGCTTTAGCGGCACTGTTTTGCCCGGTACTGGTTGGGTCCCATTGTACCGCAAACAGAGAGGTATTGTAATTTGCGGGATCAGAGTAATAGGTCCAGCCATTGTCTTCACAGTTTTTAACCAGCGAAATGGTATTATTTGCCACCACATTCAGTGCTGCGGTGATGCCCGATGTAAAGGAAGATGCAATGGTATCATTCAGTTGGTCGCCATCGCCGGCCAGGCTAACAAAAGCGGTGTCCAGATTCGTGCCAGCATTGGGTACCGGAACGGTGAAATTGATTAGTTCTGATCCACCAGTATTGATGATGCCGGTATTGGCTATGGATGATGTATAAGTATTGGCACCGGCCACTTTCAGCGAAACGGTGGCAGCACCTGCGGCAATTGGGTTACTGCCTGCATTGGCAATGGTTACCCCGATGATTTTGCTGCAGTTGGCAGCAGCGGCAGCACCGGAAATATTGGTGGTTGCGGCATTAACGGCAAGGATATGTTTTGGTTCTATCATGAGGCGGTAGGGTGTGGTGCTTACGGCCGACATGTCGATCCACGATCCTCCGGAGGGGGAGGCATAATAAAATGTATTTGTTCGGATGGGGCTTTCTTTCTGATATGATAAAAATACACTGCTTGCAGAAACGGCCTGTCTTATACCTGCATAAAAATTCCCGGCAGTAATTGCTACGGGTGTGGGTAATACAACCAGGTTATAGCCAAGGGCGCTGGTTAAATTAGAAGGTGATTCCCACAATAGGGTACCGGGAATACCTCCTGGACCTGAAGCATCCCAAAAAGCCACTTTATAAGCTCTTCCCCCAGTATTGGAAAAATGAAGCCGCATCTGCGTGATACTTGTATTCGTATTAGTGTTGAATTTTGCAACCAGGTCAATAGTGTTTGCTGTAGAGCCCGTAGATCCAAATGGTGCCGATTCATCTGCGTAAGACCATGAGTTTTGATTTACGATCTGGCTGCTGCTTTTTGAATCATTTCCTGTGTAATCGTCTGCCGGTATAGAAACACTCACATTGTTCAATCCTTCAATAGTTGGCGTATATCCTGCAAAAGTCACCAGTTGACTTGCTCCGGGTACAAGGCTTGGAATAATTTGTGTGTTTGTAAAACTATTGGCGCCTGTAACATTCAGTGTTACATTAAGATTGGTGACCGTACTGGTACCAAAATTTTTTAGAATGGAATTTACAATATGCGGAGTGCCATTGGGTATTGGAAGTCTCCCCAGCGTATAAACTTCCTGTACTGCCACATCGGTTGTATATTCATGAAGCAGCCGCAATGCTGGTCTGAAAGCGCTGGCGGCAAGACTGGTTGATCCGCTTAAGGCCACCGTACCATTGTACCTGCGGGTAGTGGTGAGTGTAAGGTTAACTGAATTGCCGTTGGAGGTTTGGTAATTGAATCCTGCATGGGCTGCATTATCAGAACGTTCCACAAGCAATTGAAGGTTGTCTCCCGCATTGCGCACAAACGTAGTGCTCAGCGTAATATTAGTAAAACCGGTACTGTTGATCACAACTGTACCGCTAAACACCAGCGTATACCCCGCGGTTGTATAAGTGCCGGTGGTAAGCGTGGTACTGGTGGACGGAATATTCTTCAGGTAAATATTTACATTACCAAAGCTGGTAGCTGCACCCACCGCAACGGCTTTAAAAGCAATTTTTTCAATGGCGGTAGCAGCGCTGGTAAAATTGCCGTTCCCAATTTCCGCATCGGTGTAAATGGACTCGCTGGCATGATAATTATTTGCTCCCAACCCAATAAGGCCCGAAGTGCCCCCGGTATTGTCTATATCTACCGTTTGAGCATTTGACAGAACTGTTATTAGTAAAAATGTGGAAAGTAAAATTGATTTCATTGGTATTGGTTGAATAAATGTATTTGATTATTGAAATAAAGTTACACTAATTTTTATACATATAAAACAGGGGTATTTCATTACCGGTTGAATGAAATTTGAAGGATAATCATTCTGGATGCCAAACCCTGGATCGTACCTGTTTATTTTTGAAAAAATACCCATGGTTGCCTCCGGGTGTTGTTAAACCGAAGTCATTCATCACCAGTCTTTCGTGTAAATGAATTTAATAGGGAGTTTAGTGATTTTTTTCAAAAATATTATTACTACCTTATCCTGTTACTCTCCTTAATTATCTTTTCATCCTTCCTTACGCCCCGTATAGCTAAAAATAAAAAAATGAGGATGAATACATGCAGGATGGACGTAAGTACAAATTGCCCGCCGGTATAGGTTTGGGTTTCGCGGTAATAAAGAAAGAGCAGAAAGGCTTCCAGTATTAATGCAGCAGCAATGAACTTTACCTGCAGCCCGCGGTTTTTAAAAAGAAAAATAGTTAGCAGGGTCATTACTCCAATGGCAATAGTTGGTAAAAGTAATACCATGCTGTCTTTTGCATCCAGTGTGGATCCCGGTATGCCCGTGGCATCGGTACCCATATAAAAAGGAAACTGCAGGGTGGCAAATGCCAGTGCAGATGCCAGTAAAAGCCAGATGGATTGTATTCTTTGGAGCATGGTGAATTGTTTAAGGGTTTAAAGGTTCAAGGGTTCAAAGTTTAAAGTTTAAAGTTCAAAGTTTAAAGTTCAAAGTTCAAAGTTCAAAGTTTAAAGTTCAAAGTTTAAAGTTCAAAGTTTAAAGTTCAAAGTTAAAAGTTTAAAGTTCAAAGTTCAAAGTTCACAACTTACAAAGTTGCCTCATAATAATTACAACATCAAATTTAGTCATTTGCATATTTGCACATTATCACATTGTCAAATTAAACCTTTTGCATATTTGCACATTTTCACATTGTCAAATTAAACCATTTGCACATTTTCTCATTATCCAATTATCCCATCACCAAATTAAACCATTTGCATATTTGCACATTTTCACATTGTCAAATTAAACCATTTGCACATTTTCTCATGATCGAATTATCATTTCCTCAACTCCGGATACAACGGAAACTGTTTCATAAATTCTTTTACTTCTATTTTAACCGAAGCAATTACTTCTTCTTTATCGATATTCATCAAAACCCGGTCAATAAGATCCACCACTGTTTGCATATGTTCTTCTTTTAAGCCACGGGTGGTAATGGCCGGCACACCCACACGGATACCGCTGGTTACAAAGGGGCTTTTATCGTCGTAAGGAACCGAATTTTTATTAAGGGTGATATGCGCTTTGTCCAGCGTTTCCTGTGCTTTTTTGCCGGTGATATTTTTATTGCGCAGGTCAATCAGCATCAGGTGGTTGTCGGTGCCGCCGCTGATGATATGATAATCTTTAGCCACAAATGCTTTTGCCATGGCCTGTGCATTTTGCTGCACCTGTTTGGCATAAGCTGTAAACTCATCGGTAAGCAGTTCTCCAAATGCAATTGCTTTTGCAGCGATCACATGTTCGAGCGGGCCGCCCTGTGTTCCGGGAAATACGGCCATATCGAGGAGGTTGCTCATCATGCGTATATTGCCTTTTACATCTTTGAGTCCGAATGGATTTTCGAAATCTTTTTTCATAAGTATAATACCGCCCCTTGGCCCACGCAGGGTTTTATGGGTGGTACTGGTTACAAAATGGCAGTGTTCAAACGGGGAACTCAGCAGTCCTTTTGCGATCAGCCCGGCAGGATGCGCCATATCGCACATTACAAAAGCGTTTATTTCATCGGCCACTTTGCGCACACGGGCATAATCAATATCCCTGCTGTAGGCTGAAGCGCCGCAAATGATGAGTTTGGGTTTTACACTGCGTGCTTTTTCTTCGAGCATTTCGTAATCTATAAGGCCGGTATCCTTCTTCACTGTATAAAAATGCGGTTCATATAATTTGCCCGAAAAATTTACCGGGGAGCCATGTGTAAGGTGCCCGCCCATGCTCAGGTCGAGCCCCAGGATCTTATCGCCGGGTTGTAGTATGGCCAGCATCAGAGCCGCATTGGCCTGGGCGCCACTGTGTGGCTGTACGTTTGCATATTCGCAACTAAATACCTGTTTAATGCGGTCAATGGCAAGTTGTTCCACCTGGTCCACCACTTCGCAGCCGCCATAATATCTGCGGCCCGGGTAGCCTTCTGCATATTTATTTGTAAGGGAGGTTCCCATGGCTTCCATCACCTGTAGGCTGGTAAAGTTTTCGCTGGCTATCAGTTCTATGCCTTCCTGCTGTCGGGCTAATTCCTTATCTATCAGGTCAAAAATTACGGTATCTCTTTGCATGAATTTGTTTTATGCCGCAAATATACGCCGGGCTGAAGTTTTATCCAGAAGCTTTATCCCCAGCACAAATATGGATATTGGCATTATTTTAAACTAAAAAAGCCTAATTTCACGCCCCAAATCCATAAACAAGCAAAATATCTTAACCAATCGCCCTTATTATGAGGGAGGAGGAGATTTAACAATGAAGGCCATAATACCAGTAGCAGGTGCAGGCACCAAGCTTCGCCCGCATACTTACACACAGCCCAAGGCGCTCATACCGCTTGCAGGAAAAACCATTCTGAGCATCATTATTGAACAATTGAAAGATGCCGGGATCAATGAATTCATTTTCATTATAGGTTACCTCGGCGAAAAAATACAGGATTATGTGAAGAACCATCACCCAGAAATAACCGCCCATTTTGTAACACAGAACGAGCGGCATGGTACCGGGCATGCCATTGACCTTACCAAAGACCTTGTTGCCGGTGATGAAATGTTTATTGTACTGGGTGATACTATTGCCGAGTATGATGTAAAGGAGATACTGGCGGCAGAACATTCCATGCTCGGGGTAAAAAAAGTGGATGATCCCCGCAATTTTGGCGTTGCCGAAATGGGGGAAGACGGCTTTATCAGCCGTGTAGTGGAGAAACCATCCATTCCCAAAAGCAATATGGCCCTGGTTGGCATTTATAAGGTCAAAGAAACCAGCGTCCTGTTTTCCTGCATCCAAAAAATTCAGGACCTCAAGATAAAAAGCTACGATGAATTTAACCTGACCGATGCACTTGAATGCATGATTCAGCAGGGTGTAAAATTCCAGCCTTTTAAAGTGCAGAATTGGTTCGATTGTGGTAAAAAGGAATCGCTAATTGCTTCAAATGCCATTCTGCTTAAGAAGTTTGGCGGTAATGCCCATCAGTCGAGCGACTTTCCAAACACCATTATCATTCAGCCCGTGAGCATTGGTGAAGGTTGTGCGATACAGAACTCAGTCATTGGCCCCAATGTGGCCATTGGTGAGCACAGTATTGTAAATCATTCTATTGTAAAAGATTCCATAATAGGTGCTTATTCCCAGCTCAACGAAATTGTACTTACAAATTCCCTCATTGGCAGCGACGCTGCTGTGAAAGGCGTAAGCCGGAACCTCAATATTGGCGATAATACGGAAATTGATCTTGGCGGAACCATCAGGTGATGTGTATATGTTGATAATTATTAATACCTACAGAACCATTAACGCTTTAATTTGTATACCTGAAGATGCTGACCCCCAAAAAAATTACATCACTCTTTAATATTGAAAAGCCCATCATACAGGCAGGTATGATCTGGGCAAGCGGCTGGCGGCTGGCAAGTGCTGTAAGCAATGCGGGTGGGCTTGGCATCATCGGCAGCGGAAGTATGTATCCCGAAGTATTAAGGGAACATATTCAAAAAAGCAAGGCGGCCACCGATAAACCGTTTGCAGTAAATATCCCCTTATTGTACCCGGATATTGAACAGCATGTTAATACGATCATCAACGAAAAAGTTCCCATCGTTTTCAGCAGTGCAGGCAATCCAAAGACCTGGACACCTTTACTGAAAAGCCACGGCATTAAAGTGGTGCATGTAGTGAGCAGCAGCAAATTTGCTGTAAAGGCACAGGAAGCCGGATGCGATGCAGTGGTGGCTGAGGGTTTTGAGGCCGGCGGGCACAATGGAAGGGAAGAAACAACAACCATGGTACTGATCCCTGCTGTTTGTGAGGCGGTTTCCATACCGGTAATTGCTGCAGGAGGAATTGCCACGGGAAGACAGATGCTGGCTGCGATGGTGCTGGGTGCGTCTGCTGTGCAAATTGGCAGCCGTTTTGTGGCAAGTACAGAGGCTTCGAGTCACATAAATTTTAAAAATGCCGTGCTGAATGCAGGGGAAGGGGACACCATGCTGAGCCTTAAACAACTGACGCCTGTAAGGCTTTTAAAGAATAAATTTTTTGAGCAGGTGAAGAAAGCTGAGGCAGCCTGTTTCCCTAAGGAAGCAATGGAAAAATTGCTCGGCAGGGGGCGGGCAAAAAAAGGGATGTTTGAAGGGGATATGGAAGAAGGCGAACTTGAAATTGGCCAGGTGAGCAGTTTAATAAAAGACCTGAGGCCGGCTGGTGAAATAATTAACGAGATATGGGCAGAATACAGTGATTTACTGCGTTTTCCGCAGCAATAAAACTATATCTTTGCGAACTGGAAAATTAAGCCAAAGAAAATGCATAACGCAACAAGAAAAATTTTGAAGAGCTTTTATATAATGCTGTTTGGGGTATTAACGGCATTGCCTGCTATCTGTCAACCTCCTGTTACACAGGAAATACCGCAGGAACTTAATCCAAACCAGATTAATCCACAGGAATTATCGCAACCCCAGTTACGTTCACTGCTGGAAGACAGGAACAGGGAAACCGGTAAGGACAAGAATGCTGATATGCTCAAGAATGACCGTATTCAGAAAGACAGCGTGATGAAGGATAATATCAAGAAAAATTCTTATAGTCCCGATAAGACCTATGGAGCCAACTTTGCAGCCTTTGCGCCTACTACAAGCCTTGAAGAGATGTCTACTCCGCCCCTCGACTATCCAATAGGGGTGGGCGATCATATTATTGTGGCTTTGTGGGCCGGCTCCGAATTCCAGGAAAATTACATTGTGGCAAGAGATGGGTCTATTTTTCCGCAGGGACTTGGAAAAATTTATGTACAGGGCCTCATGTTTGAAAATGCCCGTAATGTTATTTACTCCAGGTTTAAAAGCGTGGTTCCGGCGGGTACAAATATTTCTGTCAGTATGGGCCAACCCAGAACCATTAACATTAATGTGGTGGGGGAAGTGGAAAACCCAGGCCCGGTAACGGTTTCAGCATTCAGTAATGCATTTAGCGTTATTTATATGGCCGGTGGAGTTACAGAATTTGGCGATTTACGCAGCATCATCATTAAACGCAATGGCCGGGTTATAGATGAGCTCGACGTATATAAGTACATGACAACCGGGGATTTTGGAAAGCATATTTATTTACAGAATAATGATTTTGTAATTATTGGGATGGCCCACAAAACTGTATTGGCCACCGGACAGTTTAAACGTCCTATGTATTACCAGTTAAAAAAAGAGGAGGGTGTTAAAGCATTATTGAAATATGCAGGGGGTTTAACCGGCGATGCGCTTGGCTCTTCCATGAAAATACTGCGTTCGGAAGATGAAAGCCAGGTACAGAAAGATGTGAATGCAAATGCGATCATCAAAATTCCAGGCCAGGATTTTCAGCTTGAAGACGGGGATATTGTAAAAGTAGACATGGTAAAAGCGGGCCTGTCGAACAAGGTTGAAATCAGGGGGGAAATCACTTATCCTGCATTTTATGAACTGCGCAAGGGCGACCGGCTCTTTGATATCATTAACCGGGCCGGCGGCGTTACCAGGAATACCTACCTGCCCCGTGCGTATGTGTTCAGAAATGCCGGAGATTCCACTAACCTGCAGAGCGACCGGCTTGAGGTGGATCTTTCGGATTATAACAACAATGAATTAAAAAGTTCCAGTAATATTGAATTACAGGTAAATGATGTGGTACAGCTTTTTTCCCAAAATGAATTTTCAGATGCCCAGTATGTGGAAATATATGGCGAAGTACGCAAGGAAGGGAAGGTGCGTAAATATGGAGGAATGACTTTGGAGGACCTCTTGTATCTTTCAGGCGGAATTAAACAGTCTGCCGAATTTGGAAGGCTTGAAATTTCAAGCGTAGTTGATGTGGATTCGGCACGTAAAAGTATGAAACCCACCAGGACCGAAGTAAAGTCTTATGCTATAAATCCTGACCTTCAAATTGATTCTATGGCCAAAAAAATTACATTAAAGCCTTATGATCAAATTTTTGTCAGGCGGAACCCGGCCTTTGAGCTACAGCAAAATGTCGAGTTGAAAGGCGTATTGCTTTATCCCGGTTTTTATCCCCGCTTAAGTAAGTTTGAACGCTTATCTTCATTTATTAAAAGGGCAGGCGGGGTAGCAGATAATGCAAATGTTGGAGGCGCATTGTTATACAGGTTCAAGACCGAAAACTTCAGGGAAAGAAATGAAGAAACGCCAAAATTTGATTCCATGGGGAAAGCTATTATTGATAGTGCAGTAATGCAGAAAATACAATCAATAGAGGAACCGGTAAGTATTGATCTGTACAATGCACTAAAATACCCCAACTCCAAATATGATATTATCCTGCAGGATAAGGATATGGTGTTTGTTCCGGAAATAAATCCTTTTGTTAATGTAAAAGGCAGGGTGCAGTCGCCTTTAAAAATAGCCTTTGATAAGGAACACACCAACTTGGGTTATTATATTGATAAAGCTGGGGGTTATGGCATACGTCCCTGGAAAAAAAGGATATTTGTAACTTATGCCAATGGCCGAAGCAAGCGTACCAAGTCTTTTCTTTTCTTCAGGTCCTATCCAAAGGTGCTGGAGGGGTCAGTAGTTACTGTTCCGGCGAGGCCACAGGGCCAGGAAGTAGGGGACCTTGCCAAATCCCTTATTGTGGCTTCCATTCCTGTTATACTAACAGGGATTATATTTAAATACATCAGATAAAAATAAAGCAGCTTGACGTCAAAAGAATTCACAAGAAAAGTATTTCTCCGGCTGGGCAAGGTAAAATTGCTGGTATTGGCTATCGGTGTTGGAGTTGCCATATTGTTATTCCTGTTTGCAAAAACAAGGCCTACATTATATACAGGTAAGGCAACTATATTTCCGCTTACGGCTGCCAATGAGAGTTCGGGAACTTCTAACCTGTTAAAAGAACTAACCGGTGTAGCAGATACGAAAAGTTTTAGCCAGGAAGCCTCTATTAATATTGTGGAACTTGCCATGAGCCGGCGTACCCGGGAAGCGGTGGCGTTGGAAAAATTGCCGGAGTTTGGAGGTAAAACAATTGCCGAACTGCTTATTGATGCTGAAAACAACATGAAATCCTTTGCAGCTGTAAAAATCCCCGTACCTAAAACAGAAACAGGGCTTAAGGCATCCGGGGGAGAGGCATTGAAGACTTTACTAAATGCCAAGATTAATAAGAATGGGATTCTTGAACTCACTTTTTCAAATACAAATGAAAAACTTATAACACCGGTAACAAATGTTGTTATTGCCAAGATATCGCAATTTTATATCGACCTGAAGGTAAAAAAGGCCAAAGAAGATTTTGAATTTACCTTACGCAAACTGGATTCTATTAATGGCGTATTGGAAACGTATGACCGCCGTGCAGTACAAATGTCCAATACTACCCTGTTTGTGCCGGAAGAAAGAATTGAATACCGTATTCCAAAAGAGAACTTAATAACAGATAAGGAGCGGGTTTTGCGGCAAAAGGCCGGCGCTGCCAATAACAGGGAAGAAGCTTTGTGGAGACTACAAAAAGCAACACCTATTATTGAAGTACTGGATAAACCTGAGCCGCCTTTTCAATTGAAAAAATCCTCAGGGCCTTTATTTGCCATTATTGGGTTTTTCCTTGGCCTCATCCTGGGGTCGCTGGTATTTGTTTCAGATATTATTTACAAGTACATCAATGCGGAGATTACCCATGCGGTGTTTGGAGATGAGGAAGTGCCAGAAACAGGTAAAAATGAAAGTGCCGGATCAGCGGCCACGGTCAATAAAGATAAATCTGATTAACCCGCAGCATATTTTTCTTTCCAGGCCAGCATGCCGCCTTCCAGGTTTTTTACATTCCTGAAACCTAAATTTTCAAGCATCATAGCGGCCTGCAGGCTTCGCTTACCACTGCGGCAATAACAAATGATTTCTGCTTCTTTCAGGTCTTCAAGTATTTCTATTTGCATAGAAAGAATATTGCCCAATGGAAGAAAAATACCACCGATATGAAATTCCTCCCGTTCGGCAGGTTCACGTACGTCTAACAGGTTTACATTTTCTTTATTGTCTATCTTTTGACTAAGTTCAGTAATTGAAATATTTGTCATACAATTATGGAGTGTTGTCGTTAGTGGTTGAATCAATAAAAGCCTTATTTGTTTTTGACAGCCATATATCCATTACCTGGCCAGACTGTATATAGAGCAATTTATTCTCTTCATCAAATTTTGGAGGATTCTGTTTAATAATATAAGCGCCCAGGGTGTCTTTTACACCCGGTTCCATAATAAGTGCCCCAAGCCCAATTCCATTTTCCCCTAAAACCAGTTTGGCCTCCCTATAGGTAATACCAGTGATATTGGGTACGGGTATGCGCATGTCTTCTAAACCACCACCCAGCACCAGGTTAATTTTACTGCCCCAGGGAATTTTTGCCCCGGGTTGTATTATGTTACCGTTAATAGATTGCTCCAGTACAGAGCCGAGCATAAAATCCGGCCTGAAGCTGGTGTCACCTAATTTCAGATGGCTTCTGGTTAATATTTCAATGGCATAGCCTTTCGATTTGCCCACCAGGGCCGGCATATCCACCAACGGGGGTGTTACCCGGTTTACGATCAGCATCACCATACGGTTTACTTTTACCGTACTGTTTGCGTCGGGCAATTGTTTCAGAACCACGCCATTTTTTGCAGTGTCTGTATACACAGAATCCTGTATCTCCACTTCAAAACCTTTGCTTTCCAGGAGTTTGATGGCATCGCTGGTTTTTAGATTTATTACTTTGGGAACAGTAAGATATTCGCCATGTTTTGTTATGCTTCCCAATAATTGCAGGAAGCCAAAAATGATGAAGATAACTAAAGCTATTACCACCAGCAGGTTTAGCCAAAATGGGCGGTGAGTGATGAATTTGAACACGCTTAAAAAATTTCGTTTTAAAAATGGTTATGCTCCTTGCAGGCATTCTTCAATTAATGCCGAATAAAATTCCCTGAGGCTCCATCCCATGGCCACCACCTGCTGTGGTACGATGCTGGCCGCACTTTGGCCGGGCACGGTATTTATTTCCAGCATACAGGGATTTCCGGCAGCTTCATCGTAAATAAAATCGATGCGCACAATGCCTTTACAGTTAAAAACTTCGTATATCTTTTTTGCCGCATCACGTACTTTATCCGCCTTTACTTCATCAACCTGCGCCGGCGTTATTTCTTCGCTGGCGCCTTCGTATTTGGCTTCATAATCGAAAAATTCTTTTTTCGGGATAATTTCAGTGATCGGCAATGTGATGATTCTTCCTTTTGAGCGGAAAACACCAATAGTAAATTCCCTTCCTTTGATGAACTCTTCCACCAATACCTGGTCATCTTCCCTGAAGGCTTTTTCAATGGCCGCGGGCAATTCAGCTGCCTCATTTACCTTACTCATACCCAAACTGCTGCCCCCATTATTCGGTTTTACAAAAACAGGGAGCTTTAGTTCGTTGTTTACCTGGGCCGCTGTGGTTCCGTCGTTTTTAAAAAGATGCATCGATTTTGCCACATGAAGCCCGGCAAAGGAAGCTACTGCTACAGTATAACGCTTATTGAAAGTTAAGGCAGAAGTAGCAGCATCGCAGGAGGTATAAGGTATTTTTAGGCAATCGAAATATCCCTGTAGCTTGCCGTCTTCGCCGGGTGTGCCATGAAGGCCAACCAGCACGGCATCAAAATTTATTTTAATTCCGTTTACAAGAATAGAAAAATCGTTTTTGTCTACATTCACTTTTTTGCCATCTGCTGTTTTATGGAACCAGCCTTGCGGGTGAATGTCTATCACATAGCAATCCCATTTTGTGGAATCAGTGTTGTTCAGGATGGTTTCTGCGCTCTTATAGGAAATAACAGATTCTCCCGAATATCCTCCTGTGATCAAAGCAATTTTTTTCTTCATGATATTTTGGATCAGGTATATATTTTATTCCGGGTCACTAATGCCTTCATTCCCGCTGTCAAGCACAAATTTCCATTTTCCATCTTCCTGTTTGCGCCAGATGCTTACATAGGTTCCATAAAGAACCGTGTCTGCACTTTTTGGTTCCAGGGCATAAATGCCATAGGTGTAACCCATATCTGCCTGCCTGGACACGAAGGCTGCTTTAGGTTTCCAGCTGAGCGTATAAGTGGTATCTGACTGCTGCAGTAAGAAATCTATCGCATTGGCACCTGCAAGTGGTATATACCCTGGCCTGAGTAAAACCCCATTACTGTCTATAAATTCCATAAAGGCTGCCTTCATCCCCTTTTCTGTACTTAGAACCGAAAATTCTGCATCTGCTCTGAGCAGGTTTATCTTCTCCTCTGTAAGGTTTGGGCCATCGGTTTTCTTCTCTATCTTACTGCAGTAAGATAGAGGGAGCAGGATGGCCAGTATCAGCAAAAATCTCACCATAATTTTATCAGGCGGCAAGATAATGAATATTGCCACAGGCATATTAACAAAAAGGCGAAAGTATTATAAAAACTTTCGCCTGTAATGCAGGAAATATCACCTGCTTAATTAAGCCTTTCGGCTACTAAAAAAAATTATGCGTGGAGTGCTTCTTTTTTTGCGAGAAGTTCTTCCACCGTTTCCTTGTAGGCCTCATCAGGCACACAGCAGTCTACCGGGCATACAGAAGCACATTGCGGTTCTTCATGAAAACCCTGGCACTCGGTGCATTTACTGGGAACAATATAATAAATGTCTGAACTCACCGGCGCATTGCGCTGCTCCGTGTCAATAGAAGTTCCGTCCATTAATGTATAGGTTCCTTTAACAGAAGTGCCGTCCGAAACAGACCATTCAACACCTCCTTCGTATATTGCGTTATTCGGGCACTCCGGTTCGCATGCCCCGCAGTTGATACATTCTTCGGTAATCTTTATAGCCATCTGATGTAATTTTGCTGCAATTTAATACATACGAAATGAATTTACAAGAAAGAATTTTTTTGCTGAAAAGGCTTGGAGAATACATAAATAATAATGATGATGCCTGGCAGGAAACGGTATGCAGGGCAGGGCAAAAAAATGGGTGGTTTACAGAAAAATTTGTAAAAATAGCGGCCGGAAACATAGCTAATAATTTTTTAGATGAAAATGGGTTGCAGCAATGGGCCGGCCATTACAAAATAGATGACAATATTGTTCCCAAAACAGTGGGTGTGGTAATGGCAGGCAATATTCCACTGGTGGGGTTTCACGATTTTTTAAGCATTTTCATTACCGGCCACCGGCAGTTGATAAAATGTTCTTCTAAGGATGATGTTTTACTGAAGCACCTGGTAGCTGTAATGGCCGGATGGAACCCTGCGGTAAATGAGCTGGTTTCTTTTTCCGAAATGCTGAAGGGCTGCGATGCCTATATTGCCACAGGCAGCAATAACAGCAGCCGTTATTTTGAACAGTATTTTGGAAAATACCCGCATATCATCCGGAAAAACCGCAGCTCGGCAGCCATCCTCACCGGTAAAGAATCGGCCGTGGAATTGCAAAAACTTTCAGATGATATTCATCTCTATTTTGGACTGGGCTGCCGGAATGTTACAAAGATCTTTGTTCCGGAAGGGTACGATTTTGTACCACTCCTGGCAGCCTTTGATACCTACAAATATTTTGAAGATCATCACAAGTACAAGAACAATTATGATTACCAGCTTTCGATCCTGCTGCTCAATAATCAATTTTACATGACCAATGGCAGTACCCTGCTTACCAAAAACAGTTCAATGTTTTCTCCCATCAGCCAGCTGTATTATGAAACATATAGCAGCAGCAACGAGGTTGAAAGTACATTAAAGAACAACCCGGAACTGCAATGCCTGGTAGGTACTCATTATATTCCATTTGGGCAGGCGCAGGCGCCCGGGTTATTTGATTACGCTGATGGCGTTGATACTGTTCAGTTTTTACTGGGCTTCTGATCAGGTCATTTTTTCAAAAAAAACAAGCAGGGCTTATGGCCAGAATGATTTGATAAATAAATAGTTAGAAGCAGCAAGTACGAAGCTCTTCCTAATTTAATGTTAAAGATGGCAGATGGAAAATGCATTTTGTCAGCCATTCGTTACTTTGTATGGCAGGCACATCATTTGATGTAATTTTGCCTGTAATTTGAGGAAGAAAAATAAAAAGTGTTTACTATGAAATTCAAACAGATTTTAGCAACAGTATTGATCAGCGCCCTAACCACCCTGGGGGTTATTTGGGGCTCAGGTAAATTTGTAAAAAATGACAATTCTTACGGAGGCCAGCAGGCTGCTGTTGTTCCTTCCAATTACAAGTTTACCGGAAACGGCGATGGCAGCACTCCTCCCGGAGATGTGGATTTTACACAGCCGGCCCAGGCCTCCATACCGGCGGTTGTGCATATTAAAACAAAAACAAATGCCCGGCAGGTAACCAACAGCCTGCCCCGCAGAAATAATCCTTTCAGCGATTTTTTTGATGATGATATGCTCGATCAGTTATTTGGCGGAGGCCGTGGGTATGTTCCCGAACAAAGGGCATCGGGTTCTGGCGTCATCATCAGTGCCGATGGATATATTGTAACCAATAACCACGTAGTGGCCAATGCCGACGAAGTAGCCGTAACATTGAGCAATAAGAAGAATTATACCGCAAAGGTCATGGGCAGGGATCCTGCTTACGACCTGGCAGTAATCAAGATCGAAGCATCCGGGTTACCGTATCTTTTATATGGCAATTCCGATGATGTAAAGATAGGGCAGTGGGTACTCGCCATTGGATACCCCCTCAACCTGGAAACAACTGTAACGGCCGGTATTGTGAGTGCCAAGGCAAGGACGCTTGGTCTTAACAAGCAAAAAGCCGGAACTTCTGCAGTAGAATCTTATATTCAAACCGATGCTGCCGTTAACCAGGGAAACAGTGGCGGTGCATTGGTAAATACAGAAGGAAGGCTGATCGGTATCAACTCGGCAATCGCATCCCCAACCGGGTTCTATTCTGGTTACTCCTATGCCATACCTGTTAATATTACAAAAAAAGTGGTGGACGATATTATTAAGTTCGGAACCGTGCAAAGAGCCTACCTGGGCGTAAATTATGTTGATGCCGATAATTACAATGCAGAAGAGAAGAAGCGCAATGAAATTCCGGAAAATGCATCAGGTATTTATGTGAATGAAGCGCTGAAGGATGGGGCGGCATTTGCTGCAGGTATCCGTTCGGGTGATGTGATAAAAAGTATTAACGGGGTTCCATTGGCAAGCGGCGCAGAAATGCAGGACCAGGTCAGCCGCTTTAAACCCGGCGATAAGGTAACCGTTTCTTACCTCAGAAATGAAAAACAATATACGGCGAATGTTACTTTAAAAAACAAGGCCGGTACAATGGATGTTGTTAAAAAAGATATAGCAGTGGATATGCTTGGTGCCGACCTGGCAGCCTTAGATGGCCGGAAATCTAAAGAATATGGGATCAGTGGGGGCATTGTGGTTAAAAAGATCAAAGACGGTATCTTGAATGATCAAACCCGCATGAGAGACAGTTTTGTTATTCTTAAAGTGGATGACAAAGAGGTAAAATCATTGGAAGAGCTGAACAATGCGCTCAGCAGTAAAAAATCGGTAACACTCAGCGGTTTTTACCCGGGATACGAAGGCCTGTACGATTACCAGGTAAATATGGGAGACCAGTAAATACGGTAACGTATAAAAATAATTTTAGGAGGCCGCATATAATAATGCGGCCTCTTTTATTTTATAACAGCCTGCACCGTTTCCGGCGTTTTTTGCAACAGTACAACTGTTTTTCCGGCAGTAAGTTTTTGGTAGGTTTCCACGTCGTAATGCCTTATAGTGAGCAGCGTAAGGTTGCGTTCCAGTTCCACATCAAAAACAGCGGATGCATCCAGGGCCAGTTTTTCAAGCTTTTCGGGCCGGTCATCAAAACAACATAAAAGTGAGATAGCCGTATTCTGGGTAAGATTGGGTTTTATCTTGATGCTTTTAAAAATTTCGTGCAATGTTTCCACGGGTTTGTCTTCTACAAAAGAAAAATCTTTTGTTTTAAACTGGAGCAGCGCCTGGTTTTCTTTAACAACAATGATAGGGGGTAGTTTTTTTGAGAGCTGATCGCTGATGGAAGTGCCCTGCAGGCCCGGGTCAATAAAATTCTTTACATAAAGCGGGATGTTCTTATTCTGCAGTGGCTTGATCGTTTTTGGATGTATTACCTGGGCCCCATAATAGGCCATCTCTATTACTTCTGCATAACTGAGCGAATAAATATTGACCGCATCTTCAAATTTCCTTGGGGTCGGCATTCATTACGCTTTCCACGTCTTTCCAGATAGTAACGCTTTCGCCGTTCATAAGATTGGCAAAAATGGCAGCCGTATAATCGCTTCCTTCCCTGCCCAGGGTGGTGCTTTCATTTTCATCGGTAGAGCCTATGAAGCCCTGGGTGATCACCACATCATATTTGCCGAACAGCGGAAGAACGTCTTCATTGATCCTGTTTGCCGTGAACGTCCAGTCTACTCCTGCATCCCTGAAATTATCATCGGTGCGTACAATATCCCTTACGTCCACCCAGTGCGCTTTTATGCCTTCCTCCTGCAAATGATGGTACATCATGGACGTACTCATCAGTTCGCCGCTGCATACGACCTGGTCGTAATAATAATCATAGTTACGTACTGGTTTATCGTGCAGCAGCCATTCCACTTCAGTAAAAAAATCTTTGAGCTGCGATGCTGCAGCCAGTGCGTTTTTTACCGTAACATATTTTAAGGTATTGAGGTGACTTTCTTTTACCAGTTGAAAAAGCCGGATCGCCTCCTCCTTATTGCCGGCATAAAACGCTTCTGCCACTTTTTCAAGCGCATTGGTGGTTTTACCCATGGCAGATATGACCACGAGAAGTTTTTGCCCCGAATGGTCTTTGATGATCTTTGCCGTATTTTTAAAACGCTCCACACTGTTGATGCTGGCGCCCCCGAATTTATACACTTTCATAGCTGCTGTATTGCCCCTTCTTTAAATGGTTTATGTTATTGAATTACCCGCAGCAGTATGCGGCAGATAAAAATTATGCCTTACATTTGGCCTGCAAACCTACAACCTCGATTTGTAAACAGAAAATTGTTTTATGCTTGTAAACCGGAAAATACAAACCCTTGATGAATTTACCATCCAGCAGATGCGCATTTCCCCCAGGCCACCGGCGAACTGTCGAGCTTATTGAGAGATATTGGGCTTGCCTCCAAACGTATTAATGTAGAGGTAAACAAAGCCGGCCTGGTGGATATACTGGGCGATACGGCACCATCAATGTGCAGGGCGAAGAAGTAAAAAAACTGGATATATATGCCAACAACCAGTTGATGGGGGTGCTGCGCCATGGCGTAAGCTGTGCCGGTATTGGCAGCGAAGAAATGGATGATGTGGTGATCTTTGATGATGAGATCAGTAATAAGTCAAAATATGTGTGCCTCTTCGATCCGCTGGATGGCAGCAGCAATATTGATGTGAATGTTTCAATTGGCACTATTTTCAGTGTTTACCGCAGGGTGAGCGAACTGGGAAAACCCGCCACCAAAGAAGATTTTTTACAGCCGGGCACCAACCAGGTGGCGGCCGGGTATGTCATTTACGGATTCAGCACTATGCTGGTATATGCCACTCGACGCGGCGTAAACGGGTTTACCTTCGACCAGTCCATTGGCGAGTTTTCGCTCAGCCATCCCGATATTAAATGCCCGGAAAGCGGTAAAATGTATTCAGTGAACCATGGTAATTTTTTCCAGTATGAGAGGGCGTAAGGGAATATATCAATGCCTGCCAGAACAAAAGACAAAGACAACCGGCGGCCCATATACACAGCGTTATATCGGGAGTATGGTGGCCGATGTGCACCGCAACCTCATTAAAGGGGGTATTTTTATGTACCCCGGCACTACCATCAAACCCAAAGGAAAATTGAGGCTCATGTACGAATGCAATCCCTTTGCTTTTATACTGGAAGTGGCCGGCGGAAAAGCCACCAATGGTCAAAATAAGGATACTGGAGGTAAAACCTACGGAACTGCACCAGCGCACTCCTTTTTTTGTGGGCAGCAGGCTGATGATGGAAGAACTGGAATCGCATCATGTACCTAAAGGAATTGAATGATACAACCTGTTATTTCTGTAAAAGACCTGGTAAAGCATTACGGTAAGTTTGAAGCCGTAAAGGATATTTCCTTTGATGTGTATGAAGGAGAGATTTTTGGATTACTGGGACCCAATGGCGCCGGCAAAAGCACCACGCTTGAAATAATTGAAACGCTCCGTTCAGAAAACCTCGGGAAAGTTGCTGTGTAACGGGTTCGACCTCGACAGGCGACCCAGACGAAATTAAAAAGATCATCGGGGTTCAGTTCCAGTCATCGGGGTTTTATCCCAGTCTTACCTTGCTTGAACTGATTGCCCTTTTTTGCGGCTTTATAACCGGCAGGTAAATGCGATGGAGTTGCTTAATAAAGTGAACCTGGCCGAAAAAGCAAAAAGCAAATACAAAGAACTCAGCGGTGGCCAGAAACAACGTTTTTCCATTGCCACCACGCTTATCAATGCCCCCAAAATTATTTTTTTAGATGAGCCCACCACGGGCCTCGACCCGCAGGCAAGGCGCAACCTCTGGGACCTGATTAGGGAAATACGCAACAGTGGCACCACCGTCATCATCACCACCCATTATATGGATGAGGCCGAACAGCTTTGCGACCGCATTGCCATCATAGACGAGGGGAAGATCATTAAACTGAACACACCCGATGGTATGATTGATGAACTGATAGCCAGCGGTTTTGAGAAACCCAGGCCCGCAAAAGCGGCCAACCTCGAAGACGTTTTTATCCATTTAACCGGCAAGGAAATGAGGGAAGACTGAGCTAAAATTTCAAGCAGCAATGTTTAAAATGTTCAGGGTTTGAAGTACATTGCAGCGGATGACCGTATTTCAATTAACAATCAATTTTAAAAAATAAAAAACAGGAATGAAAAAATTATTTTTAGGCGTAGTAGCTCTTTGCTTATTCACCGCAGATGGCTTTGCACAAAAGAAAACCGTGAAAGCCCCTCCTCCCAAGCCCATGAAAAATGCCATCGACAGTTTTAGTTATGCTGCCGGTGTAAATATTGCCAAAAGCATGCAGGCCCAGGGCATCGAAAAACTGAACAGCGCCCTTATGCAGAAGGCGATCGATGATGTGTTTAAAAATAAAAAATTATTAATGAACGAACAACAATGCGGTATGACATTACAGGAAAAACTACAACAGTTTGCACAGGAGAAAGCAGGCGCCGAAAAAATAAAGGGAGAAGCATTCCTTGCAAAAAATAAAACCAAGCCGGGCGTAACAGCATTGCCCAATGGTTTGCAATATGAAATTCTGCGTGCAGGCGATGGCCCCAAACCCAAGGCCGTGGATACCGTGGTGGTTCATTATGTGGGAACACTTACAGATGGTACTGAATTTGACAATTCTGTATCAAGGGGTGAGCCCGCCACATTTCCCCTTATGGGTGTTATAAGAGGCTGGACAGAGATACTGCAGCTGATGCCAAAAGGCAGCAAGTGGAAAGTATATATACCCAGCGATCTTGGCTACGGAAACCAGGGTGCCGGTGGCGTAATAAAACCTGGTTCCACCCTGGTTTTTGAAATTGACTTACTGGATATCAAACCTTCTCTAATGCAATGACAGAAGAACTGAAATATCCTATTGGTAAATATGAACCGCAGCCTTTTTCGCCCGAACAAAAAGAGCAATGGCTGCTGGATATACAATGGCTTCCCGAACAGGTAGAGCATGCGGTGCTCAATATGGATGAGGTACAATTGCAAACGCCTTACCGGCCCGAAGGTTGGACCGTGCATCAACTGGTGCATCATATTGCCGACAGCCATATGAATGCCTATATCCGCTTTAAGCTGGGATTAACGGAAGACAATCCCACTATAAAGCCTTACGAGGAAAAAGAGTGGGCATTACTGGCCGATACTAAAACGCTTCCCATCAATATTTCCATCACGCTACTGCACGCCCTCCATAAAAGATGGACAGCAGTATTAAAAGATATTTCCGACACACAATGGAACCGAACCGTCTTTCACCCACAAAGCAAACGCAGCATGAGCCTTTGGTTTTTGCTGGGTATGTATTCCTGGCATGGGCGGCATCATGTGGCGCATATCACGAGGCTGCGGGAAAGAGAAGGCTGGAACAGTTGATCTTAATGTTATAATTTCTCAATTTATTACGATGGAACATAACCCGAATTTTTTAAGCAATGAGTTAACAGTGGATGCTGCGGCGCAAAATCATTTGAAGGAAACAGCCATGTGGGCAAAGTTTTTGGGAATTGCCGGCTTTGTAATGTCGGCTATTATTCTGCTCATTGCCATTTTTGCAGGAACCTTTTTTTCAAAGCTGATGGAGCAGCAACCAACAGCTGGCCCTAATCCATTTGCCAGCATGGGAGCAGGTATCTTTACCGCACTGTACGGGTTCATTTCACTCATTTCCTTTGGTCTTTCCTATATTGTATTCAGGTTTGGTGTAAAGACCCAGGCAGGCCTGCGAGCTGCCGACCAGTCATCACTTAATGCCGGTTTGCTCAACCTGAAACTGCTTTTCCGCATTCACGGCATCATTATTATTATTTACCTGGGATTTATTGTGTTGGCAATGGTATTTGGCGCTGTTGGCGCTTTGCTGGCAGGATAAATTTACAGATATATTTCATGAAGAAGCTGCCTCAGTGCAGCTCTTTTAATTTGCGGATAACAGCAATCAAACCGGCTTTTGTTCCTTCAAAATACCTGGCTTCCCTGAAATGCGGCAGCATCTCCTGCCGAACTATCATCCTGGTTTCTTCGTTGGTAATTTTTTTTTCAATGCCGTACCCATTGGCAATGCGTATTTCCCTTTTTTGAGGGCAAAGGACGATCAGAACCCCGTTGTTGATATCCTTTTTACCCACGCCCCAGGCATTACCCAGTTGGGTGGAAAAATCCTTCATGCTGCAATTCCCCAGCATATTGCTGTCAATGGTAACGATGGCGATTTCATTGCCGGTTTCGGATTCGTGACGATCAATGATAGAGTCCAAAACGCTCCTTTCGTCTTTTGAGAAAACACTTACATAGTCATTGCACCAGGCCTTTGGCCCGGGCATAGAAACGCCGCATTCGCTGATAAAGGCATAGCTTTTCTTTTTAACGAAACCATTGTACCCGGTATAGATGATGCCTGCAGTAAAAACCACGGCGGCGGTTAAAATAAGTGCTTTACGGGATGCCATCGGGCTAAAGTTAGCAGTTTTAGTAAATTTTGAGCAATCATTCTAAATCTCATACCTTTATAAAAAATACAATTATGGACTTCTTAGGAAATTACTGGTGGCTGATTTTGTTACTGCTCACCATTTTCAGCGGTCTCGTAACCATTAACCAGGGGTTTATTGGTGTGGTAACGATGTTTGGAAAGTACCAGCGTATCATGCGCCCCGGTCTTAATTTTAAAATTCCTTTTTTAGAACATATTTTTAAGAAAGTGAGTATCCAGAACCGTTCTGTGGAACTGGAGTTCCAGGCCGTTACCATCGACCAGGCCAATGTTTATTTTAAATCAATGCTCCTGTATTCTGTTCAGAATGCCAATGAGGAAACCATCAGCAAAGTAGCCTTTAAGTTCATCAGCGATAAAGACCTGATGCAGGCGCTGGTGCGTACCATCGAAGGTAATATCCGTGCATTTGTAGCCACTAAAAAGCAGTCGGAAATACTGGGTTTAAGACGGGATATTGTGGAGTTTGTGAAAGAGCACGTGGATACTTCGCTCGAAGAGTGGGGCTATCACTTGCAGGATCTTCAGATCAACGATATTACATTTGACCAGGCCATTATTGAAAGTATGAGCAAAGTAGTGGCCAGTAATAACCTGAAAGCTGCTGCGGAAAATGAGGGGCAGGCATTGCTCATTACCAAAACGAAGGCCGCCGAGGCCGAGGGTAATGCCATAAAGATAGCTGCCGAGGCCGAAAGGCAGGCTGCACAATTGCGTGGACAGGGTGTGGCGCTCTTCCGGGAAGAAGTGGCCAAGGGTATGAGCCAGGCTGCAGAGCAAATGAAGCAGGCCAATCTCGATACAAATGTGATCTTATTCAGTATGTGGACAGAAGCCATCAAAAACTTTGCAGAATATGGAAAGGGGAATGTGATCTTTCTCGATGGCAGCAGTGAGGGAATGGAAAAAACTATGCGGCAGATCATGGCCATGCAGCAAATGGATGGAAAACGATAATCAAAAAGGGCCGGTGTAAACCGGCTTTTTTTATAACAAATAACACAAAATTTATAACATCAAATATGCCCTGCTTTCTTCAAACTTCGCCCTTTGTAGTTCCCACCACCGATGGTAAATTGATAGAAGAGCATGCGGGACTTGCCAGTACCGGCCAGGGAAAGTACAGCATTGCCCGCATGATAGCACCACCCGGCTGGAGCGAACCTTTTCAAAACCCTGCCTTTGATGAATATACACTGGTGAGCAGCGGCAAAAAGCAATTTGAAGTGGATGGCGAAATAATTATAGTGGAAGCAGGACAGAGCATCCTGGTAAAAGCCGGCAGCCGGGTACGCTATAGCAATCCTTTTTCCGCAGCATGCGAGTACTGGAGTGTATGCATTCCCGCTTTTTCTATTGATGCTGTAAACAGGGAAGCAGAATAAGATTAACATTTTATTGGCCGGTGTTTATAAGTGGTTTCGCTTTATTGCAGGTTAATTGACGAGGGTTGTATAAATTGCGGCATCGTTTTACTCTTTAACAGCATTCTATGTTCGATATTTTTTTACAGGTAGACACGGTGGCTGCAGCAGGCGGCGCAAAAGTGGAAACAGTGTGGGGCCTGCTCAGTAAGGGCGGCCCGTTAATGATCCCTCTTTTTATTCTTTTTGCACTGGCAGTTTTCTTTTTCTTTGAAAGGCTGCTGTATATCCGCAAAGCATCACGGGTGGATGAGAATTTTATGAACATCATACGTGATCATATTATCAACGGAAATGTAAAGGCAGCCCGAAGCCTTACTAAAAATACCAATAACCCGGTTGCCAAAATGATCGACAAAGGCATCCAGCGTATTGGCAAGCCTATTGATGCCATTGAAAAAAGCATGGAAAACGTAGGCAAGCTCGAATTGTATAAAATGGAGAAAAACCTGAGTATTCTAGCTGTAATTGCCCGTATAGCCCCACTGTTTGGTTTTGTGGGAACCATTGTTGGACTTGTGCTCCTTCTGAAAGAATTTGCCACTATCAGCAATCCCTCCATCAGCCAGATAGCCGATGCCATGTATATCAAACTAATTACATCTGCCACAGGGCTCATCATTGGTATGCTGGCCTATTTGGGATATAGTTTTTTAGATGCGCAGGTAACCCGCATGGCCAACCGGATGGAAGTGGCAAACAGCGAATTCATTGATATACTGCAGGAACCCACCCGCTGAGGCCGCATCTGATTTTAAGGACTTGTATAAATATTAAATAGTAAATCATCAATATAAAATCCTTTTGGATGTCTTTAAGAAATAACAAATTCAGGGGGGAGCATTCAGAACTGGATACAGGGCCACTTAATGATATATTGTTCATTCTGCTCATGTTTTTCCTGATGATATCCACGCTGGCCAACCCCAATGTGATAAAAATGAGCGTACCCAAAGCTAAAAGCGATACTAAGCAGAAACAAAGCGTGGTGGTGAGCGTGGATAAGAACAAAAATATTTTTGTTGGCGCTAAAAAGATCACGCCTGATTCGCTTGAAGCGGTGTTGCGAAAATATATCAATGAGGGCGACAGCGTGAAACCTGCCGTGGTTATCAATGCCGATTCTGTGGCACAATGGGGCGAAATTGTAAACGTGATGAAAGTGGCCCGGAAACTGGGTGCCACCACTTCGGCCACGGTTTCGGGTAATGAGTAATTGAATTTACCGCAGCGATCTTTCTAAGACCTGCCGGCTTTTACAAACCTTTGCTTTCCAAAAATATCTTTCAGTATAAAGGCGGTAAATCCTTTTGTTAAGAAAACTGCTGCAACTTTTTCTGCAAGGTCTTCATGCGTTTCTACAAATATCTTTCCGTTTTCCCCTAAATGTTCTGTTGCAAAAGCCGCAATGGCCTCATAAAACAGCAACGGTTGATCATTGGGTACAAAAAGAGCACTGTGTGGCTCGTGTTCCGTTACATTTTTATCCAGCAGCACCGCCTCCTGCAGGGGTATGTAAGGCGGGTTGCTGATAATGCAATCGCAAATGCCCAGTTGATCCCAACTGCTGTGATCCAGGAAATCAAGTTCGGTGAAATTTATGGTCACTTCATTTGCAGCAGCATTTTCTTTTGCAATATTTAAAGCTTCGTTGCTTATATCAACCGCACTGACCATCACAGCAGGGTTGTTTTTTTTAACTGCTACAGCAATACAGCCACTGCCGGTTCCAATGTCAAGAACAACCGGCTTTTTTACCTCCTTTAAAAATTCAAGTGCATGTTTTACGAGTTCTTCCGTTTCGGGGCGGGGAATAAGTACGGCAGGACTTACTTTAAAAGTTAAGTGGTAAAACCAGGCATGGCCCAGCACATATTGCACCGGCACCCCCTTTTTTAATTGCTCCAGCCACCCCGTCATTTTTAACCACCATCCTGTATCCAGTTCATCTGTTGCTCCAGCACGTAACGTTGTTTTAGAAAGGCCGGCATGTTCAAAAACCATTGCAGTGATCGCTCCGGCCTCACCCGCCGGATAAATTTTTTCAAGTTCTTCCCTGAATTGATTGTATAATTTACCAATCTCCATCGGGCAAACATACTTAATTTTGCAGCGTTGGGTGAACCTCCCGGCTAATTCATTTGTATGGGTAAGGAGCTTCTTCATAACTGGCAAAAAAAATCGAACGACCGGCAGAAATTGTACAGGCAGTTGCTGCAACGTGCCGATAAGAACAAGACCATCCGTCGATTGCCCGCTTTGCATGAGGAAGCCTTTTCGCATATTGACTGCCTTGATTGTGCGGCCTGCTGCAAAAACTATTCGCCGCGGTTCAAAGTGCCGGATATAAAACGTGCGGCTAAACAGCTTAAAATGAAAGAAGGGCAATTCATTGAAACCTACCTGCTGCTCGATTCCGATGGAGATTATGTGGTAAACCGGAAACCCTGTCCTTTTTTGGGCGCCGACAATTACTGCAGTATCTACGAATACCGGCCTTCCGACTGCCGCCGCTTTCCTTATACAGATGAAGATGTGCTGCTTAAAAGGCCTAAGCTTACAGAAAAAAATTCAACATTCTGCCCGGCTGTGTTTTATGTGCTGGAGCGGCTTTTGGAAAATAAATGAAGACGAGGCTTAATTTAATATCTAACAGTAATTTCAGGATAATCGTCCTGGCTTTTATAACAGCTATTCTACTGGTAAATTCCTGCACTGATAATCCTGCATCATCAACTGCCCAGGGAGAAAAAATTGAACTGGGTCGCCATCTTTTTTTTGACCGCAGGCTTTCTGTCAACAATACCCGCAGCTGCGGCACCTGCCATAACCCGCAGTTCGCTTTTACAGACGGTTACAAGCGTTCGCTGGGCGCTTTTGCAGATCTGCACTTACGCAATACGCAGCCGCTGTTTAATCTTAAGGAATATAAATATTTCACCGCAGCCGATTCAACCATACATACCCTGCAGCAGCAAATGAACAACCCGCTGTTCAACACCCAAACTGTTGAAATGGGTGTGAACGGCCACGAGGAGGAGATCATGCAACGGATAAGTACCGATAAGCTTTACCAGGAAATGTTCCGTAAGGCCGGAGTGGAATTTTCATGGCAGGGAATTAAATCGGCCATCAGTGCTTTCATGCTGATAATTAAATCTTATCATTCCCCTTATGATGCTTTTTTGGCCGGCGACAGTAATGCCTTGTCTGCTTCTGAAAAAAGGGGGATGCAGTTGTTCTATTCTGAAGCGCTTACATGTGACAGATGCCATGGCGGAAAGAATTTTTCTGAACCTGAGATCAATGACGAATCCGGCCGTACGGTTTACTATTTTAACACAGGTCTTTATAACGTAAACGACAGCGGGGCCTATCCACTGTACGATCAGGGATTGTACATGCAAACAAAAAACCTGGCCGATATGGGCAAATTCAGGGTAACCACCTTAAGGAACCTGGCATTTACGGCGCCTTATTACCATGATGGCTCCGGGCAGCATTTGAAAAATGTGATAGACGATTTTGCAAGCGCAGGAAGGAATATTGAGCAGGGTTTAAACAAAGGCAATGGAATTAATAATCCATACAAGCACCCTCTTATCAGCGGGTTTAGTATTTCTGAAGAGGACAAGTCAAACCTGGCCGCTTTTTTATTGGCGCTTTCAGATTCTTCCATTACCACAAACCCGGCCTGGCAAAACCCTTTTACAGGCGATGAAACAAAAAAGAAATAGTAATTTGCAATATTAAGTTTCAAGCATGGAGCCAAAAAAAATCAATTTCATATTTGCCCTTTTAATTCTTGTTTCCTGTACCAACAACACTAAACAAACAGCCACCCTAAACGGTTATGACGAAGACGTGCTGCAATCTGCTTTAGCCAATACCGACTCTTTAAGAACTTTTGATTTTGTAGACGGACGGGTGGCAGAAATTAAAAAGTCACTTGCATTACCCATGCCGGTTTTACTATGTGGCGACAGTTTGGGCACCAATGAAAAACTGGCACAGATCATTGCATTGAATGATACAGTCTTCACTCGGAATATACGGGACAGCAAAACAAAACAGCCTTTCCGCAGCGAAATTTTTGCCGTTTTTTCTGCAAGGGAAAGTGACCTGAGTTATGCAAAAGGGGCGGTGTCGCTGGCAGACTGTTACCGGGTGGAAATGTATAATTACCCGCTCAATCTTACTACCGTTTCATTGGTGGATATCAGGAATCAGAAAACTGTTTCCGTATTTACCCAGGAGCAGACCCAGCCAGAAATTCCACAGCACCTGAAAAAACTTGCCATCAGGATAGCGTTGGAATCACCCGAGGTTCAGCAGGCATACGGGATGAAGCCCGGCGAAAAAGATGCATTAATGGCCAGCACAAAAACAGCACTCAACCGTACCAAATGCGAGCGCAGCCGCCATCTTTGTGTGGCGCCCACTTTTGTTAAAGATGGCAAGGCGTTATGGGCTATCGTAGACCTTACCGACCACAAGCTCGTGGGCGTAAGGTGGACCAGGGTTGGCAGTACAGGCCCTGCTGCACCAATTACAGAACGGAAATTGCAGGACGATAAGGTATCTGCCTGTTATTGCGAGAAGGAAACAAAGCTCACGCAAAATGGCTGGAGCATGGATTATATGCTTACCAGCAGCGACGGGTTGCGCATTTCTTCCGTAATGTATAATGGCAAGCCGGTTTTACAAAGTGCCAAACTGGTAGACTGGCATGTAAGCTATAGCGGATCGGATGGTTTTGGATACAGCGATGCGGTGGGTTGCCCTTATTTTTCGCAGGCTGCCGTAATTGCTTTTGAAACGCCAAAAATTAGCACGCTGAAAGATGATGCGGGCAGGGCCGTAGGTTTTGCGCTGGAGCAAACTTTCCGGAGCGAGCAATGGCCCGTACCCTGTAATTACAATTATAAACAGCGTTACGAATTTTATAACGATGGCAGGTTCCGCGTGGCATGTGCCAGCCTTGGCCGGGGTTGTGGAAGCGATGGAACCTACAGACCTGTTTTGCGCATTGCTTTCGCTGCTGAACAAAATAATTTTTCAGAATGGAATGGGAGCGGTTTTGCCAGTTGGGAAAAAGAAAAATGGCAGTTACAGGACGCGGCTACAAAATACATGGACGGAAAATACCAGTACAAAATTTCCGGTAACAACCAGGGTTATTACCTGCAGCCGGGAACAGGAAATTTTGGCGATGGAGGCCGCGGCGATAATGCATATGTTTTTGTAACGCTTTCGAAGCCACCGGCCAACGAAGGCGAAGCCGACCTTGTTACGATTGGCCCCTGCTGTAATACCGATTACCGCCAGGGTCCCGAAAAATACATAGAGCCTTCTCCGGAAGATATACAAAATAAAAAATTGGTGGTATGGTATGTTCCCCAGCTCAAGAATGATGATACAAAGGGACGGGAATATTGCTGGGCAGAAACAGTGCTGGAAAATGGGGTATATGTCACCAAAACCTATCCATGCATGGCAGGGCCTATGTTTGTACCAGTGCAGTAACCAGGTCGTTCACCCTTATTTGGTATCTTTCATTAAATAAAGTACCGGTGCGAAAAACCTTTTTTAGAAATTAGAAAAACTTTCTTTTAAACTTTTTCTGAACAATGAAAAAAATACTTTTTTTTACTACTGCACTGATTCCCTTTTTTTCCTGTGCAGAAAAAGAAGAAGAAGCCGCTGCTGCAGAGTACCAGTGCAAAACCATGCCGGCATTTGTAAAAAATACCGGGCTCAACCCGAAACGGGTGGCCTTCAGTACATCAGAAATGCACAATATGGGCCTCTATCTGAAGGAAATGCCTGCAGATATGAGCATCCCCGCCAAAACCTACCAGCACCCAAGCTGGAAAACTGCCGGATGGTTATCGCCTATTCAATTGGATAAGATGGGAAATTTATTTACGGCGCCTGCCCCCTTTGTAAATGTGCTGAACAACCCGGTTAAAGATCAAAATACTATTTATAAAGTGAATAGTGCCGATGGCGTACTTGCAGAATTTCTGAAACTTCCCTGGCCTAAAGAACCCAATGACCGCAACCCTTTTGGAATTGTAAGTTTGGCCTATAATTGTAAGAACAATATTTTGTACGCCTCAACGGTTGCAGGTAGTACACCAAAGGAACAGCTGGGCCGTATTTATGCTATTGATGCCGCTACCAAACAAATCGTAGATGAAATCAAAGGCAGGGATTTCTTCGGTATACAGGTGGTGGTGGAAGCGGGCAGGGTTGTTCTACTGGCCGGCAGCGCACGCAGCAGCGATTTCTATGCCATTAAACTGAAATCAAATGGTAAATTTTCCGGCGAACCCCAATTTGCGGGAAGCATTGAAGGCCTCGGTGCAAGGGGAAACGATAAGGTTAAAAAAATTATTTTTAAAGCAGAAAATGATATCCAGGTCAAGGGACTTGAATTTGATTTTAACCTGATTGCGCCTACAGAAAAGCAGGAATCAAATTATGAGTTTTACTATGATTATGAAGCTGGAAAATGGCTGCTGAAATCATAAAATTGTTTTTTATCAGATCAATTTCAGCTGGAAGGCAGCTTTTACAAGTCCGGCAGTGTTCTTTACATTCAGTTTCATCAGCAGGTTTTGCCGGTGGGTGTCCACCGTTCTTTTTGCAATATTCAGGCTTGCTGCAATTTCTTCGTTGTTCATTTCCTGTGCGATCATTTTTAAAACCACCAGCTGCATTTTTGTTAACCCATTCGTATTGGGAACTTTTATACCGGGAGATTTTTTTTCGTTTTCAAGCAGCTTAACAGCCACTTCATTCGAATAGAATGGCTTTCCGCTTAAAATGGTTTTTATGGCATTTAGCAGTTCCGCCGGTTCAATATTCTTAAGTACATATCCTTTGGCGCCGGACTTCATCATGTTATTTATATAAGTAACCTCGTCGTAATTTGAAAGCGCCAGCACCCTTGTATGCGGCCTTAGCGTAAGTATTTTTTCAATTGTTTCTGCCCCGCTCATTCCCGGAAGCTGGTAATCGATAAATACGATATCATACTGAGTGTGCATTACTTTTTTTACCGCATCTTCGCCATTCTCAGTTTCGGTTATTTTAAAATGATACCTGCTGTCGAGCGATTCAAGCATTACCCTGATGCCATCCCTTATCATCTGGTGATCGTCTACAATGAGAAGGCTGATTATTTCCTGGTCTTTTTTCATGGTTTGTTTATAGTATTGCTGTTGTTTACCGGAACTATTATTTTGTACCTGGTGCCGCTTCCAGGTGTGCTTGCGATCATCGTTTCCACGCCATATGGCTGCAGCCTGGACTTAACATTTTTTAATCCCATTCCCTTGGAGTTTTGCGCTTCCGTTATGTTGAAGCCGGTACCGTTATCTTTTAACAGGATACTGGCAATGTTTTTGGTTGCATTTAGTTCTATATTGATCCTGCCGGCATTGCTGTGTTTGATGCTGTTGTTGATAAATTCCTGTACTACCCGGAAAAGCGCTATTTCAAGCTGTTTATTGAGGATAGGGAAAGTACCATTATCTTTTATAACGATGGCAAGCTTGCCTTTTACTTCTGTTTGTTTTCCCAGCTCTATAATGGATGCCGCCAGCCCAAAATTTTCCAGTGTTTTGGGCATCAGGTTAAAGCAGATATTACGCATATCGGCAAGCGCTTTTACAAGTGCATCGTTCGACTTTACCAATATGCCTTTTTGCCTGGGGTCCTGTGTATTGTCTACAGAAGTGCCTATGTAGAATTTAATAGCCGAAAGTTGCTGGCCGAGGCTGTCGTGTATGTCTTTTGCAAAGCGCATCCTTTCTGCCTCCTGGGTATTTACAATTGTTTTGAGGATCAGGTTTTCTGTTTCTCTTTGTTTGCTGATATCTTTTATAATGCCACGGTATCCCGCCGGCTTTTTTTTGTAATCTTCAATTACCGATAAGGAGATCAGGCATTCTACCCTTGTGCCATCGGGGCAGCTTACCTGGGCAAAAAAGTTTTCAAGTATCTTTTCCTGCTGGATAAGCTGCCTGAAATTTTTCCTTGCCTCGGGTTTGCTTATCATGGTTATGAGGCTAAAGCCCTGCGGAACAGCCCCGTTTATCCTGAAAAGCCTGTAACCGGCCTTATTCAGCTCCAGGAAATTCCCTTTTTTATCTGTTATAAAAATGCAGTCGCCGGTCTCTTCGAATATCTTTCTGTATTTTTCTTCTGATTCTTTAAGTGAAAGTTCGTACTGCTTTATGTTAGAGAGGTCTCTTGCCAGCACCAGGTAACCCGCTTTCTTTTTTTTCTCATTATAAAGGAAGGTGGAAGTGCATAGTACAGGAATTACCCTGCCTTCCCTGGTTTTAAAACTTGTTTCAATTTCAGCTGGTCCATTTTTCTTTTTTAAGCTAGTGGCAATGTAAAGGAACAAAGAGTGCGCTCTTTTTACTTCAAGTGTGTCTATGAACTTTCCTTCAAAACGTTCTGCGGGGTATTTGAGTAATTCATGAACAGAATTGCTGGTATTGCGTATTTTCCCCTTTGTATCGAGTACAAAAATCATGTCGGATACAGAGTTGAAAATATTGTTGAAATGATTCTTTGAAATGGTGGTATGCTTTAATTCCTCACCCACCATATTTACGCAGGTTATAAAGGCATCCACTTCATCGAGCCTCGATGAAATCCTTAATTTTCTGGTAAAGTTACCAAGTGCATATTCTGTAAGTAACCTGTTTATTTTTTTAAAGCGTGGGTCCAAATGCTAAGGTTTATGAGCTGGTAAAAAAATTAAGCCATTCCATGGCCTCCTGTTTATTTGTAAATGTTTTAACCAGCAGTTTTGTTTTGGTTACTTTTAAAAAGAAATTGGTGGTAAGCGAAATAAATCCCGAGCTTAACAGCAATGCAGCGCATTTTACGCCGGCAATTCCTTCAGGGGATGCAAAAAAATCCCTGGCTTTTTTATCCATTTTTACAATCCCCTGATTCAGTATCAATGTGGGCATAGGTTTTCCCTCAATAAAGGCCATGCGGGAGGCTACAATTTCTTTTGCGTCCTTTAAAGTAATCCTGGCATTTGGCTTATAGGAAGCGATCAGGATACCTTTTTCAATTTCAAATGAAACAAATGCTGTATCTAGTTTTTTATTCATCATTTCCACTATTCTTCCTGTTTATACGTGTTAATACGTAGAAAAAAATCGCAATTTTTTTTTGAAAATCAGTTTTTCATACGTTGCCCAGGTCTGTAAATAAAGGAAGCTTTACAGCACTGATTTATGTGAAAATCCGTTTAAAATTAATAAAAGCTTTTAAAATGAGCAAAAGCCAAACCTTTGTAGATACCGTAGACCAAATTGTTTCTTATGGCGTGAGAAAAGAAATAGGCCATTTATATACCGATAATGGCAAGAAAATTAACTGTAATTCAATTTCGCTGAAAGGCAGGGAAGTGGTCAATTTTGGGTCTTGCAGCTACCTCGGCCTTGAGTTTGACTCCAGGATCAAGTCAGCTGGTAAAGAAGCAATAGATAATTTTGGCACCCAATTTTCCGAATCAAGGGCTTATGTCTCCATATCACTTTACAGCGAACTGGAAAAGCTCCTTGAAAAGATATTTAACGGCTATGTAGTTATAACCCAGTCTACAACGCTCGGCCATATGGCTACCATACCTGTATTGATCTGCCATAATACCGATTGTATTATAATGGACCACCAGGTACACAATTCCATTCAGATGGCCGTAAGTATGGTTAAAGGTCAGGGTATTCATGTAGAATTACTGCGGCATAACCGTATTGATCTGCTGGAAGAAAGGATTCAGCTTCTCAGGGGAAAATACAAGCGGATTTGGTACATGGCCGATGGCATTTACAGCATGTATGGAGATAAGAGTCCGGTTAAGGAAATCTATCATCTTATGGATAAATATCCAGAACTCTACTATTATGCTGATGATGCACATGGGATGAGTATTTACGGCGAACATGGCAGGGGTTATGTTTTAAGCCAGGCGCCCATACATCCTAAAGCTATTGTGGCCACTTCGCTTAATAAAGCCTATGCAACCGGTGGGGCGGCTATTGTTTTTCCTTCAAAAGAATGGGCACAAAAGGTAAGAAAATGCGGTGGACCGCTGATCACATCAGGCCCTATGCAGCCTTCTCAATTAGGCGCTGCAGTTGCATCAGCCAAAATACATTTAAGCGATGAAATCTATGAAATGCAGGCAGGGTTGCAGGATAATATCAGGTTTGCAAACCTGATGCTTAAGAAATACAGGCTTCCGGTGGTTTCCCCTTCAGATGCTGCCGTATTTTTTATAGCTGCGGGTTTGCCAAAACTCGGTTATAATATGGTGAAGCGCATGCTGAACAAAGGATATTACGTAAACCTGGGTATTTTTCCGGCTGTACCCATGAAAAATACAGGCATCCGCTTTACCATTACACGCCTTCATACTTTTACACAGATCGAAAATATGATTGCAACCCTGGCCGCAGAATTGCCGCAGGCGCTTGCAGAAGAAAATATCCGGCTGGCCGATATTTACAAAGCATTTAAAATGCCCCTCCCCGAAGATGCCATGATCGATTCGGCTGTTAAGAGTGTTGTCAGTCAAAGTCTCTCGCTCTGGCTTACACATTATTCAACTGTTGAACAGGTGCCGAAAGAAGAGTGGAATTCATTGTTTGCGGGTAAGGGCAGTTTCGACTGGGACAATCTTTCTGTACTTGAAAAATCTTTCAGCAACAATAAAATGCCCCAGGATAACTGGCAGTTCGATTATATTGTTGTACGGGATCATGCCGGCCGGCCGGTACTGGCCACTTTCTTAACAACAGCAATATGGAAAGATGACATGCTTTCTCCGGGATCAGTATCTGCCCGAATTGAAACGATGCGTTTAACAGATCCCTACTATCTTACCTCTAAGGTAATTTGCACCGGATCCTTAATAACCGAGGGGGAACATATTTTCATAGACAAGCATTCCAATTTGTGGAAGGATGCCATGCAGTTGTTCTTCGATAAGATCTATGCGCTTCAGGAACAGTACAAATGCAACAGTATCGTTTTAAGGGATTTTTCGGTGGCAGATGAAGAAATGGATACCTACTTTGTGGATAATGGCTTTTTCAGGATATCCCTGCCCGAAAATAATATAGTGGACAACAGTTCCTGGAAAGGAAAAGACGGCCATTACGGTTCACTTTCAAAAAGGTCTCAACAGCATTTCAGGGAAGATATACGGAAACACGAAAATAAATTTTCAGTTAAAATTGAAACAGACTACAGCGAGGAAAACCTGGACAGTTGGTATGCCCTTTACCTAAACGTAAAAAATAATAATCTGGCTCTAAACACGTTTACCTTACCTAAGAAGTTCTTCAGAAATATTTTGAGTACAGGAAACTGGGAAGTGCTTAGCCTGACCGTTAAGCCCGAATTCGACTTTATAGGCCTGGCAAAACCTGTTGCCGTTGTGTTTTGCTGTAAAACCACCCGTACTTACCTGCCAGTTATTATGGGGCTGGATTACCGTTTTAACCAAACGTATAAAACATATAAGCAGGCGTTGTATCAACTGGTGATGCGGGGTGCAGAACTGGGTTGCAGCAGAACGAATCTCGGATTTTCGGCCAGCATGGAAAAACGGAAAGTGGGAGCAGTTCCAAGAGCCGTATATGGGTTTATGCAGTCGAAAGACAATTACAATCTGCAGGTGCTGGCCAATATGGCAATGAGTACCTCGAAGTGACAAAGACCAATACTTGCAAAAACTGTATGAAAAATTCCTGAAAATAAACCTTAGACATATGTTTAATAATATCTACATCATCTTAAAATTAGGGAATGCATTTGTCACAAGGGGAATACAGCCAGTTCAGTATCAGGGGGCGATTGTCTCTGCTGCAGGAATTTGGTATGCCAATCCGTGAAAAAATGGTACAAGAAACCAGGATTGAAATTTACTTATTGTATGGTTTTTATGTAGAGGTCATTTATGAAAATGACCAGGTAATTACAGCAGAACCGTTTAAATTTCCAGCTTTGATGGACTACTATAACATTTTATAACAAAACGCATCAATTTAATAAGTAACAGCTTCTTTATCAGAAATAATACATCATGAAAACTCAAACTGCAAGCTCATCAAAAATAACACTTGGAATAGTTGACGACAGTCCCGAATACCGTGAAGCACTGGTATATTATTTTGGCCAGATCAAGGACATTGAAATATTATTCGAATGCTCGGACGGGGTCCAGCTGCTTAAAAAGATAAAGCATAAACAGCCCCAGGTAGTATTGCTCGATGTGGATATGCCCAATATGGATGGGGTAGAGGCCCTGCAGAAACTCCGGCACAAATTTCCTTCCGTTAAATTCATCATGTTAACCATGTATATGGAGAATGCGCTCATAAGTTCGCTTATTGAAAAGGGGGCTAATTCTTATCTCAATAAATCGGCAAGCGGGGAGGAGATATATCATGCAATCGTTAAAAGTTATGAAGATGATTTCTTTGTAAATGAATGGATCAGTAACGCCCTGGTAACTACCAAAGCGAAGAGGCGAAATTGATTATTTACCAGCGGGCAGTATGATGGTAACTTTCGTTCCATGGCCTTTCCTGCTGCTGATATCGTAGGAACCCCGCAGGTGCTTCAGCAGGTCTTTAATCAGTTCCCAGCCAAGCCCGCTTCCCTTGAAATTGTCTGTATCGGCATTAGGATTTACCTTCCGGCCTTTTTTTATGGCAGAAATTTCCGTTTCCGTCATGCCTTTTCCGCTGTCTTTGATGGAGATATGAATTTTTTTGTCTTTAGCAATAGCTTGTACCGTTATACTTCCGTCCGAAGTGAATTTCACAGCATTGTTCAGCAGGTTCTGGATAATGATACCCAAAGCCGCCCGGTCGGATTTAAGAAGTATGCCCTTAGGAATTTTATTGACCAGGCTGGTTCCTTTACATTCTGCCATGAACCTGAAAAATTCTACGCGGTCATTAACAAGCTGGTGCAGGTTTTCAATCGTTAAGTGCGTTTTTTTATTTCCTTTACGAAGTTCAACCCATTTTAAAATATTTGAAATAAGCAGGAGTATCCTTGTGCCAGTTTGATTGATGTCTGCCAGGGCATCCCTTATTTCTTCCTTAGTAAGGGAAGCTTCCTTGATGAGTACAGACTTACCCACCATCGTCATAAACCTGAGCGGGGAGTGTGCATCATGCGAAAGGATATCGAGCAAGCGGTCTCTGAGCTGATTGGCTTTCTTGTTGGCTTTAAGCAGTTTTTCCATTTCTGCCAGCTTTGCCGACAGTTCTTTTTCACTGCTCACAGTTGTGCTTTTTTTATATTTAGTATTCAGCAAGCTCATAATTTATGCTGATCAGCAAATGCTGTAAAGTCTGGCAACTTCGGCCAGTTGAATAAGGTTGAATACTGAAAGTTTCTGAAATATACGTTTTTTATAAGTAACCACGGTATTGGCATGCAGGTGCATCTGCCCAGCAATTTCTTTTGTTCCCTTTCCTTTAATTAGCAGTTGAGTCACTTCGAGCTCCCTGCTGCTTAATTGCTTAAAAGGATTCCCGGTTTTTACGCCAGTAACTTCAGGTTGGAGATCTTCAATAAAAATATTCTTAAGTTGATTGCTTACATAAATATTACCTTCAAAAAAATACCGCAGCGCCCTTATCACTTCCTCTTCTTCGGCATCTTTTCTTAAGTATCCTTTGGCACCCAACCGGAGCGCCCGGATGCCGTAAATATCCTCGTTACTCATGCTGTATACAAGTATTTTCAGTTGAGGATAATTGCGCCTGATCTCACTCACGACTTCAATCATATTACCATCGCTTAATTGAAGGTCAAAAATGGCAAAAGGGGGAACATTTTTTTTTAAATAGCTGAGTGTTTGTGAAATAGTGAAAGTTTCCTCTACTTCCAGTTCGGGGAAATGGGTATTGATTATGTTCTTTAAACCACGCCTTATTAATGAATGGTCATCTGCAAGCAGGATTTTTTGCATATCGTTTTCGCTGTTTCGGGGATATCGTTAATCAACTTATTAAAATTACGGTTCATTTAGGTATTAACACAAAGTTCAGCCTAATTGTAGAAGATTTACTATAGTCGTATTAATACTACAAGTGCTGTCCCTGTTTACTACAGTATTTTTGAATTGTATTGATAAGATTTGCGTTGTTCAATTTTTCGGTTCAGCGTGTCCGTATCTGGTATAATAACCGCTGACTAATAATTGACTGTAAATCATATCAATGAAACCATTATTCGGATACTTTTTTGTGGCCGGGATCTTTAATGTTCCATATAACGGACCTGCATTCCTTTCTTCTGCTGCCATACTACCGGGCCCTGTATATTGTTATTTATTTTTCAATTACTATCTTTTTTACCTTTTGATTTTTCAAAAAATTAATTTTAGCGTTACAGCGCTGTTCTGCCATCATTATCCAAAAAAGCAGGTTGACCCATATTTTTTAAGGCACCCTTACAAAGCTGCAATCAATTTTTAAATAACCCTTATCATTTAAAACCCAATTCTCTTATATGAAAAAGAAAACCCCCGATTTTTTTACAGAATATCTCTACAAACTTCCCGGCATGGCAGGCCTGCTAAAATCACTTTTGCACCCATTGCCGGTATTTGATTTTCCGTTTTACAAAAAAAGCGTACCACTCATCGTTTAGCCAGATCCGGTTGCATCAGAAAAATTTATATTTTAAACAATTATCCAATATCTATTCTGTGAAATAATTAAGCCAGGGATTGTCGGTTAAAACCGTAAAGTGCTCAATTGATTTGGGCACTTTTTTAATTAACCCAGTTAGTTTCTTCAATTTTCCCTTCTTGAAATAAAAAACGTAAAAACCTTCTTTTGTCCGGCTTTTCCGGTAGCTATTTAAATCAAACAATGACCAGCCATTGTCACAGCAGGCCAAAAAGTAGACCTTTCTTGCAAAATCTATTTACCTAATAGACAATTAAGATAAATGATCATCAAAGATTCAAAAATTTACTTTTTGGACAATTTTGGCGTAGTAATATTAATTTATATATATAATTATTTTAATAAGCTGGCTTTTTAACTACAATAAGTAGAAATAATATTACAGAAAAGCAATTTTTGTTCGCAATTATCGTTTTTTGCGTGTTTAGTATAATTAGAAAATCTGTCCCTTTTGAATAATAAAACCCTAACTATGAGTAAGTTTTACAAATTTGCTTTATTTTTTTTACTGCTGAATCTGAACAAGACGGGGTATGCCCAAACTTGTGATTCTCTCAAATCTACCTGGGTTGCTTATGAATCTATGTGTATGGCAACCGGTTCATTAAAGATCACTACAACCGGCGGAAGCGGTTCTTATCAATATAAGGTAAACGGGCCCGTTAATACCAGTTTTACCAGTACGGATTCCATAACAGGTCTGGCAGCCGGTGTTTATACCCTGGTTGTAAATGATATAATTTTCAACTGCAATGATACTATTCAAAACATCATAATAGGTGGAACCTACAGGGACCCCCGCTTTATGTTAAGGAAAAAAGACCTTCGTTGCGAATCTGTAAACAATGGTGAAATTATTGCTGACAGCCTGCAATATGGCCGTCCGCCCTTTAGTTTTACAATAATAGCCCCATCTCCAATGGGGGTTGGTACTTCAAATGCAACCGGATATTTTACCGGCCTTGCAGCAGGTGCTTATAGTATACAATTAAGGGATTCCTGTGGCGGCGTTCAAACACGTACGGTTAATATTGCTGGTTATAGTTGGTCATTACATGCCTATCCATTTTCGAGAATCGGCTGTAACCAATACACTGGTCAGATTGAAGTAAGAGATATACTTGGACGGAACAGCCTGGTAGCTCCAGGGCTCAGTGGATTTACGTATGGCATCATCCGTAGTGCCGGTGATACCATTCAATCGGCATCTCCAAATTTAACATTTACACACTTACCCAATACGAGTTTTCAGGTATTTGCAAAAGATAGTTGCGGATTAATGAAACGGGCTACTGTTAATATTGTAATTACCCCTTCGCTGAGTAATACGGTGAATATCTCAAACAGGGCCTGTTCCACATTTACAGCTGCAGTACAATCTGTACAAAATTTTACAAGTCCAAGGTTTTGCCTCGAAACAACGGCAGGCGTTAATATTGCCTGTAACAACACAGGAACTTTTAACAATATTCCATATGGTTCTTATTGTATCAGGGCATACGACAGTTGTACAAACATAACCATTACAAGATGTTTTACAGTAAATCCGCAGGCAGCTTCGGTGGCAGCATCGGTAACACTAAGCAACCGCCAGTGCACCAGTTTTACAGCAACTGTCAGTGGGCAGCAAAATATTTTTTTACCCGAATACTGTCTTTACAATGCATCCAATACACTGGTGAGCTGCAATGCAACCGGGGTATTTAATAACCTGGCTTACGGCAGCTATTGCATCAGGATCCGGGATATTTGCAAGGATACACTGATAACACGGTGTTTTACTGCTGTGAGGCCAAGACCGGTCATTACGGGTGTTTCCACTCAGAACCTTACCTGCTCCACCATGACGGTAACGGCAACTGCCGATACGGTATCAAGCGGGCAATTCTGCCTGTACAACAACCTGGGGGTGCAGATAGCCTGTAATAACTCAGGAGTTTTTAATAATGTTCCAGCGGGTGATTATTGTGTAACAGTGTATGATGCCTGCCTCGATACCACCCTTACCCGTTGTTTTACGGCGCAGGCCCCACCAGTGGTAAGTGATCTTTCTTTAAGTATTCGTAACCGGGCCTGCAGTACGGTTTCAATTAATGCATCCACATCAACAGCTGGTGCGCCCTTTTGCCTGTACGATGCATTAGGCGTGCTTGTGAGCTGTAATAACACCGGGGTATTTGATAATGTACCATACGGATATTATTGCGTTACAGCAAAGGTAAATTGCCCCGATACTACTTTTCAAACCTGCATCAATGCACGAAAAAGAATTCCATCAGTAAATGCAACTGTTCAGATAACTAACAAGAATTGTACAGGTTTTTCTGCTTCCATTACGGGTCAAAATAACCTCTTGTCTCCCCAATATTGCTTGTACAACAGTGCAAATAGTTTGGTATCCTGCAATAGCACCGGAAGTTTCAATAACCTGTCATTTGGCAGTTATTGCATACAAATTACATCGGCCTGTTATGATACTACCATTACCCGTTGTTTTACCAGTACTATCGACCTTTTGGATATCCAGGGGCTGCCATCCCGGTCATGCAGTTTAGGGCTTACTGATTTGGCATTGCAGGTTAATTCTGGATATGGGCCATATAATGTAGTAGTACTGAACCCAAACCAAACAACCAGGTTCACGGGTTCATTCAACACATCAACTTATAACATTAACGGTTTGCCGGGGCTTGCAACAGGCCTTAAGTATACCGTAATTGTTGCCGATGCCTGTAACAGGGGCGACACCATACTTGTGGATGCGCCAAGCTGGTCGTTGACACGTACAAACAGCGTTCAGAGCCGCTGCCCCAGTGCAATATGGCAAACCGGGTCTGGGTCAATTTTCCATAGTGTAACAACCAATATGAGCAATCCTTCTGTGAGGATAATTAAGAAAAATAATATAGCGCTTTCACCCATTATTGCGCCTAGCACAACATCGGGCAGTTCGTTTTCTTTCCAGGATTTGGGCCCTGGTGTTTATATCCTGAGAACAACAGAAACCAGTTGTGGTAATTATTATTACGATACACTGACTGTCACCTTGTATGAATATCCTTTATTAAATAATACCCGGGCATATCAATGTGATGCAAGTGGTTTTTCAATAGGTACGGCAGTTTCAAAAGGGGTTGCTCCTTTTACGTACGAGATCATAGGAAGTACACCTGCTGCTCCATCAATTGTTACTGCACCCCAGGCATCGCCCTTTTTCTCTATTAATAATGGGCAAATGTATTCTCTTATCAGGTTAAGGGTGATTGATGCCTGCGGCAATGCAAGCCTGGGCGATGCCAGTATTCTGCCATTGACCTTTATGGGTATCCGAACCAATAATAACTGCCTGCAATATCCCACTACATTTAATGTAGATAATATTGCAGGTGCCAGCTACCAGTGGTACAGGAAAAGCCGGATGAACAGCACAGACAGTACCTATCTTGGCAATACTTCAAGTTATTCTGTTTCACAGCTGCTGTACGCCGATACCGGCATGTATATTTGTTATGTTTCAGTACATAATGGTTGTGTCAGTCGTGCTTTTCATTACCGTGTTACAGGAAATTGTTACGTATACCTTCCGCTGGAGTGGAATGATTTTTCCGGTAAAACAGAATTTGGTGAAAACTACCTGAATTGGTCTGTTAAAGAAACAAGGCAGGTAAGATACTATGTGGTGGAACGAAAAACAGCAGGGAACGATTTTGTGGAAATTTCAAGATTACCGGCAAAGAATGAAGGTGAAACAATACAGCAATACAGTATTCCGGATTTCAGCCCGGCAGAAGGGGTAAACTTTTACCGCATCAGAATTGTTTACAGCAATGATGAAACAGGGTACAGTAAAATTATTTCTTTGACCAATAAAGGAATGGCAGAGTTTCAGGTTTATCCAAATCCGGCCAAACAACTGCTGAATATTCAATTTAAAAATGCAGAAAAAAAGAACTATATTCTGGAATTGATAAATGCCGAAGGGCAGGCTGTCATGCAGAAAAATCTTGTTTCATTGCCCGGGGGCAGCCTCTTTCAACTTTACAGGGGCAGCAATATTGGTGCAGGAATGTATGCAATGAAATTTACCAATATTAAAACCGGGCAGGTTCAAACTGTAAGAGTGCTGCTGTTGTAAAATATTTGGCTAATGGATCCCCGACTCTTTCAACACGGGGATCCATTATTACTGAGTTTTAAGAACATATACAAACCACAGTTTTGCTAACATAATCCGGCAGCAATCCTTCCCCCCAAAAAAAAACTTGTTCTGAAATAATGAATAATTGTTTTATTATTTGTTGATGCACAGTTCTTTAAATTTTACATAACATTTTTGTGTATAAAAAAAATATCATTTGTAGAGTATTTACTACAATATATCGTGCAATTATGCGTTATAAGTCGTAAGCCTGTATAAAAGCAGGTAATTACGATACCGATGAAAAAAATCTACTTTTTTTTCTGCATCCTTTCCTGTACGTTTTTGCCACTCCTTGCAGGTGCGCAGGTAAGTGGTACCGTGTTCAGGGATATTAATGCCAATGGTGTGAGGGAAATAATTGCTCCAACTGAGCCCGGAGAACCCGGAGTACAGGTGATGGCATATAATGCTTCCAATACTTTACTGGGAACCGTTTTTACAAATGTGGCAGGTGCTTACAATTTTACAGCAGCACAGGTTCCATCAGGTACTGCGGTGCGGCTTGAGTTCTATACGGCTCCGGAAACCTATCCATCAAGAAAAATCAATCCCAATAATACCAATATACAGTTTGTAACCGGTGGCGCCGCTGCAACAGCTGTCGATTATGCAGTTACTAGCAAACAACTGTCAACCGGTATTGCCAATCCTTTTGTAGTTACGACTGCTTATACCAATGGCGATCCTAATCAAAACGGCGGTGCCAACAATGCAGGTGAATACGATAACTTCATTATTTTCCCCTACGATCTTACCAGCGATGGCGGTGCCTCACGAAGAACAAAAAACAAATACACAGGGCCTGTCTTTGGCCTTGCCTGGCAAAAAGAATCAAGAATACTATTTTCATCTGCTTATTTAAAGCGGCATAGTGGTTTTGGACCGGACGGTATTGGCGCCATCTATAAAACGAAAATACCTGCTAACGGTATACCCGGGCTTCCTCAACTTTTGGTTAATGTAAATACAATTGGTATCAATGTTGGCACAGATCCACGCAGCGTTACATTGCCTTCCGACGCCAGCCTTCCTAATACAGATGTTGGTGTGTTTGAACAGGTGGGCAAAAGTGGCATTGGCGGCATTGAACTTTCTGCCGATGGAAGGGATCTGTATATTGTAAACATGCATGAGAAAAAACTGCACCGGATCAATATTGGCAATCCCTTAAAATCAGGCATTACAGTAGCCGATGTTACCGGTACCTGGAATATACCCAACCCCAATATACCTGGCACGCAATGGTTCCCGATGGCTATTGAAATGCGGGAAAATAAATATTATATTGGTGGTATCACTTCAAAAGAAACATCGGGTCCTCATAATATAGCAGATACAGCCAACTTAAAAGCCATTGTTTATGAATTTAATCCTGCAAGCAATACTTTTACCGAAGTGCTGCGGTTTCCTTTAACATACCGTAAGGGTTTTTCAAATAACGACTGGAAGTATGAGTACCGAAATAATTACTGGTGTGCCTGGCAAAATAATGGCGATATTTCATATACAGGGCCGTTAAGAACCAATCTTATTTATAACCCTTTAGCTGTTCCTTCAGCATGGTCTACAGCACTTTACTACCCTCAGCCTTTGTTTAGTGCAATTGAATTCGATGTAGATGGTTCAATGATAATAGGAATAAGAGACAGGTTTGCCGACCAGGGTGGTTATGCTAATTATTTCGAAACAGGAAATGTAACAGGCGAAACCTACCGTACGCTTTCTTCGGGAGAAGTTTTACGTGCGGGGAAAACTGGCAGTAAATGGGCAATAGAAAATGCAGGGTCTGTTACATCAAATGGCGTTACCACTACCACACCCGGGGTTACCGATAATAACCCGGCTGCTACTGGTACTTTTGCAGCCGTAACCGGAACACCCTGGGGAGGATCTTATGGACCCGGAGGAGGTTACTATTATTACAATCATAATTTTACGCTAACCGGCGTGCCTGCGCCCTTTAATACATTGGCTTCAAATGTGAACCATTATACAAAATCGAATGGTGGTGCAGCTTACTTGCCCGGTTATAATGAAATATTAACTACAGCAATTGATCCGGTAAACCTGGCATATACAAATGGGGTATTAAAAAATGTAAACCTGGGCGCAAATGCAGGAAATATGAGTGCCAGGCTTCAGTTATTAGTAAGTCCCTCGGGTAACGCTGCATCTATGGGCAAGGCAGCCGCATTGGGCGATCTTGAACTTTTAACCGATGCCATGGCAGTGGAAATCGGGAACCTGGTATGGTACGATAAGAATACGAATGGCCGCCAGGATGCCGATGAACCCGGTATAGCTGGTGTGCAGGTAAATCTCAGGAGCCCGGGAATTGATAATGTTTTCAAATCTGCCGACGACCAGGTATGGACCGTAACAACGGATGCCAATGGCAATTATTTTTTTGATGCCACTATTGTAAACGATACCCGCAGGCCGCCAACCTGGATAGGGGTAAGCCCATCCAATTCCGGCATTTTGCCTGGCTTTGAATATAAGATTGAAATTGATAACCTGCAGCCGGCGCTTGCTTCCAGGTGGCTTTCCTTATATGATATCGTTGCCGACAATATTGATAACGATGGTAATTATGAAGCGATGAACGTGGTGTACAGGATCAATCCCGGCGGGCCTACAGCAACAAACAGTAATTTTCAAAACAATTACAATATAGATTTTGGTTTTGCCAGTTTCAGGGTGCTTCCTCTCAGGTGGATTTCCTTTACGGCAAAGGCGGAAGCCGCTTCGGTAAAGCTCAACTGGAAAGTGAGCAACCAGGAAAATATCAAAAATTATATGGCGGAGTTCAGTAAAGACGGTGCCGTGTTTACTGGAATAATAGAGGTGCCGTTACAGTCCAGCGATGTTTATGCTGCACTGCATGTATATGCACCCACTGGTGTAAATTATTACCGGGTAAAGGCGGTTGGCCATGATGGTAGTATCAGTTATAGTCCTGTACAGAAAATAAATTTATCGGGCGATATCAGGGGATTGAATGTATATCCCAATCCGGCAAAAGATATTTTAAAACTCACGCTTCCACAAGGTATGGTAAACAAACCGGTGGAGATATCGATCCTTTCGATTGATGGAAAGCTGATCATGTCTCAAAAATCGGCTTATGCAGAAAAGGAAGAAGTGTTTGACGTGTCTGGCTTTGCCAATGGAAAATATATTATCCGTTTAAAGAGCGAAAAAGAATTTGCCTGTAAAACTATACAGGTGATTCATTAACGGCCTTTTACTTACCCATTTTATAATTTATTTTATCAATACAGGCATCCCATATTTACTGGTTGTAATTACCTGTTGAAACGATTTTCAACAAGCCAGCAGCCGGTTAAATTTTTATATGCCCGGGCATTCATTATTGTATTGTCAGTCCACTTTTCCAACGATGATTTTTCGGGATCATCCCATGTGAATAAAAAACCATGTATTGTAGTATTATTACGACAATTTTTTATTTTATCTAGCGTTAATACCTGTATAAAATGTTTGAATTGTAATAAATCATCATCCCAATGAAAAAGATTTACTTTTTTTTCCTGTTGATTTCTTTCTTTTTGTCTTCAACCGAATCGATATATGCCCAGGTAACGGGCCTTGTTTTCCGTGATGTAAATGGCAATGGTACAAGGCAACTGGCTGCCCCTGCAGAGCCAGGAGAATTTAACTACAGGATCAATGCCTATAATGCCAGTAATGTTTTACTGGCAACTGTCTTCACAACTGCCAGTGGGGCCTACAGTTTTACTGCGGCACAAATTCCGGCAGGTACGGCAGTGCGCCTCGAATTTATTGATCCGGCCGGCAGTTACCCTTCCCGCCGGATGAATGCCAACCGTACGAATGTTCAATTTGTAACAGGGGGCGCAGCTGCAGTGAATATTGATTATGCAGTAACAGACAGGCGTTATTCCTCTGTAGATGCCAATCCATTTATAGTAACTAATAAACTTACAAATGGCGATCCTGTTGGAGCCTTATCTGCACCCAATGCCGCAAATTACAATAACCTGTATGTGATGCGGTATAACCTGGCCGATTCAGGTACCAATGCTATGCGTGCAAAGAACCGTTACCTTGGTTCGGTATTTGGCATGGCATGGCAAAAAGAATCACGCCTGCTTTTCTTAAGTGCTTATCTTAAAAGACATATAGGGTTTTCGAATGGTGGAATCGGTGCGATCTACCAAACACAGATCAATATTGCTGGGGCGCCTTCAGTACCAACCCTGCTCTTAAACGTAACCGCATTGGGTATTAATGTTGGTACAAACCCACGATCAGCGGCCTTGCCCCTGAATGCAACATTGCCCAATACCGACCCGGGTGTTTTTGAAGAAGTGGGAAAACGGGGAATTGGAGGCCTTGAAATTTCTCCGGATGGCCGTTCGCTTTACCTAATAAATATGCTCGAAAAAAAATTACACAGGATCTTTGTTGGAAACCCAGTAAAGACAAGTTTTACTGCCGCCGATGTAACTGGAAACTGGAATATTCCGGATCCCAATATTTCGGGTACCAACTGGAGGCCAATGGCGTTAAAGATGTACAGGGAAAAATTGTATATCGGCGGTGTTTGTGTAAAAGAAACAAACAACCCGCATAATATTTCCGATACGGCCAATATGCGTGCCGTTGTTTATGAGTTTGATCCGGCCACGGCTGTTTTTACAGAAGTGCTCCGTTTTCCTCTTTCACACAGGCGCGGTTATATTAATGAAGATTACCGGTATGAATTACGCAATAACTACTGGTGTGCCTGGCAAAACAGCGGAGATATTTCGCTTGGCGGGTCGCTCCGTTCGGGGCTTCATAGCAGTTATACAGGTGCCAATGCAAATAGCATTTATTACCCGCAACCCATGCTTGCAAATATTGAATTCGACCTCGATGGTTCAATGATCATTGGGTTGAGAGACAGGTTTGGCGATCAGGGCGGTTATGCCAACTATTTTGAATCGGGCAACGAAGTGGTAAGTGGGGTGCCCGTAAAGTATACAACTTTTTCAATGGGCGAAATGCTACGTGCCGGTAAAACTGCAACTGGCTTTTCGCTGGAAAATAATGCCACAGTAACCAGTGCAGGAATCAGCACCACTACACCCGGGCTTGCAGATAATAATCCTCCATTAACCGGATCCTATCCGTTATTGACTGGTACGCCATGGGGAGGAAACTATGGCCCCGGGGGAAAATATTATTACTATAATCAGAATTTTACATTAACAGGTGTGCCGGCGCCCTGGAACGCACCTGCAGCGCTTACTTTTCACTATTCAAAAAGCACCGGGAGCCTTGCATTTTTGCCCGGCTCAAACGAAATATTGTATACGGCTCTTGATCCAACAAACGTTGCCAATGCACATGGTTTGTTGAAGTCATTTAACCTTGGGGCAAACGCCGGTAATATGTGCGGCAGACTTATGTTGAACAATAATAGCTCAGGCAATCCCGACAGGATGGGAAAGGCCGCCGCCTGGGGCGATTTGGAAGTGCTGAGTACGGCTCATGCGGTTGAAATCGGCAACAGGGTGTGGAGCGATCTGAACAGTAATGGACGGCAGGATGCAAACGAACCCGGTATTGCAGCAGTGCAGGTGGTGCTTAGAAGCCCCAGCCTGGATAATACCTATGGAACCATCGACGACCAAACCTGGACAACCAATACCGATGCAAATGGAAATTATTTCTTTGATGCGGCTAATGTAACTCACGACATCAGGAAGCCCGGCATTTGGGCTGGTGTGGGTGGTATTATCAGTTCCGGTATATTACCCGGCTATGAATATAAAGTGGAAATTGATTATACACAGCCGGCCCTGGCCACAAAATGGCCAACACTTGCCAATACAGTGCCGGATAATATAGACAACGATGGTACAACTGAGGCTACGAAGTCTGTCTTCATCATTAATCCCGGAGGCACTGCAGCAGCCGGCAGTGTTTATGAAAACACGTATGATATTGATTTTGGATTTGCCAATACACTCATTTTGACCAACGGATCACTTACACTTACTGCAACCATAAACGGCAATAACAGTTTACTTAAATGGAAAACAAATGCTGAGCCCGCCAACTGTTCTTTTGAACCCGAATTCAGCATGAATGGAAAAGATTTTAAAACAACCGGAACAAGCATAACAGGTTCGGGAAGCAGTATTGCAGAAAAGACGTACGATTTTGTTCATGATATAAGCCAGTTGAACCAAAACGGAAATTTGTATTACCGTATTAAACAAAACGGTTCCAATGCTGCCGTTAAGTACAGCAATACGGTGGTGCTGGCAAAAAAGTATGCAGATATCAAAATTTCCCCCAACCCATTTATCCGTGATATCAGTATCAGCCTGTATTCCGGCATAAAAGATAAAGCTGAGGTAAAAATTATGGATGCAGCAGGGAAATTAGTGCTGCAGGGAAGGTATGTGGTGGAAAAAGGGTATACAGTTTTAAATATTAATATGCCCGTTCATATGAACAAAGGGACCTACTTTCTAAAATTAAGCTTCGAAAACGACAAACGGCTATATGTTCAGAAGATCATTAAAGAGTGATTATTTGTGACCGGGAATCAGGCAATGACAGTGGACTTCCTTTTTTGCAGAACCTGTTAGCATTCGTCGTAAAGGCAAATCAATAGGGGTTGTAATTGCTTCTGTATTAGCGTTATTTATCCAGCGAAACATACAACAAATTCAAAGGAAATACGTTGATATAAGCAAGTCCGCCGTCTTTAATGCAGCTTTAACAGCATTAGCGTATGAGTAAGAAATTTACATTTTTGGTTTTATTATTGATACCGGCATTTTCCATATGCCAGGTTTCGGGCGTTGTTTTCCGCGACTTTAACAGTAATGGTATTAAAGATAATAATGCCTCCTTCAATGAAACTTTTGTAAGAGGAATTGTTGTAAAAGCCTATAACAGTTCCGATGTTAATATTGCCGTTGCCATTACAGATGCAAGCGGCGCTTATGCACTCGGAGGCTTAACTTTTCCTGTACGGATAGAATTCTCCGGTTATCAAACAGGCGACTATGCATCTGTATCGGGTGCTGCTAATAAAAGTGCTGTACAGTTTTATGCAGCAGCTACCACTAGTGCTAACTTTGCAGTGAATTACCCCGCACAATACAGTAAATCCGATCCACGGCTGGCCACCAACATGTATGTAGAAGGAGATGCGCCTGCAGTACCGGGCAAACCAGTACTGGTGTCTGTACCTTTTACCGCATCTGGAACCTCGGTATTGCACACAAATGAAGCCGACCATGTGCAGATCGGTTCTACCTGGGCCCTTGCCTACCACCGTTCTTCAAAAATACTTTTTGCCGCTGCTTATCAAAAGAGGCATACTTCCTATGGCTCGGGAAACAGCACTGGTGTAATTTATAAAATACCCGATCCTGAAGATAATTCCACTGCGGGTGTTTCTGTTTTTTTAGACCTGAATACGCTGTACGGCAGTAAAGTGGCAGGCAATAACCCGCATCCAAACGGTGTTACAAATTTTAAAACAGACGAAGATTCCTACGGCCTTACAGGAAAGCTGGCATTGGGTGGAATGGATATTGCCGAAGATGAAAAATACATCTGGGCGGTCAATTTATACGACCGTCAATTGTACAAGATTCCCCTGGGTAACGACATCTACAATCCAGTGGCACCAACCGCAGCTGATCAAATTATAAGGTATCCGCTTTACAATAAATGCGATTGCGACGGAAATGGGGGATTAGACAATGCATCCGGAAAAGATTTAATGCCTTTTGCACTAAAGGTATACCGCGGAAAAATCTATATTGGTATGGTATGCACCGCCATGAGTACGCCAGATGATTTTTCGAAATTAAAGGGCTTTGTATTTGAGTTCAATCCTGCCAATGCAGCATTTAATAAAGTACTTGAATTTCCACTTAACTACAACAGGGGTACAGGCAACTCCTCCACTGGATGGCATGTATCGCCGATACCGGGTGGTTATGGCGGCAATAATACGTCCAATTGGCGCCCATGGGATGATGATTATGACAGGGATGAGTTAAGCTGGTTCGATCCCGGATGGCAAGAAGGCGGTTACTCTCAACCCATGCTTACCGATATTGAATTTGATGAACAGGGGAATATGACGCTTGGCATCAGGGACCGTTTTGGCGATATGGTGGGCGATGGAATGAATGAACCCAATGGGTCTTCTACTCTCCTCGAAAGCGATGGGATAGGCGATATACTGCGTGCCAACTTATCGGGAGGTACCTGGACACTTAATATTGCGCAAGCTACAGACGGAACTGAATTTTACATGAACGACAATTATGGTAGCATGCACCTTGAAACCTGCAATGGCGGCCTTGCTGTATATGCAGGATCGGGCCTTGTGGTTAATACAGTAATGGACCCCATCAGTAATATTTCTTTTGGGCTCGATTTTACCAATTCTTCTAACGGGTCGCTTCCACGAAGCTACCAGGTTTACAGGCGCGGATCGGGCAATGCTGCCACCGACCATTATTTTGCAAAATCGAATGGTAACGGCGACCTGGAGATCATTTCAGAAACACCTCCCATCGAAATTGGGAACCGGGTATGGTTCGATGCGGATTATGACGGCATACAGGATCCAAACGAAAATGGTATTCCAGGCGTGGAAATAGAGCTGGTTGATAAAGCCGGTTCTGTAATGGCAACAGTTGTAACAGATGCCGATGGAAATTATTATTTTAGTTCTGCAGCGGGCACCAGTGTTATAGGTATCACTTATGATGTGGCCCTGATTCCTGAAACAGATTATACAGTAAGGATAAAAGCCGCAGCCAATACGCTTTTTACTATTGCCACAGCTTCATTAGCTACAACACAATTTTTTACCCTGGCCAACAGGGTGGGTGCAGGTATTCCCGACTGGTCGGATAATGATGCAGTATTAATCGGCGGCGTGGGGGGTCATTACCAGGTGGACATCACAACAGGACAATATGGAGACAATAACCATACTATTGATTTTGGATTTACCAATTTCCGTGTACTTCCTTTGACCTGGGTTTATTTTAAAGCTACCGAACAGGATGATGCTGTAAAGCTCGACTGGAAACTTGAAGCACAGGATAACATAAAGGAATTTTCCGTAGAGTTTAGTGCCGATGGAAAAAACTTCAATGAAATCATCCATGTGCCGGTTGCGCAATCGAATGTGTACAGTGCCCTTCATGTATATGCACCTGCCGGTGTAAACTATTATCGCATTAAAGCAATATCAAAAGATGGGGCTGTGAGTTACAGCAGTATTCAAAAATTGAACTTAGCAGGTGATGTTAAAGGGGTAAAAGTTTATCCCAATCCTGCACGGAATATCCTCAAAATTTCATTGCCGCAGAGTATGGTAAACAAACCAGTTGTCATTTCAGTTCTTACCGTGGATGGCAAATTGATCATGGTACAAAAATCGGCGTGGGCCGAGAAGGAAGAAGCGTTTGATGTAAGCACCTATCCAAACGGAAAATATATTTTCCGGGTCGAAAATGATAAAGGATTCACTTCTCAATCCGTACAGGTCATTCACTGATGCCTGTGTTCCTGCTTTTTATTTTATCATTACTAAAAATCTGATGTCCAGCTGAACTGGTCTCTTAACAAAGGCATCTGTCTCCAGTTGATTTCCTTTGTATGGAGAGTGGTCATTTTTCCCTGCTGCAGATAGTTTAGCTGAAGTGAACTGTCGCTGCTGTTGTGCCGGTAATAGATCACAGTTTGTGATCCTTTGTGATCCCGGAGTAAGAGCAGTTTATTAACGGTATCGTACCGGATATGGTAATCTCTCATTTGTTCATTAGCCTGTTGAAAAATAAGATAGCCATTGCGGTGTATGAAAACTTTTTTTACCGGGAGCTCCTGTGAAGCTGCATTGTATTGTCCATAAAAAATGCCGGTCACTTCATAAGCGCCATGCAGGTAAGGCCTTACCGCTTTATCATCGTTAAAATTTCCCTGTTGCATATTTGGCCATAGCAGCAATGCTGCTCCAACCAGCCCTGAAAAATATTTCAAAAGATGAATGCCCGTAAAACGGTTTGATTGGCCTAATGAGGCCTTAAATCCGGGTAAGGAAAATATAGTTTGAAGAAAATATTTGTAATAAGGTATCCACAGGTACAACGCCATAAATAAAAGAATGAAGGAAAAAAGCTTTACAGAAATATCGAAAGAAATATTGATCAGCAGTACATGCAGCAAAGCTATAATGGAAACAAGTATGCCGGCATGTCTTGTCTTTTTAAAGAACAACAGGATGGCGGCCAGTATTTCCACTGCTCCTGTAAGCAGGTTAAATAGACGGGAACTTCCCATGGTTGACCAAAAAAGGATGTCTTTGTCAAGATTTCCTGCAGCGGTGAAAAGTATGTTAGGCTCGGGAAGGTAAAACTGCGTTTTAAAGATCTTATCAAGCCCGTATTTCATTAAAACAAAACAGAGATAAGCACAACAGGTATTATAACAAAAATTACCGGTACTAATATTATTTCTTTTAGGGTGCAGTACTAAAGCAATCATTGCCGCTATAAGAAAAAGCAATACTACCAGCAGGTACATGGAGAGTGAGTCTGAATGTATCTCCGGGTTTTTAAGCGCTCTTCCCGATAAGAAATAATATGCATCAGCTATGATCCGGCTGAATAATAATGCAGTTATTTTTTGCTGCTGAATAAAATTCAGCGGTGGAAAGGGAATAAATGCTACACAAAGTACCAGGAAAATACCGGCAAAATGCTGTGCAAAACCATGTCGGGCAGCAATTGTTGCACGGTTCATTTAATCTGGTTTATTGGCAGCAGCATTTGAAAAGGATGCTGCAACGGTTGTAAAAAGCAGGAGGCCGGCAAGAAAAACAAAAAATTTTCTCTTATGGGCAGGTTTATTTCTGTTGACTGGAGCAGCGGAAAATGGAATTGCTTTACTGGCACTGTCTGAGCTTCCGTTATCATACCCTATAAAAACAGTGTTTTGTACCTGGTTCCTGAAATAGTATTGTTCATTTAATACAGTTTTGATGCTGTCCAGGGAATGTTTTTTTGAGAACAGGGGGTGGTAGAAGACACTGTCTCTGCCTGCTCTCCATTTTATTGAATCTTTTTTTGCACGCATGGGCGATTTGCAGTATTCGCTCGTGACCATTACGGCCAGGCTGTCGGAAATGCAGATCAGGCTGTCGAGCTGGGCAGTAATGATCTCCCGCTGTGGCGCTACACCAAAATTTGATCCGTCCATATCGAACAAGTTTTCTTCAAGTGCAGTTGCGTACAAAGCGCTATTACCACTGTGGCTTTTCCAGGCAATTTTTTTGGTTTGGGCGGAGATGCTGTTCACTATTGCAAAAGACAGGATCAGCAGCGGAATAAGTTTGGGAAACATTAGTTGGTATTTTGTAATGATAAGAATGATGATGACGCAAACTTATCATACAGTTCCGGCCAAAACAGGGTTAAGTGGGTAAAGGGGCTTCCTGAAATGGTGAAATCAAATTTTGCATGGGTAGACCTTACCTTCCGGAAAATAAAAAACCCGGGTATTGTCCCGGGCTATGTAACGAATCTTGTTGTTGTTATTTTTTGATCAATTCTGCCATCACTTTTCCAATATCTGCAGGGCTGGCTACCACGTGTATGCCACATTCGCCCATGATCTTCATTTTGGCTGCCGCGGTATCATCGGCTCCGCCTACAATAGCACCGGCATGGCCCATGCGCCGGCCCGGAGGAGCGGTTTGACCTGCTATAAACCCTACCACGGGTTTTTTATTTCCGGTTTCTTTAATGTAATATGCTGCTTCTGCTTCCATGCCACCTCCGATCTCGCCGATCATTACAATGGCATCTGTTTCGGGATCATTCATAAAGAGTTCTACAGCTTGCATGGTGGTGGTGCCAATGATGGGGTCGCCGCCAATACCAATAGCGGTTGAAATACCGAGCCCGGCTTTGGCTACCTGGTCTGCTGCTTCATATGTAAGTGTTCCGCTTTTTGATACAATACCCACACGGCCTTTCTTGAAAATAAATCCTGGCATGATACCTACTTTACATTCATCGGCTGTTATCACACCGGGACAATTGGGGCCCACCAGTCGTGTTTTTGTTCCCAGTAAATAATTTTTAACTTTTACCATGTCCTGCACAGGAATCCCTTCAGTAATACAAACCACCAGGCCTATGCCTGCATCAGCAGCTTCCATGATGGCATCGGCTGCAAAAGCCGGGGGTACAAAAATAATGCTTACATCGGCAGCCGTGGCTTTAACAGCATCTGCCACGGTATTAAATACGGGGCGTTCTAAATGAACTGTTCCGCCCTTGCCGGGTGTAACACCGCCAACAACATTGGTGCCGTATTCCAGCATTTGGGTGGCATGAAATGTTCCTTCCGTACCGGTAAAGCCCTGTACAATGATCTTACTGTTTTTATTTACTAAAACTGACATGGTAAACGATTGAGCATTTAAAATTTGCGCAAAGATAGGGCATGAGGGCCTTGTAGAAAAAATGAATTAAATATGTTTGGGCTATGGGCAGGTTTAAAATAAATTAACGCTTATAAACACAACCGCCGACAGGGTTTTTAATCGCTGTCGGGGTTTTATTTCCTACCCGGGTATTCCTTCAAAGCAGCTTCCAGGCAGTCCATTGCCTGGTTAATGGCCTCCACATTAAGTACATAAGCCAGCCTTACCTCATTGGTACCAAGGCCCGGGGTACTGTAAAAGCCGGTGGCGGGTGCAAGCATTACCGTGGCACCGTTATGGCTGAAAGACTCCAGCAGCCATTGGCAAAATTTATCGCAATCATCTATCGGCAGTTTTGCCATGGCATAAAAAGCACCGCCGGGGTTGGGGCAAAAAACGCCTTCCATTGCATTCAGCCTTTTTACAATAGTGTCTCTTCTTAATTTGTACTCAGCTTTTGTGTTGTCGAAATAATTGCCGGGCAGGTCTACCGCAGCTTCACCCAGTATTTGGGCAAAGGAAGGCGGGCTCAGCCTTGCCTGGGCAAACTTCATGGCGGCATTCAATACCTCTTTGTTTTTTGTGATGAAAGCGCCGATCCTTCCGCCGCAGGCACTGTAACGTTTGCTGATGGTGTCCATCAGCACTACATGTTGCTCGGCACCTTTCAAATGCATGGCGCTTGTATGGGTGCCTTCGTAGCAAAACTCCCTGTAAGCTTCATCTGCAAATAAAAAAAGGTTATGCCGGATTACAATTTCTTTGAGTGTTTCCATTTCGGCCGCACTGTACAAATAACCGGTGGGGTTGTTGGGATTGCAAACCACAATGGCCCTGGTTTTTGCTGTGATCGCTTTTTCGAAATCTTCTATGGGAGGTAAGGCAAAACCACTCTCAATACTGCTTTTAATAGGCACTACTTTTACATCGGCCTGGATGGCAAAACCATTATAGTTTGCATAAAAAGGTTCAGGAATAATGATCTCGTCCCCCTCGTCCAGGCAAGCCAGGCAACCGAATATGATTGCTTCGCTGCCTCCCGTGGTTATGATGATATCATTATGAGTAATGTGAATATTGTTTTTTGCATAATATTCCACCAGCTTACGGCGATAACTTTCATTGCCGGCGCTATGGCTGTATTCCAGCACTTTAAAATTGCTGTTTCTTACCGCATCGAGGCATTGTTTGGGAGTTTCAATATCGGGTTGTCCAATATTGAGGTGGTACACTTTAATGCCTTTTTTCTTTGCCGATTCGGCATATGGAACCAATTTGCGTATGGGCGAAGCGGGCATATTGTGCCCCCGCTGACTGATCTGTAACATAGAACAAATTTAAGGATTTATAGTTCAACCACTGTTGCGGCAGATCAATAAGATTAATTTTTAAATGGATAAATAGCCGGGACTGTACAGCGTTTAAAATTCGTAAAGAATGGTACACTTGAGTTTGAGAAAATAGTTTACGGCAAAAACAGGTTTAACCATCAGCTGTGCTTAATTTGAGGCCAATATGCTGGTAGTATTAAGAAATGACAGGCAAATAGAATTAATGTTGCTCAATGAAACATTGCACAAAGACCTTTGTTTGTACCTGGACGGACTTAGTAAAGAAACGCTAAAACGATTCGGGCCTCACGGGTTCGATGCCGAATCTCTTGAAAAACTGTATCAGCCGGGATCAGTTTACACCGGCTATATTGCCCTGGACCCTGCCAGCGGGCAAATCATTGCTTATGCCATTATTAAAAAGGGTTATCTTGAACATGATGCATCCAGGCTCACGGGCTATGGTCTGAATCTCAGCCATACGGCAGATTGCACGTTTGCTCCTGTTGTGGCAGCTGCCTGGCAGGGTTTGGGTGTGGGTGATCAGTTGTTTGCGTTTGTATACAAACATGAAAAAGAAAATGGTTTCAAAAGGATCATTTTATGGGGAGGCGTACAGGCAACAAACGAACCGGCCCTGAGGTTTTATTCGAAAAACGGGTTTAAAATGCTGGGTCAGTTTACTTATAAGGTAGAAAATTACGATATGTTATTTGAAATAAAATAAAATTCAACCATGGAACAAGCATCATTTCTGTTATATGGCGCCAACGGTTACAGCGGAACGCTCATTGCAAGATTTGCACATGAATATAATTTGAAACCTGTTCTTGCCGGCAGGAGCGAAGCCTTTATAAAGCCACTAGCGCAAAAACTCAATCTTCCTTACCGCATCATTGATTTAAACGACAGTCTGAAACTGGAAGCTGCATTGAGGGAAGTAAAGCTGGTACTCCATGCTGCGGGCCCCTTCCAGTTCACTGCAAAACAAATGATCAATGCCTGCCTTATAACCGGTACGCATTATATAGACATCAATGGGGATATTTCAATTTTTGAAATGATAAAGCAGTATGATGCTGCAGCAAAAGAAAAGGGCATTATGCTCTTGCCGGGTGCAGGCTTCGATGTGGTGCCTACAGATTGCCTGGCCTTGTACCTGAAGAACAGTATGCCTGCCGCTGTTGACCTTAAAATTGCTTTTGCCACGCTGGGTGGGGCAATTTCTCACGGTACTGCCAGCTCCATGATACATAAACTGGGAACGGGTTCAGCTATTAGAAAAGAGGGAGCGATACAAAAGACAGTGCTTGGAAAAAATGCGATGGATATCAAAGTGCTGAACAGATCTTTTTTTGTGATGAGTATTCCCTGGGGTGATGTTTCAACAGCTTATTTCAGCACAGGTATTCCCAATATTGAAACATTTACCGGGATGACGAAAAAGGCTTATTACCTGCTTAAATTTCAATTTCTGTTTAACTGGCTGCTGCGTACAGATTTCATGAAACAGCTATTGCTGAAACGGATCAGCAAGAAAGCCCCGGGCCCCACCGATGAACAACGCAGCAAGGCAAAGGGACATGTATGGGCGCAGGTTACAGATGCGGCAGGCCATACACAAACAGCTACACTAACCTGTCCCGAAGGTTATACCATTACTATGTATGCTTCTTTGCTGATCGCAAAAAAAATACTCGAAGGAAATTTCAAACCTGGCTATCAAACACCCGCTTCGGCTTATGGAGCCGATCTTGTACTGGAACTGCCTGGAGTAGCCCGGCAGGGGTAGATTCGTTTTTCTTCCAGGTTAACATTCTTTCCCGGATATTTGCTGTTAAAAAAAATCAATGGCGGAAAAAGCGTTTATTTTCGATCTTAATGGAACCATCATCAACGATATGGCTTTTCATGAAGAGGTTTGGCACCGTATGCTCCATGAAAACCTGGGTGTGAACATCAGCATGGAGGAAACAAAAAAAAATATGTATGGAAAAAACGAGGAAGTGCTGGAACGGATCCTGGGCAAAGGCGTATTGTCTGCACAGCAGATGCACGATTTTTCCATTGCCAAAGAAACGGCTTACCAGGAAGTTTTTTTGCCACACCTGGAGTTGATAACAGGACTGGGCGATTTATTCGAAAAGGCATACCAGAAAAATATTCCCATGGGCATTGGCACTGCTGCCATTCCTTTTAATGTGGATTATGTACTCGATAACCTGCTCATACGAAAATATTTCGGGAGCATTATTACGGCCAGCGATGTACAAACCAGTAAGCCTGATCCGGAAGTGTTTTTAAAATGTGCGGCCGAACTGGGAGTGGCCCCGCAAAACTGTATTGTGTTTGAAGATGCACCAAAGGGTGTGGAAGCGGCCCGTAACGGTGGTATGAAGGCAGTGGCAATTACTACTTATCATACTGAAGCAGATTTTTTGAATTTTAAAAATGTTTTGATGGTGCTGGATGATTACAGGGATGAGCGGTTGAATGGATTACTTTAACTATTGATTTTCTTATAGCAAACAGCTGATTTCCCTGCCACATGAGTGCATCCGGTAAATGTGTAGTTTATTATTGTGAATTACGGGTTAAAAGGTATTGCTACCTGGTTATTTTGCCATCTTCAGTAATTTTTCCCGTACATACCGGTTGCTTTTCTTAATGCTTTCGGCAGAAGCCATATCAAAATTTTCCTGCTCCACATAGAAATATTCCAGGCCCGAAAGTTTGGCTTTGGCAAAGATCTTTTTATAATTAATAGACCCGCTGCCCACTTCTGTATTTAACTGCGGGTTTGTTTTGCTCCGGTCTTTAACATGCCACATCTTAAAGCGGCCGGGATATTTTTTGAAAAGATCGATGGCATTTTCTCCGGCAAAATCAACCCAGAAAAGGTCAAGTTCAAAGTCAATGTTTTTTCCGCATTCTTTCATCAGTATATCAAAACCGCTCACATTCCCTTCGTATTTTATAAATTCAAATTCATGATTATGGTAGGCCAGTTTGATGTTGTTTTTTTTGCAGAGTGCTGCTGCCTTATTGATGCGTTGGGCAATGCTTCTGTAATCATCCAGCGAACTCCTTTGCTCCGGCGGAAACCAGGGAATTACGATGTACTTATGTCCCAGCATTTTGGCCGCATGGATGGTTTGCTGGCCATCTTTATCAAACAGGTCGAGCATATAATGGCCGCTTGGGGACGATAAGCCATTTTTTTTGAGCAGGGCGGCCACTTTCTTCGGACTGTTTTTAAAAAAGCCATCCGTACTGCTGAAGCCAAACATTTCCACGCTGTTGTACCCGGCAGCGGCAATTTTTTTAAATACGTTCCCAAGTCCCAGGGTTGGTATATCATCCCGCAGGGTAAAAAGCTGTATGCCTATTTTGTCTTTATAGAATGGACCGGCCATGGCATCCAGTCCGAGAAAGGTTCCCAGGGTGGTTACACCCGTGCCAATTAAAAAATTTCTCCGGCTTATCATTACTTTCTTTTTTGTAAAAATTATTAAATCAGCATCCCTGTAAACTATATCAATTTGTCAACTAATTTATTTAAGGCTTTCCACTTAAGATTTTTACTCCGCCCACGCTTTATCACCCTTTTTATACGGAAACGCTCCATCGTATTTGCCCGGCACAGGCACATACCTCAAGGTTTCGGTCATACCGGTTTTAGATGTAAAAAATCCAAACAGGGTAAGTTGCTTCATCATTGTGTAATAGTGAAGGGGTTTTTTCTCCAGGTTGAGGTTATGCGGATCTTTTTTTGAGGCTGCTTCATTTTCTTTATTTACTTTTTCGTTAAAATCCTTTGCTTCTTTTTCGAGGCCCAGCAGCAGGTCTTTGCGTTGCTGCGGCGTGCATTCCATAAAATCTTTACGATGCATTTTTTTACAGGCATCATTTAGTTTTACAATGCCTTCGGTAAAAGCGGTTTGCTCTGGCGCAGTATAGCAATCTGTAACCATTGTTTTCATAAACTCGCCAATTTGTGCGGCTTTGGCCCCGGGTGTTTTGGTGGCCGGGATGATGGTTTCGCCCACCTCATCGAGCATGGCAATGGTAACCGGCGTAAAGCCTGCATCCATTTTGGCCCCGGTTTTACAGCCTGTTAAAAATAATTCGCCGCCAATTACGGCGCCGCCTGTTAGCAGGGCTACTTGCTTGAGGAGGTCTCTTCTGTTCATGATAAAAAGTTTATGCAAAGTTATGCAATGCAATGATGTAATGTGCAATATGCAAATGATTATGTGCAAATGCAAATGAGGCAATATGCCAATTTTTAAAATCTGAATATTGCATATTATTAAATTATATTTCAATTATAAGTTGCCTTTTTTTACTTCACTCACCGCAAAATCTGCCGCTCGGGCTGTTAATGCCATATAAGTAAGCGATGGATTTACACAGGAAGCGCTTGTCATGCAGGCGCCGTCTGTTACAAATACATTGGGGGCGTCCCACACCTGGTTATGCCCGTTCAGCACACTTGTTTTAGGGTCGCGGCCCATTCTTGCTGTACCCATTTCATGTATACCCATTCCTACGTGATATCCGTAATCAAAGGTTTTTACATCTTTAACACCTGCTTTGCTGAGCATTTCGGCCGCATCTTCTTCCATGTCTTTGCGCATCTTCCTTTCATTTTCTTTAATTTCCACATCAAATGCCGGAAGGGGAAGGCCCCATTTATCTTTGCGGGTCTTATCAAGTGTCATTTTGTTTTCATGATAGGGGAGCATTTCGCCAAATGCCATGATGCCCATGCCCCAGTTTCCGGGTTCACTTAATGCCTCCTTGAGTTCGGAGCCAATATTAAATTCTGCAATATCCATTCCACGGCCGCGGTAGGCCCCGCCCTGGTAGCCAAACCCACGCACATAATCACGCTTGTCATCATAAATATTTCTGAAGCGGGGTACATAAATACCCGTTGGTCTGCGGCCAAATTCATATTTATCTTCAAACCCTTCTATCCGGCCGCTGGCGCCATTACGGAAATGATGGTCCATGATATTGTGCCCCAGTTGTCCGCTGCTGCTGCCCAGTCCATCGGGCCACAGGTCGGTGGCACTGTTCATAAGTATCCAGGTACTGTTAAAAGCAGAAGCACATACGAAAATTATTTTTGCCTCATATTCGTAGGTCATGTTAGTTTCTGCATCCAGTACTTCCACACCAGTGGCACGTTTTTTATCCTTATCGTATTTTAGTTTTATTACAATTTTATTTGCTTCCAGAGTGAGGTTCCCTGTAGCCACTGCAGCCGGAAGCGTGGCACTTTGTGTACTGAAATAACCGCCAAAGGGGCAACCACGCCAGCAACGGTCGCGGTACTGGCAGTTGGTTCGGTTATGATGCGGTTGTGTGATGTTTGCGCTGCGGCCAATGAACATATGGCGTTTGCCATTGTAGGCAGTTTTTAATTTGGCCGATACGTCTTTTTCCACCAGGTTCATTTCCATGGCAGGCATAAATTCGCCATCGGGTAAAACTTCAAGCCCCTGTTTGGAGCCTTGTATACCTGCAAATTTTTCTGCATGGCTGTACCAGGGCGCCAGGTCTTCGTAGCGGATAGGCCAGTCGGTGCCAATGCCTTCTTTCGCATTTGCTTCAAAATCCCATTTATTCCAGCGGTAACTCTGGCGGCCCCACATAAGTGAGCGCCCGCCTACATGATAACCACGGAACCAGTCCATACGTTTTACTTCTGTGTAAGGACAATCCTTTTCATTGGCCCACATATGCAGCACCGTTTCGTCGAGCGGGTAATCCCGTTTCAGTACGGGGTAGTCCTGAATCATCTGCTGCGTGGGTCTGCCGCGGTGCGGGAACTCCCAGATATCTTTATTTGCAGTGATGTAATCTTTTATATGCTCAATATTACGGCCACGTTCGAGCACCAAAGTTTTGAGCCCTTTTTCTGTAAGTTCTTTTGCAGCCCACCCTCCGCTGATTCCTGAGCCAATTACAATGGCATCGTAAGTTGTTCCCGGCATGTTTTTGAGTTATAAGTTAATAGTACATTGTTGAAAGTTCATAGCTACACGTAGGGTTGTTTAACATAACATGCTTTAAACCTCTTGAACCTTTTCCTACACATCACAGCGCTTCACTGCATATTTCAATGCGGCGATCTTTTCTTTTGCTGTTTTGCCTGTAGGTATAAATTCCTGCGCTACATATCCTTTATAGCCCGTATCTGTAATTGCTTTCATAATGGCCGGGTAATGTAATTCCTGTGTTTCATCAATTTCGTGCCTGCCAGGTACGCCAGCAGTATGATAATGACCAAAATAAGTATGATTGTCTTTAATGGTTCGTATCACATCCCCTTCATTGATCTGCATATGATAGATATCATAGAGCAGCTTGAAGTTGGGGGAGCCGATGCGTTTGCAAAGCTCCACGCCCCAGGCGCTTTTATCGCACATATAATCCTTATGGTCAATTTTGCTGTTGAACAGTTCCATCTGGATGATAACGCCATGCTTTTCTGCAAGCGGCATGAGCTGTTTTAATCCTGTAACACAATTTTTCATGCCTGTTTCATCGTCCATACCATTCCGGTTACCGCTGAAACAGATCAGGTTTTTATATCCAGCTGCTGCCACTAACGGAATAGCATCAGTAAAATCTATGATAAGCCAGGCATGGTTTTTTGTGTCGTTCCAGCCTTCAGTAAGACTGATCTTCCCGGCCGTATAACACATGCTGCAGTAGATACCGTGTTTTTGAATAACGGGCCAGTCTTTTGGGGCAAGCAGATCAATGGCATGGAAGCCGATCTTTTTTACGGTGCTGCAGAGCTCTTCGAGTGGCATAAAGCCGTAAGTCCAGCTGCAAACCGAATGGTTGATATTCCCTTTAAGCTTAGCATCAGTTTCATCAGCTTTGCGCCCCGCTGCCATCAAACTGCCACCAGATGCCACGGCTGCGGCACCCAATGCAATTCCTTTTATAAGATGGCGGCGTTTCATTTACCTGTTAATGTTGTTTTTTTATCATTCTTGAAAAGTACCAGGAACATGAGTGCAACACCTGCGGCAAAAAGGCAGGGGAATATCCAGATACTGCGCCAATTGTGCGCACCGCCATCAAGCGCATTTTTATCTACATAATTTCCGGCCAGCCAGAAACCGATATACATCCCTATGCCATATGTTGCCAGCGTAATCAGGCCCTGGGCTGAAGACCGGACCCTTTCGCCCGCCTTTTGATCGGTATATATCTGGCCGGTTACAAAGAAAAAATCATAACAAATGCCATGAAGAATGATGCCGAGGTAAAGCATCCAGATATTCGGGCCTGCATCACCATAGGCAAAAAGTGCATAGCGGATTATCCAGGCTGCCATTCCTATAAGCAGCATCTGCTTGGTGCCAAACCTGGCAAAAAACAACGGCATCAGGAAGAGGAATATTGTTTCGCTCATTTGCCCCATGGTCTGCTTCCCTGCTGCGCCCTTCATGCCCAGTTCGTTTAAGAACTGGTTTGTTTGGCCGTAATAAAATGCCAGCGGAATACAAATCAGTATGGAAGCAATAAAGAAAACCAGGTAATTTTTATCTTTTAATATTTTTAATGCGTCAAGGCCAATCACTTCTGCTACAGATACATCTTTACCCGCTTTTGGGGGTGGGGTATCAGGTAAAAAGAAACAAAACACACCAAATACTGCTGAAACAACAGCGGCAACTTTGTAAGTAATATTTAAAGAAGATGGATCCGATTCCCAGGCCATCCAACCAATTATGAGGCCTGCAACGATCCAGCCAATTGTTCCAAAAACCCTCAGTCCGGAAAACTCTTTTTCTGCATCTGTTACCTGCTTCAGGGCAATAGCATTTACCAATGCCAGTGTAGGCATGTACAGAACCATGTAAATAAGCAGGAGCGTATAAAAAGAGCCAAAATTTGTTTGTGAAGAGATATAAAACAATAACCCGGCACCTGCCATATGTAATACTGCCAGTATTTTTTGAGCAGCAAAAAAACGGTCGGCTATCATGCCTATTACAAATGGTGCAATGATGGCGCCCAGGCATTGTGTACCGTAAGCAAGCCCTGTTTGTGCTCCGGTGGCGGCAATACTTCCTTTAGTAAGGTAAGTGCCCATGGTAACAAACCAGATGCCCCAAATAAAGAAATTAAAGAACATCATTATACTGAGCTGAATACGTATGGATCCTTTCATATTGGAGCAATTATTTTGGTAAGGGAAAGCTAATTTAACCCCTTTATTTTATTTTACTGTATTGTGCATCTTTATTTTTCAAGAATTACTCACGCATTTTGCAGCAAACGATTGCGGATCCCCTTAGAACTTAAAAAAAATATGGCTGTTCTTTGATCTTATTCGTAAACTTGCTGACAGATCAAATAAACATAAGTATGAAACGAAAACTCCGCATGGGCATGATAGGTGGTGGAAAAGACGCTTTTATTGGCGCCATACACCGCCTGGCATTTAATATGGACGGGTTGGTGGAAATTGTGTGTGGTGCATTAAGTATCAATCCTGCCATAGCCAAAGAGTCGGGGGAAGCATTATTCCTGGCGCCGGAAAGGATCTATACAACGTATGAAGAAATGCTGGAGAAAGAAAGCGCCCTGCCGGCAGATAAGCGCATAGATTTCGTGAGCATCGTTACACCTAATTTTGCTCATTTTGCCCCTGCTAAAATGGCCCTGCAAAAAGGTTTTCATGTGGTCATCGAAAAACCCATCACTTTTAATATGCAGGAGGCGCTTGAGTTAAAGAAAATAGTGGAAGAAACCGGCCTTACGCTTTGCCTTACGCACACTTATTCCGGTTATCCCATGGTAAAGCAGGCCAGGCAAATGGTACAGGAAGGCGTTTTTGGAAATATCCGTAAAGTATGGGTGGAATATCCGCAGGGATGGCTCAGCAAACTGAGTGAAAGGGAAGGAAACGCACAAGCCGCCTGGCGTACCGATCCCAGCAAGAGCGGCAAGGCAGGTAGTATGGGCGATATTGGCACGCATGCTGCTCACCTGGCTGAATATATCAGCGGTTTAAAAATAACAAAACTCTGTGCCGACCTGAACATCATGGTACCCGGCCGTATGCTCGACGATGATGGGAATGTATTATTGAGGTTCGATAACGGGGCTGCCGGCGCCTTGATGGCATCGCAGGTGGCCGCTGGCGAAGAAAATGCCCTGCGCATCCGTGTTTATGGCGAAAAAGGCGGGCTCGAATGGATGCAGATGGAACCCAATACCCTGATCGTTAAATGGCTCGATGCGCCTACGCAGCTATTGAGGGCCGGGGGCAATTATACCGGCAGGCTCAGCAGTTATGCCACATACAATTGCCGCACGCCCGGCGGGCATCCCGAAGGATACCTGGAAGCATTTGCCAATATTTACCGCAACTTTGCACTTACGCTCTCTGCCAAAATAGAAGGCACAGAACCACCAAAGGAAGCGCTGGATTTTCCGGGAGTGGAAGACGGCATTATGGGAATGGCATTTATTGATGCGGTGGTGGAAAGCGGAAAGAGTGAGCATAAGTGGACGGATATGAGGAGATGAGCATGTGAGCGCACACCCAGAAGATCAGGGGGAGGAGCTTGCACGCAGAGGTGCAGAGATGGCGGAGAGATTTTCATTTAAAATTCAGCCCTTTAATCCGAACAAATTTGTAACTATGGAAATAAATGAAATAACAGGTATCATTATTCAGGAAGCCATACAAATTCATAAAGACGTTGGACCGGGTTTGATGGAAACTGTGTATGAAGAATAACTTTGTTTCAGGTTAAAGAAATATCATCATTTTGACATTATAAGACAGGGTCATATACCACTGTTATATGAAGAAGTAAGATTAGATGTAAATTTAAGATTCGATATGATGGTGGAGGAAAAGGTTTTGGTGGATATTAAATCGAAAGAAACTGTACCACCGGTTGATTACAAGATTTTTAAAACATATTTGCGATTAACAGATATAAGCGTAGGCTTAGTAATTAACTTTAATGTAGAAGTTTTGAAAGATGGGATAAAGAGGATTGTTAATAATTATAAGGATAATTAATGCTCACTAATCTCAGCGAACTTTGCCCCTCTGTGTGAGAAAAAAATTATACTCAAATGCAAACAATAAAAGGACCCGGCATATTTTTAGCCCAGTTTTTAGACGACAAACCGCCGTTCAATGATCTGAGGTCAATCTGCACCTGGGCCAAAAGCCTGGGGTTTACCGGCGTGCAGTTACCAACCTGGGACAGCCGCTGCATTGACCTGCAAAAAGCTGCTGAGAGTAAAACATATTGTGATGAACTGAAAGGGCTTATCAATGATTCCGGTCTCGAAATTACCGAACTCAGCACTCACCTGCAAGGTCAACTGGTGGCCGTTCACCCGGCATACGATGATCTCTTTAATGCATTTGCACCCAAAGAAGTTCATGGAAATAACAAAGCCCGTACCGAATGGGCCGTGCAGCAGGTAAAATATGCCGCTAAAGCTTCCCTACACCTGGGCCTCAATGCCGTTCCCAGTTTCAGCGGTTCTTTGCTCTGGCATACGTTTCACCCATGGCCGCAGCGGCCCGCCGGGCTGGTGGATGCCGGGTTTGAAGAGCTGGCAAAAAGATGGTTGCCCATCTTAAATTACTATGAGGAATGCGGTGTGGATATTTGTTATGAAATACATCCGGGCGAAGACCTGTTTGACGGCATTACCTATGAAATGTTTTTGGAAAAAGTGAATTATCATGCAAGGGCCTGCCTTTTATACGACCCCTCGCATTTTGTATTACAGCAGCTGGATTATAAACAGTACATAGATTTTTATCATGAACGTATACGTGCATTTCATGTAAAGGATGCAGAATTCAATGCCACCGGAAAGCAAGGAACTTTTGGCGGTTATCAAAGCTGGATCAACCGGGCGGGCCGTTACCGCAGCCCGGGCGACGGGCAGGTGGATTTTAAGACCATCTTCAGTAAACTTACCCAGTACGGTTATAAGGGCTGGGCGGTAATGGAATGGGAATGCTGCATCAAACATCCGGAAGATGGGGCAAGAGAAGGTTGCGAATTCATAAAGAAGCACATCATACGCGTTACTGAAAAAGCATTTGATGATTTTGCAAAAGCCGGTAATGACGAAGCGTTTAATAAAAAGGTTTTGGGGATCAAATGAAGGAATAGCACGGATTAAACGGGTGCTGTAGGTAATACTTGAACGTTATAATATGAATCATAATTGACACTGGAAATAAAAAAATAATTTCAAATGAAAAGAACAATCTTAATTTTTTCGCTGGCAATATTTATGTATGGGTGTGGTGGCAACAAAGAAACAAAAACAACCACCAGTACCACTCAGGATGCAACGATTAAAAAAGATATTACAGAAGACCCGGCCTATATGGCTGGCGCGGAACTGGTGGGAAAAAGTGATTGCCCCACCTGCCATAAGCCCGAAGAAACAGTTACCGGGCCCAGCTTTGTAAGTATTGCCGAAAAATATCCCAATACGCCGGCAATGATCGATACACTGGTGCATAAAATCATCAAAGGTGGCGCCGGAAACTGGGGTACAGTACCCATGGCGGCGCACCCGGCCATTTCAGAAGCCGATGCGACCACCATGGTGAAATATATTCTCATGCATAAAAAATAATTAAAAATGAAAATCTTAACGCTTGTATTAATCTTTTCGGCCATGAATAGTTGCAGTCCAAAATTAAATTCGCTAAGTGCTGCTGAACAGGCAGAGGGATGGCAACTCTTATTCGACGGGAAAACCACTAATGGATGGCACACGTTCAACAAAACCACGATCGGCTCTGCCTGGAAGGTCAGCGATGCTGTGCTATACCTCGATATCAGCCAGAAAGAAGGCTGGCAAACAAAAGGCGGCGGCGATATCGTACATGATATGGTGCTTGATAATTTCCATCTAAAACTGGAATGGAAGATCGCGGTGAAAGGCAACAGCGGAATTATGTTTTACGTACAGGAAGGCCAGGGTTTTGATTATCCCTGGAAAACAGGCCCCGAAATGCAGGTGCTCGACAATAGCGGCCATGCCGATGCAAAGATCACTAAGCACCGGGCTGCCGATCTGTACGACCTGATTGAAAGCCAACCCGTAACTGTAAAGCCTGCCGGTGAATGGAACCTGGCAGAGATCATCAGCGATAACGGGCAGCTAAGCTTTAAGCTCAATGGCGTGCAGGTTGTAAAAACTACTATGTGGAACGATCAATGGCGTGCCATGATCGCGGCAAGCAAGTTTAATGAAATGCCCGGTTTTGGCAGTTTCAAAAGCGGCAAGATATCCCTGCAGGACCATGGAGATATGGTTTCTTACAGGAATATTAAAGTGAGAAAGTTGTAAAGGAATTTTTTAATATTTTTTAAAGAGGCTGCTATCAATCGCAGCCTCTTTTTATTATTGGAAAAATATTTTCAGGCCATAACATTACCTGGTTTCCCGCGGGTTAAAAATAAAATAACCGGTACTCACTCAGGTGGCAGTGTTCCGCAATTGGCGGAAAGATTCAATGCGAAACCTGTGGCGATTTCAATATCGGCAGCAGTTTTTACACGCAGGCTGGCTGCTTCGGCATTGGCTGTGCCAATCATACATACATTGGGTGTGCCGCCATCTATCACTACATGCGTAAGTGCATCTGGTACTTTATTGCTGCTCCAGTTGCCGGCATTATGCCA
>CAVWGU010000009.1:0-708673 GCA_963754695.1 uncultured Chitinophagaceae bacterium
CTTACGCAATTTAAATAATAACCAGCACCAATGTTTTTATGAAATTTTATAATATGTTTATCCGGGGCCTTTAAAATTTACGGCTTCGCCGCTCCTCGGTCACAGCGGGCCAGGACTAATTGGCAACTGAAATTAATGAATTTCTACATTCAATACATTTTACACATCTAATTTTTCGGTGCAGTAAAGGGCATCAAAGGGCAATATAAAGAGCTATACCACAAAGTTCCACAAAGAAGTACAAAGTTCCACGGAGATTTTTATGCGGGGCAATAAAAGCTATACCACAAAGGTCCACAAAGTTTTTGTGCCAGAATTTCAGCAACAATTTCTTTCTTCACTTTGTTGTACCCGATGGAGGCAAAGCGTAAAAAATCAAACCCAAAATAGGCGTTGAATATTCACTGGCTTTCAAACCGCTATCTACCCGAAGTTTATCGGCTGCTGTCCATAAATTGGCTTCTAATTCTTTAAGTTGTTCTGCTGTCATGTATTTTCTTCAGTTAAATTTAAAAGAGTCAATGCATTAAACCAATTGTAAAATGCTTCCGGGTTACTCTTTTTCAGTTTATTCAATTTGTTGAATTGCTGGTTGGTAATATTCCAATCTTTAATTTCCATCGGGTCGGCAAAACGGTTAATTGTTTTTGCGCTTGTTTGAATTATTGCCGCCATGTAGGCTGCCCTTGCGGCGTGGGTAATTGCCTTTTCTATATGATAGTTTTCAGAAAAGATGTATTGCTTTAATTGTGCGATCCCAATCATTAATGCATCAAGTTTTCCTCCGCCTATTTGTCCTCTAGTAGTTATAGTTAATGAAGTATTGATAATATCATCCAGTACAATATTTGTTTGGCCGCTGATATTCCGGTAACCCAATTCTGTTTTAGCAAATGCATGAAAGGTTGTTGATGTTACAAGAGGGTTATTTGCATCTTCAAAAATATTTCCAATATCATACAGTTGTTTGATTATTTCCATTGCCCTGCTTTGTCCACCTTTTTCATAAGGGATGCCGGTTGTATTTGGAGCGAATGCAGTTAGTTTATCACCCATGATATCATCATAGCCCGGAACCTGCACTTGTAGCGGGCTGCCTTTCTGAAATACAAATGTTGAATCAATATCTATTGAATTTATCTGCTGATATTGCGATTTCTCAAAAAGTATGTCAAGCAAGACATATTCTTCTGCCTGTGCTGTTTTATGTGCCGGCACATAATGAAATTTATAATGTGCTTTTTCAATGGTTGATATAACTTTTCTTTCCTGCAACTCAAATCTTGTAAACCCTTTATCCTTTACTATCGTTTCAAAAATAGCATCTAATTCGACTTTATCCGGGATGATAATATCAATGTCAATGGAAAGTCTTTTTGTGCTTCCCTGCATTAACATCAATGCAGTACCGCCTTTAAAAATAAATTGAAGTCCTGATGCTGATAATCCTTCCAGCAATAAAAGAGATCTCACTACTTTTTCTACTAATATTTTATCCGCTTTATTGTTTTTAGCAGAGGCTTCATTTATCCATTCAATATGTAATACGCCTGAATCAATCATGTCATATCGTTATTTTATTTCCTTTTAAAAAATCCAAAATTTGTTCCTTCTTCCGCTTTCTGTCTGCATACCGGATCAATTTGCTTTCACTTATAGTATATCTTTCAAATGCAGTTTTAAAAATTATTGTCATTTCATTTCCTCTTAGGTATTCAAATTCTTCATCTGTAAATATGTCTACTAATATTTTTTCCAATGTGGCTATAGGTGTGTTTCTAATTTCCCGGTATGGTGCTTCTGAAACAAGCGTCCTTACAAGAATTGTTTTTTTTAGATCACTGATATAGTTATTCAGCATCTCTTTTCCGGGCATTAAAAAAACCTGGGCAAATTGTTCCTTTAATAAATAATATACAGATTCCTCAGAGCTTCTTTCAACGTCTACCAAGGTAAAACTGGTTTTTGAAATATGCTGGCTGAATTCTTTTATAAATGAAGAGTCCCAGATACAAAAACTGATAAAGGGGAATTTATCTTTAATTGCCGCACTTACTTTAAAATGCTTGGTATTCAGATCTGGTGTAAATAAAGTACCTGAACCAAGTCTGAACTTTCCTTTTCCGATTCTTTCTAGCACATCTCTGTTTACCAGTTCATATACTCTCCAATTCACGGTAGATTTCAACATTCCCGGTTCAAATTTCTGGTAGAATTCGAATATGTCAGAAGTGGTAAAAACTTCATTTTTTGTGAAGGCTTCTTTTAGTTTGTCTATATGTAAATTTCTGTCGATTGCTATTGTATTTTGAGCAAAGCTAATCAAATAATTGGCAGCAAACAAGCTTTTGCTGCCGAAAATTTGAATGAGGTAGGTAGGAAGATTTGGCTCCTTTGCAAGGTTGGGGCTGTGTCTGGCTTTGTGCGCCTTGCAAATGTGCCAAATGTGTGTAAGCCCTTTTATTTCTATTGTGGATTGGCCAAAAAATAATACACAAAGTGTAGGTCATGTCAGGGTGCATAGTTAAGGTTTATCAACAGTCAAATAATTGCAATAAGTTGGGTCATCTGTTGTGTCTGCCCAAAATAAGTACTGTCGCCAATAGGCTTGCAGGTAACATTAGTTTTACTGCTATCATGCCCAATCATCAATCCCCCAACCCCTCCAACCAAATATTTTAATCTTACGCAATTTAAATAATAACCAGCACCAATGTTTTTATGAAATTTTATAATATGTTTATCCGGTGCCTATAAAATTTACGGCTTCGCCGCTCCTCGGTCACAGCAGGCCAGAACTAATTGGCAACTGAAATTAATGAATTTCTTCATTCAATACATTTTACTCATCTAATTTTTCGGTGCAGTAAAGGGCATCAAAGGGCAATATAAAGAGCTATGCCGCAGAGGTACGCAGGGGAGCACAGAGGTACACAGAGATTTCTTTGAAGGGCAATATTAAGAGCTATGCCGCAGAGATACGCAGAGAAGCGCAGAGTTACACAGAGATTATTTAGCGAATCTTTGCTTAATCTTTGCGGAACTTTGCGTTACAAGTTAAAGCTATGCGGCAGAGCTTAGTTTCTAGTACAAAAAAAATCCCTCCGTAAATACAGAGGGATTTTTCTTTTAACCCTTAAAACAACCAACATGGAAACTGCTGGTAATGTAATAACGTACATTTTATGTTAGCGGGTTGCTAAAAACAATAAAAATTATGTTAAAGCAATGTCGAGCACCTGCTGCATGGTTTTTACATAATGGAATTTTATTCCTTTTATGAACTGCGGGTTTATTTCGCTTACATCTTTTTCGTTTTGCCAGCACATTACAATTTCCTTAATGCCGCTGCGCTTTGCCGCCAGCACTTTTTCTTTAATGCCGCCCACCGGCAATACCTGCCCACGCAGGGTTATCTCGCCCGTCATGGCTAAAAAGGGTTTTACTTTTCTGCCGGTAAAGGCACTGGCAAGCGCCGTCATCATGGTAATGCCTGCACTGGGACCGTCTTTTGGCGTGGCGCCTTCCGGTACATGTATATGGGCATCTTTCTTAGTGAAAGATTCTATGGATAAACCCAGCTTCTTATTATTTGCTTCCAGCCAGGTAAAAGCCGTGCTGGCGCTTTCTTTCATTACATTACCCAGGTTGCCGGTCAGTTTCAGTTCTCCCTTGCCTTCGCTGAGCTGCGTTTCTATAAAAAGTATATCGCCGCCCACATAGGTCCATGCCAGGCCCACGGCCACACCGGCAATATTGGCGGTTTTGTACAGTTCATTGCTATAGCGGGGCCGGCCCAGTATTTTTTCCACATCATTGGCGGTAACCGTAGCTTTTAGTTTGCCCCGGAGCACCACTTCTTTTGCCTGGTAGCGCATAATGCTGGCAAGCTGCCTGTCGAGCTCCCGCACACCGCTTTCCCTGGTATAATCGGAAATGATCTTTTCCAGCACGGTATCGCTCATCTTAAAACTGTTTTCTTTCAGTCCGTGCATCTCTTTTTGCTTGGGCAGCAGGTGCTGTTTGGCTATCTGTATCTTTTCTTCCACGGCATAGCCGCTCAGGTCTATGATCTCCAGCCGGTCTCTCAGCGCCGGTTGTATATTGGCCAGGCTGTTGGCCGTGGCTATAAACAGCACTTTGCTCAGGTCGTATTCCAGTTCAAGGTAATTGTCGTAAAAAGTATTGTTCTGTTCCGGGTCCAGCACTTCCAGCAGGGCGCTCGATGGGTCGCCGCGGTGATCGCTTCCCACTTTATCGATCTCATCGAGTATCATCACCGGGTTGCTCGATTTTATTTTGCGGATGCTTTGAACAATGCGGCCCGGCATGGCGCCAATATACGTTTTACGGTGACCGCGTATTTCGCTTTCATCGTGCAGGCCGCCCAGGCTCACCCGTACATATTTTCGGTTAATGGCCGCGGCAATGCTCTTGCCCAGGCTTGTTTTGCCAATACCCGGAGGGCCCACAAAGCAAAGGATCGGGCTCTTCATATCGCCCTTCAGTTTGAGCACGGCCAGGTATTCGAGTATCCGTTCTTTTATCTTGTGCATGCCGTAATGATCGTGGTCAAGCACTTTTTTCGCTTTTTTAAGATCATACTGGTCCAGTGTGTATTCGGCCCAGGGCAGGTCCAGCATCAGGTCGAGGTGGTTGTACACCACACTGTAATCGGGCGTGCTGGGATGCATGCGCTCCAGTTTTTCCACGCCTTTATTGAACATGTCTTTGGCAGCGGCCGTCCATTTTTTGGTTTCGGCTTTTTTCTGCATTTCTTTCAGTTCGGCAAAGTTTTCGCCGCCCAGTTCGTCTTTAATGGCCTTCATCTGCTGCTGCAGAAAATATTCCCGCTGCTGTTTATCGAGCTCGGCACGGGTTTTATTGGTAACCTTGTTTTTAAGTTCGGCATACTGCAGTTCGGTATGCATGAGGTTCATCAGTAATTCGGCCCTTGCTTTTTGGTTGCTTATTTCGAGCAATTGCTGTTTTTGCTTCAGGTCGCTGTTGAGGTTACTGCTCACAAAATGGATGAGGAAGGAGGGGTTCTCAATATTTTTGAGGATGATGCCGGCCTCACTGGGCAGGTTGGGAGAGAGGCTGATGATTTGTGCCGCCAGGTCTTTAATACTGCCGATCATAGCGTCAAAATCGCCATCACCTTTAACAGGTTCATCTTCCAGGGGTTTGATGCGGGCTTTAAAATAGGGGTCCTGTACCGTTACTTCCTCAATTTTGAACCTTTTTCGGCCCTGGATGATGATGGTGGTGCCGCCATCGGGCATTTTGATCAGTTTTACCAGTTTGGCCACGGTGCCAATATTTTCCAGGTCGCTTACGGTGGGTTCTTCAATATTACTGTCTTTTTGCGCCACCACGCCTATCAATTTGTCAGCCTTATACGCATCGCTTACCGCCTTAATACTCTTATCTCTGCCTACGGTGATGGGTATTACCACGCCGGGGAAGAGTACGGTATTTCTTAAAGGTAATAGGGGAAGTTCAGTTGGAATCTCCTGTTCATCTGCATTTCCGTCGCCGTCTTCATTCAGGGGGATAATGGGCATAAACTCCATTTCATCTTCGGTGCCCTGTAAAAATAGTTTTTTGTCCATAGTTTCGTTTCGTTAGCCAAAATGGCAAAGATAATCCTTGCCAGTCGTAAATTATAATGGAATGTATAGGGGTCAATATTGATGCCATAAAAGGTTTAAGAGTTCAAAGTTTAAAGTTTAAAGTTTAAAGTTCAAGGTTCAACGTTTAAAAGTTCAAGGTTCAAAAGTTCAAGGTTCAAAAGTTCAAAGTTTAAAAGTTCAAAGTTTAAAAGTTCAACGTTCAAGGTTAGCAGCTCTTCAACTTATTGAACTTCTTGAACCTCTTGAACCTCTTGAACCCCTCAAACCCCCTCGAACCCTCAAACCCTCAAACCCTTCAAACCCTTAAACCCTTCAAACCCTTAAACCCTTCAACCCTTAAACCCTTCAACCCTTAAACCCTTAAACCCTTCAACCCTTCAACCCTTAAACCCTCAAACCCTAAAAACTTTCAACTATTTTTGCCCCATGTACATTTCCTGCACAGATAAGGAACTTTTTATATTCGAAAAAATTGCCCTTGCGGCCAAGGAACTGCAGGTTCCGGCCTATGTGGTGGGTGGCTTTGTGCGGGATAAGATTTTGGGCCGTCCCAGCAAGGATATGGACATTGTATGTGTGGGCGATGGTATTGCCCTGGCTAAGCGGGTGGCTTCTATGTTTGACCCGGTTCCCTATGTTAGTTTTTTTAAGAATTATGGTACGGCGCAACTAAAATTCCCTGGTACCGAAAACCAATGGTTATTAAATAATAATACTCCAGTTCCCTCTCCTCCGCAGAGTGCCAGTCCCGATTTATCGGGAGCTTGGGCTGAGGGCCTGGAAATAGAATTTGTAGGCGCCCGTAAGGAAAGCTACCAGGCCAACAGCCGTAATCCTGCTGTGGAAAACGGCACACTTGAAGATGACCAGCACCGCCGCGATTTTACCATCAACGCCATGGCCATCAGCCTAAACGAAGCCGATTTTGGCAGCCTGATCGATCCTTTTGATGGCCTGAAGCACCTGGAAAAAAAGATCATCTGCACGCCCATGGAGCCCGAAAAAACGTTCAGCGATGATCCTCTGCGCATGATGCGTGCTATTCGTTTTGCCACGCAACTGCAGTTTAACATAAAGCCCGAAACTTTTGAAGCCATCAAAGAAAATAAAGACAGGATAAAGATCATCAGCGGCGAACGGATTGCCGATGAACTCAATAAGATCCTGCTCAGCCCCAAACCTTCCATTGGGTTCGATCTTTTGTATAAAAGCGGTTTGCTGCAGCTTATTTTTCCGCAGATGGTAGCCCTGGCCGGTGCCGAAAACATTGATGGAATGGGGCATAAGGATAATTTTTATCATACCCTGCAGGTAGTGGATAATATTGCCCAAACCACCAACGATCTCTGGCTGCGCTGGGCGGCGGTATTGCACGATATTGCCAAACCCGCCACTAAACGCTTTGAAGAAGGACATGGATTTACTTTTCATGGTCACGAAGTGTTGGGCGGCCGCATGGTGCCAAAGATCTTTGCGCAACTGAAACTGCCGCAAAACGAAAAAATGCGTTTTGTAAAAAGGCTGGTGGAATTGCATCTCCGTCCCATCAGTTTAAGCAAGGAAGAAATTACCGATTCTGCCATCAGGAGGCTTTTATATGATGCCGGCGATGATTTTGATGCACTCATGCTGCTCTGCGAGGCTGATATCACCAGTAAAAACAAACAAAAAGTAAAGCGCTACCACGAAAATTTTGAGCTGGTTCGGCGTCGTTGTGCCGAAGTGGAGGAAAAAGACAGCATCCGCAACTGGCAGCCGCCCATCAGTGGTGAGCTTATCATGCAAACCTTTAAACTGCCGCCTTCCAAACCGGTGGGTATCATTAAAGATGCCATCCGCAACGCCATCCTCGATGGTCATATTGGCAACGATTATGCCGCCGCCCATGCCTATATGCTTAAAATAGCAGGGGAAATGGGATTGGATGCAATGGATAAAGATTAATGGATAAAGAATAATGGATAATTGTTAATGCTATTTTTTAACAGTAGCAAACCTCCTCTGGCTCAAGCTCAAAGCTCAAGCTAACAGCTCAAATATCAACTCTCCATTTCCCATTTTCCATTATTTCTCTATCTTTACAGTATGGCAATTCTAAAATTCAGAATATATTGGGAAGAGGATGAAAGTATCTACCGCGATGTGGTCATCAGGCATACGCAAAACTTCCTTCAGCTGCACGAAGCGATCCTTAAAAGCTTTGAATTCGACAACAAGCATAAAGCCACTTTTTTCCGCAGCAATGATGCCTGGCATTATGGCCGGGAAATAAGCGTTGAAAAATACGATAAGGACTATAAAGTGGAGCCGCTCATCATGGCCGACACGCTGATCGGTTCAGAAATAAAGGATCCCAACCAGAAATTCATTTACGAATACGATTTCAATAAGAACTGGCATTTCATGGTGGAACTCATACAGGTGGATAAGGAGGAGAACAACAAACTTGATTATCCCGGCTGTGTTCGTTCCGAAGGACTGGCGCCCTCTCAATACGGTACCAAGGGGTTGGTGGATAAACGCCTGGCCGAAATGGAAGAAAAATACGATCTGCAGCCCGACGCCATGAAAGATAATTTCAGCGCCGAAGGTGAAGAGACAGAAGCAGAAGAAGCCGATGAATTTGCCGATGAAGGCGGCGAAGAAACAGAAACATTTTAGTAAGGGAGAATTGATAATGTGGAGTTGAAAACTGGTAGTTGATATCTTGATAGCCCCCATCATCCATTCCTTTTTCATTATAGTTTCCGCCAGTTTCTTGTCGTCTGAAATCAATGGCCCGTTGTCCATTATCCATTCTCAATTATCCATTCATCTTGAACTCCTGCATCATCATTTGCGGCCCCACGGCCATTGGAAAAACAGCATTGGCAATAGAACTGGCCAGGCATTTTTCTACGGAGATCATTTCGGCCGACAGCCGGCAGTGCTACCGGGAAATGACTATTGGCGTGGCAAAACCAACGGCGGCAGAACTGGCAGCCGTTCCGCATCATTTTATCAATTCACATTCCATACAGGATAATATTTCTGCGGCCGGTTTCGAAACCTATGCACTCGGGTCCATTGAGCAGATATTTCAGAAAAATAAAATGGCCGTCATGGTGGGTGGCACCGGCCTGTACATCCGGGCTTTTTGCCAGGGACTCGATCAAATTCCCCCTGTAGATGAAAAGATAAGGGAGCATATCCTGGCACAGTACAACTCAAAAGGCATAGATTGGTTAAGATCCGAATTAATCTTACAGGATGAAATTTTTTCCCAAAAAGGTGAAATGCAGAACCCTCAGCGCATGATGCGTGCGCTTGAAGTGAAATTAGCTACCGGCAAGTCCATCATAGATTTTCAATCGAAGCAAAAAAAGCAGCGTCCTTTCCATATCATAAAAATATGCCTCGAACTGCCGCGGCAAGAATTGTATGAACGCATTGACCGGCGGGTAGATCAAATGATGCAAGAAGGGCTGGAGCAGGAGGCAAGGGCCTTGTGGCCGTATAAACATCTCAATGCATTGCAAACCGTAGGGTACAGCGAACTCTTCCGGTATTTTGAAAACGAAATTTCTTTAACAAAAGCAGTGGAGCTCATCAAACAGCATACCCGCAATTATGCCAAGCGCCAGCAAACCTGGTTCAAAAAAGAAGAAGGCATGCTGTTTTGCAGGCCTTCCATAAACGAGGTTCTTAAAAATATTACTGGAGAATAATCCTTCTCAAGCCCCAAAGGGGCGCCAGTATTATAGCCCTGAAAGGGCGCCAGTTTTATAGCCCCAAAGGGGCGCCAGTATTATAGCCCTGAAAGGGCGGTAGTTTTATAGCCCCAAAGGGGCGCCAGTATTATAGCCCTGAAAGGGCGCCAGTTTTATAGCCCCGAAAGGGCGCCAGTATTATAGCCCTGAAAGGGCGCCAGTTTTATAGCCCCGAAAGGGCGCCAGTATTATAGCCCTGAAAGGGCGGCAGTATTATAGCCCCGAAGGGGCGTCAGTTTTAAAAAGAAAATTTACAGCACCAACAATTTCTGCACGCTTACCTCATCGCCATCGGTCAGTTTGATCATATAAACCCCGGCAGCAAGTTGTTTCATATTCAACATGTTTTTCTGTTGCGTCAACGGTTGCCGGTAAACGGTTTTTCCATTCATATTAATTATGCTTGCCATTACCCGAACCGGTTTTTTGCCCAGTTTTATTTCTGTAAAATCTGTGGCAGGGTTGGGCCATACCGTAAACTGCAATTCATTTTTAAATTCGATGCTTCTTACAGGGCTGTATTCAAACCTGTTATTTACATCCACCTGTTTAATGCGGTAGAAATTTTTTCCTTCAAGCGGCTCCCTGTCTGTAAAACCGTAAAGCAGGGAACTATTACTGTAACCCGCCGCGGCCACGGTTCCAATGGCCTCCCAATGCACGCCGTCGGCCGACCGCTCCACAGAAAAATAACGGCTGTTTATTTCCTGTGCGGTACGCCAGCTTAAGTAGGCGCCTGCCGTGATTTTTTGTACAGAAAAATCGCCGAATCTTACTGCTACCGTTCCATCCACCCTTGTGTACCAGATGGGTGATGTGACGATGCGCTTCGAACCAATATTGATATCGGCATAATAATAACCAGTAGTAAAATTCTGCAATGCCGTATGGGTAAAACTCAATGCTGCGCCAATGGCAGAATCGATCTTCACCGCCAGCACGCCGCTACCCGGCACACCATACATAATGCGGATGATGGCGCCGCTGAGGCTGTTTGTAGGATCGGTAAGGTTAACGGCGATCACTGGTCCATTGCGGTCGGTAAAAATGCTGCCCATGATACGGGTGTTGATCGTAAAATCAACCTTTGTATCACAATCCTGTGTGGCATAAAAATTCATATTGCGAAGCGCACTATACATAGCTGCTTTTGTAATCGAAGGCGAAACTACCGCTGTGCGGGAAAAAGTTGTTTTGCCAAAAGTGGTGTTATGGTTGTCGTGGTCAATGGTAGGGCCCAAATGGTATCCTTTCGACAATAATGTTTGATAATACCACAGGTAACTCATCGATGAACCGGGATTGCTGTAGGTTGTATTGGTAGAAGTGGCCGGGCCGCTTTCTACCGTTGTAGCGCTGATGGCATCATCGGCTGCGCTGTTGTAGGCCGTGTTGGCAAGGTTGCCAAAATCGCCCAGGTTCGGATGTGCCAGCGAACCAAATGTATTGTTGCCCGAAAAAAAGTTGATGGTGCTGAAAAGGGAACTGTAATCATTTTTGGCCACAAACACATCATAGTTCTGTCCTGCTGTGCCGCCCACATTGCTTTCCCAGCCAAACAGGCTGTTGAGCCCGTTTCCATGTACCACTACGTGGCCGCCTCCCGAAATAACGCCCCATTCCATTCCGTACATGGCCAGGAAGTTGGGATGTGTGCTGTTAAAATTGTCGGTCTGGGTAAGCCCTGCATGATAATTTGCCAGCAGCATGCCCGGGTTATTAGGCGAAGAATAATGGTTGTGATCCGATATGCCTAAAAAATCCATACACAGTGCTGTGAGGGCATAATTATAATCCTGTGCGGGTGTATAACCGGGATTATCCTGGTTGCCGTCCGAAAAATCGGAATGGGAGTGAAGTGTACCAAAATAATAATTGTTTACCGGTACATTGTTGGTGCTGGCATTTGCCGTCAGTGGGTTTACTGTAAGATATTTTGTTCCGCCGCTGCAATTCCTTTGCGAGGCAAACACAAAAAAATAATAAAGCGTATTGGGGGTAAGACCGGTTGCACTGAAACTGCTTTGCGGATCATTGGCTATTACAATGCCGTTTCCAATGGCTGCACCCACCGCATAATCTGTATTGTTAACCGGCAAAGCACTCAGTGTGGGTGATGTGCTGCGGATGGTAAGATAATGATCGGCCGAAAGGCTTGGGGTAAATACGCCGGTAATGCTGGTATTGGCCGTGGTCAGGTCAAGCCCTGTAGGCTGTGCCAGCGGCGTGCTGCAGGCTGCCAGCGGGAGCGTACTGGAACTGGCATTGAGCGGATTGATCAAATTGTAGGCGGGGCCGTTACTGCAATTGCTGTTATTGGCAGCAAACACAAAAAAGTAATAGAGGCTGTTTGCCGTTAAGCCGGTGGCAGTAAAATTATTGGCTGCTGCTGATTGAATAACGGTGGCATTTCCAAATACATCGCCGGTTTGATAGGTGCTGCCGTTTGCAGGACTGGCGCTAAGCGGAAAAGAACTGCTCCTTACCACCAGGTACAGCGATGCTGTAGTGGTATTAAAACTTCCCTGGATGGAGTTGCTGGTATTATTGCTAAAAAATAAACCCGTGGGCTGCGTGGCAGGTGCCGTACAGTTGGGCAGGCCCGAAAGGGTGCTGGCGCTGCCGGTCAATGGAAGAATGGTCAAATATTTTGGGCCATTGGCACAGGCCGAATTCAATGAAAAAACAAAGAAATAATAAGTGCTGGATGAAGCCAGCCCTGCCGCAGTAAAACTGGTTCCGCTTCCCCTCGATACCACGGTGCCATCGCCCAGGTTATCGCCTGCATTATAAACTTCACCGTCTACCGGCAGGTTGGTGAGCGTGGGGCTGGTGGAAACAAGCACTAAATATTCGTTGGGCGCCGGAATGGCTCCTGTAAAACTTCCCTGTATGCTGCCCGAAGTGATATCTGGAAAATTAATGGCCGTAGGTTGTGCCGGAGGTGTGCTGCAGGTGCCCGAAGTGGTGGCAGTTACCGTTAAATTATCGATACTGATCTTTGGCCTGGAACCGCTGGTACCGCCCGTTCCGTTATGATAGTAAAACCTCAGCCTTGCGGTGGGAGAATTATTAAATGCAGCCGGCAGGTTTATATTGCTTACTGTACCGGAAACACTGGCGCTATTGGTGAAATTTAAGATGGAAGCGCCGCTAATTTCGGTAAAATTAAGCCCGTCGGTACTGGAATAAACTCTTAATGAACCGGTCCTGTTTCCAGAGCTGTTTAAAACATTTGCCCAGTTAAAACTCAGGGTACCTGCATTAACGCCTGTAAAATTCATAAAGAAATCAATGGCCACAGAACTGGTATTATCGGTGGTTCCGGTACTTAATAAAACGATCGACTGTGTAGGCAGCAGTTGAATACTTCCTTTCTGTACACCAGAAAAAAACTCGGTGCCCTGGAATAGGGCAGAAGAAACGGTGATCCTAGTTGGAGAAGGGATGCTTGTGCTGCCACCGATAGCCACGGAGCCAAAACGGCTGGCACCAATGCCGGATGCAAAATTGTCGGTCCAGTTGGCAATATCTGTAAAATTTTCTGTGTAGGTCAGCCCTGGCTGTGCCGCCATATTTACCGGGCTTTGTGCCCAACTATCAATAAAAAAAAGGCCGGCGAGGGCCAGCAGGATTATTTTTCTCATGGTTAACGTATGGCTGCAAAAATAGATAAAATTTGCCATATATTCTGAAAATTTTTGAGCTTATTTCAATAGCTGGTCATCTTGTCAGAACTTCCGCCTTATCTTGCCAATGGCATCTTATTTGAAAAGGCATATAAAACATTTATCATACCATGCAAAAAGGAAATATAAGGGTACAGACGGAGAACATTTTCCCCATTATTAAAAAATTTCTTTACAGTGAACACGATATCTTCATCAGAGAACTTTTAAGCAATGCGGTGGATGCCACACAAAAACTCAAAACACTTTCTTCCATCGGTGAAGCCAAAGGCGAACTGGGCGAATTAAGAATAGATGTACAAATAGACAAAGACAAAGGTACGCTCACCATTGCCGACAAAGGGATTGGTATGACCGCCGAAGAAGTGGACAAATACCTGAACCAGGTGGCTTTCAGCAGTGCCGAGGAGTTTTTAGAAAAATACAAAGGACAAAACGAAGCCAATATCATCGGGCATTTTGGCCTGGGCTTTTACAGTGCCTTCATGGTAAGCGATAAGGTGGAAGTATTTACCAAAAGTTTTAAGGATGCTCCTGCGGTACGCTGGGAATGCGATGGAAGCCCCGAGTATATTATTGAAGAAACCGAAAAAGCCGAAAGAGGCACTTCCATTGTACTGCATCTCAACGGGGAGAGTAAGGAGTTTTTAGATGCTTATAAAGTACAGCAAACGATCGAAAAATTCTGTAAGTTCCTGCCCGTGCCTGTATATTTTGAAGATAAACAGGTCAACAACACATCACCCGCCTGGATAAAAAAACCGGCTGAACTAAAAAAGGAAGATTACGAAAATTTTTATAAAGAACTCTACCTGTTTGGCGAAACACCCTTGTTCTGGATTCACCTGAATGTGGATTATCCCTTCAATCTTACGGGGATCCTTTTCTTCCCTAAAATAAAACAGAGCTACGAGATACAGAAGGATAAGATACAATTGTACAGCAACCAGGTTTTTGTGACTGATGAAGTAAAGGATATTGTGCCGGAATTCCTGATGCTGCTCCACGGCGTTATCGACAGTCCCGATATTCCGCTCAATGTAAGCCGCAGTTACCTGCAGGGCGATCCCAATGTAAAAAAGATCAATGCACATATCACTAAAAAAGTGGCCGATAAACTGGAAGAGATCTTTAACAGCGAACGGGCCTCTTTTGAAGAAAAATGGGAGAGCCTCGGGCTTTTTGTAAAATATGGTATGATGACCGATGATAAGTTCCTGGAAAAAGCCAATAAGTTCTTTGTGATGGAAGACAGCACAGGAAAATTTCATACCATGGACGAGTACAAAAAACTTACAGAGTCATTGCAGAAAAATAAAGAGGGGAAGCAGGTGATTCTCTACTGCACCAACCCGGTTCAGCAGGATGCTTATATCCGCCAGGCAGCGGCAAAAGGGTACCTGGTGGTTAAAATGGAAACCCTGGTGGATGCGGCCTTCATCAACAATATGGAAATGAAATGGAGCGATACCATCTTCACCCGAGTGGATGCGGATATTGCCGATAACCTCATTGATAAAGCCGAAGGAGCAGAAAGTGTACTGGGCAAAGACGATACGGAAAAACTGAAAAAGCTCTTTGAACAGCCACAGGAAAGCATGCACATACATGTGGAGGTAAAAGGCCTGAGTGCCGAAGCACCTCCCGTAACTGCCACCCGGCCCGAGCAAATGCGCAGGATGAAGGATATGGCTGCCATTGGTGGTGGCATGGCTGCATTTTACGCACAAATGCCCGATGAAGTGAACCTTACCGTAAATGGCAATCACCCCATTTTTAAAAACATATTGTCGGAAGCAGACGCCGGCAAACAGGAAAAGCGGGTAAAGAACCTTGCCGACCTGGCCCTGCTTTCACAGGGTTTGCTTACCGGTAAGAGCCTCACAGATTTTATAAACAGGAGCGTGGAGTTGATGGAGCAATAAGGCCACTCTTTACAAAATGTTTTCCTGCAACAGGCAGCATGGCTGCCTGCGTTGCTTTTTGTAATGTGTTTTTTGCGCTCCAGTTGTTTCTTGTATAAAACCCACCGCAGCTTTCTTTTATTTATTTAATTAACCTGTTGTGCTATTAAAACTATGATGGCAATAAGTACATTCTTGAAAAATATTTAAAACTTCGATCCTAAGAGTAGAATTCCTGATGTCGATGCTACCGAAGAACTGAAGATGAGCATAGCTCCTTCCCGAAATCGGGTTGTATATCCCTGCCAGACTGCATCATGCAGGCAGGGATTTCGGGTGCCTTTTTTGGGTACCTTTTTTGCCTGCCCCGACAGAGTGTCGGGGGGCAAGCAAAAAGGTACAAGGAATTTTTTAAAAGAATTTCAAGAAACTTTAAAAGATCTTAAAGCACAACACGTTATTTAATTACATTTTCAATACCACATACTCCAGGTATTTCAATCGTTTAACGTGAATTGTTTCCCTGAATCCTGCTGCAGTAAACAACTGCTTTTCCAGCGGGTTAAAATAAATGACGGTCATTGACCGGGGGTTTTGCTCCAGGCTTATTATTATATTTTCTATCACCCCGCTCATGATCACTTCATCAAATGGGTTGAACATGAAAATGCAGTCGGCATCAGGCGGAATATCATAATAAAAAGCATCGTTGTTGAGTACCTGGCAGACCAGGTCTGGAAATCTTTGCCGGTACAATTCCAGGTTTTTTGTTGCAGCCTTGCATAGTTCCTTTGAAAAATCAATGCCTGTTATTTTTTTGGCTCCATATGCAGCGGCCACGCACATGGCCCTGCCTTTTCCGCTGCCGATATCGATCATATGCTTAAAAGTACCGATACTGATTTTTTCAAACACTTCTTCCAGCAGGTCGTAAGGGGCGGGCATGTAAATGGTAGCATGGTCAATATCAATCCCGCTTTCCTCCAGCACCTGCAGTTCATCGGCGCCCGTGCTGTTGAGGGCATATTTTTTTTCGCCCCGTATTTCATGCCATATCATATGCAGCGCAATGCGGGGGTTCCAGTTAAAAGCGATGTAAAAAAAATATTTTAAAAAACGCATAGACAAAAATAGCTGTTATTGGGAGCTTCTATTGAGAATTTATATACCTGCCTTACTAAACAAATATTTTATTACCCGATTTAATTTTTATAAACCTGTTCTGCTATGGATTAGCTTTAGTTAGTTGCGCCACTTAGCGTACTTTGCGAAATGTCTTGGCGGTTCTTAGCGACACCGATATGGATCGCTAAGTTGCGCAAAGAATAACGCCAAGATCTGCAAAGAACTCCTTATTGAAAACCTATTGTTTTTTAAAGCACAACACATTCATAAAAAAATTCGGCATGGGAATAAACATTGAAAAATATTTGATCTTTCGATCCTGGGAGTAGAATTACTGAAGCGGTTACTTCCGAAGAACTATTGCTGGGTAAAGCACATTTTTGGCAGCTATTTTTCATCATTCACTCAGCCTCATATCGATCACTTTCATTTGCAGGCTTTTTATTCCGTTCCATTCATTTTCATCAATGGTAAAGGCAATGTCAACCGGGTTTTTCATTTGCAGTAAATGAAATTTATGCGCCATGTTAAAGCCAATGCCGTTCATTACCACATTGTTTTGCTTTAATGTAAAACGGATATGCTCTTCCTTTACAATACGGCTGTACCCGCTGTCTTCCACCTGCCTCGCTATAAAAACCGGGCGCATATTGCCGGGGCCGAAAGGTTCCATCTGGCAAAGGATGCCATAAAAATTGGGTGTAATATCTGTAAAGGGAATTTCGGCATCAATGAGGATCTCCGGCACCAGTAATTTTTCATCAATGCTGGCTGCCACCACGGCTTCAAATTTTTTACTGAATGCTTCTATGTTTTCAGGCAGCAGGCTTAGTCCGGCTGCAGCAAAATGCCCGCCATATGCCACCAGGTATTCCCGGCATTCGTAGATGGCGTCATATAAATTAAAACCGCTTACACTCCTGGCGCTGCCGGTAAGGTAATCGCCGTTTTTGGTGAGCACGATCGTGGGGCGGTGGTAATGTTCAATCAGCCGGCTGGCTACAATTCCCACCACGCCTTTGTGCCAGTCTTCCCTGTACACAACTGAAGTTTTACGGTTGGCAATATCATCGTATTGGTTAAGTACGGCCAGGGCCTGTTCGGTAATACTGCTGTCGGCCTCCTTTCTTTCACTGTTGTCGGTATGCAGCATTTCGGCATATTCAAATGCCCTGGCAGGATCTTTTTCAATAAACATTTGTACCGCTTTCCGGGCATCGTCCATGCGACCGGCGGCGTTCACCCTTGGGGCAATCACAAAAACCACGTTGCTGATCGTAAGCGCTTTTTTAATGGCGCCCAGGATAATCAGAGATTTGATGCCGGGCTGGGGATCCGTATTTATTTTTTGAAGCCCGAACCAGGCCAGCACCCGGTTTTCGCCGGTCATGGGCACAATATCTGCGGCAATGGCCGTGGCCAGCAGGTCAAGGTGCAGCATTAAATCATGTTCTTTTAATCCCAGTTTTTCGGTGAGTGCGGTCATCAGCTTAAAACCCACCCCGCATCCGCAGAGTTCTTTGTACGGATAGCCGCAATCGGCTTGTTTTGGGTTGAGTATGGCGGCCGCTTTTGGTAAAACCTGATCGGGCAGGTGATGGTCGCAAACAATAAAATCGATACCAAGCGAGGAAGCATAGGCTATTAGTTCCACCGATTTAATGCCGCAATCGAGGCAGATGATAAGCCCAAAGCCATTGCTGGCAGCAAAATCAATCCCGGCCTTGCTTACACCGTAACCTTCCCTGTACCGGTGCGGAATATAAAAATCGAGCAATTGTTCGGCATAAATATTCCGTAAAAAACTGTACATGCATGCTACCGCCGTGGTGCCATCCACATCGTAGTCGCCAAAGACCAGTATTTTTTCTTTTTTTTGGAAAGCAGTTTCAATGCGGCTTACGGCTTTGTCCATATCTTTCATCAGCCAGGGACTGTGCAGCATGTTCAGTTGCGGCCTGAAATAATCCTTAGCCTGCTGGTACGTTTCAATGCCCCGTTGGGTAAGTATGCGGCAAAGGGCGGTATTAATGTTAAGCGCTGTTTTTAATTCCCCGGCCTTTGATTCATCATAAGGAAGTATGGTCCATCTTTTTTCCAATGCTAATATTTTCTGTCGGTGGTAAACCTAACCAGTTCTTCCAGCGCTTTTCTTACAGGGCTTTCGGGAAACTGGTACAGGATATCAAGTGCTTCATCGCGGTATTGGAGCATTTTTTCGGTGGCATACTGGATGCCGCCCGCCTGCTTTACCGTTTCGATCACTTTTTTTACCGAAGCGTTTTTTTTATTTTCATTCTTGATGATGTAAATTAATTCCTTTTTTGTGTTCGCAGGGCAATTATTAAGCGTGTAAATCAACGGCAAAGTGAGTTTTTTTTCTTTTATATCGTTGCCGGTTGGCTTGCCCACATCATCTGTTCCATAGTCAAAAAGATCATCTTTTACCTGGAAGGCGATGCCAGTTTTCTGCCAAACAGCTTCATTTGCTCCACAATGGCCTTGTCTTGCGTGGTGCTCCAGGCACCTGCCGCACAGGCCGAAGAAAGGAGGGAGGCCGTTTTGCTTTTAATGATCTCAAAATAAACCGACTCATCGAGGTTGAGTTTTCTGGATTTTTCGATCTGCAGCAGTTCCCCCTCACTCATTTGCCGCACGGCATCCGAAAGGATATGAAGCTGCATAAAATCATCGTTGGAGGTGGATAGCAGGAGCCCTTTGGAAAGCAGGTAATCGCCCACCAGCACGGCTATTTTGTTTTTCCAGAGTGCATTAATAGAGAAAAAACCCCTTCTTTCATAAGATTCATCCACCACATCATCGTGTACCAGGGTGGCTGTATGGAGCATTTCCACCAGAGCGGCCGCACGGTAAGTGCTTTCATTGACAGGAGCATGAAGTTTGGCGCTCAGAAATACAAACATGGGCCTCAGTTGCTTTCCTTTACGCTTAATGATGTATTTCATGATGGTATCCAGCAGGGAAACATCACTTTTTACAGCATCGGAGAATTTGTTTTCAAAAGTACTTTAATTCCGGGCCTATAATATCAGTTACAAAATTCATTTGTAAAAAGCGGCAATATAGTGCAGTAGAAGGCATTACCATAAATAATTTTCACGCTTTCAAGCAAATTTTTCAGCCCCTTAAGCAGCGTTTTTAGCTCCTGAAATTGATCACGTTAATACTGTAAAATATTGGCGCTGGCAAAATGGAAGAATATAAATAATTGCTAAAAAAATTTGGTAATTTGAGTCTCAACCCCATAAATTTGCAAATTAATCAACTCGTATAATTAGAAATCTATCAATCATTAAGTTATGTTAAGCAAAAAGTACAAATTATTATTATTGGCATTTGCGCTTATGGGAACAGCTGCATTTGCTCAAAACAGCAGTGGTTATAGCATATATGACTCTACTGTAGTGCGTTCTAAAGACCTGCCGCAGCAGAAGGAATTTTGGAACAACGCTTACGATTATCCAGCCAAACCACGCAACATGTGGGAAGTGGGTGCATCGTTAGGTATGTTCACCATCAGTAGTGATGTAACTGCTAAATTTTACTTTAATTTTGCGGTTCATGTAAGTAAAGCATTAGGTTATGTTTTCTCTCTGCGTTTACAGTATATCAACACCACAGGTAAAGGGATGAACTATAACGCGGCTATGAACTATTATAAAAACCCTGCCTGGAATGCCAATCTCGGTACAGGAAAAGTATTTTACAGTAGCTCCCGATGGTACTGTTAATGATGGTGCAGGTAACACTGATGCCTCCAGCGCAGATTTGGTGTTTTATAATTATAAAACCAAGGTACAGGATCTGGGCCTTCAGGGTATCGTGAGCCTGAACAATATCCGTTTTCATAAAAACAAAACCGGCCTTGCAGATATATGCTGGTGGTGGTATAGGAGCTACCATTTATGAAACAAAGGTGAACGCCCTAGATGCAAGCGGAAACAACTATGCAGCCTGGTTCAATGCACTGGCAGCTCAATACAATTATGGCAGCTACAAAGACAGGAAGAAGATCATCAGCGACCTGAAAGGGTTCATGGATGATACCTACGAAACAGATGCCGAAAGCCAGGGCAAGCGCCGCCAGGTATTTGGAAATGGTACGTTAAAGCCTTCTGGTACGATCCTGGTGGGTGTTGCTTATAAATTAGGCAAACGCATCAACCTCGCTCTGGAAGACCGTCATACATTCGTTAAGGATGATCTGCTCGATGGTCAAAGGTGGCAGGAGCACGCATGGGGCGATGCCTGCACTTACACGTGATTTTGATTCTTACAACTATCTTTCTTTGGGCCTTAATTTTAACCTGGGTGCCAAATCAGTTGAACCACTTTATTGGTTAAATCCATTGAACTATGCTTACAGTGAACTCAACAATCCCAAGCACATGAAGTTGCCAAAACCAGTGTTTGACGATGCTGATGGCGATGGTGTTGTTGATCAACTGGACCGCGAACCAAACACTCCGGCAGATTGCCCTGTTGACACACACGGTGTTACTAAAGATACAGATGGCGATGGTGTACCAGATTGTAAAGACAAGCAGTTGATCACGCCTACAGAGTGCCAGCCTGTTGATGCGGATGGTGTGGGTAAATGCCCAGAACCAGAATGCTGCAAAAATGCTGCAGCAGCTGCTGTTGCTTGCCCAACAGACTACCCAAGCCTTAACTTCCGCGGATCTGCATTAAGCAGCGATGCAAAAGCAATGCTTGCCAGTGTAGCTGCTAAGATGAAGGCCAATCCAAACTGTAATATCAGCCATCAATGGCTATCCTGAAGCTTCTAAAGCTTCCCAGGCACAATGCCAAAAAAGGTTAGATGCAGCTAAGATGTACCTGGTGGAAAAAGAAGGTATCAGCGCCGACAGGATCTCTACCAATTGCGAAATTGGTGGTGGCGATAAAAATACAGTTGACGTTAAGTCAAACTAATATAAGTTTTAATTCCACTTTTTGCTCAATGAAGGCCCTCCTAACCGGGAGGGTCTTCTCTTTTACACCTGCCAACCCTGTTAACCTGTCAACTTTTTAACTCCCCCTAACCATCAACCATCAACCTCCCTTGTTAACTTGTCAACTTATTAACTCACCCTAACCATCAACCCTCAACCTTCCCCCAACCAGCATTTTATGCAATCCTTAACGCTTATATTTTGGGTTCCAGCAATTAATAGTGGATTTTTGGCCAAAATCTGTTAATTTTGCACTTCTTTATGAAATTGAAAATAGTATTGGCTGGGCTGGTATCGTTAATGTTGTTGCTTTCGGCCTGCAGCAAATTCAGTAAAGTACAGAAAAGCAAGGATATAGAGTATAAGCTGAAGATGGCCGATGAGTATTACGCCAAAAAGAAATACAAATTCGCCCAGCAGTTATACGAAGAACTATTCCCGGCTTATAAGGGCACCCAAAAGTTTGAAGATATTTATTATAAATACGCTTACTGTTTTTATTACCAGAAACTGTATATGGATGCCGAAAACCTGTTTAAAGGGTACCTGGAGGTTTTTCCAAATAGCAGCAGGGCAGAAGAAGTGGACTATATGCGGGCCTATTCCTTTTACAAGCAGAGCCCCAAGATCGAGCTGGAGCAGGTAAATACGGTTAAGGCCATGAATATGATGCAGACCTATATTAACCAGCATCCGGGTTCACCAAGGGTTAAAGACGCCACTGATATCATTGATAAGTGCAGGCAGAAGCTGGAAGAAAAGGAATACCGTACGGCATTGTTATATTATAACCTGGGCCAGTTTAAGGCTTCAGCGGTGGCTTATACAAACCTGCTGAACAATTATCCTGAGTCTGTAACAGCCGATGAGTACAAGCTGATGGTGGTAAAGTCTTATTACCGTTACGCTAAGCTTAGTATTGCGGAAAAGCAGGAGGAACGGTACGAAAAAGTAACGGAGGAGTATGAGGATTTTATGGACCGTTTCCCCGAAAGCAGCCTGTTGAAGCAGGCAGAAGAATTCAGCAACTTAAGTAAAAATCATATAAAAGAAATACAAAATGAGCAAACTACGTCGGCAACTAAGCGCTAGTACCAGCAGTGTGGTGGAGCCTAAAAAGTTAAGCGATCTCAAGGATAAGACCGGGAACGTTTACGAGTCTATTGCCATTATTGCCAAGCGTGCAAACCAGATCAATATCACCATCAAGGAAGAATTGCACAACAAGCTGGAAGAATTTGCCAGCCATACCGACAGCCTTGAGGAAATACACGAAAATAAGGAGCAGATCGAAATTTCCAAAGCGTATGAGCGGATGCCCAACCCGGCATTACTGGCTACTGCCGAGTTTTTGGAAGATAAAGTGTATTTCCGGAAAAACGAGGAAGACCTTTTCAGTTAAGAAAGGGATTTAGCATGATCTTTTCAATCAGAATATATAATTTTAACGGCGGGTTCAATCCGCCGTTTCTTATATGCTAAAAGGCAAAAAAATATTATTGGGCATTACGGGCAGTATTGCAGCTTACAAGGCCGCCGTATTGCTGAGGCTGCTTATTAAAGAAGGCGCAGAAGTGAAAGTGATCATGACGCCGGCCGCAACCGAATTCATTACCCCGCTTACGTTAAGTACGCTGAGCAAAAATGAAGTGCTTACCCAAATAAGCAATGATGCTTCCTGGGCAAATCATGTAATGCTGGGCCGCTGGGCCGACCTCATGCTGGTAGCGCCGCTCAGCTGCAATACCCTTGCAAAAATGGCCAATGGTATTTGCGACAATCTTTTAATGGCCGTTTATCTTTCTGCCACCTGCAAAGTGGCATTAGCGCCCGCCATGGATGAAGATATGTGGAAGCATGCCGCTACAAAAGAGAATCTCAAAAAAGTACAGTCATACCAAAACGAATTGATCCCTGTAAACAGCGGGGAACTGGCAAGTGGTCTTTTTGGCGAAGGCAGGATGGCAGAACCGGAAGAAATTGTGGATTGGGTAAAAAAAAACTTTAGCAGGGCCGGGGCTTTGAGTGGCAAAAAAATACTTATTACAGCAGGGCCAACTTATGAAGCTTTTGACCCGGTCCGTTTTATTGGAAACCATTCTACGGGCAAAATGGGAATAGCTATAGCCGAAGCCTGTAAGGAACGCGGTGCAGCGGTAACCCTGATACTGGGCCCCAGCACTGAGGCCGTGCCTGCAGGAATAGAATTGCTGCGGGTAAAGGCTGCACAGGAAATGTATGATACCTGCCTGGAGCGCTTTAATGATACTGATATTGCCATCATGTCGGCAGCGGTGGCAGATTATACGCCGGTGCAGGTGGCTGCAGAGAAAATAAAGAAAAAAGAGGATGCGCTCACCCTGGAATTAAAAAAAACACCCGATATTCTCAGGAAACTTGGTCAATTAAAGAAACCGGGTCAGTTCCTGGCAGGATTTGCGCTTGAAACAAACAACGAAAAAGAACATGCCCTGGGCAAGCTCCGTTCTAAAAACGCAGACATCATCATCATGAACTCACTGAACGATAAGGGAGCGGGTTTTGGACATGACAGCAATAAAATAACTATTTTTGATAAAGCGGGCAATGAGTTTGCATTTGAAACAAAATCAAAAAAAGAAGTTGCCGCCGATATTGTTGATATCATCATTAAAAGCTGCCATGCGTAAAACATTTTTTGCAATTATCTTCATCCTTTCATCCGGTACGGTTTCCTTTGCGCAGGAACTAAATGCAAGGGTTACTGTATTGGCCAACCAGATAGGTCCCAACGTAAACCGGAATACCTTTACCACGCTGCAGACAGCGCTCACCAATTTTCTCAACAACCGCAAATGGACATCCGATGTGTTTGCGCCCAATGAGAGGATACAATGCAATTTTCTGCTTACGGTAGAACCTACCAGCGATCAGAATGTGTACGATGCCTCACTTGCCATACAGGCCGCCAGGCCCGTGTTTAACAGCAATTATCTATCGCCGCTCATTAACTATAAAGACGACAAAATAAAATTCAAATACGTGGAATTCCAGCAGTTGGAGTTTAACGATAACAGGGTGACCGGTCCCGATGAACAGGTATCTAACCTAACAGCGGTGTTTGCCTATTATGCCTACATGGTACTGGCCTTTGATTATGCTTCTTTTTCATCCCATGGAGGCGATACCTATTTTCAGAAAGCCCAGAACGTGGTCAATAATGCACCCGATGGAAGGGGCATCAGCGGCTGGAAGGCTTTTGATGGGGTGAGAAACCGCTACTGGCTGGTGGAAAATATGATCAACAGCCGGTACAGCGTTATGCACGATGTGTATTATGGATATTACCGGCAGGCACTCGATAAGATGTACGATGATGCCAATGCTGCACGTACCGCCATGATCAATGTATTGCAGCAGATGAACAGCTTTAATACCGATAATCCAAACACTATGATCAACCAGTTTTTTTTCCAGGGCAAATCGGAGGAACTCATCAACATGTTTAAAAAAGCCATGCCGCAGGATAAAGCGACAGCGCTGGAAATTTTGCCCAAACTCGATATCACCAATGCCGCTAAATACAGGGAAGGATTGAAATGACGAAATATCTTTTCATTTTTTGCTGTACCCTTTTTGCGGCCTGTTCGCCCAACCGGCCGGATGATGTATTGGCACCCGAAAAAATGCAACAGGTATTATGGGATTATATCCGGGCAGATGTGTATGCTTCAGAATTTATCGCAAAAGATTCTTCCAAAAATACCGTTGCCGAAAATGCAAAACTTCAGCTGGCTGTTTTTAATAAACATAAGATATCAAAAGAGCAGTTCTATAAGAGTTATGAGTATTATGCGTCTCACAATAAAGAGATGCGGACCATGCTCGATAGCATTACAGCCCGGCAGCAGCGGCTGGAGCAGCTAAGATCAACCAGGATAGCAGACAGCACTAGGAGAGCAGACAGTCTGAGAAAGATTACCGATAGTACAGGAAAATTAACAGACAGTACAAAAAGGCCGGTCGACAGTTTGCGCTCCAGGCCAGACAGCATAAGGGATAAGAAAAGGATAAAAAACAAACCCATGCTTCCAAAACGCAGGATCAAACTTTTTAAAGAAGCTTAAATATGAACAAGGTCTATAAAAATGCAGCAGCAGCCATTGAAGGCATCAAAGATGGCGAAGTGATCATGCTTGGCGGGTTTGGGCTATGTGGCATTCCCGAAAACAGCATTGCAGCACTGGTAAAGAGCGGGGTCAAAAACCTCACCTGTATTTCCAATAATGCCGGGGTAGATGATTTTGGTATTGGGCTTTTATTAAAGGGCCGGCAGGTGAAAAAAATGATCTCTTCGTATGTGGGTGAAAATGCCGAGTTTGAAAGCCAGATGCTCAGTGGCGAACTGGAAGTGGAACTGATACCGCAGGGAACCCTTGCCACCCGTTGTATGGCTGCCGGTTATGGAATGCCTGCCATTTACACTCCGGCTGGCGTTGGCACAGAAGTAGCCGCCGGCAAGGAAATAAGGAATTTTAATGGGAAAGATTATTTATTGGAATTTGCCTTTGATGCTAACTATGCTATTGTAAAAGCCTGGAAGGGCGATACGATGGGCAACCTGGTTTATAAAGACACCGCCAGGAACTTTAATCCACTCATGGCCATGGGCGGAAAGATCACCATCGCTGAAGTGGAAGAGCTCGTGGAGCCCGGCGAACTTGATCCGAATAATATTCATACACCGGGTATTTATGTACACCGTATTTTCCAGGGAGTTGATTATGAAAAGCGAATTGAACAAAGAACCGTGAGGAAAGTTACGGGCTGACCGGTTGATAAGTTGACAAGTTAATGGGTTGAGGGTTGATAGTTGACAGTTGATGGTTAGGGGGAGTTGATAAATAGACTGAGTTAACAGGTTAACAGGTTGATAAGAGGGAAGAATTATGAGTTGTGCGTGTTCGTGTTTTTTTACAACCTTACAATATCTACAATGCCATTATCACATCATCAGATTATTCCATTATCAAATTAATTGTATTTGCATAGCTGCATATTTTTTCATTGTCACATTGGCTCATTATCACATTGGTTCATTATCACATCATCAAATTATTATTATGCCACTCGATAAATATCAAATAGCACAAAGGATTGCAAAGGAATTGCAAGACGGATTTTATGTGAACCTGGGCATCGGCATTCCCACGCTGGTGGCCAATTATATTCCCCAGGGCATTCATGTTCAGTTGCAGAGCGAAAACGGTTTACTGGGTATGGGGCCATTTCCCGAAGAAGGAAAGGAAGATGCCGATCTGATAAATGCCGGTAAGCAAACGATTACAACTGTTCCCGGTTCTTCCTTTTTCGACAGTGCATTAAGTTTTGGTATGATACGCTCCGGAAAGGTAGACCTCACCGTACTGGGCGCCATGGAAGTGAGCGAAAAAGGGGATATTGCCAACTGGAAAATTCCGGGTAAAATGGTGAAAGGCATGGGCGGCGCCATGGACCTGGTGGCCAGCGCAAAAAACATCATTGTAGCGATGATGCATACCAATCCAAAAGGGGAGAGCAAACTTTTACCTGCCTGTACACTGCCGCTTACGGGCGTGGGTTGCGTAAAGAAAATTGTGAGCGACCTTGCCGTGCTGGAAATAACAGAAGCCGGCTTTAAATTACTCGAACGGGCGCCTGGCGTAAGCGTGGAAGAAATAAAGCAAAAAACTGCCGGCCGGCTGATCATAGAGGGCGAAATTCCGGAAATGACCTTTTAATTTTTACCACTGCAGGTTTACATTATCATTGAACTGCTGCCTTTAATTTCTTTGATCGCATTAAAAAGATTGTCAAGGTCCTCCTGCGTATTAAATGCATGAACAGAATAGCGGAGATAGTTCTTTGATCCATGCCGCATTACCGGGATCTGGATATGATATTTTTCCAAAAAGACATCGTGTAATTTTTCAGGTTCCTGGGTCTTTATTTCGGCGCTGAACATCTGGGCAGTAAAATCATCGTTTACCGGGGCGATGGGCGTTGCACCCAGCACTTCACATAAAGCGGCGGCGTTTTCCTTCGTAAGTTTCCTGCAGGCCGCTGTTACCACGGGCCAGTTATAACGGGCCATGAAATCAATACTGGTGGGTATAGTGAGGTAAGCGGTATAATCCCTTGTGCCTATCAGTTGATGATGATCCTGGAAGATTGAAGAAGATGGAAATAATGCCTTATAGCCCCAGCTTACAATAAGTGGTTCAATAAAATGCTGGAGTTCTTTTCTTACATACACAAATGAGCTGCCCTTAGGTGTCATCATCCATTTATGGCAGGCCCCGGTATAAATATCGGCCTGCAGCCTGCTTAGGTCCACGTTTACCTGGCCGGGTGCATGGGCGCCATCTACAAATGTGAGGAGGCCAAGTTCTTTTGCTTTGGCACAAATCTCTTCTACCGGCAGCCGCAAACCGGTACTGCTGGTAAGATGGCTGATGAAAATCATTTTTGTTTTTACACTGAGGCCCTTGAAAAAATCTTCTATAAAACCTTCTTTTGATTTTATGGGAAGTTCAACAGGCTGTTTTTTATAAACCATCCCTTTCTTTTCGCAATAAAATTCCCAGGTCTTATCGCAGGCCCCATATTCGAGTGTGGTGGTCAATATTTCATCGCCGGCTTCAAAAGGAAAACCCTTTGCCAGCATGTTTACAGCATAGGTTGGGTTGGTAATATAAACCAGGTCTTTGGCATGGCAATGAAGATATTCTGCTAATCTCTCTTTTGATTGCCGGAGGTATTGAAGGCCTGTATGGGTAATGAAATCTACCGGGTCGAGTTCCATTTCCCGCTGAAGGGCCTGGTATTTTTCAAAAACAGGTTTTACACAGGCGCCAAAAGATCCAAAATTTAAGAAACTGAGGCCGGGTTTCAGTAAAAATTCCGATTGTAAATTTTGCATGCTCAAAGGTAAGGGTATGCGCTAAAAAATAAAAAAGACCAAAGCAGGCAACCTTGCCTTACCGGTATTTTTCAGCAACGGAATAGCAGATCCTGTCGGTAATGCGTGTAAAAACCTGTCCTTTCAGTTTTCGGAGCCTGCTGGTACGCCTTCCATCAAGCAGGCGGCCCTGTTTATCGAAAATCTGTGGTTGTTCAAAATAAGCAAGTATGAAATATTTGGGTGGTGAAAATAACTGGCGGATCACCCTGGGTTTAATACTGATGAACACCAGGTTACGCTCCCTGTCGTTTACGTAGTAATCAAAACTGGTGATCCAGGTGCACTTGATCTGTTGCATCCTGCGCATGATATCCATTACCTCCGGGGCCGCATAGCCATATTTTGTTAAAGTGTCTGCAAGCCGTTTTTCTTTGGTATTAAATTCATAAATATAAGTAAGCGTATCTGTGAGCATTTCGAGCGAAACGATGTTGAAATCCTTATCGGTGAAGGAAAGAGTAAAAGGTTTTTGGTTGTTTAACCGTTTGTATTTCTCTTCTATTTTCAGCAGATCGTCCTGGTGCAGGTTATAATAATTATTTGAAACGATCCTCGAGGTGCAGGCAGTCAGAAGCTGAATCAAAACAAAAAAAGGGAGTATAAACAGCCGGTTGTTCATGTTAATCTTTTGTACAGAAGGTGATCCCAAAAATTATTTTCTTTAATACACGGGGAGATAGCTGCAGGAGTGTTTTTCCGCCATAATCCCAGTAAATGAGTGTAACCACGCCGTTGGTTTCCTTTATGCTTTCCAGTATTACAAAATGGGTGGGTATAGAAAGCTTTATCTTATCGTGACTCTTCTTATGGATCACCCGGTTATTAAGATAAAGGGTGATGTAACCTTTTCCGGACCTTTTTTGCAGGTAGTTCACCATGTTTTTCACCCAGGGCCTTATCAAATCGCTGCCCACGCTGCTGGTATTGTAACCGGTCATCGCTTTTACCATTCTGTTGAATTTGGCCAGGTTGCTGGCAGCCCAAAATCCGTTTTCATCTCCCGCCGAATATTTTTTATTGAAAATATTGAGATAGCCTTTAAAATGATCGGCCAGTGTGAGGAACCACATCTGTTCGGCATGCCTTACATCCAGTACGCCTTTGAAGTGAAGTTCCCCCGCAGCATTCCTTACGGTGGAGGAAGGTTCAAAATAATTTTTTTGGTAGGTACCCCTGCCTTGTTTATACAACTGCATCATAAACTTTACATACCCAAGCGGATCTTCATGTATTACCAGGTAAGAGAGGGCGCCGTACGCACAAAAATTGGTGCTTCTGCCGGGGTAGAAACTCAGCGGGTCCAGGATGTTTTTCCGGAGATTCTGATAAAAAAGCAATGGTTTTACATGTATCCAATAATAGCTCGTATCCGGTTTTCCAACAGAATCCAGGTAGGAGAGTGCCTGCTGGCTGGTAGACAGTGGTGGCATACTTTCTGCCGGTCTAGCTGCAAAAATATAATTACCGCCAAGCAGAAAACACAAAAAAATTGTGGTTAATATGATCTTTTGCAACGGATGTTTACTCAAATGCTTTATCCTGTTTAAGTTGCGAAGCTATTATGTTTTGAGAAAAGAGTTGGCTTTGCGACGGTTCAAATTTCAATTTTTTCTACAGAAGCCCTTGACGGGAGCGTTTCTTTCACCAATTGATAATTGGTTACAACTTCCGTTTTTCCCAGGCTTTTCCGGTTGATGCCGGTACAAACTTTTTTTAGTCCGGCAATAAATGCTTTTTGCCTGGCGGGGTTTAGTTCGGTGAGCTTAAAAGCCATATCATATTCGCCCTCGCGGCCGAGCGGCCCCACTTTATAGAAAGAAACTGCTTTTATCCTGTACTGCTTTTTAAACTGCTGTACAAATTTTATAACCGGCGCATCATCTGGCACACCTGTTCCAATGCTGGAAAATTTTATAGCAACTTTATAGGCAGAAATGGGCACGTTTTTACCCGGGGTGCCGGCCTGCTGGCAGGGGGCCGAATGCCCTAAAAAAAATAAGGCCAATAATGAAATAAGTTGCTTCATATTGTATGTTTTAAGTACCCGGCCGGCTTGCCGGGTTGGTTATTATGACCACGATACTACATAAAAGTTTGTTAGATCCGTCTTAAAATCTTTTAACAAGTTAGTTTTATTTCTTATCTTTCATACGGTATCGATGTTGCACTATATGTCACCCCTTAGTTCAAATAATAAAAAAAAATCAAGGGTACCTCTCAGTCCTGCCGAAGAAGAGGCCCAATTCAAAAAAATACAGGCGCAGTTTCCCAAGCTGTTTAAGAAAGTTTTTCCGGGCAAGTTCAGCAGCAAATCGGTTGTTATCATCCCTTCGTTAACACTCGATGAGGAAATACTTTCTAAAATAAGTGGTATCATACATTATGAGGAACGCTTGCTCTGCCTGCTCATGCTGCTGCGTATGCCCAGAACACATGTGGTATACGTAACCAGTACGCCGGTTGACCCGGTTATTATTGACTATTACCTGCAATTATTGCCGGGAATCACCAGGAACCATGCCATGCAACGGCTTACCCTTATCAGCTGTTATGATGCTTCGCATAAATCGCTTACACAAAAAATACTGGACCGGCCCCGCATTATTGAGCGTATCCGCAATTGCATACCCAAAGGAAATATTGCGCACCTGGCCTGCTTTACGGTAACAGCTTACGAACGTTCACTGGCAATACAACTGAAGATGCCAATTTATGGTTGCGATCCTTCCCTTTACGAAAATGGAAATAAAAGTAACAGCCGTAAAATTTTTAAATCATGCGGCCTCCTGGTGCCCAATGGTTTTGAAGACCTCCAGAGTGAAGCAGAAGTGGTGCATGCAATTGCGGAGCTTAAAAGGGCAAACCCGTTTATTAAAAGAGCGCTGCTAAAACTCAACGAAGGTTTTTCAGGTGAAGGGAATGCCATATTTGAGTATGAAAAAAAATATGGGAATAATTACGAAGCGGCAATAGCCCGGCAGCTACCGCAAAAACTACAGATTGTGGCAAGCGGGCTTGGGTACAGAACCTTTATGCAAAAAATTGAACTGATGGGCGGTGTGGTGGAAGTTTTTGTTGAAGGAGCAATAAAATCATCGCCATCGGTGCAGTGCCGCATAAATCCGCTTGGTGATTGTAAGATCATTTCAACGCACGACCAGCTTATTGGCGGGCTAAATGACCAGGTATTCCTTGGTGCCGATTTTCCGGCAAATAAAGAATACGCGGTGGAAATAGGGGAGCAGGGCCTTAAAGTTGCGCATGTATTGCTGCGGCTGGGGGTTTTGGGCCGCTTTGGAATAGATTTTATTTCGGTAAAAGAAAACAACAGATGGATACATTATGCAATTGAGATAAACCTGCGCAAGGGTGGCACCACGCATCCTTATATCATGCTCCAGTTTTTGACCGATGGGGATTATGATTTTAAGAAAGGAGCATACCACACGGCCAATGGCCAGTTACGCTATTATTTTTGCAGCGATAATCTATGCTCTGAAAAATACAAATGCCTTACACCGCCCGACCTGGTGGATGTTGCCATGATGAATAACCTTATGTATGATGGCACTTCGCAGGAAGGGGTGATGTTTCATCTTATTGGTGCATTGAGCCAGTATGGCAAGCTGGGCGTGGTTTGTATTGCCAGCAGCCCTCAGCGGGCCCGGAAATTATATACGCAAACTGTCAAAGTACTTGACCGCGAATGCAGGGGGCTGCTGAAATTATAGCAAAAAAATTATTTTAATAGCGGCATTGTCTTAATTTCGCCGGAATTCATTTTCAGTTAATCAATTTTTTTCCATGGGTATAAAAACCACCCGGCAAAAGCCCAGGCAGCCAATGATCGGCATCATTTACAGGTTGCAGAAGTTATTGCCCCTGAGCGCAAAGTCCAGATTAAAACTGTTTTTAAACCTGGAATGGATATTCGACCGCCTTTCGCATGAAACCTCGTTTAGTATTTATTCGCCGGAAAACCATCCCTTCAGAAAATTTTCAAAAAAATTCATCCTGGATAATATAGATCCCGAAACTACGGTTCTTGATCTTGGATGTAACCTGGGAGATATCAGTTTTATGATTGCTGGAAAAGCCAAAGAAGTGGTGGGGATAGATTACAACCAAACAGCAATTGAGTCAGCAAAAGCAAAGTATACACTTCCCAATCTGCAATTTTATCACCGGGAAGCTTACGACTATTTGATGGAAAATCCCCGGCAGTTCGATACGCTCATACTTTCCCATATCCTTGAGCACCTCGACAACCCGGAAGAATTTATTCAAAAGTTCAAAGGGTTTTTTAAGGAGATCTATATTGAGCTCCCTGATTTTGACCGTACCTATCTTAACCAGTACCGGAAAGACGCCGGCTTAAGCCTCATTTATACAGATGATGATCATATTTCTGAATTCGACAGGGATGAACTGGATGCCTTGCTTCAGAAATGCCATATTGAAGTGTTTAAATCTGAGTACCGGTATGGTGTTCAGAAATTGTGGTGCAGGGTTAATTAAGCCGAAGGGCTTTTTTTCCAGGATGCATCCAGTGCAGCAGCCCTTCTGAGCAGTTTAACAACGGCCTTTATGTCAATATCTTCCGGTTTATAATAAATTTTGTAGAAGATCTGCTTGTTGCTCCCATGTGTAAGGTAATTGTCCTCATCCTTCATTCGGTTTCCGTACCAGAATGCCAGCATAACTCCTTTTTTAATGCCTCCGCGGGGTACGGCGGAGGGCCATATAAGACAGATACTCTTGTTGCCGTAGAAGAAAGGCACATTGTACGATATTTTTTCCCGGCAGTAAGATGGGAGCGTGTCTTTCAGCAACTGGCGTAAAATATCAACCAGCATACGCTCATCATCAGGCAACAGTTCATATAGCTGCAGTGCTGACTTTATTTTGGGAAAGTGATTTTTCATCTCAGGAGATTGGACGCAAAGTTATATTTTACTTGCTGGAGCTAGCGGGCCTGCCTTTAAGTTTAAAGCAGGGTTCATCAAATTTGGTAAATACTTTGCCGGGTATGCATTATTACTTACAGTTTTTTACAAAGTACATATCGATCTCTGTTTTGTTCTTTGTGGGAATTTTTCCTCTTTGTTCACATTCAAAGATGTTTTTCACCAGCTCATAAGTTTGTCCCGAGATATTTATTTTACCGGGTACACCCTGTTGTTCCATTTGCGAGGCAAGATTAACAGTATCGCCCCAGATATCATATACAAATTTTTTAGTGCCCACCACACCGGATACCACCGGGCCAGAGTGAATGCCGATGCGAATCCTGAAAACGGGCAGGTCCTGAATGAGTTTGCTCCGGCCAAGTTCAGTAATGAATTCCTGCATATCAATGGCAGCTTTTACAGCATTTTGTGCATGTTCCTCGTCGTCCAGGGGCAGCCCCGAGGCGCACATATAAGCATCACCGATGGTTTTAATTTTTTCCATACCATACTTGCCGGTAATATAATCGAAGCCGCGGAATGCTTCATCCAGTTGGGTTACCAGCAGGTCAGGTGTGAGGTTTTGTGCGATGCTGGTAAAACCTTCAATGTCGGCAAAAAGTACCGATACGTTTTCGTGCCTGCGAGCGTATGATTTTCCGAATTTTTTTAATTCGGCTGCAATTTCGTCGGGCAGGATGTTGAGCAGCAGGGCATCTGATTTTGTTTTTTCGGTTTCAAGTTGTTTTTTCTGCTTTTCAATTTCCAGGGTCCGCTGTTTCACCCTTTCTTCCAGTTGTTCGTTGTACTCCTGCAGTTCATGGATTAGTTTTTTATTATTGCGGCGCAAAAGGGCGGTTTCGAGGGCGTTGTCGATGGTTATTTTAAGTTCATCCTTGTCCCATGGCTTGGTGATATAGCGGTAAACTTTTCCGGTGTTAATGGCATCAATGATGGCTTCCATATCGCTGAACCCGGTTAAGATAATGCGGACATTATCGGGTTCTTCCGGTAATTGCTGCAGAAATTGTACACCCGTCATGTTAGGCATGCGCTGATCGGTTACAATAACCTGTATATCGTTTGTACGAAAAATCTCAAGGGCATCTTCTCCGCTTTCTGCGGTAAATACATTATAAAATCGGCGCATGGCAGCCCTGAAGGAGTTCAGATTGTTTACTTCATCGTCTACATACAAAATATTGCTGCCGGTTAGGTCGTTCATTTTTTAATTTTCTTTTAATGGTAATTGTTTAATCGGTAGGCAAATGATGAATTCTGTGCCATTGCCAGGTTCAGAAATAACTTCTATGCTTCCGTTGTGCTTTTGGATGATACCGTAGCTGATGGAAAGGCCCAGGCCCGTACCCTTGCCCACGTCTTTGGTGGTAAAAAAGGGATCGAATATTTTCTGTTTCACGCTTTCGGGCATCCCGCTTCCGGTATCTTTTATGGATACATAAATATTTCCCGCCTTTTCCTGCGTATGTACATAAATTTTTCCCTGGCCTTCAATGGCCTGTATAGCATTGCCCAGGATGTTCATAAACACCTGGTTCAGCTGACCGGGAAAACAATCTATTTCAGGGATGTCTTCAAGTTCTTTTATCACTTCCACCCGGTCTTTGTATGTACTGTGAAGAAGGGTAAGGGTCGATTCTATTCCTTCATTGAGGTTGGTTTGTTTCAACACATGCTGGTCGAGCCTCGAAAAATTGCGAAGACCTTTTACGATTTCGGCTGTTCGGGTGGCACCTTCTTCAATGCCACGCAACAGGTCTCCCACTTCTTTTAATACCATATTTAATTCTCTATCATCGTTGAACTTTTCCTTTCCGCCAAAAGCCTCTTCCAGCCCGTTCTCTATGATCTTTTTCCGGTAAAAATGGATGTAGGCAGTGAGGTCGGCCAGGTCATCTTTGAGCGGTTTTATATTCGCCGACACAAAATTGATGGGATTGTTTATTTCATGTGCCACCCCGGCAGTGAGCTGTCCCAGCGAAGCCATTTTTTCCGACTGCACCAGTTGCTGTTGTGCGTCTCTCAGGTTGGTAAGTGCCTGGTTGAGTTCTGTGTTTTTTTCTTCTATCAGTTTTTTCTGGATATCCATTTCAAACAGGTTCCTGTTGATCTCGTTTTTGGCGTCCTCAATTTTTTGCTTTTGTTCATTAATTTCTTCCAGGCTTGCATTCAGTACATTTTTGATGGCGGCTTTATCAATAAGGGTTCGGTTGTATTTGAATTCAATGGCGGCAATATTTTTCTGCACTGCTTTTAATTCTGCAAAAAGCAATTCTTTTTCCTCATCGGGAACCGGCAGTTCTTCTATGAATTTTTTTATTCTTTCCAAATGGTTCAGTAGCCGTTTAACATTTTATTTTACATGCCGTTTATCTCTTTTAAGATAACCATAGAGCAGGTTTCATTGTGAAAGTCGCATTCACTGTCTTTTGCAGTGCCAATTTCACCATAAGTAAAAAAACCGATCAATGGCTTGTTCCAGATGCCCCTGATCATCCCCGCTTCATCGCCAGTCATGGGGCCGAGTGCCATATGCCTTGCCTTGCACGAAAACATGATAAGCGCATCAGCTTCTGGCATCCCTGGTTTAAGTGCACTTACACGCTCAGTTGTTTTTTCTATGAGGTCGAAACCGGGCTGTACCGAAAACTTTACTTTACTTCCCTCCGGGATCCCGCCTGCAAATATAAGGGCCCGGCTTTCAATATCGACCATTAGTGGAGCCCTTAGCACCACGTTGCCGTTTGGTTTTGTAAGCTGTAATGGGTATTGGGCAAAATTTTGGGCGATGATCTCAGCGGTATTATCCACACTTTCGGTAAACTGGAAATATTTTACAAATACATCTACGGCCGGTTCATCATCGATAGAATATACCACATTTCCGGCAGATTTTGTAATGGTTTTTTCAATACCGATATTGTCCCAGCCGCTGGTGGCAAGGCCCTGCACATCTATTTTGCTATTGTCGAGTACCAGCGCCACCAGACCGTTTTCTGTTTCAAATCCGTTGCTGAACACATACGATCCTTTCATGGTAAGATCATCGCCCGCCAGGCCACCATAGAGTTCAATTTCAGTACCGGCATCACGCACACCATTAATAATTTGTTCCGCATCAATGGTGAGCCCGCTTGATACCACAACAATGGAAGGATCAGCAAAACATTCTTTTGCAAACAGTGCCATATCGTTTGCCACTTTGTAGGTATCTGTCGAAGCTTCGTGAAATATTTTGAAATAATCACGGTTGATATCGAGCAGCATCACTACAGCTGCTTTCTCCATTACTTCATCGTCGAGGATTTCACCTGCGGTGGTACTCCCGAATACAGAAATATTCTGATCCGTAAAAATGTCCGTGAGTGCTTTTCTATCCTGCAAAATTGAGCAAAATACAATGGCAAGTGTGGGCGAAAACCCGTCTTCAATGGCTTTGGAAAGTTTCGATGTAATTTCCCGGGGACTTTCTCCGTAAATGTTTTTTGCTTTCATAATAATTTTTTTTAAGCGGTTACTGGTTCATTGGACCCGGCTTTCACCTGGGCGGTAATGGCGGTAACATTTTTTGTAATAATAGATATAAGTTGTGGTATAAATGATCCTTTTACTGTATTGCTCAGCCAGGGGTTCATCACCGTTGAAATGATAAAGTTGATAGAAGCATCATATTCATTGTTTACTCCCAAACGTAGCCGCAGGTTGTCAATAAGCTGGTCGCCGTCAATAGCCCGGCTGAAAGAAGAGGAAGTTACCACTATTTCTGTATTTTCTGTATTGTTTTCATAAGGTTTAAAGCTGAATGCCCGGTAAATTTTATCGTTGAGTGTATTTACTTTGTTCATATCGCTGTTTGGTGTGCCATCGTTGTTGTAAAAATTATACAGGTAAGTAACAATGGTCTGATCGCCACCCAATTTTTTGAAGAGCGTAAATGCTTCGGCGTCTGCCATGATCTCTGCATTGGTTTTGTTTACAATCCGGTCTCTGATGAACTCGTATTGCTGCTGCACCTGTACTGGCGGAAGGCCCTGTTGTATGGCAGGTATGGGCACAAGCGGTATTACAAAAAACGGCAGATTGGCAATATTCATACAAACCAGGGCCGCGTACAGGCGTTTGGCGTTAAAAAAGCATTCGCCGGAAAGCTGGCCATAGCCATCCATATTTGGCCTGATTACTTTATGACTGAAATAAACCGCAGCAGCTGCAGCACCCGGCTTGGAACCTTCCACACCGTATACCCCTACGGTAGGATCAACACCGCCATGGTATACAACCGGTGCCATAAAAGAAACCAGGTTACGCATGGCCGAATTGCGGTAACATAAACCGCCTGCAGGGTAAGGCACATAACCCGATTTATGCGGGTCTACAGTAATGGAATCTGACAGTTGAAGCACTTTGTACTGTGCCAGTACATAATCACTCATGGGCAGCATGGCCATTTCGGCATCGCTGATATGCTTGAAGGAATAGGGATTACTTTGGTCGCCACTATTGAGCATTGTTTTGTAGTACCCGCCCCATGCGGCATCGCAATGAATAGCAAACTCCAGGCCCTGGCTGCGGTATTCATCCCTGATAGCAAGTACAGAAGCAAGTGGATCAACTGAACTTTCTTCGGTGGTGCCCAGTATCACCACCACATTCATAAGGGGGATTTTCTTTGAGAGGCACATGCCCAGGGCATAACGCAACTGATCAAGATCCATTCTTGCATTGAGGTCAACAGCTATATTCCACATATTGCTAGCGCCAATTCCAAGAATCGCCGCATTTTTTGGCCAGGAATAATGCCTGGTTCCCGAACAGAGAGAAACTGGTGTTTCAGATATGGTAGGAAGGTGTTTTTTTAGAATTTCAAGGTAACCGATATTTTGTATGGAATAATTTCCTATTGCATTATTGATCGTATCCATATCAATACCATACTGCTGGTTAATCCGGTTTGGAATATCAAGTACATCATCAATGGGAAGATTCAATACCGTCCAGTCGTCTAAAGTGTCTATTGGAGCGCTGCTGCCGTTCAGCAATTTTACCTCAAAATCTCTTATGTTTTGAAAAGCGGCTTCGTTTTGGATTGCAGCCCGCACACTTACGGGATAGAATTTTAAATTTCTTGCCATCCACAATCCTTCGAGGTTGGCTACAGAACCATCGCAAGTAATATGCCCCCAGCCGGTAATCAGGTCAGATGGAACCGGGTTTGTATTGGGGTCTTGCCCAATGGGGTGTACCGCGTAGCCGAGCATTTTACAAAGATCGTTGCCAACATACATTTCCATTAGTGTTGTAACCGGCGAAGCCTCAGCTGCCACATTGTTCTGGTTGTACAACAAGGCGGCAAAATAACCAAGTATACCAGGCATATTGGTATCCCAAAGCATATGGCCGATCGTGCGCATGCTGAAAAAGGTGCCTGATTCCTGCAGCTGGGCTAGAAGCTTATCATACTCATTTATCATCAGGTTGAGGGTATTAATAAACCCGGGAGAAGTTTGTACGTCGGTATCCACATAATCGGGATCGGCAGGGAAATAGTTTTTTCTGAATTCCACATTTTTACTGATGGCTTTCACCACCAGGTCGGTGAGGAACATCGCATTGCTGCCATGTGTACCCATGAAAAGGGCTTCCAGTGTTTCTGCACTGCTGCCTCCAAGGCCCACTTGTTTATCTGCCGGAAGGCTGAGGTGCGATTCCATGAGTTTGTCTGCAAATTTCATTGCATGATGGTTGGTTACCTGGTGCATAAAAAAATTTTTATTGGTTAATGTTTTTCCTGCCACACGAGCAGGGTTTTCAAATATTGTTGTTTAGCGGGCTCCCTGTGTTTTTTGCACCAGGCGGTATGGTACCTGTGCGTCTGCAGGAAAACCAGCTGCTTTCTGTTCCATTCTTCTTCATTTTTTAGCATGCCAGTCTGTTTAAGCTCTTCGTACAATTTTTGAGCAAAAGCAACGGCATTTTCTGTTCCTAAATATTCCAGGTCGGCATCTGCTACAATGCATTCCAGTTTTGTATATGGTTGCTGCGGGTAACGGGTGGCCATTATGATGCCGCATACCGTTTCAATCTCTTTAGTCAAAAATCCAAACTGGGGCAGCTGTTCCCTTGCTAAGCGGCAGCTTTCTAATTCGTGGCCATCATATATATGAATAAAACCCGTATCGTGCCAGAGGGCAGCTGCAACCAGTATATCCATTTGCTGGCTGCTGCATTTTTCCATTTTCCCAATGTGTGCAGCCTGCCTGGCCACATAGAGGGTATGTTCAATATTATGATAGTGGTACAGCGGTGGAATTTTTTCTTCCAGCATCTTTATTACAAACCTTTTTGCTGCATCATTATTTTGCATGAGGTTTAATTTTCAAAATTCCGCCTGAAGCTTCTTTTACATTTTGGATATAAATGAATGCTTTTGGGTCTGCAGCCAATACCATTTGCTGAATCTGGGTTACTTCCAGCCGGGTTACAATACTTGTAATGATCTCGCAATCTGTTTTAATATCAAAAGAGCCGGGCAAGTAGCCGCGTACTCCTTTATAAACCGTAATGCCTTTGCCCAGTTCATTTACCAGCAGGTCTTTTATTTTTTCCTGTTCAGACGATATGATGTTCACGGCTGTGTATTGTTCAATACCGTCTACAATATAATCGGTGGCACGTGTGGCGGCAAAATAGGTGATGAGCGAATACATGGCAGCTTCAATGCCAAAATGAAAGGCAGCGCCCGCAAATATGAATGTATTAAAGATCATAATGATCTCGCTGTTGGAAAAACCGATCTTCCGCTTGGTAAAAACGGCAATCACTTCGGCGCCATCTATAACACCACCGGAGCGGATGACAAGCCCGATGCCTGTGCCAATAAGTAAACCCCCAAATACAGCTATCAGCAATTTATCGGTGGTAAATGGATCAATGTGTATAAAAAAAAGGCCTGCAGCAAGCAACAGGGTTGCCAAACTGGTTTGCACAGCAAAAGTTTTACCGATACGCCGGTAGCCCATATAAATGAACGGTAGGTTCAGTACCAGCACCAGTAAACTAATATTAATATGAAATGCCTCATGCAGCAGCAGCGATATACCGGTAACACCCCCATCGAGAAACTTGTTTGGTATCATAAAACCTTTCATAGCAAATAACACCATCCCGATGCCGATCATAAGCTGAAGAAAATTTTTAATGTCCCAGATCCTTTCCCATTTGACTGCTTCAAGATTTTTTTTCATTTTCATAGCAAAACATTTTAAGTACCGGCAGCCAAATCAGAATTGAAGCAATCTCTGAAAATCTTCCAAACTCCGTCTTCCTGTTTCCACAGCTGTATAGATTTTCCAATATCCTGGTTCTTTCCACCGGGCTGGCTGAGCGTGTATGCAGCTTGCACACCCACAATGCCCACATTGCTGTAAACAATGGTAGAAGTAACATGATAATCTGTAAAGCCCTGCTGTATATACTGGGCCATTGTAGCCTGTATATTTTCCCTGCCCTGAACAGATGGTCCTCCCGGTGCCATAAACTCGGCATCTTCGGTATAGCAGTTGGCTACTCCCGCCGCATCGCCTTTTGCCATGGCATCTTCAAAAATGGCGGTTCTTTCCACAATGGCCTCCCAGGTGGAGTTAAGCCCCGCTTTGACTGTAATTGGTTCCATTTTGTTTTTTTTTAAAATTAAAAAAATATAATACCACCCAGGTTAAATTCCCGGGAACCAAACAAAACGGTTAGCAATAAAATGCTTTAAACACTTAGAAAAAGATATATCACCGGACGGATTAAGTGAGGGTTGTTACTATGCATATATGCAAGAAAGCTGGCATAGCGTTTTGTTCATGATAAACTTAGCAGGAAGCAATACTAAGTTTAAGGGAACTACTGTAAATATAAACATTTATTTGATTGAAAAAAATTAAAACCATGCCTTGGTTATATTAAAAATCCAATTGTAACTGTTGTTAGGAAGTAATTTTTTTAATCACGTAACCCGTATGCTGCGATTTAAACAAGTATAAATTAAATATAATTGCTGCAGTATAGGAGCCGGGAACTCTGCCTCAGCCCTGTCTGCTGCATATAACAATTTCAGCCTTACATTTGTGTATGGCATTGCACAAAAGTACTTATGGCAAAAAGATAGTTGATAATACCGGGCTTAACAGTTCGGTAACATCCAAGTACGCCCGGTTTGTAAACAAAGACGGTTCAGCAAATGTGGTAAATAAGGCTTCATTCTTCAGCCGGTTCAGCGTTTATCATTATCTTATTAATATGCCAGGCTGGAAATTTGTCCTGCTGGTTTTCACTTTTTATACTGCCATCAATTTTTTGTTTGCAGTTATTTATTATCTTTTTTGTGTACCACAGTTGCAGGGTATCATTACCGGCACGACGCTTGAAACATTTGAAGAAACCTATTTTTTCAGCTCGCAAACGCTTACCACGGTGGGTTATGGGCGCATAAGCCCGGTTGGCTTTTTTGCCAATATGATTGCCTCGCTGGAAGCCCTCATCGGTATCCTTACCCTTGCTATTATCACTGGTTTGCTGTATGGAAGATTTGTAAAACCAAAAGCATATGTCCGTTTCAGCAAAGAAGCCGTGCTGGCGCCTTTTAAGGACGGAAAAGCGTTCATGTTCCGGCTGGCACCTATTAAAAATGCAAAACTCAGTGAAGTTAGTATCCAGGTTACCTGCAGCCTCATGGTGCAAGAGGATGGTAAGATGGTGAACAGGTATTTTGCCCTGCCACTCCAGTTTGGTACACTCAATACACTTTACCTCAGCTGGACGGTGGTGCATCCCATCAACGAAGAAAGCCCTTTCTTTAACCTGGCAGAAAAAGATATGCAGGATGCCGATATGGAGATTATCGTTTTTCTGAAAGCATTTGATGAAGATTTTTCAAATACGGTGATCGCACGCACCAGTTACACATACGATGAAATTGTTTTTGGAGCTAAATATATTCCTATATTTTACGACTCACCGGAGGGTAAAGGTACCATTGTGGAGTTGGAAAAACTAGACAAGTGGGAGCGGGTGAAAAGTATTTAAAGAAGTAACAAGCCTTTGTAATGCCCGTTTTTCCCCTGCCCGTGTAACCAATTTCTTGTTGCAATGCGGCTCAAGGTCAAACAAAAATGGCTACGAGTTTAACCCGCTATTGGGTGCACCTGAAGTTATACATGTAAGCAAGACCAGGTCGTTTTTTATGTATAAAAAAGATTAGCGCAATCCTGGTGAACCCTTCGATAACAAAATTTTATCTAAAAAAACACCCTTTGTATCAAACTATGTATTACTTTTGCCCAGCAATTTTAAGCAATTGAAGAACAAAGTTTTCAATATTCCCTTTTGCCCCATCCGGGTGTATGCATCTTCTCCGCGACGTGGGTGCTGATAGGCCGAGCATGCGCAACATGCCCCTGTCAGTGAAAAAATCCCCGCAGCAACATCACAGCACTCACTGTTGATCTTACCTTAAACAAATTGTTCATTTCTAATTTTACTCAAATTGGAAAATAAAGAGATAACCGTTCGAAAGGCCACGCTGGCCGACATTCATTTTGCAACTGTGATTACCGATGAAATGGAATCCTCGGCAAAAGCCAGGGGTACCGGCATTGCCAAACGCTCGCCCGACTATGTTGTGCAAAAAATGGTGGAAGGGAAAGCCGTAATAGCTGTTACTGCCGATGAACAATGGGTGGGGTTTTGTTATATTGAAGCCTGGAGCCATGGCGCTTTTGTGGCAAACAGCGGCCTAATTGTAGCGCCTGCATTCCGTAAAACCGGCGTGGCAAAAAAGATAAAAGAGAAAATATTCAACCTCAGCAGGGAAATATATCCCAATGCAAAGATATTTGGCCTCACTACCGGCCTGGCGGTTATGAAAATAAATAGCGACCTGGGCTATGAACCCGTTACTTACAGCGAACTTACCGATGATGAAGCCTTTTGGGCCGGATGCAAAAGCTGTGTTAACTACGAAATACTGGTAAGCAAAGACCGTAAGAACTGTATGTGTACTGCCATGCTGTATGATCCCGCAGATCATTACGAACCAGCAGAAACAGCCGAAGATTTTAAGGAAAACGCAAAACTGTATGAGCGTTTTATGAAGCTGAAACAGGGCAAAATGCTAAGCCTTTTAAATCGTAAGCAGCCTACTGGCGGCACGCCAAAAAAATCGTTGTTGAGTTATTTTTTTAATTTATAAAATTCCTTTTTGCGCCTTTGAGTATTCTTTGCGGAACCAGCCTCAACGCTATGCCACAGAGATACACAGAGAAGCACGGAGCTTCACAGAGAAATGAGTAAAAAAATTGCACTTGGTTTCAGCGGCGGATTAGACACCAGCTTCTGTGTAAAATATCTTACCAAAGAAAAAGGTTACGAAGTTCATTCGGTGGTCGTAAACACCGGCGGTTTTAATGCGGCCGAGCTTGATCATATAGAACAGCATGCTTACCGCCTGGGTGTAAAATCCCACACGGCCATCGATGCGGTAAAAGATTATTACAGCAGTATCATCCGGTACCTGGTTTTTGGAAATGTACTCAAAAACAATACCTATCCTTTAAGTGTAAGTGCTGAACGCCTGAGCCAGGCATTGAATATTGCCAAATTTGCAAAAGAAATAAATGCCCAGGCCGTGGCGCATGGCAGTACCGGCGCCGGAAACGACCAGGTGCGTTTTGATATGATCTTTAACAGCATCCTTCCGGATGTGGAAATTATAACGCCTATAAGGGATCTGAAGCTGAGCCGTGAGGCCGAGATCGAATACCTGAAGAACGAAGGCGTGCAAATGAATTTTGAAAAATCTGTTTATTCCATCAACAAAGGCTTATGGGGTACAAGTGTTGGCGGCAAAGAAACCCTTGGCAGCAACGGTATGCTGCCCGAAGAGGCCTGGCCTACACAGCTCAACCCATCGTTGCAGCCGGCACTTGTAAAATTATTTTTCCTAAAAGGCGAGTTGACCGAAATCGACGGACAAAAGTTCAGTCATCCGGCAGAGGCCATTCAGCATTTGCAGCAACTGGCAGGCGGATATGCCCTTGGCCGCGATGTGCATGTGGGCGATACCATTATCGGCATCAAGGGCCGGGTGGGTTTTGAAGCGGCAGCGCCGATGGTCATTATCAAAGCCCATCACGCCCTCGAAAAACATGTGCTCACCAAATGGCAGCTTAACCTGAAGGAGCAGCTGGCCCAGTTTTACGGGAACTGGCTGCACGAAGGACAGATCATGGACCCGGTGATGCGTGACATAGAGGCATTTTTCATCAGCAGCCAGCAGCATGTAACCGGTCATGTGTTTGTACAACTGATGCCTTACCGCTTTATGGTTACAGGGATAGAAAGTAAATACGACCTCATGAGCAGCAAATTTGGGAGCTACGGCGAAATGAACAAAGGCTGGAGTGCAGAAGATGTAAAAGGGTTTACCAGGATATTTGGAAACCAAACCGTTATTTATCATTCAATTAAACAGGATGCAGAAAATTAAGGCAGGAATAATTGGTGCGGCAGGTTATACCGGCGGTGAGTTGCTCAGGATACTCATCAATCATCCGCAGGTGGAACTTGAATTTGCACAGAGCCGGAGCAATGCCGGTAATTTGGTAAGTAAAGTGCATGCCGACCTTGCCGGCGATACCGGGTTGATATTTTCTGACACACATCATACAAACGTCGATGTATTGTTTCTTTGTGCAGGTCATGGAGAATCCAGAAAGTTCCTGGCATTAAATGAAATTCCGGCAACCGTTAAGATCATTGATATTGGCAACGACTTCCGTTTAAAAAATGATGCGGAAATTGGCAGCAGGAATTTTATTTATGGTTTGCCGGAATTAAACAGGGATGCCATCTGCCAGGCAGATAATATTGCAAACCCCGGTTGTTTTGCCACTACCATCCAGCTGGGTTTATTGCCGCTGGCAAAACAGGGATTGTTGCAAAACGTATATACAACTGGTATCACGGGCAGTACCGGGGCAGGCCAGGCGTTTAGCGAAACTGCCCATTTCAGCTGGCGTGCCAATAATATCCAGGCATATAAAAGCCTTACACACCAGCACCTGGGAGAAATCGGGGAATCCCTTTTTCAGTTACAGCAAAAGGAAACGGAGCTGAATTTTGTACCATGGCGGGGCGATTTTACCCGAGGTATTTTTGTGAGTTCTCAACTCAAATTCAATGGTACAAAAGAGGAGTTGGTTCAGCTTTACAGTAATTACTATGCCACGCATCCTTTTGTGATCATAAGCGACGATCCCATCAGTTTAAAACAGGTGGTGAACACAAATAAATGCATGATACAGATAGAACTTGTTGGCAATAACCTGGTGGTACACAGCATTACCGATAATTTATTGAAAGGTGCCAGTGGCCAGGCCGTCCAAAATATGAATTTGATGTTTGGGCTCGATGAAACAACAGGGCTCAAATTGAAGGCAGTATTTTTTTAAAGGTTATTTTAAATGCTGAATTTAAATGTTGAATTAATTTTTCCCTGAATTTTTTAATTCAACAGGCACCATTCAAAATTCAAAAGAATAGGTGAAGGTTATTTTAAATGCTAAATTTTAGATGTTGAATGAGATTTTCTTTGAAGTTTTTTAATTCAACATATAGCATTCAAAATTCAAAATATTTTAAGATGAACTTATTCGACGTATATCCCATCAATGATATTACTATTGAAAAAGCAGATGGGTCTTATGTGTGGGATGATAAAGGCCAAAAATATCTTGATTTGTACGGTGGCCATGCGGTCATAAGCATTGGCCATACGCATCCGCATTGGGTGAAGCGTATAGAAGATCAGTTGCGCCGGATATCTTTTTACAGCAACTCCGTAAAAATTCCACTCCAGCAGGAACTGGCCGGCAAACTTGGTAAAATTTCCGGGAAGGAAAATTATCAGTTATTTCTATGTAATTCGGGGGCAGAAGCCAATGAAAATGCTTTGAAGCTGGCTTCTTTTTACAATGGCCGCAAAAAAATAATCGCTTTTAAAAAAGCCTTTCATGGCCGCACATCCCTTGCCGTAGCTGCTACCGATAACCCTGCAATTGTGGCTCCGGTCAACCAAACCGCTAACATTATTTTTCTTCCTTACAATGATGAAGCAGCGCTCAAAAATGCTTTTGAAGAAAACCGCAACCAGGTTTGTGCCGTCATCATTGAAGGAATACAGGGTGTAGGTGGCATTCATGTGGCCACCGATAATTTTTTGAGGTTGATCCGCACACTCTGTTACGATCATGATGCCATCTATATTGCCGATGCCGTGCAGTGTGGTTATGGGCGCAGCGGCAAATTCTATTCGCACGATCATGCAGGTGTAAACGCAGATATTTACAGCATGGCCAAGGGCATGGGCAATGGCTTCCCGGTGGCAGGTATCAGTATCAGCCCGAAGTTTAAAGCAAAACATTTTATGCTGGGTACCACTTTTGGTGGAAACCACCTGGCATGTGCAGCAGCATTGGCGGTACTCGAAACAATGGAAGCAGAAAAATTAATGGAAAATGCAGTGCAATTGGGAGACTATCTGATAAGTGAAATAAAAAAATTGCCAAACATTATAGAAGTACGTGGACATGGATTGATGATCGGCATTGAACTTCCCGAATCGCATAAGGAGGTACGGAAAAATTTACTGCAAAAACATAAGATTTTTACTGGTGAGGCAAAGCCGAATGTGATCCGGCTCCTGCCTGCTTTGAATTTGCAAAAGAATGAAGCAGATATTTTTTTACAGGCGTTAAAAGAAGAGCTTAACTAAAATGAAACAATTTATTTCTGTACAGGATGTAACAGACCTCGATGCGCTGGTGGCCAAAGCGCTGGCGTATAAGGCAAACCCGCTAAAGGATATGGGCTTTGCCAAAGGAAAAAGTATTGGCCTTCTTTTTTTGAACCCGTCCATGCGCACCCGCATCAGTACGCAGGTGGCTGCACAAAACCTCGGGATGGAAGCCATTGTTTTTAATGTTGATAAGGATGGATGGGCGCTGGAATTTAACAATGGCGCCGTTATGAACGGCAATACCGTGGAACACGTAAAGGATGCCGCACCCATTATGGGAGAGTATTTTGATATCTTATGCCTGCGAACCTTTCCGTCCTTAAAAAACAGGGAAGAAGATTATGCAGAAACGATATTGAACAGTTTTATTAAATATTCAGGTATACCCGTGGTAAGCCTCGAAAGCGCCACCCTGCATCCGCTGCAATCGCTTACCGATATTATTACAATGGAGGAAAACATGGCATTAAGTGGTATTAAAAAACCCAAAGTGCTGTTAACATGGGCGCCGCATATCAAGCCGCTTCCGCAATGTGTGGCCAACTCCTTTGCGCAATGGGTGAAAGCCTGGGGCAAGGCCGATTTCGTAATTGCACATCCGCAGGGATATGCACTGGCGGAAAAGTTCACAGACGGTGCAGTTGTCACACATGATCAGCAGGAGGCATTGAAAAATGCCGACTTTGTGTATATAAAGAACTGGAGCAGCTACGAAGATTATGGAGCGATGCCGATGGTTGCAGAAAACTGGATGCTCGATAATGCTAAATTGGCCTTAACAAATAATGCAAAGATCATGCATTGCCTGCCTGTGCGCCGGAATGTAGAACTGAGTGATGAAATACTGGACGGGCCAAACAGCCTTGTAACCACCCAGGGAGGCAACCGCATTTGGGCAGCACAGGCAGTGATAGCTGATATATTGAAAAGATAAAAGGTCGACCTTCGTACAAGTAATTAATAAACCATATAAATTCCAATTCACGCAATCAGCAGGAAGAGTAGGAGGCTAAAGAACAAATTTAAAGGGACGTATCTTTATTTAAGTAATATTATTCAATGAACATCTTCCAGTTCCCTCTCCCTTGGAGAGGGGTTGGGCTGAGGTCAAATGCAAAAACTAACAATAATTAAAATTGGCGGCAATATCATTGACGATGAAGCACAACTTTCATTGTTCATGAAGGATTTTGCCAAAATTGAAGGGGCAAAAATATTGGTCCACGGTGGTGGAAAACTGGCCACCCGTGTGGCGGAAGCTATGGGGATCCGCCAGCAAATGGAAGAGGGGCGCCGTATAACCGATGCAGAAACGCTTAAAGTGGTTACAATGGTTTATGCCGGCTATATCAATAAAAACATCACTGCTCAGTTACAGGCAAATGGCTGCAATGCAGTAGGATTGAGCGGTGCAGACGGCAACCTGGTAAAAGCACACAAACGCAGCGGAGCAGGTATTGATTATGGTTTTGCCGGAGATGTGGATGAAGTGAATACCGTGTTCATTCAGCAATTATTATTGCAAAATATGGCGCTTGTGGTATGCCCTGTCACGCATGATGCCAAAGGGCAATTGCTCAACACAAATGCAGATACCATTGCACAGGAAATAGCAAAAGCCATGTGCCGTACATTTGTGGTAACACTGGTATACTGCTTTGAAAAAAATGGCGTATTACAGGATGCCGCAAACGATGATTCAGTAATTCCCGCCATCAATGCAGCTTTATTTGAACATTTAAAAAAGGAAGGCATTGTTTCAACAGGAATGATACCAAAATTGCAGAATGCTTTTACTGCACTCCGGAGCGGCGTGCAGCAAATAAATATTGGACATGCGGCGCAATTGCCCGCCCTGCTGGCAGGTATTGCAGGAACTTCTATTAAAAATGAGTGAAAAAGAAATTGATATCATCACAGGTGAAGCTATAACGTTGTTGAAACAGCTCATAGCCATCCCATCGCCCAGCCGGCAGGAGGATAAAACGGCAGACCTCATCAAATTTTTTTTGGAGGCAAAGGGCGTGCCTGTAAAAAGCCTGCTGAACAATGTATGGTGTACTAATAAATTTTTTGACCCCGCAAAGCCCACAGCCCTGCTGAATTCTCACCACGATACTGTGGCGCCAAACAGCAACTATACCCGCAATCCTTACGGGGCAGCCATTGAAAATGGAAAACTCTACGGCCTGGGCAGCACAGATGCAGGCGCCTCACTGGTAAGCCTGGCAGCTGCTTTTTTATATTTTTGTGACACAGAAAATTTGCCTTACAACATTGTATTTGCTGCATCGGCTGAAGAGGAAGTGAGTGGCATAAATGGCATTGAAAAACTATTTGCAGCAGAACCGTTTAAAGAGCTGTTCCGCCATGCTGATTGCTTTGCTATTGTGGGCGAACCCACACAACTGGAACTGGCCATTGCAGAAAAAGGTTTGATGGTGCTCGATTGCACAGCACAGGGCAAGCCGGGACATGCCGCCAGGGAGGAAGGGGAGAACGCCCTGTATAAAGCAATGGAAGCCATCAATTGGTTTAAGCAATACGAATTTGAAAAACTGTCGCCATCCCTGGGCAAGATAAAAATGACGGTTACATCTGTGTTCACAGAAAATAAAGCGCACAATGTGATTCCCGCCACCTGCAATTTTGTAGTGGATGTTCGTATCACCGATGTGTACAGCCATGAAGAAATTTTAGCGGAAATAAAAAAACAAGTGCAGGTGGAAGTGAAGCCCCGCAGTACAAGGCTCCGTTCCTCCTTTATACCGGTAAATCACCCGCTGGTACAGGCTGGTATAAAATTGGGTAAAACAACTTATGGCTCGCCCACAACATCCGACCAGGCATTGATACCTTTGCCATCGCTTAAATGCGGTCCCGGTAATAGTGCGCAAAGCCATAGTGCCGATGAATTTGTGGAGATAGAACAAATTAAAAAAGCGGTTCCATTTTATATCGAACTATTGAAACGTTCTTTTTTTGCATAAAGCTGTTTAACCATTCAACCATTTAACAATTAGTCATTTAATGAAACTTTGGCAAAAAAATACCGACAGCAATAAAGCAGTGGAAAATTTTACAGTTGGCAACGATCCCGCCTTTGACCTGCTGCTCGCTCCCTCTGATGTAATCGGAAGTATGGCCCACGCAAAAATGCTTTCAGCGATCGGATTGCTTTCTCAAGTGGAGGCCGACGCAGTTTGTGCCGAATTGAAAAATATTTATGCTCAAACGGAAAAGGGTTTGTTCCGGATCGAAAACGGCGTAGAGGATGTGCATTCACAAGTGGAACTTTTGCTCACCCAAAAATTGGGCGATACCGGTAAAAAGATACACGCTGCCCGCAGCCGGAACGACCAGGTATTGCTGGATATCAAACTTTTTCTGCGCCAGCAGCTGCAGCAACTGGTTCTTACCACGCATGATTTTTTTAACCTGCTGCAGCAAAAAAGTGAACTGTATAAGGATCATTTGATGCCGGGCTATACACATTTGCAACTGGCCATGCCATCGTCTTTCGGGCTTTGGTTTGGCGCTTACGCAGAAAGCCTGGTAGACGATGTTATTACCATACAGGCCGCCTATGAAGTGGTGAACAAAAATCCGCTGGGCAGCGGCGCTGGTTATGGCTCCTCGTTTCCCATAAACCGGCAAATGACCACCGAACTCCTCGGTTTTTCTTCACTCAATTATAATGTGGTATATGCACAAATGGGCCGTGGCAAGGCCGAAAGGGTAGTGGCTCAGTCGCTGGCAAACCTGGCCGATACACTGGCAAAAATGAGTATGGATGCCTGCCTTTACCTGAACCAGCATTTTGCATTCATTTCTTTTCCGGCATCACTTACCACGGGCAGCAGCATTATGCCGCACAAAAAAAATCCTGATGTGTTTGAATTAATACGGAGTCATTGCAACCGCATCAAAGCATTGCCCAATGAAATAACCCTGATGACCACCAACCTGCCCAGTGGCTATCACCGCGACCTGCAATTGCTCAAGGAACACCTGTTTCCCGCTTTTGAAATATTACAGGATTGCATGCACATGGCCACGCTTATGTTTAGCAATATCTCCATTAAAGAAAATATTTTAGAAGACGAAAAATATAAATACCTCTTCAGCGTGGAAGAAGTGAACAGGCTTGTGCTGCAGGGCATGCCTTTCAGGGATGCTTATAAAAAAGTGGGACTCGATATTGAATCCGGTAACTTCCGCTACAGCACTACGCTGAACCATACACACGAAGGGTCTATTGGTAACCTTCAAAACAGCGAGGTTAAGACCATGATGGAAGAAGTATTGCAGCGGTTTAAGTTTGAAGTAGTAGAAACTGCATGGAAAAATCTGTTAAGGTAATTTTTGCTGGCCAATGTGCCCAAGACATAGGGTTGATGTATAATTTTTTCTCTCTTTTTCTTTGCCGCTCTGCATCCAATCCTGTATCGCTTTTTGTAACGCTGCATTTCTCTGCGGCCCTTCCTGGAATACCCAATCTTACATAATAAAAAAACGTCAAGGGTTTTCCACGCAAAACCTTCCCAAAATGCCCTCTTATCCTTATCTTTACCCGCTTTCAACACACTATGCAGTCAAAAAAACGCATTGCCATCTTTGGTTCCACAGGTTCTATAGGCACACAGGCGCTGGATGTGGTGCGCTCTCATTCCGACCTCTTTGAAGTGGAAATATTAACAGCCCAAAACAGTGATGAATTGCTGGTAAAACAGGCGCTGGAATTTAACCCTAATGCCGTGGTTATTGGCGATGAGTCTAAATACGAAAAGGTAAAATCGGCACTTTCCTCCACCGAAATAAAAGTTTTTGCCGGCGAATCCGCAATTGAAGAAGTGGCCGGGTTCGACAACTACGACATAATGCTGGCGGCCATTGTAGGTTTTGCAGGCCTTAAGCCAACACTCAGGGCGGTGGAAAAAGGCAAGGTCATTGCCCTGGCCAATAAGGAAACGCTGGTGGTGGCCGGCGATGTGGTGATGCAGAAGGCCGTAGAAAATAAAGCCCCCATTATCCCGGTAGACAGTGAGCATTCTGCTATTTTTCAGTGCCTGGTGGGCGAAGCAAGAAACCCCATAGAAAAGATCATTCTTACTGCCAGCGGCGGCCCGTTTTTAGGTAAAAAACCCAATTTTTTGGTGAATGTAAAGCGGGATCATGCTTTGCAACATCCAAACTGGGCCATGGGTGCCAAGATTACGATCGACTCCGCTACACTCATGAATAAGGGACTCGAAATGATCGAGGCAAAATGGTTGTTCAACCTGCAGCCCCACCAGGTGGAAGTGGTCATACACCCGCAAAGTATTATCCATAGCATGGTGCAGTTTGCCGATGGCAGCATAAAAGCACAGATGGGCCTGCCCGATATGAAATTGCCCATCCAGTATGCGCTCGGTTTTCCCAGGCGGCTGCAAAACGATTTTCCAAGGTTCAATTTCCGCAAATATCCTACGCTCAGTTTTGAAGAACCCGATTATAAAACGTTCCGGAACCTGAGCCTGGCCATAGAGGCGCTGAACAAAGGAGGTAACATGCCCTGCATACTCAATGCTGCCAATGAAATTGCCGTATGGGCATTTCTTAAAAACCGGATTGGTTTTCTGGACATTACGGCAGTTGTGGAAAAAACGATGCAAAAAATTAACTTTATTGAAAGACCTTCTCTCGAGGAATATTTTGAAAGCGACGGTGAGGCACGTAACTTTGCCGCTTCTTTAATGAAACTATAAACATAAATTTTTAATCGGCTTTGGTATTTCAATTAAACATCGTTGTGCCTGTCCCGCATATAAATGCGGGATCACTCACTTGTGCGGCATACCAATGAGCAGCAAATCCGGCCTTAAGTTGATCTGACAAACAAATGACTATAAACACAATTTTACTTGCTATCGACTGGAGCAGTGTGGGGCTTAAAGTAGCTCAACTGCTTTTATCCTTATCTATACTCGTGGTGTTGCACGAATTCGGCCATTATATTACCGCCAAATGGTTTAAATGCAGGGTGGAGAAATTCTACCTTTTCTTCGATCCCTGGTTCTCTCTTTTTAAAAAGAAGATCGGCGAAACGGTGTATGGTATCGGCTGGTTGCCCCTGGGCGGCTATGTAAAGATCAGCGGTATGGTAGACGAAAGTATGGATAAAGACCAAATGAAATTACCCCCGCAACCCTGGGAATTCCGCAGCAAACCCGCCTGGCAGCGCCTCATCATCATGATAGGCGGCGTTACGGTAAATATCCTGCTTGCCTTTTTTATTTATGCTATGATCCTGATGGTATGGGGAGAGAGAAAAGTACCCGCATCATCGCTTAAATACGGTATAGCGTTTAACGACTCAATTTTTTTCAGTCTTGGATTTAAGAACGGCGATAAAATTCTTGCTGTTGATGGTAAACCCATTAATGATTATACTTCCATCCTCAAAAAATTATTGGTGGTGGACGAAACCGTGAAGGTGGAACGGGAGGGTAAACTGATGGACCTGCCCATGCCGCTGGACCTGATCGGACAGCTTATTGAAAAAAGGAAAAAAGCCGAAGGACCCCTCATCAGCCCCAGGATACCTTCCATTGCAATTGATGTGCCCGATACCAGTACAGCCTATAAAGCCGGGTTACGGGCTGGAGACCAGGTTGTGGCCATTGACAGTGTACAAACTTTTTTCAGGGATGAACTGACGCTTTTTACTGAAGCTAATAAAAATAAGGAGGTGGTATTGTCTGTTAAAAGAAAAGATAGTACCCTGGCAATACCATTAAAATTATCTAAAGAGGGAAAAATTGGCTACAACAATATCGCATCCTTTGAACAAATGGACAGCCTGGGCTTTTTGAAATTAAGCACAAAAAAATACGGATTTTTTGAAGCCATTCCTGCTGGTGTGCGCAGGGCAGGGCAGGAGCTTGCTTTTTATATAGACCAGTTCAGGAAAATCTTATCTCCCGAAACAGGAGCCTATAAAGGGGTTGGTGGTTTTAAAGCAATGGGCTCGGTATTCAGTGGCAATGGGTGGGATTGGGAACATTTCTGGACCATTACAGCATTTTTCTCTATTGTGCTTGCTTTTATGAACCTGCTGCCTATTCCGGCACTCGATGGCGGGCACGTATTGTTCACCCTCGTGGAAATGATCACCGGCCGGAAGCCCAGCGATAAATTCCTGGAATATGCACAAATCGTGGGCATGGTTATCCTCCTGGCACTGATGCTGTACGCAAACGGAAATGATTGGTTCGGCTGGGGAAAGGGAAGATAGAAAATGGATAATTGGATAATGGATAATTTTAAATTATCCATTCTTTCATTATCAACTATCCATTACAAATATACATCCTCAATCAAAAAATACTCCACTTCTCCTTCGCCCAACGTAATAGACAGCACATCAAACTGTACACGTTTTTTAGAGGGATAAAGCTGCAGGAATTCTTCTGCCGCATCGAGCAGGTTTTTAATTTTTTTAAGGCTTACATTTTCTTCCGGGCTGCCAAATTTTTGCGAACGCCGGCATTTCACTTCTATAAAATGCAGCCTGTTTTCCTTTTCCGCTATGATATCTACTTCAAGCCGTTTCCAGCGCCAGTTTTTTTCAATAATGTTATAGCCCCTGTTTTGAAACCATACAGCCGCCAGTTCTTCCCCTTTTTTGCCGGTATCGTTATGCCTTGCCATCTGCTAAAATTAGACACTTCGGAAATTTTGCCCGCGATGAAAAACGGGTAATTTATTGGTTTTACCTCATTGTAACTAGAAAACAAAGGCTTCACATAAAGAATTACAACTATATACCGCTGGGTAACTTTGTACGATGGGTTTAATAAGAAAAATGTAAAATTTCATGGCAAAACCAGCATCAACAGCTTGTGAACAATTTGCTGTTTCACTTCTGTTTTATTGCTTATTTTTGCGTCCAAACTAAGATCATACAAATGAAACAACGTTCTTCTTTAATATGGATAGTAACCGCCATGATCGTGCTGGCGGCATTGATGCGCCTGGCTATTTACCCGGCCAATTTCAGCCCGGTGATAGCCATGGCATTATTTGGCGGCGCAGTAATACAGGATAAAAAACTGGCTTTTTTGCTTCCCTTGCTCGCCATGTTCATTTCCGACCTGGCTTTTGAGTTTTCGGGTATTGCTGATGGGTTCTGGGGTTGGGGACAGTTAATAGGTTACGGCATTCTGGCCATTATAACCGTTCTCGCCTTTAACCTGAAAAAAATCAACACCGTTAATGTGCTGGGTTATTCGGTTGGTGCATCCCTGCTTTTTTACCTGCTCAGCAATGCATCGGTATGGGTATTCGACAGCTACCAGCTTTACCCCGATAACTGGCAGGGTTTTAAAGACTGTATGATCGCCGGTATCCCTTTCATTAAAAATACCCTGCTGGCAACCCTGCTTTTCAGTGGCATTTTATTTGGTGGCTATACCTGGTTTACCAAAACAAACAATACGGCAGCCGCTGCATAAGCAATTTTCAGCTAAAGAAATGAAGTCCCCTTACTGAGGGGATTTTTATATTAGGCAGATTTGATTTACAAGCCGTACCTTGGGTACACATTTTTTAACTTTTAAACATTACAGCTATGATGCCAATTGGAGACGATAACAGCGGCCATACCATTCGCCCGTATGTTAATTATCTTTTAATTGCAGCCAATATTGTGGTATTTATCTTTTTCCAGGGCATGGGTGGCAACCAGGCTTTTCTGATGAGCTTTTCCACGGTGCCACAGGAGATCATCAGTGGAAATGATGTGGTGGGCCCCAATGGACTAATGGTAACGCCCATTCCCGTATGGGGAACCATTTTAACTGCTATGTTCATGCATGGAAGCATTGCACATATTGCTGGTAATATGCTCTATCTATGGATATTTGGCGATAACCTTGAAAACAGGATGGGGCATGGGAAATACCTCGCCTTTTACCTGCTTACCGGCGTGGCGGCCACGCTGGCACATGTATTTGTTTCTTCGGCGCTTGGAAAAGACCTGCTGATTCCAAGTTTAGGCGCATCCGGCGCTATTTCCGGTGTGCTGGGAGGTTATCTTGTATTGTTTCCCAAAAACAAGGTAAGGGTTATAGCACTTGCCACCGTAATGCATGTGCCTGCATTTGTAAGCCTGGGCATCTGGATCGCATTGCAGATTTTTAGCGGTGTAGGTTCCGTTGGCAGCCAGGGTGGAGGAGTAGCCTACGCTGCTCATGTAGGTGGTTTTATAGCAGGTATGATACTGGTGAAATTCTTTGCAGGCCGCGTAGAGGCAACAATGGAAGATCAGTACAGAAGACACTAAGAATAAACCTGTTGTTCTATTGAATTTCTTTTGTTAATAACGTTTCTTAATGTACTTTGCGAAATGTCTTGGCGGTACTTTGCGACACTGATATGTATCGCTAAGTTGCGCAAAGAAAAACGCCAGGATCTGCAAAGAAATTCTTATTGAAAACCAATTGTTTTTAATAGCACAACACGTTAAGAATTAAATTACCAATATTGGATTTAAAATGGCGAATGTGTTTCATAAAAGATTCGCCATTTTTTTCTTTATAGAACTTACGTTACCCAGTAGAAACCATTCTCAATTCTCAACTCTCAACTCTAAACTCTCAACTCTCAACCCTCAATTTCTCAACTCTTCTTCAGTTCCGTAATTTTATAACTGTCTTCGATAACCCATTTTTCTGTTTGTAAAACTTCCGTAAGCAGGGTACGCATCTGTTCCGCAGCCATTTTTGGTAAACCACTTTGCAGGGCAGCCAGTTCTACCTGGCGTTTTCCGTTTTGCTGAATGTTGGAAAGGTCTTCCCGGCTGAACATATCAAAGATGTTCTCTTCCATATTATAGTACTTGTAATCTGTTTCAATGGAAAGGATCTCGGCCTCCGGAAAATTGACCAGTTTTATCTTTTTATTGACCTCGTCTTTTTCCCAACTCAGTTTTTCAAAATCATATCCCACCAGAACTTTGGCTTTTACGATAACCAGGGCCTTCTTCTTTGATGGGATAAAGCCCAGTATCTTTTTAGTTTCTTCGTAATCGTACAATTCGTTGAACTGCCCTTCGGCACAAACGATCTTAAAAACCTTGCGCATGCTTTCCACCACGGTATGCGAACTTTCGGCTATTTGCTTTTTGCTTTGCGCATGTAATTTCAGCAATAAAAACATTATTACTGCGCCAATTACCAGGCCACCAATTAATAAACCCATTATATTGCTGTTGCCACCCATATAAGCCGGTTTAAAGAACAGGGCATAAAAATTGCCCACAAGGTACAGTGCCAGCAAAGCGGCCAGCACCCATAAAATTGTTTTCCAGTGTTTGAAGGGGAACATGTATTTTATTAACTTTTCTACAAAGTAAATGATTTGGGGCGAATGAATTTATAAAAACTGTGTTCTCAAAATTTCTTTTCTTTGCAATAATGGCTTTACAGGTTTGTTCACTCAATTCGGGCAGCAACGGCAACTGCTATTATATCGGCAACGAAACCGATGCGGTTTTAGTAGACGTGGGCATCAGCTGCCGCGAAACAGAGAAGCGGATGAAAAAAGCCGGGCTGAATATCAAAAAACTGAAAGCCATCTTTGTTTCGCACGAACATGGCGATCATATCAAGGGCGTTTCCACACTTGCCAATAAATATCATTTACCTGTTTATATTACAGAAACCACCGCCAAACACGGGCCTATCCTTATCCGGCACCTTGCTAAGCATTTTTTTGCAAATGAACCCATAGAAGTCGGCAGTTTAACCGTAACTGCGTTTTCAAAAAAACATGATGCCGGCGATCCGCATAGTTTTATAATCAGCCATGCCGGTATTACCGCAGGCGTGATCACCGATATTGGCTGCGCCTGCCAGCATGTGGTGCATCATTTCAAACAATGCCATGTGGTATTTCTCGAATCCAATTATGATGAGGACATGCTTGAGAATGGGCGTTACCCATTTCATCTTAAAGAGCGCATTCGTTGCGATCATGGCCACTTATCCAACAAACAGGCGCTGGAACTTTTTTTGAACCACCGCCCGCCCTTTATGAGCCATGTTTTTTTAAGCCATCTTTCAAAGGAAAACAATAGTCCCGAACTGGCCCTGCAGGCTTTTGCCCCACATGCGGGGGATACCAAAATTTATGTGGCCAGCCGGTACGAAGCGTCGGAAGTGTTTACAATAATAAACGGTATCGAACCCAATAGTCCGGTGAAAAAATCCATTTCACAAATGGCGTTATGGGGCTAACTAATGCCTTTGTTGTTTTCAAAAATATATTCCGTCTAATTTGAACTTGCACAAAACCATCACCATCCCTTCCTGTACTCCCTTTTCACAAACTGGTTGGCCGGTTCAAAATTGGTGACCCGCATATTTTCAGCATCCCACAATAGTCTTTTACGGCCAATAAATTCGTCTTTATCATTTTTGATATTCCAGCTGCGAAGGGCAAGGTTGCCCATCAGTATGGCTTCGGTAAGCGGGCCGGCATAATCAAAAGAAGAACTGAGTTCGGTATTTCCATACCCGGCTATGCAGGCATTTACCCACTGTGCATAATGTCCTTCGGGCACCCGTGCCAATGTTGCTGGAATGGCTTTTGTTTCTTCCATGCGGCTCGTGGGAAGCAGCCTTGGTTCTGCACCATAGGTACCAAAAATGATCTTCCCTTTGCTGCCCTCTATAATGCCGCCGCTGCCATCATCGCCCATCAGTTCATCGGGCAACAGTTCATCAGGTCTTTCGGGGGTGATACCGCCGTCCATCCAGGTAAGTTTGATCGATTTGCCATTTTTTTGCGGGTATTCCAATATCACCGAAGAGGAAATAGGGCAACTTTCAGGATGGTAATCGGGTGTCCACATTTTAGTAAAAACGCTGCCTACGCTGCATTCCACATCTGATGGATATTGCAGGCCGCAAACCCTGAACGCCGGGTCAATAATATGGCAGCCCATATCGCCCATGGCGCCGGTGCCATAATCCCAATAGCCCCGCCAGTTAAATGGCGCCAGCCCTTTGTTATAGTGATGATAGGGGCTTGGGCCGATCCACAGGTTCCAGTCGAGTCCTTTTGGCACTTTCTGTTTTTCCATGGGCATTGCAAAGCCCTGTGGCCATACCGGTCTGTTGGTCCAGCAGCGGATGGTATGCGCTTCTCCTATGAGCCCGGCATTGTACCATTCCTGCATTTTTCTTACATCTTCGCCCGAAGCGCCCTGGTTGCCCATTTGCGTAACCACTTTATATTTTTTTGCAGCTTCGGTTAGTTGCCTGGCTTCAAAAATATCGTGGGTCAAAGGTTTTTGTACGTACACATGCTTCCCCATTTCCATAGCGGCCAGTGCAATAATGGCATGGGTGTGATCGGGTGTGGATACAGAAATGGCGTCAATATGCTTAGCTTCCGCCTCCAGCAGTTTCCTGAAATCCTTGTAGTATTTTGCCTTGGGGAATGCTTCCCTTGACTTCTTTGCCTGGGCATCGTCCACATCGCATAATGCCACAATATTTGCCCTGCCGCTTTTAAAGAATTCCGCAATATCAGATGTTCCCTTTCCACCAGCGCCAATGCCGGCAATGTTCAGCCGGTCGCTGGGTGCTGTAAAGCCACGGCCCATTACATGGCGGGGAATAATATAAATCCCTGCAGCTGTTAAAAGTGAATTTCTTAAAAATTTTCTCCGGCTGGCAGAAGGTTTTTTGTATGGCATGGCAGTAAGTTGTGGCGATAAAATATTTGAATGCTATAAAATTAAGGGAAAACTTCTTTGTTATATAGATTCAAACAGGGCATATTATTTTCTTACCTTTGCGCTTCAAATAAAGCTATATGAAAGAAGTGTATATTATTGCTGCCGTTCGCACGCCTATTGGCAGTTTTGGCGGAACCCTTAAAGGATTTTCGGCCACACAATTAGGCGCCGTGGCCATTAAAGGAGCATTACAAAAAGCAGGCATAAAACCAGAACTGGTCAATGACGTACTTATGGGCTGTGTTATCCAGGCCAACCTGGGGCAGGCTCCCGCCAGGCAGGCGGCAAAATTTGCCGGCCTTCCAAATGAAGTTAATTGTACCACGGTAAACAAGGTTTGTGCCAGCGGCATGAAAGCTATTGCGCAGGCAGCCCAAAGCATTATGCTGGGCGATGCCGATGTGGTGATAGCAGGTGGCATGGAAAGTATGAGCAATGTGCCTTTTTACAGCGATACCATGCGCTGGGGCAATAAGTATGGGAATGTAAACTTTATTGACGGCCTTGCCAAAGATGGGTTAACGGATGTATATGATGGTAAAGCAATGGGCAATGCGGCAGATATGTGTGCCGCAACCTGCAAAGTGACCCGTGAGGCACAGGATGCTTTTGCCATAGAAAGTTACAAACGTTCCCAGGAAGCTGTTAACAGCGGAAAGTTTGAAAATGAAATTGTGCCGGTAGAAATACCGCAGCGCAAAGGCGATCCTATTCTTTTTGCAAAAGATGAAGAGCCTTTTAACGTGAAATTTGATAAGATTCCTGAGCTCAAAGGAGCGTTCAGCAAAGATGGCACAGTAACAGCCGCCAATGCAAGCACCATGAACGATGGCGCAGCTGCCCTTGTTTTAATGAGTAAGGAAAAAGCCGCAGCACTTGGCTTAAAACCAATTGCAAGAATAGTGAGCTATGCCGATGCCGAACAGGCTCCTGAGTGGTTTACCACCACACCGGCCCTGGCTGTACCCATAGCTGTGACCAAAGCCGGGTTAAAGATGGAAGATATCGGTTTCTTTGAACTCAATGAGGCCTTTAGTGTGGTGGGTATCGAAAACAGCCGCCGCATGAAACTCGATCCTGCTAAAGTGAATGCAAATGGTGGGGCTGTTTCGCTGGGCCACCCGCTGGGCGCCAGTGGCGCCAGGATCATTGTTACCCTCATAAATGTACTTAAACAAAATAATGTAAAGTATGGGGCAGCCGGTATTTGTAATGGAGGAGGAGGAGCAAGCGCTATGGTGATTGAAAATATGAACTAAGCCTGTTATCACATTAAAATAAAGGCCTTCCGTACTTTCGGAGGGTCTTTTATTTTCAATTTGTCCATCTGCCCTTTATGAGATAAATTTGCCCACATTTTTCTACAAACCAGTAATACAATTATGCGACAAATAGCATTCAGGGAAGCGCTCCGGGAAGCCATGACGGAAGAAATGAGAAGGGACGACCGTGTTTTTTTAATGGGCGAAGAAGTGGCCGAATACAATGGTGCTTATAAAGTGAGCCAGGGTATGCTGGATGAGTTTGGGGCCAAAAGGGTCATTGATACGCCCATTGCAGAACTTGGCTTTTCTGCAATAGCCGTGGGAGCTGCCCAAAACGGATTGCGCCCCATTGTAGAATTTATGACCTGGAATTTCGCTGTTTTAGCCTCAGATCAAATTTTAAATACTGCTTCTAAAATGCTGGCAATGAGCGGCGGACAAGTTGGTTGTCCAATTGTTTTTAGAGGCGCAAATGGTAGTGCCGGTCAATTGGGGGCACAGCATTCTACCGCTTTTGAAAGTTTTTACGGAAATATACCGGGTATAAAAGTAATATCTGTAAGCACTCCTTACGATGCAAAAGGCTTACTCAAAGCTGCCATAAGGGACGATGATCCCGTTATTTTTATGGAAAGCGAAGTAATGTATGGTGAGAAAGGAGAGGTTCCTGAGGAAGAGTATGTTTTGCCCATTGGGAAATGCTTTATAAAACGTGAAGGAAAAGATGTGACCATTGTTTCTTTCAATAAGATGATGAAAGTGGCCCTTGGAGCTGCCGAAGAACTGGCAAAAGAAGGGATTGAGGCCGAAGTGATCGATGTGGCCACTATTCGCCCGCTTGACTGGGTTACCATTTTAGAAAGCGTAAAAAAGACAAACCGCCTCGTAATTGTGGAAGAGCAATGGCCGTTTGCTTCTGTAAGCTCAGAAATTGCCTATCGTATACAAAAAGAAGGTTTTGATTACCTGGATGCGCCCATTCGCCGCATTACAAGTGCCGATGCGCCCATGCATTATGCACCCAACCTGGTGGCTGCTTACCTGCCAGATGTACCCCGTACGGTAAAATTGGTAAAAGAAGTTATGTATCTAAGGAAATAAAAGGACTTTTTTTTCGTAAATACCATTGTAATATTCGATGAAGAAATCTTTTATTTTATTGGTATTCATTTTTACGGCCCTTTCTGCTTACCCGCAAAAATTATTCACAACTTTTTTTGGGGGCATCAGTAATTACAGCGGCGATCTCAGCGGCTCTAATTATTTTATACGCCATTCTCACCCGGCCTGGGGCATTGGTTTTATGAGTGAACTGACCGACCGCATATTTATCCGGACAGATTTTGCGAGCGGAAAAATAAGTGGCGACGATAAATGGGGTACCGTGAACCGCCAGCGTAACCTCAGTTTTACAAGCAATATCAATGAGTTTTCACTTTCTGTGGAATACACTTTGTTCAACCTGTATGAATACAAAGTTTCTCCTTACTTTTTTGCCGGTGTGGCAGCATTTCAGTTTAAACCTACTACCACAGATGTAAATGGCAATTTTATTATTCTGCCCGATTACAGTACAGAAGGCCAGGGTTTCTATGAAGGAAGAAAACCCTATAAACTTCGCCAGGTTTCATTTCCACTTGGTGGAGGCCTGCTTTGGGGCATTACGAGTAACAAAAGGGTAGGCTTTGTTTTTGGGGTAAGAAAGACCGTTACAGATTACCTGGATGATGTAAGCACAACTTATCCAGACCAGGCCCTGCTTATACAAAACCGTGGTTTTGGGGCTGTGGCTATTGCATGGCGGGGCGATGATTATAACGGGGCTCCTTATCCTGCTGCAGGAACAAAACGGGGTAACCCGGATAATAATGACTGGTACTTTTTTTCCGGGGCTACTATCAGGGTGCGCATTCAGCCAAAAGGAAGTGAGCGCAGAGATAGCGTTAAAAAACCGAAAAAAGCAAGATACGGTTGCCCGGTGGTTTGGTAGTATTGGTAAATATTGAAATTTTTTAGTAATGAGTCAGGCATTTGTAAAAGAAACTGATGAACAGTGGCTGCACGATATCCAGCCAATCGAAACGGCCTTATTGGCTTATTTGTCACGGGAAAATAATGGTATCAGGGTCTATGAAATTAAAAAATATATCCTCGAAAATGGAAAAGAAGTCCTAAATATGAGCAATGGGATGGACTATACAAAAGACAGAGAAGGGTGCTGGATGATTGTTTGACGACACAAATCAATTTGTTACATAATGTGATTTAATTTGCTTATAATCAATAATTAAAAATAATTTATCTATTAATAAATTATAAATAAATTTACCCCACTAAACCTTTTATAAAAATTTTTAATATTTTCTTTTAAGCATGCAAAAAACGCAATAATATGTAGAAATTACCGTTTATAAGTACAGCAGCTCTCTATTTCTCCAATTTCCTCTCTAAGACCATGTTAACCTAATAACAAAGAGATGAAAAAGACCGTACTGTTCGTGTTGGCCGTACTTTGGGGAATTACAATAGCCACGGCTCAATGCCCGGTTACCATTTCCGGTTCTGTTTCCACTACGGGAGCATCCTGTCCATCAAATGGCAGCGCTACCATCAATACAAATATTCCAGGTGGTTCTGGCCAAAATTATACACTTATCAGCGGACCAGCCGGCGTTCCACTTAATACCCCCCAGGCGTCTAATATTTTTAATGCTCTTTTGCCCGGCATTTATACTGTACGTGTTTCCTGTGCGGGCAACCAGCAAAATTTCAGTTTTTCGATCGCAGATAACTATCCACGGATTACAGATATTAATTTTTCAGTAACAAATAATTCATGCACCAATTCACTCCAGGGTGGAACGGTAGTGGTTAGCAGTGTTTCGGGCGGAAGAGCCCCTTTTCAATATTCCTTAGTTCAGAACAGCGATCCCAATTATGCTGATAACCTGAGTAATTATGGTGCTTCCGCCACCCTAACCGGTTCGGCCAACAGCACCTACCAGTTGAGGGTAAAAGATGCCTGTAACCAGTATTTTACCCGAACGGTACAATTTGCCTCCTATATGCCGCCTGTACACATTGACCCCTGGCTGGCGCTTAATGATCAATCCTGCAGCAGTAATGCCACTTCAATTTACTATAGCATTTATAATGCTGCAACAGGAAATTACACCAATCTTCAACCCTACATAGATGCCGGAATTACAGTTACCATGTGGCAGGCTCCAAACAGCTTTAATTGCGACGGGTCTAATTTATCAGCATTACCAGCCGGTTGCGGAGCTCCTGTATATCAAAATACGGTTACCACCGACACGATGATCATTCCGATAGTGCCGGGATATAATTACATAGTTAGAACGCAAACAGCCTGCGGCCAGTGGGCAATGAGATGCTTAGATCTCAGCTGGTACCTGGAGCCAAAATATTATGTAGATGTACAAAGCAGCGGCTGTGGTGGCAATGCAGGGGGGGAACGTATGATCATCAGGCAAACCGGCGCAGAGTTTATAAAATACCCGGCCATCGTTACAGTAAGAAACAGCTCTAATGTAATTGTGGATACAAAAACGCTGAGCTCAGAAAATGATATTTATGAAAGCCCCTTACTGCCACTTGGAATTTATACCGTAAGATTGGTGGACGCATGCAGCAGAACTATCAATAATACTGTTTACAGCCCTGCATCCAATACAGATCCCGTAAACCTCAACCCTTCGTATTATTCTTTATATGCCTGTGCAGCAGGATCGGCCACCCAGGCAGGTACGACTCAGGGGCATTTAGACCTGGAAGGATATGTACCCAATCTTGCCAACTCCATCATTACCATTACATCGGGTCCCAGCAATGTGGGCGTAAGCGGAGTGAACTATCCCCTGGGCACCAGCACTTATCTCTGGACAAATATGTTGCCTGGTAATTATACTGCAAGTATCAGTTCTCCAAACGCAGTCTGTGGTACCCGTACACTGAATTTTACTATTGACAATTCATTGCTGTTACAACAATCGCTTTCTGCCAATGCCACTTCATATTGCAGTGGAGGCGGCAGTGTAACTGCCAGCAGCATTTATAACGGGCCATTCAGTATTGAATATGGTCTTTACAATGCATTAAATAACGGAGAGATTTCCAGGAACAGCACCGGGGAGTTCAATAATCTGCCGGCCGGTTCCTATTATATTAAAATGATCATGTGGGATTACTGTGCAGGAAACGAGTTTTCTGTTAACAGTAATACTGTTACTATTATCGGTGGATCGGGCCTGCCCGATATTTCAAAAAAAGTTGGCGTTAATTGCGAAACATCTGCTGGCGCTCCAACCGGTACCGCCAGTATTTTTCTTGAACTGGCCGGTGCGGCCCCGCTTTTGTTAGAGTATAAACCCGTATTAGCGTCTTCTTATTCCGTTTATTCAAATAATGCGCCTAATAATGTAACGATCTCCAGCCTGATCCCCAATACCATTTACGATATCAGGCTTACCTCCTGCGGTAAAACATATTCTACCCAGGTGGCCGTAGGACAGTTGCAGAACTTTTCAACAATCACTACCGTGAGTCCCTGCAATGGGGCGGCATATACATTGCGGGCCCCCTTGTTTACCGGCGCAAGTTATAGTTGGAGAAACCCTTCAGGCACGATCGTATCAGCCACAGACAATTATCATATTGCCAGCTATAACAGTTCCTACGACGGGGTTTATAATGCCAGGATCAGTTTTGGAACCTGTGTAAGCCGCGACTTTAATATCGGTATAAGTTCTGTTAACTGCGGCCAGTTGCTGCCTCTAAAGCTATCTTCATTTACTATTAGCAAGCTTAATTGTGGTAATCTACTTAAATGGACTATGGAGGGTGAACTGCTTGCATTCGGTTTTGAACTGCAGAAAAGTACTGATGGCTTCAGTTATATAAATATCAGCCGCATTGCAGTTAACAGCCGCGGCAGCTACGAATACAGGGATGCACAGCCCGGGAGCGGTAAAATGTATTACAGGCTCAAGATCACAGGTAAAGACGGAAATATCACTTTCAGCAATATTTTATCTGTTTACAATGATTGCAGTAATGGAAATTCGGTCAGGGTATATCCAAATCCGTCGGCGCAGTTTATAATGATCGAAAGCAACAGTCTTTCGGCTGCATCCTTTGAGCTGATGGATATTTCGGGACGTAAGATTAACCTGCCGGTGAAAAAACTTTCTGCCGGCAGATACAGGATCGATGTTTCGGCGATTCCAAATGGCAATTACCTGCTTAAAGAAATTAATACTGGGGCCACACATAAGATCGTGGTTCAACATTAAAAATTATTTTCAGAAAATCATATAAGGCGGCCTTTTGGCGGCCTTTTTTTGTAAAATCGTGTTATCTTTAGGATACAAACTTTACAATCATGAAAAAATTATTTTTTATCGCAGCGCTGTTGCTTGGCTGCGTTATTGTAAAAGCCCAATCGGGTAAACCGGATGCTGCAAAAAAACTATATGTGGTGGAAGCTTCCTGTGGCCAGTGCCAGTTTGGTCTCAAATCGCAGCAGGGATGCGATCTGGCTGTGCGGATAGATGGCAAATCCTATTTTGTAGATGGTACCAAAATAGACGAACATGGCGATGCACATGCCAGCGATGGGTTTTGCGAGGTCGTTAGAAAAGCAGAAGTACAGGGAAAAGTAGTGAAAGGCAGGTTTAAATCCAGTTATTTTAAATTATTACCTCTGGCTGCTAAAGAGTAAATCCGCATTGCATTAATAGGGTTTTAATAACTGTTTTATACAGCCGGGCAACGTAATGTACTCTATTGTTGTCAGTATACTGAACTGCACACTGGTATACAATTCGGTTCATTAAAATATTAATAAAATGAAAACCATCTTAGCATTATTTGTTGCCTCCTTATTGATAAGTTCCTCCTGCAACAAAGACAATGAAGGCGATTGCCCGGGGGATATTGTTTGCACCCAGGATTTCCGGAGTATACACGTGCAGATTATGAATGGATCCGCACCTTATCAGCTCGACAATTATATTACCAAACGTCATTCAGACAGTATGGTGATTGATATCCGCAGCGTGATCGGGTCTTATGCAGATTCAATGTACAGGGCAAATGGAAATTATCCGATTCTTACAGATGCACAAATGCAGCTAACATCCCGCCATGGAACCGGCTTTACCTTTATCGGATATTTAAATAACCGGGAAGTGATCCGTGAAAATTTTGTGATCGCCCACGATTGCTGCCATATCTCAAAAGTCAGCGGAAGGGACCAGGTAAACCTTTAAATATCTGACAATTTTTTTTTAAAATTTGAAGTGATAACGCTGCAATAAAGCAAACGGTCAATTCCCTGTATTTAAACATGAATAATGAATGAGGCCTGCTTTAGCGCAGGCTTTTATTTTTTAAATGCAGGATGAAACTGGTGCAGGGTGTTCCGCAGGTATTCCCTGTCGAGATGTGTGTAAATTTCTGTAGTGGTAATACTTTCGTGCCCGAGCATTTCCTGTACAGCACGCAGGTCGGCCCCGCCTTCCACCAGGTGCGTGGCAAAGGAATGGCGGAATGTATGCGGGGAAATATTTTTCTGGATGCCAGCTTTTTTAGCCAGTTCCTTTATAATAAGGAAGATCATTACCCGGCTCAGCCTGCTGCCACGCTGGTTAAGGAAAACAATATCTTCCTCACCCGCTTTAATGCTGGCATGTGTGCGGATATTGTTTTTATAAATGCCGATATATTTTATGGCATCACTGCCTATAGGCACCAGTCTTTCTTTATCGCCTTTGCCGGTCACTTTTATAAATCCCACTTCCAGGAAAAGATTACTGAGTTTAAGGTTTACCACTTCGCTTACCCGGAGCCCGCAGCTGTACATGGTTTCCAGTATGGCTTTATTTCTGCCGCCTTCGGGTTTACTCAGGTCAATGGCACCGATAATGGATTCTATTTCCTGGAAGGCAAGTGTGTCGGGAAGTTTGCGCTGGAGTTTGGGCGCTTCTAAAAGTACGGTTGGGTCGGTTGTGGTTAGCTGTTCAATACTGCAGTATTTGAAGAAACTTCTTAGTCCCGAAATAATACGTGCCTGTGATGCAGGCGTGAGTCCCAGTTCGTGTATCCATTTTACAAAACTTTGCAGGTCTTTCAATTCTATTTTATCGGGGCTCTTAAGGTTAGCAGAAAGCTGGAGGTATTCGGTGAGCTTTTCAATATCGTGCAGGTATGCCTCCACCGAATGATCGCTCAGCGATTTTTCGAGCTGCAGCCAGGCTTTGTATCCTTTTTTATAAGGTTCCCACATCGTTCCAGGTTCAACAGTTCAATGTTTAAAGGTTGAATGTTGATGGGCAAAATAATCATTAATTTATAATCAATCATATTAAAGTGGAAGAAAAGGCCCGCTGGCTGAACTTGTAATTCATTTAAACCCTAATTTCGCTGCGATTTTAAAACCAATAAAACATTTCATGCAGGCTCCCATTATCAGGTCTTTAAAAAGCAAGCTCGTATATCACCGCCAGGCTTTCCGTAAGTTTTTAAACCGCTCAGAAAAAAATCCTCCCCGTGGAATCGATAAGATGACACCCGAAATTGATAAAGAAGTGTGGAAAGAAGTGGAATGCCTTGCCTGTGCCAATTGCTGTAAATCCATGACGCCCACTTTTACAACTAAAGATGTAAAAAGGATCTCGGCACATTTTAACCAAACACCGGAAGCGTTCCGCAAAAAATGGCTCGAAAAAGACCGCAATAAAGACCTGGTTAACAAATTGCAGCCCTGCCAGTTTCTCGACCTTAAAACAAATATGTGTAATATTTACGAAATACGTCCAGAAGACTGTGCAGGCTTTCCGCATCTTACCAAAAGAAAATGGACAGAGTATGCGCATGTACATAAGCAAAACATTGACTTTTGTCCGGCCACTTATAAAATGGTGGAAAAGATGATAGAAAGGGTGGGGCCTATTAAATAAAACGGTATGCGTTTCTTTTCGAAAATAGTATTTGTTTTCAACGTTTGCTTTCTCATTGGTATTCCACTGCGCCTGGTGGAAATGTCGAGAAAGGCTGCAGATCCAAAGGCGCCTTTCAATGGCGTGCTTGGTTTTCAGCCGCTGGAAAGCACATTGGTGATCCTGGGCTATTCGGCCATCTATATTAATTTTGTTTTTTTGATCTTTTGTGCCTGGTGGTTTGTAACTAAAAAGATCGATCTTTTGCCCAAGTGGCTCGTGTGGTTCAACTTAATTATGTTTGCAGCACAGGTTTACTACTTTTTCTTTAGTAAATTGTAGGCATGATAAGCAATATACTCAGGACCAGGGGCACCCGGCTCTTTATTATACTGGCCGGAATCTTCATTACCAATGCATTGCTTGCCGAGATCATTGGCGTAAAAATATTTTCATTGGAAGATACTCTTGGCCTGCCGCGTGCCAATATCTCCCTTTTTGGCTCCTCTTTCAGCTTTCATCTTACGGCAGGTGTGCTGCTCTGGCCGGTGGTGTTTGTAATGACCGATATCATCAATGAATATTACGGACCAAGGGGTATAAAATTCTTATCCTTCCTGGCGATTTTTCTTATCTGTTTTTCTTTTATTGTTTTTAACGGGGTGATCTTCCTGAAACCATCTGAATATTTTTCTATTGGCAATGGTATTGATAAGCCGGATAATGCATTCCGCGGTATTTTTGGCCAGGGCGCATGGATCATTATTGGGTCCATTACTGCATTTTTGATAGGGCAGGTGCTGGATGTGTTTATTTTTCACCGCATCAAGAAAGTTACCGGCGAAAAAAATATCTGGCTGCGGGCCACGGGGTCCACGTTGGTATCACAGCTTATCGACAGCTTTGTAGTCATCTTCATTGCTTTTTATATAGGCAAGCGCATCCAAACTGGCCAGGGCGATCCATGGACCCTCCAGCAGGTATTGGTTACCGGTAGCGGAAATTATCTCTACAAATTTGTGGTGGCCCTTTTAATGACACCGGTCATTTACGGCGTTCATGCCTGGATTGAAAAATACCTGGGCCAGGAAACTGCCCGGGAAATGAAAAACGCTGCGATGGGAGAAGAGTAGGGGATCATTTTTCTGCTGCACCTATTTCGGGTATCGGGCAAAAAAAAATGCAACCCAAAGGCTGCACCTGTAAAAGCCTAATTTAACCACCTCCTTAAAATCATGGCAGGCTTCGTTGCTTTTCTTACTTTCCACATATCCACGACTTTAAATTCAGGGGCAGGGTTCAGCATGTCTGCGGCAACTGTTTCTTTTGTTTCCGTAAGCAATTCATTTAATTGCGCTTTCGTCATTGGTATAATGCCTTCGTGCATGTTTGTTTTCATCTTATTTCTTGTTTAATTTTACATTAGTACAATCATCCTCAAAGTCAGTCTCTGTGCGGGCTGGCGGGGATTTGCACAGTGCAAAAGGAGTAATGTCCGGATCTACTTTGTATTTGCGCCGCAAAGTTACGCAATAAACGCTTACGGCAAAACAATATTGCAGCATATTTACGGTTAGTTAACAGGGCTCCGTATAATAATATTTAATGGGGAACCAGATTTTTATCTTTTATACATTAAATGCGGCAGATTCTTTAGCTTTATACAATCATTTAACATGAAAACTATATAACTACGAAAATGACTTGTAAAAGGATTTTTTTATTGTTTTTGTTTGTATCAGGCACTATGCTGTCATTTGCCCAGGCTATTGACGAAAGGGACACATTTTTCCTGGCAAAAAAGAAAGGGTTACTGGGCAAACTCGGTAAAAGCATTTCCAGGAGCATTCCCCCGTTGGAACCGGTTAGAATAGTTAATCCTTTTACAGCTTTCAAAGGAAAAACGATCCGGAATATTGATATAATGCCGCTTGGATTCAACAGGAATATTCATGATACCGATATCGTTAAAAAATCTTTCGGTATCCGCATAGCCAATGCATTGCACAGGGATACAAGGATCGAAATTATCAGGAATCATTTATTGTTTAAGGAAGGCGACCGTGTAATGCCCCTCCTGCTTGCCGATAATGAACACTTCCTGCGCAACCAGGAATTTATTCAGGATGCCCGTATCATTGTGTACAACCTGGAAGGGTATGAAAATTCCGTAAATGTGCTGGTTCTTACGAAAGATGTGTTTTCAATTGGCGGCAGCCTTACAGTAAATAATAAAACAAGGGGAAAAGCCGAATTACGGGAAGATAATCTTGGCGGAAGCGGAAACAAACTTGCATTTTTTGGTATGCTCGACGAGGCCCGCAACCCAACACTTGGGCTGGGTGCAGAGCTTGGTTTCAGAAATATCAAGGGCAGTTTTTTAAACTGGACCACTGGTTTCAGAACCTTTGATCAATCGCTCAGCAGCGGGCGGCCGGAAGAAAATTATTTCTTTACAAGGGTGGACAAGGAACTGGTAAGCCGCTATTCGCACTGGATGGGTGCCGCCGAATTTGCTTTTGGAAAAACAAAGAATGCATTTCATGCTGATTCTGTTTACAAGAAATATTTCGAATATACAAACCAGGCGATCGACCTTTGGGTAGGATACAACTTTGGTGCAAAACAGAAGATCGAATCCGATAAGCCGGACCGGCTGAGGCATTTTGCCGGCGCAAGGGCATTCTATCATCATTTCTATAATGTTCCAAGTTTTTATTTATCTAATTATAACGCCGGTTTTGCCGATATCAATGGTCTCCTGCTTTCCTACACACTCTACAAACAAAACTTTGTGCGTACCAGTTTCATTTATGGCTTTGGCCGCTACGAAGATGTTCCCGAAGGTTTCTCTGCTTCTGTGATAGGGGGTTATACAAACAAAGAGGGCAGACGTCGGGGATATTATGGCCTGGAGTTTGAAGGCACCGATTTTGCCCGTTTTGGCTTTTTTACAAATTATGTGGCCAAACTGGGCGGTTTTTCAAATGGAAGCAGGATTGAAGATGTGGATGTTTTGCTTGGGGTTAACCATTTTACCAAATTACGTCAATTGGGCCCGCTTTGGCGCAACAGGCATTTTCTAAGTGTGTACTTTACAAAGCAGGTGAATTCAAGGCTGAACCCGCCGCTTTACTTAAACAGCAAGTACGGTTTGTCTTATTTCAGGAACGATTCCATCTTTGCACAAACAAGAACCACAGTAAAACTCGAAACAGTTTTCTACAATCTGTACAAGTTACTTGGATTCAGGTTTGCACCCTTTGTATTTGCCGACATGAGTTTTGTTCAGCCGCTGAACGGGGTATTTTCAAAAACGGCAGGCTATTCTGGAGTCGGCGCAGGCATCCGTACAAGGAACGAGAACCTTACCATAGGAACAATGGAGTTAAGGGGTTATTATTTTCCCCGGCCTACTTCCACCATGAAAGGCTTCAGGATCGATTTTACTACAAGGCTCAGGTTTAAATACAATAGTAATTTTATTCGCAGGCCCGATTTTATTTTGGCCAATTAATGATCTGTCATGTACTCAAAAGAACAGGCATCGGCTATACGACAGGAATTTTGGACAGCTTTGGGCAAATACCTTTCGCCCATTCCCGGGGCTGCCGGCAATAAAATTAACTGGATAAATTACAAAACAGGGGTTCAGGGCATCCATTTTAAAATGGACGCCGATAATAAAAAAGCTACTGCCTGTATAGTTATTAATTGCGCCAGTACGGAACTGCGAAACAGGTACTATGATATTTTTTTAACTTTAAAGGATGAATTAGAGCAGGGCAACAGTTGGGATTGGCAGCGCCAAACCTATGATGCGGATGGCAGAGAGATCGCCAGCATCAGCAGGTTACTGGCAGCAGTAAATATTTTTCAGAAAGAACACTGGCCCGGTCTTATTTCATTTTTCAAAGATCATGCCCTCGCATTTGATGAATTTTGGCACAGCAATAAGGATGTATTTGAAATGAACAGTTAAACCATTTAATTTAAACATACGCTCATGCAACATTTTTTAAGGAAAAGCCTGCTGCTTTACAGCATTACGGCTTTTACAGCCTGCAACAATACAAGTGAAAAAAATAATTCAGAAAAAATGGAACAATCAAAAACTCCCGTAATTGTAGTAAACCCGGTAAGCTATACCGGCGACAATATGACCATGAATGGCTTTGTGGCTTTTGATACAGTTTCCACAGAAAAAAGACCGGTGGTGCTGGTAGTGCACGAATGGTGGGGTGTAAACGAGTATGCAAAATCGAGGGCCCGCCAACTGGCAGAACTGGGATATTTTGCCATGGCCGTTGATATGTTTGGAAACGGGGCGCAGGGAAATGATCCTGATACAGCCGGGAAACTGGCCATGCCTTTTTACAAAGACCCTCAAATGGCAAAACGCCGCTTTGATGCAGCACTCGAAAAGGTAAAAAGTTTTCCGCAGGCCGATGCAGGAAAGATCGCAGCCATTGGTTACTGCTTTGGCGGTACGCAGGTGCTCAACATGGCAGCCCTGGGCGAAAACCTGAATGCCGTTGTTAGTTTTCATGGAGGGCTGGAAACGGTTCCGGCAGATAAAAATTTGCTCAAAGCAAAGATCCTTGTATGCCATGGCGATGCGGATAGTTTTGTGCCGGCAGACCAGGTGGCCAAATTCAGAAAGAACCTCGACTCAATTGGGGCCAGCTATACCTTTAAATCCTATGCAGGAGGCCAGCATGCTTTTACCAACCCGGCTGCAACAGAAAACGGCAAAAAATTCAAGTTGCCTATTTCTTACAACGCTGCAGCAGATACCGCTTCGTGGAACGATATGAAAGTTTTTTTGCAGGAGGTGTTCAAATAAATGCAGAAAAGAAAATAAAAATAAAGCCGGTGCAAAAAATGCACCGGCTTTATCAATTCAACAAAACAATTTTTTTCTTATTTGTTCTTTACAATTTTAGTGATATACTTATCTGTTCCGTTATGGATTTCCAGTAAATAATTTCCTGCAGGGAGTTGCTGAAGGTCTTTCAGCACTACAATATTTTCTCCGCTTTCGATACTGATATTTCTTCTCAGTTGCTCTTTGCCGTCTAATGAGATGATCCTGAAAATAGCCATATCAGAACGTACAGATTTAAGGAACACTTTTATCTCTGCAGCAAAAGGGTTGGGATAAACCATCAGCTGCTCCACGCTCAACGATCCGTTGAGCTTAAGCGGTATAATTTTTGAATAGGCATATTTGCCATCAAGGTCTACCATTTTTAAACGGTAGTACACAATGCCTGTTGTACCCGCCAGCGGATCTGCAAAATTGTACGATTGCCTTACCGCACTGTTGTTCCGGCTGTTGATATTGCCTTTAGATTCAAAATTTAACCCATCCTTACTTCTCTCAATTACAAAATGGCTGCTGTTGATCTCTTCATCCGTTGTCCAGTAAAGCATGCCCTTGTTGTTTTCAAGTTTTGCATTAAAGGAGCTCAGTTTAACCGGGGTGGGCCCGCCCGATGGTCCTATTACGGCCGTACCATCATCGGTGAACCGGTCGTTAATGATCGTATGCGAATAGGCAGTAGCCGTATTAGTTACGCTTCCGGGAATGGTTTGTCCACGCACTTTAAAACGCAGGGTATAGGTCTGGCCCGATGCCATGCTGCCTCCGGCTGCATTGGTGGAGCCGGTGCCAAAGAAATATTTTACATAATGCCTGGTACCGTTTACGGATTTGAAGGATTTATCTGTTGCATCAATGGCATCTGTTTGAAGGCCGGTAACGGCGCCGGGGGCAGCCACCACTTCCATGGAGCCTGCAATATAACTTACGTTATTGGGGATAGAGTCTACCACAAAAACGTTGTAAGCCGTACCCGCACCGGTATTGGTTCCGCTTAAGGTATAAGTTAAGATCTCGTTCGATTCAAGTGCATTGTTGCCGCTTGCATCTGCCACGGTTTTATCCATGGTAACCAACGGGTCTTTCATGCGAATGCTGAAAGCAAAAAGACTGGGAAAATATTGATCGGCCTCCGTTCCAAATTCAATATTCACAGAAGTGGCATTCGGCAATATGCCGTAGCCCACGCCCACGTTCACTTCATCTATATCGAGGCCCATCTGGTTGGCATAATTTGGGTTTTTAGTGTTTACATAGGCCCCGTTTTTAGTAATGCTGCCGTTCCAGAAATTGGTGGCAAGGTTTGCTGCATTGCTAATGGTTACGCCATTTACTTTCACAAAATCGCCGGATGGATTGGTAGTGGTGGCTCCCAGGTTTCCATCTCCTTCCCAGGCCAGCGCACTCATCACCGCATCGCCTGCTGCCAGTGTATTGTTGGGAACATTCAGGTTATTTAAGGTTACATTGATGGAAGCCGGTCCGGTGGTGCTGGTAAATACTTGGTAATATCCATCGTATAACCGGATGCTTTGAAGCGGCATGGTTGTGTTCTGATACACCACCACCAGGCACCATCCCGCATATTTTCCGCCACCGGCTACATCGCCGGGTGTGGCAGGAATATTGGCAACGGTGTAAGTACCGGCGCCATTTGTTTGTATGTAAGTTGTAACATCCACATAGCACTGGTAAATTGTTTCGGTGGTATTCAGGTTAAACGAATCAATGCTGCTGGCGGCAGCAAGTATATTAGAATAGGCGCCGGTTCCTTTGCGGATGCGCACTTTTCTTAATGTATCGGATACGGCTGCTATAGCAGATTTATCAATTCGGCCACCCCAGTAAAGCCTGGCAAATTTTATGGTATTGGTACCCGCAGGCAGTGCCAGGTCGGCCGAAGTGGAACTATAGGTGCCTGCCACGCCGTCAATATCGGCAAACTGCATATTGTTGAAATCATTGCCGTATTGCGTATAACCTATGCCACCCTGGCCGTTAGCTGCATTGGCAATTTCATTCATAAACGTGGTTTCCACGGTATTAGTGGTGCTGTTTACAATATGCATGCTGCTGTTGCCAATAACAGCCGTGGCGCCTTTGATATTGTCGGAATAGATCTGCTGGTAAGCACGAATGGTGGTCTGCGAAAACAGGCTTAGGCTGAGCACTGAAGAAATAAGCGTTAATACCGCTGTTCTTGTGGTAAAATTTGTAAGCATTTTATAAAATTTCAATTAATAAAATGGCTCACAGGTAAATGGAATCTAAGACTGGTTTTTTGGGGATAAGGGAAATGAAATTAGGGAAAAAGGCTGATATTTCAGCAGGATGAGGAGGTAAGCAGTACAAATATTAAAAAAGAAATTGATTTATGCAAGTTTTTTGGGGGAATAAAAATGTTATTTTAAAAAATTTACCCCATCAGGGTGCTAAAAAACAACTATGTGGAAAAAATTAAACAAGAGGTTTGGAAAACCCCGCCGCGGTTCCCCTGTATATGCCGCCGCAGGAGCTTATGACAAATGCCATGGCATATCAAAAATTGGCATATATACATGACAATCCTGTTGAAGCCGGGTTTGTAAAACAGCCTGAGGACTGGAAATACAGTAGTGCTGCAGATTATAATGGTGCAAAGGGGTTGATTGAAATAATCCACCCCACTGGCGCAGATATGCGGCCAGGCCATGGCCGTAGCTGCATATCTGCGCCAGCCGTAGTTATGAATCCCGTGTCATGAGCCCTACTGCTTCAACTTATCCTTAAACACTTTCCTGAATTTTTCCAGCTTGGGCTGTATCACAAAACGGCAGTAAGGCTGCTGGCCGTTTTCATTGAAATAATTCTGGTGGTAATCTTCTGCCTTATAAAAAACAGTGAAAGGCTCCAGCGTGGTTACAATCGGATCATCGTAAGCCCCGCTTTTATCGAGTTCGGTTTTATATTTTAAAGCCAGTTCTTTCTGGCGTTCATCATGGTAAAAAATTACACTGCGGTACTGCGTGCCTTCATCGGCACCCTGGCGGTTGAGTGTGGTGGGGTCGTGTGTCTTCCAGAACACTTCCAGCAGTTCATCAAAAGAAATTTTAGTACTGTCGTAGGTAATTTGCAGGCATTCTGCATGGCCGGTGGTACCGCTGCAAACCTGCTTATAAGTAGGATGGTCTACCTGGCCGCCACTATAGCCGCTTTCCACTTTTACTACACCCTGCAATTGCTGAAAAATAGCTTCGGTACACCAGAAACAGCCATTGCCAAAGGTGGCCACAGCCGTGCCGGCCGGTAATGCGGGTTCATTTACAGCAGGAGGAGAGGAGACTTGTTGCATCGTTTGTTTTTTTTGTGCATGGCAGCCAATATTAAAAAGGGCTGCAAATAAAAGAATAAATACCCCGGGCAGTTTGATTGAATGTTGAAGTTTATGTTGCATATCGAAAATGATATTTTACAGCTTATGAACGAAAATCTGGGAGCAGCAGTTTTCTTTTTGCATAACTTTAACGATATGCCCATTTACAGACTATAGCTGTTTAAAATCTCTATTATAAATCAGTATTATTACACCTCTTCAATTATCTGCTCCCACATCCTGTATCCCGCATCCTGTATCCTGTATCCCGTATCCTGTATCCTGCATCCTGTATCCCGCATCCTATCCAAACTTCCCAAGCGCCCCCACAATCCTAGTATAAGTTTCTTCTTCACTTAAGGGTTCAGGAACAAAAATTTGCCCGGTTATCTTTTCGAACAATTCAATATACCGTTTGCTGATGGCATCGATCCATATATCGCTCATTTCAGGAACCTGCTGGCCTTCTTTGCCCATAAAATTATTTGCGATGAGCCATTCCCGTACAAATTCCTTGCTCAGCTGCAGTTGCTTTTCGCCTTTTGCCTGCCGTTCTTCAAAGCCATCGGCATAAAAATACCGGGAAGAGTCCGGTGTATGCACTTCATCCATCAGTACAATTTCATTGCTGAGTTTGCCAAATTCATATTTTGTATCCACCAGTATGAGGCCCTGTTTGGCTGCCAGTTCCTGCCCTTTTTTGAACAGGCCGAGTGCATATTTTTCAAGAATATCCCATTCTGCCGCAGTAGCCAGTCCCTGGCTTATGATGGCTTCTTTGCTGATATCTTCATCGTGTCCTTCGGCGGCTTTTGTAGAAGGGGTGATGATAGGAGCCGGAAAAGCATCATTTTCCTTCAAACCTTCGGGTAAAGGGATACCGCATAGCATTCTTTGGCCCGATTGGTAAGTTCGCCAGGCATGCCCGGTAAGATGGCCCCTCACCACCATCTCGATCTTAAACGCATCACATTTTTTTCCAATACTTACGTTCGGGGCCGGTGTTTCAAGCAGCCAGTTGGGGCAAATATCCCGGCAGGCATGGAGCATATAGGCAGCTATCTGGTTTAATATCTGCCCTTTGTGCGGAATGGGGCGGGGGAGAATGACATCAAAGGCCGAAATACGGTTACTGGCCAGCATGACCAGAATGCGGTCGTTAATAGTGTAAACATCCCTCACTTTTCCGCTGTAAAAGGCCGTTTGGCCGGGAAACTGGTACATTGCCATATGCTAAAGTAAGTTGCAGAATTTATTTAAATTTGATTACCAGGATTTAAATATCAACAAAGGGTGCAAAAAATAAAATTTTACAGGTACGCAACTATTCTTATTTTGCCATCTTATTAATAACCAAATTAACCAGAAATGAGAAAAACGATGAGCTATCTGGTTATGTTTTTGCTGGCCAATATGCTTGTATTGCTTGCCCATGCACAAAGCGTAACTATCAGCGGTAAGGTACAGAACAGTATATCAAAAGAATATGCGGCAGCTGTTTCTGTTTCTATCAAGGGTACAGATATTGGTACCTATACCGATGACAAAGGAAACTTTTCACTTACCACAAGGCGTGCCCTGCCATTTACCTTAGTGTTCTCTTCTGTAGGCTACGAGCCAAAAGAAGTTACGGTGAATTCGGCTTCCGAATTTGTAGATGTATCGTTTAACCCAGCCAATACACTGGGCCAGGATGTGGTGGTTTCTGCCAGCCGTGTTTCTGAAAGGATACTGGAGTCGCCGGTATCTATCGAAAGGGTGAGCGCAGCTGCCATACGCTCGGCACCGGCGGCCAACTTCTACGATGTGGTAACCAACCTGAAAGGGGTAGATGTAACCACATCCTCACTCACTTTCCGTACACCCACCACCCGTGGTTTTGGCGGTAGCGGAAACGTAAGGTTTAACCAGTTGGTAGATGGTATGGATAACCAGGCCCCGGGTTTGAACTTCTCTGTAGGCGCCATCATTGGCCTCAACGAACTGGATGTGGATAATATCGAATTACTCTCGGGCGCCTCTTCTGCATTATATGGTCCGGGTGGTATGAACGGTACCATGCTCATGACCAGTAAAAATCCTTTTAAATACCAGGGCCTTTCTGCCATTGTAAAAACGGGTATCCTGCATACCGACCGTAAAGAGAGAGCGGCTTCTGCATACCATAACTGGGCCATCAGGTGGGCTCAAAAGGTATCCGATAAATTTGCTTTTAAAATTACTTCAGAGCTGGTTAAAGCAAAAGACTGGATCGGTATAGATTACAGGAATTACGACCGGTCGAACGGGGTAATGAAGGCAGGTTCAAGGTTAACTGACCCTAACTATGATGGCGTGAACGTATATGGTGATGAAACAACAGCAGATATTCGCCCTGTACTCAATGGTGTTGCTGCTGCTGCGCCCTTCCTTGCGCCTTTTATCAGCACCCTCACCACCAATCCTATCAGAGTTTCACGCACCGGTTATACAGAACAGGAATTGATCGATCCGGTAACATTGAACTTTAAGCTCGGTGGTTCATTAAACTATAAGATTACTGAAAAAACAGAAGCTATCCTGGCTGCCTACTGGGGAACAGGTAACACGATCTATACCGGCGCTTCCCGTTATTCTATCAAGGATTTCAAAATGGGCCAGTACAAATTTGAGCTGCTTAATAAAAACTGGATGCTGCGTGCTTATACCACACAGGAAAATGCGGGCCAATCGTATAACCTGGCTGCCACCACTCAAAATTTCAATGAAGCGTGGAAGCCAAGCCCGGGCAGTACCGGTTGGTATGCACAATATGGCCAGGCTTTTCTCAATGCCAAACTGGGTGGTATGACCGACCTGGATGCACATACTGCAGCAAGAAAAGCAGCCGATGTGGGCAGGCCCGCAATTGGTACAACACAGTTCAGCGATATTTACGAAAAAGTAAGAAGGATCCCTGTACCAAAAGGTGGTGGTCTCTTAGACCGTACCGATCTTTACGGTGTGGAAGGAAACTATAATCTTTCTTCATTCACAAAATCAATTGCAGATGTGATCGTAGGTGCAAATTTCAAAAAATATGTACTTAATTCTGAAGGAACTTTGTTTGCAGATAAACCTGGTGAACCTATCGGCATCAATGAGTTCGGCGCTTTTGTGCAGGCTACCAGGGAAATAACCAGCAAGTTCAAACTCAGTGTTTCCGGCAGGTACGATAAGAATGAAAATTTCGACGGTCGCTTTACTCCGAGAGTAACCGGTGTTTATACAGTTGCTAAGGATAACAATGTTCGCCTGTCGTACCAAACTGCTTACCGCTTCCCTTCTACACAGCAGCAATGGATAGACCTCGACCTGGTTTCTTATAAACTGATTGGTGGCAACAAATTTTTTATTGATAAATATAATTTTGATACCAACCCGGTTTACTACAGGGATTCACTCAAAAACGGTAAGATCGTTCAATGGAATTATCCGCTGCAAAAGCCCGAAGTGCTTTCTTCATTTGAAGCAGGCTATAAAGGCTTACTGCTAAATTCAAAATTGCTGATCGATATGTATGGCTATTATGGTAATTATACCGATTTCACAGGCCGTATCGTAGTAGCTCAATCAAAAAGCGGAAATCCCATTGCACAGGCAGATGCCGATACCGGCCAGATCTATTCTGTGCCTATTAATTATACCAACAAGATCAAGACCTACGGCTTTGGTATTGGTATGGATTACAGGCTGCCCCGCAATTTTACCATAGGCTTCAACCTGGCTTCCGATAACCTGGATGTACCGGCTGGCCTTACTGCCAATTTCAATTCACCCAAGTATAAGTTAAATGCGTCCCTGGGTAACAGTGGTTTTGGCAAAGACAAACGTGCCGGCTTTAGCCTGGTGTACAGGTGGCAAGACAGGTTCTACTATGAAGGCGACCTGGCTAATGGTTTTGTAGAAGCGGTACAAACCCTCGATGGACAGATCAGTTATAAACTGCCCAAAACAAAGTCGATCCTTAAGTTCGGCGCCACCAACCTGCTGAACCAGTACTATTACAATGCGGTGGGTAATGCTTATGTTGGCGGATTGTATTATGTAAGCTTTGGCTTCAATGTTTATTAAAATAAATTATTGCAAAAAAATAAATTTGTATTATGACATCAATCAATTATAAAATTAAAACCGGGAGTTTGGCCCTGCTTGCTGCGGTTGCAGTTTTAACAGCCTGTAACAAAGAGCCTGAGCAGTTTTCCGATAGTCCTGTAACACCTGTATCGGGCAACCGGGCGCTGGGCGACACACTTTCTAAAATTGCCAATGATACTATGTTCTACAAAGTGCTTGCGAGGGCTGGCAAACTTACGCTGCTGAATGATAAATCTAAAAACTTTACCGTTTTTGCACCGGATAACAATGCCATCAAAACATTTATTACAGCAGCCAGCGGCGGATTAATCCCTGCAGGTTCTCCTGATGCAGCGTATGTTGGCTTTATCAATAATTTTTTAAGGCCGGGCCAGGCCGATACATTGGTGAGCTATCATATCATACCACAATCTGTGGCATCGGCAAATATTCCAACAACCGCTCCAAATTTTCCTTATCCAACCATGTTCAACCCGGCTTCTGCTCTGAGTGCTTTTGCAAGGCTGGATGCTTATATCAGCCGCCGTACAAACGGTGCATGGAAAAATAATATCCCGGTTATTGCGCCCGATATTATGGCTGCAAACGGCGTTATACATACCATCGCAGCTGTTTCCGTTCCGCCATCGCAGCTGCTTTGGCAAAGGATCGCTGCAGATACCGGCCTAACCTACCTGCGTGCTGCGATCGTTAGGGCCGACAGTGGACAGACCATTGCCACACCCGGAAGCCTGCAGTATTTTTTAGGCAGCAGTGCTATAGCGCTGGGAGCAAATTTTACGGTATTTGCGCCTACAAATGATGCTTTTAAAGCCACTATTTACCAGTTGGCTTACCCAATTGTGAGGGGACAGGTTTACCAGCAGGCTTATCCAACGATCTATGCAGCCGTTTACCAACAGATCTATAACGGAGCGATAGCAGGTGGAGCCACACCAGTACAGGCCGATTCTATTGCCACGGCCCAGGCGCCTGCCATTGCAGCAGCCAATGCGAATGCCTTTGCCGATGCCAATGCGCCTGCCATTACCACAAACCTTGCATCGAGCCCTAATATATTCCAGAACCCGGCATTGTTCCCATACCTTACTGCACAAACAGTAAAAGGTATCCTTGTTTATCATTTGCTGGGACAAAGAAATTTTTCAGTAAATATTCCAACGACTACAACTAACATCACAACCTTACTGAATACGGTCATAACTGCTCATCCTGGTATTGGGGTTACGGCTTCCTTTACAGGGCCATTTGTAAGCAGCGCCACCGTAAAGGGTTTGGGAAATCCATCTGCAGCCAATGTGCTCATCAATCCATTCCCCGGCGGAAGTAGTGATCAGCATTATGTAAATGGGGTTTTGCATAAAATTGACCAGGTGTTGCTTCCACAATAAGCACCTGTTACATAATAATAAAAAAAGAAGGCTTCCTATCGGGGCCTTCTTTTTTTATGCTGTTATCAGGAGCCTGTTACACGTTAAACCTGAAATGCATTACATCGCCATCCTGAACCAGGTATTCTTTGCCTTCAATACGGAGTTTACCATTTTCGCGGCAGGCAGCTTCCGATTCGTATTTTACAAAATCATCGTAGGCGATCACTTCGGCCTTAATAAAACCTTTTTCAAAATCGGTGTGTATTACACTGGCAGCCTGGGGTGCTTTCCAGCCCTTATGAATGGTCCAGGCCCTTACTTCCTGTACGCCAGCTGTAAAGTAAGTGGAAAGATTCAGCAGTTTATAAGTGGTATGAATCAGCCTGTCCAGTGCAGGTTCCGTCATTTTATATTCTTCCATAAACATGGCCTTATCGTCGGCATTTTCAAACTCGGCTATCTGTGCTTCAATGGCATTGGTCATAATGATCACTTCATTGCCTTCATCTTTAACGGCTTCTATAAGGGCATCTGAATATTTATTGCCGGTATGCATGCTGGCTTCATCAACATTGGCCACATAGAGCACCGGTTTATCGGTGAGCAGAAAAAGGTCGGCAATAGCGGTTTTTTCTTCCTTGCTCAGGCCCAGCGTAATAATATTCTTTCCCTTTTCGAGATGTTCTTTGCAGCGGACCAGGATATCAAATTCGGTCTTCAGTTTGGCATCGCCGGTCTTAGCCATCTTTTCGCTTCGCTGAATTTTCTTTTCCACACTTTCCAGGTCTTTCAACTGCAGTTCGGTTTCAATGATCTCTTTGTCGCCAACCGGGTTGATGGGACCTTCTTCCCTTAAAATATTCTCGTCTTCAAAACAGCGGATCACCTGTATGATGGCATCCACTTCACGGATATTGGCCAGGAATTTATTGCCTAATCCCTCTCCTTTACTGGCGCCACGCACAAGGCCGGCAATATCAACAATTTCTATCTGCGTGGGAACGACACGGTTTGGTTTTACTAGCTCTTCCAGCTTATTGAGCCTGGGATCGGGCACGTTTACCAGCCCGGTATTGGGTTCAATGGTGCAGAAGCGGTAATTGCTGGCCTGGGCCTTGGCGCTGCTGCTCACTGCGTTAAAAAGGGTTGATTTTCCTACATTGGGTAAGCCCACAATGCCTGCCTGTAATGCCATACTGGTTATATTTTTGGGCTGCAAAGGTAAGGTGTGGAAACCAAAAATGGTAAAGAAGATTTAGTAGTTGAAAGAGGCTTATTTTTTGGTTTGTTTTCCTGCACCTTGCCTGGCGGATTATGAATAATAAGGTGATCAGAATACCCTTGCCAAGCAACCGCAATCATATTTGGGATGAGGGTCCTGGGCATACAGGCTGCGCCACAGGTAAGAATATTTGCCAGCACAGCTATTCGCTATGAATCCACAGGCATAACGTATTCACCAGATCACAGGTGTATTTTCATGTCTTTTATGAACCTCAATACAATCAACAGGACAACGCTGATATTTGATTAAAACAAGGTTCAAAATCGGTATTCAAAATGAGCTGAAAGTATTGGAATGATCTCAAAACCAGGCTTGTTCCTGCTCCTTGGTTGAGATAAGCACTTTTTAAGGTTATTATACCACAAGTAAATTTAGCATAATAGAAAAAATGGTTTTAGCTTTTAATAGTAATATATCTACACTATGTAGTCAGAAATATATATTTTATAAAAATAAAATTCAAAAAATAACGTTTATTCCTTGTAGTTGAACTATTTGAGGCCTTGATTTTCACTACAGTGTAATTGTATATGTTCAATTTGCCTTAAAAAAGCCAGATCTGAAATGAAATTTTTTTACAAGGGATTAATACTCGCTCTGCTAAACATACCTGTTTGCTGTGAAGCAAATGATACCCTTATTAATCTGGCGCAGCCATTGACAACAGCAAATAACTGGAGTTATAAAGGGGGGCGAACTAATCTCGACGGAAGCCCTGCCTGGAAAAATTCTTTAATGTATGCCGAACCTGGTTGGCCTACTAACCGGCCGGCACCCTTTGGATTTGGTGGAATTCCTTCCAAAAATACGCTTATACCAGAAGATAATACAGCCCGGGGAGCTGGCCCGGCAAAGCCAACCAACTTGAGGTTTCTGTCTTATAAACGCCTGAATCCTATAAAATGAAAAAGAAATTAATTACCCTTTTTTGTTGCCTTACCATATTTTTGGCAGCAACAGCACAAGTTACAAGGCCCATGAGTGCCCGTTACAACAACCCATCTGTAAAAGGGAATATCGTTTTTGTTGCCAATAACATTGTTACAACGCCTTTTGCCATTACAACAGAAATGCCCCCAGGGGGAACTGCTGTCAACAATGGCTTCCCCTGTGCGGATATAGATATTGACACAGACGTACCTGCTCACACGGTAAAAATACCGGCGGCAAGCGTTTGGGATTATCATAGCAACGGTGCAGCTCCCGCAAATGATGGCGGTGGGTTAAGCTGGATAATGCCGGCCTATATATTGCCAGCTGCATGGAACGCTCTGGGAACTGTATTTCCGTCCACGCCTGTTTTGCCTCCTTTTCGTGCCAAATATGGCTTCAGTAATCCAGGAAGCGCCTCGATTGTATCCTGCTTAAAAAGCAGTGCTGCATTACCAGCCTGTATTCCCCCCGCCGGCAATAAGTTTACCGCTTATTACTTTAGAAAAACGGTAAATTTTACAGCTGCAGAACTGGCCGCTTTCAGTACGGTTCTTTTCAAAATGAAAAGGCTCGATGGTATTGTGGTTTATATCAATGGGGTGGAGCGCATCAGGAACAATATGCCGGCAGGGCCCATAGGCTATGGAACGCTGGCCAGGAATGACCTTGGTTTAGCGCAGGAGAATACTGTTTTTTATGCCGATCCTTCCTTGTTTAACGCAGGTGTAAACACCATCGCCGTAGAAGTGCATACTGCTGTTGCAGGGGCCACTAATATGGTGTTTGATCTGGAATTATTGGGTATTAACCGGGCTTCAACCTTTAACTCATCTTCGGCAACATTGAACCTAAACAGTTGCTCACAAGTATTGTTTGCCGGTTTATACTGGGGGGCCAATCATCAGCAGAACGGAAATTCAGATACCTCCTGGATCAAACAAGAATCAAAAATAAAATTAAAAATACCGGGGTCACCTTCTTACCAAATAGTAACAGCCACGCAAACAGATTATCATAATGGTATCCGCCTGCCCGGCCCACCGGCCCTTGGACATGCCGGCTATGCCAGTTTTGCCGATGTTACTGCTTTGATAAATACAACAAATCCCAATGGAGTTTATTTTGTGGGGGATATAAGCACCCCGGTAGGCTGGTATTCAGGTGGTGCCGGTTGGACCCTCGTTATTGCCTATTCAAACCCCTCAGAAGTACAGCGAAGCCTTACCGTATTTGACGGATCTGCTATTTCTAAAATAGGGGTTACATTGACTATTCCAGTCACCGGCTTTTTAACACCACCTGCCGGGCCCGTTTCCTGCGAACTTGGTGCCGTTGTTTACGATGGAGACCGGGCTATATTAGATAATTTTTTCTTTAAGCAGAATTCCAATCCGCTGATAGGTACCTATACAAACCTTACACCCAATGGCACCAGTATCCTCAATGATATGTGGAACAGCACCATTTCGACCAAAGGGGTACTTAACCCCGGCAGAAATCCTTCTCACAATAATACACTGGGGTTTGACGCAGATATTATTGAGATACCCAATGCCGGCAATGCGGTACTGGGAAATGGCCAAACCTCTGCAAGTGTGAGAATTGGGTCCACGGCCGAGGATTTTATGGCCCAGGTATTAACTACTTCTATATCTATTTATAATCCCTCCTTCACCTTTGAAAAAGATGCAACTGACCTGAGCGGGGGTAGTTTAACTCCCGGCGACAGTTTGCGTTATGAACTGTCGTACGATAACGTGGGTAATGATGCAAGTACCAATACACGGATCATTGATAATATCCCTACCGGAACTGCCTTTAAGCCCGGAAGTATCATGATAGACGGCATTTCTAAAACAGATGCTCCCGGCGATGATGAAGCCGAGTACGATTTTACCAATAACAGAATCATATTCCGCATAGGCACAGGTGCCAATGCCGTAACAGGCGGCGAACTGGCGGCTGGCGCCGACGGGGAAGTTAGTTTTGTAGTTTATACCCCATCATCATGCTCTATTCTCGCCTGCAGCGGCACATTGCGAAACCGTGCACGGATGAGCTATGGCGGAAAACTTTCTTTGCAAGTGTTGCAGGATTCATCCGGCGTAATGAACTCAGGTTGTATTGACCCTGTTGACAAGTTAAATATTGTTACGGGTCCATGCCGGCAAATGGATGATTCCATTTTTGCAAATATTTGCCCTGTCCTTACGGCTACGATTCCGGTAGCAAGATATGCAGGTTATAATTTTTATACGGCCATGCCTTTTACCCCTTTTACAAGGTTTAATCCGGCAACCCCTATTACTTTTACACGCATCATCTATGCATACTATGATGCTCCCGGCGCCTGCCCCGACGATACCATCCGGTTAAACATATTTATTACGGCCTGCCCGGATATTGATGATGACAATGATGGTATTCCCGATTATGTGGAAATGAATAACCCGTTGGCATGGGGCAACCACGATGCCGATGCAAACCTCAACTGGAACGACCCTCAATACCCCGGGTATATTGATAATAATGCAGACTTATTTAACGATAATTTTGATCCAAGTGCAGATTCAGATAATGATGGCAACCCTAATTTTTATGATGCTGATTTTCCTGGGTGGACAGATACAAACGGCGATGGGGTAAATGATAGTATGGATATGGACCTGGACGGCATTCCGAACCATCTTGATATAGACAGTGATAACGATGGTATTTCAGATGCAATTGAGAGCTTTGGCGTGGATGCCAATGCCGACGGAAGAATTGATAATTATGCAGATACCGATAACGACGGATTCTCACAAAACGTAGATGCCAATAATACAGGCGTTACCAATTCTGGCCTTGGACTTGGCCCCCTGAATATTGACAATGACAGCGTGCCCAACTATCTTGATCTTGACAGCGATAATGATGGAATACCCGATGTGCGGGAAGTGGCTGGGGCAGATGTAAACAATGATGGTAAACTGGATGTTTTTACTGATGCAGAGGGCGATGGCTTTTCTGATATCATTGATGGAGATACAAACAATGATTTAGTTTCGGAAAATTTTGCCGCCGTTCTCTTATACAGCAGCGCCGATGGTAACAGCGATGGCCGCTTAGACAACTGGCCATTCAGGAATATGGACAACGATTCTAGGGCTAATCCTTACGATATGGATAGCGATGGCGATGGCATTAACGATGTAACTGAAGCCAACCTGCCCGATTTAAACTTTAATGGAATTGTAGATGCCGGGGCATTCGTAAACGGATGGTCAAATTTAGTATCTGCACTTCCGGTATTGAACCTGCCCAATACAGAAGGCGTGGGTAATGAAGATTATCTCGATATAGAGAGCGATGGCGATGGTATACCCGATAATATTGAAGGCTTGTCAACTCCCGGATACCTGTTGCCCAGCACCACTGATACAGACAGCGATGGCCTGATGACCCCCTATGATAATGTTGTGGGCTTTGGTGGCACCGGAATAATACCTTTTGATAAAGATATTGACTTGATACCCGATTTCAGGGACTTAGACACAGATGCCGACGGATCTATGGATATTTGCGAAGGAAACGACTGGAATATCGATGGCTCCTGCAATGAGCCGGTCACTCCTTCTGGGCTGGATGCCGACGGAGATGGACTGGACAATACATTCGATGCACTTAATTCAATTACTGATATCAAGGGTACATCCATCATGATGGGTAATGGCGGCAGCACCATCGGCGATCCCGCTCCGGGAACCTTTGCTACTGTACAAAAACAGACCCCGCCGCAAGTCGACCGGGACTGGCGTTTTATAGGGATGGTTTTGCCCATTGAGTTCCTCAGTTTTACGGCTGTTTTACAAAATACCGGCGTTTATTTAAACTGGGCCGTTATTGCTGCAAAAGAAGTAGACCGTTTTGAAATAGAAAGAAGTACAGACAATATCTTATTCAGCAAGTCGGGAACCCTCAGAGGTCCGGTAACATTACAGGTGCAGCAAAGTTTTGGATTCTTTGATGATATCGGCAGCATCGGTTCCAATGTGATTTACTACAGGCTTAAAGTGCACGGAAAGGCTGGCGAGATAAATTACAGTAATGTGATCACGGTAAAGCGCAACAAGGCTTTAATTCCGGTAACGCTAATGCCTAATCCTGCAGTTGATCATGTAAAGCTTGTATTATATACAGAAAAAGCTACACAGGGCGATATTATTTTGATTGATAATACCGGCAGAAAACTCCTGGTGAAAAAACAAAATTTCAGTAAGGGAAAAAATGAGATCATTCTGCAACTGGATAAATACAGTACGGGTACCTACTCACTTGTGATCATTACAAGCGAAGAAAAAATAATCAAACAATTGTCTGTCATGCGGTAAAATAAATCTCTTTACAGGTATGATGTGAAACAACAGGACGGTAAAAGTCCTGTTGTTTCATTTTATGACTGCGTAACTAAAAATATACGTAAATTAAGTTGAGTTTATAATGCGCAGTTTCAAAATACAGTCAATGCAAAAGCCTCCACCCATTTTGTTGCATCAGGCGTAAGAGTTATATGAATTGTTCTGGTTATTTATAAAGGACAGCTGCAACCCGAAACGCAATAAAATTAGAATAGCTATATTGTTTTTTTTTACTGCAACTTTGCTATATAATTGTACCAGGTAAATGCCATGTCACAGATCCTTACAAAAAAATCTATAGCCGCCCTTCTCAAACCCCGCGGGACCGATTCCAATAAAAGTCATTTTGGACATGCCTTATTAGTAGCTGGCAATACCGGAAAAATGGGGGCGGCTGTTTTGGCAGCTAAAGCCTGTATACGCAGCGGGGCAGGACTTACCACTGTTTCTGTGCCTGGAGCGGAGCGCTTTATCATTCAAACAGCGGTGCCAGAAGCCATGACGGCAGAAAGGGAGCACATACCACTAAATTTCGAGCGGTATACGGCAGTGGGATTTGGCCCGGGTATGGGTATTTCAGAACAGGATGAAGTTGATTTTTTTGAATTGCTTCAAAAAACAGCCAAACCAGTTATGCTGGATGCAGATGCGCTCACCCTATTTTCCAAAAACAAAGAAAACTGGGCTTCATTACCTGCCGGAACTATTTTAACTCCTCATGAAGGAGAATTTGACCGTTTGTTTGGTGTGCACAAAAACAGGCAAGAGAGGATTCAAAAAGCAAGAGACATAGCAAAACAGTTTTCCTGGGTGATCGTACTTAAAGGTTATGATACGGCTATTATTTCTGCAGAAAAATATTTTATCAATAAAACTGGTAACTCCGGCCTGGCAAAGGGAGGTAGCGGCGATGTGCTCACCGGAATACTCACCGCATTTTTAGGACAGGGTTATGAACCGGTGCTAGCTGCCTGCATAGCAGTATATCTTCATGGCGCTGCAGCAGATTTGGCATTAAAAAAACAATCGGTCGAAAGCATGATAGCGGGCGATGTGATTGAATGCATTGGAGCGGCTTTTAAAGGGCTGACAAAAAAATAGCTTATTGTTTTGTGAAACTTCGTGACTTCTTTGTGTGACTTTGTGGTACTGAACACTAAAAATGTATCCAGTTAAATTTAACCCCTCCATTGCTGTACTCCAGCGATGGCGTTGGAAATTTAAAAATATTGAGTGCGTTGAGTAAGATGCGTACGCCTTTTTTATTTGTTTTGATCTTTGTGAGGTCAATATCAGGTGCCAGGTACCATTGACGGTACCGTTTTATATCGGGGCGGTTGAATGTAATATTTCCGGCTTCATCTTTCCCCAGGTTGCTCCTTGCACCAAACAATCCTTCGGCACCCGTGCCCACAGAAACCTGCAGCCAGGCCGGTATGTTACTTTGAGGAAAAAAGCTTTTCGGGCTGGCGCTCAGCCAAAAAGTAAAGCCATTGTAATCTTTTAAAAAACGGGCGGCATGCTCTTTACCAAATAATTCATTGCTCCGGGCATTTAGTTCAGCATCCTTATAGTTTTTTTGGTGAAAAGAGAGTTTTAATTGTATCCGTTGCTCATCCCAGGCCAGTTCCTGGGCCACAAAACCTCCGCTGCCAATGATGTTGGCGCCAAAATCGCCCCAGCTCCATCCCCATTGACTACTGAAGCCATCAAGGGTTTCAATAACCATCAGGTAAATGGCGCCGCTCATCCCGCCTATCCAAATGCGTTTTTTGCGGTCGATCCCCGTCCAGCGCCAGAGCTCCATATTTACCTTACTGATGCCATAAGCGCTCATTACATGGCCCAGTTTATCCTGCTGCATCCACTCACCGATATCATTGAATGAATGAAGTTTTGTTTGCGGGTAATCCTTATACCAGGTGGAGTAAAGGGCGGCGGTCAAACCAGCATAAGCTCCTGCGCTTCCGATTGCCAGGATTTTTGTACGTCGTTTTATTTGGGCAAGACTGTCATTTGAGGGATGATAGTTGAAGGTTGTTGGTTGAAGGTTGAAGGTTGATGGTTGACGGTTGAAAGTTGACGGTTGACGGTTGAAATTTGACGGTTGACGGTTGAAGGTTGATGGTTGACGGTTGATGGGGGCGTTGTCTGTGGTCTGTGGTCCATGGTCTGACATCATTCGTCCGTCCTCAGTGGTCTGTGGTCCGTGGTCGGCGGTCAGCATTCTATCTTCCATTTGCGCCGCGGATGGCAAAACCATAAAAACGAATAAAAGAATGCTGAATAAAGGCCTTAAAGCACAAGGGAGCGTCGCCAATGCGGTTGAGTTAAGCAGTAAAGCCGGTTTCATAAAACAAAAATAACGGTAATGTTGGTCAATATATTACGAATGCTATATTTGTAAACGTTAAAAAAATACCAGTTATGGAAGCAATGATACAGCAAAAGGTTGATAAATGGCTCAACGGAAATTATGATGAAGCTACAAAGGACGCCATCCGTAAAATGCAGGCAGAAAACAGCGCTGAACTTACGGAGTCTTTTTACAGGAACCTGGAGTTTGGCACGGGCGGCCTCCGCGGCATTATGGGCGTGGGAACCAACCGTATGAATAAATACACCGTGGGAATGGCCACCCAGGGTTATGCCAATTACCTGAAGCAATGCTTTGGCAACGATGTGGGCGTGGTGGTAGGCCACGACAGCCGCAATAACAGCCGGGCCTATGCCGAAATTACGGCCAATGTATTTGCTGCAAACGGTATCAACGTTTACCTGTTTGAAGCATTGCGCCCAACACCGGAAATTAGCTTCGCTATTCGTGAATTAAAATGTAAGGGTGGCGTGGTTTGTACCGCCAGCCATAATCCAAAAGAATACAATGGCTATAAAGCCTATTGGGACGATGGCGCTCAAATGGTACCGCCCCACGATAAGAACGTGATAGCCGAAGTGGAAAAAATTGCCAGCGTGGATGATGTGAAATGGAGTGGTGGTGAAGCCAATATCACGATCATTGGTAAAGAGATGGATGAAAAATACCTGGCCATGGTAAAAGGCCTTAGTATTTACCCCGATGTGTGCAGGGCCCAGCACGATCTTAAAATTGTGTACACACCTATACACGGTACGGGCATCATGCTGGTACCGCAGGCATTGGCTCAGCTTGGCTTTACCAATGTACATGTGGTGGAAGAACAAAGCAAACCCGACGGAAATTTTCCAACTGTGCAATATCCTAATCCGGAAGAAAGGGAAACCATGAGCATCGGGTTGAAGAAGGCAGCGGAACTGGATGCCGATATATTATTGGGAACCGATCCCGATGCCGACCGGGTGGGTGTTGGGCTTAAAAATAATAAAGGCGAATGGATATTGCTCAACGGCAATCAAACCGCCCTGCTGGCATTTGCCTATATGATCGAAGCACGCAAGGCCAAAGGCATAGCGCAGGCAAATGATATGGTCATTAAAACAATTGTTACCACCAATATGATCGATGAAGTGGCAAAGAAAAACGGCGTCTCCTGCTACAATGTGCTTACGGGTTTTAAATGGATATCGTCACTGATACGTGCCAAGGAAAGTAAAGAGAAATACATTGTGGGCGGCGAAGAGAGCTTTGGCCTCATGATCGGCGACCAGATACGTGATAAAGATGCGGTAAGTGCTGTATCATTGATCTGCGAAATGGCAGCCTACGAAAAAAGCAAGGGCCGCAGCCTTTTTGATAAGTTGATCGATTTGTACGTAGAATATGGTTTTTACAAAGAAAGCCTGGTAAGCATCACCAAAAAAGGCATGGACGGTGCAGCAGAAATTGCCCGTATGATGCAGGAAGACCGGGCCAATCCGCCAAAGCAGATCGACGGGGTGGACGTGCACCAGGTACTCGATTATGAAACCCAAGTGGGAACCGACCTGCTTACCGGCAGCAGCTGGAAAATTGAACTACCCAAAAGCAATGTGCTGCAGTTCATCCTCGGAGATGGCACTTCTATTTCTGCTCGCCCAAGCGGTACCGAACCAAAGATCAAGTATTATTTTAGTGTGAACAAAACCCTCGATAAGTCAGAAGATTTTGATAAGCGGGAAAAAGAACTGGACGATAAATTGAGGCGGCTGGAAAAGGCGATGGGGGTGTGAGGTGAGGTTTAAGGGTTTGAAGGTTTAATAGTTTTGCAAAGTTCGGTGTAGCTTGCGGACTTTTCCTTAGAAAGAACCACGCTGTATTCCTCTTGTCATCTCTGTGGAACGAAGTGTTATAGTTCTTGTGCCCGCAAATATTTTGCATTTAACCCTTATAGATCGTATTGAAATGAAACTATGAGACATATATTTACCATTGCTGCCCTGCTCTTTTCATCATTATGTAATGCCCAGCCCAAGCCAGATCCATTTTACCAAAAAGTAGTCATCCTTAAACGGTTTTTAGAAAAAAAACATTTCAGTCCCATACGCTGGAACGATACCAGCGCTGCCTTGCTCTACGATCACTGGCTGGAGGAACTTGACGAAGAACGTCTCTTTTTTTCAAAATCTGATATTGCAAGGCTTGAGCCTTTCCGCAGCAAACTGGACGATGAGATCAATGGCAGGGGCTGGGAGTTTTTCAAACTTTCGACCCAGCTCTATTATTCAAAACTTCAAAAAGTAGACAGTGCTGCCAGGGCATTTTTGGCAAAACCGGTCGATTTCAGCAAGCCCGCATCCATGAGCTGGCCCTATGAGACCTATGCTGCTAATGATGCAGAACTGGTATTACGGTGGCAGCAGTATATTAAATGGCGTATGCTCAGTTATATGGCCGATGAGCTTGCGGGTAAAGAAGGTAAGAAAGAACTTTCTGCTGTTATTCCTGCAAACATAACAGAACTGGAAGCCCGCATCCGTAAAAAAGTAAGCAGGCGGGAAAACATGTATTTTCAATCGCTGCTGCAAACTCCTGCAGATTTTGAGGAAGGCATGAGGGAATCTTTTCTGGATGCTATTGCACATACCTACGATCCGCATACCTCTTATATGAACTACAGCGATAAGGAGGAGTTTAGTGCACTTACAACTGCTAAAGAATTCTCTTCGGGTTTTGGATTTGAAGAAGACAACAAGGGAGATAAAACCATCAACTACCTGCAGCCGGGTGGCAGTGCATGGCGCAGTGGCCAGGTGCATGCCGGCGATGTGCTGCTCAAGGTAAAGATCAATGGAACAGAAAGAGATGTTTCTGAGATCAGCGCCGATGAACTGGAGGATGTTATGGGCGGCAACAGCAGCGCTGAAGTGGAAGTAACACTGCGCACCGCATCGGGCGAAATTAAAAAAGTTAAACTGCTGCAGGAAAAAATAACGGATGATGAAAGTGTGGTAAAAAGCTATGTGATAAAAGGGAAGCAGCTTATTGGCTATATTAACCTGCCCGGATTTTACAGCAACGAAAGCGAGGATTATGATAAAGACCTTTCCGGTTGTGCCAATGATGTAAGCAAGGAAATTGTAAAGCTGAAAAAAGATAATATTGCCGGGCTCGTGCTCGACCTGCGCAACAACGGTGGCGGCAGTATGTGGGAAGCCATTCAGCTGGCAGGTATTTTTATAGACATTGGCCCGGTGGCTTCCCTAAAAGATGAAAAGGCCAAACTTGTTTTTTTAAAAGACCCCAACCGCGGCACTATTTACGACGGCCCCATGATCGTACTTATCAACGGCGCCAGTGCCAGTGCCAGCGAATTTTTAAGTGCTGCCCTGCAGGATTACAACCGGGCGCTTATTGTTGGAGGCGCCACTTATGGAAAGGGTACTGCACAGGATGTTCTACCACTCGATACAAACAGCAACCCCGCCCAGAAAAAATATGATGATTACGTGAAATTGACCATGGGGAAATTTTACCGGGTAAATGGCAGCACCGTACAATGGAAAGGCGTGGAGCCCGATATTGAACTTCCCGACCTGTACCGCTCAGAATTGTTTAAAGAAAAAGGACAGCCCACCGCATTGGTACCCGATATTGCCAAACCCGGTTATTATCAACCTGCCGCTGCACTTCCTGTAGAAATGCTGAAGCAAAAAGCAGGAGCACGCATAAAGGAAGATGCCTATTTTAAACTGGTGCAAAACTATTCCGGCATTTTGGCCAATTATAAGAAACCAAAAACCATTCCGCTGCAATGGGCCGGTTTTGTGGCCTTTTACAAAACATCGATGGATGCCTATGGAAGCTTTAAAGAAAAAGAACTGGCAGCAAATGCCGGTCTTACGGTAGACAATAACAGCTTTGATAAGGAACGGATCAGCCTGGGCGGCAGCAGGGCCCGGGAAGTAAACAGCACGTATCTGCAACAAATAGGCCGCGATAAGGAGCTGGCGGAAGCCTGTAATATTTTTGGTGACTGGTTAAAATGATTTTTCATTATTGGCAGGGATCATTTTTAGATTCCCTGCATTAATATATATTTTTTACTTTTATAAAAACTAACACAGCTATGAACAGAATGCTGCCCCTTCTGGCAACCCTTTTGCTGGCCATGTTCTTCAACCCATGCCTTGCCCAGAATTTTGAAAATCCCGGCGAGTATATGGATTTTATCGGCAAACAGCAGGAAGCTGTATCTAAAAAATTTCTTGCCTACAGCAGCGCTTCTGCACATGGTAAAAGGCAAAAAAAAGTGGAGGCAATGCGTGAAAAATTGCTCAACCAGATACAGGAATCTAGAATGAATATAAGCGGTATGCCCTCTTTTAAAGGAGATAAAAGTTACCGCGATACGGCCGTGAATTTCATGAAATTTTATTTCAACGTGATGAATGACGATTACAGCAAGATCATCAACATGGAGGAAATAGCCGAAAAAAGTTATGATGCTATGGAAGCCTATATTCTAATGGAAGAACAGGTGCAGGATAAGCTGAAGGAAGGCAATGAACGTATGCACACAGCCCAGAAGGCTTTTGCTGCTAGTAATAATGTACGGTTGCTCGAAGATAAAAGTGAGCTGGGCGAAATGATGAAGGAGATAGGCGAAAACAGTAAATATTACCATACTGTTTACCTGGTGTTTTTTAAACCTGCCATACAGGAAGATAACCTGATGGACGCCCTCAAAAAGAACAATATTACCGCCATGGAACAGGCTAAAGGCGCTATGGTAAAATATGCACAGGAAGGGCTCGAGAAGTTAAAGACAATACCTGCGTATAAAGGCGATCATTCGCTGAAGCAGGCCTGTACCAATTCGCTCAGTTTTTTTGTAAAGGAAGGGGAGAAGATGAACAGCTTCAGCGAGTTTTCGCTGGCAAAAGAACGCTTCGACAATATTAAAAAAGAGTTTGACAAGAACAGGAACCACAGCCAGCAGGATGTGGATACTTATAATAAAGCGGTAAACGAATACAATAAAGCTAATAATAACTATAATACGGTCAACCAAAGCCTGAACGAACTGCGCAGCCAGCAATACAAGAACTGGAACGAAGCCGTTAAGAACTTTTTCGACAACCACACGCCGCATTATAAATAAAAAAGTCATATTAAATGTATAAACATAAACTGCCACAATTTGTTGTGGCAGTTTATAATTTGAACATTTCACGTAGCAATAGTAAAACCCTATTCTTTTTTAATATTTTATTTTGTAACTGGAAAACAAAAGAAAAAAGGAGCAAACATTCTGTTCACTGGTTGTTATTTAGTTCAATTTAATCATTTTTTGGCCCTTTGAATTTCACAATTCGTTTAACCAGGCATGGCTTCAGTATAAGGGTTTTTAAAACCCTATCCCCGCTATGCTTCTGATCAAAAAACATGGCATTTAAAAAAATTTTTTCCAGTTCTACCAGATGCCCGGCCAGGTACTCAGCCAATGCTTTTTGGGTGTAAAGTTGATACTCCATACTTGTTTCTGCAATTTTGCCAGAGGCCATTTTTTTTGTATAAAAATTATCTCTTAGTGAGCAGTGTTGCTGGATTGAAATTAGCACTGGAATAAATATAAAAACGGAATCTTTGACGCTGTTTAAAAAATCTTGGTTCCAATTTTTTCCAAGCTCATCAATTTTTTCCTTAAAAGCAATCTTATATGCTACAGGCATCATACTTGATGTTGAGTAGTCGTACAATTTAGCCTCCTGATTTAGCCTGAACCGGATACTATAAATGCCTTCCATGCAACTGTCAACAACTTTTATAGTTGAGAAGGAACGTTCCAGGTATCTGTTCAAAGTTGAATCACTTGTATTCAAGTGTTGCAGATTTTGAGAGAAACATGTTGCATTTAGGAGTAAAATCGCAATTATTGAAAACTTGAAATTCATATTTGATAAAAAATTAGGTACAATATAATCCAAAAAGCCACAACATAATGTGGCTTTTTGGATTACATGTTTTATTTTCTCTGTTGCACTACCAGATGTTTATATCATATTGTCTGACTAATTCCCACGTTCCGTTTTTCTTGAGCAGCATTAGCCTTTCTACGCCAGATTTGATATTATCTTGCAGTCTGACTACAAAAATGGCCTCTTTGCCATTGCTTAGGATTTGCGAAAATTGGACATGCCCTATTTTATTTTTAATATCATTTCCAAATTCATCAGAGCTTGACAGTAATTTGAACTTCCCGGTTTTATTAAGGATATTCAGGGTTAATGCTGTTGTACTCATTTCTTGGGGCCTGCTCTTATTGAATAATATTAAGAAGTCTTTATTTTCTGTTGTGTCTTGAGTATTCAAGATTAAACTAACTTCTTTATCCCAATGTGAAATGCTGGTGAAATCTTTATAAATACTGATTGGGTATACTGAGTGCTGTTGTTTTAATTTTTCCATATTTGGAGCTGGCCTCAACGTATTGTAGTCATAAGCAATAGTATCAACAATTGTAGTAAAAGTGCTGTTCAAAATCTCATACGTTTCATTCTTGTCTTTTCTTATGCAACCTACAAAAGTTGACGTTAAAAGAAAAAGTAAAAAATAAATTTTTGATTTCTTCATAATTAAAAATATTGACTAAATTTTACAACAACCTCAGTTGCATTTGTATCCTCTACTATAACATTAAATGCATCAATCTCAAATCCACTGCCAAATTCAAATTTTCCTTCGCTTATATTATTATGATTTGTTCCAAGGTGGATATATTCATGCAAAATAGAAACTGCAAGTAAAAAAGCCGTTCCTTCTTTAGTTCTTTCCAAATATGCTTGTTCTAAGCCTCTTACATAACTAGCCCTTACTCTTAAAGTGTTTTCGCCCGGTTGTTTCTTATACCAAGCGTATCTTCCGGCCATTTCTTCAATCTTTATTTTTGGGCCACTTCCAAATGTAAGATGATTTATGATATCCTGTTTAGAAAACCCCGACCATTTTTCTAACGCATTCATTACTTTGGGATTATTCGCTACAAAAGTTTTCAAATTTTTTACCATTTCAGTAAATCTTGGATATAAGGTTTCATAGTTGTCCTCAGGATCAAATGTAAAGTCAGGTTGATTTAATGGATCAGGATCGCTGAATGAAGTGCCATCGTCATTCACAAACTGCCAAGTATACGGAGGTACAGCATTGTCGTAATAAATTGGAAAGGATGGTTCATCACTAACAGGTGTCCATCCTCCGGGTTCATTGTTCCCACAAGGCATTTCCCTGCCATTAACAGGAAGAGTGCCAGCACCTGTGCAGGTTGTTGAGCCTGTGGAGCCTCCACCTCCGGAAGTTCCGCCGGTAGTTGTACCTCCGGGGTCTCCACCTGATCCACCACCTATATCTTCCCACCAGCCTTCACAAATTGAGGCTGTATTGCTTGATGAGCTTATACACAGATCGCAATTATCACAGGTTCCGCCAGCGCATGCTCCTGTAAGTGTGCAATGATAGCTTGTTGTGGTTGTAATTATGTCTACACAAATCTGATGATAGTATAAATTATCTTCTGGCCCGCCGGCAAAGTTTGTAGTACCTGTGGGCTGTTTACTATAAAGTTTGATGGTTCTTTGAATCAAAGCTGTGTCTTTATAATCTCCTGAGCCATGGAAAAGTCTTTTATCGCTAATATTGAATGCTGTGTAATTAAAAACATCCATATTAAGTGTCATAAACCTGATGGCATGCCTTTCAGCTTCCCCAATCATTTCCTTTTCATCTGCACCAAACTTTAGTTTTTGATATTCGTTGGCTGTATGCACAGCAAGTATAGTAAAATCTTTTATACTTGCTTCAACATAAGTTCGCACTTCTTTTATTGCAGGGTGAAGCACTGGCACGATAATAACAGAATCATCCTCTTTTGAAAAGTTTGAAGATTGCCCGGGAAGCTTTGCAGGAAGTATTTTGCTTTTATCCCATATTGGGTAGCCATACTTTAAGGCAAACTGTCGAAGGTAATCCTGGGTTTGATTCCGGTTTTTTAATTCGTTAGCTAGCTTTTGAGCGTTAGGGTTCGCATGTTCAATGTTCCTAAAAAATAAATTTTCATTGAAGCTCTTCTGCTCCTGTTCTGTGAGTTCTGTTTTCATGCAGCTGCTTATTGTAATACTCAAAAGTATTAGCAAGCTAAGCAACCCATGTACGGGTGAAAGCTTTTTTGTGATCATTTATAGGTAATATTAAGGTATCGGCAAAATTGCAGTGGCGAAATATAGATCAGCAGGCCTTGTTTTTCAAATGATAGCATTGCTTTTTATTTGTCTTAGTAATAAAACTTTTTTGTTTTCGTATTTCTACGTATTGGAGATGTAAATGCAAGAGGAATTTTACCAAAAAAGTGGGCTTAGGCATGACATTTAATTTTCGGCAAGCAAATTTTCAACTCATCCTTCCTAAATTGCAGTCCCAAAGCTGCTGTTTACCGTGAGAAAATTTGAAGATACATACCGCCACAAGGGCATGCGCAAGAAACTGATCGATTCCATCAGGGAAAAGGGTATTACCGATGAGGGGGTGCTGGAGGCCATGAACAATATTCCGCGTCATTACTTTTTAGATACGGCGCTTGACAATATTGCCTACGAAGACCGGGCATTTCCCATTGCCGAAGGGCAAACGATTTCCCAGCCTTACACCGTGGCTTATCAAACAGAACTGCTCCAGGTGAAACCACAGGAAAAAGTGCTGGAGATTGGCACCGGCAGCATTTACCAGGCCACCGTACTGGCCGAAATGGGCGCCAAAGTATTCACGATTGAGCGGCAGAAAAAACTGTTCGAAAAAACAAAAGAGTTCATCTTTAAGAGCAAATACCCCAATATCAAATTCTTTTTTGGCGATGGTTTTGAAGGCCTGCCCACTTATGCCCCTTTTGATAAGATCATTATTACCGCAGCGGCGCCCTATATTCCACCAAGGCTGATAGACCAGTTGAAACCCGGAGGCAAAATGGTGGTACCTGTGGATGCGGGCGGCACTCAACGTATGCTGCGCCTTACCAAAACAGAAGAGGGTTCGTTTACAGAAGAGCAGTTCGATAATTTTTCATTTGTACCCATGCTCAAAGGCAGGAACGGCTAATGATATAGTATTGCCAGCCAATTAAGAATAATCTTCACTTTCTCGTCCCTCATTTGCACATCTGCACATTTCCTCATTAGCACATCACACATCATCACATCATCACATTGTCACATTGTCACATTTCCTTCATTTGCACATCTGCACATTTCCCCATTTGCACATTTCCTCATTATCATATTATCACATCATCACATTGTCACCTTTCCTTCATTTGCACATCTGCACATTTCCCCATTTGCACATTTCCTCATTATCATATTATAATCATCACATTGTCACCTTTCCTTCATTTGCACATCTGCACATTTCCCCATTTGCACATATCCTCATTATCACATCATCACATTGTCACCTTTCCTTCATTTGCACATCTGCACATTTCCCCATTTGCACATTTCCTCATTATCACTTCATCACATTGTCACCTTTCCTTCATTTGCACATCTGCACATTTCCCCATTTGCACATTTCCTCATTATCACTTCATCACATTGTCACATTTCTTTCATTTGCACATCTGCACATTTCCCCATTTGCACATTATAAAATTGCTTTCACAAAAAATCAACCACCGCTTTTCTAACCCCCGCATCCCGGTAAATTTTTTGATGCCCCAGGCCTTTTGTAAGAAGGAATTCAATATGGGGATTCGCATCGGCTTTTACTTTGAGCGCATCTGCCAATGGGGTTACCATATCATCTTCATCGTGTGCCCATAAAATTTTTGCTTTTATGTTCGTTACGGCACGGCGTATGGAATACCATGCTGCTTTTTTACCACTATTCCTGTAAATGGCTTCTTCCAGCGATTCTTTTACACGGGCATTTTTGAGGCCTAAGAAATCGAAAGCGCCGTTTATGGCCGAGGTGGTTTCGGTGGCCGGAGCAATGAAAGCCACCCGGCAATTTTCTGTGTGTGCTATATTTTCAAGGGCAAGGCTGAGGGCTATCCCACCAAATGAATGGGCTATATAAGCATCCACTTTTCCATACAAATCATTTACCTGTTTTATCATCTCTGCATATTCAAGCGCATTCACCGTTTTGCCCTGGCTGCGCCCATGGGCCGGTGCATCAAAGGCAAGCACTTCATAATTTTTCTGAACAAGATCTGCAGCGTATGCACCAAACTTATGGCAACTGGAAGAGAATCCATGTAAAATCAACACTCTTTTAGCAGCATTTGCATTGCAACGGTACCCCGTAATTTTACTGTTATTGAATTCAAAAGTTATTTTTTCAGCAGCGGCAAATATTTCTGCCTCTCTTCCGTTATATCTTGCAAGAGGCGTGCAAAAAAGTTTCAGCGCTTCATCGCCACACTTGCGTTTGCTTAAGGCACTTAATAAAATAAATTTCGTTCGTATGGCAACCAGCAGAAGCTTTTTCTGTACATTCATTTTACAAAGTTATTGTTTATGAAGATAGTTTTAATTGGTTCTGGAAATGTTGCCACCGTACTGGGCCGTTTAATTGTTGAGAAAGGCCATACTGTGAAGCAGGTCATCAGCCAGGATATAAATCATGCCAAACTGCTTGCCACTGAGTTGAAGGCTTCTTATGCTGATACTTCTGTTGCAGTGGATATGGACTGCGACCTGGTGATCATTTCAATTTCCGACTCAAACCTAGAATTCGTGCTGAGTGAGATCAAAGATAAACGTAAACCCGTGGTGCATACTGCCGGCGGTGTAAGTAAAGATGTGTTAATAAAATATTCAGATAACTATGGAGTGCTTTATCCCGTGCAATCACTGCGCAGGGAAATGACAGCCATTCCCCGTATTCCATTTTTGGTTGATGGTTCGTCGGGCGAAATGACTGAGTTTATAGAAAATTTTGCAAAGACAATTTCAAACGATGTAAGCCGTGCCAATGATGAGGAAAGGGTGCGTTTGCACCTGGCAGCGGTAATAGTAAGCAATTTTACCAATTATATGTACAGTATTGCCGAAAGTTATTGTAAAAACGAAAAAGTGGATTTTAATATCTTAAAGCCATTGATCATGGAAACGGCCCAGCGTGTAATGGATCATTCGCCTGCTGAAGTGCAAACTGGCCCGGCTGTGCGAAAGGATATTCAAACCATGGACAGGCATTTGCGTTTACTGGTAAACTACCCCAAGCTGCGCACCACTTACCTGCGTATTACCGACAGTATCATGAATCCTTAATAATAAGGAAGTATGATATCTGTTTGCACTTTGAACGGATTTTTAGGATTACCTTTCTCATCTACCGGGTCATCTACATACACTTCGTAAGCTTTACCCGGCTTTTTCTTAGGTTTTTCTTCCTTCAGCCTTTCATACAATGCCTCATATCCCTGTTTGGTCATTTCATAAGGACCAAAGAAATGAGCTACAATGGCGCTATCGCCACCTGCATTTTTAATAAATACATTTTTAGGAAGTTTTGATGGCGCTTTGTCTACCGGTAAACCTACTTCAAAAAAATAAGGCGCTTCATTTTTAGTGAACCAGGCTGCAGGGTAGCCTTTTACCGTAAGTTTATTTGATTTGATGACTTTCCCCAACGTACTGTCAAATATCCTGCTGAACTTTTGCCCAACGCCTGCTTCAGTGGCAGCGCTGTCTTTTGTACAAAGGAAAATGGATTTCACCAGCAATGTATCTTCCATATTGATAATGGGCGATTTTGGCATATCTTCCTTTACAGGCGCTACCAAAGGTACGTTAGCCGGGATGCTGTCTTTTGGTGCTATTTTTTCTTTGTTGTCACTATTGCTGCAGGAAAAAATGGTAGAAGCCAATAGAAACAAGCACGCAGATGTTATTATACGCTTGTTCATGCTGAAATATTTTAAGGGGCTGCAAAATAATGCTTTATTTTAATATTTCTGACCTTGAGAATGAAGATTTTCCTGAATTGGTAATTTCCCGTAGGTTTGCAGCCCCGAAATTTGCAGGCATGTATAATATTACGTTTAAGTTTGAACAAAAGGGACTGGAACCCGTTACGCTTCAAAATATGGAGGCCGGTCAGTCGTTGCTGGAAGTGGCATTAAAAAATGATATTGAGCTTCATCATAATTGCGGGGGTGTTTGCGCCTGCAGTACCTGTCATTTATACCTGGAAAGAGGGGAGGATTATGTAGAAGAGCTCAGCGACAAGGAGGAGGATTTTATTGACAGGGCGGTTAATCCAAGGCTGAATTCAAGGCTCGGCTGCCAGTGCGTATTGCAGCCGGGATCAGGCGAAATAATAGTGACCCTGCCCGACCAAACGCAGTTTTTGGGAGAATAAAGCCGATATGCAAATATGCAGATGGCGTAATATGCAAATGAATTTATTTAACAGTAACTTACCCTTAAATTTGCACATCTGCACATTTTCACATTGGCAAATTATCAATTTGGCACATTATCACATTTTCTAATTATCACACTCTCATATGACATTTGAACCACCTATTCACTGGAACGATTACGAAGACATTGCACAAAAACTATACGAACGTTTTGGTAATGAATTCAATGAAAGCAGGATATACCGTATCCGTTTTACCGACCTGCATAAATGGGTGCTGGAAATACCGCATTTTGCCGGAAAGGCCGATGAAAGCAATGAAGGCCATCTCGAAATGATTCAAAGCAGCTGGGTGTACGAATGGCGCGACAACCAAAAAAAATGAAGCTATGAACGTATTAGCGGGGTTTAAAAATATCAAGCTTTTTGTACTGGATGTGGATGGGGTGCTTACCGATGGCTCGTTGCTCATATTTGAAGACGGGCAGCAGGTTCGTCGTATGAATATTAAAGATGGTTACGCATTGCAGCTTGCCGTTAAGAAAGGATACAGGGTACTGGTTATTTCAGGGGCAAAATCAAAGGCGGTAAAAAAACGGCTCAGCCTGCTTGGAATTAAAGATGCTTTTTTTGCTGTGGAAGATAAAGTACAACTGATGATGAAATTTGTATCAAAATTTCGCCTGGAAAAAGAACAGGTACTCTATATGGGCGATGATATGCCCGACCTGGAAAGCCTGAAAATGGCGGGGCTTGCCTGTTGCCCGGCTGATGCGGTTCCGGAGATCAAAGAAATTGCCCATTATATTTCTCCACTAAATGGCGGCGATGGATGTGTAAGGGATGTTATTGAAAAGGTATTGAAACTCAATGGTCATTGGGAGCATAGTACAGCTGTAGCTTCAAAGTAAGCCTGTTAGTACATACCCTCCTTTGATGCCGGATGTTGTTATATTTGTATCTCCATGAAATTATTTGCCGCTTTCTTAAAACTTATTCGCTGGCCCAATCTGTTTTTTATTGTGCTCACACAGGGCCTGTTTTATTTCTGCGTGTTCAGCACATTGGCGGCAAAACCAGGATATCAACACCGTTATTTATTGTTCATGCTGCTGGTGGCGGCCAGTGTACTCATTGCAGCGGCAGGTTATATCATTAACGATTATTTTGACCTGCAGATAGATAAAGTGAATAAGCCCGAAAAAGTTGTGGTGGATAAGATCGTGAAAAGGCGCTGGGCCATCATGTGGCATTGGGTATTGTCGGGGGCAGGCATCCTCCTCAGTTTTATTATCAGTTATAAAACCGGGAACTGGGTCATTGTACTGGCAAATACGTTTACGGTGCTGCTGCTCTGGTTTTATTCAACCACGTTCAAGAAAAAAATACTGTCGGGCAATATCATCATTTCGGCACTTTCGGCCTGGGTGGTACTCGTGGTTTATTTTTTCTCAGGCGCCGATATAGGTAAATGGCCGCAGGGCGAAAGCCTTATCAACTTTCAGCGTTTTTTTAAATTTACCAGTTTGTACGCCGGCTTTGCATTCATAACATCACTCATAAGGGAAGTGGTAAAAGATCTGGAAGATATGAACGGCGATATGCAGTATAAATGCCGTACGATGCCCATTGAATGGGGCGTTCCCGCAAGTAAGGTTTTTGTGGCCGTATGGCTTATTGTGAGCATAGCGGCCTTATTCATTATACAGCTTTATGCCTGGCAAACAGGTTGGTGGCTGGCAGCCCTGTATATTGTTTTGGCAGTGATCTTACCAATGGTTTTCATCCTTGCAGCCTTGAAAAAATCCGTTTTACTACAGGATTATCATAAACTGAGCACTTCCATAAAATTTGTGATGCTTACTGGAATCTTATCCATGCTCTTCTTCTTATTCTATCGTTAATATTTATGCAGAAAATAATTTTAGCCTCCCAGTCGCCGCGCCGCAGCCAGCTATTAGAATGGGCCGATGTTCCTTTTGAGGTGGTTGTGAGTGAAACAGATGAATCCTATAATAAGACTGACAGCTTTACACAGATAGCTGTACATATTGCCCGTAATAAAGCCCGGGCCGTAAAGGAAAAAAACGGAACCGGCCTGCCGGTACTGGCGGCAGATACCATTGTAGTATGCAATGATACTATTATTGGCAAACCAAAAGACAGGGAAGAAGCCATTTCCTTTCTCAAAACATTATCTGGAACAACACATACCGTAATAACAGGAGTGGTTATCCTTCATGAAGGAACGGAAACCGCATTTGCTGATGAAACAAGCGTGGAGTTCCACCCGCTTACACTGGCCCAGATCACTTATTACGTGGATAAATATGAACCTTACGATAAAGCAGGTGCCTATGCCATCCAGGAATGGATCGGTGTGGTGGGTATCAAAAGCATCCACGGCGATTTCTATAATGTGATGGGACTTCCGGTGAGCAGGGTTTTGCAATGCCTTAGCGAAGCCGGCCTGCGTTAAAAACCGGTTTTTATAGAGGAATTTTCGGGAAGTTTTAGGGGTTATTCATCCAACATTGGATAAAATGTTTTTATAGTTTACACTATGAATCAACATTTACCCCTGTGACGGAACGTTTACTTCAATACATCTGGCAATTCAGCTACTTTAATCTTGCCAACCTGCATACAGAAGAGCAGCAACCATTGCAGATCATTCATCCCGGTACATTCAATATCAACCAGGGTCCCGATTTTTTGAATGCTAAAATAAAGACAGGTTCCACCACCTGGGCCGGTCATGTGGAAATACATATCAATTCTTCCGACTGGGCGCTTCATGGACATAGCAGCGACCCGAATTACCAGAACGTGATCCTTCATGTTGTTTGGAAACACGACAGGAATTTGCAACTGCCTTTTCCCACACTGGAGCTCCAGCCCCGTGTGTCGGCTATGCTGCTGCAGCGCTACGAAGAATTCATGAAGTCGGATCTTTTTATTCCCTGCCAGCAGCATATACACAAAGTGCCGGAAATAAACATGCAGTCGTGGAAGGACAGACTGATGGTAGAAAGGTTACAGGATAAATCCAGCCAGATTGCGCATATATTGATGAGAACCAACTGTCATTGGGAAGAAGTTTGCTGGTGGCAACTGGCAAGAAATTTTGGCCTGCCCCAAAATGCTGATGCTTTTGAAGCCATGGCCCAAAGCTTGCCCCTAAAAATTATAGCTAAGCATAAGAACCAATTGCTACAGATAGAGTCGCTTGTTTTTGGCCAGGCGGGCCTTTTAAACAAAAATTTTAAAGAATCATACCCTTCCATGCTCAGCCGTGAATACCGTTTCCTTCAAAAGAAGTATGCGCTGCAGCCAATACAGGTACCCGTTCATTTTTTGCGGATGAGGCCGGCAAATTTCCCCACAGTACGACTGGCCCAATTAGCTGCCTTACTGCACAGGAGCCATCACCTGTTTTCCGGCATTAAGGAAACAACAACAATAAATGAAATGGAAAAATTTTTTACAGTTACCGCAAATGATTATTGGCACTATCATTACATTTTTGAAGAGGAGACAAGATTTATGGAGAAAAAACTGGGCCGACAGATGGTTCAAAATATATTTATAAATGCCGTTATCCCGCTTCTATTTACTTTTGGAGACATCAACAGTTTGGAAGAAATGAAAGCCCGTGCTGTTGCCTTTGCCGCATCCTTACCTCCCGAAAAAAACAGGATCACCGCCGGTTTCGAATCTTTGGGTATCAGCAATAAGAATGCTTTCGATTCCCAGGCACTTCTCCAGTTAAAGAAAGAATACTGCAACAATAAAAAATGCCTTCAATGCGGGATCGGCAGTAAAATTATGAAAGGGTTGGTTTGAGTGGGGCTATAAGCTATGAGCTTTAGACTGGTTTGTATGTTAGGGTCAGCGGATTTCGGCTTTTGTTTTTGGTTCATTTGGTTAAGTTTGGGGTTTGGAGTTTGGAGTTAGGGTGTTTTATAATCTTTTTTCCGTACCCATCCCATATCCTGCATCTTGTATCCTGCATCTTGCATCCTGCATCTTGTATCCTGCATCTTGTATCCTGAATCCCTTATCCTGTATCTCATATCCTGCATCCTGCATCCCGTATCCTGCATCCCGTATCCTGCATCCCGTATCCTGTATCCCGTATCCTGTATCCTGTATCCGTATCCTGTATCCTGCATCTTGTATCCCTCTTTACAAAACCCATCTATACCCGGCAAGTACCTCAAGGTCGGGGTGAATACTTTTCATTACGGGGCAGTTGTCGCCGATTTTCTCCAGTAGGAGCCTGTCTTTTTCTTCAACGGCAGCAGGAAGGTAAAGCAGCACTTCAACCTTACCGATCCTGCGGGGATCGCTCAGCATATGTTTGGTTAGATCTATCCGGGTGCCTGCAAGGTCAATATTCATGTCCTGAGCCCTTATCCCCATAGTAGTGATCATACAGGTGGCAAGCGCCACACAAACGGTATCGGTGGGGCTGAAACGCTCTCCTTTTCCACGGTTATCGGTGGGGGCATCGGTTTCTATGACCGTACCACTTTGTAAATGTGTACACTCGCATCGTAAATGACCTTTATATTCTATGGAAGCTGTCATAATAAGATTTTTTTAACTTTAATGGCCCGGCTAAGCAGCAGTAAGTTTCATAAACTGCTCTAACTTACGGCAAAGGCGTTATTTTTGCATAAATTTACTCAAGTAAATTTCAAACATGAAGAAATTATTTTTATTCCTTATTGGTTCCGTGTTATTGTTTACGGCAATGGCACAGGACGAGTCAAAATCAAAAAAGGAAAAAAGAAGAGATGAAAGGAGGCAACGGATCAATGAAATAGCCAGGCAGGAAGAGGAAGGCGTTATCAAATACAAGAAGCATTTTGTATTTGGCGGTAAACTCACAACAGATGGCTACGGCGGGTTCCTGGAAATGGGACGTGCCCAGTCGGTGAAAAAAGGCCTTCTTTACCAGCTTGAAATAACAGAGCGCAAGCATCAAAAAGAGGAAAAAATACAGGCTCTTTCAGATTTCAATACCACTCCTTTTATTTTTGGCAAGATCAACTTTTTTTACCCGGTAAAAATTGGAGTTCAACAGCAGTTATTACTTGGCAATAAGGGGAATAAGAATGGGGTAAGCGTAACGGGAAATGTGGGCGGCGGTCTTAGTATTGCCATGCTGCGTCCCTACCAGATCCAGATCAATGATGGTTCAGGTACGCTGAAATATATCAGCTATGAGTCCGACAGTGCAGCCTATGTAACTGCCTATAATAATAATGAAATTGTTTCGGGCCCATCTTTTGGCAAGGGTTGGGGAGGTGTTAAATTTATACCCGGTATCTACCTTAAACCTGCCGTACGGTTCGACTACGGGCAATACAACGAAATGGTAAATGCCATTGAAGTGGGAGTTGCTGCAGAGTTTTACAGCAAAAAGGTCAACCTGATGCTGGACCAAAAGCAAAAGCAATTTTATTTTTCAGCCTATGTAGCCATTGTACTGGGCAGGCGCAAATAACAGCACGCTACTTAAACCTTTATACGAATTCCCATTTCATGAGTTGCAATACAACCGAAACAGCGCCTGAACAGAAAATAAAGAAACCCAGTTGGCTTCGGGTAAAACTTCCCATTGGCGAAGAATACAAGCATGTGCGGGGCCTGGTAGATACGCATAAACTGCATACTATCTGTGAAAGCGGTAATTGTCCAAATATGGGCGAATGCTGGGGCGAGGGAACGGCTACCTTCATGATATTGGGAAATATCTGTACCCGCAGCTGCGGATTTTGCGCCGTAGCCACCGGGCGGCCACTGGAACCAGACTGGGATGAACCGCAGCGGGTGGCAGAAGCCATTCACCTGATGAAGGTGAAACATGCAGTGATCACTTCGGTAGACCGGGATGAACTCAAAGACGGCGGCAGTATCATTTGGCATAATACCATTAAAGCGGTAAAAGCGCTCAATCCATCCACCACGCTAGAGACCCTGGTACCCGATTTTAAAGGCAATAAGGAAAATATCGGGCGCATTATTGATGCCGCACCAGAGGTCGTAAGCCATAATATAGAAACAACCGAACGTCTTACCCGGCAGGTACGCATACAGGCAAAATATTGGCAGAGCATGGAAGTGCTTAAAACGCTGAAAGAGGGTGGCATGCGCACCAAGAGCGGCATCATGCTGGGCCTTGGCGAAAAAAGGGAAGAAGTCATTCAAACCCTCAAAGATCTTTATAACAATGGAGTGGATGTGGTAACCATTGGCCAGTACCTGCAGCCCACAAAAAAACACCTGCCCGTTGAACGTTTTGTACACCCCGATGAGTTTGCCGAATACCGGCAGATAGGCTACGAACTTGGCCTCGATTATGTGGAAAGCGGCCCGCTGGTACGCTCCAGCTACCACAGCGAAAAACATGTGATACGCGGCTATGGTATAGGGAAGTGGAGGGAAGAAATGGATATTAAGTAAGCGTACATTTTTTTCTATCACATATGCAAGAAAGTTTATGAAGTATAGTATTTTCCTGTTTCTTTTTTTCATTTTGTGTAAAGTAAATGGGCAGCCTGGCAGGAAAATATCATTATACCCGATGGAAGATTCTTTAAAAGCAACTGCAGTTTATGCAGAGACTTTGCTAACACTCCGGGTAAAAAAGTCATTCCAAAATATTAAAGCTGGTATTTCGGCAGATAAGGTTTCAATCAGTTTGTTAAAACACGGTGATAAGCGATTTGTATTATTTTCTGCACCTTTTAAAGCAAAGAACAGTGTACATCCACAGGATGTTTTCAACCATAACTCAAATTTTTTCTGGGAATATAATTGGAGCGATTCGCTTTATTATCCATTGCTGATTATGTCTGCACATGACTCGGCGGGAAAAAATACTATGTATGCCGGATATATTCATCTTTTACGTGAAAACAAGTGGAAGCTGATTGCGTCTGTGTCTGTAAAAAATGCCCCCAAATTTATTGGGAAAATTGATATGCGGGAGATTTCTGATAGGCAGTATATTTCACACTTTTCCAATAAATGGTTCTTCATAAGTGGCATTAATAAGTGGATGAAACTTGATTCGGCCGCATACAAACAGCCCGTACTCAGGCCAATGAGTAATATCGACAGTGTGGCACAGCAACAACAAGAGGAGAATGAATTGAAAGAAGGTTTTAAGTCAGATCATGTAAGCTATTCTTACAGGGATGGGATTTATTATCATATACTTAAAGAAGGCAATGGGAGGGAAGTACGTCTTACCGATACTGTTGAAGTGCTGTACAAGGGCTGGTTATACAACAATGGAAACATATTTGACCAGACTAAAGAAAGGCCGGTATCGTTTCCATTGAACCGGCTGATACGGGGATGGCAACAAGGCTTGCCCGGCACAAAAGTTGGAGGTAAAATTCGTTTGTGGATACCCTCGGGCAGTGCTTACGGCATCAGAACTTTTTCGACCCAAATTCCCCCAAACAGCATATTAGTTTTTGATGTTGAAGTGCTGAATACAAGACCCCAAAATTAGTTTCAAGAAATATTTTCGCTGATAAACTGCATGTGATACAGCATAAGCAACATGTTGCCTGATAGGAAATTAAACAGAAAGTATCAATACGTGTCCCCGTTTATTCCATTTTAACATTTGCACATTGGCACATTTGCACATTTGCACATTTGCACATTTGCACATTTGCACATTTTCACTTTTTCACATTAACTTTGCCCCGTTAAAAAATTTGGTTTGCCCTGCAAGCATCCAATCATCAGCAAGCCTTTGTGTGGTGTTTTCACCCACAAAAAGGTTTGCGGTTATACAAATTTTACAACTCATGGCAGTATTGCACAACCGTGTAAACCAGGCTGAACTCAAGCAGCGATTATACGAAGAAACAGAACCACGTTCCACCATTTCCTTTTACCAGTATTTTTTTATTGAAGATCCGGCCAGGTTCAGGGATGAACTGTACCAGGCGTTGGATACCCTTAAGGTTTTTGGCAGGATTTACGTGGCCAATGAAGGGATCAATGCACAGATCAGTGTACCGGAAAGCAATGTTGAAGCACTCAAAAATTATCTATACAGCATCGGGCCATTGAATGGCCTGCGCCTCAATATTGCGGTGGACGATGACGGAAAATCCTTTTGGGTACTCAAAATAAAAGTGCGGCATAAGATCGTGGCCGATGGAATTGTAGACCCTTCCTTTGATATGCAAAACAAGGGAAAATATGTGAATGCCGAAGAATTCAACAGGCTTACCGAAGATGAAAATACCATTGTGGTGGATATGCGCAACCATTATGAGTATGAAGTGGGCCATTTCAGCAATGCTATCGAAATTCCCAGCGATACGTTCCGGCAGCAACTGCCCATGGCGGCAGCAATGCTTAACGATAAAAAAGATACGAATATCATCATGTACTGCACCGGTGGCATCCGCTGCGAAAAAGCGAGCGCCTACATGCTTCACCGCGGTTTTAAAAATGTATTTCATCTCGAAGGCGGTATTATACATTATGCCAATAAGGTGAAGGAGCAAAACCTGGCCAATAAGTTCCATGGCAAAAATTTTGTCTTCGACGACAGGCTGGGAGAGCGCATTACCGATGAGATCATTGCCAAATGCCATCAATGCAGCAAACCTGCCGATACCCATACCAATTGTAAGAATGAAGCCTGTCATCTTTTATTTATTCAATGCCAGGAATGCGCTGCTCAATATGAGGGCTGCTGCAGTGTGGAATGCAGGGACGTCATTCATTTACCGGAAGAAGTGCAAAAGCAATTGCGTAAGGGAATAGACAAGGGGCGCATGGTTTTCAATAAATCGAAGCAGCGGTTAAGGCCAAAATTAAATGGCTGAACCGGCTATTGCGTGGCTTTATAATCGTACTGTATCTTTATGAGGTTGTTGAGGCCGAAATTGGTACTGATGTCGTAAGCCTTGCGGTAGCGCCCGTCTATGATCTCCAGGATGGATGTATTTGGAATAATGGAACCCAGGTTATCGGCCACAAAAATGATATCATTCTGACCAGGCTCCAGTGTTACAGTAATGAACTGGGGCTTTTTCTTTACGGCCATGCCCTGTACGATCCATTGCTCATTAATGCTGAGCGAAATACTGTCGCCATCTTCCACGGCATCATCCCAAATAGCCAGTGTGATCTGCGAAGATCCCAGTTTGATACTGTCCACTAGTTTGGTTTCCCGCTGCAGTGCACGGTCGGTTATTTGCTTTGGTATGGGCCTGCGTACCGGGCGGCCTGTATAATTGCCAGCTGCGGTTGGCCGGTTTTTTTCTTCGGGCCTGTAAAAAATTTTTGCAACAATAAAGGTGGAAGATATATCGGCCTTGTTTGCAAAATTGATGGCAAACTTTTCGTTTCCAAAAGCCAGGTTCAGTTTGCCGGTATTGGGAGGTGTTTTGCCATAATTTTCTGCAAAAAAACAAAGCAGGTTCATGCCGGTATCAAGCACCACCTCTTCCTGTGGGTTTTGCCGGCTGAGGTCCACATTTTCCATAATGGTTTTTCCATTGAGTGTAACGCTTACCGAATCATTGTCGATGCGGTTGTTATCAGAAAAATGAAGCGTGCCTTCCTTGCTGTTTACATGAATGCTGTCTATGATGCCGTAATAAAATGCCGACATCCAGGGGTTGAGGATGGGTTCCACGGCGTTACTTTTCCATGCATTATTATTTATCTTTTTAAAATCCAGCGGTTCTTCTTTCAGCAGGTTTTTTAGTTGCAGGGCTGTACCACGCTGCTCTTCCGTAAAGTTCATAAGGCTGGGCATGGTAACCCCGTATTTGTGCGATGCGATGCGGTTGGCGGTTAAAACCGGCTTACCTTTTTTATCTTTTTTAAGTTGAAAACTGCCGTTCAAAAATACGGTCCAGGCACCGGCGCTGAAAGGCCCCTCAGCGGTTTGTATCTTGTTTCTGCCGATGGCAAGTTCCCCGTTTTGTTTTTTTACCAGCAATAATTCATAAGTACCCGAAAATTCTTTGTACTCAATTTTTAAGAGGGCCGGGTAAAGCGTGTTTTTTTCTGGCGCTGCCAATTGTAAAACCATCGTGTATTTGGCCGATGAGTCCCAGGAAAGATAATTTTCGGCCTTCCAGCTGCCGGTATATTTATCTGCCTGTGCCGCTGCCTGGAAATGCAGGAACAATAAAAGAAAAAATATGGTCGGCGTTTGTTTCAATTAAGATCTGTTTATTCAAATATTTCAAGCTTGTTCTTTGGCCTGCGTTTATCCTGCCATAAAAATCCTTTCAGCTGTTTTTCATCTTCAGGAATCTGTTTGAGCGGAAATAAAGTACCATCTACATCGTTTATGAACTTTACTTTGTTAAGTTCTTTGTTAACAAAATAAATATCGATCACATCGCCCTTGCTGCGGTTCATGCCAATAAAGGCGCTGTCTTCGTCCTGCGGGTAAAAAACACTTTCTGCCGGCGAACCCTTCACCCTTACATAATCAATATTCCCATCTTCAAAATAAGCATTAAGGGTGCGGCCGCCCACCTGGTTATACATGTTTTCATTTTCACGGCTTATCACCATACTGTTGTTAAACACATAGAGTCGTTTGGCTTGCTGGTTTTTGGTAAAGAGATACATGGTATCGCCGCTTACCTGGCTGTTCCCGTTCCAGAAAACTGGGTTTTGAAATAGCCGGAACACAGAATCTTCTGTAGAATAATAGAGGCTGTCGCTCACAGCCTGCAATGAATCGTTGAAGATCTTTACATGATGAAAGGCCAGGAAATAACGGATCGTATCCTGTTTGGCACCAGCCTCCACTAGGGCTGTTTTGTTGAGCGTATCATTTTTAATGACGGTTTTATTTGTTGCTGTATCATATTTTCTTACACCGGAAAAAAGGGTGTCGGCGGTTACATAAGTGCTATCGTTATCGCGGTAAATGATCATGACTGGTTTTCTTGTACCCAAAAAAGTTTTTTCTTTCTGGTTAAGATAAAGTTCATCACCAATCATAATTACCTTATTGGCGCTGTCTACAATTTTGCCCCGGTCCTGCACCTGCAAAATGCCTGTTTTTTTATCATACGCAAGTCTTCCTCCAGTAACTGAATAATTACTGTCGGTTACAGAGGTACGGTCAAAGAATTCGGCCTGTCCTGTTTCCAGGTTGTAGATGCCGTTCTTTGTTTTGATAGTGCTCCCATCTTTGCTTTTAATGGTGGTGGGCGCAATGAAGTATGCTTCCTTTCTTACGGTATTATAACGCAAGCTGTCGGCCTTAATATCATTTTCGGGATCGGTAAGGTGTACATATTTTTTAAAGAATACATCCTTGGTATCGGTATAGTAAGTGGCATCGGTGCTGGTGAGTACGGTATTGCCGTTTACCACTTTACCGCCTTTTTGATAAGAGCCAACGCCGCTGGCAAGATTGTATTCCAGGTCGTCGGTTATCAGTGTTCCCTTGCCGTCTGTAAGCCTTACATTTTTTTTAAGGTAGGCAATGCGTGGTTGGCCAAGATATTTGAGATATTGTGCGTAGGTATGCACACTGTCGGCATCATTGATATGTACATTACCAAAACATTCGGCAATACCGGTGGCCTGGTTTACAGCAATACTGTCGGCGTAAATGGTGGTATTGCCCTGGTTTACGATGGCATTTCCCGCCAGGGTAATAAGGGTACTGCCGGCATCCAATTCCAGCTGGCGCATATTATTGCCCCCTACGATCTTAATGATGCGTGTGCTATCCTGTGCAGGCAATGCAACAGCAACCAGCACAAAGAACAACAGGGAAAAACCAGTCTTGTAGAATGAGGATGGCTTCAAAGCATCTTTTTAAAGCTGCAAATTGCAGAAATAATATTTAATACTATCATAAATTACTGGGCGGGCTTCGCTTTTTCGATATAGTAAGGCGAGTTGATGGTGTCGGGCAGCGGAACCATTACAGGCTCATTTTTCTGTTTTTTTCCGATCAGGGAAATATTGATATATCGTTTTGGGTTGATGCGGATATCATCGAGCAGTACATTGAGTTTATTGCCGGTGGATGCCAGGTTTTGATATAAAGTGGGATCATTCACCAGTTTTCCTAATGTGCCGTTGGGGTTATCGAGTTTACCCATCATGGTTTTAAAACCTGTAACCGCCGAATCCAGTGTGTTGAAGGTTTTCTGAATATCAAGCTTCGAGAATTTTTCCGTGGTGGTATTAATATTACTGATAACGCCGTTTATTTTTTGGTTATTTGCCGCCAGGTTGCCGGTAATGGCGTTGGCATTCTCAAGCGTTTTTGCCAGTGCGCCGGTTTGCTGGTTAAGCATGGCATTGAGCGAAGCGGTAGTAACGATCAGGCTTTCGCTCACTTTGTTCATGTTACTGAGCATGTTCGAAATATGCTCTTTTGCGGCGGGGTCTATCACCGTATTTACATTGCTTACCAGCGAATCAAGGGCAGATACCGCTTTTTTTACTTCATAAAGTACCGGGTCCACTTTTTTCATGATCTCATCGAATACGCCGGCATTTGCTTCTGTAATGAGGGTATCCTTATTTTTCAGGTATACATTGGTGTCGCCCAGCTTTATTTCCACACTGGTGATGCCCACCGGGTTTGGTTTGATGATGGCAATGGAATTTTTCGGCACCATGATGTCCTTAGTGATATTAAATTCCACCATAATTTCCCGCATATCCTTACTGGGCACAATATTGGCCACGGTTCCCACCTGCAGCCCGTTTATCTGTACAGGATTGGAGGTTTGCAGTCCCTCAATATCTTTATACCTGCCATAAAAGCTGGTACTTTTACTGAATAATTTTTTCCCTTTTAAAAAATTAAAGCCGAGGATGAGTACGGCAATCGAAATGGCCACTATCGCACCCACCTTTGTTTCGTTAGAGATCTTCACAGTTGTTTTAATTTAGTTTTCAAATAAGCATCTTGTTTGTCGTATCCGATCTAAATATCCAAATATTCAGCCAAACTTAAGCCTGCAGGTTATTGTTGGGTTCCATTTTGTGTATTTCGGGGCGTTTCCAGCATTTGTTTATAGCGCATCACCGCCTTTGTAATGGCTTCTGCCAGTTCCTGCTGCCCTTTTTCGCTGTTGAGATAACGCTCATCTTCAGGGTTATTGATAAAGCCCGTTTCGATCAATATGGCTGGCATATTGGTGGCCTGCAATACCCAAATACCTTTCTGGCGCTGGTTAACGCCAAGTGCGGTGCGGTCGGTCTTCTCCACTTCTTCATTTACAATAGTGGCGATGCGGTCGCTTTTTTCCTGGTAACGTTTAGCATATACCTGGGCCAGCACGCGGCCTTCCGGCGTATTAAAATCAAAATTAGAATAGGCGGAATCTGTTCCAGCCGCTTCAATTTCAAAATCGCCTTCTTCCTGCATGATGGCTTTTAATTTATCGCTGGTTTTATGTGCGGCAAATATCCATACACTGGTACCGGAGCGGGTAAGGGGCATCTTGAAATATTCATACACGGGTTCTTCCACCTGGTAAGGAGTGGAAATTTTCTTTTTTCTCTTTCCTTTCCCTTTATAGGTCACTTTATAGCGGGTTACCATTTTTGTACCTATTTGCCTGCGACCTGTTTTTAACGGACCAGAATCGGCATGTATGCAAAGAAAGAGATCGCCCTTGGCGGCATTGGCTATATCTGCTTTTTCGCGGGGGCTTTGGTAGATATCGGTTGTTCGGGTGGGTACCACGGTCACGTCCTTAAGTTGTTTCCTAAGCTCCGCCACCAGTTTTTTGGAGATGGCCAGGGTCACATCCTTTTCTTTCGACCTGAGCGAATGTTCGTACTGCCCGACAGCTCCGGGGTCACGGTCGCCGCCATGACCTGCATCCACCACAATGGTCTTTAGCTTTTTTGGTGTTTGTGCAAATAAGGACAGGGTGGTTGAAAAAAAACCAATTATTAAAACGATCAGGGTTCTTGTCTTCAGCATTGTTGGAATAGATGGGTTTGTTTTAACGCAATAATTAACAACCAGTTTTTATTTTAATGGTTAATTTTGCTGCACTGTTATTATGAGGCATTGCTACAAAATTAAGGTAAAAATGAGTTTAGTCCGGCCCCGGCTGTTGGTATTCTTAGTAGTATTAACGTATTCACAGGGGGTTATTGCCCGTAATACCGGTTTTTTTCACAGTTGTTTAACTGAATACCAGCAGCAGGAACCTCGAGATACCAGCATAAAGAAGAAGCCACTAAGCAAATTAAACGACAGCAGCCGTGTGGCCAGTATCGACACCTTTAATTTTAAAGTATCCAAAGATTCCTTAACTGCACCGGTGACCTACCATGCCGATGATAGCATGGTGCTTCATGTGCCTGAAAAGAAAATGTACCTCTATGGCAAAAAGTCTTCGGTAAAATATACCGATATGGATCTTTCGGCCCCGGTGATCGCCTACGACCAGCAAACGAACCTGGTAAGGGCTCACCTGCAAAAAGACAGCAATGGCAATGTGATTTCTTTTCCCACTTTTATTCAGCAGGATTCCAAAATGGTGAGCGATACCATTGTATTTAATATGCAATCGGGCAAGGGCCTTACCAAGGGAACTTATACCCAGCAGGGTGAAATGTATGTATATGGCGAAAAAATAAAACGGGCCGATGAAGATGTTTTTTATGCGCTCAACGGAAGGTTTACCACCTGCAACCTGGATACGCCGCATTTTGCCTTCATCAGCAGGCAAATAAAATTCATCAACCAAAAAGTAGCTTTTTCAGGGCCTGTTCATCCGGAGTTTGAAGGTGTGCCGGTGCCGGTGGTATTGCCATTTGGTATTTACCCGCTCAGCAAGGGAAGGCATTCGGGCATTTTATCGCCGAGTTTTACAGCCAACCAGCAATATGGTATCGGGCTTGAAAATTTTGGTTATTACAAAGTGTTTAACGATAACTGGGACCTCGAAACACGTGGATCGCTGTTTTCATACGGCGGTTGGATGGCCAGCGCAAGGCCCCGTTATTTAAAGCGATACCGCTTCCAGGGAAATTTCGACCTGAGTTATATCAATACCAAGATCCTGGATGAGCCTACTACAAGGTCGTTCAATATTCGCTGGAGTCACCGCATTGATAACAGGGCAAGGCCGGGTGTAAGTTTCAGTGCCAATGTAAACGCCGGCAGCAGCAGTTACAACCAGAATATACCCAACAGGCCCGTGCAGAATTTTCAGAACCTGATGAACTCCACTATTTCTTACTCAAAAACCTGGAAAGACAAACCCTATAATATTGCCATTACAGCCAACCACGACCAGAATACGCTGAGCAAGCTCATTAACCTGAACATGCCCGGTATTAATTTTAACCTGAACACTATTTATCCTTTCAGGCGGCAGGAGCCAATCGGCGAGTATAAATGGTACGAGAATATTGGGGTGGGATTGAATACAAGCGCCAATGGCCGCACTTTTTTTTATGACGATTCCACCGGCATCTTTACGCAGGCAAGGGAAAATTTCATCTGGGGTGCTTCCCATTCGGTGCCCATCACACTTTCGCTGCCTTCGCTGGGGCCTGTGCAGGTAGCGCCATCTTTTAGCTACCGGGAAAACTGGTACCAGAAAAAGATATTGCGTCAATATAACACGGATAAGAAAAGGATAGATACTTTATCTGTTAAAGAAGGTTTTTATACAGAGCGTGATATATCATTTGGCGCATCGGCCAGCACCCGTATTTTTGGTATGTTCACTTTTAAAAAAGATGCAAAGGTAAAAGCCATCCGCCACGAAATAAGGCCACAGGTGGGGTTTTCGTATAAACCCAATATCAATAAAAGCCACTTCCAGTTGCTGCAGGTCGATTCATTTGGACGTACGGCCAGGTACTCCATTTATGACGGCAATTTTGTTTCGCCATTTAGTTATGGGAAATCCGGGAGCATCAATTTTGGGATCGACAATAATATTTCTATGAAAATCAGGAACAGGAAGGATACCAGCGAAGATGCTGTAAAAAAAGTGGTGCTGATAGACGGGCTTAATCTTACAGGAAACTATAACTTACTGGCCGATTCTTTTAAAATGAGTACCCTGAACCTTTCGGCCCGTTCCAATTTATTTGAAAAAGTACAGGTAACCGGTAGTGCTCAATTTGATCCCTACCAGGTGAACGACGCAGGTCAACGGATTGATAAACTCATCTGGGCAAAGAAACCGTTAAGCCTCGGCCGTATGATGAACGCTACTATTTCATTGCAAAGCAGTTTCAGGGGCGGTGAAAAATCGGGCAAGGATAAAACAGCACAGCAGCCGGATGTAGGCCTCATGAATCCCGATGGCACTCCTGTGACTGATTATGAAACAGAGGCAGCCTATATCCGCAGCAACCCCTCAGAGTTTGTTGATTTTAATATTCCATGGGATGTAAGCTTTGGTTATTCGTTCCGTTATTCAAAATCACTGCTTAGTACCGGCGGTTTTGTAAAATCTGTTAACCAGGATGTGAACATCAACAGTTCGATGAATCTTACGCCCAAATGGAAACTGGGCGCCAACGGCTCTTATAATATCACAGCAAAGGAAGTGGGTGTGGTAAGTATGTATTTGTCGAGAGATATGCATTGCTGGCAAATGAGCATCAACATATCGCCGGTGGGAAGGTTTCGATATTTCAGCATTAATATTGCACCCAAATCGCCCATACTGCGTGATCTGAAAGTGAACAGAACGAGGTCGTTTGTGGATCTTTGATTATTTCTCCGGTTAGATATTTCTTTTTAAAATGCTGCCCATGTGGGTACTGCCGTGCAGCTGCCGGAGACTGAAATGTTTCAAATGCTGCTATCGCTGGAGATCCCAACAGTGTAGTGACCAGCAGCGGCTGAGGGATGGGTTTTTAAAAGATGATGAAGATCAACAGCGCCGAAGAAACTACCGCTCCATCGGAGCTGGATTTTTATTGTACAACTTTTTTTATAATACTGCCGCCCTTTCAGGGCAAAATCTTTGCAATTTCTTTGCGAAACTTTGCGATACAGACAATCGTACACAACAACCAAGTATCGAAAAATAAAATACAGGATTACGCAAAAACCTCCGTGAACCTCTGTGGGATAACTTTTAAAACCTTGCCTTCTTATTTGGCAGCTGAATTTATAGATGCGTACTATCAGAAAATAAAACGGGCGAATAAAAATCCGCCCGTTTACAATTCAATATTTTTTATCAATTCACTTTCTTCACCATCACCGTATATACCGGAAAGTGATCGCTGTATCCATAGTTATACGTAATGCCATCCCAGGTACGTTTGCTGTATCCACGGAACTTACCCGTTTTCTGCACCAGGAATTCTTTATTAAAGATCAATGACTTCAGGTAATAATACCCCGCCTGGTTTTTATCGAGCCAGCCATGAGAAACCACGATCTGGTCAAACAATCCCCAGGCATCCTGGTAAGCAAGTGTGCCAATACCACGCTTGTACATTTCCACCCAGGGATTAAAGATCTGTCCTGGTTTTACATCGTTCATTTTACCCTTGGTGCCCAGTACTTTTGTAAGACTGGGGCTCACGGGATCATCATTCAGGTCGCCCATCAGCAAAACCTTGGTTGCCGGGTTAACAGCCATCAACGAATCAATTTTTGCCCTGGCCACTCCTGCAGCTGCTGCACGGGCCGGAATAGAACGTTCTTCTCCACCACTGCGGCTGGGCCAGTGGTTTACAAAAACATGCACCGTATCGCCATCCATCAATCCTTTTACATAAAGAATATCTCGGGTAAAATAAGAGTCTTTTGAACCGCCCGGCAGCTTTACAAAAAGCGGGGCGCTGAAAACCGGTTTAAAATATTTGGGGTTGTAAAGCAGGCCCACGTCCACGCCACGTACATCGGGAGAGTTATAATGCACAAATTTCCATTTTCTTTCTTTTAACCTGGGCGTATTCAGCAGGTCGGTTAGCACCGTGTCATTTTCGATCTCGGCCACGCCCAGCATAGCCAACCCATCGGGACTAATATCCGTTCCCATTTGGGAAATAACATCGGAAAGCCGGTCGAGTTTATCATAATAAATGCGGGTATTATACTGGCGCTCGCTATTGGGCAGAAATTCCTCATCGCTGATCTTTGGATTATCCACTGTATCGTAGAGGTTTTCGAGGTTATAAAACCCCACGATCGACACTTTGTATTTCTGCTGAGAATAAGTTGAAAGGTTGATAATCAGCAAACTAAATAGGAGAAATATTTTCATGACTGTAAAAAATTGAGCAAATATATGCCTTGCCTGAAAATTAGACGATTTATTTGTACAATGGTTAAAGAATGTGTAGAAAACATAACAAAATGTTCACAAATGCTTAGTACCTTTGCGCCCTATTAAATCATTGACTTTTATGAGAAATTTTACCAGGGGTTTCTTACTGGTTGCTGTAATGCTGGTTTTTGCCGGTAATGCTTTTTCGCAGGTAGTTGAAAAGGCCCGTCAGGATACCACTATTTTGCAGGATTCAAAAGATGCCTTGCTTGATAATATTCCTGTTATTTCGCTTGATGAGGGTGATGTGCAGGATGCCAGTTCACAAAATATTTCTTCGCAGCTGAGTGCGGGACGTGATCCATTTCTCAGTGCCGCATCTTTCCATTTCAATGCTGTCCGTTTCCGTATCCGTGGTTATGATGCCGATCTTTTCAGCACTTATATGAATGGGGTTCCCATGGAAACCCTGGATAATGGTTTTACGCCTTTCGGATTGTGGGGCGGGCTCAATGATGTGCTCCGTAACCGGGACCAGTCTCATGGATTACGTGCCACACCTTATGCAATTGGCGATCTGGGCGGTCTTAATAATTTTGATACCAGGGCAAGCCGGCAGCGCAAACAAACCAGTATCAACTATGCCTTCCAGTAACAGAAACTATAATAACCGTATCATGGTTACACATAGCAGCGGTTTAAACTAAAAAGGGCTGGGCCTATACCGTTTCGGGCAGCCGCCGCTGGGCCGATGAAGGCTATGTGCCGATGGTACTTATTACAATGGCTGGAGCGCTTTCCTGGCAGTTGACAAGAAATTGAACGACCGCCACCTGCTTTCTTTTACCGGCTTTGCCACGCCTACAGAAAATGGGCGCCAGGGCTCTTCTGTAAATGAAATGATTGATATTGCCGGCGATAATTTTTACAATCCTTACTGGGGTTATCAAAATGGTAAAAAAAGAAATTCCAGTGTGGCCAGTACTTTTCAGCCTGTATTCATTCTTACACACGACTGGAAAGTAAATGATAAAACCAGTCTTGTAACGGCAGGTTCTTATATTTTCGGCAAACGAAGTGTAACCGCTCTCGACTGGTATAATTCTGCCGACCCGAGACCCGATTACTACCGCTATCTTCCCAGCTACCAACTCGATCCAAATTTTGCTGCACAGCAGCTCGAAGCCATGAAGAATGATATAAACCTGCGCCAGGTAAACTGGGATAGGCTTTATAATATGAATTATGGAAATATTGCCACGGTAAATGATGTGAATGGCATTTCGGGTAATGATGTTACCGGAAGAAGAAGCTGTACATTATTGAAGAGAGGATCGTGAATACAAGTCGTGCCAATGTTAACTCGGTATTGAACACATCCATTGCAAAAAATATTGACTTTACTGCAGGTGCTTCCTACCAGTACCAAAAGAACCATTATTATAAAGAAGTAAATGATCTGCTGGGGGGCGATTTTTATGTAGATCTTAACCAGTTTGCCGAGCGGGATTTTGCAACCGACCCTAAAGCAAACCAGAATGACCTTAACAGGCCAAACCGCATTCTGAAAGTTGGAGATGAGTTTGGTTATAACTATGATATCAATATTAAACATGCGGCAGCCTGGATGCAGGCCGTTGTAAAATTCCGTAAGATCGATTTCTTTTTGGCAGCAGAACATTCCTACACCCAATTTTTCAGGAATGGCCGCACCCAGGTGGGATTGTTTCCCGAAAACTCTTATGGCAAGTCTGAAAAACAAAATTTCTATAACTATACCTTTAAAGGAGGCGTTACCTATAAGATCGACGGCCGCAATTATCTTTTTGCCAATGGCGCTTATATGACACGTGCACCTTTCTTCGAAAATGCTTTTGTAGCACCACGTACCCGGGACATTGTTCAGGATAACCTGGTATCTGAAAGGATAAAGTCGGTGGAAGCTGGCTATGTAATGAATGCACCAAAACTTAAGTTACGCCTCACCGGTTATTATACCGATTTTGCCGACCAGATGAATGTGCTTACATTCTATCATGATGAGTTCAGGAATTTTGTAAACTATGCCATCAGCGGCATCAATAAAACCCATTATGGTGTAGAATTTGGAGTGGATGCAAAAATTTACAAGGGACTGAGCCTGAATGCAGGTGCATCAGTCGGAGACTTTCGTTTTAATTCCAGGCAGAATGCTACAGTTACGGTTGATAACAGTGCCACACTTGTATCAAAAGAGATTATTTACTCAGAAAATTACAAAGTACCCACTGCGCAGCAAGCTTATACGATCGGGCTCGACTACCGCTCGCCCCGTTTCTGGTTCCTTAATGTGAACTTCAATTACTTTGATAACATGTGGTTAGATTTTAACCCGCTGCGCCGCACAGAATCTGCTGTGAGCGGGGTGGATCCATCCACTCAGCTTTGGCAGGATATTACAGCACAGGAACAGCTCAAGGCACAGTATACAGTAGATGCTTTTGCCGGGTATTCCTGGTTAATGAACAATAAGTTCAAAGGACTGAAGAAACGTCATTTCCTCGTATTTAATGTAGGGGTAAACAACCTGCTTAATAATACCGATATCGTTTCGGGTGGTTTTGAGCAACTGAGGTTTGATTTTGCTGGTAAGAACGTGAACAAGTTTCCTGCTAGGAAATTTTACTCTTACGGGGTCAATTATTTTGCAAGCATTGGCTTGAGGTTTTAATCAATTATAAAATAATAAACGCTTTAAATAAAAAATCATGAACAAGTTTTTAAAACTTTCATTTGTAATGATGCTGCTGACGGGCATTGCATTTTTATTGAATTCATGCAAAAAGGAATTTGATGCACCTCCCGGCCCTGCAGATCCTAATATGGTGGCCAATACCAGCATCAAAGCCCTGAAAGCTTTGCATACCACGGCCGGCGCTTATGATATTGTAGGTACTGATGTGGTTATCTCCGGTGTTGTTATCGCAAATGATAAAACAGGGAATTTATACAAGCAGTTGTTCATCCAGGACACTAGCGGGGCAATCCAGATATTGCTCGATGCCACCAGTCTTTACGGAACTTACCCGGTTGGCAGAAAAATATTTGTAAAATGTAAAGGTCTTTGCATCAGCGATTATAACAATAATCCGCAATTGGGTGTTAAAGCAACCGTTGCAGGTCTTCCTTCCTTTGAAGGCATCCCCGGTTCACTTATTAATAATTATATTATTGGTGGATCACTGGGAAACACGGTTACACCAAAAGTGGTAACAATCGCCGATCTGAATGCTGCCAACACCCCATCCAACCAACCCTGGCAAAACAAATACCTGAACGACCTGATCCAGATGGAAGGATACAGGTTTTTAAGTGTCACAGATACCTATTCCGATACTTCTGTATACAAGTCTACCCAGAACAGGACAATCGGTAACTGTGCAGGCAACAGTAATAATATTATTGTAAGAACAAGTGCTTATGCCACTTTTGCCGGCGCACGTGTGCCACAGGGCAGGGGAAATATTTCTGCACTTTACACTGTTTTCGGCAGCACCAAACAATTGCTTATACGGGATACAGCTGATGTAGCTTTTACCAGCGCTTACGACTGCCCGCTTCCTTCCGGAACATTATTGCTCGAAAATTTTGAATCGCAAACAACGCCCGGCCCGCTGGCCCTGGCAAACTGGTTTGTGGGTGCCGAAGCCGGAACAAAAAATTGGGAAGCAAGAACTTTCAACAGTAACAAATATGCACAGATGAGTGCATTTACAAGTGCCGAAGCAAGTAATATTGGTTGGCTGGTAACCAAAGCTGTTAACCTTGGCAGTTTTGCAACAAAAATACTCACTTTCCAGACTATTGCAGGATTCAATAATGGGGCTACCTTAAAAGTACTGGTATCATCAAACTATACCGGAACCGGTAATCCATGGGCAGCAGGTGTTACCTGGACGGATATTACTTCACAGGCCACGTTGTCGCCCGGCTTGCCAAGCGGTTATCCTTCTTCTTTTACGAACTCAGGAAATGTAAGTCTCAATGCTTTTAGCGGAACTGTTTACATTGCTTTTAAATATGAGGGCCAGGATCCAAGCGGTACTTCCAGTGACAGAACCACCACCTGGCAGGTTGATAATATAACTGTTACTGCAAACTAATTTCATTTATAGAATAATGAGGCTGCAGTAGCGGCCTCATTATTTAAATAAGCTATTATGAAAAAGATCTTTACGCTTTTATTTTTGTTTTGTTCATTCATATCCTTCTCCCAATCCACCACACTTGTCATCAGCCAGGTATATGGCGCCGGCGGAAACTCCGGGGCATTATATACTGCCGATTATGTGGAATTGCATAATGTGTCTGGTACCAGCCAGAGCCTGTCAGGACTTTCTGTTCAGTATGCATCTTCCGCCGCCACAGGCGCCTGGACGGGTGTATATGCATTACCAGCAGCAACCATACCTGCCGGCGGTTATTACCTGGTACAAATGAGTACAGCAGGCACCGTTGGTTCGCCTATTCCCACACCCGACGCGGTGGCCGCACCGGCTATCGCCATGAGCGGTACCAGCGGCAGGGTTGCCATTGTAAATGGCACTACAGCTGTTACTGCCTGCCCCGCAGGTCTGATTGATTTAGTGGGATATGGTGCATCCACTTGTTTTGAAGGTGCAGCTGCCACTCCTGCATTGAGTTCAATATTGGCGGCAATAAGAAATAACCAGGGTTGTGCCGATACAGATAATAATGGTGCTGATTTTGCTGCTGCTGCTCCTGCACCCCGTAATAGCGCTTCGCCTGCATTTTCCTGCACCGGACCTGTTCCAACGCTTACTATCACCGGCACCATTGCTAATTTTGGAAATGTATTGGTTGGTTCCAGTTCAGCATCACAATCTTATTTCTTATCCGGGGCTAATCTTACGGGCGCACCGGGTACTTTAACTATTACGGCGCCTTCGGCCGATTTTGAAGTTTCAAATAACAATACAAGCTGGGGAGCATCTACGACCATACCATATACTTCGGCAACAATGGCGCAAACAGAGGTGTGGGTAAGGTTCAGCCCTCAGTCTGCCGGATTAAAAACAGGAAATGTAAGTAATGCCGGTGGCGGAGCTCCCACAGTAAATATTCCCGTTAGCGGAACCGGTACTTTACCACCCACCGCATTGATAACTGCCAGCGGACTGGCTGGTTTTGGCAATGTATGTGTAGGCACTGTTGCAGGTCCCAATTCCTTTATCATCAATGGCAGCAATCTTACCAATGCAGATATTACAGTAGGCCCCTTATCCGGGTTTACATTTTCAACAACAGCTACAGGCACTTACCTGAACAGCCTTACACTTACACAGCCGGGAGGTACTTATACGCAACAGGTATTTGTTCAGTTTACGCCTGCTGCCATTCAGTCGTACGACGGAAATATTCCAATTACAGGTGGTGGAGCCCCATCAATTGATGTAGCTGCTGCGGGCTCAGGAAGCAATAATCCGCCTTTGGTAACCAGTGGTACAGCATCGGCAATTACTGCCAGTACTGCAACCATTGCCGGGCTTATAAATAACAATGGTTGTACTGCGGTAACAGCTTATGGGGTTGTCTACAGCCTTATCAGCGGATTTACTACCGGCACAACGGTAAACTCTTCCGATTTATCCGCAGGAGCTTTTACGGCTGCTTTAAGCGGGTTAACTCCTGCCACCACTTATTATTACAAAGCATTTGCCAGCAATAGTGGAGGAACTGCGTTTGGCGTTGAACGTTCATTTACCACCGCAACACCGGTGCTTTCCGCCACTGCATTAACCGCATTTGGAGATATTTGTGTGAACAATATTTCAGCAGCCAATAGTTTTACCATTTCCAGCACAGGACTCAATACTTCAAATATAAGCGTAGGCCCGCGTGCCGGATATGCTTTTTCAACAACGCAGAATGGCACCTACAGCAATTCGCTTTCGCTTACACAGCCGGGAGGGCCCTATACACAGGTTGTTTATGTAAAATTTGCTCCCACGGCAATACAGCCGTATAATACTACCATTCCGGTTGCTGGTGGAGGCGCTGCAACTATAAATGTTGCCGTTTCCGGCAATGGCGTTAACCTGCCGCCCTTAATGTTTACTGCCGACAGTGTGATCCTTTCTCCTTATGCTGCTACTTTAAAAGCTGCAGTAACGAATACAGGATGTAGTAATATAACTTTCTATGGAATTGAATACAGCAGCATACGTGGTTTTGCAAACGGCCAGGGTATAAAAATGAATGCCGTTAATTTGAGCAGCCAGCAATACAGCGTTACCTTAAATGGTCTTGTGCCCTCTTCCACTTACTATTACAAAGCTTATGCTTTCAATAATGGGGGGATCGCTTATGGGGAAGAAAAATCTTTCACAACAGGATCTTTGCCCGATGGACTGGTGCTTTACAATGTTCCGGTAAGCAGGGGATCTGTTATGCATTACAGCCTCAGAACAGTAAAGCCAGCACATTATGGCATACTGCTTTATAACAGCAATGGTCAACTGGTATTCCGGAGAGATATCATTTTACAACTGGATTTCATTGACGACCGGTTCACCCTTCCGGCCAGCCTTGCTCCCGGTGTGTATATGTTTGTGGTGGAAAATACAGATGGTTTTAAGGCTAAAAAGCCGTTTATGATAAGATAATGAGGGTGTATGACGAAGAAAGAACGGCTGCTGTATGGCAGCCGTTTTCTTTTTTACTGTTAACGCAGGCGCGAAAAAATAACGGTATCCAGAAACTTTCCATCAAAGAAATAGTTTTCCCTGATATGCCCTTCTTTAATAAATCCATTCTTTTTAAGTAAGGCTTCAGATGCGCTGTTTCCCGGATCTATATTTGCTTCAATACTGTGCAGTTTCATGCTGTTGAACCCATAGTCGATCACCGGTTTAATGGCTTCATTCATGATGCCCTTGTTCCAGTGGGCAGGGTGAAGTATATAACCAAGTTCGGCACGAAAATGCGGTTTGTCAATGCGCCAATAACAGATATTTCCGATCTTTTGACCGGGATTTTCTTTAAGTGCAATGGCCCACATGATGGCATCATTTTCAAACTGGTTGTTCAGGATAGTTTCTATCAATTTTTTTGCTTCGGAAAGCGACTTCATAGGCGCTTTGCCAATATAACGCAGTACTTCGGTATTGCTGCGCAGGCCGAACATAGCGGCTGCATCTTTTTTTAAAACAGCCCGCAACAACAGCCGTTCTGTTTGTATAGTGGGGAAGGGCTGAAAATTCAGTTGAAGCATACAGCAAATTACGTTTTTTACAGCGTTTTTACAGGTGACACCTTTCTAAAAAGCTGTCACCTGTAAAAAACGAAAAGCGGTCACCTCTAAAAAAAACTTATTTTTGCCCAATGCCGGCAGTTAAAAATTATCTTTCCTTAATTAAATTTTCCCATACCATTTTTGCGATGCCTTTTGCGCTCATAGGATTTGTGCTGGGGATAGCTGGTATTTCTTTTTCTCTAATTATTCCCGGGTGGCATACGGTTATTTATCCCGATGGATTTTGGAGTTTAGTGATCGGGAAGTTGGTTTTAGTCATTCTCTGCATGGTCTTTGCCCGTTCGGCTGCCATGGCTTTTAACCGTTATTTAGACCGCCGTTTCGATGCCAAAAATCCCCGCACTGCCATCCGTGAAATTCCTTCGGGGATTATTACACCCAAAAATGCCCTGATGTTCACCATCATCAATGCGCTGTTATTTGTTACCTGTACCTGGTTCATCAACCGGCTTTGTTTTTTTCTTTCGCCGGTGGCGTTGTTTGTGATCTTATTTTACAGCTATACCAAAAGGTTTACGGCCCTTTGTCACCTGGTGCTTGGACTGGGTTTAAGCCTGGCACCAATTGGTGCTTACCTGGCTGTAATGGAGCAATTCAATCTGCTGCCGATCCTGTTTTCTTTTACTGTGCTGTTTTGGGTAAGCGGTTTTGATATCATTTATGCCCTGCAGGATGAAGCTTTTGATAAAGAAAATGATCTTTATTCGATGCCTGCGGTGATGGGAAAGGGAAAGGCGCTGAATATTTCTGTATTGTTACATTTTCTTTCTGCTGCCTGCGTTGTTTTGGCAGGATGGTATGGTCATTTTGGATGGCTTTACTGGATGGGCGTGACCGTGTTCATAGGTATGCTTATTTATCAGCACCGTATTGTAAAACCAAATGATCTCAGCAGGGTGAACCTGGCTTTTATGACGGCCAACGGAATAGCTTCGGTGGTTTTTGCACTGTTTGTGATTGCGGATGTCTTACTCTTTCAAAAAGCTGCTTGAAATCTCCAGGGTTAAAACATATTTCCATAACTGGATTTGGTTTTATTGTTTGTGATCTAAACTTTATACAAGGGCTGCACATTAAATCCAGCCCTGCAAATTAATGCTGTGGGAGAAAAAAGAACGGACTACTGGTCAGTAGATTATTAATGTACCGTTAAAGAAGTAACCACACTGGGTTTGATACCATCGCTTAATTCAACAGCAGTGCCATTTTTCCAATATTTGGCAACTGCAATTCCGGCTGTATTTTTTTCAGTACCACCCGCATACACATCGCTGCCAAATAATACAATTGAATTTATCATAGCTTCCCTTGTGCCATCAGTGAGGCTTACCACAGAACCGTTTTTCCAGTACTTGGCAACATTATTAGTGCCGTTATTTTCATAACCTGCAGCATACACATCTGTTCCGGATACTGCTATTGAACTAATATAGGCATTGTTTGTTCCATTTGTTAAAGCAACACCCGTTCCATTTTTCCAATACTTGGCAATGGCTTTTGTCCCGTTGTGTTCAAAGCCGCCAGCATACACATCGCTTCCAGCGACAACTATCGAATAAATTCCAGCATTCCGGGCAGGATCAGATAAATTAACAGCGGTACCATTTTTCCAATATTTAGCAACATATACGGTACTATTGCTTTCATAACCGGCGGCATACACATCTGGGCCGGTTACGGCCATCGACATAATATAGGCATCATTGGTACCATCTGTTAAACTTACAGCGGATCCATTTTTCCAGTACCTCGCAGTAGCTATCGTGCCAAAGCCACTGCTGCCGGTTATTTCGTAACCTCCTGCATATATATCCGAACCAGATAAAACAAATGAAGTAATATTTGCAGAATTTGAACCATCAGTTAAGCTTACAGCGGTACCATTTTTCCAGTATTTTGCAATAGCAATTCCACCTCCACTAACCTGTTCCAGGCCTGCAGCATACACATCGTTATTTGAGACCGCCATGGAATTGGCAGCGGCAAACTGGGCTGTACTGGTTAAATTAACCTCTGCGCCATTTTTCCAGTATTTGGCAATGCTATTATAGTTATTTGGCCCATAGAATTCGTAGCCAGCGGCATACACATCAGTAACAACTGCAGCAGGTGTTGTATCTTTCCGGCAGGCAGTTATAAAAATACAGGATACTGAAAGCAATAGAAAGATTTGCTTTTTCATAAATAAAAAATTTAATTAATTAAATTTACCGATTATTTTAATCTGAGAATCAGGCAAGTCCCTTTTTCTCCGGTTTTCATGCCAGGCTCTATATTTCATGGCACCCAGTTTAGTACCAGGTCCCCGGTACAAGATTTTTAAAGTTTTAAAGCTGATATTGTTTCCTGGCACAGAATTTTCATCTTATCGAAGAGGGCAAGCTGTTCTTGTATAAAAGAATTATCCTCCAGCCTTCCAATCACTTTGTTCATTTCTTCATTGGTATCATACAGCATTTTCCGGAAGGGGTTTGTATAATCTTTTGCCCGGCTGTCGTAAATGCCTTTGCACATCCATTCTTTTGTGGTTAACGTGCTTTTGAGCAGTTTTTTTAAAGCAGCACTATCAAATTGCTTCCCGGTGATGTTTTTTATTTCGAGAAAACTGTTATAGGCATGTTGTAATTTTTCATCGGGGTATTTATTCCCTTCTTCTTTGTAATGGTCATGCAGCGCCTGCCAGCTGCCCATGGTTCCGTCTTTTATTTGCTTGCGTATGCGGCTTACGCTTTGTTTTTGCATGAGTTGCCCGCCAATATTGAGCCATTCGCTGCGTAATACCTGAGAATGCAATGTTTTTTTAAGTGCTGTAAAACTCCTGATATTATTTTGCTCTATATGTTTAAGCAAGAGGCTGCCAAAATAAAATGAAATGAGTTCTTTGAATACCTTGATCGCCTGTGGTATTTTTGTTATAAGGATATCCCTTCCTGAATTTTCCCAGGCTTTAACAACGGCCGAGCCGTCTTTTGCCGGCTTTAATTTTGACAGTAACCGGATCGCATCAAAAATTTCATTGACCGTATCGGGTGCCAGGTAATCAAATTCCAACGCTTGTATTTTTTCGGTGCGGGAATCGCGGTCTTTATATTTCCAGGCATTACGTTCCAGTGCATACATATTGTGCATAAACCAATAGGCCGGCATTACAACAATGCGGTTGTTGTGCACATCATTGCTTACCAAACTAAAGGGCAATGGGATATTCAGTTCTGCCGGAAAATCACCTTTGGCTATGATGCAAAAAGAGGCAAATTTTGAATTGTGTTTCAGGCTTACGCAAAGCCCCGGCCAAAATCCACGGCCTGCAACAATTTCCCCATCGGCACTGCGGCTGTTGTGGTTACTGCCAATAGTGGCACCCGCTGCCATATTGCTTTGTCCCATTACCAGCGATGCACATAAAAAGGAATTGTTGTGGTGCTGTTCATGGGCAGGAAAGATCAAAGAATTCAGTACTTCGCAGCAGCTGATGGTGGAATTATTTCCGAGATAAGAATTGATGAGCCGGGCGCCATATTTTAATTGAGAGTGAGCGGCCATCACAAACCTTACGGCTTTTACACCATAGAAGATCCTGCAGCCAAAGCCCACAATCCCATTTACCAGCTCACAGCCTTCGCCTACCTGGCTTTTGCGGTTGGCATCGCTGTTGATGGTTACGTTTTTGATCTTGTTGGCGCCTTTTAAATAGGCGTCGGTACCAATCCATACATCTTTCAAAATACCACAGTTCTTTATTACGGTGCGCTGGCCTATTTTGCCGTAATAACCCCGCTTACTGTCGAATTGCTTTTGCGTGAATTCCTTGAATTTATCCAGCAGTTCATTATCATCACGGTACTTGCTCCATAAATAGGCATCGCCAGGCAGCATGCCATTGAAAGGGATGATGCTCCGGCCGCCGTTTTCATTACAGACTTCCACCCAAATACGGTGCTTTTCATGCTCGCCTTCCTTGATTACGCCGTTGCCAAATTTTGCATAGTCGGTGGTGGCCAGTTCGTTTACGTTGGCAATCATTACATCGTCTTCTACAATATAGTGGCTGAGGTAATTTACATTGTCAATGGATACATTATTGCCGATATCGCAACTGATGACCGTGCTGTTGTATAATCCAACAGGTAACCGGAGGTTGTGAAATTCTTTGTAATAGGGTTCGAGCGAACCAATGCGAACGAGGCCAAAAAACTTGCAGTTCTTTACAAGGTTTACATCAAATTTTTCCGCCACCAGTACATTGCCCCAGTTATCGGATGTATTACGGTTGTGAATAAGCACTTCCATCTGATCTGCGCTCAGCTTGCGGTATTTGATCCCGGATCGGTTCTGTTTATTGCGGAGATAATATTCATCCTTCCCTTTTGGGATAAACTTATTATCAATGAAGTTATAACCAAGGTTGTTTACAGGATGGTTTTGTATCAAATTCATTTTCGGGAATTAAAAGTTGACAATCGAAAGTTAAGATCTCTCCTCTATTCCTTTACCGGAATTTACTTCGATGAAAGTACAGACGGGCAATGCTCGTTTTCAATTTTCCTTTCTTCATTATCTATTATTCTACCGTTACACTTTTGGCCAGGTTCCTCGGCTTATCTACATCAATACCTTTTGCAGTGCCGGTATAGTAGGAGAGCAATTGCAGTGGTATTACGCTGATGATAGGGGCAATGAGTTCATCTGCCGGCGGAATGGAAAACGTATCATCGCTTAGCGTTGGGCTTACTGTATCTCCTTCGGTTACAATGGAGATGATCTTTCCCTTTCGGGCTTTTATCTCCTGCATATTGCTCACAATCTTTTCGTGGTAAGAATCCTTTGTGGCCACAAAAACCACCGGGAGTTTTTCTGTAACCAGTGCTATGGGGCCATGCTTCATTTCTGCAGCAGGATAACCTTCGGCATGTATGTAGGATATTTCTTTTAGCTTCAGGGCACCCTCCAGGGCGATAGGGAAATTATAGCCGCGGCCAAGAAACAGGAAGTCGGTAGCATCTTTATATTTTTCTGCAATTACTTTCAGCTCCGCGGCATTCTTTAAAATGGCATCCACTTTTTCCGGAACGTCCTGTAATTCGTTCAGCAGTTTTTGATAGTATTCTTTTGTGATGGTTCCTTTTTCTATGGCGATCTTCATGGCCATCATCATCAATACAGCCAGTTGGCCGGTGAATGCCTTTGTAGAGGCAACGCCAATTTCGGGCCCGGCATGGGTGTAGGCGCCAGCATGCGATATACGGGCAATAGAAGAGCCAACGGCGTTTACCACACCAAAAATGAAGGCACCATTTTCTTTGGCCCGCTCAAGGGCCACCAGTGTATCTGCGGTTTCACCACTCTGCGATATGGCAATGATCACATCGCCCTTATTTACAATGGGGTTCCTGTACCTGAATTCAGATGCATATTCCACTTCTACCGGAATGCGGCAGAGTTCTTCAAAAATATATTCGGCCACTAAGCCTGCATGCCAGCTGGTGCCGCATGCCACCATCATGATCCGGTTTGCATTCTTGAGCTGCTCCATATGCTGCTCCACACCACTCATAGTGATGGTACCAGCTGCTGCATCGAGCCTTCCACGCAGGCAATCATAAATGGTGCTGGGCTGTTCAAAAATTTCTTTGAGCATAAAATGGTCGTAACCGCCTTTTTCAATAGCCGCCAGCTCCATATCCAGTTTGGTAACATAGGGCGTTACCTTTTCGTTCCCTAAATTTTTAAGAATTAGTTCGCCCGGTTTTACAATGGCCAGTTCGTAGTCGTTTACGTACACCACTTCTTTTGTGTATTCAATGATAGGCGAGGCATCGCTGGCCAAAAAATGCTCGTCCCTTCCTTTACCGATGCCAATAACCAGGGGGCTCCCTTTGCGTGCTGCAATAATGGTGTCGGGGTTACTGTTTTCAATCAGCAAAATGCAATAAGCACCGGTTACGCGTTTGAGTGCAATGCGGATGGCTTCTTCGAGCGAGCATTCATTATTGGTCTGTATGAACTCAATGAAATTAAGCAGTACTTCCGTATCGGTATCACTGGAGAATTGATATCCGTTGTTTACCAGTTCACTCTTAAGCTGTGCATAATTTTCGATGATGCCGTTATGGATCATAGCCAGTTTCCCATTGGCCGATGTATGCGGGTGTGCATTGCGGTCGCTGGGTTCGCCATGGGTGGCCCAGCGGGTATGGCCAATACCAATATGGCCGTTTAGATCTTTTCCTATTACATCTTCCTCCAGGTCGGCCACTTTGCCTTTTTTCTTGTAAACATTCAGGTCATCGTTATTGAGAAGGGCCACGCCTGCACTGTCGTACCCCCGGTATTCAAGTCTTTTCAACCCTTTTATAATAACCGGAAATGCCTGCCTGGGACCTGTGTAACCAACTATTCCGCACATATATTGACTTTAGTTAAAAGTTTCTGTTTTTAGCCAGCAAAAATATTGAATTTTAGCGGGTTAATAGCACAATTTAAGGATTATTAAGTATTAAAAATGTCTCCTTTTCAATGGAATGATTGCCCAAATGCTTTCATTTATGCGGTACAAAAAATAAAGTAAGTCATTCTCACTACAATCGGGCAAAATGAGGATGAACCGGGCAAAAGAACTTTAAAATCTTTCTACTGCAAAATTTTCCATATTGATCTCGGTTTTTTTACTTTGGGCCAGCTGGCTAACCAGTAAGCCGGTTCCGGTACATTGCGAAATACCCAGCATCGCATGGCCTCCTGCAAAAATCACATTTTCTGCATTTTTTACTTTACCAATATAGGGAAGGCCATCGGGGGAAACCGGTCGCAATCCGCACCAGATCTCATTTTGAAGGGGTTGTTCAATTTTTAAGCCGGGGTAAAATGTTTTTACAGAATTATAAATACCCTGCATGCGTTTTGGAACTACGGTATGGTTGATACCACTGAGCTCCATGGTTCCCCCTATGCGCAGACGATGCTGCCAGGGGGTAATGGCGCAGCGGCCTTCCACTAAAATGGCAGGGTAAAGGATGTTTTTTTCTATTTGCGGGTAGGTATAACTGTAGCCTTTGCCTGGCTGAAGCAGGAGTGAAACGCCCAGCATTTTCCCAAGACCCGGCAACCAGCTTCCTCCGGCCACGATCAACTGGCCACAATCAATTTTTCCTTTATTAGTTATTACCGAATTTATCCGCATGCCCGATCTTTCAAAACCTGTAACTGGTTGGTTCAGTAAAAACCTTACCCCTTTTTGTTCGAGCTGCTTTTTTAGTGTAAGCATCAGTTCTCCGGGGTGAACATGACAGTCGTCCTTAAACAAAACTGCACCGGCTACTTTTAATTCCACATTTGGTTCCAGTGCCTGGGTTTGTGCCGCATTCAGCCGATCCACTTTGAGCCCTAATTTTTCGGCTTCATCGGCCAGTTGAAACTCCTGTTGCAGGGCTTTATCTGAATTGCAAAGCATGAAACAGCCTTTTTCCTCCATGGAAAACTGATTGCCGAGTTCATTTTTTAAATCATTCAGCAGGCTGCGGCTGAGTTGAAGCAGGTTATTAAGATGTGGCGCATTCTTTTTTACGGTACGTTCATTACTGCTGCGCAAAAAATGCCAGCTCCACCGGAACAAACCGGCATCAAATCTCGGCTTGATGTAAAAAGGGCTGCTGCTGTTCAGAATATACCGGAGGCCTTCAGCCACAATACCCGGGGAGGGCAATGGTACAAAATGGCTGGGAGAAAAATAGCCCATATTGCCGAACGAACAATTGTTGCTGATGTCTTCCTTATCAATTACGGTAACGGTAAACCCTTCTTTTTGAAGGTACCAGGCACTGCAAAGGCCAATAATGCCACCACCGATAACGATTATTTCCGTGCTGTTTTTCATCTTCACTATTTTGGTACTTCAAAGTTGGATAGTTTCGGTTAATTTTACAGCAATATTTTTTTGATGGAGACCTACGGAAAAATTCTGTTGATTGCAATGCCTGCTTTTCTGTTGCTCGTGCTGTTTGAAAAATGGTACGGTAAAATGCGTGGCCACGATACTGCCCCTTCGATGGATACTATCAGCAGCCTTACCAGCGGGGTTACAAATGTTACCAAAGATGTATTAGGCCTCAGTATTGCCATTTACAGTTATGGCTGGCTGGAGGCGCACCTGGCGGTCGTTCATACCGAAAACAGGGTTCTTACTTATGCCATCGCATTCATAGCGCTCGATTTCATGGGTTACTGGGTGCACCGGATAGATCATGAATATAATTTTTTCTGGAATGCGCATATTATCCATCACAGCAGCGAGGAATTTAACCTGGGCTGTGCGTTGCGGCAGAGCATTTCCTCTTTTGTAAAAATATTCGCCATATTCCTGCTTCCTGCCGCCTTGCTGGGCGTACCCGAAAATGTGATCGCCGTAGTGGGGCCGCTCCATTTGTTTGCCCAATTCTGGTACCATACCCGCCATATAGGTAAAATGGGCTGGCTCGAAAAGATCATTGTAACGCCCTCACACCACCGGGTTCACCATGCTATCAATCCCCAATACCTGGATAAAAATTACAGCCAGATCTTTATTTTTTGGGACAAGTTGTTTGGCAGTTTCCAGGAAGAATTGCCCCATGTGGCACCGGTATATGGCATCACCAGGCCTGCACATACCTGGAACCCCATCAGGATAAACTTTCAGCACCTCTGGCTGCTGATCAAGGATGCCTGGCGTACCAAGAGCTGGAAAGACAGGCTCCGCCTCTGGTTGATGCCTACAGGCTGGCGCCCGGCCGATGTAGCAGCGAAATTCCCAGTTTACAAGATCGAAGATGTGAATCATTTTGAAAAATATGATACTCATCCCAGTGCTGAATTGCTTGCCTGGTGCTGGTTTCAGCTAATTGTATTATTGCTGCTGATCAGTTATCTATTCGGAAATATTGCGGCAATTGGCGCCCCCGGAATCTATATTTATGGATTGTTTGTCTTCCTTTTTGTATATGCGCTTACTGAACTGATGGATAAAAACCGCTATGCCCCGCTTTGGGAAATAACCAAAGCCCTGCTGGGAATGGGCATTATTTGGTACATGGGCGACTGGTTTGGTATCGCTGCATTTTGGAGTCCGCTCAAATACCTGTTGATCGTATATTTTATCATTTCCGGCCTGGTGACCACATGGCTTACAATAAAAAATAAAAGTACAGCCGGTTTTTTGGAAATAGCCGGACCATCATGAACGGACCCGGAAAATGGTTTCCCCTCGAAAAAAGTTAAAAAATAGTGGATATCTATAGAGATTTATGCTATAAATTTGCTCGTCAATAGTAATTACTAAAACATTAAATTAAAATCAATGGCAACAAAGAAAAAAGCTGCTCCTAAGAAAGCTGCTAAGAAAGCCGCTAAGAAAGCTGCTCCTAAGAAGGCTGCAAAAAAAGCTGCACCAAAAAAAGCTGCAAAGAAAGCCGCTCCTAAGAAGAAGGCTGCAAAAAAGAAATCAGCCCGTAAACCAAATGCCGCATTCATGGCTAAACTTGCTCCAAGTGCAGCATTGGCAGATGTAATCGGAAGCAGTCCTTCAGCGAGGACCGAGATCATCAAAAAGATCTGGGATTATATCAAGAAAAATAAATTACAAGATTCAAAGAACAGGCGCATGATTAATGCAGACAGCAAACTGAAAGTTTTGTTTGCAGGAAAATCACAGGTTTCTATGTTTGACCTTGCCAAGATCGTAAGCAAAAACGTAAAATAACTTAACGCATATACTTATGCAATTCGAAATTTGCCGGCTCAAAAAGCCGGCAATATTTTTTAATGGATACCAGGAATATTATTCACCGTTCTCCAAAGCTGCAGCGGGTTACCTGCTTTCAATTCATCGGGCAATAAATGATCGGGCCAGTTTTGCCAGGCAACAGGCCTTGCAAAGCGCCTGATGCCATCGCCGCCCACCGAGGTAAAGCGGCTGTCGGTACTGGCTGGAAAAGGACCGCCATGCTGCATGCTTAGGCCGGTTTCCACACCGGTGGGCACTCCATTCAGTACAAGCCTGCCACAAATATTTTTAACAATAGCCAGCAGTTTTTCGTTACTGTTAATATCTTCATCTGTTGCAATGAAACTGGCTGTGAGCTGTCCTTCCATGGTTTTTGCAACGGCAATCATTTCTGCTGTATCAAGGCATTTTACCAGGATCGACCATGGGCCAAATACTTCTTGCTGCAGTTGCGGATTTTTAATAAATGCAGCAGCGGTTACAGCAGCAATTGTGGGCAAACCCTGCCCATCTGCTATGCCGGTTACAGATACGGCAATCTCTTCCACCGCTTCCTGTGCACGTGCATGAGCTTTCTTTTCTTCATAATTTTTACTGATGCCTTTGTGCAGCATCAGGGCAGGAGACGTATTTTTAATTTCTGTTGCCAGTACATCAATAAAAATTTCCAGGTCAGCATTGTCAATACCCACCAGTATGCCCGGCTTGGTGCAAAACTGGCCCATACCAAGTGTAATGGAAGCGGCATATTTTTTTGCAAAACCCGCTGCATCCTCCTTCATTTTTTGCGGAAGCAGGAATACCGGGTTAACACTTCCCATTTCTGCAAAAACCGGAATAGGTTCCCTGCGCTGGTTGCCCCAATCGAAAATTTGTTTTCCACCCGCAAAGGAGCCGGTAAACCCCACGGCCTTTACTGCAGGATGTTTTACCAATGCTTCCCCCACTGCATTAGATTTTCCGTGTACATGGGCAAACAATCCCTTTGGTAATCCGTGCATTTCAGCTGTTTTTAAAATGATACCGGCCACCAACTCACTGGTACCTGCATGAGCAGGATGGGCTTTTACAATTACGGCACATCCGGCTGCAAACGCACAGGCGGTATCGCCACCGGCGGTGGAATAAGCAAACGGGAAATTGGAGGCGCCAAAAACCACTACCGGGCCGAGTGCTGTCATCATCTTTCTTATATCGGGTTTAGGCGGGTTCCTGCTTTCATCGGCCGTGTCAATGCGGATATCCATCCATTGACCACTGGCACAAAAATCGGCGTAGCTTTTTAACTGGTTGCTGGTTCTCGCCAGTTCATTTTTCAGCCTTGCCTCCGGCAAATTTGTTTCCTGCATGGCCATTGCCACTAATTTACTTTCGGATTCTTTAAGCGAAGCGGCAATGCCATTCATAAAAGCGACCCTTGCCGCCAGGCTTTGTTTGCAGAAAATGTTTGTGGCATTTTCTGCATCCTTCAAAATGGTTTCCAGTTCGTTAAGGGATATATCTGTAAACATTTTTCGAAATATTTAACTGCAATTTATAAGAATAAAAGATTATACGCCATTATTCCTTATTCTGGGAATATTGATTTACTTTTACCTGTCATTTGTGATGAACAAATTTTAAAACCCATCCATGTATAAAGTCATTACATTTTTATTTTTATTTACAGCTTTTTCAACTGCCTACGCACAAAATACCGACCGCCAGTTTTTTGATGCCCCGGCTCAAAAAAGAACCATGAACGAACGTTCTGTAAATAAGATATTCGATGCAAAAAAAGGTGAACTGGTTACGCTTGTAATGGGCGATGGTTCGCAGGTTGATTTTGTGGTGAATATGAACGAATGGAACCAGGAATCGGTGAGGAGTATCGGCGGTAAGCTTGCCGGTAATTTGAATACCTACATTACGATCACTCAGCTGGACGATGCCAAAGGAATGGTGTATGAAGGCTCCATCGTTTCAAAAAAATCAGATACAGCATTTAAGATATATGGCAGCAACGAAGCGGTTTATTTTGAAAAAACTTCAAAAGATAAAATCATCGTTACCGACTAACAGCCTCCGCTGCCCCATTCATGAAAAAAATTGCCCCGATACTTTTCCTGCTTCTTACGGCATCTGTGTATACAAAAGCACAGGTACCCATCCTCAACAGTTTGCCGGGGGCGCAACATATCATTTACCTCGATTTTGACGGGTATACGGTAAGCGGCACTTCGTGGAATACATCCTTTAACAGCGGCCTTGCCATCAACTGTGCTTCCTCCGGCTATAGTTCGGCACAGATCAATACCGTGTTTAACCTGATGGCCGAAGATTACCGGCCCTTCAATATCAACGTCACCACCGACTCAACGGTTTTCATTGCGGCCCCCATCCGGCAAAAGATGCGGGTATTGTTTACACCCACCAGCTCCTGGTATCCAAGCCCAGCAGGCGGCGTGGCTTACCTGAATACCTTTGGCGGAATATCCAATAAGGTTTGTTTTGTTTTTGTAAATGCCATTGGGAATGCCTCCAATGCGGCCGAAGCCGGATCGCATGAAGCCGGCCATACGCTTACGCTTAACCATCACAGTACCTACGATGGCACCTGCACCAAAACAAATGAATACAATTATGGAGGAGGTTCCGGCGAAATAAGCTGGGCGCCCATCATGGGGGTAGGGTATGGTAAGAACATGACTATCTGGAGCGAAATTGCTTCAAATGTTGGTTGTAATTATGCGCAAAACGATCTCTTGCAAATTGTATCTATTGCCAACCAGGGTGTGGCTTACCGCGCCGATGAACATGGTAATAATAATGTTACAGCAAGTACACTTGATGTAAGTACAGAAAGTTTTTCCGATAGTGGCATTATTTCCCAATCTTCCGATACCGATGTATTTAAGATGAACGTTGCCGATACTTCATTTCTTTCAGTAAATGCAGTTCCCTGGAATTACGGGCCATCCAATGAAAAAGCCAACCTCGATATTTCGCTTATCATTAAAAATGCAGCAGGAGATATCATCAGGCTGCACGAACCGCCCACAATACTCAATGCTTATATAGCCAGCCTGCTTTTATACCCGGGCGATTATTTTATTTATATTGATGGCATGCGTAATGCCAACCAGTCGGGTTACGGCAGTATTGGCAAATATTTTATTAACGGAACCCTTACGGAAGCAACCGTGCAGGCGCTGAATGCCGATTTTGTGGCGGGAGACACATTGCTGTGCAGGGGAGCATCGACCTATTTTTCCGATCAATCGGCAGGCAATCCTGTTTCGTGGAACTGGACATTCGCCGGAGGCACACCTGCATCTTCCACTCTTCAAAACCCTGGCTTGGTATCTTATGCTACAGCCGGAAGTTATCCTGTTTCTCTTACGGTTTCGGATGGCGTTACAAACAGTACCAGATCAACTACAGCTTATATTCGTGTAAATAATCCGCCAACCGTTAATATTACACCTGCAGCACCCTCTGTTTGCGGCACCAGCTCTGTAGAACTGGTGGCATCAGGTGCGCTGAGTTATACCTGGTCGCCTGCAACAGGGCTTACCAATACCGTGCTTGCCAGAACAAGGGCTTCTATTTCGGCCACCAGTACCTATACCGTAAGCGGAACAGATGCGAACGGTTGTATCAATACAAGAAATGTAACCATACAGCATTATCCATCACCCGTACTTGCTAAAACCCCTTCTGATGAAAGTTTAATTGTTTGCCGCAATGATTCCACCACGCTTAGTGTGGCTGGTGCCTTAACGTATAGCTGGAGCCCGGTAACAGGTCTCAGCAGTGCTACAGGTTCAACCGTTAAAGCAAGGGTGGCCAGTGGAAGTATAAATTATTTTGTAACCGGAACCGATGGCAACGGGTGTACTGCTACGACAGGTTTCAGGCTTACTTCCCGTGCATGCGATTCTTTAGTGGCGGAATATGTTGTAGACAGTGCAGCGGTTTGTGCCCCAGCCTGTGTAAATTTTGCCGATTATTCAACCGGAAATCCTACCGAATGGTTATGGGATTTCCCTGGCGGCATACCCGCTTCTTCCACACAGCAAAATCCGGGACTGGTATGTTATAACAGTCCTGGCACTTATAACGCTAGCCTGCGGGTGATCAAAGGAACTGATACCAGTACCAGGGTTTTCAACAGTGTGCTGGTGGCAGGGGCCAGGCCGGTAGTAACCATGATGGCAAACCAAACCACTATTTGTTTAAACGATTCTACCGGTATAAAAGTGGGAGGGGCGCAGTATTACAATTGGACCTTTCAGCCCAGCCTATATTTTATCGGTTATCCCGATTCTGTAAATGTAAAACCCACCGATACCACCTGGTATAAGGTTACGGGCAATGTAAATGTATATAACAATGCAGCCCAGGGTGGTACAGCCGGTGCATTTAAGGTTTGTACCGCTTCAGATTCTATCCGGATCAATGTGATCATTTGTACCACGGTGCCGGTTAAGCTGCTGTACTTTAAAGCTGATTACAACAGGGGAATTGTGTATACAGACTGGCAGGCGGAAGCACAAGATGATATAACCGGCTATTGGATCGAGAGAAGCGAGAACGGTTTAGATTTTTACGGTATAGCTTCTGTGCCGGTAAAAAATGAAGCCCGGTACCAATGGGCCGATAAAAATCTGCCAGCAACAGCAAAAGAATTGTATTACCGGTTGCGCTGGAAAGATATGACAGGGCGTATGTTTGTTTCAGCCATAGTACCTGTAAATGTTGCAACGGAACAAGTCTGGGTTACCCTATCGCCCAACCCGGTAAAAGACAGGATTACGATTAAGATCCAGCCTTCCGGTATGGCTACGGCCAACCTCTCCGTTTATGATGCCATAGGCAAACAGCTCCATACACAAAAACTGGCACTCCAGCCAGGCACCAATATCAAATCCTTTGATGCCGCCACATTGCCCACTGGCATCTACATTTTAAAACTGCAGGTTGGTAAGGATATGCAGGTGATAAAGTTTATGAAGTGGGAGTAAAAATTCAGGCTTTCATTTTTAAGATTCATTAATTTCGATGCACCAAAAACGCTAACGCATGCATTTGAATAAGTTGAGCATACTTATTTCCATAGCAACAGCCAGTTTACTGCCGGTTTCTTCTTTAGCACAAAACGGGGAGGACAAGGTATTATCTGTTGGACCAGATATTGACATTCCCTTAAGTTCAACTTTCGATTTTAGTTATGGGGTAGGGATAAGTGCTGGTTATATTGTTCCCGCACAAAAGAATATTGCCTGGATGCTTAGCGGCTCAGTGATGGCTTACCGCCAACAATTATTAGTATTGCCCGTTAGTATCGACAATCGCCGGTATTATTACAAATGGGGAGGACCTGTATTTAAAGCCGGAGCCGGGTTTGTAAGCAAGATAGCTGGAACCTGGTATTTAATGTCCCAATTTGGTGTAGTTGTGGATGCTAATAAATTTGACCGCGATTATTCTCTTAGACCATGGATTTCGCTCGGCCCTTCTGCTTTTTTAAAATTACCTTCAGGCAAAAGATTTAAAATAGGATTTAGTGGTTTCTATTCGCAAGGGATGCTTTTGAATGTTGGTGTAGGTTACTGTTTTTCATTAAAAAAATAATGCTGTAAGCAAAACAATCAATCTCAAACTCCAAATAAAAGACCCATAAAACAAAAGAGCCAGGAGACCAAGCAAAAAAATCCGTAACTCCAACTGCACGAACCACGCTCATCAGTCACAGCTCATAGCTCACATCTCAACCATCAACCCTTCTTCCTCATTTCCATCATCCGCATTTCCTTGGCATCTTTTAAGAACTCGGAAGCAAAAATGAAATTGTTCAGTTGTTTGTTTTCAGAAAAAATAATGTCTTTGCTGGTGCCTGTCCATTCTTTTTTTCCCTGTACCATGTAGAGAATATTATCGCCCATTTCCATTACGCTGTTCATGTCGTGGGTGTTAACTACGGTCGTGATGTTTTGCTCCACGGTAAGTTCTTTAATAAGTTCGTCTATCACCATGGAAGTTACAGGGTCGAGGCCGCTGTTGGGCTCATCACAGAAAAGATATTTTGGGTTCAGTACAATGGCGCGTGCAATGCCCACTCTTTTTTTCATGCCACCGCTTATTTCGGCAGGGAATTTTTTATTGCTGCCGCTCAGGTTCACCCTTTCGAGTACTTCATTTACCCTTACCAGTTTTTTGGAGAGCGAATCGTGTGTAAACATATCCAGTGGGAACCGAACATTTTCTTCCACGGTCATACTGTCAAACAGGGCAGAACCCTGGAAGAGCATGCCGATATCCCGACGCAGCATTTTTCTTTCATCGGCATTCATATCCGTAAAACTAACACCATCGTAAACAATCTCGCCCTCATCGGGTTCCAGCAATCCAACCAGGCATTTCTGCAATACGGTTTTGCCACTTCCGCTGGTACCTATAATGAGGTTGGTTTTGCCGGTGTCCATAATATGGCTTACACCGTCGAGTACCACTTTGCCATCGAAGCTCTTTTTTATATTCCTGAATTCGATCATAATTTTCAATTAGAGTAATAAAGCAGCCAGCATATAATCGGCCAGCAGGATGAGCACACAACTTACCACCACCGATTTTGTACTTGCCTTGCCAATTTCCAGTGCACCGCCTTTTACATGATAGCCAAAATAAGCCGGTATGCTGCTGATGATAAAGGCAAAGGTATAGGCCTTCATCAGCGAAAAAAATACATTATAGGGAATGAAGTTTTCCATTAACCCCATATCAAAAGTTTCGGCCGACAGTATATTAGATGCATCGCCGGCAAACCTTCCGCCGTAAATGCCGAGCGCCATGGCCAGTATCACCATCATCGGAATGGTTATCATGGCTGCCAGTATTTTGGGCAGTATCAAAAAGGTTTTGGTATTGATACCCATAATTTCGAGTGCATCTATCTGTTCGCTCACCCGCATGTTTCCCAGTTCGCTGGCGATCTTGCTGCCAATAACCCCGGCCAGCACAATACATACCAGAGTGGGGGCAAATTCAAGTATCACCGTATCCCGCACGATCTGCGCAATGGTACTCTTGGGTATGAGCGGGCTTACCAGCTGGTAGGCAGTTTGTACCGTACTTACCGCACCCATGAACAGGGAAATGATGGATACAATGGGCAATGATCCCATGCCTATTTCGGCACATTGGTGCATAAATTCCTTCCAGTAGAGCTTTGCATTTTCGGGCCTGCTGAACATGCGTTTTAGCATGAGCATGTATTGGCCGAGGTCTGTTAAAAAAGTCATTTATACACGAATTATTTTAAACACGAATTATATACACGAATACACGAATTACACGAATTACACGAATTACACGAATTGCTCAAAGCTCATAGCTGAAAGCTCATAACTCATATCTCAAATCTCATATCTCAATTCTCAATTCTCATTACTCATTACTCATCCCTCCAGCTTCTTCCCCTTTCCCTTCCACCACCTGCTTTTTTTTATTTCTTCCTGGGCATTGGACTTAGTTTTTGCCTGGGCATCCACCACTGCGATCACTACCATATTAAAAATACTGCGGATACTGCTGCCTAGCTGCAATACGTGTACAGGTTTATTCAATCCCATCAAAATCGGGCCAACACTATCGGCACCACCCAATTCCTGCAGCAGGTTATAGGCTATATTGCCTGCGGCCAGGTTAGGAAACACCAGGGTATTTACATCTTCGTTCACCAATTCTGAAAAAGGATAATTCTCTTTAAGTAATTCATTATTGAATGCCACGATGCCCTGGATTTCGCCATCGCATTTGAGCGTGGGGTCTTTTTTCTTTACTATTTCCCTTGCTTTGCGCACCAGGTTTGCCTCAGGCGAATTGCTGCTGCCGAAATTTGAATAGGAGAGCATGGCAATTTTGGGTACCAGGTTAAAATGCCTTACTTCTTTTGCAACCAGCAAGGTTATTTCTGCCAGTTCTTCTGCCGTAGGGTTAAAGTTTACAGTGGTATCGGCAAGAAACAGTGGCCCTTTTTTAGTGAATAACAAATACATGCCTGCTATCTTCCTCACATCTTTTTCCATACCGATCACTTGTATGGCCGGCCTGATGGTATCGGGATAATTGCGGCTTAAACCGCTGATCATACAGTCGGCCTGGCCGGTTTCCACCAGCATGGCTCCAAAATAATTCCGGTCCTTCATCAGTTTATGCGCCTCATATTTATTGATGCCGCGGCGTTGGCGTTTTTCAAAGAAAAGTTCGCCAAACTCCCTGCGCATATCTTCTGTATCATCGTCTTTACAGTCAATAATAGGCATGCCTTCCAGATCAACTTTGTTGGCATCTGCAATGGCCCTGATCTTTTTTTCATTTCCAAGCAGCACAGGAAACCCGATGCCTTCATCGAGCGTCAACTGTGCCGTTTTTAAGATCTTGACATTTTCAGCATCTGCAAAAACCACCCGTTTAGGATCTTTGCGTGCTTTGGAACCAATAACACGGCTTAACTGGTTATCGAGGCCCAGCCGGTGATTGAGTTCTATTTTATAAGCTTCCCAGTCCTTAATGGTATGCCTGGCCACGCCGCTTTCTATAGCAGCCCTTGCTACGGCCGGCGCCACGGTGGCGAGCAGCCTGGGGTCTACAGGCTTGGGAATAATATAATCTCTTCCAAAAGAAATATTTTTTTCGTTGTATGCAAGGTTAACAATATCCGGTACCGGGCTCCTGGCAATTTGGGCTAAAGCCTTTACGGCAGCCAGTTTCATGGCCTCATTGATTTGTGTGGCCCTTACATCCAGTGCTCCACGGAATATATAAGGGAAGCCAAGTACATTATTAACCTGGTTTGGATAATCGCTACGTCCTGTAGCCATTATCAGGTCTTTCCGAACACTTGTAGCATCGGGGTAAGAGATTTCCGGATCGGGGTTTGCCAGGGCAAATACGATGGGGTTTTTGGCCATGCTATTCACCATATTGGGCGTTACCACATTTCCCACGCTGAGGCCTACAAATACATCGGCATCCTTCATGGCAGTTTCGAGCGTTAGCTTCCTGTATTTTTCTTCATTGGCAAAAGGCTTTTTGAGTTCGTCGAGATGGGTCCTTCCTTTATGGATAAGGCCTTCCCGGTCGAAAACAAAAAAGTTGGATATTTTAGCGCCCAATGCTGTATACAGGTTGATACAGGCCAACGCAGCAGCACCCGCACCGTTGACCACAAATTTTACTTTTTCAATTTTTTTCTTCTGAATTTCAAGTGCATTGAGTAATGCTGCTGCAGAAATGATAGCGGTTCCATGCTGGTCGTCGTGCATGATGGGGATCCTGCATTGGGCTTTCAATTCCTGTTCTATATAAAAACATTCCGGCGCCTTAATATCTTCGAGATTGATGCCGCCAAATGTGGGTTCAAGCGATTTTACGATCTCCACAAATTTTTTGGGGTCCGTTTCATTTATTTCAATATCAAATACATCAATATCGGCAAATATTTTAAACAGTACCCCTTTTCCTTCCATCACCGGTTTTCCTGCTTCGGGGCCAATATTTCCAAGTCCCAGTACAGCTGTACCGTTACTGATTACGCCTACCAGGTTTCCTTTGGAAGTATATTTGTAAACATCATCTGGATTGTCTTTTATTTCCAGGCAGGGCCATGCCACTCCGGGCGAATATGCCAGGGAAAGATCACGCTGCGTTTTAGCCTCTTTGGTGGGCACCACTTCAATTTTTCCCGGGCGTCCTTTGGCGTGGTATTCAAGCGCCTGTTCTTTACGTAATTCTTTTGCCATGCTTTTTCATTAACAGAACTATATAGGTTCTGCGCTCATTTAAAATAGTAAACGAAATATGCAATTTACATATTTCGCGGGGAATACAATTTTACGCCGGGTGCAATAGGCAAGGCGGGTTGATATATACACAGATGGCAGGTATCTTAATTTCCATTGAATCTATTTCATCTGTGGTTATGCTTTTATGCGGATTTCACTCTAAAGCTCCAGGTAAGATAAAAATCTGCCACCTGTTCGTTGGCGGCATTGGTGCCAACGGCCCTGGCTGTTACAGTGGTACCTTTTCCGGAAGCCATCGCCTCCTTTATAACCTGGGCTATTCGCCGGCCATCTTCGCAGGTGAAGCTGGTGAGCCCGGTGGCTTTCTTAAAGAAATTACCTTCAATCTTTGTAACCAGCATGCTTACGGCCGGTTTTTGTGCATACGTATAGCCCATAGCCAGCACACCGGTACTCATTTCTGCCGCCATGGAAAGGCAGGCAAAGTAGGTGCTCCGGAATGGATTGGTGGAAAACCATTTGTAAGGAACTGTTACCACGCACTTATCATGGTCTACATACTGTACCCGCACACCACTGAAAAAAGCGCTGGGTAGATTTTTTAATAAAAAAAGACGGAACTTAAAAGGGTGGGTGGTCAGGCGGAGAAATTGATCGTTCAAATTGCTGAATTTTTAAATCTTAAATGATAAAATATTAAATCTTATTTCTTAACTCTTTGTCAGGGTTCATCAAAAAAAACGGCTAAGATGTCTTTTATATTTTCGTAAGTGTTTTGTATTGGTTTTTTAATATCCCTTGTTTTGACCCATTGTATTTCAGTAATATCTTCTTCCTTTTGAGGAATGGGAAGCTGTTTTTTACAGGTAAAATAGAACCAATGGGTGGTTTTAAGGATATGCTTGCCAAATTCATCGTAGGTGTGGTAGGTTTCCCCGACTTTCTTTTTGAAAAAGAGATTTTTTACCCCTGTTTCCTCTTCCACTTCACGCATGGCACATGTTTCGGCGTCTTCTTTTTTTTCCATCTTGCCTTTTGGTAGGTCCCATTTATCGTGTCGGAAAATAAAAAGGATCTCCTTTACATCATTCTGAACAATGCCACCTGCTGCTTCAATTTTTGTAAAATGCTTAAAAAATGACTTCTTCAGCTTTTCAAGGTCATCGCTCAGCAAAACACCTGCATGAAACCCCGGTTTTTTTATTTCATGCAGCAACGAATTGATAGCTGCTGTGGAAGCTTCGTCTATGAATACAGCCTCGGGGTGGTGCAGCAGTTCCTTTAGTGCCGGTGTAAGTTCATTGCAGAGATAAACAGGTTTTTCGCCAAAATATATTTTTACCTGCATGGGAGTTTTTTTGATGCATAAAATTAAGGGTTTTACAAAAAGCAGGGCAAGCTATGTTTTGAAAGCAGTTTTCGGGGGCCAACAGCTATCTTTGCCGGAAGAATATTTATCGCATGTCAGCAAACCAATCAGCCGTGGCGGAAAAACTTTTACAGGTTAAGGCCATTCAGTTAAACATTCAGCATCCTTATACCTGGGCAAGTGGCTGGAAAAGCCCCATTTACTGCGATAACCGAAGGATACTTTCTTTTCCATATGAAAGGGATTTCATTAAGAGCGAACTTTGCAGCGTTATTTTTGAAAAATTTCCTGAGGCAGACAGCATTGCAGGTGTGGCCACGGCAGGTATTGCCTGGGGCGCTATGGCAGCTGATCAGTTGAAACTACCCTTTATGTATGTACGCCCAAAACCCAAAGAGCATGGTTTGGGCAACCAGATTGAAGGGAGTTACCTGCCCGGGCAAAAAGTACTGGTGGTGGAAGACTTAATCAGTACTGGTAAAAGCAGCCTCCAGGTATGCGAAGTTTTACAACAGGCAGGTCTCCAGGTAGTAGGAATGGTTTCGATTTTTAATTATGGCTTTTCACAGGCTGAAACGGCATTTAAGGAAGCAGGCATCCCATTTTACTCCCTGAGCAATTATGAAGTGCTGATAAGCCTGGCCCGGCAAAAACAACTGGTGCAGCAGGAGGCGTTAAATTCCTTGTTAAACTGGCGGCAAAATCCTGAAAAATGGTGCCAATAAATTAAATTTACAGCAAAAATTACCAGATGAAGCATATTAAACTTTTAGTTTTAGCCATTATTGGATTAACATTTTCTGCCGCTGCACAAAAAACCACCGACAAGGCGGTAATTAGTACGCCCAGCATTCAGTGCGATATGTGTAAAGACAAAATTGAAAAATCCCTGTTCCGTGCCGAGGGAATTACCTCTGTAAAAGTGAATGTTAAGAAGAAGACCACCACGGTTACCTGGATAAAAGACCGTACCAATATTGAAAACATTAAAACCCAGATCGCCAATACCGGTTATGATGCTGATGATGTAACGGCTGATCCGGATGCGTACAAAAGGCTGCCTAAATGCTGCAAAAAAACAGAAGAACCGGCGGCTCCTGCTCCTGTAACGGAGAAAAATTAACTGGCAAGGAATTGTTTTTCCCCATAAAATATTTTTAAAACCCCCATTGCGGGGTATTTTTTTGTGCTTACCTGTATCTTATTCATAAAAAACTGACCCGGAAATAGGGGTTAAACAGGCCATTTATCTATTGAAAGGGTATTTTATGAGATAGTTTAAAGCCCCAGGCCCAGTTTGCTGATAGAAAGTACTGGTCAGTTACCGATGTCAATTAAACAGCGAAAATGTTTGCCTGGTGCTGTAATCCACATTCAAATTCTTGTAAATCCCCGCTTTTCCCACTTTTATCTTTCCTACAGCCCTTACAAGTACTTCCTTATTCATATAAGCAGTGAGGCCGTTTTTAAGCAGGTTTTTCATATCCAGGTCTATTTCAAGCGGAATAGTAAAAATATCTCTTTTAGGAATGGCCACCTGGATATTCTGAGCCGAGTGACCCAGAAAAGAACTGTCGATATAGAGGTCCAGGTCGGTGCGGTTGAGCTCGAGTCTAAAATTGTTAGGGTTATAGTAAATGAGGTCAACTTTTAATTTGGCAGCCGAGAACCCCAGGTTATGGATCTTAAGGTTTTTAAAATCACGATACTCAAGATCCTTAAACTCCCGACAAGATGGCAGTATTAGCATTACAGAAACAAGCATCAGCATCCAAAAGGGGAGCACTCTGTTCATCAGTTGTTTTTTGTGCAAATTAATGTGATTCTTTTTATTCCCCATGTTAAATAATAAGAAAGTACGGCTAATAATATTAGTAGTATGGATGTAAAATCTGGAAAAGAGTAGTCAATAGAATGTCTAAATTTATTTGCTTATATTTAATTTTTTAAAGTAATGTTTATAAAAAATATATGGTATTTATCGAAAATTTAATTTTATAAATTTTAAGAGGTTTATGGGCTGAAAAAGGGAATAACTCTAAATTATATATATATTTATATTTTTGTAAAAAATAACTATTTAAAAACTTCATTAACAATATTATAATGAGCTTATCTGTAAATTATATTTATATAAAATAAGTTATTTTATTTTTTTCCCATTTTTACCACGCATAATGAGGCCTTTCATAAATTATTTTTTTGTGACGGGATGTACCAATTTTATTTACCTGGTTATCCATAGGATGATGGCGTTATAATAGGAGACAGGATGACATGTTTAATGGAAGCATAGCCTATTGGCTTGACTGTATCGTAGTTTTACTTGTTATTTTTAAAGAATAGCGGAATTCAACACTGGATTCAAAAATTATGGTAGAAAAAATTTAAAATAATCTACATTAATTAGAAAATATATTTTTATATCAGCATATTTTGAAAAAATGTTAAATATGTGGAATTTACTGTCAAATATTTTGGATTTCTAATTCTGCACCTTATGTTTGTATCAGCATCAGCAAATAGCTTACCTCGCATTTACTGGTTCTTTCACCCAATTTTCTATGAGTTTGATGTGAAGCATCAAAGACCAATTAAAACATTAAACCACGGAAAATGAATAATACTGTAACAACATTCCCTTCTGCAATTGGCCAAACAGCTTTTGGCGGTTTTATTTTAAGGTTATTGTTTCCCCAGGTTTTTGTTTCCATGCGTTTACAGCCGGTTACGGTTAAATTGTAAACCGGCCTTATTAATCCCATATTCATTGCTGTGCAAAACCAACTGATCATCAATTTAAAAGCAATGAACATCATGAAAAAGATATTATATACAATAGCATTTTTATTTGTTTCTGTAATTGCCGGCAACGCACAAAGCCAGAAAAGCGACATGCTTTTTGAAAACCTGCAGGCGAAGATCGACAACAATAGCCTGCTGATAGAGTGGAACGCTACCGGCGCTGATGAAGCAGCAACCTGGCAGGTGCAGGGTAGTACAGACGGTAAAGAATTCATTACCATTGGTTTTGTGATGGGAGCCGATCCAAAAGCGGTTAATTCTTATAAGTACAAGCAAGGGCTTGCTAAAGTTAAGCCCGGTTTAAAATATTACAGGGTATTACAAGTGGCTTCAAACGATATCGCCATTGCCAGCAATACGGTTTCCATTTCAAAATAATTACAAGAGGTTTTCTTTGGGGGTTACAGAACCAAAAGGTTCTTAACAAGGGCGGTATTTCCATACGGCCCTTTTTTTATTAAATTAAATTCAAAAATATTTGAAAGATAATCGTTAAATTGTGGCTGCAATTTTTGGGGAATGATAATCTATTCATTTTAAACAGGTTTACAGGCTCAACGGATAATTCTTTTCATGAAAAAAAAACTATTACTCCCGTTTTTTTTATTAATATTCAGTACAGCTTTTTCCCAGGATTTTTCCAATAAAGGGAAAGAGTTTTTTTTGTGCTTTCCCCAGCATGTGCCAAGTGCAAATGTGCTTGCCACTTTAAGTATCTGGATCACATCTGACAGGGCAAGCCGTGGAACCATTACAATGGCTAATGGAGCTTTTAATGCCACTTTTAACATTGCTGCCAATGGTTTGCAGGAAATACAAATACCGCATGCAATTGGGCATATCGGAAATGCCGAATCTGGGTTGGTTATTCAAAAATCTATAACAATAAAGGTCGATCCAGGGCAGCCGCCAGTAGTAGCTTATGCCCAGCAATGGGGACAGGCCAGGAGTGCGGCAACCCTTTTACTGCCCACTTCAGTGCTGGGAAAAAAATACCGGGCCATCAGTTTTACACAGAATGGAACAGGGGGTACAGGCCAGCTCGATAAGTCGCAGTTCCAGGTAATTGCTGTAAAACCTAATACACAAGTAAGGGTTACGCCAAGGCTCAATGGAGTAAACGGCACAGCTTTTCTGATCAACCTGCCTAATGTAGGGGACATGTATCAATACCAATCAGACCTTGATATTACAGGAACCTATATTGAATCGGTTATTGCTACCGGCTCGAGCAGTTGCCTTCCCATAGCCGTTTTTTCGGGCAGTTCTAATCTTACATTCGGCAACAGCAATGGTTGTAATGGAGGTTCTTACGACCCGCTTTTTCAGCAGCTTTATCCCACGCCCACCTGGGGCAAAAATTATGGTTTCATTCCTTCCGCCGATTATCCAAACGGGAATGCCTACAGGGTAATGGCTTCTGAAGACAATACGACTGTATATTTTGATGGTACGGTAGTGGCAACACTGAATGCAGGCGAGATCTATCCCAATAACTTTGGTACCAACCCGGTGCACACTATAAACCCAATCAATATTACCTCCGATAAGCCGGTATGTGTGGCTCAGTACATGTCTTCCAATGTATGCGGTGGTGGAGGGTTTGGCGACCCCGATATGGTCATACTAAATCCGGTGGAACAAAATATTAAAGACATTACAATATTTTCATCCACCCAACAAAACATAACCCGCCAGTGGGTGAATGTCTTGATTAAAACAATTGCAGTTCCCAGTTTCCAGATAAACGGAGTAGCACCTCCTGCATCTGCCTGGCAAGCTTTTCCTACCATGCCTGGCTTTTCTTATATGAAGCGGCTTTTTCCGGGTGCAGGATCCTACCGGCTGAGAGCCGACAGCGGGTTTAACGCTATTGCATTTGGCTTTAGCGCTAACTTTGAGTCTTACGCATACTCGGCCGGTACAAATGTAAAAGACCCTTATCAACAAGTAGGAGTTACTACGTTGTATGGAATTGAACCTGTACCTACAGTTTGTACCAATTCTCCTTTCAAATTTAAAATTTCACTGCCTTACAGGGCGGACTCTCTGAAATGGGATTTAAGTTTGCTGCCTGGTCCACCGTCGCCTTCTTTGATCACAATGATTTATAATAATCCACCGGCGCCAGTTGTTCCGCCGGATTCTATAACTACCGTAAATGGAAAACAGATATACTGGTATTCCCTGCCCAATTTTTATACATTCAATACCGTAGGGGTCTTTCCCGTTACGATCACGGCTTATGCGCCTAATACAGAAGGCTGTGGTACCGAGCAGGAAATTGACTTTGACCTGGATATATCTGATCCACCCACAGCAGCATTTACCAATACAAATCCAAGGTGTATTGCCGAAACAGTACAATTTACAGATGTGACCAGTACTGTAAAACCAGTTTACATCTGGTATTGGAATTTTGATGATACGGGCAGTGGTGCAGCAAATACGGCTGCAATTGCCAATCCAACCCATCTTTTTACAACGCCTGGTAACCACAATATTAAATTTGCCACCATTACCACCGCCGGTTGTGTAAGTGACACTATTAATGTGCCCTTGAACATACCTGCCATGCCTAACGCATTAATTTCGGGCAATACTGTTGTTTGCCAGAATGCTGCCGCACCCGTCATACGATTTACCGGATCAGGAGGTTCTGCACCTTATACCTTCACGTACAAAATAAATGGCGGTGCCGACCTGACCGTTACTACAACAGCAACTTCCAACATTGCTAATGTAACTGTTCCTACTGGCACGCCGGGTACGTTTAATTATACATTGGTGAGGGTTCAAAATACGGGGTCTACTTTGTGCCAGCAGCTACAAACCGGGCTTGCTACGGTAATCGTAAGGCCATTACCGTTGGCCGCAATAACAGCATCAGATGCTTCTGTATGTCAGAATGCGGCCTCCCCAACTATTACTTTTACCGGTTCCAATGCCACGGCACCTTACACATTTACTTATACCATTAATGCAGGAGTGCCTCAAACCATTACAACAACCAGTGCAAACAGCATAACCATACCTGTTCCTACCGGTACACCCGGAACTTATACTTATAATATAACAAACATAAGGGAGGCAAGTTCTTCTGCGTGTGCAAGAAATTTAACCGGCATTTCCACACCGGTGCTTGTGCGGACTTTGCCAACGGCAAGTATCAGCGGCGATGCAAACCTTTGTCAAAACGGGCCTTCGTCGAATATTACATTCACCGGAGCGGGCGGAACAGCACCTTATACATTTACCTATAAGATTGGAACAACCGGTACCCCTCAAACCCTTACAACTACTGCAGGTAATTCTGTTACAGTAACTCCACCCACCACTACTGTAGGTACAGTTAAATATATTTTATTGGGCGTAAGGGAGGGGAGTGTGGATGTATGTACGCAAACACAGGCCGATACCGTTACCATAACCGTAAGCCGGGTACCGGCTGCTGCTATTTCAGGAACTTCTTCCATTTGTCTCAATGGTACAGCTCCTGTGGTAACGTTTACCGGTTCCAACGGGATTGCACCATACCGGTTTACTTATAATTTAAATGGAGGTACGGCTCAAACGATCAGCACAACCACCGGTAACTCAGTTAGCATTAACGCACCATCCAATGTTGCCGGACTTTATAATTATAACCTGGTAAGTGTAAGTGATGCCAGCCCGGCTTTATGCAGCAGTGTCCAAACTGGTACTGCAGCAATAACCATCCAGGCTTTGCCCACAGCCACCATTACCGGTACCACAGCTGTATGTCAAAATGCGGTCCAGCCCCTGGTCACATTTACCGGGGCAGGCGGCACGGCTCCTTACCGGTTTACATATAATATTAATGGTGGAGCAACGCAAACTGTGAATACAACGGCTGCCAGTAATACTGTAACGTTAAACGTTCCAACCAATATTATAGGTCCCTTTGTATACAATCTTTTAAGTGTAACCGAAGGCGGTGCCAATCAATGCAGCCGTACTTATACAACCGGCAGTGCAACCTTTACTGTAAATCCTCTTCCTACGGCAAACATATCGGGAAGTACTTCGCTTTGCCAAAATGCAGCCAGGCCACTCATTACTTTTACAGGCGCCAACGGAACAGCCCCCTATACCTTTACCTATAATATTAATGGGGGTACTCCGCAGACAATTACCACGACCACAGGCAATATTGTAACTTTGCAGGCACCAACAAATACTGATGGTGTATTTAATTATAACCTGTTAAGTGTTAAAGACGGAAGCAGCACCCAATGCCTGCAAAATCAAACGGGTACTGCTACCATTACGGTATGGAGGCTGCCTGTTGCTGCGTTTACCTGGTCGGCCATCACCTGCGAAGAAGAGGTTATCAATTTTAACGGAAGCAGTTCTGTAGCCAATGCCGGCAGTATTTCAAACTGGAGCTGGAATTTTGGCGATCCTTCCAGCGGGTCACTTAATACTGCATCCGCAGCAGTGGCGACCACTAACCATACTTTTGCCGATCCCAACAATTACACAGTAAAGCTGACTGTGACAACGAGCAATGGCTGTGTAAGCGCACCCATCCCGCAAACAGTTACGATACACAGGAACCCTGTAGCAGGGTTTACTATGCCGGAAGTTTGCCTGCTGGATCCTTATGCAGAATTTACAGATACCAGCCGTCCATTTGGAACAGATGTGATCCAGGAATTGAGATGGAATTTTGGAGATGCAATTAATTCTACGATTGCAAACCCCAATACGGCTATCAGTACAGCCGGGGCAGCTGTTAGGCACAGGTATATACAGGTAGGACCGTACCCGATACAAATAATTGCCATAACTGATAAAGGTTGCAGGGATACCATACTTCCATTACCTATTTTATTTATTAATGGGGGGGATCCCAGGGCAGACTTGATTTCTGTAGCAGGGAATAATTATTGTTCTGCAGATACAGTGCTGATCCAAAACAGGTCTACCATCACATCCGGCAGCATTACCAAAATTGAAATATTCTGGGATGCTGTAGGCGAGCCCACTTCCTCAGAAGTGGATGATGAACCATTCAGCAATAAAATATACAAACACAAATATCCTGTTTTCAATTCACCAGCATCCAAAACATATAATATCAGGATGGTGGCTTACTCCGGCGCCACCTGTTCAAGCGATGATAATATTACGGTAACTGTAAATGCCATGCCCAATGCAGTGTTTAACAGCATCCCATCTGTTTGCCTGGAAGACCCATCCTTCCAACTTACACAAGCGTCGGAAACGGCAGGGCTTGCGCCTGGTGTTTCCGGTGGTTATTTTTCAGGAACTGGTATCACCAGTTCGTCAGGTATTTTTGATCCATCAGTAGCCGGGGCCGGTACCCATACAATACTGTATAAATTTACAAGCACGGCAGGCTGTGAGGATACTGCCAGCAGTAGCATTACTGTTCATCCGATGCCTACCGTAGATGCCGACCGTGGCCAGCAATGGGTGATGCTCGAAGGCGGTCAGCTCCAGCTTGATCCAATCGTAACAGGAAATGAACTTAGTTATTTGTGGACGCATAATCTTGGCGGATCAAACAGCTTCCTTAGCAGCCCCATTATCAGGAACCCTGTGGCCACACCTGTGGAGGATATCACCTATACACTTACGGTTACTGCCAGGGGCGGATGCAAAACCAGCGATGATATCTTTATCAAAGTGCTCAAAGTGCCTGCTATTCCCAATACGTTCTCGCCCAACGGAGATGGCATAAATGATAAGTGGGTAATAAAATACCTTGATACCTATCCTACCTGTAAAATAAAAGTGTTTACCCGTACTGGTCAGCTGGTGTTCCAGTCTTATGGTTATCGTACACCCTGGAATGGAACCATGAACGGTAAGACACTTCCGCTGGATACTTATTATTATATCATAGAACCAGAAAGCGGAAGAAAACCTTATACCGGTTACGTAACTATTGTTAAGTAAAATGAGGCAACCTGTGAAGAAATTAAGTTTGGCAACCGTTCTTATTTTAGCCAGTATGGCCGTATCGGCACAGGCAAAACCATCCTATACCCAATATGTATTAAATAATTTTGCATTGAACCCTGCAGTGGCTGGCATAGAAAATTATACAGATGTTAAATTAAGCAACCGAAATCAGTGGAGCAGTATTGAAGGGCATCCCGTTACGAGTTATGTTTCCATTCATGGGCCTATTGGAAAGTCAGATTACCGCACAAGCGCCACTTCCTTTGCTGTACCGGGCGAAAACCCACGTGGTCAGCGTTATTGGGAAGAATATACGGCACCCGCACCTCATCATGGAATTGGAGTCATTGCCATGAACGATAAAGCCGGTTATATAAACCGGTGGAGTCTTTTTGCTACATACGCCTACCACAAACCACTGGGCATAAAAACAACTTTGTCGGCCGGTTTTATGGGTGGGTTGACAAGTGTGAACCTCGATCGTAATAAAATTGTATGGGCCGACCTTGATCCCAACGATCCCGCAGTAGGATACGCAAACGGGGAACTGAAAAAACTAAAACCGGAACTGGGAGCAGGTGTATGGCTTTATTCGGCCAGTTATTTTATGGGATTTTCAGTATTGAATATTGTGCCTGGCAAAATATCTTTTTCAAATAAAAACGACAGGGCCACTTTTTATGAACCCAATTATTTTTTTACCACTGGTTATCGTGCCTGGTTGAGCGACGACCTTTACCTGATGCCATCGGCAATGGTCCAGTACTGGAAGCCGCAGTTGTTTGGCCTTCATGTAAATGCAAAAATGCAGTACCGCGATAAATTGTGGGTGGGAGGGGCTTATCGTTTTGGCGATCTAATATCGGGATATTCTGCTATGGCGGGTTTGAATATTTCAAACACATTTAATATCAGTTACGCCTATGAAATGGCCACCACCAATAAGATGCGGGCTTACACAGGTCAAACCCATGAGTTCATGCTCGGCTTTATGCTTGGAAATAAGTTTGGTGATACCTGCCCAAGAAATGTATGGTGATCTTAGTCTGCGGCAGTTGAACTGTCTTTACTGTTAATGATCAGCGAATCGGGCGATTTTTTATCTACGGTTAACCAAAGCAGCGTTATATTCCACCTGCCATTTTTGAAATTAACTTTATAGCTGCGTGTTACTGAATTACCGGCAGAATTCTCTTCCGTAACAATTACTTCACGAACGCTGTCTGCAGCGGCTTCGTAAGCCACGGGCAACAGGCTGATGGCTTGTTCCTGGACATCTTCTTCAGTATTATAATCACTGCTTGCCGTTATATTCATGGTTTCCGGTTGTACAGCAATCAATGTTGTTGCGGGCGCCGTTTTCTGCTTTGCAGGTGAAAGTTTTGCAAAATCATTCGTGCTCAGTGCAACGTTGGTTTCCGTGAAAGCAGCCATTGCTGCTGGTGGAAATAAAAGGAGTTTACGTGAAAGCGTTCCTTTTTCAACCGGGGTTGCCGGGCCGGCAGATCCCATCAGCATCCAGCCAAGTAAAATGACAAATGAAAGCGGGATCAAAGCTGCATTCAACAGGTTGTTATGTTGTAAGTTTTCATGCTTTTCGGATGTAAAAAACAATATTCTTTTCAGAAGTAAATCTTTATTTTGAAATGCTGCCAGTTGAAACCGGGATACAACCGCATGCAGTTGCGCTGTTTTTAATAAAGCCTCAGCATAGGGTATGGGACCGTAAGCGTATTCCATTACGCTTACGTCGCAGGCAAGTTCCCTTTGTTTTCTTATCTCATTTATTGCAAGCAGGATAAACGGGTTAAAGAAAAATATTGTTTCTGCAACGAGCAGGAGCCAGTTAAGCAGGTAATCGTTATTTTTTATGTGCGACAGTTCATGTAAAATGAGTGTTTCGGCCTGCTCCAGCGATAGTTGATTTACCAGGGCAGCGGGCAGTAAGATCACTGGTTTTAAGAAACCGAATGTAAGCGGGCTTATGGCATGCGGGCTTAACCAGATGCCAACATTCCGCCGGATACCCAATTCTGCGGCTTTCAGCCGTGTAAATACTCTCATGTCTGCAGGGGCTTTCAGGTGTTGACTTGTCTGAAGATTGCGAAAATCCTGCCAGTTACCCAGCATTTTCATGCATCTGAAAATTACGATGCAGCCATAAAGGAACAGGAAGTAGGCAGAATAGTTTTTCAGCCAGTAATCCTGCAGGGTTAAATAATCAGCTGCAGGAAATATATTTTCCGAAACAGGAGAAATGCCTGTAAAAGTGAGCACAAAAGTTATTGAACTAAGAAAAATTTGAGAAAGCAACAGGGTCAGCACTGCATTTCTCTTTGCCGTGGGATGTGTATTTTTTAGTGCAGCAACTGCTGCTTTGTAGAATAACCACAGCAATGCGGTCTGCCAGATGCTGTGCAGCAGTGTTATGGTAATGCTGTAAGAAAGTTCTCCCATCGGGATCAGTTTTTGGCTTTAAGCTCTGCGATCAGTTTTTCAATCTTATCGAGTTCTTCCCTGCTGGCCTTATGCCCGCCCAGGGCCTGCAGCACCAGTTGGCCGGTGGAGCCGGAAAAAATATCATTTATCATCTTATTGACCAGTTGTTTTTGTGTTTTTTCACGGTTGATTGCCGCAGCGTAGATATGAACCTTGCTGCTGCTGTCTCTTGATACGAGCTTTTTTTCGAACATGATCTGCATCAGTTTAAGCGCCGTGGTGTAACCGATATCTTTGGTTTTGGAAAGCTCTTCATATACGGTGCGAACAGATGCCCGTCCACGGTCCCACAAAACCGTAAGTATTTCAAGTTCGCTTTCTGTAGGTTTGGGTGTTTTAGCTTTAAGCATAATACGATGTGTTTCGTACGCAATGTAGGAATTATTTCGTAAATGCAAAAAAAAGGCTGGTTAAAATTTACCTAAGAAATCCACCTGCGGTAAGGCCAATAGGCCCGGTTAATCCAAAAATACCGACCTTTACCCTGCGATTGTTCACCATTAGAGATTTTGTGCATGAAAATAAAATCATGGCTGGCAAAGCCATTTGCGACTTATATATCCAGGCAAATCAAGAAAGCTGCCGCAAGCGCAGTGGTTGATCAGCAGCGCATTTTTAATGAGCTCATTAAGAATGCTGCGCAAACCGAATTTGGAAAGGACCACTCATTTTCCTCCATAAAAAATCACGAAGATTTTGTGAGGCAGGTGCCTGTGCGTGATTATGAGGCATTCAAACCTTATATTGATAAGATTAAAGAAGGCAAGCATAATATTTTATGGAAAGGGCTGCCAATCTACTTTGCCAAAACAAGCGGAACCACCAGTGGTGTCAAATATATTCCTATTACAAAAGACAGTATCGGAAACCATATCAATTCTGCCCGTAATGCCCTGCTTTGTTATATGGCCGAAACCGGGAATACCGCTTTTGCCGACGGGAAGCTTATTTTCCTCAGCGGATCGCCTGAACTGGAAAGAGTGGGAGGCATACCCACAGGGCGTTTGAGCGGGATCGTAAACCATCACGTACCTAAATACCTGCGTTCAAACCAGCTGCCCTCTTATGAAACAAACTGTATTGACGACTGGGAAGAAAAGCTCAGCAGGATCGTGGATGAAACTATGGCGCAAAACATGACGCTTATCAGCGGTATTCCGCCCTGGATGCAAATGTATTTCGATGAGCTGGAAAAGCGTTCGGGAAAAAAAGTAGGGGAGCTGTTTCCAAACTTCAGTGTAATGGTGCAGGGCGGTGTGAATTTTGAACCGTATAAAGCCAGGTTGATGGAAAGCATTGGCCGCAAGGTTGATATCATTGAACTTTTTCCGGCCAGCGAAGGTTTTTTTGCATTCCAGGATACACAGCAGGTATCGGGGATGCTGCTGAATACCAACAGTGGTATCTTATATGAATTCATACCTGTAAATGAACTCCAGGAGGAAAACCCCAAACGTCTTCTTTTGAAGGATGTATTGGTGGGGGAGAATTATGCACTTATTATCAGCAGCAATGCGGGGCTTTGGGCCTATAATATCGGGGATACTGTAAAATTCCTGAGCAAGGAACCTTACCGTATGGTGGTTACCGGAAGAACAAAGCATTATATTTCTGCTTTTGGAGAACATGTGATTGCAGAAGAGGTGGAAGATGCCATGCTCAAGGCACTTGAAAAAGCCAAGCTGACTATCCGTGAGTTTACCGTGGCACCCATGGTAGCGCAGGATAAAGGGAAAAGTTTTCACGAATGGTTTGTTGAATTTGAAAAGGAACCCCAGGACCTCGGGGCATTTGCAGCCGCTGTGGATGAAAACCTGCGTAAGAAAAATGTATATTACGATGACCTTATCTCCGGTAAAATTCTGCAGCAACTGAGGATCACTTCCATCAGGAAAAACGGGTTTGCCGATTACATGAAGAGCATAGGTAAACTGGGTGGGCAAAACAAGGTTCCAAGACTGAGCAATAACCGGACAATTGCGGAAGAACTCAAAAGATTTGCGGCGAAAGGTTAATAAGATCGTTCAGGAGACGGCGGTTTTATCGAGGTATGTTTTAAGCATGAGATCATATACCCTTTGCCGGAGTTCTTTTGAATCATTTCCCGGCGTTGCCGGTTCTAGAAAATACATTTTAAGCGGTACTGGCAACAGGTAAAATGTTTTGTTTACAGGCATCGCCCGGCTGGTTCCGGTTATGATGCAGGGGAGAACCTGCTTTTGTGTTTCTACCGCCAGCTTAAATGCTCCTTCATAAAAATCCTTCAGCGGCTTCCCGGAACGGTTCCGGGTTCCTTCGGGGTAAATACACATATGCATGCCTTTTGCAAGCACTGTTTTCATTTCTTCAAAACTTTTTACACGGCTGTTTTCATCTTTTCTGTTTACCAATACAGAGCCGCGTTTATAGAAAAGGCCAAACAACGGAACTTTGGCAAATGAGGCCTTGGCAATTGTTTTATTAGCGCCCGGTACGTAAGGTGCCGATAACGGCACATCGAGAAGGGCATTGTGGTTAAAGGTTACGATATATAAATCACCCTCTTTAAAGTTCTCCCTGCCATAAATTTTCACCGGGCAGCCAATTAAGAGCAGCCAGATATTCATCCAAATACGTGAGACCCCGATGAAATATTTTTGGCCCTTTACTTCATGCTTAAATAAATAAGCAAACATGGATGGCACAAAGAAGATAAGAAAGGTAATCATAAATGACACAAGACCCCAAACAGCCCAGATGCGTGCGAATATATTTTTTAATAAACTCATGAAAGGTTTTGTGATTGCAATTTAAGGCGATAAAAGTTTCCAGTCTACGGGCTTTTGACCAAGTTTAACAAGTATTTCATTTGTTTTGGAGAAATGCCTGCAGCCAAAAAACCCTTTATCTGCAGAGAAGGGGGAGGGATGGGCTGCTTTCAAAACATGGTGCTTTGTTTCATCTATCAGTCCTTGTTTTTCCTGGGCAAATTTTCCCCATAAAAGGAAAACGACGTTTTCTTTCTTATCCGAAATTTTTTGAATGACGGCGTCGGTAAAGTCGGCCCATCCATATTTTGCATGACTGAAAGGATCACCGGCCCGCACGGTAAGTGCAGCATTAAGCAGCAGCACCCCCTGTTGTGCCCAGGAAATGAGGTTACCGTATCCTGCAGGCATTTGCACGCCCATGTCTGATGCTATTTCTTTGAAAATATTAACAAGTGAAGGAGGAGGTTTTATCCCATTGGGTACAGAAAAACTGAGGCCATGCGCCTGCCCCGGGCCATGATAAGGGTCCTGGCCCAGGATAACAACTTTTACATGGCCGAACGGGGTTTGGTTAAATGCGTTGAAAATAAGCGGCCCCGGAGGATAAATTACCTTTCCCTGGGCCTTTTCTGTTTTAAGAAAAACAACAAGTTGCGAGAAATAGCTTTTGCCAAACTCCTCTTTCAATATATCCTTCCAGGAGGGATGAATCTTTACTTCCATATGAAAAAGCTAAACGGTAAATTTAGGGCAATCTGCAACATAAAAAAAGGACAACTGCTGCCGTTATCCTTCTTTTGCCTGTGATCCGGATTGGATTCGAACCAATGACCCTCAGCTTAGAAGGCTGATGCTCTATCCAGCTGAGCTACCGGACCTTTTTTGGGGTTGCAAATATACAGTTCCTTCCCAGAATTCAAGCCTTTTTTTTTACACAACGCCCAATTATATACTAATAATTATTTATCTGTACTTAAATTATAATCCTATATATTTGTTAAAAAATTATTCGAATGGTACGGTTTTAGATATTACCTTTGCAGATAACCATAAAAACCATTCAAAAAACTAAGTTCCTGAAGGAACGTATTAAATTAAAATTAGCGTTTATGAAACAAAAACTTGCGTTAGCATTTATGACGGTGCTGTTTACCATTGGTGCTATGGCACAGACTTCCAAGAGCAATTTCCTTTCATCTAAAAAGCCTGCATCTTTTGGTATCCATTTTAATGCAGTTGATTTTTCCACTCCGGTTACCTTTAAGGATCAGGGTGTTACTGCCAGGAACTTTGCCAACTTAAAAGATATGAGCCATGGTCTTTCTCTTTCATACTGGAGGGGATTGACACCTTATATAGATTTCTCTACAAGGGTCAATGCAATATTTCATGATTATTCTGCTTCTATCAGGAATGAGGCAACCTCTGAAACAGAGATAGGACTGGAACTTGAACCAAGCGTTAATATCCGTCCGATCAAAGATAATAACCTCTTTTCTCCATTCCTTACCGCGGGTATTGGCGGAGGTTACTATACAGGAGAATTTGGAGCATATGCGCCTGCAGGCGGTGGCATTCAACTCAACTTCAACAGCGTAACTTACCTCATGCTGCAAATGCAATATCGTTTTGCTTTAACAAAAGATATTTTAAAAGATAACCTGTTCTACTCTTTGGGTTTTGTACAGAATTTTGGTCCGGAAAAACCAATGGAAGTGCCTCCTCCGACAATGCCGGTGATTACAGACCGTGATAATGATGGCGTAGCAGATGCAGATGATAAATGTCCTGATGTACCCGGTCTTGCTTCTTTCCAGGGTTGCCCCGATAAAGATGGCGATGGTATAGCAGATGCGGATGATAAATGTGCGGATATAGCCGGTATTGCAAAATACCAGGGTTGCCCTATACCAGATACAGATGGTGATGGTATCAACGATGAAGAAGATAAATGTATTACGGTAAAAGGTGTGGCACGTTACCAGGGTTGCCCTGTACCAGATACAGATGGTGATGGTATCAACGACGAAGAAGATAAATGTCCAAACAAAGCCGGTGTTGCAGAAAATGCAGGTTGCCCGGTTATAGCAAAAGAAGTAATTGAGAAAATTAACTTTGCCGCAAAGAATGTATTCTTCTCAACAGGAAGCTTCAAACTGTTGCCTAAATCATTCAAATCTTTGAACGAAGTGGCCAGCATTATGAAATCAGATGAATCGCTGATGCTTGATATTAATGGTCATACAGATGCACAGGGTGCAGATGATAAAAACCAGACATTGTCTGAGAATCGTGCACAAGCCGTAAAAGATTATTTAGTGAGCAAGGGTGTGGCCGATAGCAGGTTATTCTCTGCCGGATTTGGCGAAACCCAACCAGTAGCAGATAATGCAACTGCAGCAGGCCGTGCCAAAAACAGGAGAACTGAGATGACTGTAAGGAACTACTAATCTTTCTATAGAAATAAAATTTATAAAGCCCCCGGTTTCGGGGGCTTTTAATTTATTGCAATGGGCAGGTAATTTCTATACCGGAAACATTACGCTAATTTTGATAATTCTCTTAAAAGCTCCTTTTGCCTTTCCGAAAGATTTGTGGGCAATTTTACCTGGTAGCTGATATAAAGGTCCCCAAAAACCCCTTCTGATTTATAGACTGGAAAACCCTTGCCCTTTACCCTTGTTTTGAAATTATTGGGAGTCTCAGGTTTTATTTTGAGGTTTAGTTTGCCATGAGGCGTGTCAAGGATGTCTGTTCCGCCAAGCAAAGCCGTGTACAGGTCTAATTCTTTATTGATATAAATGTCATTGCCCTGCCTGGTATATGGCGTATCGTTTATAATTTGAAAACTGAGGTAAAGATCGCCGGCCGGTCCTCCGTTAGAACCCGGTTCCCCATGTCCGGCCAATTTTATCTGTTGCCCGTTTTCTACACCTGCAGGTATGGTAATGCGGATATTTTTACCATTGATGGTGAAAGTTTGCTTTTGAATGGTAAACACAGTTGAAAGATTAAGCTGGAGCGTGGCTTTTACATCCTGCCCCTTCCTTTTTGACCGGGTATGCCGGTTGCCGGCGCTGCTTCCGAATAGCGAAGAAAAAAAATCGGAAAAGCCACCATTGTCAAATCCACCTGAAAATTCATATTCCTGGTATCCTCCGGGCCCCTGGTATTGTTGCTGGCTTGCCCTTTCATAAGCTTCACCCTGCTGCCAGTTTTTTCCGTATTTATCGTATTTTTTCCTTTTAACAGGGTCGCTTAGTACCTCGTGGGCTTCATTAATCTGCTGAAATTTCTTGTGTGCATCCTGGCTGTCAGGATTAACATCGGGGTGGTATTGGCGGGCAAGTTTCCGGTAGGCCTTTTTAATATCCTCTTCTTTGGCATTGGCAGGGATACCCAGAATTTTATAATAATCTATAAATTCCATTAATCATCGTTTTCACATCAAGTGATGTTATCTTTCCTTACCTGCAAAGATATAACCTTCTGCAATTAAAAACTGGGCCAGGCAGTAGGTGAGCATAATCAGCAGACCTGCCTGGGGTATTGAATGAAAGAATTTGTTGAAAGCAAGCAGGCTGTCAGAGATCACAAAAAAGAGAGCACCTAAGGCAAATCTGAAAGCGCTTTTAACCGGAAGTTTAAGGTAAGCATCCAGGCTGGCCAGCAGCATGCCGCCAATAATGAGCGTGTAAATGAACACAGGTATTTTCAAACCGCCGAGTTTTGGAAAAAGCAGGTAGGAAAAACCTGCCAGGTAAATAATGACGGCTACGATGATAAGGGGATTTTTTCTTAACAGTGAAGGGCCTTTTTTGACCGCTCGCACAAAATAAATTACATATAAAATATGCGTTAATAAAAAACAGGAAAGGCCTGCAATGAACATGATGGGATAATCTTTTTCAAAAAGCAGGAATGTATCTCCGGCAGCAGAAAAAATCAATCCAGCTATAATAAGCCATTTACCCGTAAGAGAATTACTGCCTGCCGCCCAAACATATAATGCGAGCAGGGGCATCAGGAGTGGTTTGCTGAAAATCCTCCACTCTTCAGCCTGTAACAGGATCAGGGCAATATCGGTAATAACTGCAGCGAGGAAAAAATACCTGCCATAATGAGAAAAGATTTTTTTCACTGCGGCCATTTATAGTTCCACATATGTTCTGGAGTTAAAAAAGATACGTAAAGAGTCCTTTGCCCGGAGTGTATCACTTAAGGGGCTGCTGAAAGGGATCGCCAGTTTGTAACGTACAGAATCAATAGGCGATAAAATAATAGTATGCCCGTAGTTAGTGAGCCGCTGGTAGGCTTTTTCTGCCAAAATTTTATTGGCATATTCTTTTATTACGATCTTAAATGTATACGTGCCCGCAGCCGGAACATTTGCAGCGGGCAAGGCCATGCTATCAACTGGTTTAAGCAGGCTGGTATCTGCAGCAGGTTGGGAAGTAACTGAAGTATCCGGCAGTTTGGTAGTGGCATTTGTGTCCGGAATTGTTACAGCCGGGGCATGCACTAATGGTTGATCGGTATTTTCTTTATTGAAGAAATAATAGGCTACTGATGCAGCACCGGCAAGCAGTAAAAAGATCAATCCATAGACCCAGAGGCCGGGCACTTTTGATTTCTTTTTTTCAGGGGAGGAAAAACTGATCTCTTCTGATGCTTTTTCGCGGAGAGGCCCACCGCCATGTAAATCTATTTTTGTGTTAACATAAGCTCCCTGGGTAAACTCAAAACCACCTTCCTGGCTTTTTAAAAGTGTACCCATGCCTTCTATAATAAGTGGTTTGCCAATATTAAGGAATTGCCTGGCCAGGATAGAAAATGATTCGAGATCGGAACTGGCCAGTGGCTTAATTTTCCGGGTTTGCTTTACTATATAAAGCACCAGGCCTTCGTCCTGCGGGGCATTCCTGTCAAACTCAAAGCGGATGGCATCAGCGGGGAGAGCCACTTCCTTATCTGCTTCAGGTGTGGGTATTTCGGCTGATAAATAAAATGTGCCAATATTCTCCAGCGTTACTTTTTTTGCTTCATACAAATATTGAACTATATGATTTTCTATTTTCATCTGCATAATTAATTTAACAAACCTACCGGCTTTTGTGCAATATAGCAAAGCTATCCTTAATTTTGCAATATGCTTACCGAAAAAGAAAAAGCATTTATCAGTTACTGGGAAACCAGGAGGATCCCTTACAGCAGTTTTGGAAGTAAGCTTATACGCGGCTTGCCCATGGCCTCATTATTTGGGCTGCCCATCCTGTTTTTTTTGCTGGCGATTTATCTTTACTTCCCAGAATGGTATGCTAAAGTATCGGCAGCACCCGGCTCTATTTTGGCAGCCGTGGCCGGTGTTTTTATAGCCATTTTCTTTTTTTCTTTTTTCAGGATGCATTTTATGTGGGAAATGAATGAGCAGGCATACCAGGAACTGAAGAAAAAGTCACATGCAGCTTAAAACCAGAAATTAACCTCTTAAATAAAACAACAGAAGAATGATGAAGTACTTTTTTTCAATTGCGGCAATTGCCCTGGCAGCGGTGATTTTTTCCTGCTCCAAAGACTCCGGGTGCCCTTATTCCGAACCGGTAAAAGTGGCTACTGCTGATGAGATCAACTATCTGCAAAGCTATGTAAACGCAAATGCTCTTTCTGCAACACAGCACAGCAGTGGTGTTTTTTACAGTATTACGCAAAATGGCAGCAATGCAGCTCCCAATATCTGCTCTGTAATAACCGCAAAATATAAAGGCAGCCTGTTGAGCAATGGAGCAGTTTTTGATTCTACGGCCAGCAACAGCGTGCTTAAAATAGAACTGGGCCGCCTGATAGAAGGATGGCAACGGGGTTTACCCCTCATCCGCGAAACCGGGAAAATCACTTTGTATATCCCTCCAAGCCTGGGCTATGGGGCGCAGGTGGCTTACGACAATAACGGAAACGTGCTGATACCTGCCTATTCGTATTTGAAATTTGATATAGAATTGATCGATACAGAATAATCAACCCTTTTTAAATCAGATAATAGCTTAGATTTATCAGGGACTTAAATTTAAATGCGGTATGAGCCACGAAGCAATTTCTGTTTTTGATATGTTTAAGATAGGGGTGGGGCCCAGCAGCAGCCATACACTTGGCCCCTGGCGTGCTGCACTAAGTTTTATCGCTTCCCTCAAAAAAATGGGAAAGCTGAAAGATGTTATCTCGCTGGAAGTGCTGCTCTATGGTTCGCTTGCAAAAACAGGTGTGGGACACGGTACAGATGTGGCCATTATGCTGGGTCTTTGTGGGAGAGACCCGGTTACTTTTGAGGTGGACAAGATCAATTCATCCATTGAGCAAATTAAAGCAACACGGAAAATCATGCTCGATGAACAGTATGAAATTGATTTTGTACCTGCCGACGATATTGAATTTCTATTTTCAGAATCGCTTCCCTTTCATCCCAACGGGTTAAGTTTTCTTGCAAAATTTCATAACAATGAATCCATTGCTGAAACCTATTATTCTATTGGAGGAGGGTTTATACAAAAAGAAGGAGAAGATGCCACTGAAAGCAGCAGCACAGAACTGCCTTTTCCCATAAATACGGCCGATGAATTGCTGCACTGGTGCATGAAAACCGGTTTAAGCATTCATGAAGTGGTGTTGGAAAATGAACATGCCTGGCGCAGTGAAACAAAAACAAGGAATGACTTGCTCCATATTTGGCAGGTGATGAAAGCATGTATTTACCGCGGCTGCCATACACAGGGATATTTGCCGGGGGGCTTGCATGTTAAAAGGAGGGCTTTTGACCTGAATAAAAAACTCCTTGGCAACAATGCTTATCATGATTATGAAAGCTGGGAACTGGCTGTGAAAAAAGGGGGCAACCAGTTTAATTATATTATTGACTGGGTAAGCTGTTTTGCGCTGGCAGTAAATGAAGAAAATGCTTCCTTTGGAAGAGTGGTTACGGCGCCCACTAATGGCGCTGCAGGTGTTATTCCTGCCGTACTGCAGTACTATATCATTTTTTGTGATGGTGGTTCAGATGATAAAATTGTAAACTTCCTTCTTACGGCAGCAGAGATCGGCAGTATATTCAAAAAAGGATCCACTATTTCTGCTGCGATGGGAGGCTGCCAGGCCGAAATTGGGGTAAGCAGTGCCATGGCTGCAGCAGCATTAACAGAAAGCCTTGGAGGCTCCCAGAAACAGGCCCTGATGGCAGCTGAGATCGCCATGGAGCATCATCTTGGCCTCACCTGCGATCCTATTGGCGGTCTTGTACAGGTTCCCTGCATAGAAAGAAATACCATGGGTGCCATTAAGGCCATTACAGCCAGCCAGCTTGCCCTGCAGAGCGCACCAGATTTTGCCAAAGTAAGCCTCGATGCAGTCATTAAAACGATGTGGAATACCGCACTTGATATGAGCAGCAAATACAAAGAAACAGCCGATGGCGGCCTGGCGCTGCATATACCCCTCAGCCTCAGCGAATGCTGATCAAACCGGCTTTCGGATAGCATATATCAACTCGTCCAGGAATTCGCCGTTTTTAAAAATAATTTTTTCAATACGGGACTCCAGTGCAAAACCAGCTTTTTCCAGCACTTTTTGAGAGGCGGTATTGGTGCCATAAGGCCTGGCATAAATGCGGGTGATATCGAAGGTGTCGAAACCAAATTTTACCACCTGTTTAACGGCTTCGGTGATGATACCCTTTCCCCAATATGCTTCGCCCAGCCAATAACCGAGTTCTGCATTCTTTTTCATAATATCTGTTTGCGGGTGCAGCCCGATCGCCCCTACCGCTTTGCTGTTTACTTCAATGGCGAAAATATGTACGGGTTCATCCCTGGTAGCCATTTCTATAAATGCCCTTCCGTTTTCCCTTGTATAGGGATGTGGAAATCCATCGGTTAAAAACCGGGCAATCTTAAAATTATTGGCCTGTTCCACCAGGCTGTCAATATCATCGGGGTTCCAGGGCCTTAGTTTAAATTCCATCTTAATCCATCTTAATGATCATAATCATTTATGTTCAACTTTTACAAGCCATATTTCCTTTTTACTTCCCGCTCTGTATCCCTTTGCTTAAGGGTTTCCCGTTTATCGTAGATCTTTTTCCCCTTACCAAGCCCTATTTCAAGTTTTGCAAGTCCTTTTTCGTTAATGAATAATTTCAGGGGGATGATGCTGTAGCCTTTCTCTTTTATTTTGGCTTCCAGTTTTCTTAATTCCCGTTTGTTGAGCAGGAGTTTTCTTTCCTGCATGGGTTCGTGGTTTGTGTAGGTACCGAAAGCATATTCGGAGATATGCAGGCTTTTAACATATAACTCCCCTTTAAAAAACTGGCAATAGCTGTCGTTAAAACTGGCCTTGCCGGTACGCAGCGATTTTATTTCGGTACCGGCAAGTACGATGCCTGCCGTATAGGTATTTTCGATATAGTATTCGTGAAAGGCCTTCTTATTATTGAGTTCCAACTATTTTATTTTTGTAAAGATAAGCAATGCAAAAAAAAGCGGCTGTCTTAGATAAGACAACCGCCGATGAGATAAAGCCCTGTTTATATTATTTCTTTACTGCAATCTTGTAAGTTTCTTTAACGCCGTCCGTTTCGAGCTGCAGGTAGTAAATACCAGCTGGCACATTGACCAGCGGAATGCTCATTTTTGATTGAGTGGAGAAAGCGGTTTGCCATACCGTTTGACCAGCGCTGTTTACAAGCCTTGCCACTGTTTTTGCGGCCACGGCATCTGTTTTGATATTGATAAAATCAGATGCTGGGTTAGGATATACCTGTACGGAAGTTTTAACGCTAAAATCAACTGTTTTTATACTGCTGTAAGTAAAGCGTTCGTTGTTATCTACCTGCTTGATCCTGTAATAATTCTTTCCGGCTGCAGGTTGCAGGTCGGTGTATTGGTAGGCGGCTCCTGTACCATTAAGGCTGCTGCTGTTTATAAATGTAATTTGTGTGTAGGTAAGTCCATCGGCACTTTTTTCCACTGCAAAACCACGGTTATTTGTTTCAGAAAGCGTGGTCCATTGAAGCTGGGAAGTATTGTTTCTTTTGGTAACATTGAAGTTAAGGCCTGTAACGGGAAGGGCAGCCAGGTTTCTTTTATAGGTAAGCATCCATTCATAAACATTAAGGCCATTTTCCCTGTAATTTAAATTATAGGTTTGTGACCAGGCATCGTGTCCACTTACCTGGAAGATCGTTTTCCGGGCAAGAGGTGAAGGCGGATTGGGTGCATTGTTGATCCCATCTACATAAGTGATGGTGGATGACACACCCACTACGCCATCTCCGGCATTATGGGTGCCCCATATAGCCAGGTCGGCATTGGCTATATTATTTATTTTATCGGTAGTGGCGCTCGATGCTCCGCAAACAGGCACTATGGCGGCCACTCTTGAAGCATATTCCTGGCTGTAACCTGCATAATCCCAAATACAACCGCCACCCATGCTGAGGCCGGTAAGGTAAATACGGTTAAGATCTACTTTGTAATGGGAAACTAAATAGTTGATCACATCGTTCACCTGAATATGACCAACCCAGTTTGTAAACTGGGGAGAAATAACGATGAATTTATGCGTTTGTCCGCCTACGGTGAAGGAAGAAGGAAAGATACCCTGGCTAATCTGTTTGGGTGTACCGTTTGCAAGTACTTTATAAAGATCGGTGGTACCGTTTCCGCATTCGCCGAGGCCATGCACAAAGATAATTACAGGAAATTTTTCATCCGGGTTGTTCCAGTAACCTTGTGGAAGGTATTCGTAGTAACCGTTTGAAAACCCGGTCATAGATGCATATACCGGTGTGTGTGTTTGGGCGTTGAGGTTAAAAGATACGATGATGATAAGTACAAGCGTACCTATGCCCTTCAGGAGTTTTTCAATCATTCTATTGGATTTTAAGTTTTAGCAGTAACGGGATTAGCTGGTCCGGTACCGCAGTTTTTCAACTATTATAATACGTTGCAAAAGTAATTTTAGTATGTTCCGGAAGCAAAGAAATGGCTCCATAAATGCTGTAGGCTAAAAATAAAAAAGCCGTAGTGGAATTACTACAGCTATTAATAATGTACTTATGATAAGTTATGATTTAAAAAGAAGCAGGATCTGGGCTATTTTTTCCTTCAGGTCTTTGCGGTTAACGATAAAATCGAGAAAGCCATGTTCCAGGATGAATTCGCTGCGCTGGAAACCTTCGGGAAGGTCTTTCTTTATCGTTTCTTTAATAACCCTGGGGCCGGCAAAGCCAATGAGGGCGCCAGGTTCGCCGCAAATAATATCACCGAGCATGGCAAAAGAAGCCGTGGTACCCCCAAATGTGGGATCGGTGCAAAGTGAGATATACGGGATCTTAGCATTGCTCAGCAGGGTAAGCCCGGCGGAAGTTTTAGCCAGTTGCATCAATGAAAATGCACTTTCCATCATTCGGGCACCCCCGCTTTTATTAATGATCATAAAGGGAATCCGGTGCTCCAGGCAATACTCACAGGCTTTGTAGATCCTTTCGCCCATTACGCTTCCCAGGCTGCCGCCTATGAATTCAAAGTCCATACAGGCCACTACCAGGTCGTGCCCGTTCACTTTTCCATGCCCAACTGTGATAGAATCGTTGATCCCTGTTTTGTCGTAGGTTTCATCCAGCCTTTTCTGGTATGGCTTCAGGTCTACAAATTCAAGATGGTCTTTCGACCTTATATTGCTGAACAGTTCCTTATAACTGTTATGATCAAATATGATTTCGAAATATTCCTCACTGCCAATGCGGTGATGATAGGCGCATTGGGGGCAAACAAATTTATTTTCGGATAACTCTGTAACCGTACAGGTGTATTTGCATTCCGGGCATTTGGTCCATAAACCTTCCGGGGCATCTTTCTTTTCTTTTGTAGAAGTGAGAATGCCCTTTTTTATACGCTTGAACCAGCTTGTTTTTCCTTCCATTTCTGTATTGCTGTGCTCTCCGGTAAGGTTCACCTCAAAATCCTCGTCTTGTTTCATGCTCGAATTTTAATGGATGATCATTTTAAAGTTTCCTTAACCCGATGCCGGTTATGCAATGGTAATGTCCTTATCGAGATATACATCCTGGATGGCGTTCAGGAGTTCCACACCTTCATTTAACGGCCTTTGGAATGCTTTTCTTCCCAGGATAAGTCCCATACCTCCGGCCCGTTTATTGATCACTGCCGTGGTTACAGATTCTGCCAGGTCGGAAGCGCCTTTACTTTCGCCGCCGCTGTTGATGAGGCCGATCCTGCCCATATAGCAGTTTGCCACCTGGTAACGTGCCAGGTCAATGGGATGGTCTGTTGTTAATTTATCGTAAACCAACGGAGATGTTTTGCCATGTTTGGTGGCGAGATATCCGCCGTTATTTGTAGGAAGTTTTTGTTTAATGATATCTGCCTGCAGTGTTACGCCAAGGTGATTTGCCTGGCCAGTAAGGTCAGCAGAAGTATGATAATCCACTCCGTCTACCTTAAAGCCATTGTTGCGGGTATAGCACCAGAGTACGGTGGCCATACCCAGTTCGTGTGCCTGCTCAAAGGCGGTGGCCACTTCCTGCAACTGGCGGGTGCTGCCCTCGCTTCCCCAATAAATAGTGGCGCCTACAGAAGTGGCGCCCATGTTCCAGGCATCTTTTATCTGGCCAAACATAACCTGGTCGAAACGGTTTGGATAGCTCAGAAATTCATTATGGTTTATTTTAACCATCATGGGTATCTTATGAGCATATTTGCGGCTAACAATACCCAGTACGCCAAATGTGGAGGCTACCGCATTACAACCTCCTTCGATGGCAAGTTTTACTATATTTTCAGGATCGAAATACATGGGATTTGGCGAAAAAGAGGCGCCGGCACTGTGTTCAATTCCCTGGTCTACGGGTAAAATAGATATATAACCGGTTCCGGCAAGCCTGCCATTGCCGAGCATAGCCTGCAAGCTATTGAGTACCCGGTTGCTGCGGTTGCTGTTGATCCAGATATCATTTACATGGTTTGGAGAGGGTAGGTGAATCTGATCTTTTGTAATTCCTTTGCATTGATGGTTTAGTAAGCTATCGGCTTGTGCACCTAAAAGTTTTGAGATCTTATTGGAGGCCATAAAGTTGATTTTTTACAAAAGTAAGGAAGTGAAACTTATTTAAACATGCCTTTTTGCAGGTTATTCTAAGATGGCCAACCTTCCGCCACCACCCGCAAGATAAACCCTGCTGCCTTTTTTTGCTTTTCTAACTACGTGAAAACCATCGGTTGATATGTTTCTGAAGGTAAGGCCATCATCATGGGTGATATCCACTCCATTTAGCCCACAGGTGATCCAGGTGCTTTTATACAAGTGCTCCACGCAACTCCGGTAACCTGTTGCTGGCAATTTCGACATATTAAAGTTTTTCCCCCTGTTATTAGAAAAACATAGGTTTCCGGAACTAGCATCCTTTGTATTGAAATCACCACCCACCACTATTATCTTTTTTCGGTAAACAGCTACCGAGTTGGCGCCTGTGCTTTCTTTACCCTGGAGAAGTGGAAGCCTTAATTTTTTGTGCCAATCCGGAAAAAAACTTGAAGTGAGGCCCCCGGAAACCAGCACAAATTTATTTTTTCCGGTCATTCTCACATTTGTTCCACTGCTGGCGAAACAGGCTTCACCACTGTCGGCAACCGGCCGGTGCAGGGCTGGCCATTCATTCCAGGTTTTTCCAGCATCAGCTGTTTTTGCAATAAAAAATTTCCCATCTATGGGATCGCCCACCACAATACCATTTTTCTGATCATAAAAATCCATCGCATCCAAAAACATACCCTTCTCCTTATTTTCATATACAACCTGCCAGTTTTGTCCTCCGTCTGTGGTACGCAAAATATAAGCAGGTTCTGCTATGGCCATGATGAGGGCCGTACTGCTGTCGAATGCTTCAATATCCCTGAATTCGGTTTTTTCGAAACCTCTTACGGTTTGCCATTGCCAGGTTTTGCCCGCATCGGTGCTCCGGCCCACCGTACCGGCGCTGCCGCTTACCCAAAGGATGTTATCGCTTACTACGCTCAGGCCACGAAAGCTTGATTTTGTGCCTGACTCGAGCAAATGTATTTTTTGACCCATGGACAGCAGGGGGAAGAAAAATATAATGGCGAACAAATATTTCATAATAGCGTATTGTTGACCGAAAGATACATTTTAAACCTTTACCCGGTTAAGCAGGTTTTAAGTATTTTTGGCACCAATTAATTGCTATTGATGAAAAATTTTTTCAATTACGGGGAAGACAGGTTAACCGTGCAGACTGTACTGGATATTGTTTCGAAAAAAATAAAAGGCCAGCTTTCGGCCCCTGCCATTAAAAGGATCAGCCTTAGCCGGCAGCATGTAAGGGAAATTGTAGAAAATAATAAAACGGTTTACGGGATCAACACCGGTTTTGGGATATTGGCCAATACAAAAATTTCAGAAGCAGATACGGCCACACTGCAGTACAAAATTCTGCAGAGCCATAGTGTGGGTGTGGGAGATGCGATTCCTGCAGAAATAGCCAAAATAATGATGCTCACAAAAGTGCATGCATTGGCACAGGGTTATAGTGGTGTGCAACTCGGAACTATTGAAAGAATTTTGTGGCATATTGAGCAGGATATCATTCCTGTTGTTCCCGAAAAAGGCAGTGTAGGCGCCAGTGGCGATCTTGCCCCGCTGGCGCACCTCTTTCTTCCGCTTATCGGGTTGGGTGAAGTATTTTACAAAGGAAAACAAATGGATACGGCGGCTATGATGCAGGAGGAAGGGATTTCGCCTGTGACATTGGGCCCCAAAGAGGGACTTGCATTGATAAACGGCACACAGTTCATTTTATCCTTTGCCGTAAAGGCGGTGCAGCGCATGCACAATTGCCTGGAAGCAGCCGACATTATTGGCGCTATGAGTCTCGAAGCGCTTACCGGAACAAAAGCCCCTTTTGATGAACGCCTCCACCAACTGCGTCCTTTTGCCGGCACTAAGCTGGTAGCACAAAGGATGCGTACTTTACTGGATCAATCTGATATTATGAACAGCCATGAAAACTGCGGAAGGGTACAGGATCCTTATAGTTTGCGCTGCATGCCGCAGGTACATGGTGCCAGCCGCAATGCCTGGCTTCATTTAAAGGAACTCACAGCAATTGAATTGAATGCCGTTACAGATAATCCCATTATTTTTTCGGCCGATCAAACGATCAGTGGTGGAAATTTTCATGGCCAGCCATTGGCACTGCCGCTCGATTACGCTTGCTTTGCTGCTTCCGAAATTGGTAATATCAGCGACCGTCGCTGTTACCTGCTCCTCGAAGGAAAATGGGGGCTTCCCATGTTGCTGATGAAGGATGTGGGGCTCAACAGCGGTTTTATGATACCGCAATACACTACGGCTGCATTGGTTACTGAAAATAAAACACTTTGTTTTCCTTCCAGTGCCGACAGTATTCCCACTTCCCTTGGCCAGGAAGACCATGTAAGTATGGGCAGCATAAGTGGCCGTAAGCTGAACCGGGTACTCGATAACCTGGAATTCATCCTGGCCATTGAATTATTATCGGCCTGCCAGGCCATCGAATTCAGGCGGCCATTAAAAAGCAGTGTGTTGCTGGAATTTGCGCACGATTATGTTCGTAAATATGTGGGCTTTGCATCGGAAGACCGCATATTTGCAGCAGATATCAATAAGGTTGCAGGCATTATAAAAGATTTTTCTTTTGTGGAAAGCTTCAACGGATTTGCTTCCTCATCGGGCTATCGGCTTGATGCAGGGTTTAATGATTTCTGCCTTTAATAAAACCAATTTAAATACGCTTTGTATATGAGCCATACGATCACTAAAAACTACGACCCCATCAAGTATAAGACGCCAACCGGTTCCACTTTACATTGTAAAGGATGGATACAGGAAGCGGCATTGCGTATGCTGCTCAATAACCTTGATCCCGATGTGGCTGAGCGCCCCGATGACCTCATTGTGTATGGCGGCCGCGGCAAAGCAGCAAGAAATTTTGAAGCGCTGGATAATATTATCAAAGCATTGAAAGTGCTGGAAAATGATGAAAGCCTGCTTATTCAAAGCGGTAAACCCGTGGGGATATTAAAAACGCATAAGGATGCGCCAAGGGTTTTGTTAAGCAACAGCCAGCTTGTTCCCAACTGGGCCAACTGGAAACATTTTACCGAGCTGGAACAAAAAGGCCTGATGATGTACGGGCAGATGACCGCAGGAAGCTGGATCTATATAGGAAGCCAGGGTATCGTGCAGGGTACCTATGAAACCTATGCCGCCATTGCCGATAAACATTTTGGCGGCACACTAAAAGGTACGCTCAACGTTACTGCCGGCCTGGGTGGTATGGGTGGTGCACAACCCCTGGCCATTACCATGAACGAAGGGGTGGCGCTGGTGGCAGAAGTAGAGGAGTGGCGCATAGATAAACGCATAGAAACAAGGTACCTCGACGAAAAACATACCGATATTGATGATGCCATCAATGCGGCGGTACATTACCGTAGAGAGGGCGAGGCAAAAAGCATTGGTGTTTTATGCAATGCAGTTCATTTGCTCCACAGGCTGATACAGCGTGAAATCATTCCCGATACGCTTACCGATCAAACCAGTGCACACGATCCGCTTATTGGCTATGTGCCGCATACATTCAGCAACGAACAGGCAAATGTGATGCGGGCAGAAGATCCTGATTCTTATATCAGGCACAGTTACGAAAGCATGCACCTTCATGTGCAGCTCATGCTTCAGCTGATGGACAAAGGCGCTATTACATTTGATTACGGAAACAATATCCGGGCCCGTGCTATTGAGTTTGAGCAAAGCAATACCGACCCGTTGCTGCATAAGGATTTTAAATCTTTATTGTCGCGCTCACCAAAAGGCGAAGCAGGTGGGCTCTTCCCTGGTTTTGTACCGGCCTATATTCGCCCGTTGTTTTGTGAGGGCAAGGGGCCTTTCCGCTGGGCAGCACTCAGCGGCGATCCCAATGATATTGCGGTTACCGATGAACTGATCATGAATATGTTTCCCAATAACAAGGGCATGATACGCTGGATGCAGATGGCAAAGGAAAAAATTGCCTTCCAGGGATTGCCGGCACGTATATGCTGGCTTGGGCAGGGCGAAAGGGAAAAAGCCGGCCTTGCATTTAACGAACTGGTACGAAGCGGAAAAGTGAAAGCGCCGATAGTGATTGGCCGCGACCACCTCGATACCGGTTCTGTAGCTTCACCCAACCGGGAAACAGAAAGCATGCTCGATGGCAGCGATGCCGTAGCCGACTGGCCAATTTTAAATGCATTGGTAAATACAGCCGGAGGCGCCAGCTGGGTAAGTTTGCATCATGGTGGTGGAGTAGGCATGGGTTATAGCATACATGCCGGTATGGTGATAGTGGCCGATGGAACCGATGATGCATCCGCAAGACTGAGCCGTGTGTTGAGAAACGACCCGGGCATGGGCGTAATAAGGCATGCTGATGCGGGTTATGAGATTGCAGAAGAAACATTACAGAAAAACGGGCTGGATTTTAAGAAGAGGATTTAGGGAAAATATGCCAGGTTATCAGGACGCATTTTTAGAACGCTGGTGTAAAAATTGAAAATATTAAATATCAATATTCGCACACAGCTGAATTTCTTTCAGCTTGGCGTTTCGTACTACACGCATGTTAATATATTTATTTGTTGATTTAGAAAAATGCCATGTCTTGTAAAATTTTTTCACACAACAGTAATCTCCACCGTTATTCCTCCTGTAACCTGTTTTCTTTTGCTATTTCTCTGTACCAGGTGTGTTTTAAAGCTGGCGCCCTTTTTTGCTTTTGCAGGCACCTGTATTTTGAAACCAACCACTCTTTGCGAGTGGGGCAGGATCTGTATTTTCATGGAAGCCTTACTGCCCGCTTCAAAAAATGCTTCGTATGCATGAGGAAAACGCTGCACCAAAAGTTCGGGATGCCGCGATGTTAACAACAGCTTATTTTTTTCTTTATGCTGTTTGCTGATATGGCCACCGCAGTCAAGTAAATCGTGCAGTAAAGCACCGGCTTTTACCTTCGTTGTATATTTCAATTCCGATACCTTTAACTTTTTGTCCCTGCTGAAAAATTCTCTCGATTTTTGAACAATACCTGCTGTATACTGGCTAAAGCGCTTGTCTCTCCAAACCTCCAGGCTGTAATCAGAAAATTCGATATTGCCCACATTTTTAAGCAATACAGGAACAATGATAAATTCATCGGCCTGCAGGTTAACGACTGTTGTGTTTTTTTGCGCCAGGTTATTGTGTTCCCACACATGCTTATTGGCAGTTGGATGATCATGCCTGGCAATTACCGATGCGAGGATACAGGCATGCGTGCCTGCTGCAGGAACCCTGCTGCGGGGCCATTTGGCCTTAACGATCCTGGTTTGTCCAGGCTGCAGGTCAAATTCTGCTTTTGCAGCCACAGCAGGTAAAAAATCGCCAGGGTATACAAACTCCGTTCCTGCCCATTCTTTATAACTGAAAGTAACCACAAAATGTTTGGCCACACCTGCACTGCTTTTATTGCGTACCCTTGTGTAAAACCAGTTATCCTGCCCATATTCGGGAGCCTGGTGGGTGCTGCCGTCATCCTCTTCATTACGTATCCAAAGGTCGGGCGAATCCCAAAATGTACCGGCCCAATTGTTGGTACCGGTGTGTGCCGCATCATCTTTCATCCATAGTTCCGGTGCAGTGGCATCATCGGTAAAACCATAAATAAAACGATGAAATGAATCTACTACCTGGTCGTCAGCCTGGTGGCAAAGCAAATATTCTTCGAGCATTTGAGTGGTTACGGGGCTATTGCCTTTATAAGTGTTATAAAAACTGCTCATCAAATTGTTTAAACCTGACACACCTGTAATGGCAGCAATACCTTTCCAGAAATCAAAGCCATCTGTATAAGAATTGCCGGGTGTTGTACGCTGCCAGGGATTTAGGCTGCATAAAAGGATGGGCGCATCCCCAAAATCGAATGGCAAAGTATCGTTTGCCCCATTATCGTGGTATTCGGTAAACGCTTCATCCCACCATCCATCGGCCTGTGCGGCCGGCTTTACACCCCTGGCAAACCAACTGTGGAAGGTTTCGTGGTTAAGGGCTCCGCTGCCAGTAGTGGTGCCGCCTTCATATTCCATACCACCACCATTGAAAAATGCCACAAACCTGTTCCCATGTACGTAGGCGCCGTAGTCATTTTCATTGTCGGTAAGCATGGCCGATATATTACTGATCTGTGTTGCCAGGTTGGTGGCAGTACCTGTTATCTTCCATGCTTCAATGTTAACGGTGTTTCCAGAAACAGGAAGTGTAACTGTACTCGTAAGTGACTCAAGTGTATTGCTGGCCCTAATTTCGAGCAGGGGAGAAACGGAAGTGAACCTGGAAGGAAACGATAATGACCAGTGGTTGGCACCAAGGGTTGTAACCGTTGCATTACTGATCACACTATGGTTGGCAAGCGTATTGGTTATTTGTATGTCCAGATCAATAGTATATTGATCAAAAGGAAGATTGGCGGGTAACCAGGCCTCTGCATAGCGGGCGGCATTGAGATCTGATAAACCGAATACAAATTTAAGTGAAGGCCCTGCCAGCCACTCAAGCGCCGGAAGGTAAGCCCCGCCCAACTGCGATTGAGGAACAGCCAGGTTGTACTGCACCCTTAATGTATGCACAGAACCTGCTGCCTGCAATGATTCAACGATACGCAATTTATCGAAACTGCCGGGGCCAAAACTATGAGAAGCCAGTTGGGCTGCAGGAAATATTGCCCCGTCGAGCCAGGCCTGTGTGATGGTTTGCCGGAGATCAAAGATAGGATTGCCGGCGGTTGGTCCTACAGTATACAGAATAGTTACATCTGCGTCGGCAGTTTGTGCACCGGCATCAAAATTAAAAGATCCGGTTATGGTCTGTATGTCTATTGGTACAGCCAGTAAACCATCCACCGTTTTTGGTGGCGGGGCAATATGGAAATTGGTTGCCATAATTCAGAATGATTAATGTGTTAACTGCAGTTACAATCGTTGTTTAATTCAATATCGAGCGTCACTTTTTTTACACATACATTTTTTACATTGTTATCGCCCAGGTTCAGGCATTTCAAAAGATGTTGTGCCTTATCATTGCATTTTCCTTTTTGGCCTGGAACAAAACTGAGTTCTTTTTTATCCGGGTCTATGCGGTAAGTCATGCCGCCCAGCAATTGACCGTTTCCGTATACATATACGATTATGTCTTTTTCTGCGGCATTTTTAACCTGGTCGGCCGTAAATCCATTTCCTTTTATTAGATCTATTGTTACCTTTCTTTTTTCACCAGGCTTTAAATCGAATGCATTGCCGGTTTGAGTAAACTGAATTTGCCAGCCCATTTCCTGCAGGAATTTGGGTAGTTCTGCCCTTAATTCAATGCTTGCTTTTTTACGGAAGGGATTGCCTGCCCAAAAGATGCGTTGCTGCAGAGCTGCAGCAAATGCAGATTCGCTACCTCCGGGAAGTATATGTACATTCCGTTGGCCAATATTGTTATCGTTTGGCACCAAGCGCCATTCAGCGATGCTGTCGCCGGCTGTAAAATTGTCAATATTGCTTGGATCACCTGCTGTGGAAAGTATCATCAGCGTACAATCGTGCCCGTAAATGTTTTCATTTGGTATCCATTCAAATGGCCCAACGGTTTGTTCTTCAGTATTATTGGGGCCAAGGCTTGCTACATTGAGGCCGCCAGCCGGTCCCATTTCTGTAAAGTCTGCCGGCCAGGTAAGTCCTGCGCCGGGCAGGCAATGGTAACCCCGCACATTTACATTGGATGCAGCCTGGGTTCCACGGTTTTTAATTTTTACATACATATAATTTGTGGCTGACGGCACGGCATCCTGGTGGCCGGTCATTCCATCGGGGCTATTCCTGTTCCACATAGATATGTTGTGCCAATGTACCGGCTGAAATTCATATTCGCCATTACGGCCATCGTTTATATAAACATCAACCTGCGGAGGCGCACCAGCGCTCACAACCGGGGTAGGCGCACCTGCTGGCTGGAACAAGCCCTGCTTTTCGAAAGCCCATCGTATTACTTTGTTATAAGCACCACCAGATAACCCCTCTGATGTCCAGTCGAGCAAATCAACGGCCATTAGTGCATTGCAAAGGCCCAGTGCATTGTTTGGATTTGTGCCGGGAGTAAAGGTTGCTATTGCCCGCAAAATAAGATAGGTGGCCATGCGGGATGCAAACTGCCGCCTCGACAAATTATCAGAATCGCCGCCAATTGAGCGGTAGATGCGGAAATGCGATGTAGCTAATATTTGCTCGCTGTTGTATCCATTGGTATCATTTACGCCTCCCCATGCCCAGCCAGCGCTGACATCCCTGTTGAACCAGCGGTCGAGTGCCTGGAAACGGAATGGTGCATACCGGAATCGTTCAACCAGGCCCAACTGCCTCAATTGCGAGGTAGGATCGTTTTGTATGCCCGCAAGGCCATCGCCGGCACTGTGCGCAAAACCAAAGTTGGAAGTATTTACATGCCCATATAAAATGCCATGGCCGCCTATTTCGTGCCAATGCACCCATTTATCAACTGCCCTGCCAATAGTTGGATCAGTCATATTTGTTTCATCTCCATATCCATAACCACTGTGATCTATACCAAAAGCGCCGTTGCCAACACAATGTGCATTTACGTTTGATTGATCTGCATGGTCAATATCAACAGGAAAAGTAGTGCCGGGAAAATAAGTTGCCAGGTCGAAACCAAGGCTTTCAACCGTATCAAAAAAATTGTTTGCATGGTAATAGGCATTTACTGCTGCAAAATCGTTTGTGCGAACATTATAATCGAAGTCGGCACCACCGGTTTGTGTTGGCGGGGCAACCGGTCTTCCATCCACATCTACTACTTCTACACTACTGCCAACCAGGTGTTGTACTCCGGCCGCATCAGGTGCATCCAGGTTGGGCAGCACCACGCTGCTGCGGAAGGGATTCAATGCTGCATTCGCTAAATTGGCGCTGTTAGCTGTGCTGCCGCTGGAAGTAATAGGATCCTGTGTAAAAACAAGGCCGCTTACGCCGGCTGCCAATGGCTCTATATAAAGTACGGAACCCGTTTCCACTTCTACAAGGGCCAGCCATGTTATCATTTCAGCACCGAACTTCCAGGTAAATGTTATTTCGGCCACTAAATAATACTCTCCGTTTTTGATCGTTCTGTTTACCGGAGGCAAGGGCATTACATAATGACTATGCTCCTCTTGGGACATCATTTTATTTTTGTCGGTACGGGTTGGCTGATGAGATATGGGCTGGCGCTTGGCTGCATCGTATTTATAGTAATAAAATTTCCCCCTTATAAGCTTTGAAGGCGCAGTTTTGGGAGTGTAATTTATCGCCTTTTTAGTGCTTTCAGAAACAGTTTTTGCAAAAAACGAACGTACAATATCACCAGTATCGGGATCGTCAGTCTTTGCTTCATCTGCAAGCAGCCTTTTTACCGGCCGGTTATTTATCAATTCAAAAATGCTTAAAAAACGGCCAATAGCTTTTGCCGAAGGTAGTTTTGCCTTAACAGTTGACACTGTATTATTTACCGAATGTATGATGCGGCTAGGGTTTTGTTTTACGGTTATGGTCATTCCTTTTCGCCATAGCGGGATGTTGTTTATTGTTTGTACAAGCCCCACTGTTACTGAATCAAAAAATTTTTTCTCCTGATCCATCCGCAGTTCCATTGCCTGTGGTTTCGGCTCAAAATAACTCGCCTTTTTTTGAATGTTTTGCAACTGAGAGGTCGGGATATTAAAATTGTCTGCCATTTTTTTCAGGTAATCAGCTGCTGCATATTTTGGTACTTCTTCTTCTGACTCAAAGAATTCCTGTGTGTGCAGCACTTGCCTTAACTGCTGTTTGTCGTCCAGAGAAACCATTGCTTTCAATGAACTGTCATATTTCGTGATCATTGTTGTTTATTTTTTATGTTTAAGAAAAGGGGTATTCAATTTTTTAAGAAATAAAACAGGGCTAACAAACCTGCCTGTTTCTTTTATAGAGGGCAGGTTTGTATTGATGCAATCAATTGCAACAGCCTGATGTGTTATGGAGAAGGGGCGCCGTAAGTTTTTTGCCAGAGCCATCGTCGTGCGCCAAAAAAATATCTTATCTTAATGATAAAGAAATTGTCAAAATCATTGGAGTTAATGGCCGGTACTGTTTGGTTGCTTAGCCCCGCTACGATGGCAGGTACATTATCTGAATGCCCTGTTACCAGCACACGACTGCCTTTTATTTTCTTTAACCGTGTTATGAGGCCTGCAGTTGTATCGGGATCATAAATAATAAGCAGCAGGTTTTTGTCGGTAGCAGTAGGCTGCGCCGTTTGTTGTGTACGGAGAAAAGTGGATGCAAAAATCCGGCTGATAGAGATAGGTTTGAGTGTGTCTTTGAGTACCTGGGCCCTGGCATGGCCAGTTGCAGACAGAGGAGAATTAGCGCTGTTGTCCTGGCGTTCTGCGTGCCTTACTACATAAAAATAGGAAGTACATGAAGTGGCGAACAGGGCTACTGTTGCCAATGTGATAACTGTTTTCATACAATTACATTTAACCGGTGAATAAATATTCACATTGCCTGAAAACTCGTTGCCTGAAAACTTGTTTATTCAAATGTTTCCGAGAAAATGCCGATGCCGCCTTTTTACGGTCATGCATTTTTCAGCCGGAACAATTTTAATACAGAAAAAACGAGAGCAGTATATCTCTTTTTATGAGTATGAGCCGCTCTCCAGATTTAGGTGATTTAAATGATGCCGACATTCCAACATGCAATACTGGTAAAGAGCCATTTTTCAAAAAAAAGGTAATTAACTAATTTGCCGGTAGTGGGTAGTGAATCAGATGGATTGGATTAAAGCTTGTTCAATAGCCATCACAAACTTAAGGGAATGTTTCAATACAAAATTCATTTTGATTGAAGTTTTTTGAGTTATTGCCATAAAATACCTAAAAAGGGGTATGTCATTGACCATGATTTTTGACTTCTAAAAAACGTATTCCCCTAAAAACTATTTTTGTGCAGTAAACGATATCCTCCACAATCCTGTTTTTAATGCACTTTGCAGAGGCGACCAGGCACTAAGCCTTGGTACAGCTAAGCAGAGGCAGATTTTTCGCATGCATCGCCGATAATATCCATGAAATATTTAGGTTCAAAATTGCAGCAAAGTAGGAGCTGGGATTGCAAGGAAATTGATCAGCCTGTTCTTTATCACATTAAATTTGCCAAAGTTTATTTACCTTCCATTAAACCTTTGTTATCCCTTTTATTTGTATGAAGAATAATTTTTCTGCTGTTTTCAAATCTCTTAGCAAGCTTTCGGCAAGTTTTGATAAAGATGCTGCCGTTATGAAAGTTGCATTTCTCTCCAGCCTTGGCAAAATGGCATTGCCTGTTGGAAATGCGTTGCTGCAATACCACGACCTGCTGCTTTTTCTTTGTGCTTATCCCGATAACGCGGCGCTTAAAAAACTGGCAGAAAAAGAACTAAAGCGCATGGCTGTTTTCGCACGAAAAAATGGAAAAAAGCTCCCGTATAATGAAGGGTTACCTTTTACTTATGTACTTACCCGTTTTTCGCCCGATTTTTTACGCTGGCTGATCAATCATGAAGATATCCGGGTGGAGTTTGATTCTTTTTATGAACCGGGTTTAACCCTTAATGAAGTGCTCAATATCACCCTGCCAACGCTTTTTAAACCGGAAACAACTGCAGGTTTAACTAATGAAGAACTGCTGGAGCAAATCGGCATCAAACAGGAGCATTACATTCCTTTTCTATTAGGCCAAATTGAAACATTACAAGACAGGCCACTGTTGAAAGAACTTTTCAATGAAAAAGTGGACGCCTATGTAAAACTCCACCCTAAAAATGGAAAATTTTCAAAAGCCAATAACAGGATCGTTGTAAATGATTTTTATTATCACTATGATCTTCTTAAAAAAATTGACGCACGTAAACTTATTGACGAACCTCTTTTGGAGGCCAATATGCCTACAGAAGCTGAAAGGGATGCATTGTATAAATGCATCCGCAATGCCATGGCACTCACGGTGCGGGAAATAGATCCGGCCACGTTTTTACAGGCAGATACTATCCGGCTTTATGATGTGGGCCGTGGTTTGCAGCTTTCTGTGTACAGCATGGTTCCCGAAAGACAATTACCGCTGGAAACTTATTTTGGTTTTACCTTTTTTAAAAACGGCATACCGGTTTCTTATGGTGGAGTATGGGCTTTTGGTAAACTGGCAAGGCTGGGGCTCAATATTTTTGAACCCTACCGCAGCGGCGAATCGGGCTACCTGCTTTGCCAGCTCATCCGTGTTTTCAGGCAGGCTATGGGCAATACTTATTTTGAAATTGAACCTTACCAGTTTGGCCTAGAAAATCCCGGCGGCATCAGGAGCGGCGCTTTCTGGTTCTATCACAAATTCGGGTTCAGGCCCGTGGATAAGGAGTTGAAAAAGCTGGCAGCAGATGAATACCATAAAATAAAAACAAGGAAAAATTACCGGAGCCCCGAAAAAACATTGATCAGGTTTACCGAAAGTAATATTGCCCTCAATCTCCTGGATGAGGCCGTGCCGATTGATGTGCTGGATATTAACAGGAAAGTGCTTTCTGTCATCAAAAAATCATGGGAGCATAATTACACAGGAGCAAGGCTGCTTGCAGTGAAAGACTTTTGCACTAAAACAGCTTTGGATCAATCTTCGTTGAACCCCATTCAAAAAAATACACTGGAAGAGCTTGCGCTCTGGGCTATGGCATACAAAATCAACCAACCGGCAAAATTGCTGCTGATGAAAGAAATGATTTATCAGAAAACTTTCAATGATTATGCTTACCAGGAACTGTTGTTGAAATTTTTCAATTGATGGCTTAGTCTTTCATGCGAAAACTGTTCCAGTCAACCCCAATGCGGAAAGTTTGATAAATCCGGCCATTCTCCAGTTTGCCCCCAAAATGTTTACTGGCAGAATGAAATACGCCGGAAGGATAAGCCACCATGCGATTGAATGCATAGCCGGCCCTGTCTATTTCGATCCATTTGCTTCTGTCTCTGCTTTCCTTTTCGAGCTTGTTTTGCAGGGCAGAAAATTTCATTTTCATCCGGCGGGCATCTGCCGGGGTGCAGGGGTCTTTTAAACCGGTTTTTTTGTGCATCCAGAGCGAAGTGCCGCAATCGGGTGGTATGCCGGGAGTCAGGTACACTACGGCGGTAATATCATTATAAGGCTCATCTGAGTGAACGCCCGGAACTTCTTTGCGGCTGCCCTTGGAGAAGCCCTGGTAAAAAACACCATTTTCTTCCAGCGGGTCGGTGTCCCAGCGGGTAATTTTAATGCCGAGTATTCTTTCCAGTTTTGCTTTGATTCCCTTTTCATGATAAACTGCCTTACTACGGAACCCGGTTACATGTTCGGGTTCATAAAAATTGGATTGAAGGGCGGCTGCATACACTTTTTCCGGATCGCTGTAAAAGTTGTCTTTTACGATCATGAAACGGGGATACATAATTTTTTCCATACGTAAATTTATTGGTGTAAGGTATTTTATCCTTCCCATTCCCGGCTGCTTCACTCGTATTTGTAAATATACTTCAAACAAAATTCGGGAACATAATTTTTCTTCCACATGATTTTTATCATATAACAGCGGGCTTACATGAATTGAGTAACTTTAAATTTAAAAAAATGAAACAAGCGCTATGAGCAATAAGGAAGATGTAATAGGCCAAACCAAAAAATGGATCAATCACGTGGTCATTGCCTGCAACTTTTGTCCCTTTGCATCCAACGTGGTAAAAAAGAACCAGGTTTATTACCAGGTAGAAGAAAGCCCCGCTGCAGCCGACTGCTTAAAAAGCGCTTTAGGTTTAATTGAAAAGATGGGAGAGGACAGGGAGATTGAAACCGCTTTTTTGATCATGCCGCATGCCTGCGCCGATTTTACCAGTTACCTGAAATTGGTAAGCGACCTGGAATGGCAGTTAGTAAAAAAAGGATACACGGGTATTTACCAGGTAGCCAGTTTTCATCCCTTGTACCTATTTGCCGGATCAAACGCTGATGATGCGGCCAATTACACCAACCGCTCATTATACCCCATGCTGCATATCCTCCGGGAATCAAGCATTGATGCTGCTTTGAAAAATTATCATCAACCTGAAAGCATACCCGAAACCAATATCAATTTTGCCAGAAACAAGGGATTGACCTATATGAAAATGCTGCGAGATGGCTGTTTTAGTCTGAAGGAATAAATTGTTTGAGCTGTAACGGCTATCCTGTTAATATTTGTAAACAGCCGTTCATCATTATTGCCGTTTACCTCACCCGTTAGCCAATATATCGGCCATACAACCAGCGAAGAAAATTCATAGGCAATTAAATGAGACTGATTTATCCAAATCCTGTAAACCCTGCAATACATTGAAATACAAATTGCAACAAGACGTATTGCTGGGCAGTACCTGCCTCCAGTTTTACGATGCCACTGGCTGTTTATTATGGAACAATGCATCTATGCCCGATGTGCCGGATTTATCTTCCCTGTTGCCCGGGGTTTATGTTTACAGGCTGATGACAGCTGGAAATGCTTCAGAAACGGGTAAAATCCCTGTTTTGCTACGTTTGTTTAAAATAAAAACGGTAATATGGGTTTAAAGCTGTACCTTCACCACGTGATAAGGGTTTACCGTCATTCAGTATAAAGTCAGTTCAATTTTTTACTCTCCGTTAGTAACAGTTAATCTTCCTCTCTACTTTTTTTCAGTAATCTTCTCACAGCATTTATTTATTCTAAATTTTAAGTTATGAACATTTTTGTTTCGAACCTGAGCTTCAACAGCACAGAAGAAACCCTCACTGAATTATTCTCTTCATTCGGAAACGTAAGTTCCGCTAAAATTATTACCGACCGTGAAACAGGCCGCAGCCGCGGTTTTGGTTTTGTAGAAATGAATTCCGATGATGAAGCCCAGAAAGCCATTGCCGGTTTAAATAATAAAGAAGTGGAAGGAAGGCCTATGTCTGTTTCTGTAGCAAGGGAAAAGCCAAGGCGTGAGAACAACAGGTGGTAATCCGTTAAGATAACCATCTTCAAAAATTAATAAGGGTTGCTTTCCTCTCCAGGAAGGCAACCCTTTTTGCGTTATCACGGGCTTAGTTTCATGGAAGCCTGTACAGAGATCTGCCGGAATTATTTATCAAAAGAAGTGATCTTCACTTTTTTTCCGTTTACTTTCAGGCTGCGCCCATTGTTTTCAAGGGCTTTATCCTGCGCTGCTTCACTGGCCAGCAGTTTATCCAGGTATTCGGCCACGGTGCCGTCGGCTATCGTTACATCAGTTCCTTCATACAATGCTTCCGAAATATAAGAATCAAGCAGGTTGTTGATATTGCTGTTGAATAGCCCTGGGGTTGCATAAATATCACAACCAATGATCCTGTCGCCGGTAACGGCAAGTATGCCCACAATGCTGCTGTCGGCCTTGATGGCTTTGATGATGGATTGTTTGTAATCCCTGAGGTCTTTTTTATAACTTTCGGATTGAGTTACGGCAGTATAAGTGCCGGTGCTGGTCTTAGTACCGTTTGCCTGGTTAATGGAAGCCACTTTTTCCCAAACTTTTCCCTGGCTTTTTTCTTGAACAATACTCTTGCGTACGGTATTGTTAATCTTACTGTGATAACCATTGAAGCTTGCACCCGCCGAAATATTATTACTGTTGCGGGCTACATTGCTGCCTGACCCGGAAGACCACCTGCCGTGCTCCACGCAGTAAACGGGCAGATCCATGGATTTACCAGGAGCGATCAACGTGTCTTTTTCGATCACACGGTCTTGTTTACCTCCCTTAACAATATCACCCATGCTGATGAGGATACTGTCTTTGGATGTATTGCTGAAGCGAAGCCTGTTCACCTGGCCGCTTCCTGAAATTTCCTGTACTTTGATCTTTGATTGCCCAATAGCCGTTTCAAGGCTGGTATAATTGCCCATATTCTTAAATTCCTTCTGCAGGGAAGGTTTCGCTTTTATAAAGTAGACCTTCAGTTTTTTATGCTGGCTGGTATAACCGGCTTTGGCAGCCTTACTGCCTTTTTCAACAGGCGTATGAAGATTATCTTTTTGCAGTTGTGCGGAACTTTGCAGGGTAAAAAATATAGCCATTATACTGAGCAACAGTTTAAACTTTTTCATACTTAATTATTTGATGGTTAATTTTAGATTACTTTGCTAATGTAGTATGCCGGAAAGTCCATTTTAGCCTCCACTTGGTGAAATCCCTTTTTCACTTGGTGAAGAAAAAGGCCGTGGTTGAAAAAAGCTGTTACTTTGTAAATGAACCCGTACTACCCGGTTCAAAAAAGCTATTATTAACATTGACACAAATTAAATATATACTGCTGGTGACTGTTTCCCTGTTGCTGTTCAGCGCTTTTTGCGTGGCTCAGTCGGCAAACACGGTGCAAACGCAGGAGAATTTTAAAAAGGCTTCCGGTAAAATTTCAAAAGGGTTCAGGAAAAACAACAGCGATACGCTGGCCACCGGTTATTATGAGCTGGGCGAAACTTTTTACCAGCAGGGAGAACTTGTTAAAAGTGAAACCTACTTTAAAAAAGCCAGGTCGCTTTTCGAAACGGCCAAAGACGGTGATGGAATAGCCAGGAGCAGCCGGGCGCTGGCAAGGGTGCAGGAAGACCTCGACAAAAAGAAGGAAGCTGTTCTTAACTATAACATTGCAGCAGATAATAATCTCAAAACGGGCGATACCACATTGGGGGTCCTTAATAAGAACGATATCCGCCGGCTTTCCGGTAAAGATTCTTTCCCTGTGCAACAGGCATTGATCCAAAACAATATCAACCTGGGTTTGATAAAAAAAGATACCGGCGAAGTTATTTCGCAATATGCCCGCATGGCCACCGCAGGCCTGGTAAATAAACAGCCCGGCATTGCCGTGGAAGCCTATAAAAATGCTTACCAGTATGCTGTCAATGCACCAGTGCAGGCGCTCCAGTTCAATCAAAAGATCACCGATGTTTACCTGCAGGAAAAAAACTATTCAAAAGCCATTGAAACAAAACAGGAAGTGCTCCATGAGTCATTTGTACAGAACTCCACGCAACTCAAAGCAAAAGAGATCACTTCACTGGCAGATATTTACCTGAAGAAAAAAGAGGAAAAAACAGCGGTGGAATTGCTTACGGAATCTTATAATATTGCCGTTCAAAATGGCCATATCCTGGAGGCAAGGCAGAGCCTGGAGCGGCTCGATAGTGTGTACCGGGCTACGGGCCGCAAAGACGAGATACTCCGCCTCTACAAGGATTTTCTTTTTAAACTTCCTTCTGTTATTGATAAGGACAGTTCCATTGCTGCCAATAAAATGATTGCCGATACAGAATTGCGCATTAGGGAACTGGAAACGGAAAAAGCATTGAAAGATGACCTTATCCGCCGTAAAAATATTTTCAACTACTGGTTGCTGGCATCGCTTATTATACTGGGCCTGCTTACCGCTGTTGTATTGTTCATGTTCAGAAAGCTGCGGGTGAAGAATAAAAAGATCGCCCTCCAATCACTCCGCAGGGAAATGAACCCGCATTTTATATTCAACAGTCTTAATAGCATCAATCAATTTATTGCCACCAGCAACGAACTGGGGGCGAACCGGTATCTTACAAAATTTTCCACCCTCATGCGCCGGGTGATGGAAAATTCAAAGGAAGACTTTGTTTTGTTTTCCAATGAAATGGAACTGCTTGAAAATTACCTGGAACTGGAGAAAAGCCGTTTCCCCGAAAAATTTGATTTCAGCATCCATACAGATGATGCTCTGCTGGCGGAAGAAAATCTGTATATCCCCGGCATGCTCATTCAGCCGCACCTCGAAAATGCCATCTGGCATGGCCTGCGTTACAAGGAGGAGAAGGGTTTTTTGAAATTGAAGTTCGAAAAAAGCGGAAATGGGATGCTGATCACTATTGAAGACAATGGAATTGGTATTGAGGAGAGTAAGAAATTTAAAACACAAAATCAGAAAAAGCATACCGGCCGCGGCATCAGCAATACCATGGAGCGGATCAGGATATTGAATGAACTGTATCATCAGCATATTTCCTGCCACGTGGAAGACCGGCCCGAAGAAGGCGTGGGTGCCAGGGTAAAACTGTTTGTACCACTTATTAAAAATTTCACTGCATGAAGATTAAAGCTGTAATTGTAGACGACGAGCAGGTGGCAAGGGATGTATTGGAAAATTATTTATCAAAGTATTGCCCGGTGGTGGAACTGGTTGGGAAGGCGCAGCATATTAAAGAAGCCGTTCCCATGATACAGGAATTGCAGCCGCAGCTTGTTTTTTTGGATGTGGAAATGCCTTATGGAAATGCTTTTGATGTGCTGGAAGCCTGCAGCGGCCTGCAGTTTGAAACGATCTTTGTTACCGCCTATTCTGAATATTCTATCAAAGCATTGAACCGGAGTGCAGCTTATTACCTGCTGAAACCGATTGAAATAACCGAACTGGTGGCAGCTGTAAACAAAGTGCAGGAATCTCTTTTGCGGGAAGAGGTATTCAGCCGCAACAGTATCATTTTGCAAAACCTGAAACTTGGGCCCGGCCAGCAGCAGATCGTATTGCCCACCCTGCAGGGCTTCGATGTGGTGAAAACGGAAACGATCACCCGCCTGGTGGCCAAAGGTAATTTTACAGAGGTTTATTTTACCGATGGTTCGCACAAGCTTATTTGTAAATTCCTGAAACATTTTGATGAGATTCTCGAGTGGCCTTTTCTACGTATTCACCGGTCTTTTATAGTGAACCTCCTTTTTATTAAATCATTTTCAAAAACTGCCGGCGGATATATTACCATGCAGGATGGCTCAGAATTGGAAGTATCGGCTTCCTACAAAGAGGAATTTTTAAAAAGCCTGGGAGTCTGATTGCCCATTTATTTGCCCCGGTCTTTTGATAAGCGGTTCTGCTGCATGATTAAAATTAGCAGTTGCCCTCGTTTTACCGCTAACTTTAAGTTTCAATTCTCATTTAAATTTTCTGTTATGAAAAGTTTTTTACCTGCAGGGCTTATTTGCCTGGCGCTGTTTTTCTGCGAAACCCAAAGCAAAGCACAGTTGTTGAAACTGCCCGATGGAAATATAAACTACAAATGCAGCGCCAGCCGCAAAATAGGCGTCACCAATATGGAACTGATATGGAATGCGCCCGGTGTAAAAGGACGGGAAGGTAAAATTTGGGGAACAGATATAGCCTACTACGGTTTTACCGTGCTTGGTTTCGGCTCCAATACACAATCTCCCTGGAGGGCCGGCGCCGATGAAAATACCACGATCTCATTTTCTACCGATGTAATGATAAACGGAAAAGAGTTGCCGGCAGGTAAGTACGGATTTTTTATTGCGCTTTATCCCGATAGCTGTACGCTCATCTTCAATAAGAATACGGAAGGATGGGGGAGCTATTTTTATAACAGCGGGCTGGATGTAATGCGGGTGGGTACAAAGCAGCAGAAAGACAGGCAGCAAAGCAGGGAGCGGCTTGATTATACTTTTTCAAACCAAACAGAAAAATCTGTTGAAGTAGCCCTGGAGTGGGAGCGTTGGCGGATTCCGTTTACGGTAACGGTGGATCTCAGTAAAACAACACTGGCCTCCATACGTACCCAGTTAAGCGGTGCGATGGGTTTTGACCCGCCGAGCCTGGAAGCCGCCGCTAACTGGTGCCTGCAAAACAATATCAACGAAGCCGAGGGGCTCGACTGGATCAACCGTGCCACCGATCCCAATCTTGGCGGCGTTAAAACATTTAGTGCACTCAGTACAAAAGCCGGGCTGCTAACCAAACTTAACCGCAAACCCGAGGCCAATGAATTGATGAAAGTGGCGGTGGAAAATGCATCTGTTATGGAGCTTCATGGTTATGGCCGGCAATTGCTGGTGCAAAAAAAATGGAAAGAAGCGCTGGAAGTATTTGAAAAAAATTACAAAAAAAATAGAGGGGCCTGGCCTACCAGTGCCGGCTTAATGCGGGGCTACTCTGCCAACGGCGATCTTAAAAAAGCGTTGGAATATGCGAAGCTGGCCGTAACCCAGGCGCCAAATGAGGAAACTAAAAAGATCATGCAGCAGGCGGTTGAAAAATTATCGAAAGGAGAGGCATTGTAACTATAATTGACAAAAGCCCGGAATTAACGGGCTTTTTTAATAAGTTATGAATCGGGTGCGCCGGCGAATGGGAAAATATTTCCGCCGGAATCATGGCAGGTCAGTAATTTCAAAATGCACCGGGTCATGATAGGTCTTGAAATCGCCACCCCACTTTAAACCAAAGCGTTTGGCAATGGCCGGCACACCGGTGGCAAGCCATTTTTCTTTGCTGTCGGATTTGCGGATGTATTGCAGCGTGTAAGTAGAGTAGAGGTTTATGTCAATAGCCAGGCCAAGTACATGTTTGCTGCTGAAGGCTGCTGCGTTCCTGGGGTCTTTTCTTTTCAATTCGGCCTGTTGTTCCGGTGTACGTTTCCCGCTGCTGATATGTACGTTCCAGTCTGTTTCGGTTTCTATGGCAGTTACAAAATCTCGGAAAATTTTTTGCGCATCGGATTCCAGCATGTTAAGTTCGTCAGCTGTATCCGCATCTTTGCTGTATTGTTGAATATGCATCGCCACAAAATAAAGAAGCACCACTATGGCATAAGAAATCAGGTTTGCTTTGGTATTGCGACTGATCATGAAAGTACTTTTTATCTGAGGAAAGAGAGACCCGGTTAACGGTCGCTGATTTCAAAACCATACATCTGGAAAATGCCGATTCCTTTAAGTTTGTTGATCACAACCACTACAATGAGCAACTGGGCAAGGTATTGAATGATAATAAACGAAATGCCACAAAGAAGACTTTGCCACCACGAACCGTTTTTTAATTTTCTGTGGAACCCGAAACTTGCAATTGAAATAACCAACAGTAATACAACTGCATACCCTGCACTTTCAGATATATCAATATTACGATGACTGAAAAAAGTGCCTGCATAGTCAAATAGATTAGCGCTTATATCAAGTATCGCTTTGAGCGACATTAATAGCATTGCAAAAACTGTGTATTCGCTGTACATCTGCTTCCTTTTGGGCAGGTGAATGACCCAGATGCAAAATGCAACAACCGGTATAATTATGGCAGAAAGCAGTTTATTGTAAAATATCAGCCTCATCCCGTAGATATTGTTGATGCGGAACAGTTCTTCTTTCAGCAACAGATCTTTGTTCTCAATGAATGCAGATACCGCTGTTATCAGCACAAAAAAAGTGAAGAGGTTAAAATATTTCTTACGTTTAAATTCAACGATATATTCATAGGCAACCAGCCCGGGATTAATGAGCATTTTTTTCAGGAGCGAAAAAAAACCTTTATCGGCATGTGTAAATGCATGGATAACCTCGCTGGAGATATGGCCAAAACTGAAACGTTCAACTGCAAATTTTTGCCCGCAGTTGTTGCAGAAAATTCCTTTAAAATGATTGCCGCAGTTTTTGCAGGATTGGGTCATCCAAAAAATATTTACTTAATACCTGGTTTACCAAACGAGTGCGCTTGCACCCAATATAGCTGCATCGGCTTCTTTGAGTTCGCTGAAAATGAGTTTTACCTTGTTTTGAAAAATGGGCAGCAGGTTGGCTTCCATCGCCTTCCTTGTTGGCTTCATCAGCAGATCGCCTGCCTTAGTAAGGCCGCCAAACAATACAATTTTTTCTGGTGAGGAGAACATCACAAAATTGGCAAGCGATTCGCCCAGTATTTCGCCGGTGAATTCAAATATTTCGTTGGCCACTTTATCGCCCTTCATGGCACATTCAAATACAGATTGGCTGGTAAGATCATTAAGGCTGTAGTTCCGCAGCAGACTGTCTTCTTCGGGATGCACCTGCAGCATTTCAATAGCTGTATCACGTACGCCTGTGGCAGATGCATACGCTTCCAGGCTTCCCCGCATACCGGTGCTCTTATGGAGCCTTCCGCCGGGCCTTATGATGGTATGGCCCAGTTCGCCGGCAAAGCCATCGTGGCCCACCACCATATTGCCATCGATCACAATTCCGCTGCCCACGCCGGTACCAAGGGTGATGGTAATGAAATGTTTACAGCCCTTGGCGCAGCCGAAGATCATTTCGCCCATGGCCGCTGCATTGGCATCGTTGGTGAGCCTGGTTTTAAGGCCAAACTTTTCTTCCATCAGTTTTGCAATGGGGATGATGCCTTTCCATTTCAGGTTAGGCGCATATTCAATAGTTCCGGTATAAACATTTCCATTGGGCGCTCCCATACCCATACCTACAAACTGGCCGGTGCCACCGGCCCTGTCTATCATGGGCATTAAAATGCCGTAAAGGTCATCTATAAACTCTTCCACCACGTCGTGGGTATTGCTCAGCATCCTGTCCTGTTCAATGATTTCGCCATGGCGGTTCACTATTCCAAACTTGGTGTTTGTACCGCCGATATCGATGCCTACGGCATAAGGTTTTTTATCCATCTGGATATTTTTAAATTGTTCTTCTAATCTTAATGCCCGCCACCTGTACCCGAAGATTCGTAATTGATTCCCTGTTTACTCAGGATGCCTTTTACAATGAATGCAAAGAAGGCCAGATAGGCAAAGCAGACTACGGCTACCCAGTAGGAATTGTGAATTCCATAACCGGCAGTGTCCGCATTTGCCTGGAGATAGTCGGCCAGTTTACCCTGAATAGGCGGAATGATACCGCCGCCAAGGATCATCATAATTAAAAATGCTGCTCCCTGCGTTGTGTACTTACCCAGGCCTGCAATAGAGAGTGCAAATATGCAGGGCCACATAATGGAGCACCATAAGCCACCGCTTAAAAATGCATAGGTAGCCACTTTTCCGGAGGTCATCAAACCTACGATCATTGCAGCCATGCCAAGCAGGCTGAATATTAATAAGGTACGTGCTGGCTTATCCTGTGCAAGATAAAAACCGATGATCTGGATAATAACACAAACCACGTACATATACAATGGTTCCATGTTGTTTTTTGCAATGGAATTGACCCCGATCACTATTCCAAATGCTATGAGGGGTACCACAGTTAGAAGTATTTTCTTTGTATTGCTTTTAAGGTTAAACACACTGATGGATCCTGCCCAGCGGCCAATCATAAGGCTTCCCCAGTACATGGAGATAAAGGGTGCAATTTGCGAAGACTGGTAACCGCCAAATGATTCTTGCTTTAATAGTTCACCAAGATTGCTGCCAATGGTAACTTCAACGCCTACATAAACAAATATGCCCAGCATACCCAAAACAAGCTGAGGGTATTTCATAGCGCCCCAACCATCCGGATTTTTTTTGGCACTCATATTCGAAAAAAGTAAGCCAAGCACCACCACGGCCAGTGCGCCAAACAACCACTTCATGCGGTAGGTTTCCATCTCATGCTTAACTTCGGCGGTTGCATTGGTAAGGTCGGTTTTATAGCTATTGAAAACCGGCACAAACATGATAATGAGCAGGCCTGTAATTATTAAAAGGGAATACAGCGCTTTATTGGCTTTTTCTGTCGATTCATCGGAAATGCCGGAAGGAACTTTTTTTGAAAAGAAGAAAAGCGCCGCAGCGCCTAAAAAAAGCGCACCCACGCCTGCGTATAACAAGATTACTTTGCTCAGGCTTAGGGAGGCAATTTTCTCATCGGTAAGTGCGGCTGTGCTGCCAAATAAAGCAAGTGATACCACAATTGGCCCGATCATCGTACCAAAAGAGTTGATACCACCTCCCAGGTTAACGCGGCTGGTGCCTGTGCTTGGATCGCCCAGGCTGATGGCAAAAGGTTGTGCAGCTGTTTGCTGAAGAGAAAAACCTAAAGCAACCACGAAAAGCCCTAAAAGCATGCCGGCAAAAGTGTTTGCATTTACTGCTACGATCATTGCCGCAGCGCCTATGGCGGAAAAAAGCAGGCCATACACGATACTTTTCTTAAAACCCCATTTTGCCACCAGGTCTTTGCCCCCAAATGCTCCATAGGCAAATAAACCTAAGGCTCCAATGTAATAGGCAAGGTAAAAGGCAAAATCGATCAACTGACTCTGAAACTGGTCTAAATGAAAATAATGTTTACAAAAGGGAATGAACACACTGTTACCGGCGGCAATAAAACCCCAGAAAAAAAAGACACTTACAAGCGTACCCAATGCACCATAATTGGTTGGGACCGGTTCGCCCGAAGTGTTAGTTTTTGAAACATAGTCAGTTTGCATGGTTGCCATATTAATAATTTTATGAGGCTGAAAGTAGTAATAAATTCTATTAATGAAAAAAATACTTGTTTCATTTTTAAACAGAAAGAAAACCCGCTACCTTTATAGTGTTAAAGATTGTTTGTTTCTAATTCCTCCCTATATTCATTGCAAAATACCAGCTGCATGGAAATATTACACGTTAGCGCAGAATGTTACCCAATGGCAAAAGCAGGCGGATTGGCCGATGTGACAGGCGCTTTACCCAAGTACCAGCAAGGCCTCGGGCATATTTCCAAAGTGGTAATGCCCATGTACCGCACAAAATTTTTATACGAAAATGAGTGGGAGGTGGTGCACAAAGGCGCTTTTCATATGGCCGAAACCAAATATGAGTTCACCATCATAAAAGAAAAGAATAACAAACTCGATTTTGACCTGTATTGTGTGGACATCAATAGCCTGCTCGACCGGGAAAAAATTTATGGATACGACGACGACACGGAACGTTTCACCGCTTTTCAGATAGCCGTGCTGGAGTGGCTGGGCAAATGGCAACACCAGCCCAATATTGTACACGTACACGATCATCATGCTGCCCTTATCCCGTTCATGATGAAACACTGTTTCGCTTATTCCAACCTGGCACATATACCCACCGTGCTTACCATCCACAATGCCCAGTACCAGGGATGGATGGGATGGGAAAAATCGCCTTATATCCCAGCCTGGGATACCTGGAAATGGGGCATGCTCGACTGGAGCAATACCATTAACCCCCTTGCATCCGGAATCAAGTGTGCCCATAAAGTAACCACTGTAAGCCCCGGCTATATGCAGGAACTGATGGATAGTGCAAACGGCCTTGAAGGGCTTTTCAGGCAGGAATGGGCCAAATGCAGCGGTATCCTCAACGGAATAGACTATGAAGTGTGGAATCCTGAAACGGATACCTATATCATGGATAATTATTCCCAGGATGATTATGCAGATGGGAAAGCACTCAACAAGAAAAAACTTTGCGATGATTTCAGTTTTGATTTAAGCCTTCCGCTCTTTGTATTTATTGGCCGACTGGTGGGCGAAAAAGCAGCAGATATGCTGGCGCCCGCCATTAACCGTGCCTTTGAAGAAACCGGCACCATCTTTAATGTACTGATACTGGGAAGCGGCGAGCCTTCGGTGGAACATGCCCTCTACAGCCTCAACAGCCGCTGGGTGGGATATTATAATACACAAATATCCTACAATGAGAAACTGAGCCACCAGATGTATGCCGGTGCCGATTTTCTGCTTATGCCAAGCCGGGTGGAACCATGCGGGCTCAACCAACTGTACGCTATGCGCTATGGTACCCTACCCCTGGTAAGAAAAACCGGCGGGCTAAAAGATACGGTTATAGATCTTGGCGAAGAAGGCGGTTATGGCATTACCTTTATAAACGCTTCAGTCGAAGACATTGTTCATGCCATAAAGCGGGCCCTCGAACTTTATTACGACGATAAGAAAAAGCTGGATGCACTGCGCAAACGCATGATGAAGGTAAACAGCAGTTGGGAAGATAGCGCCCAAAAATATATTGATCTATATTCATCCATACAATAAAACAAATAATATGATCAGCAATAAAGTAGTGGCAGTTATACTCGGCGGAGGCGCCGGCAGCAGGCTTTATCCACTCACCGCCACAAGAAGCAAACCGGCGGTACCCATTGCCGGAAAATACAGGCTGGTGGATATCCCTATTTCAAACTGTATCAACAGCCAGATCAACCGTATTTTCGTACTTACGCAATATAACTCTGCTTCACTCAACAAACATATCAAGAATACTTATCAGTTCAGTGGGTTTAGCAGCGGCTTTGTAGATATACTGGCTGCCGAACAAACGCCCGACAGCCCGGAATGGTTCCAGGGTACGGCAGATGCCGTTAGGCAAAGCCTGAAACATATAAAAAACAATGAGTTTGAATATGTACTCATACTCAGTGGCGACCAGCTTTACCAGATGGACTTTGGAGCGATGATAGAAAATCATATTCAACAGAAAGCAGACCTTACTATTGCCACTATTCCTGTTGGCGACAGGGAAGCGCCTGAATTCGGTATCCTTAAAACGGATGCCGGTAATGCGATTACATCTTTTATAGAAAAACCAGCCAAAGAGCTGCTGCCGGATTGGGTTAGCAATACAGGCCCCGAAATGCAGGCACAGGGCAGAAATTACCTGGCATCCATGGGTATCTATGTATTCAACAGGGAATTGCTGTTTGATGCACTGCTTAACGAGAAAAAAGATGCAAAAGATTTTGGAAAGGAGATCATACCTCAGTCAATAAACAAACATAAAGTGATCAGTTACCAGTATGAAGGATACTGGACAGATATTGGTAATATTTATTCTTTCTTTGAGGCAAACCTCTCCCTCACACTTGATATACCACCTTTTAATTTATTTGATAATACCAAGATGGTGTACAGCCGTGCACGCATGCTGCCTCCCGCAAAAATAAGTGGCACCACGCTTGAACAGGCCATCCTTGCAGAAGGCTCCATCATCAAGGCCCAGCGTATTGTAAACTCGGTGGTGGGCATCAGGAGCCGCATTGGAACGGGCAGTGTTATAGAAAGTTGTTACATCATGGGTAACGATTTTTATGAAACCATTGAGGAAATTGCCTATAATCTAAGCCATGGCATTCCGCCGGTGGGCATAGGCGATAACTGCCATTTAAAAAATGTGATCGTGGATAAGGATTGCCGCATTGGCAATAATGTAACGATCAGTGGCGGTCAACATTTGCCCGACAGCGATCATGCATTGTTCACCGTAAAAGAGGGGATTGTGGTGGTAAAAAAAGGAGCTATTATTAATGACGGGTTCACTTTATAAAAGAAAAGAAAAGCCGCCACAGCAACTTACAAAACTGCTGTGGCGGCTTTTTTATTTAGTATTTGTTTACAAAAAAGTGCTCCACAATAACTGCTCCAGCCACTTTTTTGATTCAGGGTCATCATTATTTTCATTGGCGGTCCATTCTTTGCTACGCTCCATGAAAGTTGTTTTAAGGCCAGTATAACTGAGTGGTTTCTTAGCAGCCACCGGTTTAATCTGGGCCAGGTCCACTTCGTTGATCATAACCTTGGTGGCAATGAAAGAGGTGTACATCCTTGGTATGGTAAGCCCCAGGATAAGTCCAGGTAAACCATGGGCAGAAGCGGGGCCCCCGCTGAGTGTTATTTCATCGGTATAAAAGGCGAATATATACACGCTGTCCATTATTTTGCCAACGGCTTTCCGGCAGTTGAAACCGGCGATGGTACGGTTTTCATTTTCCATTTTCCACTCAATGTTCCTGATACTGTCTGCAATGTTGAAGACTGAGCCAAATACACTTTTCTGGTTAGCGAAAGTGCCGTTGTTATAATCGTGGTACCATACATTTTCTTCATCATTTCTGCGCATAAATTCCGGCATTTTGGGCCCATCTGCCCAATGGTGGAATTTGTATACGCTTTTATTATCGGCAAAGCTGAGGTGGAAATAAGCAGTTTTAAACTGTGGCATACTCTCTTTGAGCATTTCGGTCCAGCTGTTGTTGCCCATTGTTTTTTTGACGTTGGTTTTCACTTCATATTCCACCAATGCTTTATTGATGAACTGCTGGGCTGAAAGCGGGTGATGGATGGCAGCCGCAAGCAGAAGTATTAAAATATTTTTTTTCATTATTTAATTATTTAGCGGGTGTGGTTGCTGGCGCTTTGGCCGTTTTGTTTTTAAAGTCCCAGGAGAAACCCAGCATGAAGTAACGTTTCAGCCGCTCATTACGGGTTTCATAAAAATTATTGTTGGTAAAATTTCTATCTATACCAATATTCTGGTTCAGGAGGTCGCGGGCACTCAGGAAAACAGAAAATTCATTGTTTTTAAATGTTTTCTTCAGGGAAGCGTTCAGCAGGTGGTTGTTCAGATTTACATCGGTGTTGTCTATTTTTTCCCTCCAGTTATACTCATAACTGCTGGTAAAAGACCAGGTTTTTTTATAATAAAGGGTAGAATTGACACTGAATGAATTGCTGCTGAAATTGCGGCTTCCCGATGCGAGGGATGTTTTGTTGTTATTAAAACGGTATTCATTATTGACGCTGATGTCATATTTTTTATCTTTTACTTTCGAAGCCCATATGTTGGCTCCGGCAGAAAGGGTTTTCGAAACATTTTCCCTGCCGTCAAGAAATCCGGTATAGCGGCTGTAATTTAAATTTGGCCCCAGGTTAAAACGGGTATCCAATTTTTTACTTTTGAAACCAAGTCCGCTCCAGAGATTGATATTTGCGTTCCCGTTTGTATTTACCGGCGTGGTGCTGGTAACACCCGTACTCCTGTCAAATGTTTGCTTATTGGTGATGGAATTTGAAATTACACTCACATTTAATGACTGGTACATCCAGCGGTCTTTCAAAAAATTATATCCATTGTGGCTAAGGCTGAAAGAATTTGAAAAAGAAGGCTTGAGGTCCAGGTTGCCAAAATATTGATTGAAATAGTCATTGTTGTTCCTCAAAGGCTGTAACTGGTTGATCGTTGGTTGGGTGGTGTTCCCGTTATAATTAAAACGCAGGCTATGATTGCTTTTATACGAATAGGTAAAATTGGCGGCAGGAAAGAAATTAGTGAATCCGCGTTTGTAATTTTTACTTTCTGAGAGATCATCCAGGTCAAATTGCGTAAAACCAAAGCCTGCTCCAAGGTTAAATTTAATTTTTTTGTCATTGAAATTGATCTTAAAGCTGGGCCTGTTGATGGTTATTTTCTGCCTGAAGTTATTGCTGAGCGAATCCACGGCTTCCTCATATTTTCCGGCAGACGATTTTTCATAAACGGTCATAATGTTCTTACTGAAATTTACCGATAATTCGTACCCGATTTCGAGTGAATATTTTTTTGAAAGGGGTTCTGTATAAACTGTTCTGCCCGTGAACTTGTTGGAAAGCTTGTTATTGTCTGTCAGCTGGTCAATATTAAGAATCGAATCGGGGAGTGCCGTTTTGTAGAATTTATTTTCCGACAGGTTATAATTTTCCGCATCCGTGCTTAGCTGGTTCCAATCGCCGGTTAAGGTAACCGTGCGCCTGGCCTTCTTGAATTTATGCTTAAAGATCAAATTGGCATTCAGGGCTTGTTTATCGGAGTTGGTACTATACCTTTTGTTCACAGAATTAATAAGCACAGCATTGTCGTATTGCATGTCGGAGGACCTTATCTCTTCGCTTTCTGAATGGTAGAAATTTGCCTTGGCGGTCAATTTCAGGCTGTTGTTGCTGTCTATTTTAATATCATATACCGCATTGTTTTTTACATTATACCTGTTTACATACGTTGTTTTGTTTTCATTGAATAAGGTGGTGGTGCTGTCGTCCAGATAGGTATTGGAAACGGTTGCAGTAATGTTGTCGTAAACCTGGCTGTTGAACCTGGGCGTAAAATTGAATGTGTGTTTGTCGTTCCATTTATTATTATAGTTGAGGCCCGCATTTGTATTTTTGATGAAACCGTTTTCGGTATTCACATAAGGTTCCTCATCTGAACCACCCCCCCGCCACATAAACATCATACCCCCTTCATCATCCATTTCCATAGTAACATTGTCATTGCCCCCGAATTTTTCATTATCCTGCCAGCTAAGCCCGTCCTGGCCGGTATTGCCATTGAGCACAAAGGCCGATATTTTTCGTTTGCCTTTAAAACTGCCGAACATCAGGTTATTGTTGTACCTGGGATCAATGTTCTTTACCAACCCTCCCGAGACTTCCACTTTTCCAAAATAACCTTTTTTCTTGTCTTCCTTCAGCTTCAGGTTGATCGTTTTCTTGGTGTTCCCGTCGTCAATCCCGGTAAATTCTGCCTGTTCACTTTTTTTGTCGAACACCTGCACTTCCTTCACGGCATCTGCACGCAGGTTCTTGACTGCCATGCCGGGATCGTCGCCAAAAAATTCCTCCCCGTCCACCAATACTTTCTCCACTTTTTCGCCCATGGCCTTTATCTCCCCATTCTTATCAACCTGTATGCCCGGCAGTTTCTTCAGCAGCTCTTCCACATTGGCATTGGCGCTTACTTTAAAACTGTCGGCTGTATAAACCGTTGTATCGCCCCTTACCTTAATGGCAGCACCACTTTTTACGATCACCGCTTCCAGCAGCTTTATCTTGGGCGTAAGGTTAATATTGGCTAAAACGGGTTTTTCGCTGCTTACGGTCACATCATCTAAGAAATCGGCAAAAAGCGGGTGCGTAACCATCATGATGTAGTTGCCCGGTTTTACATTGTCCATACTGAAGCTGCCATCCGTTTTTACACGGGTAAATTTCCGCAGAATAGAATCTCCCGGAGAAAACAATGCCACCACACTCTGCTGCACATTGGCATAAGACGATGTATCTTTAACAGATCCGCTTACCGTAATGGTTTGGGCCTGTAAATAGAAGGATGTGCAAATAATAAAAAGGAGGAGGAACAGTTTTTTAGATATCATCAGTACAGTGTTTTGGTATATTACCCAAAATTGGGGAAATCATTTTCAACAGCAAGCTACACATTTACTAAATTTACGTTAATTAAGCTTGTATAAGCGGTGTTTAATGCGGACTGAGTGGTTTACGAAATATTTCGTTGGTTATTGCCACCCGTAATAACCAGACCGATAGAGTCAGGTTCAATTTTGCAGCGTTTACAAATAAAACCTCCATCATGGCATACGAAGATGATCATTTTATAGATTCCGCAAAGCTTGTGTGGAATTATTCTTTCTTCAGTGCAGAAGAGATCGACCGGTTTCAGCATGGACATCTGCACAATGCTTATGATAAATTTGGTGCGCACCCGCTTACCCTGCTCGGCACCGATGGGTATTATTTTGCCGTATGGGCGCCCAATGCCACTGCGGTTTCGGTGGTGGGCGAGTTCAATGGCTGGAAAAAACAACTGCATCCGCTGTTTGTACGGCTCGATCATTCCGGTATATGGGAAGGCTTTATACCCCGCCTGCCCGAAGGGGCCTTATATAAATTCTGCATTACAGGCCTTAGTGGAGAGGAGTTCCTGAAAGCAGATCCATTCTCTTTTTTCAACGAACTAAGACCAGGCACCGCTTCCATTACCAGGAACCTGCAGATGAAATGGGGCGACGATGAGTGGATGAAGACACGCAAAAAAAACAATGCACTCAATGCACCCTGGAGTGTTTATGAAGTGCATCTTGGAAGCTGGATGCGTTCCGAAAAGGATAATGAGAACCTCTTTAACAGTTATCATGAAATAAGGGAAAGACTTGTGCCGTATGTAAAGGCAATGGGTTTTACGCATGTGGAATTCATGCCTGTAATGGAATTTCCGTACGACGGTAGCTGGGGTTACCAGGGTACAGGTTATTTTGCCGCCACTTCCCGCTTTGGTGTGCCAGAAGATTTCATGTACCTGGTGGATGTGCTTCATCAAAACGGGATTGGCGTGATACTTGATTGGGTACCTTCCCATTTTCCAAATGATGCACATGGCCTGTACCGCTTTGATGGTTCGGGTACGTACGAATATGAAGACAGCCGCAAAGGATTTCACCAGGACTGGAGCAGTTATATTTTTAATTATTCAAGGGGAGAAGTGCGTTCATTCCTTATCAGCAGCGCCCATTTCTGGTGCAATAAGTTTCATGCCGACGGCTTAAGGGTGGATGCAGTAAATTCCATCATCCGGCTGGATTTCAGCCGAAAGGAAGGCGAATGGGAACCTAACCAGTACGGTGGAAATGAAAATATTGAGGCCATAACCTTCCTCCGTGAAATGAACCGCACGATCTACCGCGATTTTCCGGATGTGCAAACCATTGCCGAAGAGGCCAGCGACTGGCCCGGGATTACCATGCCTGCCGACAAAATGGGCTTTGGTTTTGGAATGAAATGGATGATGGGCTGGATGCATGATATATTCCGCTATTTTAAAAAGCAGCCAAGGGACCGGCCCGAAGCACAGGATGATTTCAGCTTCAGTCTCATGTATTTTTATGATGAAAACTTCATGCTTCCGCTCAGTCATGATGAAGTTGTGCACGGCAAAAGCCCCATGATCTATAAAATGCCCGGAAATGAATGGGAGCAATTTGCCAACCTGCGCCTGTTATACAGCTGGATGTTTACACATCCGGGCGCCAAACTGTTGTTTATGGGAAACGAGTTTGGCCAAACAAGCGAATGGAATTATAAAAGCGAACTCGACTGGGAACTGCTTCAACACGATAGCCATAATAAACTGCAGGAATGTGTGCGTGCGCTTAATTACCTGCTGCGTACAGAACCCGCCATGTATGATTACCAGTTTAATCGGAAAGGATTTGAATGGGTTTCCCTTGATCATCGCCAGGAAGGGATCATTGCCTTCAAAAGAAAGGGAAAAAGCAGGGCAAACGACCTGCTGATTGTAATGAATGTGACCAATTTTCCTAAAGAAAATTTTGCATTACAGGTAAAGGGCAAACCGGCCTGGAAAGAGCTCTTCAACAGCGATGACCTAAAGTATTGGGGCAGTGGAAAGTATATGAACCCTCATATAAACGGGAAAGATGTTGATAAAAAGAAGAGGATCAGCGAAATAAATCTTAACATTCCACCGTTAGCAGCTATAGTATTGAAGTAAATGGAATAGTATTTGCTTCAATATGCTAACAACTTATTATGAAAAACCAGATTATCACCATTTTTCTGGCTGCTGCCAGCATGTGCAGTTGGGCCCAAAATCCCGATAGCGCAAAATTTTACTACAACAAAGGAGTAGAAGAAAAGAATGCAGGCCATTTTTTAGTGGCCAGCAGGGCGTTCGACAAAGCCATTGACTTTGACCAGGCTTTCGCTCCGGCATACCTCGAAAATGCTTATGCAGCGCAGCAAATGCGCAATATCAATCTTGCGTTAAGGCATTTTGAAAAAGTGTACAAATTACAGCCTGAAAATATTGAGGCGGTAAAGGAATTAACTGAGTTATATTATAATTTCCGCCAGTTTGATAAGGCCATCGTATTTGCCGATAAATGTAAAAACTGCAACAATGCAGCCCGCATAAAGGGGATGTGTTATTACCGCAAGGAAGACTATGCAGAAGCCATCAAAAACCTGGAATATGCTATAGAGGTAAATCCTGCCGATGCAGAAGCGGTGTACACGATCGGGCGCAGCTATCTTGATATGGAAGTATACGAAAAAGCCATGCCTTATTACGAAAAAGCGGCCAATATGCCCGGCGCCAATGCCAATTGGATGTACGAACTGGGTTTACTCAGCTACAATGTGGGAGCCTACAAAAAAGCCGTTACTTATTTTACAAAAGCGGGTGAGAAAGGGTATACTCAATCAAACGATTTCAACGAGAACCTGGGTTATGCCTGCCTGAGTGCTGGTGAATACGACAGGGGAGAAGCTTTACTGGTGGGTGTTTGGAAAAAGAAACCGGGCAATAAGGACCTGTTAAGAGATATGGCCGAAATGCTCTATCAGTATAAGCAATACGACCGTTCGCTCATGTACTGCCAAAAATTAATGGAAATAGATAATAACGATGCTAAAGCACTCTACCAGGCCGGTCTTTGCTTCCTGAAGAAAGGACCAAAAGAAAAAGGGGAGAAAATGTGCGACAAAGCCATTGAAATGGACCCATCGCTCCGCAGCCTGCGCCAAAAGCAGGAAATGCCTTACGGCGGGTTATAACGTCATTTAAAATAGATTTCTGATAAACAGGCTGCTCCGGCAGCCTGTTTTGTTTTAAGAGAAAGAAATTGCTGAAAATTCAGCGAGCCTATGGCAGTTGATTATTTATTGGTTTGGTAGGAGAAAGTTTACTTTAATTATTTTATAGGCATCCTTATCCTGCACTTCGGGTATCCATGCACAAACCGGATGCACGGCCCCTTCTTTTTTCAGCGGGGTAAATGCGGTTAAAGCAAAAGATCTTTTTTACCTGTATTGAACTGATGACTTTTCCCAAAAAGAAAAAAGCCCGGGCTAAGGGCTTTTGTTAGTTTTCTTTCTTTGAGTTAAACAGGGCTCAATAAGGCCGGATTTTCAGGGTTCAGGGTAAAACAGGGTTCTATATCGTTTAGTAACTGCTGTCTTTGTTAAAGACTTTCGTTACAGTAATTTCAAAAAAAATAGCCTTTTCCATTGGGTTTCAGGACGTTTGTTTTTTAAGGATTCTGGACAAGTTTCACAAAGTATGAAAAAGGCTACTGTGTTTTTCCCGGTTTAAACCGGTTGATTCAGGATCTTGGATGGATTTGTTAAAACGGCTCTCTATTTCTCGCTTTAATCTCTAATGACAATGTAAAAGTAATCCCTATAAATTGTGCGTGCAAGTACCTTTCGTTAAGGCCGGTAATTTTACTGCCAAAAGGGGGTTTTTTATCGCCAAACGAGAAAAACCGGGGTTGAACCCGGTTTGAATGCTGTATAATCAACTGAAATTAAATAAAACTAATCTGGCAATACTATCCAGTAAATCAATACGATACGACGCCTTGGGTCGTTGGCAATATAATCGGTGATCGATTTTGTAGGATGTGTTTCACCCTGGCCATAGCCAAAAAAGTTCCAGGAAATATTTTGAGGGTTCTTAAATACTTTCCATTTGGTTAATAGGACTTTTTCTGTGAGCAGCATGGTGATTTGTTTTGCCCTTAGTTCGGAAATTGCCCGGTTTAATTCTTCTTTTGGAGCAGATGAGGTATTGAGATACCCCAGGAGCATTTTTTCCAATGCTGAACCCTGTCCAATGCCCGTACCATCTGCATAACCATTTACCACAATGGTGACCGTATTCGGAATGCTATCGTACAGGTTGCCAAATTTTACAACGGAGTCAATAATTGGCGAAAAAATTGTAATCGCCTCGTTATAGCTTTCATTGGGAATAACAAATTTTCCGGGTCCAAAAAATGGGGCCAGTTCAAACTGTTCTTTATCTGAAATTTCTATTGCCTTGTTTATCACCTGTACTTTATACAACCTGACATTTCTTTTTTTATAAAAATCTTCCAGGTAATTGATTTTTGCAGGCAAGCTGTTCTTATATTGTTTCCTGAATTCTTTTTTGTTTTTCAATACTTCAGAAAGGTAACCGCTTTCCTGTTTTGCAGAATCGAGCGGGTACATGAGTGAAATCAGCCGGGCAGAGATCCTGTTACTGATGGTTGAATCAATTCTTTCACTGTAAAATGCACTGTCTTTCTTATTGCCCAAACTGGCAATGCTGGCCGATTCTTCCCTGATCATCATATCCGTTCTGGCTACCAGTTTTTTAACCATTGTACGTTTGCCAGCCATACAGGATACCATCAGGCTTGCCAGGTAAAGCAGGCTGACCGATCTTAGTGTAAATAAAATTTTCATTGTCATTTTGGTGCACGTTTAATATAAAAATCGGGATTAGGTTTAACGAGTTGCTTTTTGGGCTTACTTATAATTACGGGTCCATCCTTTCTTTCAATAGTTATATTGGCAATGGTTTTTTTACTCAGGCCTGTGTATTTTGTAAGGATCAGTTTTTTATTGGGGTATTTTACAAAAAGCAACGCCTGTTCTTCATTCCCTTGCTGCCCGCTTTGTTGTGTGCCGGCATCTTTCAATTCGTAATCGCTTACAAAGGCAGAGAGTTTAGACATCTGTTTGTTTTTAACGTAAACAAATATTGCCCCCAGCAGGGTAACAGCCCATATCACCAACACTACAAAAAACGCTTTGCGGTTAACTGTATTGCCTGTGCCGGGTTGAATGGTATTATTTTTCTGCGGGTTGTACATTAAATACTCTCTGAATTTTCTTTTTTGTTTATGATTTGTTTTGCTTCATCAACCAGTTCATCCATTGTTTTAACCAAAACATCATAATTATACCGGATGATATTCCAGCCCGATTCATTGTTGCTGGTATTTTCCATTGCCAGCAGTTGCTGCATCAGGGGTGAACTCCTCTTTACCGAGCTCACGGTAGTTTTCATACTGTGTATGGTGCGTTTGGCCCCGGTTAAATCCTCAGTTTCTATCTGTTTTCCCAACCTTTCCACCTCGCTCTTATATTGAATGATCAATTGCCCGAGTAATTCAGCCACATGCTCTTTATTACCATTGAATATCCTGTAAAGGTATTTTTCGCTCACATACTTATTAGGATCTTCGACAGTTGGTGTTTCGGTCAGTTCCAGTTTACCTGCATTGCTGCTGTGGAATACCAGGAGGCTGTACAACTCAGGTTCATTGATCGGTTTTGAAATATAACCGTTCATTCCGGCCTCGAGGCATTTTTCTTTTTCACCGGGAAGTACATTGGCTGTCATGGCCACCACAGGAATATTACTTTTTAGTTCGCTGCGAATTTTCTTTACGGCAGTGTATCCGTCCATGATGGGCATCTGTATATCCATCAGCACAAGATCATAATTGGCTGTAGCCAGTTTTTCCAGTACCAGTTCACCATTTTCAACTATATCCAGGTTTATTTTCCATTGTTCCAGCAGCATCGTAAGCAGGAGCTGGTTCATTTTGTTGTCCTCGGCTGCCAGCACTTTCATTCTTGAAAGGTTATTGCTGTTTGCTGCAGATGCGGAGATGCTGTTGTTTTGATATTCGGAATGCAGGTCGCCCTTGAGTTCATTGCCAATGCCGTAAGTGATGGTAAAATAAAATTCGGAGCCTTTGCCGGGCTCGCTTATTACACCCATATTGCCACCCTGCATTTCCACAAGGTTTTTTACAATGGAAAGGCCAAGGCCTGTGCCGCCGTATTTCCTGGTAGTGTCAGCTTCTGCCTGTTCAAAACGCTGGAAGATGCTGCTAAGTTTATCTGGAGGAATGCCAATGCCGGTGTCTGTTACGGCAAACCTGAGGGTAACACTGCTGTCGGAAAGTTCGGTTGCTTTTACATTGATGCTGATATGGCCTTTGTCGGTAAATTTTATGGCATTGGTGGTAAGGTTGATAAGTATCTGCAATAACCTTTCTTTATCGCCCAGTACAATTTCCGGCACCGATGTATCCACAATGGTATGTATTTCCAGGTCTTTTTCATTGGCCCGCTGGTAGAGCATGGTTTCCACCTGGTAACAGGTTTCCATGATGGAAAAACTGCTTTTTTGAAAATGAAGCATACCCGCTTCTATCTTCGAAATGTCGAGAATATCATTTACAATGGAAAGCAGGTTATCGCCGGCTGTACGGATAATGTTTACAAATGCTTCCTGCTGCATATCAAGTTCGGTCTTTTGCAGCAGGTTGGTAAAGCCAATAACAGAGTTGATAGGCGTACGTATTTCGTGGCTCATATTGGCCAAAAACTGTTCTTTGATGCTGGCGGCCTTCTCAATTTCGGCCCGTTGCTGCTGTACCGCTTTAATAAGCCTGATATTCCGCAAGAGGTAAGCTATGATAATGGTGGCCAGGGTAGCAATGGTAACAATGATCAATATGGTGAGCAGTACATCCAGCCTTAAGACCTTTGCGGCCAGCTTTTCATTTCCTGAAATATTTTTTTCGAGGTATTGACCGTATTTTTCTTCCAGGTCAATGGCAGCCACAAAGATGGTAGCCGATTGCTGATTTTTAAGCGCCGTATCTGCAGGCGTTGGTCTGCTTTTAAAATGCAGCACTTGTTTGTCAACCAGGGCGGTAAAATCATTGGTGGCCGCTTCCACCTCTGTTCCTGTAAAAAGCTTCCGGAGTGCCGTATTCTGCTCAACTATGTTGTAAACCGTATCTGCAACAGCAAAACTGCTGTCTTTGTTTTGCAAGGCATTTTCGGCGATAAAAATATTGTTGATGACCCCGTCGAGCAGTTGGTTGCCCTTAAAAACCCTTACTGCTTCCTGGCTGCTCAGTTTTAGCTGGCTGATGCTCTTATCGGCCAGGTTGGTGGTAAAAAGAATAATAAGTATAAGGCCAATAGAAAGCCCTGCTATAAACAGAAAGGGCAGCCTTGGCATTTTTGTGAACTGCTTGTCCATTAATTTATTCAGTATTAGGTTATTAGGGTTTCAAAGGGTGGGGAAATGCGGCTTAAATAAGATCGAGGCTTTCAATCACTTTTTTGCGGAATGATTCTGTGAGTGGCACTTTAAATTTACCTGCGTACACGGCACCGTCGTCTATCTTTTCAATTTTTTTAAGCTGCGCCAGGTAACTTCTGTGAGTCCGGATGAAGATATGGCCATATTTTTCCTCCATATCTTTTACCGTAGAGTTTACAATTTCCCATTTATCTTCAAAATGCACTTTTACATAGTCGCCCATAGCCTCCACATAATATGCATCGAGCATGTTAAGTTTTTTCAATACCCCTTTTTCTTTAATGAACAGGGTGCCGGGTGCAGGTTTATCTTCCTGCTTTCTGGTATCGCCTTTAATGAATTTTTTAGCTTTTTCAATAGACTTAAGCAGCCTTGGCAGCGAAACCGGTTTTATGATATAATCCACCACATCGAGGTCAAATGCATCGGCAGCATACTGCGGGTTGGCTGTGGAAAGGATAACGGCAGGTTTGTTTTGCAGAGCTTTAATAAGTTCCACACCCGTCATACCCGGCATTTCCACATCCAGTATGGCAAGGTCTACCGTATTTGATTTAAGGTATTCAAATGCTTCCATAGAATCTCTGCATATGGAAACCAGTTCCAGTTCCGGAACTTGCGATACAAGATTCTTCAGCGTTATCAACGCCAGTTCGTTATCATCAGCTATTAGGCAGGTCATTTGGCTAAAAGAAATTCAATTTTTTTATCTAAAATTCAAATATACCCTCATTTTCGCAAATAATTAAGCAGAAAGGCCCTTGATTGACATAAATGTGTAAAAATGACCGGGTTACTGAGGTTTGAAGTCGGGATTACCATACATATGCTTATTAAAAAGATAGTATTTCCCGTCTTTGTAGTTTTTCCAGTACCGCCGTCCTTCGAGGTCGTAATATAGCCTGCCATCAGCAGATTTTCGGGCGGCGGCATCGTTCAGGCTGATCACTTTTGGTACAGGTGTTTTTACTTTTTTTAAAACAGGCGATGCCGTTGTTTTCTTTACGGCAGCATCTTCTTTCACAACGCCGGTGCTCGCACTGCCGCTTCCGGAAGGAGTGGTTTTTCTGCTGCAGCTAAACAATAAAATGGCAAATACACAAACGGTAGCAACACGCTGAAAAGGCTTCATTAACTTTATTTTCTATACTTTAAAACAAGAATGTAACCAAAATGAGCAAAAAAGCCTTTTACAGCAAATTTTTAGGGATGTTTATCATTTCAATAACATCCGTAACGGCGTTGGCACAAACTCCCGAAGACAGTGTAAGAACCACGGTTAATAACCTGTTTACAGCCATGAAAAATGCCGATACGGCCCTGCTCCGTTCCTGCTTTGCCGACAGTGCCCTGCTGCAAACCATTGTAAGAAATAAGGAAGGCAAAATAGCTATCCGTAACGAAGCGGTGGATGCATTTGTATCATTTATAGCTAAAGAACAAAAAGGAGATGCAGATGAGCAAATACAGTTTGATGTACTGCGGATAGACGGGCCGCTTGCCATTGCCTGGACACCCTATACATTTTATTACAAAGGGAAATTCAGCCATTGCGGGGTTAACTCGTTTCAGCTCATTAAAACTGCCGAAGGCTGGAAGATCCAGTACCTGATCGACACCCGGCGAAGGCAGGGCTGTAATTAGGCCTAACCAACCTTATTCCCGTTTTCAACCTTTTGTTGCGGTTGCAGCAGCACTACATCATTGTTTTGATTGTAAACGCCCAGCACCAGGCATTCGCTGAAAAAATTGGCGATTTGCTTTGGCGGAAAATTGACCACAGCCAGCACCTGCAGGCCCAGAAGTTCTTCTTTTTTATAGAGGTTGGTCAATTGTGCCGATGATTGTTTGATACCCAGCGGTCCAAAATCTATGCGTAGGCGGTAAGCGGGTTTGCGTGCATGGGGAAAGTCTTCGGCAGCTAAAATGGTGCCTGCCCGGATATCTATCTTTTCAAAATCGTTCCAGGTTATCATATTTTATTCTTCGAGCATGGCTGCCAGTAAAAGCAGTTCTTCCATTTTATAGCGGTTCCGCTCATTATCAAAACATTTTGCCAGTTCCTCGAGTAAAAACTGGATCACTTTTTTATTCTTTTTTGGGCGGAAATAAGAAGAGGCCGGGTGAACAGCCAGTTTCTTAAAGTAATTCTCAATATCTTTCTGGGAATACATCTGCCCGTTGAGCGCATCAATGTAAAATTTTATCTGTTCAGATCCGTGCCCTTTGGGATTAAAGGCTTCATAGCTGCTGTCGAAATAAGCCAGCAGGAATTGCCTGGGTATGTTGATGGCTTTTACCGGGATGTCGAGCAGTTCGCAAAGTATCAGGTAGGTAATACCATTCCCCAGGGCATTTCCTTTTTTAGTTTCAATGGTTTTATTGATGAGGAAGGGGTCGGGGTTATCGTAACTTATTTCCACCCCTTTTTGTTTGTAATAATTAAAAAAAATACTGTTTACTACGTTAATCTGCTCAATAGGGGTGAGGTAGCTGTTAAGTTCGAGCCAGGTATTGCGTCTTATCTTTTCAATTTCCTGCAGTACGGTGATGGGCTGCATGTCGGGATAGTTGTAGCGGGCCACCAGCAGGGCGCCGTTGATCAGGCTGGCATCATCATCTTTCCACTTTATGAAATCGCTGGTAAGGTCGCGGAAATGCACCCGGTGAATAAGCATTTCAATCCGTTCCTGCGTTTCTTCATTCTCTATCTTTTCCCAAAGCTGCTCCAGGTGCGGTATAATATCTTTGCCAAAAGAAATGATCTTTTCGCTTACAGTATCATACACGTCGTGGTCGGGATCGTCTATGAGGCGGAATAAGGCTGATATTTCCCTGTTATCTTCCAAGTGCTGATTTTACGTTTAGGACTTCAATTTCGGAATGAATGCTGTTTCAAACCTGTTAAAATTATAAACAGGGCGGGGATAACTGTTTATACAAGTAACGGAACCAGGATACAAAAAGTTGTGTTTTTATTGGAAGAACCTGAAAAATATACCTGATCAGGCTGGTATACGATAGTAGGTAAGTTTAAAGGCTGATTTGCATTCCGGCAGGCTGAGGTTAAAGGGCGATTCATAAAATGGGCTACTGCAGGTTCATAGCCATTCTTTAGGAAGCCTAATTATTCCGGATAGTTCGAATCAGCCTTTGGGTAAAAACCCTTGCACCGCTGTCATTGAGATGTACCTCATCGTGAAACAGGGCATTGTTTTTTATGAACTGCCGGTCGGCCGAAAAATCAAGAAAAGGTATATTGTTTTTCCTGCATATTTCTGCACACAGGGCAATATCCGGGTCATAGGAATAATTCTGATAATACGGAGAATAAACCACATAAAGCTTCGATCCCGACGCTTTAGCCTGCCGTACAAACGATAACATGGCATTAATTTTATTTGTATCTGGCTCCAGGCGTGGTATGGAAGGGGTGTCGGCAATACCGATGTTTGCCGGTATTTTGTTGTACAGGGCTACATATCCTTTTACATCTTCATTCCTTTTTCGGTTCAGTTCTAAATTCCCGATAGCGATCGTCAGTATCTGCGAATTGTAAGGATAAATTTCAGAGAGCAATTTTACTTTTTCAAAATCGCTTTTCATCTCAACGATATTGCGAATTTCCGGATGATCGTCATAATAGGGCAAAAGGGAGGAAATATTATCATAAGAGTCATTGGATATGCCAAAACCGCCTGAAAAATCAAGTACGATCATTTTTGGGGTATATCTTTTTAAGATAGACCTTAACATGGCCTCCTGGAAGAAAATGCCATTTGCATCCCTTCCGGTATTGTAGCAGGTTAGCTTAAAGGAATCTTCAAAAATTTGCGGAATATAATGATGGTTTGCACGGGAGGAGCCAAAGATCAATATATCAGCTTTTGTTTGTTCCATTGTGTAAGTCGTGCGTTGGTGCGGGCCGGATAGTTCGGAGAAATAAAAATGGCGCAACAACTTGCCCACTGTAAAATCAAGGGCAAATACCGTTAAGGCCACCAGGCTGATATTTATAAACAACTTTTTTAACATCATATGTCTACTAAAACTGAAAGTAAATAAATTCTGAACTGTCAAATACGCCCATCAGCAATATAATCAGTATTATAATGCTGTATGAAAAAATCCTTACCGGCTTGTACCTGCTTTCAAAAAATTGAAATTTTGAAGGCATATATTCATCTGTAAAATCCTTGAAAAGGAGCATAAAAAGACCCAGGCCACAAAAAATCAATACGGAAGGGGCTCCAATAAAGAGCGGACCCGAAAAGCTAAAGATCTTCCTGTATACGGTCAGGGCTGTTTCCGTATTGGGGGCCCGTGCAAATATTTGCGACGACGCAAATAATATAAAGGTTAACAAACAGCCGGCGAAAACATATAAACCCTTTTTAGTAAGGTTGTATTTTTTTTCAAACAAGGTCTTTTGCTTTACCATTAATGCTTCTGCACTTACAAAGATGCCTTGCATAAGTCCCCAAATGATGAAAGTAACGGCAGCGCCATGCCAAATACCGCTAATAATAAATGTAATCATCAGGGCAATTACAATGCCCCAGGTTTTATATTTCCGAAAACTGAAAGATAAAGGTGTGTATACATAATCTGTTAACCATGAAATCAGGGAAATATGCCAACGCCTCCAGAATTCGGCCATTGAAGTGGCAAAAAATGGGCGTTTAAAGTTATCTATAACGTTTATTCCCATGATCTTTGCAGCGCCTATGGCAATTAAGGAATAACCTCCCAGATCGCTGTAAACCTGGAAAGGGTATAATATCGTTGCAAGCAGTACGGAGGTCCCATTGTGAAAAGCGAGGTTATTATAAATAGCATCTACATAAGTGCCCAACCTGTCGGCCACCACCAGTTTCATAAAGTATCCCCATAACATAAGCTTCAGGCCTTTTGTAAGCATACTGTAAGATGCGTCCTTAGCTGAATTGATCTGCGGAAGCAGGTTTCGTGCCCGCTCAATAGGCCCTGAAAGTATAAGGGGGAAAAATGAGATAAAAACCGCAGTATAACCGAGATGTTTTTCTGCTTTTACGTCTTCATTATATACATCAATCGTATAACCAATTGCTACAAACGTGTAAAAAGATATGCCAACAGGCAGTAAAAGTTTTATTTCGGGAAGGGGCCACCGGGCACCGGCCTGTTCCAGGATACCGATGAGGCCGCTGTTGATTGCGCTGAAGTATTTAAAGAAAAACAAAGGCAATAAAACAAGTATAATGTTTATCACCATATATCTTTTTTTAATGCGGTCGTGGGGCGTGCTGTCTATCAGCCGCGTAAAAATGTAAGTCGAAACGGTTACGGCCGCAAGTAATAAAGCATATAATGGTTTTATGTTTATATACAGAAAATAACTTGCCAGCAGTAAAAGTAACCACCTGAACCTCACGGGGATCATGTAGTAAAGTAATACTACTGCCGGGAAAAAAATAAGAAAATTAAAAGAGGTAAAAACCATCGGTTCATAATTTGCCGGCTATCAGATCGATCATGTCGCCGGTATTGTGCATTTTATTAAGTTCTTTCAGTTTGAATTTTATAGAAAAAGTATTTTCAACCTCGGTAATGAGCAGCATATGTGAAAGCGAATCCCAATTAGCCACATCATTAGCGGTGAGGGTCTCCGTAACTTCAAGTGTTTCATTGCTGAAAACAGATCTGAATACCGGGGTTAGTTTGTTTATGATTTCTGTTCTTTCCATCTTTTATTTTTTATGAATTGACTAATTTTCTTTTCATCAGTATTTTCTTTGTGGATGGTAAATAGTCTGTAATGTTAGGGGATACTGCTGTTTTTTCCAGCACCGTTTCAAATCCCGCTTTTTCATACGCCCTTATGGCGGGCAGATTATTTCCAAATACCTGTACAAACATATCATTTATGCCCGGGGTAGCCTGCAGGCTGTCCTGTATCTGTTTTTCAATAAGTTCCAACACAAGGTTTTGCCCCCTGAAAGAAGCTGCTACATATACCAGCCCCAACTGCAAAGCACCGGGTGTATTTTCAATATGTATTTCCTTTAAGAGCTGGCTGAGTTCTTTTGCCCGCTTAATATTTTCCGCTGGTAACGTATATCCCAGCAAATTACCTTTTAGAACAGCAGAGGGCATGCCTTCGGCGTTTTCAACCCAACTCGAAATAGCGGCAGCAATCTGCCGGTCTTTTTCTGCAAGCAAAAAACTGGATATCGAAAGCTCACAGCCATCCACTTCTTCTTCAAGCATTTGAGCCAGGTATTTTTTTGTGTCTGCTTCACTAAGGCCAAAAACGGTAGCATACGATAAAGTATCGGTACCACTTTTTTCGGCTTCAATTATAGTGTCCACCAAAAAATAGATGTCTTCACGGGTTGCTTTCCTGTAATTAAATTCGCCCATACTGGTATTTTATAAAAGTTCTTTTAACTTTTTCCTGTCAATTTTGCCATTCGTATTTAAGGGCAAGGTATCAATATTTAATATTTTACCCGGGATCATATAGTTGGGCAACTTGGTTTTCAGATAAGTTGTTATGGCATCGGGCCTGGTGGCATTCCCTTCTATAAACAGGGCTAATTCTGTGTTTCCGGTATTATTTTCAAATGGGATTGCGATGGCATTTCCGCCCCCGTTACATGCCCTGGAATGGTGCTCTATCTCACCCAATTCGATCCGGTACCCCTGTATCTTTACCTGGAAATCAATTCTTCCCGAATACATAATATCGCCATCGTCATCCATATAACACAGGTCGCCGGTTTTATAAAAACGCGTTTCTTTTCCATTAACAACCATATTAAAAAAACTTTCTGCATTTTTTTCCGGGTTTTTCCAATAGCCACCAGTTAGTTGGTCTCCTGCAATACACAATTCGCCTTTCTCGTTTTTCCCAAGTTCCTTTTTTTGCTCATCTAAAATAACGGCTGTCATTCCATCCATTGGCTTCCCGATCGAAAGCAGGCCGTTTAAGTGTTTATAATTTTTATCTGGCGGACACTTGTAGTAGGTGCAGTAAATCGTTGCTTCTGTGGGCCCGTAATAATCAAAAATTTCAGCATTCGGAATGCATCTCGACCATTCTGCCACCAGGTCGGCCGGTGAGGCTTCGGCTGTAAGGATGCAATAGCGCATGGAAGGGCAGTTAATTTCATCGAAGTACGGACGAAGAAATCGTATCATGGAGGGCGCCATCACGCCAAAGCTAAGTTGATGGTCGTCCATCAGGCCAAACACATAACTGTACTTGATCTGATCGTGGGGTATTGTATACACACAGGCACCATGGGTGAGCGGTACCAGGAAGGATTGCACAGATACATCAAAAGTGAGGTCGAAGCACTGAAGGCAACGGTCATTTTCGCTCAGCACAAATCCGGCTTTTAAAAATGACTTCATAAAAGCCCCCACATTGCTGCGCATTATGGGCACCCCTTTGGGTTTTCCTGTACTGCCGGATGTAAACAAAATATACGCCAGGTCATTTTCAGAAGCAGCTGTTGGTTCCAGTACAGCATCAGCTGCGGGTTCCAGCATAGTACTTTTAATAACATTATACGAACCGAATGCAGTATCCCTGCCTGAGTCGATGATCCATTCAATTTCAGCCTGCTCTATTATTTCAGCGCTCCTGTCAATAGGTTGAAGGGGATGCAGGGGAACATACGCAAGACCTTCCATCCATAGGGCAAATATAGAGGCATAGGTATGGATATCATCATTAGCTACGAGGCCTATATTTTTACTTGTAATATTTACCTGTTGCAAAGCCTTCCTTATTGAATTTATATGACGGGTTAAATCATGATAAGTGTAAAATTTTTCATTTATACAAAAAGCATTACTGGCGCCATGGTTGTTATTACTGGCAATAAAAGGTTTTAGAACAAATTCGGTAAACATATCGGGTGGTTATAAAAGATTAGTGAAGTGTTGTGCGGGCTTCTTTTAGTTTGTGTTAGATTTTCTTATAAGACCCTCATTTTTTGTGCTTTTATCAGGGGTGGCTTTGATTTTTAATGGATGATGTGATTAAGAGGATCGCCGGCCGTAAAAAGGCTAATTTTCAGAAGTTTCAACCACCGGCAAAAGTAAATTATAAAATTTGGAAACTGAAATGAAATGAGATTTATTTATCAATTTACATGCGTTTTTTTTTACATGCGTGAACCCTGGTCATTTGCCGCTTGTTTAAGCAGTTTTTTGTGCAATTCTATCACTTGTGGAATCAGCAATTGCTGTTCGTCGTTTACCAGTACATACCGGCAGCGGTTCATTTTTTCTTCTTCATTCATTTGCCTGTTCATGCGGGATTTTACATCTTCGGCGCTCATATGGTCACGTTCCATAGCACGCTTCAACCTGAGTTCATAGGGTGCCGATACGCCGATGACGGCATCGAGTTTTTTTTCTGACCCACTTTCAAAAATAAGGGCGGCTTCTTTTATAGCATAGGGTTTGGTTTGCCGTTGCATCCATTTTTCTGCATCGGCAATGGTGGCCGGATGTACAAGGGAGTTGAGGAGGGCCGTTTTTTCGCTGTTACCAAATACAAGGGAGGAGAGGAGTTTGCGGTCGAGCTGGCCTTCTTTATAAACAGCCGTGCCAAAATTTTGAATAATGGACGTTTTCAATTCCCCGTCTTCATTCATCATTTGTTTGGCCCGGTCGTCGGCATAATAAACAGGAACGCCCAGCAGTTCAAATATTTTTGCAGCGGTTGTTTTGCCGGCGCCAATTCCGGATGTTAAGCCGATTCGAAGCATGGGGATTATTTTAAATGATAAATTTTGAATTTTGAATTATACAAAACCTCCATGCGCTGAACTTAATTCAACATTCAAAATTTAAAATAATCATTTTGTGTCTGCTACTTTATTTGCAGCTTTTGTCCATTCCATACTGATGGCGTGCTTCTCTATTTTGATATAGCTGCCGGGGCTTGTTTCCAGGTCAATGGTGCCATCGTCGTTCATCTTGTTTATTTTTCCATGTATGCCGGCAATGGTCACTATCTTATCGCCTTTTTGCATATTGTTTACAAAATTCTTTTGGTCTTTTGCCTTTTTTGCCTGTGGGCGGATCATGAAGAAATAGAAAACGAGTATCATACCGCCCATCATGATGAGCGTGGTCATACTGCTGGCACCTGCCGATTGTAATAAGATTGGGTTCATTGCTTTATTGTTGTTTTTTAAAAATGAATCGTTTGTTTAAATAATGGAACTGGTTGTGTTTAATTGGCTGCCAGCACTTCGCCGGTAAGCATCATATCCGGAAACGCCGGATTTGCGTTGGAGATCACGGTGATTTTTTTATCGTTATGGCCAACCCTTCCTTTGCTGTCGAATTTTACTTTTATGAAACCGGTTTCGCCCGGCAGAATTGGCTGGTCGGGTTTTTCGGGCACCGTGCAGCCGCAGCTGGCAGATGCTTTTACGATAATGAGCGGCTTGCTGCCGATGTTTTTAAAACGGTAATTGTATTCTACAATTTCGCCTTCTTTTGCATTACCGAAATTATACACAGTATCGATCAGCTGAATGCTGGTACTGTCTTTAATAACGGGTTCTTCCTGCCGGGCAGAAGGGTTCTGGGCGATCTTGTCTTTTTTACGCACATCGCAGGAAATTAATAAAAATAAGGCGCCCCATACAGGAACAATTAAAAAATTCTTCTTCATCTTAAAGTGTACTGTTTTTAAAATTTCGTTTTTCAATTTTGTTGGCAGCGTTGAGCTCTTTATGGATATTATCCAACAGTCCGTTTACAAACTGACCGCTTTGTGGTGTACTGTAGTCTTTGGCCAGGTCTATATATTCGTTAATGGTAACTTTTGTGGGAATGGTATCAAAATAAAGGAATTCGCAAACGCCCATCTGCAGCAGTATCAGGTCGAGCGCTGCTATACGGTCGGCATCCCAGTTTTTAAGCTTGGGCTTTATCAGCTCCAGGCTTTGGGCCACTTTATCCTGTACGGTTTGCAGCAGGTCTTTGGCAAAATCCCATTTTTCTTTGCTCATGATCTGGGTAAAAACACCGGGTGCCGGCTTATTTAGGTAATTAAGCACCAGGGTCTGCATCATTTCTGCGTCATCGTCCCAGTTAATGAAGCTTTCTTCCATATGGTTGATGAAATTTTCATCGGGGAGGAGGAGGCTGTTGAAAATAAATTCAAGTACCCGCTTTTCCGATTTCTTGTCCCTGCTTTGTTCTTCAATATATTCTTTGTATTCAGGCGTTCCCACCAGTACCTGGTAGGTTTTTTTTACCAGTTCGGTATCGAGCTTATGTTCCAGGTTGTTTTCAGCAACGGCGGCCTTAAAGCTGCTATCTTCCAGTATTTTCCAAAGGAGTTCATTGCCGGCGAGTTTGGTATTAATGGCAAGGTCCTGGGCAGATGGCAGGTGTTTGCCGGCTTTTTGGCGGGCATCTTTTTCTGCATACCGTGCCACTTCTGTTATAAAATAGATAAGGTAAGTAAAAACCGCCCTGCTCTGATCTATTTTTTTGGTAAGGATACTGAGCGCTTCGCCGGGTTGGGCATCGCCGTTCATACTGTCAATGCTGTACAAGGTCTGCATCACCTTAACCCTTATATTTCTCCTGCTGATCATTAATGATGAAGTAAATGAGCCGCAAAATTAAGGGTTTACCGGCTGTTTCAGGCTAAAAAGCTTGTAAAAAGACGCTGAGACCGCCTGCCAGACTGTGAAATTTTGTCTTACAATGACTTAATTAAACTGCCAGAACTTTCCATAAAACTGCCAGTAATTCTTTTATTTGGTTTGGTACAAAATTGGTTTAGCTTTGCCTGCCTTTTTAAAGGCTTAAATTGTAAATAATCTAAAAAAATAAGAGTTATGGCTAAAAAGTTAGGTATTACCCCGCTTCACGACAGGGTAATTGTGAAACCAGCGGCGGCTGAAGAAAAAACTGCCGGTGGTATTATTATTCCAGATACAGCTAAGGAAAAACCCCAGCGTGGCACCGTGCTGGCTGCTGGACCAGGCAAAAAAGATGAACCCGTTTCTGTGAAGGCAGGCGACACGGTTTTATACGGTAAATATGCCGGTACAGAAATAAGTATCGAAGGCCATGATTACCTGATCATGCGGGAGAGCGATATTTTGGCAATTGTATAATAACCCTTCCCCTGGCCAGGATGGCTAAGGGAAAATTAAAACGTTAAACAGGCAAAAGCAGCGCTTACCGGCATAAAGAAGCTGAAACATAGCAGGTAAGCCTGGAAAAAACAAAAAGTAAAAACACAAAAAATCATATTATGAGTAAGATGATATTTTTCGATATCGAAGCGAGGAACAAGATGAAAAAAGGGGTAGATACCCTGGCAAATGCCGTTAAAGTAACCCTGGGCCCCAAAGGCCGCAATGTGGTGATCGATAAAAAATTTGGCGCACCGCAGGTAACCAAGGATGGTGTTACGGTAGCAAAAGAAATTGAACTGGAAGACCCCATCGAAAACATGGGTGCACAAATGGTAAAAGAAGTGGCCAGCAAAACGGCCGACCAGGCAGGCGATGGTACCACCACGGCTACCGTGCTTGCGCAAAGCATCATTAGCGAAGGCCTTAAAATGGTAGCCGCAGGTGCAAATCCGATGGACCTGAAGCGTGGGATCGACAAAGCCGTAAGCCTGGTGGTGGAAAACCTGCGAAGCCAGAGCCAGACCGTAGGCAGCGACAGTAAAAAAATTCAGCAGGTGGCCACTATTTCGGCCAACAACGATGAAACCATTGGTAAACTGATTGCCGAGGCTTTTGGTAAAGTAGGAAAAGAAGGTGTAATAACCGTGGAAGAAGCAAAAGGCACCGATACTACGGTAGACGTAGTGGAAGGTATGCAGTTCGACCGTGGTTATATAAGTCCCTATTTTGTTACCAACAGCGAAAAAATGGAGGTGGAACTGCAGAACCCTTATATTCTTATTTACGATAAGAAGATATCTGCCATGAAAGATATACTCCATATTTTGGAGAAAGTAGCCCAAACGGGTCGTCCATTGCTTATCATTGCCGAAGACCTCGAAGGTGAAGCATTGGCCACGCTCGTAGTGAACAAATTGCGTGGTACCATTAAAGTGGCTGCTGTAAAAGCCCCCGGCTTTGGCGACCGCCGCAAAGAAATGCTTACTGATATTGCTATTCTTACTGCAGGTACGGTTATCAGCGAAGAACTGGGCCACAAACTGGAGGGAGCCGATATTTCTTCACTCGGACAGGCAACTTCTGTAACCATTGATAAAGACAATACTACCATTGTTGGTGGTAAAGGCAAAAAAACCGATATCACTGCAAGGGTGAATCAAATAAAAGCACAGATCGAATCAACCACTTCCGATTACGACCGCGAAAAACTGCAGGAACGCCTGGCAAAATTGGCAGGTGGTGTTGCTGTACTATACGTGGGCGCAGCCACCGAAGTGGAAATGAAGGAAAAGAAAGACCGGGTAGATGATGCTTTACATGCTACCCGTGCAGCTGTGGAAGAAGGTATTGTACCGGGTGGTGGTGTGGCCTTTATACGTGCCATCAGCAGCCTCGATGCAAAAGTGAAGGGCCAGATCGCCGATGAACAAACCGGTATGGCCATTGTGCGCCGTGCACTGGAAGAACCCGTGCGCATCCTTACTGCCAATGCAGGAATCGACGGTTCCATTGTGGTACAAAAGATCAGGGAAGGCAAGGGCGATTATGGTTTTAATGCCCGTACAGAAGAATATGAAAACCTGTTTAAGGCTGGTGTTATAGACCCAACCAAGGTTGCTCGTGTGGCATTAGAAAATGCCGCTTCTATTGCTGGTATGCTGCTTACCACCGAATGTGTAATTGCCGATAAACCTAAGAAAGAAGAACCCCATATGCACGGTGCGCCGGGCGGAATGGGAGATATGGGATACTAATCTGAAGTAAGATTGAAGATTTTAGATGTAAGATTAAGCCGGGTGTGAGCCCGGCTTTTTTATTTTGGGGTTGGTACAAATGAACATCAGATCCATTTAAAATTATAAGCGAAGCAACACCCATTGATATTTCAAGTTTCCCCAATGCAGTTTATGTTCTCAAACTGATCTATCACAACAACGAAATGGAATATGCCAGGCTGATAAAATGGTAATAAGTAATGAAATAGCTCTTGCCAGGAGCGGAACTTAGTGTGCTTTGCGAAATGTCTTGGCGTATCTTTGCGACACTGATATGTATCGCTAAGTTGCGCAAAGAAATAACGCCAAGATCCGCAAAAATACCCTCATTAATAGCCAATAATTTCAGGCGCATAAAACGTTTTAATTAAGTTCGGCATAGCTTTTTTGGACTCTAACTATTAATTTTGGAAAAAAAGATTTGGAAAACTACATCGAACTCAACAAAGAAGCCTGGAACCAAAAAACACCGGTTCATATAGATTCAGCATTTTACGATATGCCTTCTTTTTTGGCAGGCAAGAATAGCCTGAATGAAATTGAAGGGGAACTGCTGGGCGATGTAAAAGGAAAATCGGTGTTGCACCTGCAATGTCATTTTGGGCAGGATACCATCAGCCTCAGCCGAATGGGTGCAATCGGCAACCGGGGTGGACCTTTCGGATGCTGCTATTGCAAAGGCAACAGAGCTTGCAGCTTCTTTAAATACCGGCACTAAATTTATCTGCTGCAATATTTATGATCTTCCGCTGCATTTGAATGAGCAGTTTGATATTGTTTTTACCAGCTATGGCACCATTGGCTGGCTGCCCGACCTGGATCAATGGGCGGGCATTATTGAGCAGTTTCTAAAGCCCGGCGGTAAATTTGTATTTGCCGAATTTCATCCCGTGGTATGGATGTACGATAACGATTTTACAAAAGTGGAATACAATTATTTTAAAGATGAACCCATTGTAGAAAATATTCCGGGCACTTATGCCGATAAAAATGCAGCCATCAACAATACCACCATCACCTGGAACCACAGCATTGCAGAAGTATTACAATCTTTATTGAGTAAGGGCCTGCAGCTTACTGTTTTTAAAGAATACAATTATTCACCGTACAACTGCCTGAACCAGATGGAAGAATTTGAACCGGGAAAATACAGGGTAAAGGTATTTGGAAACAAGATACCGCTGCTATATGCATTATCGGCTTTGAAACCAATGAAATAGCTAATAAATACACTGCTTTTTTTATAACTTATCCACAAAATTTCAGCTTTTTTGCAGTAATAAGTAAGTGAAAAAAATAATTTGTAATATAATATTGCAAATTAGAAATATTACGACTACATTTACGCCCGATTGATCTGCCTCCCTTCCTAAACCGGCCTTAGCCAATTTCCTTTCTATTCTTGTTTGAGAAAAACATCCCTGCAGGGGTCTATACTCCTTTGCTATTTTTTTTGATATTTAAAACTGCACATATGAATCTTTCTACACGACTTAGCAGACTGGTTACCACGCTGATCATCTGCTTTTTTAGTTTTACAACATTGGCCCAGGTAAGCCTTACTTCTGGTACAGGCGGAACTTATACCCAGGATTTTAATACGCTTGCCAATACGCGGAACTGCTAATACAATAGTTCCTGCTGGTTGGGCTTTTATTGAAACTGGAAGTAGCGCTAATACAACCTATGCAGCCGGTACTGGCTCCGATAACTCGGGCAACACCTATAGCTTTGGTTCGGCTGCAAGCACCGACCGGGCATTTGGTTCCCTGCTTTCGGGGAGTCTAAACACATTTATAGGTGCAGGCTTTATAAATAATACCGGAAAAAATATCACTTCCGTCACTATTAGCTATACCGGCGAACAGTGGAGAAATGGTAATATCAACCGGGTTGACAAACTTGATTTTGAATACAGCACCAATGCTACAAGCATAAATACCGGTACATGGACAGCGCTGGATGCGCTGGATTTTGCTTCTCCCAATACAACCTCCGGTACACCACTGGACGGTAATTTGGCGGGCAACCGTACCGTTAAAGCACCACAAACGATCACTTTCGCCATACCGGCGGGTGCCAGCTTCTATATCCGCTGGAAAGATTTTAATCCCCGGCGCCGATGATGGCCTTGAGTGTGGATGATTTCACTTTATCTTATACGGTACAATCAGCAACGGCGGAATTTTTGAAAGCTACGCCATATTGAACTATGGCGCTTCTCATGTATATTATGATTTACAGGCTTCAACCGGTAATCCTGATTTTCAGGGCACCAACCTTGGTACGTTTAACAGTAGCCAGGTATTTAGGCTGAGTGGGTTCGAACAAAAAGTTTATAAATGTAATTCTTTAGATATTACGAACGGCCAAATTTGGTATCGCATCTATACCACAGGAAGCCCTACAGGAAGCTATGGCAGTAGTATTGGCTTTGTTGGTGTTAGCAATATTGGCGGAGCTGGCGCTGGTTGTCAAAACCAGGTATGGTACAATACCACTTCAAATCTGAATCTCTTAAGTGGACTTTGCGATGGTAATTATACAATTGAGGTTTACACATCTGCCACTTATACTGGCGATGGAACGGGTATGTTTTTATCTGATAATGGAGGTGCAAATTATAAGGCAACGTTTACAGTAAATAATTCAACCCGTTCAGGAATTTATCAAAGCTATGCTGTGGTGAACGGTACTTATTACGATATGCAGGCTACCACCGGAAACCCTGATCTGCAGGGAACAAATCTGGGGTCTTTCTGCTCTAACACCGGTTCATTGGTTTTAAATGGTGGTGAGAACAAAGTTTTCAAATGTTCACCTAATGATATTACCGGAAACACCCTTTATTACAGGGTTTATACTGGCGCCACTCCGTCTGGTACTTTCTTACCGGTTGGCCTTGGTTTTATAAGTGATGATGGTGCGTCAATTTGTGGTGGCCTTAATCAAACATGGGGTTCAACTGCGGGCACAGCAAATATATTAACCGGGCTTGCAGCCGGTACCTACACACTGGAAGTTTATACCGAGGCAACCTATACATCAAACGGGATTTGTCCTTCAACGCATTTTTCAAACAATGGCGGTGCCAATTATAAAGCAACCTTTACCGTAACGGCCCCACCAACAATTGCAACCAGCCCGGCACCCAATATTTTTGGAAATGTGGGAACAGGCTGCGCTCTTAGTGTAGGATACGATTTTTCTGCAACCGGTTCTGCGCCCATCAGCTATACTTATTCTTTTAGTGGTGCCACTACAGGCAGTGGTGCAGGTACGGGTTCCGGAGCTGCATTTAATAATGGCAGCACCAATGTGAGCTTAACGGCCAGCAATTCTTGTGGCACTGTTTCTTATAACTTTAATGTGGTACTTACAGATATTGCTGCACCGGTTATTACCACAAGCAATACAACGGTTAACCTGGATGCAACTGGTAATGCAAGTGTTACTTTATCCGCGGTGGCTTCTGCCACTGATAACTGTGGCGTACAATCACTTACCGCTTCACCATTAAGCTTCACTTGTGCCGATGTAGTGCTTCCGGCAACAGACCTGATCATCTCAGAATATACAGAGGGAAGCTCCAATAATAAAGCCATCGAAATATACAATGGCACAGAGGCAACTGTTAACCTTTCGGGTTATTCAATAAGGGTATATGCCAATGGTGCCACTACACCCACTTCAAATACTGTATTGACCGGAACGCTGGCCCCTAACAGTACCTTTGTAATTACAAATCCAGCAGCAAATGCCTCCATCCTTTCACTCGCAAATCAAACATCCGGCAATATCAGCTTTAACGGCGATGATGCTGTTGCATTAGCTAAAGCTGCGGTGAATATTGATATATTCGGCCGTATAGGAGAAGATCCGGGTACGGCATGGACAAGTGGAGCACTTTCAACACTCGACCGTACATTGCGCCGCAAATCTAATATTATATCTGGTGTAAGTGCAACAAGCGGGGCAACAGGTTTCCCAACTCTGGTCACAGAATGGGATTCTTATGCTACTGATAATATTGCCAACCTTGATGCGCATGCTTTTGGTACAGTTGTTACAGTAACTGCAACTGATATCAATGGTAATACTTCAACGGGTACTGCTACAGTTACTGTTGTTGACAACCTTGCCCCTGTACCTGATGTGGCCAATTTACCAAATGTAACCGGAGAGTGCTCAGCAACAGCAACAGCACCAACTGCAACAGATAATTGTTCAGGTTTAATTACCGGAACAACAACAACGGTCTTCCCGATAACCACACAGGGTAGTACTACAGTAGTAACCTGGACCTTTGATGATGGCAACGGTAACACATCCACTCAAACCCAAACGGTGATCGTGGATGATATAACAGCACCTGCTACGCCAGTGCTTGCAGATGTTAACGTGGGAGAATGCAGCGGAACACCTACTGCACCGACAACTACAGATAATTGTGCAGGTACAATTACCGGAACAACAACAACGGCCTTCCCGATAACAACACAGGGAATCACGGTAGTAACCTGGACTTTTGATGATGGCAATGGTAACTCAACGACTGCCGATCAAAATGTAATCGTTGACGACGTTACCCCGCCTGTTACGCCAACACTTGCAGATGTTAACGTGGGAGAATGCAGCGGAACACCTACTGCACCGACAACTACAGATAATTGTGCAGGTACAATTACCGGAACAACAACAACGGCCTTCCCAATAACAACACAGGGAATCACAGTAGTAACATGGACATTCAATGATGGTAATGGTAACTCAACAACTGCCGATCAAAATGTAATCGTTGACGACGTTACCCCGCCTGTTACGCCAACACTTGCAGATGTTAACGTGGGAGAATGCAGCGGAACACCTACTGCACCGACAACTACAGATAATTGTGCTGGTACAATTACCGGAACAACAACAACGGCCTTCCCGATAACAACACAGGGAATCACAGTAGTAACATGGACTTTTGATGATGGCAATGGTAACTCAACAACTGCCGATCAAAATGTAATCGTTGACGACGTTACCCCGCCTGTTACGCCAACACTTGCAGATGTTAACGTGGGAGAATGCAGCGGAACACCTACTGCACCGACAACTACAGATAATTGTGCAGGTACAATTACCGGAACAACAACAACGGCCTTCCCAATAACAACACAGGGAATCACAGTAGTAACATGGACATTCAATGATGGTAATGGTAACTCAACTACTGCCGATCAAAATGTAATCGTGGATGATGTAACCGCACCGGTTGCTCCAAGCATACCAACCGTAACCGGCGAATGTTCAGCCAGTGTAACTGCACCAGTTGCAACAGATAATTGTGTGGGTCCGGTAACAGGTACTACCACCGATCCAACATCATATACCGTCCAGGGTACTTATACCGTAAACTGGAACTTCAATGATGGAAACGGAAACACATCTACCGCCACACAAACCGTGGTAGTGGATGATGTAACCGCACCGGTTGCTCCAAGCATTTCAACCGTAACCGGCGAATGTTCAGCCAGTGTAACAGCACCAGTTGCAACAGATAATTGTGTGGGTCCGGTAACAGGTACTACCACCGATCCAACATCATATACCGTCCAGGGTACTTATACAGTAAACTGGAGCTTCAATGATGGAAATGGCAACACATCTACCGCCACACAAACCGTGGTAGTGGATGATGTAACCGCACCGGTTCCTCCAAGCATTTCAACCGTAACCGGCGAATGTTCAGCCAGTGTAACAGCACCCATTGCAACAGATAATTGCGTGGGTCCGGTAACAGGTACTACCACCGATCCAACATCATATACCGTCCAGGGTACTTATACCGTAAACTGGAACTTCAATGATGGAAACGGAAACACATCTACCGCCACACAAACCGTGGTAGTGGATGATGTAACCGCACCGGTTGCTCCAACGATTTCAACCGTAACCGGCGAATGTTCAGCCAGTGTAACAGCACCCATTGCAACAGATAATTGCGTGGGTCCGGTAACAGGTACTACCACCGATCCAACATTATATACCGTCCAGGGTACTTATACAGTGAACTGGAGCTTCAATGATGGAAATGGCAACACATCTACCGCCACACAAACCGTGGTAGTGGATGATGTAACCGCACCGGTTCCTCCAAGCATTTCAACCGTAACCGGCGAATGTTCAGCCAGTGTAACCGCACCCATTGCAACAGATAATTGTGTGGGCACCGTAACCGGAACAACCACTGATCCAATAAGCTATACAACACAGGGAGCTTATACCATTACATGGACCTTTAATGACGGTAATGGTAATATATCCACCGCCACACAAACCGTGATCGTGGATGATGTAACCGCACCGGTTGCTCCAAGCATTGCCAGCGCAACAGGCGAATGTTCAGTTACTGTATCAGCACCAGTTGCAACAGATAATTGCGTGGGTCCGGTAACAGGTACTACTACTGATCCGCTGACTTACAGCAGCCAGGGAACCTTTACTATCACCTGGAGCTTTAACGATGGTAACGGTAATATTTCAACTGCCACTCAAACCGTGATCGTGGATGATGTTACGGCTCCTGTAGTTCCGGTAATACCTGCAATAAATGCAGAATGTTCTGCCAGTGTTACTGCGCCAATTGCAACCGACAATTGTGCAGGCGCTATTACAGGATCTACCACCGATCCATTGACTTATACCGCCCAGGGCACTTATACAGTGAACTGGAGCTTCAATGATGGTAATGGAAATATATCTACTGCCGTTCAAACCGTAGTAATTGATGATGTAACAGCTCCTGTTGCACCGGTGTTAGCAACTGTTACAGGAGAATGTTTTGCCCAGGTAAGTGTACCAACCACCACCGACAACTGTGCTGGTACAATTACAGGTACAACAAGCGATGATCTGTTATATATAGACCAGGGTATCTTTATTGTACACTGGAGCTTCAATGATGGAAACGGCAACATTACTACAGTTAACCAAACCGTAATTGTAGACGACGTAACGCCGCCGGTTGTTCCAACACTGGCCACCTTAACTGGTGAGTGCGCTGTAACAGTGCCGTTAGCCACTGCACAGGATGAGTGTGTTAAAACAATTGCCGGTACCACTACCGATCCATTGTACTACACAACACAGGGAACACATATTGTAAACTGGACCTTTGATGATGGAAACGGAAACGTGTCAACAACCACACAAACCGTGGTGATAGATGATATAACTGCTCCTGTGATCAGTTGTCCTTCAAATATTGTATTGAGTGCTTGTACGCCTACGGCCACATGGGCTCCGGCAACTGCCACCGACAACTGTGCTTATGGTTTAACCGTAACACAGATAGCGGGCCCGGCACCGGGTTCAACATTTGCTAATGGCAGCACAACCACCATTACTTACCGTGCAACCGATGCAGGTGGCAACCAGGTTACCTGCTCATTTACGGTAACAAGGCGTGCAGCCCTGGTAGCTTCAGCAACCTACACACCGATACTGTGTAACGGAACTACCTCACAGGTAACCGTAACAGCAGTTGGAGGTAATGGTACCTACAGCGGCACCGGAACATTTACAGCTACTACCGGTATACACACTTATACCGTAACAGACGGAGAGGGTTGTACCGCTGATGTAACGGTAACCATTGGTCAGCCCTCTGCGATCGTTACCAGTTGCAGCAACAGTAACCCGGAAATTTACTTTGGGTACAGTGCAGATAATACAGCCACGATCACGGCATCAGCCACCGGCGGTACGGGTCCTTACACCATCTCATTCAGCATGGACAGGGCGATGAAATGTAATATAACCGATGCAGCAGGGGATGAAACCTGGGTAGGCGGGGCCGGAACAGCATCGAATGTAAACAATGTATGTCCGGGTGCAGGAGCAGGCGCCGTGCCGGTATCCACATCCGTAAGCCTCCTGGCAGGTCAAACCTACAGTGTAACGGTTAAACTGATGGCCAATGCGGTTATCACTGCAACGATCACCGATGCGAACGGTTGTATTGAAAAATGCACTACACCAGTGTTCGCTAAGGATGTACGCTGCTACACTGGTTCAGGTATCTGGAAAGTGAAGGTTTGTCATCGCACGGGAAGTGGTTGTAACTCAAATTGCATCAACGCAGATGCAGTGGCCACCCACCTGGCTCATGGAGACTTCCTGGGCGATTGTACCCCAAGCTGTACAGCTCCGGCTCCGGGCGCAAGGGGTGGAAATGTTGAAATTACCAGTACAGATCTGAAAGCTCCTGCTTTCTCTGTGGAAGTTTCTCCTAATCCTGCCATTACTGATTTCAAACTGCAGGTAAGCAGCGAAACGAACGAACAGGTTCAGGTACGTGTTTACGACATGACCGGCAAAACCAGGGAGATCGTTACGAAGTCAAATCCTGGCCAGTTAATAAGCGTTGGTAAGAAATTACAGGGAGGTACTTATTTTGCAGAAGTAAAACAGGGTAATAACCGCAAGGTTGTTAAGCTGGTTAAAATAAACTGATAAAACCAAAAACCTAAAGCCGCTCCAGGAGCGGCTTTAGGTTTTTGGTTTAGCTTTTTAATGTAAGAACCAGGTTGATTATAGGGATTAACTGATCTTGCTTTTAAGATAGCCTTCTATCGTATTGCAGGGTACAAAAAATGGTTTGTCGCTGATCACAATTTCCAGCTGGTCTCCGTTTACAGAATATGACCCGGCAATATTGTTCCCAAAAACAGACAGGCTGAATTCACCTGCATTGCTATCGCCTTTAAAAACACCTCCCTGTTCTTCTACCGTGGTTTTGGCTTTATCTAAAACAGTTTCTGCTGTATTCGAAAAAGGGATGGAAAAATTACATGACATGATGGAATGATTTTGATGTATAAAAATAAAACACCCATGCAAATTACATGGGTGTTTTTATTAAATTATGTTATGGAGGCTATTTTTTATTGAACCCTTCCGTCTTTTTTATCCTGTTTGCGGCCAATAATATAACCACCTGCTGCACCAATAACGCCGCCGATAACGGCTCCTTTACCATTTTTACCTATAACAGCACCAACGGTGGCTCCGCCCACGCCACCAATAATGGCTCCTTTAGCTGCCTTACTGATGCCTTTTTTACTGGTACGGGTATTTGAGCCGGTACCAGATGAAGACGCAGTTCCACCGGAAGATACGGATGAGCCATAAACCCTGCCATTGCTCCCGCCCGACCTGCGGGTGTTTTTTGTAAAAGTATTGCCATTCATATTAGGCGTTACTGTACTATTCCTCATGGCTGCAGTAGCCACCACACCCGTATCTGAAAGGTAGTTGCCGTTCATGGAGGGATCGGTTAGTATCATCAGGTCCTTATTGGATTCCAGGTCAGGAGATGATTTCGATTTACAAGCGGCCAATAATGTAATAAGTGCGAAAATGTAAAAAATGTTTTTCATAACCGTAATATTTAGTTTATGAATTGTTTTTGTTGTCAAATGAAATTATTCAGTTTCATGTGCCATTATCGGAAAACCGTGCCAAACTCGGTTAAGGCTTTTGCAAAGCTGTATAAAACACCTCATCTTGATGAAAAACAATAATTTAGCATATTGAAAAAGCAGCCACAGCCTTTTCTTTAACTTTTATTTTGGAATCTATGCAGGCATATCAACGCTTTTTAAACGGACGTTTTCTGAATGAAGGCCTCCGTATGACCCTTGGTATTCTGATTCCGGCATTATTATTTTCTTACCTTAATCAGCTTCAAACAGGTATTGTTTTATCGCTGGGTGCCTTATGTTCCAGTATTGCAGATACGCCCGGGCCGGTTCATCACAGGCGTAACGGGATGCTTGCCAATCTTATCATGCTGGCTGTAGTATCGCTGATTACTTCATTTGCGCAGGCAAACAACCTGCTGCTCGGGTTCGTTATTTTTTTATTTGGGTTTATCTTTTCCATGCTTTCGGTTTATGGTGCCAGGATTTCCTCCATGGGTATTGCGGCCCTCGTTATTATGGTGCTTTCACTTGAAACAAAAAGAACAGGACTGGAAATTTTAAACCATACACTGTTACTGCTTGCGGGTGCGGCCTGGTATATCATTTTCAGCCTTACACTTTACAGGCTCAGGCCTTACCGGATCCTTCAGCTCACCCTGGGAGATCTTATGGAAGACATCGCTTCTTATTTTCGTGGCAGGGGGGCTTTTTATGAAAGCGGGGCCATTGCAGGCGATGTTTATAAAGAAATTTCAGAAAAGCAAATAAAGATACAGGAGGAACAGGTACTCGTTAGTGACCTCATTTTTAAGACAAGGAAGTTTACCACAGAAAGTTCCAATTTAAGCCGCAGCCTGATGAAAATTTATGTAGATGTGTCTGAACTTTTTGAAAGTATGATGACCTCCTACCAGGATTACAGTTTGCTGCATAAGCATTTTGGAGAAACAGGGATTCTGCAGAAGATCGCCGTTCATATTAAACTGGTTGCCGATGAACTGACGATTGCAGGCCTGGCAGTAAAAGCCGGCAAAGCATCTGAACCAGGCAGTTCCCTGAACGAAAGTATGGATACACTCAGGGAAGATTTTGAAGCGCTTCGGAAATCCTTTATGAAACCTGATAATGTTCTGAATTTTGTAGCGCTGGGCCGCATCCTCAGCAATCTTCAGCATATTACCCAAAAAACAACGGATCTTCATTATTATACAAACCTGGAACGGAAACTCAGAAAAATTGTTACTTCTACAACAGCACATTTAAATTACACGCAGCAACAGGATATGCGGGCTGCACTTTTTTTCGATAACCTGAACCCCGGTTCAAATATATTCCGTCATTCGCTGAGGGTGGCTTTTGCCCTGCTGGCAGGCTTTATCGTTTCATTGTTTACCGACCTGGGACATAGTTACTGGATATTACTTACCATCGTGGTGATACTGAAACCTTCGTACAGTTTAAGTAAGCAGCGGAACCGCGACAGGCTGCTGGGAACCCTGGCTGGTATTGTTGCGGGAATGCTTCTTGTGTATTATGTACGGAGCGATGCGGCTTTGCTGGCGATCATGATCCTGCTCATGCTCATCAGTTATACTTTTTTAAGAACACATTATCTTATAAGCGTAATGGCGCTCACACCCTACCTGATTATCTTTTTTGCTTTTTTGTACCCGGCCAATATTGTAAATGTACTGCTCGACCGTTTGGTGGATACAGCAATAGGGTCGGCCATTGCGTTTATTGCAAGCCTCTTCCTGCTGCCCAGGTGGGAACATGAATCCATAAAAGAACTGATGACAGAATTTACGTCCGCTGCCGCAAAATATTATTCCGCTACCGCAACACTTTTTACAGGTGAAAAAGAAATGTTTTCGCCTGCGATCAGCAATGGGCGGAGAAATACCCTTACTGCATTAGCAAATGTAACGGGTTCCTTCAACCGGATGCTTTCGGAGCCCCGCCGCTACCAAAAAGGAATGAAGGAAACATACCGTTTTGTGGTGCTGGGAAACCTGCTTACTTCGCACCTGGCCACTTTATCCTATTATGCGCAACCAGGTAAAAAATATTTACGGACGCCCGACCTGGTACCGGTTAAGCAGCAAACGGAAAAATATTTTGAATATGTACTTGACTGCCTCGCGGGACAAAAGCCGCTGGCTGCTGTAACCCCGGAAAACGTTTGGGAAAACATGGACGAAAAATTAGCGGCCCTGTTAAAGCGCAGAAAAGAAGAACTGGCACAGGGCCAGCTCGAAACCATTACTAAGCAACAACTGGTGGAAACAAAATCGGTAACCGACCAGTTCGCACATATCAACGGCCTGGCCGCCGACCTGTACAAATGCAGCGCTACACTTGATTAATATTTTTCTGTGTCTTCCCGTTTTCTGTTAAGGCTTAACCGAACTTCCCATCCCTCCATTGTATTTACGAGGTCAATATTTGCAATAAAATTCTTATACATGGCATTGCTGCTGTTTGCCCTTAGCAGGGAGGATGTGAAACGAAGCGCTTCGGTAGGTTCCTGCATACTGCCAAAAAAACTGCCCGCTTCACCCTCTCCAAAATGCAGTTTAGTTTTATTAACGAGCCTGAAAGTTTTCTTATATATTTTAACCGCTTCTTTATAGCTTTCACCTTTGTACATGATCGCTTCCCAGCTTGCAGTAGTATCTTCCTCAGAATGGAAACGGTAAATAAAAGTTTCTTTTGCACCCGGGATAGAAGCCTTCGAACTGTACACATCAACCTGTTCCTGCATTTCCAGGGCTTCTCCCTGTATTTTGTGATAGTTGAAACAATAATCTTTAACGATGATATTGAGCGAATCGGAAAAAGCAGCACTGGGTAAAACAGATTTGTAAAACTGCGCTTTAACCATACAAACAACAAGGAAAAATGATAGGGTTAGTGATAGTTTTTTCATAATATTTTAACTGGTTTGGGCTGCAAGGTAACCGTTGGCGTTTTTTTACTTAGCTATAAGTAATCCACATACTGTGAATGAAAAGTAGATTTACGTAGCAAAATTACCAATGTTTGAACTTTATTTACTGTTTCGTAATAAAACTACAAATTTTACATACTTAAAAGTGAGTATATGCTGTTTATATACCCGGTACCCCTTGAAGGCCGTTTCTTAACCCCTGAAAAACACTAAACCAGCAACAGTAGTCCAAGTTACTACGGAGAACCTTCGAGAGAAGGTTTTTTTTATTTGTTATCCCCTGATTATTTTGGTGTATTGCCATCTATTATTTTACTTGCTGGTATGAAGGCTGCTACCGTTAAAGAAATAAAGGATGAACTGCTTGAACTTCCCCAGAAAGAACTGGTGGAACTCTGTTTGAAATTATCAAAATTTAAAAAGGAAAATAAGGAACTTCTTACTTACCAGTTATTTGAAGCACAGGATGAACAGGGCTATATCAGGAGCATATATGCAGCCCTGGATTGTTGTTTGCAGAAGTAAATACCAAAAGCCTTTACATTGCCAAGAAAAACCTCCGTAAGATCGTACGCACGGCTGCCCGTTATATCCGCTACAGCAATGAAACATCCACTGAAGCCGATGTACTCATTTATGTTTGCAGGGAAATAAAAAAGCTTCCCATCGACCTGGCGAAAAGTACGGCCCTGCAAAACCTCTATGCTTCCCAGGTAAAAAAAATAAAAAAGGCCGTGGAGCATATGCATGAAGACCTGCAGTACGATTACCTGCGGCAGTTGAAGGAATTGTAAATGATCATTCAAACCACAGCGATTCTGCGTTAAAGAGTTTTTTTACAGGGAAAGTCTATGTTCGCCTGCTAAAATATCCTCCACGCCCGTGCTCCTTTTCACATCTCTGGGAGTAAATCATTAAATTGCAAAATCAATCAGCAAACATGGCTTTATCTATCAATAATTATAACAACGTTTTTTTCATAGGTGTGGCGGGTGTGGGCATGAGTGCCATTGCCCAATACCTGGCTGGTATTGGGAAAAAGGTGGGTGGCAGCGACCGCTATTTTGTTCCTGGCCAGGAAAATGATACCCGCCAAAAACTGGAAGCCGAGGGCATCTCCTGTTTTTTGCAGAACGGGGAAGGCATAACAGACCAAACAGACCTGGTGGTTGTTTCCACCGCTATTGAAGACACGGTTGCCGAAGTACAGAAGGCAAAACAACTAAATATCCCTATTTTAAAACGCAGCCAGCTGCTGGCCCTGATCGCAGAAAGTAAGCGAACCATTGCAGTGGGCGGTACATCGGGGAAAAGCACCACCAGTGCCATGCTTTTCCATATTCTTGAACAGGCCGGGCTGCAACCCAGCATCATCAGCGGCGCTGGTTTAACAAGCATTATCAAAGAAGGTAAAATAGGCAATGCAAAAGTGGGAGCAGGCGATTGGCTGGTAATTGAAGCCGATGAAAGTGATGGTTCTATTGTTCAGTATCATCCGGAAGTGGGCCTGCTCCTCAACATAGATAAAGACCACCAGGAAATTGACGAACTCATCAGCATTTTTACCATTTTCAAAAATAATACGAGCCGCTTGTTTATAGTAAATCAGTCGAATGCGCTGGCAAGGAAATTATCTGCCAATGTGCAAAATGATTTTTCGGTGGAAATGCCTGCGGGTTTTATAGCAACTGGATTTGCGCAAAACGGCTTCCATATAAGTTTTGAAGTAGAGGGGGTGAAATTCTCTTTAAACGCCATTGGCAAACATAGTATGGAAAATGCACTGGCCGCCACAGCAGTTGCCGCACAGTTGGGTGTTTCGCTGCACACTTGTGCAGAAGCGTTGCGGTCTTATGAGGGTATTTACCGCCGCCACCAGGTGTTGGGACAGAAAAACGGCATTTGGCTAATAGATGATTATGCACATAACCCGGCCAAATGTGCCGCTTCCATTGCCGCCTGCCAGCAGCTTTCGCCAAAAGTAGTTGCCTGGTTTCAACCCCATGGTTATGGCCCTACAAGATTTCTGCGCAATGATTTTGTACAGGAAATATCAGCTGTATTGCGCCCGCAGGATGAGATATGGATGAGCGAAATTTTTTATGCAGGAGGAACCGCTGTTAAAGACATCAGCGCAAATGACCTGGTACAGGATATTAAAGCAATGGGAAAAAATGCTTTTTTTGTGGAAGACCGCAATCAATTCCTGGAAACAGTAAGGCCACATGTAAGCGAAGGATCAGTATTGCTGCTAATGGGTGCAAGGGATCCGGGATTGGAGGCATTTAGTAAGGAGGTTTGGGAGAAATTGTAGAATGTGCTAATGTGCCAATGTGCAAATGTGCCAATGTGCCAATGTGCAAATGTGCAAATGAGAAAATGTGCCAATATTGCCAAGGTGATCATGTGCAAATGTGTTGAGGGGAAGTTTTTTAATTACAAGAGAAGATCGAAAATCTATGGTTCAGTTATTCATAAATATCAGCAACCTGGTAAATACAAGGGAGCGGCATCAACAGCTCCGCGGTGCTGCATTGGCAGAACTGCCCTGTATTGAGAACGCTTTTTTGCTGCTGGAAGATGGCATTATTGCCGATTATGGCCCCATGCATGAACTGGAGCTTAAAGTTCCGCAGTTGCCAAAGAGCATAACCGATTCCTTTGGACAAACCGTGTTGCCCTGCTGGTGCGACAGCCATACGCATATCGTTTTTGCCGGCAGCAGGGAAACGGAGTTTATTGATAAGATAAAAGGATTGAGCTATGCAGAAATTGCAGCCAAAGGAGGTGGCATTTTAAATTCTGCCCAAAAACTCAATGAAACCAGTGAGGAGGAACTCTTCGCCAGTGCATGGAAAAGATTGAATGAAGTGGCATTACTCGGAACCGGCGCTATCGAAATAAAAAGCGGGTACGGCCTCAGTGTAGATGCCGAACTGAAAATGCTGCGGGTCATCAAACGCCTCAAACAGCAAAGCAACCTCCACATAAAAGCCAGCTTCCTGGGAGCGCATACGTACCCGCTTGCCTACAAGGACGATCATGAGGGTTATATTGACGCTATCATCAACAAAATGCTGCCTGTTATTGCAGCAGAAAAACTGGCCGATTATATTGATGTGTTTTGTGAGACAGGATTTTTTTCTGCCGAGGAAACCATCCGCATCTGCAAGGCTGGGGCAACTTATGGGCTAAAACCAAAACTGCATGTGAACCAGCTCAACAGTATTGCTGGCATTGAAGCCGGTATTGAACTTAACGCCCTTTCGCTCGATCACCTGGAAACACTTACTGATGAGGAAATAAAATTACTTGGAAATTATAAAGGCTGCAGTACGCTTTTGCCCACTGCCGCATTCTTCCTGCGCATGCAGTACCAGCCCGCCCGGAAATTGATAGAAGCGGGTGCTGCCGTAACGCTTGCAAGTGATTATAATCCCGGCTCATCACCCAGTGGCAACATGAATTTTGTAAATGCACTCAGCTGTATACAGATGAAAATGCTGCCACAGGAAGTGATCAATGCCTCCACCCTCAATGGCGCTTATGCCATGGAGCTCGAAAAAGAAGTGGGTTCCATAACTGTGGGCAAAACCGCTAATCTCATTTTTACCAAACCCATACCATCGTTGCCTTATTTGTATTATAGTTTTGGAAACAATCATATTGAGCAAGTGATGATAAAGGGGGAGTGGCTGTAAATTTTCAATATTTCATTTTGCCGCAGTGAAAAGGGTAAATGGAGATAACGAGAGAAATTAACTACGTGGTTTCTTGCCCCATTTTTCTTACTTTTAACCCCAAAAACCTCTTATGCAGCTCATCGAATGTGTGCCAAATTTTTCGGAGGGCAACGACCAACAAATTATTCAGCAGATAACCGGCGAAATAGAAAAAGTGGAAGGCGTGCGCCTGCTTAATGTGGATCCCGGAAAAGCCACCAACAGAACCGTGGTAACCCTTGTGGGCGAACCGGGGCCTGTTATAGAAGCTGCTTTTCGTGCCATTAAAAAAGCAGGAGAACTCATCGATATGAGCAAACACAGGGGAGAGCATCCCCGCATGGGCGCCACCGATGTTTGCCCGCTTATTCCCATTGCCAATATCAGCATGGAAGAAACAGCCGCTTATGCACAGCAATTGGCCAAAAGGGTGGGAGCAGAACTCAACTTACCGGTATATCTCTATGAAGCGGCACAACCAAATGAAGCCCGCAAAAACCTTTCGGTAATACGTGCAGGGGAATACGAAGGTTTCTTTAAAAAGATAAAGGAACCGCAGTGGAAACCCGATTTTGGCCCGGCTGAATTTGATGCCAAACGCGGCGCTACCGTTATTGGGGCCCGAGATTTTTTAGTGGCCTATAATATCAATCTTAATACCACTTCTACCCGCCGTGCCAATGCCATTGCCTTTGATGTGCGTGAAGCCGGGCGCAAATTGAAAATGGAAAATGGAGAAATGAAAACAGTTCCCGGTACGTTGAAATCGGTAAAAGCAATTGGCTGGTTCATTGAAGAGTACGGTGTTGCGCAGATCAGTATGAACCTCACCAATATCAATATCACGCCCGTGCATATCGCTTTTGACGAAGTGTGCAGTAAGGCCAATGCCCGCGGCATCCGTGTTACCGGTTCCGAACTGGTGGGATTGATCCCGCTCAAAGCCATGACCGATGCCGGAAAATATTTCCTCGAAAAACAACAGCGCAGCACCGGCGTGAGCGAGGCTGAGTTGATACGCATTGCCATCAAATCTATGGGGCTCGATGAACTTACGCCTTTTAAACCCGAAGAGCGCATTATTGAATACATGCTTGCTACTGCCACGGCCAGCAAACTTGTAAACATGAGGCTCAACGAATTTGCCAACGAAACAGCGAGCGAAAGTCCGGCCCCGGGCGGTGGCTCCATTGCTGCTTATGTGGGCGCATTGGGTATTTCGCTGGGCACCATGGTGGCCAACCTGAGCAGCCATAAAAAAGGCTGGGATGAACGCTGGAAAGAATTCAGCGATCATGCCGAAAAAGGCCAGCAATACAAAGATGAATTGCTCAAACTGGTAGATGCCGATACAGCCGCCTTTAATAAAATAATGGAAGCATTTGCATTGCCGAAGGGCAACGATGCAGAAAAGGCTGCAAGAACCCGGGCTATACAGGATGCCACCAAATATGCAATTGAAGTGCCTTTTAAAGTAATGGAAACGGCTTATGCCAGTATGGAAGTGATTAAGTCAATGGCCTTAACCGGTAACCCAAATTCTGTAAGCGATGCTGGCGTGGGCGCCCTTTGTGCAAGAACGGCGGTAATGGGCGCTTTTATGAACGTGCGCATCAATGCGGCGGGGTACAGCGATAAAACTTATGTTAGTGATATAATTGACCGCGGCACCCAATTACAAAACAAGACCATGGCGCTTGAAGCTGAGATATTAAAACTGGTGGACGAAACGATTGGGTTGTAGAAGTGACAAGTTATAAGTGGTAATTGAGGGAGGACTCGGTTTTATTATTCAATAACAGCGGTATGTTTCGCACTTGAAATGCCCGGCAGCAAAAAAGCGAAAGATGACTATAAGAGAGGCGAAAATAGAGGATATACCGCAAATACAACGGGTTAGGAATGCGGTAAAGGAAAACATGCTCTCAGACCCCGGCCTGGTGACCGATGAGGATTGCAGGCTGTTTATTACGGAACGGGGCAAAGGCTGGGTTTGCGAAATTGAACAGCAAATAATCGGTTTTTCCATAGCCGATCTTAAAGGAAATAATATCTGGGCACTTTTTTTACAGCCGGCGTTCGAAAAACAGGGGATCGGCAGAATGCTGCATGATATTATGCTCAACTGGTATTTTGAACATACCAATGAACCTGTTTGGCTCAGCACTTCACCCAAAACCAGGGCAGAGGGGTTTTACAGGAAAGCAGGTTGGGAAGAAATTGGTGTATATGGAAATAACGAGACCAAGTTTCAGATGACGCATGAGAACTGGCTGAAAAATAAGGATAACGGAAATGACTAAGTGCTAACATCACAGCTTAAATTATCGGCAATAAAATAATATTCTTTTGGGTAATTAAACAAAACTTATATGGAAACAAAAGAGTACACAAATGGAGAGATCACGATTCTCTGGACGCCAGGAAAATGCATTCATTCCGGCATCTGTGTAAAAACATTGCCGCAGGTGTACCATCCAAAAGATAAGCCATGGATAAAGCCGGAGAATGCGTCTTCTCAGGAACTGATAGACCAGGTTGCCAAATGCCCTTCAGGCGCTTTGAGCATAAAAGAGCAAAAAAAAAGCACCAAAATTGAAATAGAAGATAATGGTAAAAAGGGACGTTTTGTAATTTTTCACGATGGCGAAATAGCCGGTGTAATGGCCTTTACATGGGCTGGGGAAGATAAGTTTATTATTGACCATACCGAAGTAGAAACAAAGTTTGAAGGCAAGGGCCTTGCCAAACAACTCGTGATGAGAGCTGTTGAATTTGCCCGTGAGTCCAACGTGAAAATTTTACCACTTTGTCCTTACGCCCATAAGATTTTTGAGAAGGATGAAAGCATGAAGGATGTGAGGTTTTAGCCCTTTTTGAAAACTGGTTTTCAACTTGCCACCTAACAAAAGGGAATTTATTTTTCTAAAGCTTAGCTTCAGTATCATCCGCTGCAATCATTCAATATTTAAATTACCTGGTAAATAGCAGGGCTACTCGCAAAGTTTTATCTCATCCGTTTTTTTACTGCTGATTTGTATCTTGTTTATTTTGCCAGCTGAATTGTAATACAGGATCAGCGTGCCATAACCCATTTGAAAAGCATCCCAGCCACTATCTTTTAGTTTGGGGTGTCCCAATAAGCTAAACAGGCTGCTGCGGCTAGCACCCATGAGCGCTGGTGTTAATTTCCCATTGAACTTTTCGCCGATCTGAAAGTATTTCCGGGCAGTATAAAAATGAATATCCCTGTCGGCATAAAACACCCCGGCGCATTTGCTAATGCTATCGGTTTCCTGCACTGAAGTAAAACAGGGTAAAATGCCTTTTATTTCCACGATCGAGGATTTTGGATAAATTCTATTTACGCTTCCATCCATTATATCTACCACAATTGGCGGGCATTCAGCCTTGCCTTTAAGCTGGGCATTGGCAATGGATATAAAACTGATGCATACAAATAATAACAATTGATATTTCATATATGGTTTTTTATACAGTAATTACTGCGGTTACAAGTTGATACCAAAGATATATAGCAAATTCCTTGCTAAACTTTTTTTTTCAGCCAGGTATCCTGCCAGCCAATCGGGGAAAGGCCCAGTTATCTGTAGAATGGAGGGTAAGCAGGTCAGGGGCATAATCTTAAGCCAAATTCAATAATATTCCACCAGTGCAATATGTTCATAAGCGGCAGGCATCGGCGATTCGGCAAATTCAACATCTCCGCCTGACTTCAGTACTTTTTCAATAATATCATCAACTGCATCTTTGATCTGTAAGAGCTGGCTGTTTTTTCCTGTACTGCCGGGTTTAATTTCATCGGCCCTGCTGCCATGTTCGGCTGCATACATATAATTTTTTTCCACCACCAGCAATTTACCCTTAGCATTCATGGCTTCCTGCCATACGCTGCTGATGCCCGTAGCCAGCTTTTTTCTGCCAGCCGCATCTGCCAGGTATTTAAGTAACGCCGCTTGTTTTGTTTTTTTGTAATCCGCGATATGCGGCGCTAAGATCGCTTGCAGTTCATCCGGACCGGATTCTTCATAGTTTCCGGCAATATACTCCACGCTTTCTCCTTTATAACCACTGATCTTTTTAAAATGACCCAGCAGTTTTTTGGTGCCGGTAATAAAAAGCGGCAATTTATATTGGCCCAGTATTTCGTCAAGGCCTTTGTGAACATTCCGTAAAAATTTCTCAAGTAAAATGGCTTTTCGCTCAGTTGGGTCACTGAAATTAGCTACTCTTTCCGGGGCATCGTTCATAATAGCATTAGCATTTTCCGGCACTGGTAAAACAACTCGCATAAAGTTATTGGCATTACTCAGGTACAGCCTGCATTGCTGCTCGCTTAATACCAGCACAAGATAATTTTGCAGGTGTTTTTTGCTGTAGAGCAAGTCTCTTATTTCAAAGCTTTCATCCACAATGATCTTTTCTTCCACCTCCACATCCAGGTAAAGCAGTTTTTCAAATATCAGCGAAACGTAGATGAGCACGCTTTTCCGGGCCTCATTAAAATTTAGTCCGGCAATAATATCCCTTAGTTTTTGTACAACGGGTTTATACTGTTCCGGCGGATAAGCATCCTGCAGCAATTTTTCTGTTTTATCCACTGCCAGCTTCATGGCATTTTTAAAGGATGATTCTGTGTTATGATGCGGCTTTGCAGGCATGATAAGGGAAACGGAAGGCCTGTAAGGAAAGGTATCCAGTATTTCCCGGATCGCTGTGTCCATTTTCGTTTTCATGAAATAAATTTTTAGAGCATGAAATTAGTTTCATTGCTTTTGTTAAATGCTGATGGCTATCAATAAAAGTTTTGACGGTGCTCATGAAATGAGAAGTGTTATAAGTTTAAAAGCAGGTAAAGTAACATTCTTCTATGATGCAATGACCGATACGTTTGGTAATAGCATAATTTTACAATATGGAATATTTCGTACAGCCTGGTTCAATTGTAAGAAAAATATGGGGTAAGGGCGATACCGTACTCTTTGTTTTTGCAGGTGCTTCGGCAGAGTTTGCACTCAATAAAGCAGTGGATTGGCTTTATTTTACCGGCAAACTGCCGGCAGATCCCCTGGGCAGGTTATTTTCTACGGTAATGTATGCCCGGCTGATCGTTTTTTCTGAAAAGGAAGCGGCGCTTAAAACGATCGACAAAATTGCGGCCATACATGCCGCTGTGGAAAACAGCCGGAACAGTACCATACCCGACTGGGCCTACCGGGATGTACTTTTTATGCTGATCCACTATTCCCTGGCATCTTTTGAATTACTGGAAAGAAAAATGACGGATGCAGAGAAGGAAGACCTTTTTGATGTATTCAACAGGGTAGGGCTGCGTATGAAACTAACAGGACTACCCGCCAATTTTACAGCATGGCAAGTAATGCACCGGCAGCATTTGCAAAACGATCTTTTGAAAACTGATTTTACCAGCAACCTTTTTCAGCAATACCGAAAACACCTGGGCTATACCCGTTATCGACTTTTACTGGAATCACAAAAATTGGTGGTGCCTGCTTATCCAAAACAATTATTGCAACTGGATAGTTTTTCCTGGCTCCGCCCGGTTTTATTTTTTTATAAGCTGAGCCGTAAACTAAAACTGGACTGGTGGTTGAAATCGCTGGTATTGCCCGCGGCATATAAGCAGCAGATCAAAGACCTGGATATTGCCCCATCGTGAAACTGTTGAACGATCATTTTGAATAATGCTACCCTAAAAAAAGGGATTGTCAAATACATTACTCCCTGCAAATACCTTCGCACTTTTTGTGAATGGCCTGAAATTTTTTTAATGCAGGCTACAACCTGTTGCAATACCGGCATTATTGAGTACCATTCGCTTTAAGCCCTTTTGCCACAATCTCGTAATAGCTATTGCTATCTACATCATCTTCCCAAACGGTGATAAAACTGCCATTTTCAGTAAGCCCGATACTGGGTTTTTTTTGCTGGCCATTTGAATTAGCATTGATGGTTCTTGCAGTAAATTTTTCGGATCCATTTGCTAAAAAACCACGGCCAAGAATTTGGTAGGCATTGTTAGCATCACTGTCGTCGGCCCAAACAATTACGAAATCCCCCACGGGTGAAATAGATATTGCGGGGCTTTTTTGCTGTCCTGCTGCGGTGGTATTAACAGTAAAGTCGTTTCCCTGTTTGATGCCTGCAGCATTGAACCTGGCCGCCACAACCTGGTAGAGACCATTTTCATTACTGTCATCCTCCCACACGACTACAAAATTTCCCAAAGAATTCATGGCGACGGCCGGATTTTTTTGCTGGCCATCCGAATTGGAATTGACAGTAAAATCATTACCGGATTTTACACCCTGTGCATTAAACCTGGCGCCCATCACCTGGAACTTACCATTACCATCGCTGTCATCTTCCCAGGCAATAGCAAAAGACCCGTTACGGGCAATGCCAACTGCAGGTTTTAACTGCTGCCCGTTTGCATTCCTGTTTATGGTAATTGCAGGAAATCTTTGGGAACCATTTGCATTAAAACCTCTTGCAAATACCTGGTAAACGCCGGTAGCGCCATTACTGTCGTCTTCCCAAGCTACTACAAAATTTCCATTGGGGCCCATGGCGATATCAGGCTTCAATTGTTGCCTGTTTGCATTGGTATTCACTGTAAAGTCGAGGCTTTTTTTAACGCCCATTGATGTAAATCTTGCAGCCCTAACCTGGTAATAGCCGTTATTATCCCGGTCGTCTTCCCATACTACTACAAAAGATCCGTCTTCTGCCATGCCCACTCTCGGTTTAAGTTGTTGCCCGCCGGGATCTATGTTCACCGTTTTAACCGGAAATTTTTCGCAGCCACCTTTATAAAATCCTCTTGCGTACACCTGGTATTTGCCGTTGTTATCCTTGTCATCCTCCCAAACTACCACATAATCCCCGTTTTTAGCTACGGCCACCGAAGGCTTGTATTGTTGGCCTCGGCTGTCAGCATTTACAGTCATATCGTTGAAAGCGCTTACATTATTCACTTCAACATTATTGGCCAATGCGGCAGTCATATTGTAAGTGAATGAAAATTTATGGTCGCTATGGTTCGGATCGGCCGAGTAAGGGCTGCTGCCCTCATTGTCAAGTATGTTCAGTTCATTTACAGAACTTAATACTGTAAATGTTTTTGCCTCTACACGGTTATTGTCGGGGTCAAATGTCAAGGTCCTCATCCAACCGTTTCCATATTTCTTATTTTCCATTCTTTCGCTCTGGTAATCCGTCAATATCTCATGCACCCTGTTGCCATTTAACCCGGTTTCAATATGATGTTCAGAATCGTTCACATGGCCCGATACTACCATGAAAATATTACTGTGTTTTCGTATGAATTCATTCCACGTAAAATCGGCATGGGAGTTTCCTATTTCAGTAAAACCGGTGGCGCACTTGGCACGGCTGCCGCCCGACCTCAGGTAACAATGTGTGGCAATGATCACCCTCCTGTCTTTATGCCTCCGTATTACATTGTCGGCCCAGCACAATGCTTCTTTTCTGGGCGCATATTCCAGGCTTATGACCATGAACTTTAAGCCCTCTGCTTCAAAGAAGCAATAATTATTATCGTTAGTTTGGCCTTTGTGACCGCCATACCACGATTGGTATTCTTCAATTTCAAACCATTGGGGTCCAAAGTGTTGGTTATATTTGGCAGAATTTCTGCTATCAAAAGATCCGCCTCCGGGGTAATCGTGGTTACCAGGAAGCATGCTGTAAGGGATCTTGGCATTATCCAGCACTGTTTGGGCTTCCCTGGCCACTGCCCATTCATCATCTGAATCATGTTGAGTAATATCTCCTAGGTGGATCACAAATTTGATGTTTTCGGCGTCTTTATTGTCCCTTATCCATTGCATCTGTTTTTTATAAGTGTCCAGGGTCTCGTTGAATAAGAAGCTGTAATGCTGTGTATCTGGAATAAGCACAATGCTGAATTTCCTTTTTACTTTGGGGCTAAAGGCCACTAAAAAAATTAAAACAGCGATCGTTAGTAAAGACAAGAGTTTTTTCATTGTTTGATGTTTTTGAATAAGGATAAAAAAGTTAAACTGATTCATAAAAACTCATGCAGAACAATTATTCTGTGGGTACCAAAAACAGGGAAAGCGGAAAGATGTTTTTCAATGGGTACTAAAGCTAAAATCATTTTTCATAGGTTCCAAATATATTGACGGATAATGGAGAAAAATACCTAATAAGGAGTATGCTTCTGCTGCGCTTTTTTCCATAGCGGCAAGAATGCCAGTGAGTAAAAATCCCTATGATCCTTTTTGTTTGCGGCCATCGGCATTATAGCTTTAAAGGCATAGGCTATAACCTGCTGCTCATCTGTTATTGAATGAACTTGTACAAAAACAGGCCGGTATATACCGGCCTGTTTAAAATAAATAGAAATGCTTAAATTATTTACTCCGCCTGCTCAGCCACCAGCCAAGCCATAGACCGGTAACGCCCCATGCTACCAGCGCATCAACAAAATGTGCCATCAGGTCGAAACTGCCGTACCAGATATGCATTGTGTAAGGCGCATGCAGAAAAATGATGATCCCTGTACCAAGGGTGCCAAGAAAAATGCTGCCAAAAGACGGCGAGGGTATCTTTACCAGCAGCCAGCAAAGCAGCCATACAATAAAAATATTAACCAACAGGCCCCGTATCATATTCCGGTACATTTTACTCATGCCATCCATACTTTTATAGTAAACAACCGTTGCCCAGGGTTTGCCTTCCATAGTTTTCATCTCTGATTCCATAACCTCCCTGGATGTGCCCGGGGCAAAAGTAGGCAGCATATAGGCCCCATCCTCGTTGAACTGAGTTCCGAGGTAAGCCAGAATACTGTCTTGTTTTGGCGTATAACGCTGTCGGGCTTCATGAAGATTTAATGGCCCCCAGGTGAGGAATTGCCATACAAAAAGAATAATGCCGCCAACAAGGGCGCCAATAATTGTTTTTTTCATGATAATTAGGTTTGATTTAGATAAGCAATTTATTGAATATATCTTGAATTTTGAAAACAAATAAGTCAAAGCCCAAAGCCACAACTCCAAACCCCAAGCAAAAGATTATCAAGAACTAAGGCTCACAGCTCATTCCTTAAAATTCACTTCTCAAAACCCAACCACAGCAAAACAGCTATTTCTAAAAATTTCCCTACTTTGCAAAACCATGCAACATTTCAAATTCTTCAATAAAAAAGATATTCTCTCCCTTACCAAAGTGCGGAGGTATGAAACTAAACTGGGTGAGCGGCTTCAGAGCCTCCCCGAAGGCGCCGAATGGCCTGAAGCTCTTGCTGAAGCTACGGCTAAATATGTACTGCTTGGCATACCCGAAGATATTGGTGTGTATGCCAACCATGGGCAGGGCGGGGCAGATACGGCCTGGCATCCCTTCTTAAATGCATTCCTTAATATACAAAGCAATGATTTTCTTACCGGGGAAAACATACTTCTGCTCGGCCATTTCGATTTTGGGGATATCAAGTACCTCATTGAAAATAATGCCTACAGTCCCGATGAAAAGATCGATGCTTACCGGCATGCGGTCAATATCATTGATGAAGAAGTAGAAAATATTCTTAAGGCCATAGCGTATCATAAGAAGATCCCGATCGTTATTGGAGGTGGGCAAAACAATGCCTATCCCATCATCAAAGGCGTGGCAAAAGGACTGCATAAAAGCGGGGTACTTCAGTTAGCGCAGATCAATTGTATTAATTTAGATGCCCATGCCGATTACCGTCCCACAGAAGGCCGCCACAGCGGCAATGGATTCCGCTATGCTGAAACAGATGGTTACCTGGGCAGGTATGCCGTAATAGGACTGCACCAGAATTACCTGCAGCAAAACGTACTGAATGACCTGCACCGGAACCATTTTGCACATTACATTACGTACGAAGATATTTTCATTCACGAAAAGAAGAATTTCATACAGGCGGTGGCGCAGGCCACGGGTTTTACAGAAGACAGTTTAACGGGCATAGAACTGGATCTTGATTGTATCGAACATACACTCAGCAGTTCAGGCACTCCATCGGGAATTACTGCGTTGCATGCCCGCCAATACCTCAATTTTACGGGTACCGATGCCAAGGTTGCCTATCTTCATCTCTGTGAAGGCGCATGCCAGCTGCACAACGGTGTAAAAAATGAAGCTACCGGAAAATTATTAAGTTATCTCGTTAGCGACTTTGTAAAAGCGAATACAGAGGTTAATTAATATGGAAATGTGCCAAGTTGCAAATGTGATAATGTGCCAATGTGCCAATGTGCCAATGTGCAAATGGCGAAATGTGCAAATGTGCCAATGTGATAATGTAATAATGTGCCAATGTGCAAATGGCGAAATGTGCAAATGGCGAAATGTGCAAATGGCGAAATGTGCAAATGTGATAATGTGCTAATGAAGAGGCGGGGACCGACGGTGCAGATTTTCTTATAACAATTTAACCATTCAGCTCTTAAAAATTTTATACCCGGGGATTCTAAATTTTAAGGATGGTCACATCATCTTCACGCTCTTGATCTCGGGATATCCGTACATACGCTGTACTTCTTTCACGATACGTTCAATAGTGGCATCATCACCAGCAGTTGGGTTATACGGCTGCTTCAGGTCGCTGTTGAAGAAAAAAGCCACCGTTTGGTAAAAACGTGCGGTAAGTCCACCTTTATATTCTTTAATGATCTCGTAACAATTATTCCCGGTTTCCCGGTTAATGAGTTTCATGAGTACTTTTCCCTGGTAAACAGAGAGATTTGTGAGCGGATCGGAAAATTCTTTTCTCAATTCTTTTTCGCGTGACATAATGATCTTTTTCCTATTCTTTTTATCATTTACTGCCACCAGTCTATCATTAATATCGTTCATCACTACCCCGGCACGGCGTGCATACGGATACGTTACGTAAACGGCATTGCGCAACCGGTTATAGTTGGCCCTGGCCTTTTCCTGGTCGGGACTCAGTTTTGAATAGAAAAAAACATTGCTGAGTGTTTTGGCTTCGATGGTATCACCGTTGTAGATAACTGCCTGGCTAAGAATGGTATCATGAACTCCGTGGCTGGCAATAATGGTATCCTGTGCAGCGGTAATACTGGCAAAACAAAAAATCCCCAAAATGGTTGGGGCAAAACGAAAGAAGAGATGATATTTCGGTGAAAAATCAAACATATTCCTGTTAAGTTTTTAAGGGCGTATCTTTTATGCTTTCAGACACATAAAGTAACCCAAAATGCTGCTTAAAAATATAAACAATTTTGTTAATTCGCAAACAGGAACATATAAAAAAGCCCCAATGAAACCAGGAACAATACAATAAGTGATAAAGATTTAGCCCAACCCGCCCTTTTAAGCATACTGAGGGTAACGCCAATTCCCATTATAATAAGGCCCAGCCAAACCAGGTTGATATAAGGGAAAACAAAGGCTTTTACGGTAATGAAATCAATCGGCTGGTCGCTCAGCCTAAGACCCAGCTTAATTTTTGCACTGTCTGCAACGCCGGTAAACCGTACAAAAAGATTTTGCGCATAAATGGTATCATCGAGGTGATTTACCAGGCCAAAACTGTCAATGAGTATGGCCGGCATAGCACGATAGCGGATACTGTCTTTGCTTACAATGGTTACGTCGGCCATCAGCGCCAGGTCGTTATCGGAAAACTGGTAACGTTCGTTGCGGGGGCTTTTCACTACTTTGTTAAGTATGGCATAACCCTTATCGTAAAACGCAGTATCGCCGGCTTTCATTACCCTGGTATCGAATGAAGCAGTATCATTGACCAGGTTTTTATTGATGGCATAGGTTAGATAGGTAAATACATCTTTGTTGAGATAAGATTTTGTGTCAGGGTTGCTGCTCATATTATTATCCTTCATCTGGTACACATCGGGTTGAAGCACAAAGGCTTCCCTTGCATTCCCGGCTGCATCCTTTCGTACAAACTGCATATGATAGAACTTCCTGCCTTTTTCGTGGCCAAGTGAATCGCCGTTATAAGTAACTTCATAAGCGCCCATACGTGTGGGTATATTGCGCAGCAGGGTAAGGTTTTCTCTCGGATCATCCTGCTGTTTGGTCATGGGGTCCACACTCGAAGGCATAGTGATACCGTTTACCATACTGCTGCTGATCACTTCTTTATTAGAAGAGGAAATGATCATGCCCAGCATCATAAGTGTAAATCCTGCATGCGATACAGAGCCTCCAATACTGAAAAGCTTTGCTTTTTGAACAGTAATAAGGTACATGGCATTAGCCACCACTGAATATAAGGCAGCAAAAGAAGCAAGGTACAGCAACACTAAAAATCCTGCCCCGTGTTTATGGAACTGGAGCGGGTAGACAAAAGCCATAAGGAGCGTTAGTACGGCAGCTATTACGGTGGGCCATACTATTTTTTTAAGCAGGTAAGCCCTTGTGGTGTCTTTATATTTCAGGTATTGGCCAATGGCTGTAAGTATACCGATGATAATAGCGATCATTACAGCCACTTTGTTATAACTGAATTCTACATCCTGCGGCGGGGCAAAGCTGGTCCCAAAAATTTTGTTTACCAATGGCACCGAGGTTTTGGCAATGATAAAAATAGCAGAAAGGAAAAATACCAATGCGCCAATGAACATCCAGAATTCGCGGCTGTTTGTATTTTCTTCTTTAACGATCTGGGGTATTTTTTTAAAGTTGGCAAGGAACAAACCAAGGCCACCTAAAGTGAATGATGCAAGAAAAAGCGTGATCATTATATTGATGGCTTTTCCGGGATCGGTAAAAGAATGCACGGAGGCCTCGCCCAAAACGCCTGTTTTTGTAAGAAAAGTAGAGTAAAGAACAAAAACAAAGGCCAGTATTACAAAAAGGTAAGTGGCCCGCAGGCTGTGGCCTGTGTGTTTGTAAACCAGCATGGTATGCAGTGCAGCCACCAATATCATCCAGGGAACCAATGATGCATTTTCTACGGGGTCCCATGCCCAGTAACCGCCGAAACTTAATGATTCGTAAGCCCATTTGCCTCCCATCATAATGCCAACACCTAAAATACAGGTGGCAGCCAGGGTCCAGGGCAGGGCTGCTTTTATCCATTCGCCAAAACGTTTTTTTGCAAGCCCCCCATAGGCAAATCCAAAGGGAACAATGGTAAGCGCAAATCCCAAAAATAAAACCGGCGGATGAATCACCATCCAGTAATTGCGCAGCAGCACATTAAGGCCCATGCCGTCTTTTACAAAATTCATATAGTCGGGCCTGCTGAAAATAGGTGCATTGATCTCGTTCCTGGTCAGGGCAAAAAGGCTGCTGCCGATCTTTATATCGCCCACATAGATACCCAGCAGCATCAGGAGCATGAAAAACTGGGCCAGGTTGATGCAGGTCATTACCGGCGCCTCCCATTCTTTTCCCTTGAATATAAATGCCATACCAATCACTGCATGCCAGATTGCCCAGAGTATAAAACTTCCTTCCTGGCCTTCCCAAATGCAGGCAAGCAGGTATTTCGACTCCAGCTCTTTTGATGCATGCTTATAGGCATACATATATTCGTAGAGATGATTGGCGCAGATGTAGAATACAATGGCAAAAACCGCAACAATACCGATGGTTTGTAAAAGAAAAGCGCCCCGTGCAAGTTTAAGCCAGTTGGCGCTTTGAACAAGATCTTTACTGAATGTTGCGGCGCTGTACGATACCAGCGCCAGCAGCGAGGCTACAAAGGCAAGTACCAGGAAGAAATGCCCAAGCTGGCCGGGAAATAAATGTTCTCCAATAAAATTCATGCGTTTTTTATTATCAGTTGGTAACCGATGTGTTTTCTTTTACGTTCTTTTGAAGATGCTCTTTTTCGTCTTTGTATTTGCTGGGGCATTTAAGCAGGATGTCGTTGCATTCGAAATGCCCGTCGGCCTGCATTTTACCTTTCATAACAATACGCTCACTTTTTTCAAGATCTGTTGGTTTGCTGTTGTGAAATACCACTTTTGTTTGCCCGCCCAGGCTGTCTACTGCTGTAAAAGACAGGTAGTTGGGGTTTTTAATGGGGTCGTATTCCACCGGTTGGGTCTTATCAAGCTTTGCAATGATATGTACATACTTGCCCGGTTTCTTTTTAGCAGAATCAATGGTATCATAAGTGGAAAAATCGGCAGAATATGCCAGCAGACCTCCAATTATAGCGGCAATACCCACCAGGATAATGATATGTGATCTTTTCATGCGTTATTGTTTTTTAACGGCCTTACCACTCCCAAAAAGAGCAGGATAGCCGGTATTTTATATATCAGGATGCAAATTTACTTCAATTAACTTTCTTTACCTTAAAATAAAACCTGTATTTCATCAGTTTATAGTTTGCGTAACATTATATCTTTGCCCTCTTAATTTATTTTCAGCCATGGCAGACCTGTCAAATTTCGACCCCAATTCCGTAGGAAACCCAAATAACAATGTTTTTGGATTACCCACTACCGAAGAGGATGCAAGTCTTGTGATCTTTCCCATACCCTGGGAGGTAACCGTAAGCTACGGTGGCGGTACGGCCCGTGCCCCGGATCATGTTTTTACCGCCAGCTACCAGGTAGATCTTTTTGATCCCGACCATAACGATGCCTGGAAGCAGGGTATCTATATGCGGGAGCCCAATAAAAAAATACTGACCAAAAGTGATTACCTGCGTAAAGAAGCAGAACTCTACATCAACTATATTGCCAATGGCGATGCCGTGGAAGACAATAAGTTTATGACCAAGACCCTGAAGGAAATTAATGAAGGCAGTGTTTTCCTGAATGATTGGGTGTACCAGCAAACGAAGGAGTTGCTCGATAAAGGTAAGCTGGTAGGGCTGCTGGGTGGCGATCACAGCACACCGCTTGGTTATTTTAAGGCCATTGCTGACAAATACAACGAATTTGGCATTTTGCAGATTGATGCACATTGTGATCTGCGAAACGGCTATGAAGGATTTAATTTTTCGCATGCCTCCATCATGTATAATGCATTAAACCAGATACCGCAGTTAAAAAAACTGGTGCAGGTGGGTGTGCGGGATTATTGCGAAGAAGAAGTAAATTATATCAATGCAAGCAATGGAAGAGTTACCTGTTTTTTCGATAGGCATCTCAAAGAACAACTTTACGAAGGAAATACCTGGCGTAAGCTGGTGGATGAGATCATTGACCAGCTTCCCGAAAATGTTTACATCAGTTTTGATATAGATGGGCTTGATCCCAAACTTTGCCCGCATACCGGCACGCCTGTTCAGGGTGGCCTCGAAACCGAAGAGGCATTTTATTTATTTAAGCGCCTGATGGCCACCGGCCGCCGCATCATTGGTTTCGATCTCAATGAAGTGGGCGTAAGCCACGATGAGTGGGATGAGAATGTGGGAGCCCGTGTGCTTTTCAAATTGTGTAACCTGTTAATTACCAGCAACACTGATCATAGATAATTACCAAATAACCTTACCTGATGAAAAAAGCGGCATTTATTTTTTCATCAATAACCTCGTATTGCTGATGAACGGGGCGCTTTTTTTGTTCATTGCAGTGCAGCAGCAAGCCGGCATGATAAGAAATTTGGCGTTTGCAGGTGGTTTTATTTCCATTGCCGTGCTCATTGTTTTCTTTTTACAGCTAAATAAAGCCTTTATATCTTTTAAAACATGGATGGGCTTACTATTACTTGCCCTTTGCTGGCTCATGATAAAGAATTATACCGCCGTGATATTACTGGCCATACTTGCTTTGTTTGGTTTTATTTCAGGTAAAAAAAAGGCGATCAGTTTTTCGGCCAACGGCATTACCTATCCTTCCTTTCCTGTAAAAAAAATTAAATGGGAAGAAGTGGAACAGGTACTGCTCAAAAATGGGATACTGAGTATAGACTTGAAAAACAACCATTTTATGCAGTTTACGCTCGATGCCGAAGTGGCTGACACAATTAATGAAAAAGCTTTTAATGATTTTTGTTTGGTACGCAGATCAGTATGATTTTGATGAGGGGAATGAATAGCTTATTTATTGCAAAAAAAGGTTGTACACTGAGCCCCGCATCATGAAAACGCAGTTGTCATTGATCGCTCATTATGCTACATTCATCCTTCGTAGTTCCGTTTATTCTGTTAATTTTGCCCATGCTTTCACAATCTGCTTTTTTACTTTACTCCGACGGCGAGGGAAATATTTTTGAAGACCTTTCGCTGTACAGTACCGGGCGCAGCGGCTGGGATGCTTTTCCGATCCCCGTGGATGAATGGATAGAACTGCCCGATGGCGGCCAGTTGTATGAACTGCCGGGCCGCAGGGGTATTGGCATAGATGTTAAAACAGGGGAGATGAGGCTTTGCGAAAAAGGCTGGGCCGTAGCAGCTTTTATACCACCTGCACATACCGGTTTTTATATTGCAGCATATGAGACCCTTCCCGATGCACCCACACTTCCCTTGTTCTGTTATACTGCTGCAGGATGGTTAAACGAAAAACTTTATGTTCCCGCTACCCGTATCGAAAAAGATATCCGGCAGGAATGCGCCGGTTATGATGCCGACCTGGTGGAAAAAGGCGCCCAGCATCTGTTAAAGGCTTATCCGCATAACCGTTTGGTAAAACACCTTATGGAGAATTGCTGTTTGACTTATACCTGTCCAGCCGCCCGCAATTTTGCACTTGGCCGTTGGGAATGCCCGGTGCCTGCTTCGCCTGCCTGCAATGCCAACTGCATTGGCTGCATCAGTTTTCAACCGCAGGAAGAAAGCATCGTGAGTACACAGGACCGGTTGATATTTAAGCCCACAGCAGAAGAAATTGTGGAGTTTACCGTTCCGCATCTTGAAACGGCGCCTTATCCTATTGTAAGTTTTGGCCAGGGCTGCGAGGGCGAACCACTGCTCATGTGGGAAACCATCCGCGATGCCATCATTGAAATAAGAAAGCATACCGCAAAAGGCAGCATCAATATCAATACAAACGGCAGCAGGCCCGATGCCGTGAAAGCCTTATGCGAAGCAGGTTTGAACAGTATGCGGGTAAGCACCAATTCGGCCAGGGAGCATATTTATACACCCTATTACCGGCCTAATAATTATGTATTTGCCGATTTGCTGGAAAGCCTGAAAACGGTGCGCAGTTATGGCGGCTGGACCAGTATTAACTATTTTGTTTTTCCAGGTATGACAGACAGTGTGGAGGAATACGAGGCCTTGCGCAAACTGATCATTGATACAGATCTCTGCATGATACAATGGCGCAATTTTAATATTGATCCGGATTGGTATCTTGGAAAAATTGGCGTAACCGATACCGGTGAATGTATGGGTATGAAACAAATGCTGGAACTGATACAGGAAGAATTTCCCCGGCTCAAATTTGGTTATTTTAACCCGTCAATTGAAAGAATAAAAGGGAATTACGAGGCGGATTTTGCACATTGATGGTACAATAACAATATCAGTTGGCTGTTTCAACAATTTCCTCCATTCTTATTCCTCCATGGCTTTCATCATAAACACATTCGCCATTTTTGATAAGCAGCACCTGCGGAGATTCGTGCGGAACGGTAAAACTTTCGGCCACTTCATTAGAAATATTTCGAAATTTGAGCAGGTCCAGGTAATAAAAATCGATATTTTCCGGTGCTTCAACTCTTTCTAAACGTGCTTTTGCCACGCTGCTGATGCTGCAACGGGTGCTATGCTTAAAGATGAGCTGTGGTTTTGAAAACGATTTTTCCCTGATGCGGTCAAGCTCGGCAGGATCCGAAATGGGTATCCAGTTCATTTACACAGATTTGTACTAGTGAATAATCTTTTCATTCATGGGGCAACCCGTTTTCCGGCTGGCACCACAACTGGAGATCAGAATTCCAAGACTGATGATCGCAGTAAAGAGCAGTATTTTTTTCATATTTCATTGAATTGTACTGCAAATATAAAAATTTAAATGGCATTTTTGTAATGTGAAAATAGATTTACATTTGCGGTTCGGTAAATTTAACAAAGACTTTTTAGTCGCTAATAACCTTAAACATTCCAGATGAATTTGAAACTCACCAGACCAATTGCCTTCATTGATCTAGAAACAACAGGCATAAGCCTTTCCACCGACCGTATTGTAGAAATAGCCATGGTAAAGATCATGCCCGATGGCAGCAGGATCAATAAGCGGAAACTGATCAACCCACAGATGCCTATTCCGGCATCCTCCACTGAAATACATGGCATTACCGATGAAATGGTAAAAGACGCCCCCACCTTTAAGCAGGCGGCCAACGAAATAAAACAGTTTCTCGAAAACTGCGACCTGGGCGGGTACAACAGCAACCGCTTTGACATTCCTGTGCTTATGGAAGAATTTTTACGGGCCGATATGGACCTGGACCTGAGCCGCCAGCGCATGGTGGATGTACAGCATATTTTTTATACCATGGAACCCCGCACACTTTCTGCAGCCTATAAGTTCTTCTGTAGCAAAGAACTCGAAAACGCCCATAGTGCCGAAGTGGATATCAATGCCACTATTGAAGTGCTGGAAGCCCAACTAAAGCGCTATGATAAACTCGGAAACAGCGTTGAGAGCATTTTAGCTGTCATTGGAGAAGACAGGGTGATTGATTATGCCCGCCGGTTTGTGTACGACGATAAAGGCGTGGAAGTGTTCAACTTTGGCAAATACAAAGGCAAAGCAGTAGCTGATGTGTTTAAAACAGAACCACAGTATTACGATTGGATGATGAAAGGAGATTTTGCGCTTCACACCAAGAAAAAAGTGACCGAACTGTTCAATAAAACCCTGTTAAAAAACAAATAAAAAGCCGATCCATCATTTTATGGTTGGGTAATTTTTAATAAAATTGTATTTTTATACCCAACCTGCTTATACCCGTTTGGAGAAAATAGTAATCATACCAACCTACAACGAAAAGGAAAATATCAGCGACATCATTGCTGCTGTAATGGCATTGCCCGGCGGCTTTCATGTACTGGTAATAGACGACGGCTCGCCCGATGGCACTGCAGATATTGTAAGATCAATGTTCCCTGCCTATGCCGGCAAACTCTTCCTCGAAGAACGAAGGGGAAAACTGGGGCTCGGCACTGCTTATATCCATGGTTTTAAATGGTGCCTCGAAAAAGGCTACGATTATATTTTTGAAATGGATGCCGATTTTTCTCATAACCCTGACGACCTGGAGCGCCTGTATAATGCCTGTGCTATCAATGGCGCCGACCTGGCCGTTGGGTCACGTTATGTAAGCGGGGGAGCAGTGGAAAACTGGCCTGCCAACCGTATTGCGCTGTCAAAAGGAGCTTCCATGTACACCCGCATCATTACCAGGATGCCCATTAAAGATCCCACCGCTGGATTTGTATGTTATTCCAGGAAGGTACTGGAAACCATTAACCTCGATGCCATCAGTTTTGTTGGCTATGCCTTCCAGATAGAAATGAAATTTGCAGCATGGAAACTCGGTTTCAAAATAGAAGAAGTACCCATCACGTTCATTGACCGTAAACTGGGCGCCAGCAAAATGAACAAGAGTATTGTAAAAGAAGGGATACTTGGGGTGCTTTCGCTTAAATGGCATAGCATGTTCAAAAACTACCGTAAACGTGTAAAACAGGCTGCAGAAGCGCCTTTATTTCCGCCGCAGAACATTGCTATGGAAGGCAAATAAATCTTACTTGATCACCACTTCCTTTATGAGTTTTTCCCCCATTGCTTCATTGATACGTTCGATGATCTTATCTTTTTGATAAAGCAGTTCGTTCTTTAAGGGCGCCACCTGCGAAGTAATGAAGAGGGTGTTTCCTTTTATTTCCAGCTTTTCTGTGTATTTGGCAATTGTTTTTCCCATTACCTGCTCCCATAGGTCTTCCACCTGCACCGACTGGATGCCCTGTTTTAAACGGCTGTTCTTTAAAAACTGCTGCAATGCCTGTTGTATGGAAACTTCGCCCATGATGCAAAGATATTGATTGAAAGCTGCCTTTTGTTATAATTCAATGATCTGTCCCTGAACTTTTAATTCGCCAAAAGCATCGAGCAGCCTTTGTTTATGCGTATCGGTAATGAAAACCTGTCCGCCATTTTCATTGCAAACCCAGTGCAGCAGGTTGCTCATCCGGTTATCGTCCAGCTTTTCAAACACATCATCCAGCAGTAAAAGGGGAGAAAAGCCTTTATGCTTTTTAATGAGTTCATATTCTGCCAGTTTCAATGAAAACAACAGGCTCTTGCGCTGGCCTTGCGAGGCAATTGCCTTAAACGGCTGCCCGTTGAGTTCAAAAATGAGTTCATCCCGGTGAATACCGGCACTGCTCCGCTGCAGTACCCGGTCTTTTTGCCTTGATCTCATCAAAACTTCCTCCATTTTCGAATCATGAAGGGCTGATTCGTATTTGCAGGCAACCAACTCCCCATTATTGGCGAGCTGCCGGTAAAAATTTTCAATGAGCGGAATGAGCTCACTGCAAAATGATGCTCTTTTCAAATAGATGTAGTTGCCGGGTTTTGCCAGCTGCATATCCAGTATGTCGAGCAGGGAAAGATCGGGGTTGGGTTGTTCGGCCATTGCTTTTAACTGGCTGTTCCGCTGTTGCAAGATCTTGTTGTACAACATGAGTTGTTGCAGGTAAGTGGCATCCAGCTGGCAAATGATGGTATCAAGGTACCTGCGCCTTTCTTCGCTGCCGGCTGTAATGATCTCCACATCATCGGGCGCCACCATAACGGCGGGCAACAGGCCAATATGGGAAGATAATTTTTCATATTGAACGTCGTCCAGGAAAAATTCCTTTTTATTGCCCCGGTAAATACAGGTTATTTTGGAAGTTTTGCCCGCATTTTCGAAAATAGCCTCCAGCCTGAACCCATCTTTTCCAAATCCGGAGCAAAGGCTGTCGGAACCTGTAAAATAACTTTTGGTAAAGCAGCAATAATAGATGGCATCCAGCAGGTTGGTCTTACCACGCCCATTGAGCCCGCAAATGCCCGTCACTTTTCCGTTAAAGTCAAATTGGGTGATGTTATAGTTCTTAAAATGTGTGATTATGATCTTTTGCAGGCGCAACATGGGCTGCAAGATACAAAGGCCGTTGCAGAACTGCCCGTTGAAGGCCAATCAGAACGATTTTGAACTAACCCCAGATATATGAACATAATCATATCTGTTCCCGAAAACCGCCATTACCCATTAAACCTCTGAAACTTTTCCCCTATATTTGCACCCTAAATTTCAGCACCTTGGCTACAAAATTCTCTAAAGAAACTTATTTGTACTGGTACGAACTTATGTTGCTGCTTCGCCGCTTCGAAGAAAAGGCCGGTCAGCTTTATGGAATGCAGAAAATACGTGGTTTTTGCCATCTTTATATTGGCCAGGAAGCGGTGGCTGCCGGCTGTATGACGGCTACCAATCCCGATGATAAATTCATTACTGCTTACCGCGATCATGCCCTTGCTATTGCAAAAGGCATCAGTGCCAAAGCCTGTATGGCCGAGCTGTACGGAAAAGCCACGGGATGCAGCAAGGGAAAAGGTGGCAGTATGCACTTTTTCGGTCTAAAAGAGAATTTTTTCGGTGGTCATGGCATCGTGGGTGCACAGATAGGAACCGGTGCCGGATTGGCCTTTGCCGAGCAGTACCGCGGCACTTCAAACGTAGTGCTTTGTTTTTTTGGCGATGGCGCTGCCAGGCAGGGTATGCTGCACGAAACTTTCAATATGGCCATGAACTGGAAACTACCGGTTGTATTCATTTGCGAAAATAACAACTATGCCATGGGAACATCGGTGGCACGTACCAGCAATGTGCTCGATATTTACAAACTGGCAGATGCCTACGATATGCCGGCCGATGCGGTGGATGGTATGAGTCCGGAAGATGTACACAATGGCGTTTTGCGTGCAGTTAACAGGGCAAGGGAGAAAGGTGGCCCCACATTGCTTGAGATCAAAACATACCGCTATAAGGGCCATAGTATGAGCGATCCGCAGAAATACCGCACAAAGGACGAACTGGAAGAATACAAACTAAAAGATCCAATTGAGCATTGTTTAAAGATGCTTACCGTTACATATAAAGTGCCTGCAGCAGACATAGAGGCCATCAATGAAAGGGTGAAGGCCGAAGTGGAGGAATGCGTTCAGTTTTCTGAAGACAGTCCCTGGCCTTCAGACGATGAACTGCTGAAGGATGTTTACATGCAGCAGGATTATCCTTTTATAACAGATTAAATTATCAGCCGCAATAAAAGCGCTTATTTTTCATAAACACGTAAATCAAAAATGTCAGAGAAGAAAATTGCCACAGTTCCGGTTCCGCCTGTGGAAACAAGTGAAAATCTTAATAAAGTAAAGGGCTTTTGGGATAAGTTCAGCAAACCCATCATTTATGCCAGCAGCGCCATTATTATTGCTATTGCCGCTTATTACGGGTATAAAACTTTTGTAAAAGAACCCAAGGAATTGAAAGCAGCGGAAACCATTTTTCCTGCAGAAAACCTTTTTGGCAAAATGGCCAGCACCGGGTTCAATAAAGATTCTGTGAACATCCTGCTTAATGGCGGGGCGCTTGACGGTAATGCTGTAACCGGCCTGCTCAAAGTACAGAGCAATTATGGCGGCACAGCAGCAGCCAACCGGGCTGCTTATATGACCGGTGCCGCTTACCTGCATATAAAAGAATTCGACAAAGCGATCAAATACCTGAAGCAATTCGATGGTAATGGTGCGGGCCAGGTGGAAAGCAGGGCCAACCTGATGCTGGGCCATGCCTATGCCGAGAAAAAAAATACTGACGAAGCCCTGAGTTATTACAGGAAAGCCGCTGCTGTTAATCCAAAGGATGAAACCTTTTCAGCCGACGCATTGCTTACGGCAGCTGCTTATGCAGAATCGCAGGGTAAGAACAAGGAAGCTATCGAGCTTTACCAGCAGGTGCAGGAAAAATATCCCGCCAATACAGCAGCACAAAATGGCGAAATTGACAAGCATCTTGCAAAACTGGGAGTCATAAAATAATTTTCCGCCCACTGTAAAAGTGCTTCTCCATATGTCTCAAAGCACATCAAATATATTTGAAACAACAGGCATCCGCTTACCGGCAGATGCCTTTGTTGTTATGGTACGTACAGCCTGGAATGCCCACGTGGTGGACATCTTGGAACAGGGCGCCAAAAAAGTGCTGGAACAAAATGCAGTGAACTACCTCGTATTGGAAGTACCGGGCGCAGTGGAAATACCGTTTGCCATTAAAAGTTACTGGGAGCATCAGCAGCAAAAAGCGCCTGCGGCCTTCATTGCGTTGGGCTGTGTGATTCGTGGAGACACACCTCATTTCGATTATGTGTGCAAATCTGTAACCGATGGCATCACCCAGTTAAATATTTTACTCCCGGTACCCACCATCTTTGGTATCCTTACGGTTAATGACCAGTTGCAGGCCGATGAGCGTACCGGCGGACGGCATGGCCATAAAGGCGAAGAAGCCGCTGCCACGGCCATTAAAATGATTGCCCTGAAGGAGTCGTTTCGCAAATAAACCTTCCCCGAAAAAAACGAAACAATTATTTCAACATCATGTTCATATGTTCTGTGCTGCCCGGGCCTTGTTAAACCAATATTTCACCTAATTTGCAGGCATGAGGGTACAGCTTTTTATTCCTTGTTTTATTGACCAGTTATATCCGCAAACTGCTTTCAGCATGATAAAAGTACTGGAAAAGGCATGCTGCGATGTACACTACAATACCAACCAAACATGCTGTGGCCAGCCTGCATTTAATGCTGGCTTCCAGGATGAATGCCGCCCGGTGGCAGAAAAATTTATGAAGGATTTTTCCGGGGCAGACTATGTGGTGGCACCCAGCGCCAGTTGCGTGGGTTTTGTGCGTAATTACTATCCCGGTCTTTTTAAAGAAAGCCCATCGTTTGAAAAAGCAAAGGACCTGGCAGCCCGCACATTTGAATTCACAGAGTTTTTGGTGGATATCCTCGGAATCGAAAATTTTGGAGCGGCCCTGCATGCAAAAGCCACTTATCATAACAGCTGTGCCGCATTACGTGAATGTAAAATAAAAGAAGCGCCCCGCAAGCTGCTCAGCCAGGTAAAGGGCCTTGAAATGGTTGAAATGAATGACAATGAAACCTGCTGTGGCTTTGGAGGAACATTTGCAGTGAAATTTGAACCCATATCGGTGGCCATGGCCGAACAGAAACTAACCAATGCCCTGGCAACCGGCGCTGAGTATATCATTTCAACAGATAACAGTTGTTTGATGCAAATAGACGGGGTTATCAAGAATAAAAAACTTCCGCTTAAAACAATGCATATTGCAGATGTGCTGGCAAGCGGATGGGAATGACCATTTAGTATTTAGAATTTAGTATTTAGAATTTAGTATTTAGAATTTAGCATTTAACACTATGGCATACTGGCTTATAAAATCAGAACCCTTCAAATATAGCTGGGACCAGTTTGTAAAAGATAAGCAAACCTTTTGGGAAGGTGTGCGTAACTATGCAGCACGCAATCATCTTAGGTCAATGAAAAAAGGGGAGGAAGTGCTTTTTTACCACAGTAACGAAGGCACCGAAATTGTAGGTGTGGCAAAAGTGGTAAAAGAGTTTTACCAGGATCCCACAACTGAAGAAGAGGCCTGGGTGGTAGTGGATTTTAAACCGGTAAAAAAATTAAAGAAACCGGTCACGCTGGCCCAGGTAAAAGCCGATAAACGTTTGTCAGATATGGCACTGGTAAGATTAGGAAGGCTTTCTGTACAACCTGTAACTGAAGCCGAGTGGAAAGTGGTAATGGAACTGGCGGGAGAGAAGTAGTTGAAAGTTGAAAAGTTGATAGTTGATAGTTGATAGTTGATAGTTGATAGTTGATAGTTGATAGTTGATAGTTGATAGTAGTGAATTATAAAATACAAGATAGTTTAATAAAAAATAATTCCTGTAATTCGTGTTTAAAATTCGTGTTTAAAATTCGTGTTACTTAATTTATGATACATATAGTTTTTAATGAACCTGATGTTAAAGTGCTCACCGAAGCGATCGCACTCGATGAAACATTGCAGGGAGACGTGATTCTGATCAGAGATGATTATGCAGTGGGGCCGCTCAATAATATTTATATCGGTGAAGGTATAGAGGAACGCAGGCAGTGGTGGAGAGAGGTACTGGCCGGTGGCGACGGAGATGGTATGGCAGACACTGGTGCTGTGGATGATTACAAGACCATTGAAGAACTCGTGGGCACCATGCGCCGCAACGAGGAAGAGAAGGTATGGATATGGGCTGCACAGAATAAGCATGATGTGAGCGGCTATTACTGGCTGCTGTATTATATGAAAGAATTCCAGGGGCGGGTTTATATTCTCTACCTGAATAATCTGCCGTTCATAAACGAAAAGGGAAATATATTCTACCCTGGCTGGCTGAGTGAGATACCTGCAAAGGAATTTCTCAAAGCAAAAAAACTGGCAAGGGAGATCACGCTCAGTGAGTTTGAAGTGGATCCCGATGAATGGATAAGGATCTGCAGCGAGAACAAAGGCGTACGCCTGCTGGAAGGAGGAAAAAAACTATTGCAGGAAGACTATGACTTTTATGATGCAGAACTCCGGAAATATATTACGGCCGACTGGCAAAAAGCGGCTAAGATCATTCATCATTTTTTGAGCAAGGCCAGGCATACCACCGGCGACATGTATTTACTATGGCGCCTCAAGACCATGATTGCACAGGAGATGTTTGACGTGCAGGGAAAAATAGCCCAGATGAAAGATTTTGAACTGAAGCAGAAAGCATAATGGATATCAGGGGGATTCAGTTTTATTAACGATCCAAACGGCCAGCCGTTGGAACTTTATGAATTGTAATTTTGAGAAGATAAGCGGGCATTAATTTATGGCAAAAGAAAAAAATAAGGAAGATTTTACACACAGCGACAGTGGCGTGAGTGGCCAGTACAAGACCTGGTTCCTCGATTATGCCAGCTATGTGATACTCGAACGTGCCGTACCGGCAGTGGAAGATGGTTTAAAACCCGTACAGCGGCGCATCCTTCATGCCATGAAGGAAATGGACGATGGCCGTTTCAATAAAGTGGCCAATATCATCGGCCAAAGCATGCAGTACCATCCGCACGGCGATGCCAGCATTGGCGATGCATTAGTAAACATGGGCCAAAAAGACCTGCTCGTTGAAACACAGGGAAACTGGGGCGATGTAAGAACGGGCGATGACGCAGCCGCTGCACGATATATTGAGGCAAGACTGAGCAAGTTTGCGCTGGAAGTTGCTTTCAATGCAAAGACCACCGACTGGCAGTTGAGATACGATGGCCGCAAAAATGAGCCGGTAACCCTGCCCATGAAATTTCCATTGCTGCTGGCACAGGGCGCAGAAGGAATTGCTGTGGGACTTGCCACCAAAATATTGCCGCATAATTTTTGCGAACTTATTGAAGCATCTATCAGGTATCTGCGGGGAAGAAAATTTGAACTGCTGCCCGATTTTCAAACAGGCGGCAGCATGGATGCAGGTAATTACAATGAAGGAAAAAGAGGCGGAAAGATACGTGTCCGTGCACTTATTGAAGAACTCGATAAAAAAACACTCGTTATACGCAGTGTGCCCTATGGCGTTACCACCACGCAACTGATGGAAAGCATCGTAAAGGCAAATGACCAGGGGAAAATTAAGGTAAAAAAGGTAACTGATCATACGGCCGCAAATGTAGAAGTGCTGGTGGAACTGGCGCCGGGTATTTCGCCCGATATTACCATTGATGCGCTCTATGCTTTTACCGATTGTGAAGTGGGTATTTCGCCCAATGCCTGCGTGATCGTTGACCAAAAACCACAATTCCTGGGGGTACATGAACTGCTGAAGATATCTGCCGACAATACAAGGGATTTACTGAGGAAAGAACTGGAGATCAGGTTGGGCGAGCTGCAGGAAAAACTGCATTACACTTCGCTCGAAAAAATATTTTTTGAAGAAAAGATATATAAGGAACTCGAGAAAAAACATGAAACCTGGGAAAAAGTGATAATGGCCATTGATAAGGCTTTTGACCCATTTAAAAAACAGCTGAAGCGTGCCGTTACAAAGGAAGATATCCTGAAACTTACCGAAAAGCCGGTAAGGCGTATCTACCGTCTCGATATAGACGAACTTAATGAGCAGATCAAAGGGCTGAATGCAGATATCAAGCAGGTAAAATATGATCTCGACAACCTGGTGGATTTTGCTGTGGCCTATTACGAAAACCTGCTTAAAAAATTTGGCAAAGGAAGGGAGCGCAAAACGGAGATCAAACAATTTGATACCATACAGGCCAAAAATGTGGCCATTGCCAATATAAAGCTTTATGCAAATTTTGCCGATGGTTTTATTGGATCAGGATTAAAGAAAGATGAACTGGTAACAGAGGTTTCTGAACTTGATGATATCATTGCCTTTACCAAGGGCGGCATCATGAAGGTGGTGAAAGTGGCCGATAAGGTTTTTATTGGAAAAGATATCCTGCACGTGGCTGTTTTTCAGAAGAATGATGAACGCAGCACTTATAATATGATCTATGTGGATGGTAAAACCGGGGTGAGTTTTGCCAAGCGTTTCAATGTAACAGGTGTTACCCGGGATAAGGAGTATGATCTCACAAAAGGTGCCGACAAAAGCCGGGTGCATTATTTCAGTGCAAATCCAAACGGGGAGGCCGAAATAGTAAAGATCGTACTGAGCCCCAATTGCAGCGCCAAGAAAAAAGAACTTGAATTTTATTTTGAAGAACTTGAAATAAAAGGCCGGGGAAGTATTGGCAACCAGGTGACAAAATATCCCATCAAATCTGTAAAGTTCAAGGAAGCCGGTAAATCCACGCTGGATGCAAAAAGGCTCTGGTTCGATACAAAATTCGGGCGACTCAATATTGAAGAGAACGGCGAATACCTGGGTAAGTTTGAAGCTGAAGACCGTTTACTGGTGATAGATGACGATGGCAATTACGAAATTGTAGGGCAGGAACTCACCCAACGTTTCGACCCGGAAAAAATATTGCTGATAGAAAAATTTAATCCGGAAAAGATCATCACGGCGGTTTATCTCGACAACGATAAACTGCAATACAACATAAAGCGTTTTAAGATCGAAACCAGCACACTCAACAGTAAGTTCTTCTTCATAAAAGAGGGTAAAGGAAACCGCCTCGAAGCGGTAACCTCTGAGCAGTCGCCTATTTTAAAAGTGCAGAGCGGTCGCGGCCAGCAGGTGAACAAAGCAAAATTTAAGGTGGAAAAACTGGTGGAAGTGATGGGATGGAAAGCGGTGGGCGCCAAACTCGTTGACTTTTCTAAAACGGTGGAAATGGAGTGGGAGGTAAAGGAAGTAAAAGGCGGGCAGGGGGAATTGTTTGAATAAAAAATATTGGGCACTTGTATTAGCCAATTAATATTTTTTGGATGCAAAAAAACAAGCTGCAGGGCAGTTTCAACGCTGGAAAAAGGCCTTGAGTTCACAAAAGCCCCCGCACTCATTAAAACTTTTTTGCCTTTATTGTATGAGGCCAAAGGATTAAAATAAAAGCACTGCGGGCTTATTTTAAAGTACTGTACATCACGTATGCTAACCAGGTTATTTCTCTGCGGTTTCTCCGCGGCCCTCTGCGAAACTGTATTCATATTATAATCTTCCTCCCAACCCTCAGCAACACTTCAAAACTTACCGGTTATTGTTTTTCCTTTTGCCAAATTGGTTCGAGTAAGGCAGCCTTCGAATAAAAATTATCTTCCATGCTTCTTGTCAGTTATCCAGTTCCATCATACGTTCAAAAACCTTTTCATAGTCGGCATTGGCCTTTTCCAGTTCTTTTACGGAGTTCTTATAATTGGTTTCGGCCTGTAAAAATTTATTCCTGTCGGCATAAATTTCCGGAAGGGCCAGTTGTTTTTCAAATTCGGTGGAACGCCTTTGCAGTTCGGCCACCTGTTCTTCCAGTTTTTTGAATTTAGATTTTAACTGCTGCAATTCTTTCTTTGCATCGTTGTTCACCATTTTGGCTGCAGGCACTGTTTCTTCTTTTACAACAGGTTTAGGTGCAGCCTCTGCTGTTTTATTCTTTTGGCGTTCGGCTTCCCGGCGTTCTTTCCAGTCTTCCCATTCGGCGTAGCTTCCTTTAAACTCCACAATTTTATGGTCTTCAATTTCCCATATCTTATTTGCCAGCCTGCTGATGAAATAGCGGTCGTGGCTTACGAGTATCAAACTTCCTTCGTATTTATTTAATGATTCCACCAGCAGGTCCACCGAATGAATATCGAGGTGGTTCGTGGGTTCATCGAGCATAAGGAAATTGGCCTTGCTGGTGATCGTTTTTGCCAATGCCACCCTTGCCCGTTCACCACCGCTGAGCACTTTTATCTTTTTGTCCACATCATCGCCACTAAATAAAAATGCACCAAGCAGGCTCCGGAGTTCCAGGTCGGTTTTACCGCTGCGGGCATGCTGCATTTCTTCCATCAGGTTATTGTTGAGGTCGAGTGCTTCCAACTGGTGTTGGGCATAAAAACTTTCCACCACATTGTATCCCCATTCCCTTTCGCCTTCAAAAGGCTCGGTGCCGGCAATGATGCGCAGCATGGTACTCTTTCCTTTTCCGTTGGCGCCAATGAGGGCAATTTTATCGCCGCGGTCTATTTCTGCGGCAGCGCCTTCCACAATTTTGATCTCCTTAAAACTTTTGTTGATGTTTTTTAAGGAACAGATGATCTTGCCGGGTTGTTTATCAACAGAGAAATTGATCTTCATATTGGGGCGCTCCAGTTCCACGTCTTCGATCCTGTCGAGCTTATCGAGCCGCTTTACAATACTTTGTGCCTGCGCCGCCTTACTGGCCTTGGCTTTAAAGCGTTCCACAAAGCGTTCCTGCTGCCGTATATAATCCTGCTGGTTTTCGAATGCTTTCTTCTGCATATCTATACGCAGGGCTTTTTCTTTTTCGTAATAGCTGTAATTGCCTGTGTAAAAATGCAGTTGCTGCTGGTAGAGCTCCACGATCTTTGTGGCCATCCGGTCGAGGAAAAAGCGGTCGTGGCTAACGATTACCACAGCACCGGGATAATGCTGGAGATATTTTTCGAGCCATTCTATGCTGGGCATATCCAGGTGGTTGGTAGGTTCATCGAGCAGGAGCACATCCGGTTTTTGCAGGATCATTTTTGCAAGCAGCACCCGCATGCGCCAACCTCCGCTGAAATTCTTATAAGGTTTTTTAAGGTCAGCATTGGCAAAGCCGAGCCCCTGCAGGATCTCTTCGGTGCGGTGATGAATACTGTAACCGTCGAGTACTTCCATTTCGTGCAGCAGGTCGGCGTAATCGTGCGCCAGTTTTTCGTCGCCGGTCTTTGACAGTTCCTCGCCCAGTTCTTCTATTTCTTTTTCCAGTTGCTTTATCCGTTCAAATGCACCCAACGCCACTTCCAGGATGGAATCTTCTGTATCGAAACCCAACAGGTCCTGGTGAAGAAAGCCGATCGTTGTTTCGCGTCCTTTTTCCACCGTGCCTTTGGCCGGAGAATACTGGCCCGTAAGTACTTTCAGCAGGGTGCTCTTTCCGGTGCCGTTGTAACCGATCAAACCGATCCGCTCATTGGGTTGTATATGCCAGGTGGCATCTTCCACAATGGTTCTTGCACCAAACTCAAACGTAACATCCTGTAAACCTAAAAGCATTTGTCGAAAATTTTTGCAAAACTAAGCCAATTAAACCGCAGCACAAAGGCAAAGCTGTATTAAAGCAGTTCGTTAAACGGCAATTCTGCTATAAAATTTATGGCAGCTATGCTATATTTTAGTACTTTCAAAGCTCAGTTTATACACTCAATATGGCATTAAGCAGAATCTGGTCGGCATTCATTATCATAGCAATTTTGGTGGCCTCTGTTAAACTTGGTTTTTTTTCAGAAACCAATAAGGCGATCTTCACTAACATGGTCACAGGCAAATCGGGCGATACCATAAAAATAAAAACAACCGATTCTGTCATTACCGAAAGGGCAGTAGTAGCCCATCTTGATTCAGCTAAAGTATATGCTGGTTCAGGAACCCAAATCATCAAATACAGCGGAGGAAAATACCTGGCTTACAAAATTCAACATGCCGATGGGATTATTGAAACCTGCAAAGTGGCGGTAAACCTCTGTATCGGGCTCATAGGTATCATGGCACTGTTTATGGGTTTTTTGGCAATTGCCGAAAAAGCCGGGGGCATCAATTTTTTATCCAGGATCATCGGGCCTTTTTTTGGAAAAATATTTCCCGATGTTCCCAAAGGCCATCCTGCCATGGGACATATGATGATGAACTTCAGCGCAAACCTGCTGGGGCTCGATAATGCTGCCACCCCCTTTGGCATCCGGGCAATGGAAAGCCTGCAGGAAATCAATCCCAATAAAGCGGTTGCCTCCAATGCACAGATCATGTTCCTGGCGCTTCATGCTTCAGGGCTTACCCTTATACCCGTTGCCATTATTGCCCTCAGGGCTGCGGCAAAAGCGGCTAACCCCATGGATATTTTCATTCCCTGCATGATCGCAACTTTTGCTGCCACCATTGCCGCCATGCTCATTGTTTCTTACAAGCAGAAGATCAATATTTTTCAACCGGTCATTCTTATGTGGATAGGGGGTATTTCGGCCGGCATTGCCTTATTGGTTGTGTATATCCGGTCGCTCAATAACAACGAAGTACAGCAATTCTCTTCCACCTTCAGCAGCGGATTGATCCTGCTTATCTTTATCCTTATTGTGCTGGGAGGGCTGTATAAGAAAGTAGATATTTTTTCTTCTTTTGTGGAAGGTGCAAAAGGCGGTTTTGAAACTGCCGTAAAGATCATTCCTTACCTCGTGGGCATGCTGGTGGCCATCAGCCTTTTGCGTACAAGCGGCACTTTTGATGCGATCATTGAAGGAATGAAAACGATATTTGCCTCCACCGGCATGGATACCAGGTTCATTGATGGTATTCCAACAGCATTGGTAAAACCATTCAGCGGAGGTGCGGCACGCGGCATGATGGTGAGTACCATGGAAGCTCACGGTGCAGATTCTTTCCCCGGGCGCCTTGCCTGTATTTTACAGGGATCGTCGGATACCACTTTTTATGTAGTAGCTGTTTATTTTGGCTCGGTGGCCATCAAAAATACCAGGTATTCGGTTGGCGCTATGCTGCTGGCCGACCTGGTGGGCATCATTACTTCTATCTTTTTGGCTTATTTATTTTTTGGATAAAACTCAGCGTTTTCTCGAAAGTTTGTTGAAACTGGCTTCTATTTGCGTGGCTGCGCCTACAGTGGTAGCCTGCATATTACCGGTCATAAAACGATTGTCAAAATTGGTCACGTTCAGTATTTGTCCCGTACTGTTGGTACTGGGTGGTGTTGAAAGAAAATAAAGAATACCTCCGGCCTGCAATTGTTTGGCGCCGGTAAAACTTGTATCATATGCTACTGCCCAGGTTATTTCAAAAGATTGCAGTGCACCGGTAAATACCGTGATGCCGGTTGAACTGCTCCCGGTTTGCCACCAGGCAGAATCGGCTCTCACTTCAGCTCCGCCATTGATCTTGTATTTAAAATAAGGAAGATTATTTGGATTGAACGTGGTATCATCATCTTTACCGCATGAAAAAAGTGCGGCAACTATAGCGATCAATAATATATTTTTCATCTGATACTTTTTTTTAAGATTTTTTTACTTCTTTGGCCCAGGCATCTTTTAAAGTAGTGGTTCGGTTAAATACCAATTTTCCGGGCTCCGCATCCTTATCAACACAAAAATAACCCTTTCTAAGAAACTGGAACCGGTCCTGTGCCATGGCATCCTTCAGCGATGGTTCAATAAATGCTTTTACAATTTTAAGGGAATCAGGATTGATATGGTCTTTAAAATCGCCCTCTTCCGATGATGGATCTTCCACTTTAAAAAGCCGGTCGTAAAGGCGTACTTCTGCTTCCAATGCATGAGCTGCACTTACCCAATGGATAACACCCTTGGTTTGCAGGCCGCTGGTATCGTTTCCACTTTTACTTTCCGGGAAATAACTGCAATTGATCTGCGTGATATTTCCGGCAGCATCTTTTTCAAAATTGTCGCAGCGAACAATATAGGCGCTTTTGAGCCGCACCATGGCGCCGGGCGCCAGCCTGAACCATTTCTTTGCAGGCGTTTCCATAAAGTCTTCCTGTTCAATCCAAAGCTCAGGGCCAAAAGGCAGCATACGGAAACCGGCAGATTCATCGGGGCCGTTCTCACTTTTCAGTTCCTCTGTTTGCCCTTCGGGATAATTGGTAATGACCATTTTTAATGGTTCCAATACAGCCATGGCCCGCCTGGCCGACACATTCAGGTCTTCACGGAGATAAAATTCCAGCAATCCAATGTCTACTATATTTTCTCTTTTTGCAATACCGATAGCATCACAAAAATTACGGATGCTGGCAGGGGTAAAACCCCTTCGCCTCATACCGCTGATGGTGGGCATTCGTGGATCGTCCCAGCCATTCACATGTCCTTCGTTTACCAATTGCAGCAATTTGCGTTTGCTCATAACGGTATAGGAAAGATTGCGGCGTGCAAACTCATATTGATGTGAAGGAAATATTTCCAGCTTTTCAATCAGCCAGTCGTACAATTCACGGTGCGGTACAAACTCAAGTGTACAGATGGAATGAGTGATATTTTCCAGCGAATCGCTTTGGCCATGCGCAAAATCGTACATGGGGTAGATGCACCATTTGTCGCCGGTGCGGTGGTGATGGGCATGTTTAATACGGTAAAGCACCGGGTCTCGCATGAGCATGTTGTTATGCGTCATATCAATTTTTGCACGAAGCGTATGTGTGCCATCGGCAAATTGGCCATTCTTCATCTGTTCAAACAGGCGGAGGTTTTCTTCTACGCTGCGGTTCCTGTACGGGCTGTCTTTGCCGGGTTCTGTAGGCGTTCCTTTTAATTTAGCCATTTCTTCCGAACTTGAATCATCCACATAGGCCAGTCCTTTGCTGATGAGTTTAACGGCATATCCGTACAGTTCATCAAAATAATCGGAGGCATACAACTCATTTTTCCATTCAAAGCCCAGCCATTTGATGTCTTCCTTGATGCTGTCAACATATTCTGTTTCTTCTGTTACCGGGTTGGTATCGTCAAAACGAAGGTTGGTATAGCCGGGATATTTTTTGGTAAGGCCAAAGTTGAGGCAAATGCTCGAGGCATGCCCCATGTGCAGGTAGCCGTTTGGTTCCGGTGGAAAACGGGTGACAATAGTTTTAAATTTGCCTGCTTCCAGGTCGTTTTCGATGATCTCTTCTAAAAAATTCAGGCTTTTTTCTTCACTCATTGCTTCAAAATATAATTTGCAAAGGTACGATTTTATAATATGCGCAAAAAAGCCATCCGGTATATTGCTGAAATAAGTAACTTTAAAAAAAAATGCGCAAAATCATCCTGTTTCTTTTCATGGCTCCTCTGCTTGGTTTTGGGCAGCTTAAAAAAGCAAATGTGGCTGAATTGTCGTTTATGAAAGGCCATTGGGAACTCAAACATGCCTGGGGCGATATGGAAGAAATATGGAGCGCACCTATGGGCGATAACCTGATGTGTACATTCCGTTGTGTTGATAGCGGTAAAGTTGTTTTTTATGAATTCATCGTAGTGGAGCAAACAGACAGTGTGCCTGTGATGCGCCTGCGCCATTTTAACCCAGGCAGTATTGGCTGGGAAGATAAGGACAAGCCAGGCAATTATCCCCTGGTTTCGCTCACAAAAAACAAGGCGGTATTTGAACGTACAGATAAGGCATCCCGCCTGGTCTATCACCGGAAATCCACGTATCAATTACTTTGTGTATTGCAAAGTTTGGAAAATGGAAAATGGACTGATGAAAATTTCCCGTACAGGATGAGCACACAGAATAAATGATTATTATTTAGCATTTGTTATGACATTTATCATTGATTAAGATAGTTGGTTGTTCTAATTTTACTTCACATAAAACATAGTATATGAAACGCAAAATATTTTCTTTGCTGATCATTTCTTCGGGATTGTTAATGGCTTGCGGTGGTGGCAAAAAAGAATTCAAAGTGCCGGACTCAAAAGCTGAAACAGTTACCGGAAATGTGTTTGCCGACCAGTACGACCCCAACCGCGGGCTTGGCAAATACAATTACGACAATCTCAAAATTGACCCTGCCATTGATGCAAAAATGGTTGTCAGGGGAGAAAAATTAGTGAGCGAAAAATGTAAATCCTGTCACAGCCTGGGTACAGACACATTGAGAGGCCCCGGATGGAAAGGCGTTACCCGCCGCCGTACCGCACACTGGCTGATGAACTATATTACCAATCCAGATCCCATGCTAGACCAGGATCCCAAACTGCAGGCCGCCATACAGCTTTGCAATATGCGCATGCCTAATCTTAAAGTAACCGATACTGAGGCCAGGGATATACTGGAGTTCTTAAGGAAGAATGATGCGGAGGTAAAGAAGGATGATGTGAAGAAATAAAGTTAGTTTGTTAAAGGCAGGGTTCGTGGAAACGGGCCCGGCCTTTTATTTTTATAGCTCATACTCCCAAACCGTTTTATAGGTTCCGTGCTGCTCTGCATAAGTTAAAAAAGCACCATAGAATTCATCTGCACCAACGGTAGCGCTGTCGCCAATTACAAAAAGCTGTTCTTTGGCCCGGGTAATGCCCACATTCATACGGCGGTAATCTTTTAAAAACCCGATAATCCCCTCATCATTGCTGCGCACCAGCGATACAATGATGTTTTCTTTTTCCTGGCCCTGGAAACTGTCAATGGTACTGCTGCGCATTGTTTTGGGCAGCATTTCTTTTGCCGCAGCCACCTGGCCGGCATAGGGCGAAATAAAGGCCGTGTGCTGGGGATCCAATTGTTCCGTTTCAATTATTTTACTGGCAAGCCGCAATTCTCCTTCATTTTGCAGGCTGGTACCGTCGGGGCCCTGTTCTTCATTAAAACCCGAACCGGCCGTATCAATAAATGTAAGATGAACACCTGCATCGGCTAAATGTTCAGGAGTTTTGAGCAGGCTGTTATAAAAAAAACGGCTGCTGAAACCTGCAATGGACCGGCGCATACGGTACTGTGTATCCAGTAAAAAAACAGGGTTTGTTTTTTCAATGGCCGTTTCAAGTATGGACCGGTTAAACCCCAATAAAGCCGCTTCATTGCTCAAAACCGTGGGGGGCAACTGCCAATGGTCGCCAGCCAGCACTATTTTATCGGCCATATTAAAAACCACCCAGGCAAGCGGCTCCATACATTGCCCGGCCTCATCAACGATCAGTGTTTTAAAATGAAGATGATTGATTTTGGCATCATAAAGGCCAATGGGCGTGCCTGCGATCACATCTGCTTCTTCAAAAAGTTTTTCTTCATTGTACAATTGCAGTTTCTTTATTTCTGTACGGATGCTTTTTACTTCCTTAAACAGGAGGTTGCGCTGTTCCCGTTCTGCCTTGCCAAAACTGCGTTTGTATTTAAGCGCCATCTTGCGGTACTCTTCGGACTTTATTTTCAGTTGTTTTATTTCCCTGAGATGTTTACTGTTTTGCAGCTTTCCTTCGGGTGTGTGTGCAAAAACATCTTCATCAGTTTTACTCATGTTGCCCACACGCAGGAGCTTCACCTGTTGTTTAAGCAGGCCTTTGGCAATATTGTCAACCGCCGTATTGCTGGGTGCCGTTACCAGTACTTTTTCTCCTGCTACTACCAATTGTATAATGGCTTCAATAAGCGTGGTGGTTTTTCCCGTGCCGGGCGGGCCATGAATGATCATGAACTGATCATTTTCCACAACGGCGTTTACAGCCCGCTGCTGGCTTACATTAAGGTGCTTGTTGAAATAGGAAAGCGGCCTTTTTGTTATCGCTTCTGCAGGCGCAGGTTTTTCTTCGTTGTGCAGCTGTTCAAAAAGTTTGAATAAGGCTTTGTTGTTTTCCAGTTCCTGCAATGTTTTTTTCATAATGCTGGTCGTACGGGTATCGGGGGCCAGTTTGATGCCCATGCCATTGTCTTCGATCCAGTCGGGAAAATCGGGGGCAAATAACCTGAATTCGCCCGACTTACCATCCATGCCCAGCAGAATGCCTTTTACCGGCTCTTCACCAGTAAGGAAACATTCAATGGCTGCGCCATCTTTAAAAAGGTTTGCCTCCGGCGGAAAACTGAGCTTAAAGCTGATCTCCGGATAATCTGCATAGCCGAAATTTTTCCGGGTTACAATAATTGGATGCAGGGCAAGGCCTTCGGCTTTGAGTTGTTTCAGGGTATGCTGCTGGTCTAAACGGTAGCGCTGCGCCTGTTCTTTTTCCTCGAGGTTAATACAGGTAAGCAGTTGCTGAATGTGCGGGTGCATGAAGCGAAAGTAGGAAAAATAAGCAATTATCATGATCGCTGTCAGGCCTGGCGATCAACTGTTTTTTCGGCTGCATGATTTAGCTCATAGAAATAATGGGAGGAGCGGTTTACATTTGTAACAACCTATAACTTAAACCATCAACATGAAATTCAGGATAGAATCCCCCGGTTTCCGCATCAGCCCTTCTTTGAAAGATTTTACTAAAAACAAATTAGGCGCACTTGATAAATATTATAAAGACATCCAGGAACTGGAAGTAACCCTGCTCAACGAAGTAAAGGCAAATAAAGAAGTGGTGAACTGCACCCTCAATATCCGCATACCCGGAAGGGATGAGTATATAAAGTGCAGCTCTTATATTTTTGAGGATGCCATTTTAAAAGCTGCGGAGGCGGCTAAAAGAAGGTTAAAAAGCAGGAAAACCCAGTTCGACACGCTGAATAAGAAAAAAGCTGCTGCACGCAAACGCAGTGCATCCTTTATTTGAGTTTGGGCTCAGCATCAACGTCATTCTCTTCATCCTTTGTTTTGCGGTAGTCATTATTGAGCTGCTCTTCCAGTTCTTTTTTATCTTTTTGATTGCGGATGATAATAAGAACCAGCAGGCCAGTAATTAAAACGGCAATGATAGCAATAGCGGCAATATTCATATAACTGAATTTTCATAAAGTTACTGACGCCCGGCCATATATCATTGTTAAGTTATTATTCTGCAGGATTTGCTTAAATGCCCTGTTTTCGTACATATTTTGTGAGGATAACGATCAATTGACCTTCTATTTTCCCTTCGATCTGCGCTGTATTATCTGCCACCAGCCTGATATTTTTTACCAGGATTCCCATTTTTGCATGGAGGGTGGAACCTTTTACATCTAAAGATTTTATTAAAGCAACACTGTCGCCATTTTGTAAAACATTCCCATTGCAGTCTTTATGCAGGTCCACGCTGCCATCGTTTTCATGATCGCCGCTCGATTTTGCCCAGGCAAGCTTTTCATCATTCAAATACAACAATTCTAAATTGTCGGCGGCCCATGCTTCGTTTCTTAAGCGGCTGAGCATGCGCCAGGCCACTACCTGTATGCCCGGCACTTCGCTCCACATGGCTTCGGTAAGGCATTGCCAGTGTTTGCTGCTGAGTTCTTCCTTTTTTTCGATCTGTGCTTTGCAGGTGGGGCAAACCATCAGGCATTCATCGGGGTACTGGCCCTGTTTTGGCGGCACTTCGTAAAGAGACAGCCCATCATCGGCCTTACAGAGTTCGCATTTGTTTCCGCTCCGGTCCAGTAATAATTTTTCTGTGCTCATAATTTATATATGGTATTCAGTGTGCAAATAACGGCATATTAATTATCTTCAGAAAAAATATAACAATCAGGGGTATGTTCAAAAAATTCTTGCAAAATAAATTGACTTTTAACTGGAAATTTGGATTTGCACTAATCCTTATTTTTGGTGTTGTAAGGTTTATGTTGGTTCTTAATGCTGTTAAAACAACAAATTACAGCAGTGTTGCCTATATATTTATGGTAATGGCTTTGTTGCCCTTTGTGCTGCTGAACAAGCAGGGAAGAAGGGAAATCGGGATCATCAAACCTGTACATTACCGCTGGCTTTTCCTTTCTTTTTTAGCAGGCGCTTCATATTGTAGTTTGGTGTTTCTGATCGGGTACGGACTTTATGGAAGCGGCACGGAAAACTGGTTTGCAGCCATTGGGAAAACCTATCCTGTAAATGCTGATTTATTAAATAACACAGACCGTATTGTTTATTTCATTATATTTTCTTTAATTGGAATGACGTTCAGCCCGGTTGGGGAGGAATTGTTATACCGTGGGCTGATACATAAAAGTTTGGAGCCCAGGTTTAAAAAAAATGTTGCAACGCTGATAGACAGCCTGGCTTTTGGTTTCACGCATCTGGCTCATTTTGGGTTACTGTACAGAAACGGCAACTGGCATTTAATGCTGGTGCCTGCAGTTTTGTGGATACTGCTCATTTTCATATCGGGCTTGCTGTTTAACTTCTGCAAAATAAAAACGGGTTCTATTGCGGGCGCCATTTTAAGCCATGCAGCATTTAACCTGGTTATGAACTACTTTATCTTTTTTCACCTGTTGCGTTGAATTTTACAACACACCGGCAGCATTTTCCATTAAATTGTGGTAAACATTATCTTTTTAAAATGAAACATATAGTTGTACTCACCGGCGCCGGCATCAGTGCAGAAAGCGGCTTAAAAACTTTTAGAGACAGCGATGGCCTATGGATGGGCTACAACGTGGAAGATGTGGCCACCCCACAGGCCTTCGCCAAAGATCCGCAACTGGTGCTCGATTTTTATAATATGCGCAGAAAAGATGTGGCAGCCGCCCAACCCAATGCGGCACATATTGGACTAGCCGAAATGGAAAAAGATTTTAGGGTAACCATCATCACCCAGAATATTGACGATCTGCATGAGCGTGCCGGTTCCAGCCATGTACTTCACCTGCATGGAGAAATTTTTAAAATGCATAGCTTAGGCAGGCCATCCGATGTGATGGAGATCCGCGGCGACATTAAACTGGGGGATCTGGGCAAAGACGGAACACAGCTGCGGCCGCATATTGTTTGGTTTGAAGAACCGGTGCCCATGATGGAAAAAGCGGTGCCGCTGCTGCACGATTGCGATTATTTTGTAGTGGTGGGCACTTCACTGCAGGTGTACCCGGCCGCTTCATTGCTGCAATACGCTGCTCCTTTTTTACCAAAATTCATTATAGATAAAAAGATTCCCGAAATAAGCGGTTACCAAAATTTAACAGCAATAGAAATGCCGGCCACCGAGGGAGTGAAGAAGCTGGTGGAAATGTTGAGTAAAGGAGTAGTTTAAAGTTAAAAGTTTTGAGTTTAGAGTTTAGAGTTTAGGGTTGAGGGTAACTCATACTTAGGGGAAGTTCAGCGCTTTTTAAAAACAAATTTTTCAAGAAACTGCTTGGGCTTTGCTATTTCTATATCGCTGAAAAAATAATCTTAGGTATCCGAAGTAACAATGACCCGGCAGCCTGCTTTTTTTCGCTGCGTACAATTGCATGCCATCTTCAAGGGCATTTATTTTTTTATTTTGCAGGGCGGAAAAAACAGTGCTTTTAGGTATAAATTTCCTTAAAGTGGATACCATATTGTTCCAGTTCCGGCAGCAGTTGTTCATATATCTCTTTCGAAACCGGGATGTGCACGCCGCTCATATTTAAGCGGCCGCTTAAGATCAGTTTTGCCGCAATGCCCAGTGGCAGCCCTACGGTTTTGGCCATGGCCGTGTGCAGCGCATCTTCGCCCTTTACAACAAGCGTGGAACTTACCGATCTTTTTTCCCCGTTGAGCATATAATCAATTTCGTGCAGCATTACGATCATGTCCTTATCTTCCGGCGCCAGGGCAAGTTTCTTTTCGAGTGCAAGCTGCAACACATCGGCGGCGCTGCAAAAGCCTTTGTTGATCAGTGTTTCATTGTCGCTCATGCCCAGGTAAAACAATTGCTTTAAAGTAAGATTGGCCCTATGCATCTGTGCGGCCACAGCTGCTGCCGCCCTTGTTTTCACTTCGTCCATATCCACGTCCTGCAATTTCCCTTTTTCATCCACCATCATAAAACTATCGGTAACTTCTTCGCCTTCTTCCTCCGCTTCTTCTTCAGCCTCCATCATTTCCATCAGCTTTTCCAGCATGAGTTTGCTCTGGGTGAGGCTTGTGCTTAATTTTTCGTTCACCCATTCGCGAAAGCCATGTTTTTCCATATGCTCCTGGAAAAACTGCTGCAGCGTTCTGCCGTTGGTTTCGTAGGCCGGGCTTTCATCGGTAAGCTTCAGTTCTATCACATTGTTCCATCCATACATAAAATCGGGGTGCCGCAGGGTGGTGCGCATAAAAGTTTCTGCCTCGTGCAGTTGGTACAGGTCAATATAAGAAAGGCTGTTGCGGTTGGGGTAATAGCTTAATAAACCAATGGCATCATTGCCTGTATCCACACTCCGTTGGTCATTAAAGAGATCTTCATATTTTTCGGTGATCTCTTTCCCGTTTTCTTTATACACAGCCCCGGCTTTGCCGGCCAGTAAAATATTGCGTGGGTTCCAGCTGATCTTATAATGCCAGGGGTTATTATCGCTTTCGGGCGCCACCAGGCCACCGCAATGGCTTTTAAACGAGGTGATACTGCCGCCTTTGCTGCGTATCTCATCAAACAGCTTCATGGCGCTCATATGGTCAATGCCGGGGTCGAGGCCCATTTCGCAGAGGAATAAAAGGCCTTTTTCTTTTGCGGCAGCATCCATTTTCCTGGTTTCTTCATCTACATAAGAAGCTGTAAGCAGGTGTTTGCCGTACGCAATACAATCTTTGGCGATCAGGATATGCAGCGCAGGCGGCATCATGGAAATTACCAGGCTGGCCTTGCCGATCAGTTCCCTGCGGGCAGCTTCCTGCATAATATCCAGTTCCACGGCTTGAGAACGGGGGTGAAATTTTGTTTTTTCCTCCACCAGTTTTTTATTGGCATCAGCCACCACAATGGTCCAGTTCCCTGTTTCTGATTCTTTCAGTAAATAATCTATTAAAACCGTAGCCGATTTTCCGGCACCAAAAAGGAGGATGGTATTCATGGGGCAAAGTTAATGAGAGCTGAGATATGAGAATTGAGTTATACTTTGAGAATTTAGTCTAACTATACTATACAGGCTTCCTTAAAGAAAAGCTATCTCATTGCTCAATTCTCATATCTCATATCTCAGAAATTACTTCTCCACAACCCCCTCAAAAATTGTGTAAAACTATCCTTGGAAACCTCGTTTTTTCCTCTGTAAAACGGCCTTTTTTCAGTAACTTCGCACACTTGTAAAATTTATGGAAAATAACGAACAGAACATCCCCGAAATGCCCAATAACAGGGGCAAGATCATCCCGGTAAATATTGAAGAACAAATGAAGACCTCGTACATAGATTATTCTATGAGCGTGATCGTGGGCCGTGCCCTGCCGGATGTGAGAGACGGACTGAAACCCGTACACCGCCGCGTGCTCTTCGGCATGAACGAACTGGGAAACACCAGCAACAAACCCTATAAAAAAGCGGCCCGTATCGTGGGTGAAGTGATGGGTAAATACCATCCCCACGGCGATAAAGCCATTTACGACACCATGGTGCGTATGGCACAGGACTGGGCTATGCGGTACACGATGGTAGACGGGCAGGGAAACTTTGGCAGCCAGGACGGCGATATGCCCGCAGCCATGCGTTATACCGAAGTGCGCATGCATAAGTTTGCCGAGGCCCTGATGGAAGATATCGATAAAGAAACGGTGGACTTCCAGAACAATTTCGACGATTCTTTGAAGGAGCCCACCGTACTGCCCACCCGCATTCCCCAATTACTGGTAAACGGCAGCAGCGGTATTGCCGTGGGTATGGCCACCAATATGATGCCCCATAACCTAAACGAGGTGGTGGATGGCTGCATTGCCTATATCGACGACAGGGAGATCAGCATTGATGACCTGATGAAATATGTAAAAGCCCCCGATTTTCCTACCGGCGGCACTATTTATGGAATTGAAGGCGTGAAAGCCGCTTTCCGCACCGGCCGGGGCCGCGTAGTGCTGCGGGGCAAAACCACCGTGGAAAGCGATGCCCGCGGCAGAGAAAAGATCGTGATCACCGAAGTGCCTTACCAGGTAAACCGCGATGCCCTTACCCAACGCATAGGTGAGCTCATTAACGAAAAAATACTCGACGGCGCCATTGACGTAAACAACGAGAGTAACAACAAAGAAGGCACCCGGGTGGTGGTGGAACTGCGCCGCGATGCAGTGGCCCAGGTGGTGGTGAACCAGCTTTACAAGCACAGCGATCTGCAAACCTCTTTCGGTATCAACAATGTGGCCCTGGTAAAAGGCCGGCCAAAAATTTTAAACCTCAAAGACCTTATTTCGGAGTTTGTAGACTTCCGCCACGAAGTGGTGGTGCGCCGCACCAGGTACGAACTGCGCAAGGCCGAAGAACGTGCCCATATTTTAGAAGGTTATATCATTGCGCTCGATAACCTCGATGCGGTGATCAAACTCATTCGGGAAAGTTCCACACCCGATATTGCCAAAGAAGGCCTCATGGGCAATTTTGGCATGAGCGAAATACAGGCTAAAGCCGTGCTGGAACTGCGTTTGCAGCGCCTCACCGGTATGGAGATAGACAAGATCCGTGCAGAGCATGCCGAAATAATGAAAGAAATTGAAAGGCTTAAAGAGATACTGGCCAACGAAGGCATGCGCTTCGACATCATTAAAACCGAATTGCTGGAAGTAAAACAGAAATTTGGCGATGCACGTAAATCTGAAATTGAATATGCCGACGATGAAATAGATATGCTCGACCTCATTGAGGAAGAAGATGTGGTGGTTACCATCAGCCATCTGGGCTATATCAAACGTACTTCGGCCACCGAATACCGGGCACAGCGCCGCGGCGGCCGTGGGGCCAAGGGCAGCGCCACCCGCAACGAAGATTATATAGAACATCTTTTTGTGGCCAGCACGCACCATACGCTTTTGTTCTTTACAGAAAAAGGCCGATGCTACTGGCTTAAAGTGTACCAGGTGCCCGAAGGCGATAAAACCAGCAAGGGCCGTGCGGTGCAGAACCTGATGCAGATACCGGCCGATGATAAGATACGTGCCGTTATTGATGTAAAGAATTTTGACGATGAAGAATATTTAAAGAGCCATTACATTATGCTTTGCACCAAGCAGGGCATTATTAAAAAGACCGACCTGGAAGATTTCAGCCGCCCAAGGCAAACCGGTATCAATGCCATTAATATCCTGGACGGCGACCAGTTGCTCGAAGCCAAACTCACCGATGGCAATTGCGAGATCATTATGGCCGTAAAGAGCGGGCGTGCCATCCGTTTTCCGGAAGATAAAGTGCGCAGCACGGGCCGTGGCGGTATTGGCGTGGCAGGTATAGAAGTGGATGATCAGAAAGACGAAGTGGTGGGCATGATCTGTGTGAACAAAACCAATAAAGAAAGCACCATACTGGTGGTGAGCGAAAAAGGTTATGGCAAACGCACGGCACTCGATGATGCCGAAACAGGCGAAGCCAATTACCGCATCACCAACCGGGGCGGCAAGGGCGTACGCACACTGAATGTGACGGATAAAACAGGTTACCTCGTGGGCCTGCTCGATGTAACGGAAAAAGAAGACCTCATGATCACCTGTGTAAGCGGTATCACCATCCGCATGCCGGTTGGCGGCATCAGTGAGCAGGGCCGGGCTACGCAGGGCGTAAAACTCATAAAAGTTGACGAAGGCGATGAAATAGCCGCCATTACCAAGCTCGATGAAAAGGATGAAGAGCTGGAAGAAACAGTATCGGCAGCGGCTACTAATGTACCAACAAGAGAAGAAGATGAAACGCCGGATGCGCCTGCAGAAGATGAAGCAGGTGAGGAGTAAATAGCAGGGTTTCCCACAACGGGTACAACGAAGACAAAGAGCGCAAAGTAAAATTTGTAACGATCTTTGTTTTGCTTGGAAGTAATAAAGCATTAACGATAAAGAAGTCAGGTTTTAAAAATCTGGCTTCTTTTTTTTGCGGAGTAGCAAGCCCCGCCAGCGGTTGCAAACCCTGGCTGCGGCTGCAGCCGCAATTTACAGGTGACACCTTTTTAGAAAGGTGTCACCTGTAAAATGCGAATAAGCTACCACCTGAAAACTGCGTTTACCACTCCAAACAACCTACTCAAAAATTATACACAGTAATTTTCCACAGCTGTTACTAATACGTTGAAATGTATTTAGTGGAATCTCCTAATTTACTTAGTAATTTTGTTTTGTTTTTTTTAAACTTCTGAAGTTTTAAATGAACGCTGCCTTTGTATACCGTGTTTTAACGGTAGAGTGGAGGGTGGAAAAACGGGGTTGGGTGTGTAGGGGAATTTAGTAGTATTGTGAAAGAAAACATTTAGAAATGGGTATTTACTTATCAAAGCTGTTTTTCTAATCTATTAGGCATAAAGAAATTAATTACTAGGTGCAGTAATATTATGGCATAAATACGAGTGTTATGTGGAAGCTGGTTGATAAAATATTCAGAATTGCCAATTATTCTTTTTGTTAAATTTGAATTTAATGATGGTCTTAACATAGCTAACTATATCAATTGATGAAAATGACTTCTACAAAAATCCAATTAATAGCTACAGTTTTATTGGGTGCTATAACAATTATAACCGCAATAGCCAACTATAAAAGTCAAAAGGAAGACCAAGCTCAAAAGGATAGGATCCAAGAATTAGCTGAACAAACAAAAAAGTTAAGTGAGCTAAACAAAAATATAGGTAATAATGTACATGAGATAACTCAAAAGACTCAAGAAGTCACAAAAAGTACACTTGATCTGTCGATTGAAAACAAAAAATTAATTTCAAATGTCCAAGGCCTTTCTAAAAAGGCCGAATTGTTAATAAAAAAAATAGACGAGAGAACAGCAAAAGAAGTAGCAGAAAATCTGGAAACAGGTGAATTAAGATTGAATTTTTCTCCGCCGCTGCCAGTGTTCCCCTGCGCCAGCCGTTGTTGTGTCTTATGACCAACAACGAAGGGTGGGCAATGCAGACTCCCCGCCTTGGTTTTTCCGCCTCCGCCTTGGTTAGTTCCCCATCTGGCACAACTGTTCCGCAGGATCACTTGATACCTTTTAAATCAACCGGACTGAGTCCATTTGTATAGCAGGCTTTTTACCCGTTCATACCCCATAATCCTTGCCTCATCACAATATTTATTATTTACATGCGTGCTGAAGTATCTTGTTGATCAAAATTGAGTAAAATGAAAACTTCAAAATCTTCCGGTTATAAAAAAATGTTGTTACCATTACTGGCAGTTGTAATCGCCTTAATGATCTTTAAGAACGGATACCAGTTTGGCCTGTGGCTTAATACGATCTTTTCAAAATAAATCTGCCACTGCTGGTCTTTCCGTACGCCAGCCGTTGTTGTCCGCCTTGGTTCGTAGCACCACTCACTACCGCGGATCTGCTGCGTAAGCAATGTGGGACTAATCTGGCCGAAGTTTGGGGGAGCCTACAATCGGCCACAAAACAATCTCCCTCCACCTGTTCTGAAAAAATGCCTCCTTTTAGGTATTGTTTAAGTTTGCCAATGCAGCTAATTTTACAATGCAAACAGAAGTTTTGCTGGCGTTTGGAATATTGCTGTTATATCTCAGTATTGATCCCCGCATCGTACTTATATAATTCGAAAATTTAAACCCCGATAAACTACGCAAAACCAGTGCTTATCCATGCCAGCGCAGGAATTGGTGCCTGGCATACTGGGTAGTTTTATCCAGCGTATATTTTAATTTATGTCCCAGCGGGGTTTTCGCATCATGTACTACCCGCATTAAAATTATTTCTGCGAAACCCTGCGTTGTTTATAGCCTTAACTTATAGACCTCATCTACCACAAGCGTTCCGCAGGATCACTTGATGCCTTTTAAATCAACCGTCTGTGGCCGTTTTTTCTCTACTGCCGCTCTTCCTCTGCGCCTGCTTCCACCTGTTCTGAAAAAATGCCTCCTTTTAGGTATTGTTTAAGTTTGCCAATGCAGCTAATTTTACAATGCAAACAGAAGTTTTGCTGGCGTTTGGAATATTGCTGTTATATCTCAGTATTGATCCCCGCATCGTACTTATATAATTCGAAAATTTAAACCCCGATAAACTACGCAAAACCAGTGCTTATCCATGCCAGCGCAGGAATTGGTGCCTGGCATACTGGGTAGTTTTATCCAGCGTATATTTTAATTTTTCGGGTTTTGCAACATAAATTTTACTGAAATGAAACAACTGATCCAACACAACAGACTCTGCTTCTTGCTCCTGCTAGGCAGCATCATTGGCTGCACAAAACCACCTTCGGTAAGTTTCAGACCGCCGGACGACAGGCCGATTGGCAGCGTAGCTGTTGCCGATGCAGGCGAGGCAGAATTGCTTAAACAACAATTAGGACTGGAGATACTCCGGGTGGAGAGCAACGTGGTATATTACCACGATCAGCCAGGTATGGCCGACCGCCTGAAATCATTTGGATATACTGTGAAACCGGTTTTGAGGCCTGAACAATTTTACAACAAAATTGTACGCCTGATACCATCTAAAACCGGCGCAGCGCTGCCAGGGGGCGAAAATGACAGGCCGCTTGTAAAACTGCTCCGCCGCGAAAAAGGGTACCTGGTTGTAAACGGGAGCCTTGCCGAACTGGAGCGGCTCAGTAAAATGGGCTGGAAGGTAGTGGCACAGCCCGGCGAAGTATTTCCCCGCCTTATTGAAGTAAATGCAAAAAATCGCGGCGAGGTTGATTTTATCGTCAATAATATTTCTGATGTAATTTCTGTAAAAGAGCAAAAAGACCTGTCCTTCCTGGTGAACGGCTCCGCTTTCGATTACCAGCTCGAAGAACTGGACAAACGCCAGGTACCGTACAAACTTCTTGAATAATGATTAATACTGTTTATCATGAAAAAATTTATTCTTACCATACAACTTATCAGCACTGTAATTTTCCTGCAGGCGCAAACACTTGGCTACAGCAGTTTTCGCACACCTGTGCAAATGAACACTGCCATGAACACACTGGTGAGCACTTATACCGGCAAAGTTTCCCTGCAAACCATTGGTACTACTTTCGAAAGCCGGGCCATACAGGCTTTAAAAATTGAAACCAGTGCTCCAGGTCCTTTGAAAGGAGATGTGGTGTTCATTGGGCTGCACCATGCCCGCGAATGGCTCTCTGCCGAAGCATGCCTTTATACAGCCGATCGCCTGCTGCACCGCTATGCAACCGATGCCGCCCTGCAACAAGACATGAATACCCTGCGCATTTGGGTGATACCTGCCCTCAACCAGGATGGGTACGCTTATACCTGGTCGGCCGGCGGCAGTTCCACGCCGGTGAGTGCTTCTAATCCCCGCTACTGGCGCAAAAACCGCAAACCAAATGGTGATGGAAGTTTTGGTGTTGATCCAAACCGCAATTACAGTTATCAATGGGGAATCGTGAATAATGTGTATAATTCTGCCAACCCTCCCGATGATACTTATTATGGTCCATCAGCATTCAGCGAAAAAGAATCGCAGGCCATCCGCGATTTTTTAGGCAGCCTGACAAATCTCAAATCTGTCATCACACACCATACGTTCAGTGAACTCTATCTCAAGCCCTGGAGCTATACTAATTCCAATGCACCCGGTTATCAAACCCTGGCCAGCGTGCAGCAACGAAATATCAATCGTATCCAGTCCGTAAACGGGCATACCTATACAAATTCTATCTGGTACAATTCGGTGGGTGAGTGCACCGACTATATCTGGAACCAGCACCGTGCGGCTGCATTTACGCCGGAGTTGCGTCCTTCGAATTTAGTTACCGGCGGGCTCGATGGCTTTGCACCTGCCGCTTCAGAAATATTGCCAACCTGCGAAGAAAATTTTGCCGCTAACCGTGCCATTATACACGATGCTGCACGCACCGGCCTCTGGATCAAAGATCATCCATCCGATGCCGGGGAAGAGCCTTTCACCGCAAACGTGTTTTGGGAAAGTCCCGATATATGGACCGTGCCCGCTACACTCACACAGGGCGCTACTGTACAACTTCATGTACGTGTAAATAACAATACGGGCTCAGCGAAAAATAATGCCACACTGGAAGTTTATTATACTGATCCACGCATCATGCTCGAATTTCCCAATCCCAATGCTATCCTTATCGGAAGCAGTACCATCAATGTGCCGCCCCCGGGTAAGGAAGAAGTTTTCAACTGGACGGTTCCAACAGGCACCAATTCATGGGGAGAACTTCACTGGTGTGTTGGCGCCGTAATAAAACATGATGATGACATGCCACTTACCACCATTATTAAACGCAGCAGCAATGTAGCGTGCCGTAATTTTCATACCGAACCTATAAGCCTTACTGGGGGGATGCTCACTTTTGCGGCAGAAAATTTTATGGGAACGGCTGCCGAAGTAAAATTGAGGATCAATGAGCAGATTTTACCCCGCGGTGTACACGTTGAAGTAGATGAAAGCTGGAGGCGCAACGACAGCCTGTCGGCCGGAAGCCAGCGTAAAGCAAGGCTTCTCAAAGTTGCGGGAGGCGTGCTTGAACCCGGACAAAAGCGGTATATCAAAATGCGTGTTGTTGGACGGCCGGAAGACCCCACTATTAAGGAAGCAGATATTGCCGTTACCGGCGAGTTGCTGCCCCTGGTTGCAGGAAAGCGTGAGGTATTGGATAACGGATTCACTTACCGGGTAAAATGGGAATAAAATAATTCTGTTTAGGGAGCAGCATTTGTGCCGCAGATCCATTTGCTGCATTTTTTTACTGCACCCTGGCAATAGTTCATTAAGCTCACGAGATTCCACCGCCGCAGGTGTTCCAGTGCGCCTGCCGCTGCTTTTGATAGCTTTAGACGGCGAAATCTATTTTGCTTTACTGACCATGGTCATAGTTTTTTAATACCCGATTTTTTAACTTACGGATTTCCCATTTTAAAAAATCGGCAATGAAAAAAAATATTTTTTTGATCATTATCACCGGGTATGCTGAAATCCTTTTTTCTCAAAATGTGGGTATTGGTACGAATGCCCCTTTGGAAAAACTCAGCATACTTACCAATTATGGTTATGGCATTTCACATGAAGCTAATTCCATTAAACTGTCATCATATATCGATGCCGGAGGGGCTTATATAGGAACAATATCCAACCACCCTTTTCATTTTTATACAAACAACGGTATTGCGCAAATGACACTTAATACAAATGGAAAAATAGGGATTGGGAATTCATTCCCCGCCGCTAAATTTGATATCAGTCATACCAGTTCCCTGGGTTCGCCAACTTTACGTTTGTACGAAAGTAATTCTTTAGATTATTCAAGGCTGCGTTTTCAAAACAGCAGTGGTACAAATTACTGGGATATAGCGGGGTTAAACAACGCTACAAATACTGCAGAACGGTTGAATTTTTACAACAGTACCACGGGTGATATTATGAGCATTACCGGAAATGGAAATGTAGGAATTGGGACCATCAATCCGTTCAGCAAACTTCACATTTATAAAGGAAGTGCCGGCGGGGTAACTCCCCAAACCGAATCACTCATCACACTTGAAAATAGTAATCATTTGTATATGAGTTTACTGACACCTGATAACAGAGAAAATGGGTTGTTATTTGGGCTCAACAGTAATAATGTTCATGGAGGAATCATTTATAATAATCCCTCGGCCCTGGGCGGGCTACTGTTCCGGACCAATGGCAATGTAAACAGGATGGTGATAGACCAGAATGGCAATGTAGGTATTGGAACTACTAATCCATCAGAAAAAATGCAAGTGAACGGGAATGTAAAAGCAAATTCATTTGAATATACAAGCTCCAAAACCTTTTATTATTCCATTCCTCCTTCTGGTTTTATTAGCCCCGTCCATTCTACCGTAAGCCCCGGCAATCCGTCTTATGAGTTTTTCGAATCTAATGGGGACTACACTTTATATACTAATGGTGCCAATTACCAATTTGTTGCACCTGTATATCTGCCCGATAATGCAACAGTGACAGGATTAACTGTTTATGGTATTGACAATATAAGTGAAAATCTAAATATTACTTTACGAAGGCGGCTACATGAAAGCAGCATATATATTACCATGTGCAACCTGCAAAGCTCAGGAACACCGGGTGATTTTGAAATAAGCAGTACCTCTATCAGTTTTCCGGTAATCACCAACCAGTATAATAATTTTACCATTTATGCTGAAGGTGTAGGTTTCGATATAAGAATAAAATCAGTGAGGATAACATATACCCTGCCACAAGCACAATAAAATTATGTTACCCATACTGGCGCGGATATGCCGCGTAGGTAAGTATGAGGCGTATCCGTGCCTTTTATTCACATACACTACCGCAACAGTTCTACCTATTTTCCGTCGCTGCAGGGTGTCCCGTGTGCCTGCCGCTGCTTTCCCTGCACTGTGTAGGGACCGACCTGCCACCAACCTGGCAACAGAAAAATTAGTTGGGTATGGCTGCCAGGCAGCCCTCTTACTCATCAATAACCCTTACTGCATGGCTGTAATTTTAACCTGCAGCTTTTCTGCAAGCCCGGGATTGAGAACCACCAATTTGTCGTACATTTTCTGCGCATTTGCTTTATCTTTTTGCATCACATGCACCAGTCCCAGGTAATAATGACAAAGTGCATTCCTGCTGTCTTTTTCAATACCCTTATTAAATGTACGGGTGGCATCGGCATAACTGCTGGTCATATACTGGGCATAACCCAGTTCGGTGTAAACCGCTACAATGCCGGCATCAAGTTCCTGGGCTTTCTGCAGCGCCGTTATTGCTTTTGCATAATTCTTTTCTTCATTATAGCACCAGCCAATGCCATAGTAAGCACCGGCAGCTTTAGGATTGAGGGAGATTGCTTTTTCGTAATTTTCTAATGCCACAGTGGTTTTTGCCGGATTATAATTAAGCCGGTATACATCGCCCATTCCTTTATAGGCCGTTGCGGTTCCCGGGTCTATTTCCAGTGCTTTTTTATAAGCAGCAATTGCTTCGTCGCTTTTTTTAAGTTTATAATAAGCAAAGCCAATTTCGAGATAAGTTATGGCAGCTGGTTTAATGGCATTGGCTTTTTGAAGCCATTCAATCGCAAGCTCGTATTTTTCCATGCCATTGTACTGGTAACCGATCGTATGGCTGGCATCCGCATTGCCGGGGTCAAGCTCCTGCCATTTTTTATAGGCTGCCAGGGCTTCTTCTTTTCTCAATTGCAGCGCAAATACATTGCCCAGCTGCTTGTATGCCCCGGAGTGGGAGCTGTTGTATCTCCAACGTTTTTTTAAATTGCTTTTCTGCTTCTGCGGGCTGATTTTTATTATTATAGGCATATCCAAGTTCAAAATAAGCGTTCGCATGATCGGGCTTCAGCAAAATAGCTTTTCGGATCTGAAAAATGGCACTGTCGTATTTTCCCAATTCGTTATAACACCAGCCAGCATAATAAGGCGCTTCATAGCTCTTGTTATCCAGCGTGGCGGCTTTCTTGAAAGCATTCAGCGCATCCCAGTATTTTTTTTCCTGCTGAAGCGTTTTCCCTTTTCGGAGCCATTCAGCATAAGTAGACTGCGTGAAAGCCCCTGTGCTGCACATTAAAATGTACAACGCTGTAATTGCAATTTTTTTTAGTGCATTCATTTTGATCAATTTTGACTCAAATGTAAAAATATTTTAGAAGATTACTATACCCGGTACAGGGTATTTATCCTAAAGGCGATCATAAAAATTGTTAGCTTTGTTTTACTTAACACAGTACTATGAATAAATGCGGCATCTCCCTGCTTATTCTTTTTTTGCTGACAGGCACCGGTCTTTCTGCACAAACAACCATGCACCCAAAGCCATCTCAAAGCCAGAAACAGGTTGCTACACAAACAGATACCTCTTATTGGGTGCTTAATTTCCGCAAGTTGAGGGAAACGCTGTACTCAAAAAATAAAAAGGCAGCAAAGGCTTTTTTTTCATTTCCACTTACAAATAAGGAAAGTGATATATGGTGGTTGCTGGCCAACCGGGCCGGAAGGAGCGGCCAGCTCCCCGATAAGACAAAACCTTTTACGGAAAGGGATTTCGATAAATATTTCGGGCAGCTTTTTCCTGCTGCTTTTACCCGCTGCCTGTTAAAAATAAAGGCAGACGAATTATACCAAAAAGGCAGTTTTGAAACGGAAGCGATCACCGACAGTTCCTCTTCTTATAAAATATATGCCGCTTACGATCCTGCAAAGAGAACAGTAGCGCTCAATTTTTCCCATAACGCGGTTTATAAAGACGAAAATGGCGAAGTATCAGATGGCGGAGAATTCAATATTATCTATTTCTTCAGGATAACGCCAAAAGGGCATCTGCGCTTTGTAAAACTGATGCTTGCGGGGTAAATGCAATTTTGAACCAACAGGATTTTCCGCATAAGCCTGCTAACGGATGCGCTTATGTGAAAACCTACCGCCGTCAGGGGATATAGCAGGAAATTCCTGCATGGTTTATTCACATAATTTTCTGAGCATGCCATTAAAAATGAAACCATGGAAAGGCCATACGGCCCACCAGTATAACCTGCCAGCCAGCCCCAGTGGCCTGAACGTTGCTGTTTGATAAAGCATTCCGTCTTTAATTTCAAATTCAAGCCAGGCTTCACCCGGCAGCTTCATTTCGGCAAAAAGCAGCAACCTTTTTTCTTCGGTACTGGCATATAACACCCTCCAGAAATCCACCGGGTCGCCGGGTTCCAGGGTATGGGCATGCCGGCGTCCACGCCTGAGTCCAACACCGCCCACCATTCTGTCGGCCAGGCCCCGTATCATCCAAAAGAAATTACCATAGTACCATCCACTGCTTCCACCAATGGAAAATATTTTTTTAAGCGTGGCTGTTTCCTGGGAAACCGGACTGCTGCGTTTATCTTTAAAACAGCCATCGTTGGGTATATTGATAAAGTTGGCAATTCTCCGGCGGTGAAAGCTTTCCGTAAAGCTGTCGTGCCAGGTGCTCATCACATCGTCTTGTTTTATTTTATCAAAAGCCAGTTCAATGGCCTGCCGGTAAGAGAGTAAGGATATGCCCAGTCTTTGTGCCAGGTCGTTTGGTCTTACTATTACATCCACTTTCATGCTTTGCACCAGGTTTTGTGCCAAAGGGAAGGAGGTGGAAGTAATAAAGTAAAGCCAGTATGACGACAGCCTGGGCGTCATCACCGGCAGTGACCAGATGTATCTTTTAAGTTTGCGTACCGCTGCATACTGCAGCAGCATTTGCTTATACGTGAGCACATCTGTTCCGCCGATATCAAATACCTGGTTGTAACAATCTTGTCTTCCCAAAACCCCCACCATAAACTGGATAACATTCCGTACAGCGATGGGTTGCGACCTGGTGTTGATCCATTTTGGGGTGATCATTACCGGAAGTTTTTCGGCCAGGTCGCGGATGATCTCAAAGGAAGCGCTTCCGGAGCCTACAATAATACCAGCACGCAGCGACGTTAGCGCATATACCTGGCTTTGAAGGATATCTTCCACCATTTTGCGGGAAGCAAGGTGTTTGGAAGTTTTATGTTCATTTACAAGACCTGTAAGATAGATCACCTGCCTGCAACTGGTTTGTTCTATACAATGTTTAAAATTTTCGGCCGATTTTTTTTCGGCCTCTTCAAAATCACCGGTAGCATCGCTCATAGAATGAATAAGGTAATAGGCTGCATCAATATCTTTGGGTACAGCAGCAAGGGATTCCTTATTAGTAAAATCAATTTCAATCACTTCAAGGCTGCCCTTCGTTTCGGCATAAGCCAGGGCATTGAACCTGAACCGGTCGCGTACACAACAAACCACCTGGTGCGGTTCACCGAGCAGTTGTATGAGCAGCCGCTTGCCAATATAGCCTGTTACGCCTGTAAGTAATATTTTCATGTGTTTGTAAAAATTCCGGGCAATGAAATTGGTTAAGCAAGGTTTAAACATTTGCAGCCGTTACCGGCTAAACCTGATCTTAACATGACCCGTGGCTGGCAAAGCTAAGCAGGATATGGTAACCCGGGTTCCTGATCTTGATATTTATTTGTTAATGGAATATTCTTACAGGTTCTCTTCCCGCTCCAGCATCAGCTCTGCGGCACAATAAAATATCTCCCGGCCTGCAGCAGGCAGGAGTAAAGAAGGTTCAACAAATAAAACAAAAACCTCACTATAGTTCCGCCGCTGCCGTTCTTCCCCTTTGCACCAACCGCATTCGGTTAGCAGCGCCGCTTAAGAGCTTGTTTTGCGCAGTATTTTATTTTATCCATATGGCCAAACAAAAAATACCACTTTTTGGGTATTGTATAAGACCAGTACGGTCTTTACCTTTACTTATTCCTATTCAAAGATCTGCTGATCAAATAATAACACCTTGACCACGCTATCGGCTATTCCATCGCAAAACCACCGGGTGTACTTGCATGTAATTTTAATGAGTTAATGCATCAATGATGCATCATACCGAACAGGGCTAAACAAATTAAATCATAATTATTATGGCATGCAGAGAAGTATCCACCTGGATAACAGAAAATGTACTCACACCCGTAGAGCGTTTTATTACTTCGGCCGCAGAAGTATGTGAAATGATTCCCACCTGGGTGGAAGAAAATATACAGCAACCCGTTGAAAGCTGGATCAGCCAAACCGAACGCAGGTGCCGGGAGCAGGCTTGTAACTGGTGGTGTTTATGCTGTAATAAATGGTTTTGCTGGCTGGTTACCGTGCTTGTACGGGTAGTAACCTGGGTGCTTGTAACAGTAGGCAAATGGGTATCTTACCTGGTATGTAAAATTGTAGTAACCGTATTAGGTTCGGTTATAGAATTTGTGCTGAAAGTGATAACCCGGCTGGTAACTTTTTTTGTTTGCCTTTTTACCGATCCGCTCAAAGCCCTCAGTGTGCTATGGGACCTGTGGAATGATATTGTGGACCTGGTGGAAGACCTGCTCGACCTGGTGGTTTCCCTGCTGGATGATGTGAAAGAAATACTAACCGATGTAACTGAGTTACTGGGTGGTCTTGGGCGCAGTTTCTGCATATTTGGGAAAGAGGCCTGCGCTGTATTTACGGCTATTTTTGGGGCCTTAATTGGGTTAGTTGACTGGGCTGCAGATGTAGTGGATTGGGTGCGTGATACCATTGAGGGCGTGCGTGACCTGGTTATTGGTCTGCTTAGTCTCAATTGGTGTGGAATACAAAAAGGATTGGGAATATTAAGTGTATTTCGTGCCGTTACCAGTGTTACAAGGCTGTTACCGGCTGTATTCTACGAAGGGCCCAAAGATCTTATTACACAAGCCAACCTGGAGGGCATTATCACCAATGCGTTGGGCAATGCTTTTGGAGTAGGCAGCGTGCGTTTTGAACGGGCCAGAACTTTGGCAAGGCTGGGAGGCTTTCCAATTGGTGTACCCTGCCAAATAGATCCCCGCAGGATCGCCATACGCTCATCGGAATTCCTGCGTGGGCTGCACCGTGAAGGCATACTGGATCTGTATGCCGTAGCCGGACGTTTTACGAATTGCCAGGGCAAATTTGTAAAAGACCAGTTTGAGGGAGATGTTGTGTACACAGGAACCTCCACTAAAGTAACCAAAACAGACCTCGACGATTTCATAGCACTTGGGCCGGCAGCGGTACCTTCTTTTACTGTATACCCGATAAAACCAGCTACATTTAAAAAGATGCTCGAAACGGCACACCGGCTTGCATTCCAGGTGGGCATCAACTTCACCTGGCTGCCTGTGAGGGAAATAGTGGTTTCAGAAAGACGGTTCATACCCTTACAAGATTCCGAAACATTGGGGGATAGTAATGGGAAATTGTTGTTTGGTATGATGGGCCGCGGTGCCGGAGAAGATCTCAGTGTATTTCCACTGGTATCAGTTTTTGGATATACAGATGTAAACCTGCATGGCTTATCATCTCCTTTCACAAGTGCAGCTAGCAGCCCTACAGGTACCACTTTCCGCACCCGTTTTCCTGAAAAATTCTTCCTCTATGTTCCCATACATGAATTAGGGCATAGCCTCAGTTTGCCGCATGCTGGCCATACGCATGCAGGTGAGATTATGTGGAAACCGAACCTACCCGTGCAGGATTGGGTGAGGGGGGTGATGGAATACCTTTTTCTTTCTGGGGAAGCCAACTTTACAGAACAGGATGCACGTGATACCTGGAACTGGATAACAAACACACCCGAGGCAAGGGACAGCATCATACCATAACCAATACTATTGACCATGAAATATATCATTTGTAACCAGGAAGATTTGGCAAAGCTGCAGAACGCCCATTTGAAAATGAGTATCCGGAGCATTTTTATCGGGCATAACGATCTGCAAAATTCCCGTATAGAAAAACAACTGAACCGTCATTATTTTGCCTGTGGTTGTCAATCGGGCTCAGTAGCTGTATTGCTAACACTGTTTGTTTCGCTGCTTTCAGGTTTTAAGTATGGCTTTGATGGCCCGGTGCTTTGGTGGAAAATATTGCTGTACATGGCTGCTGCCGCGATTGCAGGCAAAGCTGCAGGTTTGCTTTGGAGCCATTTGAGGTTGCGCAGTCTTTACCGCCAGCTTTTCAGTTTGCTGCCAAAACAGCCGCAAAATATTTCCTGATCTATTGTTGATACAGATAAGATAGAGCCTGGCATTTTAAGGAAAAAAAATTCGGGGGTTGAGTCATCGTTCGTATTTTAAAGTGTTGATTTTCAATCATTTACTTTGTGAATGTATATTATATTATCATAATTTTAAGTGTTGTATGATATGTTAAAAGAAACCTTTCAAATTTTGTTTACAATTAAAATTTATACAAATGGCAACTAATAAACGCCTTACCGACTTAACAGATTACAAATCTGTTTTACCTTATGCCAGTGAAATATTTGGTGTGTACCAACCTTTACTAGGCTGGAAGGGTAAACGTAATTTAGATAGATTTATAGAAAGACCTCGTTTTACAAATCCTGGAAGATTTAAAAATTTATTCGAACGATTAAAGCCAAATGTAGTTATTAATGTCACAGAAAGACCTGCTGCAATGGTAAGTAGTAATAATGCTGCCGTAAAAGAGTTGTCAATTTTTCCTGCAACGGCTGATAATGGGAAAAGTATTTTTGCCGATGAATTAGCCTCGCTTTTTGAAGGAAATTTTGATGAAAATAGGGCTAAACGATTTTTTACTACCCAAGTATTTGATGAGCTATTAAGTAAAACAGCTACCACAATTCTAGAAAGTTATAAAAAAGATTATTTTGAAAATGCTTCATCGGCGTACGAAGTACTAAATAAAAGAGCAAAGCAAGAATCAATAGTAGCAGGCACTCTTTTATCTTTATTTGAAAAGAATGATTTTAAAGCCATTGAAAAAATAATTTTTTCTAAAAACCCATTTACTACAGCCAAGCCGCTAATTGAAAACCCTTTTGAAAGCTTTGACCCCACAAAGGAATTAGACAGAGTGTGTTTATCACCAATAGGGATTGTGCATTTATTTCGTCAATATTTTTATGAGCTTGATACTTTTTTAGGCACACCTGTAGGGCATGTATGGCTAAGCCCAGGATCAACGGTAGAGTTAATAGAATCAGCTACAAGAAGAGAATTAACAGAAAGAACATCGGAGTCGTTTATTGAAACCATTGTCAAAAACGAAACAACTACAACAAATAAAGACGAAATATCTGATGCCGTAAAAGAAGAAAATGAAAATGAAATAAAATTTGGGGCTAATGTATCAGGAGAGCAAAATTGGGTTTGGGGTGAAGCTGCACAATCTGCCAGTTTTGATATGAAAACAACCCAAAAAACTGCAAGAGAAAAAACACATAAACAAATGAGGGAGCAAACTACCAAGTTATCCTCCGAAATTCGTAAGAATTATAAAACTACTTTCAAAACAATAACCGAAGTAACTCATGTTAGTAGTAAACGTATGATACTAACCAATACTACTCAAGATTTAATTAATTATGAATTGAGAAGAAAAATGAGGCAAGTAGCAGTACAAGTTCAGGATATAGGTAGTTACTTGTGTTGGCAAACTTATGTTGATGAGCCAGGAAGTGAATTAGGATTATCTAATTTAGTACATATTGCCAAAAAGCCAGATGGTGACTCTCCCAAAGCTCCTGATGAATTGGAAACATTACAACCTTATAAAACAACTGCACCATTGGTAATACCTTACGTATCTGTTGGAGAGGTAAATGACGATGATGCATTGGATGAATTTTATGTGATAAACCCAAAGCATAGTGATGAGTTGATAGAAGATAATGGCGATGGAGAAGATGATGACAATTACAGAATTAAAAGATACCATAGAATGAATATGAAGCCTGATAGGCAGGGATATAAATTACAGGCAGTACATGTGCAAGGTAATTCTAATGTTACATTAAGCACTAAAGTAGATGATGCCATAAAAGGAGATTTTACAATTGCTTTAAACACAATACATTTTAACGATCAACAAAGTGTAACTGTACAGGCCGAATATGAGTGGGTAGTTTGTGACGCCAGCGAAAGCAATTATATAAAAGAACGAAACAAAAAACAAGATGATAAAGTGGAAGCCTATAAAAACGAAAAGAAAGAACAAGTAAAAACTCAGTATATAAATGCTGCCAGAGAAAGAATAAAATTGGCTAGTAATATTGTGCCAAGAAAATACGAAGAGCTAAGAGAAGAAGAGCGTATTATTGTTTATCGGAGATTGATAAAAGACCTAGGCAAAAATGTAGTAGGCGAAAAAAAGAAATCAACAGATAGTGACTATCATATTTTTTCTGAATTATTGAATTCTATTTTCGACATCAATAAAATGTTATACTTTGTTGCACCTGAATGGTGGAAAGCTAGAGAACATAACCAACTGCAAATGGGAGGTGTAAATGCGGATAACAACCAGTCTAACCCCAACATAGTAATACCTGCAGAAAATTTTGTATCGTGGGGTCCGCCACGTAAGGATAATTATTTGATAACAGATGACTCTGCACCTGCAAAAATGGGAAGCTCTTTAGGCTGGCTTTTACAATTAGATGGTGATAATTTACGCAATGCATTTTTAAATTCTCCATGGGTTAAAGCGGTAATGCCTATACGACCAGGTAAAGAAAAAGAAGCATTAAATTGGCTTAAGCATATAGAGGGAATGAATGGCATTAGTGCAACAGATATGTATCAAGGCCCAGAGCTACAGCATCAAGGCAAAACTATTGTGAAAGTACTTGATGAATTAGCTGATTTAGTTAGTACAAAGCACAAGCAAAGTTTTACTACCAAAAAATTTCCTGAAAACGATGAAACAGAAACTATTGATGATAGAAATATTGTTTCGGCAACGCCTGTAGATAGAGTGTATGAGCATGGTTTTTATCCATTGCAAGGTGGATTTAGATTAGATGTGGATAAGGAGTTTCAAATTTTTGATCAATGGTTAGAGATATTGCCTACAGACCAAGTAGTGCCTGTAGAAGTAGAATATGACCCTAAAACAGGAAGACAAAAATAATTTATGGCAAAAGATTATTTTATTACCGCAGGGTATCCCAAAAGAGATAGTAATATAGTAATACCCTTAATTTGTGGCGAAGATGCTTGGCGACAAATAAGTATAGCACTTAAGAATGCAAAAAAATCGATACACATGACTTTTTGGGGTTTTGATTTGGATTTAGAATTAAAAAGAGACCCTAAAAAAACTTTTGAAGATCCTGATAAAAGAGAGGAAGATAAGTTAGCCACAATTTTGCTTGATAGGCATAATAACGGCGTGAAAGTTAGGATTTTGCTTTGGGATTGGGTTGTACTTACTGCTGTTAATCCTGGTATAGATAGTATATTATACACCTGGGGAAAAAATAATGTGTTTGAAGTTATTTATCAATCACATCCCAGTCCAATAGGCTCATGGCATCAAAAAACTATTATTGTTGATGATGAAGTTGCCTTTGTGGGAGGAATGAATGCTAAACAAAATGATTGGGATACCAAAGCACATACTCTTTATGATTATAGAAGAACGCCACACAAAACACCTGGCAGCAAGCGAACTAAGATGCAAAATGATAAAGACATACCTGACTATGCCCCAAGGCAAGATTATATGGCTCAGTTAATTGGTGAAGTAGTGGCAGATGTACAAAATAATTTTATTGAAAGATGGAATCATTGCATTGATGTAGGTGCAGATTTTTCTAGCAAAAGTACAAAACTGTCAAAAATAAGCCCTTCTGGTGCTAGTAATTTAAAGGCACAAATAAGTCGTACTGTTCCAGTATATCCACAAGCCCCTGCAGGTGAACAAAACATATTAGAAACTTATCGAAACGCAATAAGACTGGCCGAAAAATATATTTATATCGAAGACCAATATTTTAGGTCGCAGGTGATAGCACAAGAAATTGCGAATGTATACAAAAAAAATAATAAGTTATTAGTTATTGTAGTTACACAACCTGATTATTTATCCGAAATAGAAAACGAAGAATTATGGAAAGTAGCCACACCATCTACATTTTGGACTGCAAAAGCTTTTGACACTATAAAAGCTGTAAACCCAAAATTTTGTTTGTTTTACCTTATGATATCAGATTTAGATAAAAACGGAAAAATAATATATAAACCAATAAATCTTCATGCTAAAATTATGATTGTTGATGATGAATGGTACACAATAGGTTCTTGTAATATTAATGATAGAGGATTTCAATATGAGGGGGAATTAAATGTTTCGGTTCATGACGCATCTGCAAAGGATTTTAGAAAAAAAATATTTAGTTTGAATTTAGGATTTGAATGCCCTGATGATATAAACGATGCTATTAAGTCGTTTCTTCTTAGCTCAGTTGTAAATATAGCTGCATGGAAAAAAAACGAAAAGCCAATGAATAGGATATTTCCTTTCGATCAAAAAGGACCGCTTACTACTATTATACCTAAAGATTGGCTTTAACCCTTATGTTTCAATACACGAAATCATTGAATTCGAATGAAATATTCAATACAAAGTTGATAGACTTATCAATAATAGAAGAAGATGAAATTGTAAAGATAAAGATGCTCTGGGATGATATAGTACATCATACAAGATCGTATTGGCAATAGTGGGGCTGAAAGTTGCAAACTTAACATTTGTTTATTCAGGGGGTATACATTTACCGAAGGCTGTAAGCAGGTTTTATTTAAACGGATCAGAAAGTACCGGGAAAATTAAAATTTGGATTAACTTGTTCTAAAATTTCATCCATGAAAGCTATTGTCTTCTTCATCGCCCTATTCCTTCTCTCCTGTGCCGATACCAAAAACAATCAAATGATCATTGGTCAATGGACCGGTATTTCCTGGGATGTTGAAGGAAAGCCCTCGGGCCACAATGCTACTGCAACAAGTTTCAGTTTTGATGAAAAGGGTAATTACAGTTTCAACTATGCACAAACAGAGGAAAAAGGCACTTACAAAGTAGAGAACAATATGCTCTTTACCCGTCCGGCGGGTCAGCATGAGATCATGGTTAGAATAGCAAAACTAACAAATGATAGCCTTGTTTTTGACATGAACAGGGGAGGAACGGCCGAGCTGTTAACCCTGCTTAGAAAACAATGATCTTCCGTATGGATGATCTCTTCATCAGGTTTACGACCGGCTTATTCCTGGTCAATCTTTCTTTTTAGGTTTTGTTGCAGGAGGGTTTCCAGCAGGGATCTTTTCCAGGTCCTGCACGGCAGGGTTGCCGAGCGGTGTGGGTACCGGGGGCTGGTTTTCGGGGGTAACCTGGCTGAATATCTTATTTACATAATTCCATTTTCCATTCATCCACCTAAAACCTTCATAGTCGCCATCGGGTATAAGGGTCCATTTTTTTTTGGGATCGCCCGCATTGGAAACCAGGTGTTCCATAACGATCATATCCAATTCAGGATCAAAAGTAAGCCTTGGGCTGGCATCTTTACTGAACTCCATGATGTAGCGTGCTGCGTTAACAGACTGCATGTATTCTTTTGGAATAACAAAATGCCGGCCACCAAAAACCGGCCTGCCATCGGTAAAACTGAGTACCTCTATAATTTTTTTAGTACTGCGGATATTATTTTCATCGAAGCCAAAAAGGGTGTATATTTTTTTCCCGTTATATTCCTTCAGGGTCATCTTATAATAAACAGCGCCCATCCAGCCTTTATTATCGGCAATGGTATCTGTGGCATTGAGGCAGATATCCGATTTGTCGATCAGCGGAAAGAGTTTTAAGGAACCGTCGCCCGTGCGCATTTGAATGGCGCCGTGCTGGCGTATTACATTGTCGTTAATCACCATCTGCCAGGTAAAGATGCGGAAACTGCTGTCTGGCGCATAAAGTTTAGAGATGGTTTCGAGCGAATCAAAAGGGTAAGTAAATGAATTTTTTACCGCAAGTGCCCTTACAAAAATTCTGGTGAACTGGCTGTCGGCCAAAAAACGCTGGGAAGCCTGTTTGCCACGGATGATCTCTAATGCAGGTTTTTTAAGGGAGTCTTCCTTTTTCGACAACACGGCCTTTGCGGCTTCAGTGAGCTGGGCCTGTGCAAAAGCAAAGGAAAATGTAAAAAGGGCCGCAACGGCGAATTTCAGTTTCAAGGTTAAATATTTGGTTAACACAAATTACAGGAATCTATCCAGTTCAAAAATAATGAAAGAAACAGCAATGAAGGGTTTATAGTATCTGAGAAATGCTTTTTAACTAAAACTTATCAACTTATTTCCCTGGCAAAATCGATCAGGCTTGCGTAGTGTGCATCAATGGACGCGTCATCGAGGTTGGTGGTCGGCCTGGTGGTTTTTAAAAAAACGGTGAACATGCCAAGGTTCCTTCCAAAACCCATGTCGCTGAGTGTATTGCCCACCATCACGGATCTTTTAAAATCAATCTCCGGGTAATCGCTTGCTGCCTGCAGTCCCATACCAGGGTTGGGTTTCCGGTTAGGGCTGGCATCGTCAATGTCGGTACAGAAATAAACCCGCTCAATTTTAGCGCCGGATTCTTCCACCTGCTTCAGCATGTTCTGGTGCATGTTAACCAGGTCTTCCAGTTTTGTAACCCCTTTACCCACGCCACGCTGGTTGGTAACCACCAGTATCCGGTCGAACTTACCCGAAAAAATCTTCAATGCTTCCAGCACGCCTTCATAAAAAACAAATTCATCCCAGGTATGGATATAGTCATCCTCTTTCTCGTGGTTGATCACCCCGTCGCGGTCAAGAAATAGTGTGAAGCCATCACCTGGTTTTATTGATTTTAGTACTTGTATTTTTGAAGGCATCATAAAATTCCTTTTAATTCAGTTTGGGCCCGCTTATAATCTTCGGGAATGCCAATATCAATAAAATAATTATCAAAACTCATCCCAAACAAACGGCCGCTTCCGGTGTTTTTTTCCAGGAACTCTTTTTCAAAAGAAAAAACCGGGGGAAAATCTTTTTCAGCCAGGCTGTCTTTTTTCAAAGCATAAATACCGCCGTTTATAAGTCCTTTGCTGCAAAATTTTTTTTCATTGAAAACAGTGATATGGTCATCCTGGTCTGTTTCCACAGAGCCATAGCGGCTGAAATTTTTCATAGGTTTCAATGCAATACTGCAGGATGAATTTTTCTGCTGGTGAAATCCTGAAAGTTGCTGAAGGTCTATATCATAGAGGGTATCTCCATTTACTATAAGTGTATGCTGCCCTTTTACTGCATGGCAGGCAAGCATGATAGCCCCGCCGGTACCCAATGGTTCTTTTTCGATGACGGTTGAATAATGGAGGCTTGCATATTCATTTTTTAAAAATTCGGTGATCACCTCATGTTTGAAGCCAAGCGAAAAAATAAACTGCTCCACGCCCTGTTTTTGAAGGTAGCTGATGATAAAGGCAAGGAACGGCCTGCCTGCAACAGGTGCCATGCATTTGGGAACCTCGCTTATGATGCTGCGGAGCCTGGTGCCAAGCCCGCCTGCTAATATGATGGCTTCCTTTATCATTGAAAATACTGTTCCTCCACCAGTTGACAAATGATATGCCCCAGCAGGATATGGCTTTCCTGGATACGGGGTGTATCGGTAGATGGCACATTGAGCAGGTAATCGGAACAGGCTTTCATTTTGCCTCCTGTTTCGCCGGTGAGGCCAATGGTGATCATCTCTTTTCTTTTGGCTTCCTCAAAGGCATACAGGATGTTTTTGCTGTTCCCCGAAGTGGAAAGTCCCACCAGCACGTCGCCCGCCCGGCCGGTTCCCTTAATAATGCGGCTATAAATAACATCATAACTGTAATCGTTTGCTACTGCAGTTAGGTAAGAGGTATTGCAATGCAGTGCCTCGGCGGGCAGCGCATCCCTGTCTTTATAGAATCTGCCACTGAATTCTGCTGCCAGGTGCTGTGCATCTGCCGCACTTCCCCCGTTGCCGCAGAAATAGACCCTGTTCCCGTTTTTAAATGCTTTTACAATTTCCAACACACATTTATCGAGTGTACCCATGATGTTTTCATCCTGTAAAATCTTGTTTTTTACATCTATTGATGCCTGTATTATATCCCTGATCCTGGATTGCATGCGTTTTTATTGAATGGTCCAGGTGCTTAACCCGTACCCGGTGAATGAATAATTTTTTACCCCGCCCCCAAATTTATTCAACGTGTTTATTACCGCGTAGCGTGTGTTGCCGGGGCAATAAAATATCATAAAGCCACCACCACCGGCACCACTTATTTTGCCGCCGCTGGCACCGGCTTTTTTAGCAGCATCATAAATTTCTTCTATGCTGCTGTTGCTGATATTATGTGCCATCAGCCTTTTTTGATGGAATCCGTAATCGAGTATTTCGCCTACCTGGTCAAGTTTACCCCGGAGCAGCGCTTCTTTCATCATCTTCGCCTGCTCTTTTAGGTGGTGCATGGCTTCAATACTTTTCTCATCTTTTTTATGTACGTTACTTACCTGTTCTTTGATGATGGCGGCACTTTCACGGGAAGTGCTGGTGTAATAAAGTACCAGGTTGTTCTCCAGTTCATGCATGTATTCATCACGTATGCGAAGTGGGTTTACGATCACTTTATCGCCTTCATAAAATTCCATAAAATTCACACCGCCAAAAGTGGCCGCATATTGGTCCTGTTTCCCGCCTTCAAGCTGAAGGTCTTTTCTTTCGATATCATAGGCATAATGGGCCGCATCGTACTGGCTCATGGGTAATTTGAGCATTTCCAAAAAGGCGCCAAGGATGGCCACCACAAGCGTGGAGGACGTGCCTAGCCCCGATCCGGCAGGAGCATCTACATAAGTAGACAACCGGATACCTGTAGCCGGAATGCCGTAATCTTTCTGAATGCGGTTATAAACACCTTTGAGCAAATTTAAAGTGCCGTCCAAAGGCAGTTCTGTGGCCCAGTCAAAGCTTTGCACTTCACCGCGGTCCAGGGCCTGCACTATGATCTGGTTGCCCGGAATTGTTTCTATGTTTGCATGAGCCGAAAGGGAAATGGTAGTATTGAGAATGGCCCCACCATATAAGTCGCTGTACGGACTCACATCTGTACCGCCGCCGGCCAGGCCTATTCGTAATGGTGCCCTGCTCCTGTAAATCATCATTGTTTGGTTTTACGCCTGCAATATGCTAAAATTCTGCCAGTTTGCGGATTGTTTCCGTTAATTTATCCCATCCGTATTTTTTCTTTTCTTCCTGAAGTGCTGTAATAAAATTTTGAGAACCGCTGGCATGCATCTCAATAATTTTTTCTGCAACAGCATCTGCATGGGGCTCCGCCACCAATCCTACCCTGCCATCGGGTACCATGGCCGCCAGTCCGCCAACATTGGTAACTACCATCGGCACTTCAAAATGATAGGCGAGGGGCGTAACCCCGCTTTGCGTGGCCGATCTGTAAGGCTGTACTACAATATCGGCTGCGCTGAAATAGTTTTTTACCTCGCTATCGGGTATAAAATCTGTGCAAAGCACCAGGTGGTCATGAATGGCAAGTTGCCGGATCTGATCTTCATAAGGTTTTCTGTCTTCGTAATATTCGCCGGCTATCAAAAATTTTGTATTGGGTATTTATTTTTACCACAGCAGGAATGGCATCCAGCAGGATGTCCAGTCCTTTGTATTTTCGTATGAAGCCAAAAAAAAGTATGATGAAATCATTTTCGTCAAGGCCCAGTTTCTTCCGGGCAGCCGGCTTACCAATGATGTCTCCAAAATTGTCGTAAAGCGGGTGTGATACAAATTGAACCGGCTTTTTTGAAAACTGTTTTACATCGGCCATCACTTTTTCGCTCATGGTAACAAATGCATCTACCGCAGGTTGACAAAATATTTTGTAAAAGCTTTATCACCGGGACGTTTTTCATGCGGGATAATATTATCGGCTATGCAAATAACTTTTGTATGCCCATTTTTTTTGGCCTTGCGTAAAATGGTACCCAGGCAGGGCCCCATAAAAGGTAACCAGTAACGCACTACAATGATGTCTGGCCTATTCTTTATTTAACAAACGGCCAACTTTTATCCAGTTAAACGGGTTAATTGAATTTATGCAAACTTTAATATCCAGGTCTTTTGGTGCAGGTTCAGAAGAATATTGGGTGCTGCCGGGAAATAAAAAACAAGGGTACTGAAGTGAAAACGTATAAACAGAAGTTTGGTGGCCCTCCTGTATGAATTGTCTTGCAAGCCGTTCGTTGAAGGATGCCAATCCACCCCGTAAAGGATGTGCAGGGCCTATGATGATAATTTTCATGAAGCCTTACAAATGTATGGTGAATATTGGGATGCTGTACAAGTGAGCGGCACAAGGATGATAAACATGGCTACCGAAGCTGATTTTATGAAAATTATATACCCATTTTTTTTTCCACGAGGTAATGATTCCGGTCAGCCGCATTTCTGGAGACCAGCTCGCCAAGAAAACCTGCCAGGAACATTTGTGTACCAATGATCATCAGCATGAGTGCAAAGAAAAAAAGCGGCCGCTGGGTAAGGCCGGTTACATCGAAAAGGAATTTGCTGATGGTAAGCCATAAAAAAATACCCAAACCCAGCATAAAGCAAAGTGTACCCCACAAGCCAAAAAAATGCATGGGCCTTTTACCAAACTTGCCCACAAACATGATGGAACTAAGATCAAGAAAACCATTTACAAACCTTTCCCAGCCAAATTTGGTTACGCCGTATTTGCGTGCACGGTGTTCCACTACTTTTTCGCCAATTTTGCGGAAGCCGGCCCATTTTGCCAGTATAGGAATATACCGGTGCATTTCGCCATACACTTCAATGCTCTTCACCAGTTTTTTCTTATAAGATTTAAGGCCGCAGTTAAAATCGTGGAGCTTTATTTTGCTGCTGCGCCTGGCTGCTGCATTGAATAACTTCGACGGAATGTTTTTTGTGAGCGTGTTGTCAAAACGTTTTTTTTTCCATCCACTCACCATATCATAACCATCCTCCACGATCATACGGTGCAGTTCGGGAATTTCATCAGGACTGTCCTGCATATCTGCATCCATGGTTATCACCACTTCTCCCTGTGCAGCTTTAAAGCCTTCATTGAGGGCGGCGCTTTTACCATAGTTGCGCTGAAATTTTATTCCTTTAATATTCGGATCGGCAGCATGCAGTTGTTCTATCACTTCCCAGGAGCCATCGTTGCTGCCGTCATCAATCATGATGATCTCGTAGCTTAAGTGGTTTTCATCCACCACACGCTTTATCCAGGCCGCCAGTTCGGGTAGCGATTCTTCTTCGTTGTACAGCGGTATTACTATTGAAAGGTCCATAATTTTATCCTATTGGGTATTGCCTTTTGTTGGAAAACGCCGGCAGCCTTGTTATTGCACCTTGGCTAATTTTTCCTGCTCAGCGCCACGCTTCCCACAAGGGTTACGATGGATCCAATTACCAAATATCCAAAAATTGCCATAGAAACCAGCATCGTTACATAATATTCTTTTGCCTGCAATACCATTTTGTCAATTTCTGGTGGCGTATAATTCCCTTTACTTACAAGGCCGGCCCGGTAAGCTGTGGCCATTTGTTCTTTAAGTTCCGGATGCAATTTTGTAAAAATGAGCGTAAACAGCACCATCACAAATGTGATCACAATAAAACATTTAAACCCTTCGGTAAAATAGTTTTTGAACGACTTTTTTTCCGAAGCACTGTTTTTAAATGACATAAGTGCCCATAAAATACCGGTTACGTATAAGGCATAAGTGATATACTGCAGGTTATTTTCAAAACCTCCTTTTAAATAATAGATGCCCAGAGAAACGCCGAGCATCAGCAGGCCGGTTATTAAACCCTTATACGTGGAGCTGATCTGGTTCATGATGGGTTGAGTGAGATTTTTCCATTGTTGATGATACCCAGCACCCGGCCCTTCATTTTTTTGCCAATAAAAGCGGAGTTAAATGATTTTGATACGATCATTTCCTTCTCAAATACATATTCGGCCACAGGGTCAAAAAGGGTGAGGCAGGCGGCCGAACCTTCATTTATTTCGGGAACAGGAAGGCCAAATATTTTTCTTGGGTTTATACTGAGTTTCTCTATAAGTGCATCCAAGCCCGCTCCAAAACCATTCAGCACGCCAAACATAGTTTGCAGGCCAAGCATGCCGTTTTTGGCATATTCAAACTCGCAGGTTTTATTGTCCCAATGCTGTGGAATATGATGTGAGGCAATACAGTCTGCGGTGCCATTGATGATGGCTTCCCGGATCGATTCCATATCGGCACGGGAGCGCAGGGGTGGGTTAACTTTTAAATTGGTATCGTATTGTTTAAGGTCTTCGTCGCAGAAATAAGCATGGCTGGGCGTTACGGAATAACTGATATTCATGCCTTCCTGCTTTGCTTTATTGATAAGCTCCATTCCTTTTTTGGTGGATACACCGGTTATATGCAGTTTGGAACCTGTATATTTCAGCAATTCAATATCCCGGGCTATCATCAGTTCTTCGGCAATGGCCGGTTTGCCCGGCAGCCCGAGTTGGGTGCTTACAATGCCTTCATTCATAAGGCCATGCCCGCCAATGCTGTTATCGCCCGGAACCTGGATGATGGTTTTGCCGATGGCCATTACATACTGCATGGCTTTTAATAAAATGCCCGGGCTTTGCACCGGGTACTTACCATCTCCAAAAGCGATGGCGCCACTCTGGGCCATATCATACATTTCCGAAAGGACATTTCCTTCTGCCTGCTGGGTTACCGATCCGATAGGATGTAGGTTTACCGGCAAACCAATGGCTTTTTTTATGATATATTCCACCTGTCCCTTGCCCGATACGGCGGGGCTTGTATTGGGCAGCAGCATAACGTCTGTAAACCCACCGGCTGCTGCTGCCGCTACGCCGGTTTCAATGGTTTCCCTGGCTTCCTGGCCGGGATCGGCAAAATCGGCAAAAACATCCATCCAGCCGATGCTTATGTGCAGGTTTGGATACTCAATTACCGTAGCACCTGCAGCATCGGGGCTGTTGCCAATTTTTTTAATTATGCCGTTCTCAATAAGAATATCCTGAACCTTGCCGTGATGGCCAGAGTGGGGGCAAATGATGCGTGCCTGCTTTAATAAAACCTTCATTGATGATAGATTAAGCAAATATCAGTAAAAAGAAGGTTTGGGGCAAAGATTTTTCGCAATAGCAGTTTAAACAGTTTTTTGAAATAAGCATTTTTGCCATTACCTTTGCCATCCCTGAAACGGGACGTAGCGCAGCCCGGTAGCGCACACGTCTGGGGGGCGTGTGGTCGCTGGTTCGAATCCAGTCGTCCCGACAAAAAAAGGTTGCATCTTCGCAACCTTTTTTTATTGCACAAGCAGAGAGCTGGTTCCATTTTAGCTTGATGCAGTCGGGCAGGGAATCCCATGCAACCTACCAGTGCTTTCGCAAGTAAGCTGTTCGGATATCCGGCAGGCAGTTTTGATAAAAGCTTAGCGGGAAATAAGCGGTCAATAAAAATTTAATATTAAGGCAGGCCATTTTAAAAAAGCCTGCTTTTTTTATTTTCAGAAGCTAAACCCGCAGCAGTTTTCTTTTTTGTTGGTTGCTATTCTGTTTTTAATGGCGTTTGCATTTTGTAAGGCATAGTTAACCGAAGAAGGAAGACCTCCTTTTAGTACTTCTGTGGGAGTAAGGCCACTGAGTACATCATGTGGCCGGTTATCCCGGTCTTGTATGGCGAGCGGAACATATTTTTCCAGGGCATGCAGGTCGGGTATGGCTTGGTGGTACAGGAAGCCGTATTTGAGGCTTTTGTTTACAGCTTCTATCATAGAGTTGGATTGTGTAATGGTTTTTTGGGCAAACAACTGCTTTATGGAAGGCTTTGTGCATTCGCTTAAAAATTTGGCAGCCAGGCCGTGATTTTCAGAACCGTCATCGGTAACCAGGCTGCATTGCATAATACCTGCAGGTTTCAAGTATTTCTCGTAAACGTCCATTAGGTTTTCCTTTGTATAGAACGAACTATACTGTGTACTTATCCTGTAAGAAAGAATTGCCCTCGAATAATTATCCATCAGCAGGTAGATATAGGCCTTTAAACCGTTTGGAAAAGAATAAAGGGTAACATCTGCATGAAGAATTTCAAAAACCCTTCCCGCCCGTATGCCCTGCACATGATTTTTCCTCCGCTTTAATGCTACTGATCTCTTAATATTCAGCAATGATACATACTTGTAAAAACAGTTTTTAGAAATGAACAGTACGGCATCCCTTTTCATTTGCTGGTAAATGCTAATCAGGGGCCAGTAATGGTATTGTTCTGAGCTGCAATAGCTGGCAATGGCCTGTACTTCGGTTTTGAGCAATTGCGCCGGATGCCTTAACCTGCAAATTTGCAGGAGCGATTGTGTGCATTTTGTTTTAACCCTAAGATTTTTGTAATATCGAAAATCAATCTCACAATGCTTTAAAGCCTTTGTGAGTGTAAAAGCTGATTTGAGCTTCTCAATATTTTCCAAAACCGTTTCTGGTGCATAAAAAATTCTTTGACGCAATTGCTCCTTGTATTTAACAAGGAACCGTTTGATTGCAATAATGCGCAGCAGGGCAAGATTTACCTTCAGCAATTTGCTGCTTGCTGAAACTTCCTGTAAAGCTGCAAACAGGCCTTGGTTTGCAGATGCCCATTCATAGCCAAAACAAGCCTCTAAAGACTTATGCTGCCAACCATATTTAGTGGAACGGGGAATAGATTCTTTGAGTTCTCCGGGCAGGCAGTTAAGATAATAAGCCACCAATACTGCCGGGTGGTAGGATTGCTTCATCAGGGTTCAATAGCTATTTTGGAATATCTTTAAGCAACTCTTTTAATTCTGCATCTGTCAGGTTTTGTTTTTCAGATTTATCATAAATAGACAAAAGGAAAACCGTTTTGACCGTTATTATAATATGGGTGATAATCCTTGCTCCACCACTTTTACCTTTTCCTTTGGAGGATATGGCTATGCGGATTTTATAGCAATTGTTTCCTAATGAAGTTCCCTGGTAAGGGTCGACCGCGAGGTTTTCAGCAAGTGATAGGAATTCCTGTTTGAGAGATGGGTACTTTTTTACCAGCCTCTTGATTTCTTTTTTGAATATGGGTACAGCAATTACCTCAAAGTTCATTGAAAAGGTTTTTGGCCGGAATGCCTTTAAGTTTCCCCTGCCTGATTAAACTGAGTTCCTTCACTGCATCTTTTAGTTCTTCCATTAACCGGGCCTTTTCATCAGTCAGTGGTTTAGCCTTAACATAAGGGAGGCTTTTTAGCACTTCCATAAGGTGTACAGCTTTATTGTCTTTTATATCGAGGATAACTTTCATGGAAAATTTTATAATCAAATTTAAGTTTTTTTCTTCAATAATGGCAGTAAGGCTCTGGATGCCCCGTTTTGGGAGCTATATGTGATTGATATTCATGATATTTTGGTGATTCAAGTAAAAGGTAGATCAGGTTTCAACTATTTCAAATTTCCTCAGTTCTTTAAGAAAATAGTTCGAAATTTGTCCAGTCGTCCCGACATAAAAAAAGCTTCACTTATTGTGAGGCTTTTTTATTTCGTTTCATACGGCCAACGTCTCCTGTAAGGCTCGTTACTTCAATTTATTACTGTAAATTTATATTTTAGGGAACGCAACGTCCAATGCTTGAGACGTTGCCCGGAATAAGCAATCTATAACATTTAAAAATCATTTTATGCGGAAACTATTAATCTTAGCAGGATTCCTGCCGTCGTAGGTAAGTGTCCCGTGCGCACGCCGCCGCTTCCTGCCGCTGTGGGTAAGCTTCTTGTGTGCATGCCGCCGCTTGCGTCTCCCGACCAGCGGCAGCAGGGCCAGTTAAGAATTAAAAAAGTTAGCACCACTGGTGTTAAAATGCTGGTGGTTTTTTTATGGGGTAGTCTCAATATTGGGAGTGTTTGGCATATGTTATAAGACATATGCCGGTTTTTAAGCGTATGCTTTTCCAGTTTTGGCATCCCTGATAATGGCATTGGCCAGGAAAATGAGTTTGTCTTTAATGGCAGGTTCAAGGTCTTCGATATCATGGATAAGCTTCATTGTTTTTTTATCAACAGCAGCTTTTTTGAAGCCGCAGGCGGTGTAGGTACACCTGTTGGGAAAGCTCCGGTAATGCCACGAATGAGTTCTGCTACTCAACAAAAAATAGTTGACATTGGCATAATGAGGAGTGTGTCTGAGAATATTCACTGGGGGCAACAGGGTAAGCATGTAGTTGGTTATCACAATTACACACCAGGAAGAAGTATATTAACCGAAGATGCCAATAATTTATTACGTCAGTATCATTCAGGAGAAACTACAGTTTTACGAATTGCTAATAATAACAAAATAATTGTAGAATTTAATAGACCTATAGGCACCTATATTAAACAAGGTGCATTGCAACCTACCAGTGCTTTCGCAAGTAAGATGTTCGGATATCCGGCAGGAAGTTTAGATGAAAGCTAACCGAAAATTAATCGCTCAGTAAAAATTTTATAAAAAAGCAGGCCTTTTAAAAAGTCCTGCTTTTTTATTTTCAGAAGCTAAACCCGCAACAATTTTCTTTTTTGTTGGCTGCTATCCGGTTTTTAATGCTGTTTGCAGTTTGAGAAGCAAAGTTTACTGAGGAAGGCAGGCTTCCGTTTAATACTTCTAAGGGGGTAAGGCCATTAAGCACATCGTGTGGCCGCTTATCCCGGTCTTGTATGGCGAGCGGAACATATTTTCCAGGGCATGCAGGTCGGGTATGGCTTGGTGGTACAGGAAGCCGTATTTGAGGCTTTTGTTTACAGCTTCTATCATAGAGTTGGATTGTGTAATGGTTTTTTGGGCAAACAACTGCTTTATGGAAGGCTTTGTGCATTCACTTAAAAATTTGGCAGCCAGGCCGTGATTTTCAGAACCGTCATCGGTAACCAGGCTGCATTGTACAATACTTGAAGGGTTCAAATATTTTTCGTAGGCTTCTTTTAGATTTTCTTTTGTGTAGGATGCACTATACTGTGCGCTTACCCGGTAAGAAAGAATTGCCCTCGAAAAATTATCCATCAGCAGGTAGATATAGGCCTTTTTGCCGGCGTTGGTGTTGTGCTAAAGCTGGTACTAACCATCATTAACAAACGTGCTGCCGCTGCCTGGTCTCCTGACCAGCGGCGATAATGATACTAAAAAAGGCCGCAGATCACTCAGCGGCTTTTTTGTTTGCAGCATATTTGTATTAAATACAACAGATATGCAGTATAAATTTTTTATCCACAAGGAAAAAATCAGTTAGCAAGTTTTTGCTTCATCTCTTGTTGAAACAAAAAAGCATCAATGAGTTTGGAAACTACATTTTTATTTTCTGATGATAGTTCTGTGATGCGGTTAAACTGGTTGATAAGTGTTTTATCCTGTATATTTTCTGCGGCCAGGTCTGAAGTGCTGCCGTTCATTAAAAAGTCTGTTGTTACATCAAGGGCGTTGGCCATTTTTTTAAGTACTTCGGCTGCCGGGCTTGCTTCGCCTTTTTCATATCTTCCGATTTGTGAATGATGTACTGCCACCAGTTCACCGAGTTTTTGTTTGGTTAAGTTCTTTGCTACCCTTACGGCGGCTAAACGCTTGCCAAAGGCGTTCTTACTGTGTTGAGTTTTAGATGTTGCCATGTAGCAAAATTAGCAGATATGCACATAAAACGGGGTAAATGCGTGCGTATTGTGGAAAATAATCGGTTATAATCAACAATAGTTTGCTATGAAACTCTATTTTTGTGCGGATAATCACACAAAATATTTTTCCACATGGCAGAAGCACTCAACCACCACAATCCTGAGTATGTAACCTGGAAACATGAAGAAATGCTCTTTGCATTGCTGGGCGGCATCCGGATCGAAGGGCTGCACAGCATGCGAGTAACGCTAAAAGTGGACTTTAAAAGCTTCCCCAGTATCCGCCACAGCCTGGATTTATATAATGAAACCCAAACTGAAAAACTTATAAAAAAAACAGCGGAGCGTTTTACACTAAGTACAACCTATGTACACAAAGCCATTGGGGAATTGATCAATACGGTGGAGGATTACCGGCTCGGGCAAATCGACAGCAACAAATTAAAAGCGATCAATAATAAGCCCATACTTAACAAAGAAGAAATACAAGCCGCTGAAACTTTTTTAAAATCAAACAACCTTTTACAAATAACAAATGATGCCATTGGTAAAAGCGGGGTGATCGGTGAAGAAGGGAACAGGTTAATCATGTACTTGGTTTTTACCAGCCGTAAAACAGCCAGGCCGCTGCACATTATAAGTTTTGGAAGCAGTGGCGTTGGTAAATCTCATTTGCAGGAAAAGATTGGAGAGCTGATACCGAAGGAAGATAAAATAGAACTCACATCAGTAAGCGGCAATGCATTTTATTATTACGTGGATGATGACCTTGGCCATAAAGTAATATTGATTGAAGATTACGACGGTGTGTTTACAGCACTATACCCAATCCGAGAATTACAATCTAAACAAAAGATCAGTAAGACCATTACCATGAGAGACAAAAATGGTATTACAAGAACATTGCACCTTACTGTCAAAGGCCCGGTGAGCATTGGCGGCTGCACAACGAGTGAACACATTTATGAGGACAATGCCAACAGATCCTTTTTAATTTACTTAGATGAAACCGAAGCTCAGGACGAAAGAGTGATGGACTATCAAAGAAAATTATCAGCCAGAAAAATAGATGAAACCGAACAACAACGCATACAACGTCTATTACAAAACAGCCAACGGCTGTTGCAGCCCATCACTGTCAGAAATCCTTATGCGGAGCAACTGATCATACCCAGGCAAGTCTTTAAACCAAGGCGCAGCAATGCCCACTACATCAACTTTCGAGCAACGTCTCCTGAAAGGGACGTTGGGTCTGTTTAATAATGTAAATTTATGTTTTGAGAACGCAACGTCCACTTCGTGAGACGTTGCTCGGAATAGTGGGTAAGCGTCTTGTGCGTTAGCCTCCGGCCTGCAACCTACCTGCCCTTTCGCAAGTAAGATGTTCGGATATCCAGCAGGCGGTTTTGCCAGTGCAGGCACACAGAGCATGCCGTTGCATACGCAGGCACAGGGCATTAGCAACGGCCTGTCCGCAAGCGCCCTGCAACCTACCAGTGCTTTCGCAAGTAAACTGTTCGGATATCCGGTAGGCAGTTTTGATAAAAGCTTAGCGGGAAATAAGCGGTCAATAAAAATTTAATATTAAGGCAGGCCATTTTAAAAAAGCCTGCTTTTTTTATTTTCAGAAGCTAAACCCGCAGCAGTTTTCTTTTTTGTTGGTTGCTATTCTGTTTTTAATGGCGTTTGCATTTTGTAAGGCATAGTTAACCGAAGAAGGAAGACCTCCTTTTAGTACTTCTGTGGGAGTAAGGCCACTGAGTACATCATGTGGCCGGTTATCCCGGTCTTGTATGGCAAGTGGTACATATTTTTCCAGGGCAGGCAGGTCTGGTATGGTTTGATGGTACAGGAAGCCGTATTTGAGGCTTTTGTTTACAGCTTCTATCATAGAGTTGGATTGTGTAATGGTGTTTTGGGCAAACAACTGCTTTATGGAAGGCTTTGTGCATTCGCTTAAAAATTTGGCAGCCAGGCCGTGATTTTCAGAACCGTCATCGGTAATCAGGCTGCATTGTACAATACTTGAAGGGTTCAAATATTTTTCGTAGGCTTCTTTTAGATTTTCCTTTGTGTAGGATGCACTATACTGTGCGCTTACCCGGTAAGAAAGAATTGCCCTCGAAAAATTATCCATCAGCAGGTAAATATAGGCCTTTAAACCGTTTGGAAAAGTATAAAGGGTAACATCTGCATGAAGAATTTCAAAAACCCTTCCCGCCCGTATGCCCTGCACATGATTTTTCCTCCGCTTTAATGCTACTGATCTCTTAATATTCAGCAATGATACATACTTGTAAAAACAGTTTTTAGAAATGAACAGTACGGCATCCCTTTTCATTTGCTGGTAAATGCTAATCAGGGGCCAGTAATGGTATTGTTCTGAGCTGCAATAGCTGGCAATCGTCTGCACTTCTGTTTTCAGCAACTGAGCCGGATGCCTTAATCTGCAAATTTGCAGGAGCGATTGTGTGCATTTTGTTTTAACCCTAAGATTTTTGTAATATCGAAAATCAATCCCACAATGCTTTAAAGCCTTTGTGAGTGTAAAAGCTGATTTGAGCTTCTCAATATTTTCCAAAACCGTTTCTGGTGCATAAAAAATTCTTTGACGCAATTGCTCCTTGTATTTAACAAGGAACCGTTTGATTGCAATAATGCGCAGCAGGGCAAGATTTACCTTCAGCAATTTGCTGCTTGCTGAAACTTCCTGTAAAGCGGAAAACAGGTGCTTGGTTTTCACATGCCCATTCATAGCCAAAACAAGCTTCTAAAGACTTATGCTCCCAGCCATATTTAGTGGAGCGGGGAATGGATTCTTTGAGTTCTCCGGGCAGGCAGTTAAGATAATAAGCCACCAATACTGCCGGGTGGTAGGATTGTTTCATCAGGGTTCACTAACTATTTTGGAATATCTTTAAGCAGCTCTTTTAATTCAGGGTCTGTGAGGTTTTGTTTTTCAGACTTATCATAAATTGACAACAGGAAAACTGTTTTGACAGTTATGACAATATGAGTAATAATTCTTGCTCCGCCGCTTTTTCCTTTTCCTTTAGATGCAATAGCTAACCTTATTTTAAAGCAATTACCGCCTAAAGGGGTTCCTAAATCAGGAGTTTCTTTAAGCTGATGTACAAGTGCAACTATCTCCTTTTTTAAAGAAGGGAATTTTTTTATTAATTTTTTGGCCTGTCTTTCAAAAACATCAATGGTCTTTACGCTATAACTCATTTAAAAAATCATCGGCATTACGAGCCTTTTTTTTGCCAGCTTTAATCAATTTCATTTCTTGCACGGCCTCTCTTATTTCTTCCATGAGCTGCGCCTTGCCATCGGTTAATTTTTTTGTTCTGATAAAAGAAATACTATTCAGTACGTCCATAAGTGATTGAGCTTTATTATCAGGTATATCCAGTAACACCTTCATCAGTTATATGTTTTCTCAAATTTACAACGTTTCTTTTAAATGTTGTGTTATTGCCTGATATATGTTACTCCCGGCGCCAGGCTGCCAGATGGCAGTGGAAGGCCCGGTGAAACTAACTTTTGCTTTTCGTAAGTAACCCGTTCGGCATTTAGCTGGATAACCAACATAAAATAGGTAGGTTTTAAAAGATAGAGATACTTTACCGGCCAATTGAACATATTTGCAATTTTCTTAAATCGTCCACTAAAAAGTTCGAAATTTGTCCAGTCGTCCCGACAATCTGCTAGGCTTCACAACAAAATCTGAGGCTTTTTGTTTGATAGCTATCCAGGAAAACTAAAAGAGATTTTTCACTTAATATTTACAGATTTTCTCTTTAGGAATCTGATGTATAACTATTTTCAAGCTTTAACTTACCTGGCGAAACCGAATTTTAAAATCTCCGGTTGAAAAAGCTATGACTGGTTCGGTTATAAAAACACTCCGGCCATTGATTGTACCCGATGAGGTAATAATCGGTAAAATACTCTTTATTCGCGGCAAAAAAGTGATAACGGATAAAGATATAGCTGCCTTATACGGCGTGTCTACTAAAAGACTCAATGAGCAGGTTAAGCGTAATAAGAATAGGTTTCCTGAAGATTTTATGTTTCAACTTTCTCAAAAAGAAAAGGAAGAGGTAGTCGCAAATTGCGACCACCTTAAAACGTTGAAATATTCCCCCAATTTACCTTTTGCTTTTACGGAGTATGGTGCGGTAATGCTGGCTAGTGTGTTAAACAGTAAAAGGGCGGTTGAGGTTAACATACAGATTGTAAGAATTTTTACCGGGATGAGAGAAGCGCTGTTTATTAGTAAGGACGTTTTGCTAAAGTTGGAGCAATTAGAAAAAAAGATAACTGTACATGATGAAAATATTGAAATGATTTTCAGAACACTCCGGCAATTAATAAATCCGCCGCAACAGCAGAGGAAACGCATTGGATTTAAGCCGGATGAAATTTAACATTTGGGAGTATGGTTAGAAAATACGTCATACGGTTGGGTCCGTTTTCGGCATCAAGAAAATTTAACTATTTTGGTTTCTGTAGCCGTAAGGTTTTTCCTTTCGATCTCCGTTGGCGTAGTAGGTTAGTCAAAGAATGTTCGCCGGTGCGTTCGCCGTTCTTGCGTATGCAGCCAGGCAATGAACGCAGAAGTACCATCAACAAGAGTTGGGCGTTAAGAGCTGCGGCAGGTTAACTAAAACAGGGCGTTTTTACAAGGGGATATTTTATAAATGCCGCCCGGCTGCCGGATAGGAGCGGTTACCCCGCTGAGGATTGGTGCGAGGGCCCTGTGGCGGAGTAATAGCGTATAGCCGGAACTGCTGTTGAATAACGATCAGATGCTCACAGCCCCAACCTTCTCTATATCATCATAAAAAACTCCGGTATTACCGGAGCTGAATTATTAAAATCTTTTTTGCAGATATTACTATTTTGTCGTGGTCACTTCAATCCATTTTCTTTTATCCGGACTTTCCCAACGGTATTTAACGGTATATTTTTTCTTATCTGTTTTAAGCCGGAAAGGGATCTTCACGGTAAAATTCACCACGGCGCTTTCCATGGAACCGCCCACTTTTTTCAGCAGCTTGTCGGCGATCTTTACTTCCTTCATTTTTTCATCGTACACCCAAAAAAGATTGTTGCCGCTCAGCACTTCCGTCATGGTAGTGCCGGTAACGGTAGAAAAATCCATGCTCATATAGGCATTGCTGGGCTTTACCCTGATGCTGGTATCCACCATAATATCCACTTTGTTGATCTTTACACCAATAGCCGAAGCGGGGGAATTGTCGGAGGTTTTAATAGGAGTGGCTGCAAGCGTTTTTGTTTGTGCACTTGTGGCAAATGCCATAAAAAATAAAGCACTGATTGCCAGTGAAAACCTTTTTAACATAGGAAATTGTTTGCGTGAAGATAAGGTTTGACCGCAACAATAACGCTCCCGGCCTGAAAATATTTCACAAAAAAGCCCGCCGGAACCGGCAGGCATCAAATAAAGTTAATGTATATGTTTACTACTCTGAAATTACAAACGTAATGGGTTGCTTTTTATAGGCATGTACCAGTTTGCCATTTTGCTTTCCGGGAATCCATTTTGGGCCATTTTTTATAAGTTCAATGCACATATTGGCCGTTTTGGTTCCGGCGTAGTTTTCTGCCTGTACATCTGTTACCTCACCGTTGGATCTTACAATAAACTTTATAATCACCTTATAAACGCCGGCTTTCCAGCCTTCCTGCACGGGCATGGCGGCATCGAGGTTTTTTTGTAAATATGCTGCCCAGGCATTTTTTCCTCCAGGGAATGTTGGTTCCGTTTCCAGCTTTACAAAAACCTTGTCGGATTCTTTAGCATCGGCACTTGCTTTTTCCCATTGTTTTTCAGTTGGCAAATTAGTTTTTGAACTGATTTCAATAACACCGTCTTTTCCTTTTTGGCCATACTTTTCGGTGGCATGCTTATCTTTTAAAATGTTGATGTGGCCAATCAGATGCGGATCAATTACCTCCAATTCTTTTTTGGAAATTTCTTTTCCGTTTAAAACAATCAGGGGAGATTTTTTTTCACCCATAACATTAGCCGGTATATGATCGTTCTTGCGCTGGCTTGCATCCATCATGAACACAGAATCGGCATTGATGCTTGTATAACTATCAATTTTTTTCTTGTATCCATTTACCACTACTTCGTTTTCTGTGCTTACCATATCTTCAATAACCGCTTCTTCAAATATCATGGCACCATCAGCCGCTTTGGGGCCATATTTTTCAATGGCCTGTTTATCTCCTTTCTGATAAAACCAGGCAGTTTTAGCGGTAATTGTTTTTGATTTGAGGTCCTTGCTTTTGTACTCCTTTCCATTAATGATTACAAGCGCTTCTTCCCTGAATGGTTCGTTAAAATCCATTTTGAGGTCAGAGAGCTTGCCCGATAATTTTTCTGTTGCTAAAACCGGTGGAGGAGGAGGAGGTGGTGGCGGCGGATAGGGCAGAATATTAGCCAGCATTGCCTTCCCCTGATCCATCGGTAACCTGCTTCCATCTGAAAAATAAACCAGTGCTGCATCGTCCTTTGTTATGCTGATGCTGTCTACTGTTTTTCCGTTGAATTGATCTGTTAATGGTTGTTTGGGAAAATTTCCGGCATCTTTTTTATGGCGGTAAACAAATTTCCGGGTGGTATCATTTAATGCCCATTGCGGAAGCGGTCGTTTCATTTCGGGCATCATGGCAGCATAACCGGCAATAGCATCCAGTATATTTTTTGCGATCTTCTCTTGCCCTTCGGCAGATTTTAGGTACTTGAGATCCCTGGTATTGTTCATAAAACCAGCCTCAATGATCACTGCCGGGCATTTGCTGGCCTGGAGCAACCAAATGCCCTTGCTTTGTTGCGGGTAAGACTCTACAGGCAGCGGAAAATCTGACTGGAAACGCTGGATGATGGATGAGGCAAAATATTTGCTAGCATCGCTGTTGGCATACTCACTCTTGGATATATTGGTGTATATACCGCTTTTTGTGTTTTCTGTACCTGCGGGTCCGGTGCTGATATGGATGGATAGCAACAGGTCTGCCCCATACCCGTTAGCGAGTACTGCTTTTTCTTTTGGCGACTGGTAAATATCTGTTTCCCTGGTAAGGATCAGTTCAATATTAGCATCACTGTTCAGTTCTTTAATGCGTTTTGCAATAGCCAGGGCAATATCTTTTTCCTTTGTACCATCTGCAGCAGTGGCGCCGGGGTCTTTTTCTCCGCCATGGCCTGCGTCAATTACAACCGTTATTTTTTCGGCAGCATTTAATATTGTTTTTTTTGTTTTGAACGCAAATGCGGCAAACAAAATAAACATCAGCGGCAGTACAAGTAACCGGCTGATATAACCGGCACGGGGATTATTCATTTTTGATAACATGGCTATTCTTCTTTTGATGGGTGAATAAAAAAAATGGTTGGCTGCAGCAAACCGGTGCTGCGGGTAAGTGGCCTGGAGTATCATGGCCGAAAAGGCAGAAAGATCTCCGTCTTCCACGGCTTTTTTATCGGCAATAAATTCGTGGATCATGTTCAGCTCCCTGCGGATGACCCAAAAAACCGGGTTTATCCAGCATAGGCTCAGTAAAATATTCAGGAAGATATTGTCATAACTGTGTTTTTCCTGTACATGCACCAGTTCATGTTTGAAAATACGCTGCCCGCCGGTGCTGCCCAGATCAATATGGCTGTTCCAGAATATATACTGCAGAAAAGAAAAGGGCGCCCGCTTATCGGCTGTTTCAACCAGGCGGATATTTTCATACTCTATATGGCTGTTTGTTTTAAAAATGCTGTAGATATGCAAAAGACTGCGGACAAACATAAAAAGTAAAACAGTGCTTACGAAGATATACAGGATAGCGCCTGCCTGTTCTGCCGAAAAATGATTGCTGCGGCTGTATAATACGATCTCATCAAGATATTCATCGCCGCTGTCGACCACCTGCAGCATTTTTACTAAGGTGGGTTTTGAAGCTGCACCCGTTTCCCAAAAATTTATTTTAATTAATGGAAGCAGCGGGCTCAGACCGGCAACAGCCAGCAGGTAAAACCGATTGTAAGCATGAAAAGCCTTATTGCGCAGGAAAAACCAATAATAGGCAAAGAGTATGGCTGCGCAAATACTGCTTTTAAGGAGGTAAAATAGGAATGGCAACATATAGTTATTTTAAAATCTTCAAAAGTCAATTTTATAGAAATTCTAAATTCTAAATTCTAAACTCTAAACTCTAAACACTCATTGATCATTTCCTTTTAAGCTGTTTCAAAAGGCTTTCCAGTTCTTCAATGCTCAGGTTATTTTCCTTCACCATAAATGAAACGGCATTGCTGAAGCTTCCTTCAAAATACCCCTTCACAAAATTCTTCATACTGTTTTTGCTGTAGGCTTCTTTGCTTAGAAGCGGGTAATAGCGGTGCATTCTGCCAAAGACCTCCACACCAATAAATTCTTTTTCAACCAATATCTTTATAATAGTGGCCACCGTATTATTATGCGGCCTGGGGTGGGGAAGCGCTTCAATTATTTCACGCAAAAAAGCTTTTTGCAGCTTCCATATCACCTGCATGAGCTGTTCTTCTGCCTTGGTAAGTTGTTTGTTCATAAATCCAATTATGGAGTAAAACTAATTAATTAGTTATAAAACTAAAAAATTAGTTATCCACATTTTTAACAATAAGGTTGAAATTTCTTTCTCTAAAAGCTCCTTATTGAACTAAATTTGCTGAAACTGAACGAATAAAGAAAGCGGCAATCCAGGAGGGAAAGATTTCGCTGCGGTCAAATGCCAGCCCTGATTCTGAAATGCATAAATGGAGCCGGAAAAAATTAATTTTATGTCTCAACCAGTAGTTGAATTAAAGAATGTGAATATTTACCAGGGCGGCGCTATGGTGCTCAGTGATGTAAATATCAGCATCAATAAAGGCGAGTTTGTGTACCTGGTGGGCAAAACGGGTACCGGAAAGAGCAGCCTGCTTAAAACACTTTATGGCGACCTGGAACTCAAAGATGGGGAGGGAACCGTGGTGGGGCACCAGTTAAGAGGGCTTACCTGGAAAACAGTTCCGTTCCTGCGCCGCAACCTGGGCGTGGTATTCCAGGACTTTCAATTACTTACCGACCGGAATGTAAACGATAACCTCAAATTTGTTTTAAAGGCCACCGGCTGGAAAGACGAAAAACTGATGGACGAAAAAATTGCCGATGTGCTTGATAAGGTCAACCTTAAAACGAAGGGTTTTAAAATGCCTTATGAACTCAGCGGGGGCGAACAGCAGCGGGTAGATATTGCCCGGGCCCTGCTTAATTCCCCAAGGCTCATCCTGGCCGATGAGCCCACCGGTAACCTTGATCCCGAAACCAGCGATGAGATCATGCAGTTGCTATTCCAGATCAGCCGCGATTATGAAACCACCATCCTCATGGCCACGCACGATTATATCGTGATCAATAAATTTCCTGCCCGCACCATTAAAACCGAAAGGGGAAAAGTGTGGGACAATGCTAGTATATCAATGCTGTGATTTTTGCCGCATTTATTTCATTGTTGTAAACCTTATTCAATACAGCGCTCCGGTGCTGTATTTCTTTTTCCGTAAAAGGCTCGCTGAAATACCTGCGCACCTGTTCCTGTGTTTCCGCTGCAGTGTTAGCAATAATGCAGAGACCTTCTGCACCCGAACCGGCAACCGCAGCTTCATTGGCAACACAATACCTGCCGTTGTACAGGGCATTAAGCAGTTTTAATTTTACACCAGTTTTGTTGAAAGAAGGGAGCAGGTGCAACTGTGCATTTTCAACCAATTGCTGCATGGCTTCGTCTGTAGGATTGGGAATAAGTGTTGCATGCCTGTTGTTGGCAACCAGGGCCGATAGTTTGGAAGAAGGGTCTTTTCCGGAAATGATGATAGGTATTTCCAATTGTTGAAACACTTCTGTAAGCAGCCATTCAGCGGCCTTCTCATTTTCATTTACAGATAAGTTGCCATGGTAGAGGCAGTAATCCCCGGTACCGGGTTTTGAAGCCACTTTCTGCCAGGGCAATAGTGCTGGTATAAAAATGGCATCTGCACCCAATGCCGAAAAAAATAAGTGGTCACTTTCACTAATCGTTAGTATCGGGGCCTTTGCTGCCATGTTCTTTTCATATTGCTTCAGCAGCCGGCTCTCCCGCATAAAATAAAGTTTTTTCAGTTTGTTTTTTTCATGAGCGGCTAAAAAATCATAGTAAATATGTTCTGAATTAAGTGTACGAATGAAAATTTTGCGGTCGTTCAGCACATTCTTAAACAAGGGCCAGGTACTGTGTATACCCTCCATCATCACCGGGTAATTGTCTTTTTTAAGACGCTGAACCAGCTCATTGCTGCTCCTCGATTTAACGATATATGGAACGTTGAAGGAGGCGATACCGCTTTTTTTTCTTTTATAATAATATACCGATGTGCAATATTCATTGAGTTCAGCGGCCGGTTTTCGTCCTTTTGTAAAACAGTGCAGGTGAATATGTATTCCGGCTTTTTTAAGCCAGACCAGCGATTGAAATAAACTCACTACGCCGCCATAATCGGCGGGCCAGGGCACATCGTGGCTGATAATATGTAAATGCTTATCCAAAGATATTTTTATAAAAGTTGATGAGTTTTTTTTCTTCGTTTTGCCAGTTAAAAAGCTCCCTTGCTTTTATGCAATTTTGCATCAGCTGCGCATACTCCTCTTTATTGTTGAGCAGGCTGTTAATGCCTGCAATGATACTTTTTTCCTGCAGGTCATCGATCAATACGGCAATTTCAAACTGGTCGTTTATACGCCTGTATTCCGGAAAATTCATGGTCACCTGCGGAACTAAAGCATGCATATAGTCAAAAAATTTATTGGCCAGTGAATAGTATTGGTTCAGGCCATTGTTTTCCACCAGGTTCAGCCCAATATGAGCATGCCTGGTAATTTCTTCCAGTTCTGAGGGCAATACTTTCTCATGTATAAAAACCTTGTTCATCATTTGGCAGCTCCGTACAAGCGCCCTGCTTTGCTCCAGGTAGTTTCCATCGCCGTAAATATGGAGTGTTGCATCAATATGTGCCATGGCCGGTATTAAAAATTCAAGCCCTCTTGCTTCGTTAACAGCCCCCTGGTATAAAATATATTTTTCTTTTTTTTTAGGAATGCCGTTCATAGGTTTAAGCAGGGTGGCGTTCATGATCAATTCATAATTTACCCGGTATTTTATAAAGAAATCCCCCGCAATGGCCTTGCTTACCGTGTAGCCATTTTTAAATTTCGGGACAAAAGTTTTTTCAACCAGGTTCCATACTTTATAAACCCGGGGCCTGGTTACCACTTCTTTCATTTCACAAAAATACTCATGTGCATCATATACCAGTTTTTTCCCCCTGAGTTTGCCAATAAAATAAACCGGCAGCATGGTATCAAGGTCTATACAGCAAAAAGCATCTGCTTTTGAAAATAAAAGATAAAGAAACAATCTGATATTATATTCAGCATAAAATGCAAAACCCTTCTCAAAATAACAACCCAGCCTTTTTTGTTCAAATGATTGCTTTATCAATTCCGGTGAATCTTTTTTTGCCCGCCCCACCAGGAGTACACGATAGCCGGTACCGGCCAGGCTGCTGCAAATGCGTATCATGCGCTGGTCGTAATTGAGGTCGTTGGTTACAGTAAAAATGATGCGTTTCAATCTATTTACAATTTACAGCAGAAATATTAATCAAAAAATATTGAATGTTAGTATAAAATAATCTGTGGCAGTTCAGTTACGGTAATAGTAAGCCTGCCGCCCGGCTTTTTGGAAATTTTCCCTTCTGTTGTATTATTGGGAACAATGACCGTATGATTTTTTTTGCCTGCCAAAAGGGTGCTGTATTTTAAATGGCTGCCGTTCTGAGTGGCACTCCAGATGACCATGGCATTTTTTTTCTCCGCATTTTCATATTCGTAGATCATCATATTATTATTCTTTTTTTCTGAAACAAATCTGTAACCTGCCAATTGCTTTTTAAAACATTGCATGTAATACCAGGAAAGCCGTGGAATATATTTTTGCTTCCAGTTGATCACGGTATCATGCTTTAAAAACCCGGTGGCATAAAATGGTCCGCAAGGCGTGCCTTCTTTATGCTGGTCGGCCAGCCAGAATTGATAACAGCTGATATTTTTGCGATGGTGCAGCAGGTAGGTGCGCAAGAGCCATTCTCCCTGTATCTGTTCAGCGGTTTTGCCCCCAAATGGCCTGATGGCCACAAAACTGTTTCCGAACCTTACTTTTTCATCGCAGTAGGGGGTGGGATAGCGCATTTTTTCATCGTACACATCATAACCGGTTTCCGTATTGATCACCGGGCGGTTCATGAGTGCTGCAAAATATTTTACCGTGTCAAGTTTTTTCTCCAGTTCAAATACCCTGCTTTCGGGCATCACCGCCTGTGCATTCCTGAAATGATCTGTAATGCCAAAAGTGGAACAATAGGTATGGAAATTGAAAATATCAAAAGGCGCATCCGCATTTTTACGGTTATACTTCCACCACCAGTACATGGCTTTTATATAAGTGGGGTTCACATAAGTGAGCCCTGGAAAGATCAGCTTCATTTCGGCACTGCCCAGCCCACTGTTTCTGACGCCAACCAGTTCGCCCCGAAACAACACGGTATTGTCATGCCCGTCGTAGAGGGTGGATACATAAGCCGCCTGCTGGTAAGGCAACATAAACCCAGCTTTTTTAAAATTGCCGTCTTTTTCATTATCTGGTTCAATGGACCGGTGGCCGATCTTATAAAGCCCCGCAGCCAGCCGCTTTAAATTATACGCTGCCTGGGCATAGCTTTTTGGGTCTGTGGCAATTTCATTGAAAGTGCAAATGCCATCAAGTTTATCTGCTTTGCTTTCATCGACCAGGGCCGTGGGAATGGGTTTTTGATTCGCCCAATCGCCTCCACTGTTATTGCCGGTGGTAACCATGCTGCTGTCTACCAAACTGCCAAAAGCATAATGTAGCTTACTCCCGCTTTTAATGATCCGTTCGTTCCAGTTTGCTTCCAGTTCGCTGGCCGTGCCGGCAAAATATTTTAAACTGAGATCTTTGTAAAGCACATAACGGGCTGCTGCAAACCAACGCAGGCCGCCGCTCCAGCCTTCATCATAGTTTTTACCATCGGCGCTTTGGCCCATTTGTATCACAATGTTGGTGCCGATGCTGCTGTCGAAACTGCTTACCGGAAAATTGTATGCAACGGATTTCATTTCATCCTTCTTAATGGGCTCTCCGTAAAATAGGATCTCCCGTACGGTTCCAAAATTTTGCCCATAAACCAGCTGAATATATTTTGTTTCTGTATTACAATCAATATCAACCCAGCTTGCTTTTGAAACAGCGCCGTCGTCTGTAACGGTTGAGAGCGTTTTGTCGTAATGAAATGGTAAACCGCTTTTAATGATCAGTTTGTTATCGGGTTCATTTTTTTTGTGGGGATCAACAAATACACAAACCTTTTTGAGTGCATACACACCGTCAAATTCAAAATCGTAGGTTATTTCGCCGGGGTTTCCGACACGGTTTGGATGATAACTTAGCTGGATACAACTACTTCTGTTGGTTTCCGTAAAATCCCACCAGTTACCGCAGTTTTTTGGTGTTATGGACTGATTAGAAGAACCATTTATCAAAGCATGGCTTTCCTGCTCATCTGTAAAAGCATCTTCGCTGGCCGTAAGGGTAGGGTTGATGATATTTACAACGGGGATCCTGGTCAATCCGCTTTCTGTGGCGGCAAATGCCTGTTCTCGTCTGCGACTGTTTATCTGCCCAGAAAAAAAATACCAGGCAGCCAATGCCAGGAGCAAAATGTAAAAGCCGGTAATGATTTTTTTCATCAATACAAAGTTATGGGCGGGTGAAACTAATATAAAACTGCCGTATTCTGTATGGAGGATATTTGTTTTCTGCAAAACTGTTTAATTATAGGAGCTGTTATAAAGATAATTTTCCGTCTTCCACAAGCCGCATGCGGTATGCATTCATGGCCGTAGTGCCAAGTTTTTGCATCAGCTTCCAGTTTACAACCAGTCCTACTGCCGCGCCAATTACGGGGATCAATTGTGCCATCTTGGCCAGGTCAATATAATCACGGTATTCCTGCTGCAGCATACGCCAGTCGAACTGGTTGATATCTGCCGGCAATGCTGCCGCTTTTTGCTTCCAGTTTATCATTTTATCAAAAACACGGTTCCTGTGTTCATCACTGCAAAAAGCGATTTCAAAAATATGCAGCAGGTAAACCCTTTCTTTATAATCGCTGGTATCAAAGCCGTAATGTGCGGCCATGTCAAAAAGCATTTTGATTTTAATGCTGAGCAGGAGTGGGAAATCGGCCAGGCCCCATAAAAATCCACCGGCACCGGTGAGCCCACCCTCAACGGCAGCGGTTTTTTTATAGATTTCAATTTTTTTCAGAACGGCATTTTCTGTTTCAGCAAGGTTTTCAAAAGGAAGTGCATTGATACGGATGGCTCCTGCGCCAAATAACACTCCTTTGATCATTTCTTTTAAGAGTTTTGTAATGGCCAGGTGTACCTTTTCAGGAATTATTTTGTTGAGCCTTGTCTGAACTCTTTTTGACAGATTATTGAAAAATCCTGGTTTGCGCTGCATTTGGGCCTTCCATAGGCTGAGTTCGGCTAAAGATTTATGGGTATAATATGGCTCCATGGCTGTTTTTCTACTCGTTTTTAAGGCAATAAATTGCCGCTAAAGCCGTTTTAATAATATAAAAACGCTAACAAATGAAATTCAAATCCCTTATCCTGCTGGCTTTTGCCGGCATGCTATTTCTCAACTCCTGTTCAAAAAATGACGAGCTTTCCAGGACACCCGAAAAAGACCGTATAGAAATTTTGCCTGATGCAAATGGCAATTTTATTATTTCCGGCCATATCAGTACCCCCGATCCGCTGGCAAAGGTTGAACTTTTTAAAAATGATGATATTTCCCCTTTTTTAATTGATGAAACCGATGCAAAATACAAAACTGAGTACGACTATTCATACACAATTACTGATATTAACCAGAATACCAAGATCAAGCTTACAGCTCACGATGTAAATGGTGCAACCATAGTTCATTTTTTTGAATTGATCAAAAACTAACCGCGGTCACTAAATATTTTAAAGGCTGCTCCACCAAAGGGCAGCCTTTGCATTTGCCGGTATAGTACAAAATGCTGCTTTACCCTGAGTTTCATCTTTCTGTGTTCCTTTTCCATAATTTACCCCTTTTGCAGCCCCATCATTCTGCCTTTATTTACAAATAATCGGCTAAAAATGCGCTCATTTTCACATTTTTACCCTACTTTTGCACCCGAATTAAGAAAAATAAAACAATACCGTTTTTTAAAAAACTTCAAATGTCGCATTTAACACTCGAGAAAAAAGCAAAGATTTTCGCAGATTTTGGCGGAAAAGCCAGCAACACAGGCTCTATTGAAGGGCAGGTTGCCATGCTCACGGAGCGTATCAACCACATTAGTAACCACCTGAAAATCAATAAAAAAGACTTCTCTTCCCAAAGGGGCCTTATGATGATGGTTGGTCAGCGTAAGCGTTTACTTACTTACCTCAGCAAACATAACCTGACAGGCTACAGGGCATTGATCGAAAAATTAGGTCTCCGTAAATAATTTTAAATATGTATCATTGAATTATTCCCAACGGTTGTAACATCAGCGTTGGGAATTATTCGTTTTATACATCCTTATTACCCGTTCTGCCATATAGCGGGACAAAAAAACAAACTACATGTCATTACTACAACCAAAATCAGTAACATTCGATATAGGCGCTGGCCGTTCGGTTACGATCGAAACGGGCAAACTTGCTCGCCAGGCCGATGGCGCCGTTACAGTTCGCCAGGGTAATTGTATCATTTTAGCAACAGTTGTTGCCAATAAAGAACCTAAAGAGGGACAATCTTTTTTCCCTTTATCAGTAGATTACCAGGAAAAATTTGCTTCTGCGGGCCGCATCCCGGGTTCATTTTTTAAGAGGGAAGCCCGTTTGAACGATTACGAGATCCTCACATCAAGACTGATCGACAGGGCATTAAGGCCTTTATTTCCAGAAGATTATTTATGTGACGTTCAGGTACTTGTAACGCTTGTATCAAGCGATGATGAAGTTATGCCCGATTCATTGGCCTGTTTGGCAGCATCTGCAGCATTGGCCGTTTCCGATATTCCCATCCAGGAAATTATCTCAGAAACACGTATCGGTAGGGTTGAAGGAAACTGGATCGTTAACCCCACCCGTTCAGAACTGGCCAAAAGCGACCTGGAATTCCTTATTGCCGCCACCGACAAAAATATTATGATGGTGGAAGGCGAAGCCAAAGAATGCCAGGAAGAAGACCTCATTAAAGCCCTTGAACTGGCCCATGAAGCTATCAAGGCTCAGATAAAAGCACAGGCCGACCTGAGAAATCTTGTGGGTTCAACTACTAAAAGGGAATACACAAAGCCTTACCGCAACGAAGGACTCGAAAAAAAGATCAACGAATTTGCAAAAGATAAGATGCACGCCATTGCAACATCTGCATCGGCCAAACATGAGCGTTCCGACGCATTTGATAAGCTGAAAGATGAAGTAAAAGTTTTCCTGGGCGAAGAACTGCCGGATGCAGACAAGGCATTGATCGGCCATTATTTTGGTGAACTGCAATACCATGTAGTACGGGATATGATCCTTACCCAACGACGCAGGCTCGATGGCCGGGGTACAGAGCAGGTTCGGCCACTGGAAATGGAAACTGATTTGCTACCAACCCCGCACGGCTCCTCACTATTTACACGTGGTGAAACACAGTCTCTTACAACTGTTACCTTAGGAACACCTTTAGATGAACTGCTCGCAGAAACTGCCCATAGTTCCAACTATTCAAAATTTATCCTTCATTATAATTTTCCTCCATTCAGTACCGGCGAAGTTAAGATGATGCGTGGTGTTGGCCGTCGTGAAGTGGGACATGGAAACCTGGCCATGCGCTCTTTAAGGCAAATGATGCCCGGCAGCGAATATCCTTACACCGTTAGATTGGTGAGCGATATTTTGGAAAGTAATGGTTCTTCTTCTATGGCTACTGTTTGTGCCGGTTCACTGGCGCTGATGGATGCAGGTGTGCCTTTTAAAAAACACGTGAGCGGAGTGGCAATGGGGCTTATCAAAAAAGGCGACCAGTTTGCGGTACTTACAGATATCCTCGGAGATGAAGACCACCTCGGCGATATGGATTTTAAAGTTACCGGTACAAAAGATGGAATTTGTGCGGTTCAGATGGATATTAAGGTTGATGGGTTAAGCATGGACATCATGCGCCAGGCACTTGCCCAGGCAAAAGAAGGCCGTATGCATATACTCGACGCTATGTACGCTTGCGTACCAGCACACAGGGAAGATGTGAAGCCGCATGCACCACGCATGGTGAAACTGATCATCGACAAAGAATATATCGGGGCAGTGATAGGGCCAGGCGGTAAAGTGATCCAGGAAATTCAGCGAGAAACCGGTACCACCGTTAATATTGAAGAAGTGGGCGATACAGGCGAAGTAAGTATCTTCTGTAAAGACAAAACTGGGCTCGATAAAGCCGTGGCATGGGTACGTGGCATCACAGCCGTTCCGGTAGTGGGCGAAACTTACGAGGGCACTGTTAAAAGCATCAAAGACTTTGGCGCATTTGTAGAATTTCTGCCTAAGAAAGAAGGGCTGCTGCATATCAGCGAAATAAGCTGGAAGCGCCTGGAAACCATGGACGGCGTGTTCAAAGAAGGCGATAAGGTAAAAGTAAAGCTGCTGGATGTTGACCAAAAAACAGGTAAGTTCAAACTCAGCCGCAAAGCGCTCATTCCTAAGCCCGAAGCTCAACCAAGGCCGCAGCAGGATTGAACATAGCTTAATTTTATTTTCTTATTAAGATAATGACTCCGCAGTTTAAAGGCTGCGGAGTTTTTTTATTAGAACTTAATATCCTTAACTTCTTAATGGTTTATTTTTTCCTGGTAAACTTTTATAAAATCCTTAGTTTACATCTGATTTAAATACGATCTTATTTATTTTATTAAAAGTATAAACACATGAACGACCTCCAAAACAAAACAGCGTATATCACCGGTGGCAGTAAAGGCATCGGCCTGGGCATTGCTAAATGCTTATTGGAAAAAGGCATGCGGGTGGCCATAACCGGCCGCAACCTGGAAGCGGTAAAAAAAGCAGCGCAATTCCTTACAACAGATCCATCAAAAATACTGGCCCTGCAGAGTGAAGTAAGTAATTGGGACGATGAACAAAAAGCCGTGGCGGCAACCCTTAAACATTTTGGCCAGCTCGATGTACTGGTGGCCAATGCAGGCGTTGGGCATTTTGCAGCCATCGATACATTAAGCCCGCAGCAATGGAAAGAAACCATTGATACGAATCTTACCGGCGTGTTCAACAGCGTAAAAGCCTGCATAGAGCCGCTAAAGCAATCTCAGGGGTACATTATTACCATCGCCAGCCTTGCCGGGACAAATTTTTTTGAAACCGCCTCGGCTTATAATGCAAGTAAATTTGGATTGGTGGGCTTTACCCAGGCTGTTATGCTCGACCTGCGTAAATATGGTATCAAGGTAAGCACGATCATGCCGGGTTCTGTGGCTACTTATTTCAACAACCACCTCCCCAATGAGGCCGATGCCTGGAAGATACAGCCCGAAGATATTGGCAAACTGGTGGTGGATCTGTTGGAAATGAACCCACGCACCCTGCCCAGTAAAATAGAAGTAAGGCCATCTATGCCTTCAAAATAACAGGGCCGCAGCATTTTACTGTTTTGTTACCGTGAAGTTGCCGGTGGTGGTATCCGTGCTGGTGAAAGTGATTTGCCCGCTCAAAATATTACCGCTGCTGTTAATGGTGCCCGTACCGTTGTACAATCCGGTGTTGAAAAGATTGGTATAATTAAAGTTCAAAATATTGCTGGAAAGGGTATAAGTACCTTCGCCAATAGTAGCGGCTGCACTGTCGGTTGTTAGTGCCATATCGTACACCCTTACACTGTTATTGGAACGGAAGAGCAGTCCGTATCCTTTATCCGGCGTGCTCAGTGTATCGCTGTAAAAGCCTTTCCAGTAACTCGAGAGGGCGCCTGCCGGTGGGTCGTTCTCATCTTTTTTGCAGGAAAGAGATCCTGCAAGCATCGTTGTTAGCAAAACCAAAAAAAAGTATTGTTTCATAATTGTTCAGGTAAATAGTTAAAAATACGCCGGTGCCTGTATTATTCCAGGTATGTTTCAAACCCCGTGCCATCCTGTTCTTTTTACAATTTTTTTACTTTTCATAAAAATAATTTTGTGCGAAGTTATAACAATGCTTAAAACCAGCTTACATTAGCTGCATCATGCAAAAATTTACCTGCATTTCTCTTCATACCCCGGATAAAAATATACAGGAGCAAATATTGGCTATGCTGGAAAATGAGGGTTTCGATGCCTTTGAAGAAAAAGACGATTGCCTGCTTGCATTCATACAAAAAGAAAATTTTGATCCCGAAACGATCAGGGCGATCGCTCAAAAATTTCATCCGCTTAAATATGATATATCCGTTATAGAGGATCAAAACTGGAACCAGCAGTGGGAGAGCAGTTTTGAACCGGTGCTGGTGGGCAATTTTGCAGGCGTAAGGGCGGCTTTTCACCCACCCATCAAAGACGTGGCACATGAGATCATCATTACACCTAAAATGAGTTTTGGCACCGGTCATCATGCCACTACATTCCTGGTAATGGAACAAATGCAGCAAATTGATTTTAAGGACAGCCACGTAATTGATTTTGGTACCGGTACCGGCGTGCTGGCCATCCTGGCAGAAAAGCTGGGAGCAGCTTCCATCCTTGCAATTGATAATGACGATTGGTGCATCAGCAACGCAAAGGAGAATATGGCGGCCAATCATGCTGTTAAAATTGAATTGGAAAAAGCAGGTTCATTATTCACTTCCAAAAAAGCGGATATTATCTTAGCCAACATTAATCTCAATGTAATACTCGATAACCTTGCTGCTATGGCTGCATGCTGTAACAGGAACGGCATCGTGGTTTTCAGCGGATTACTTTCTGCTGATGAGAAAAAACTACTTCCAGCTTTCGAAACACATGGCTTTCAATTAGAATGTATAACTGAAAAAGGTAACTGGATATCGTTGAGAACACATTATACCAAAACATCATAAATTACGTTATTAAGACCTGATTTTTGTATATTTGTATATCTCAACTCTCTATTGAACAAAGATGAAAGAAGCATTACTGATCATTTTAGCATATTTGATAGGCTCAATTCCAACAGCACTTATCATCAGTAAAAAATTTTTCGGCATAGACATCAGGGACTATGGCAGCGGAAACATGGGCGCCACCAATACTTTCAGGGTACTGGGTAGTAATTACGGCACTATGGTGATGGTGATCGATATACTGAAAGGCGCTGCAGCCGTGGGGCTTTATAACCTGCTTCCCTTTTATATACACAACGAACTGGAAAGAACCAACTTTATGATTGGCCTTGGTATGGCTGCCGTGCTTGGGCATGTGTTCCCGGTTTTTGCCAATTTTAAAGGCGGCAAAGGTGTGGCCACTTTATTTGGAATGGTACTGGCCATTCAGCCCGGCATCGCATTAAGTTGTGTGCTGGTTTTTCTGTTGGTTTTATTACTTACTAGATATGTTTCACTAAGTTCTATTCTTGCTGCCGCCATGCTGCCCGTTTTTGTTTTGTGGATATGGAATGAGCATGAAGTGTTTTACAGGGTATTTGCCCTGCTGGTGGCCATTATAGTTATAGTAACACACCAAAAAAATATTGGCCGTATTTTACGCGGCGTAGAGAGCCGTGCACCGTTGTTCAGAAACAGGCGCAGGAACAGAAACTGATTCAAAAAGATGTATAAACTCATTTTTCTTTAAGTCCCGGTTACCAGTTAACCGGGACTTTTTAATATGCTTCCAGGCATTGTCCGGTAAAGAATCCGTTCAGATGTTAATCTCCTTCACAAAAATTGGTATGCCGCTTGTTTAACACAATGCTAAGAACAGCCGGTTAAACAGTGGGGCCGGTTATTAGTCTTTACTCAAACATTTTGTTAACCAGAAAAATGACAACAATGAAAAGGATTTTGACATGTACAGGCATTGGCCTTATAATGATAGGCTGCAGTACCAATGCCATAACAGGCCGCAAACAGCTGTCGTTTTTTCCCGAATCTTCGCTTCAGCAGGAAGCTGTGAGCCAATACCGGGGTTTTTTGAATGAGCATAAAGTGATGAACAATGCCGATGCTGCAATGGTAAAAAGAGTGGGCAACCGGGTGGCTTCGGCGATCAGGTCTTATTACACAAAACAGGGAAAAGGCAATGTTTTGAATGGCTATAACTGGGAATTCAACCTGGTTGACGATAAACAGGTGAATGCCTGGTGCATGCCGGGAGGCAAAGTGGTGGTTTATAGCGGACTATTGCCGGTTACAAAAAACGAGGCAGCCCTGGCCATAGTATTGGGTCACGAAATTACCCATGCTATTGCCGGCCATAGCAATGAAAGGATGAGCCAACTGGCATTGGCACAGGGTTTAGGTACGGTTGGTAGTGCATTCACCCAAAACAGGGCCCAGGCAAATGCTATTTTTAATAATGTATATGCGCCGGCTGCCAGCGTGGGCGTGCTGTTGCCAAACAGCCGTAAGCAGGAGTATGAAGCCGATCGCTTTGGGCTGATATTTGCGGCCATCGCCGGTTATAATCCCCGCGAAGCCATCTCATTCTGGCAAAGAATGGCAGCAGCTGCTGATGATAATAAGCCACCTGAGTTCTTAAGCAGCCACCCGGGAGATGAAAGCCGGATCGAACAATTGAAAAAATACATGCCCGAAGCGCTGAACTATTATAAAGAAAAGAGGTAACATATTGTATAAAATAATTATAACTCAGTTAAATTCAGCCTTTAGCGGAGTTTTATTTTACATTTCCGCTGCAAATCCGGTAAAATAGCCTATCTTTGCACTTCAGAAAATAGAGGTTTATCCACATTTTTCTGCATTTTCCACAATCGCAAACGAATAAGTGTTTTATGGCATTACCAACAGTGTTCGAGAAATTGCAATTAGCCGACGAAAAAAATCTCCTGATACAAGGCCTTCCTTCTTCCATCGAAAAACAGTTCAGCAAAATCTCTTTTGCTAAGAGTGTTACGCCATTGTTGCGCAGCAGGAAGATCGATTTTGCCCTGGTTTTTGCTATCAATAAGAAACAATTAGGCGATATTCTCAATGATGTGATCCCAGCCCTGAACGCCAACGCTAAATTTTGGGTGTCTTACCCTAAAGTGGCTTCAAAAATAGTGAGTGACCTTTCCAAAGAATGCCAGTGGGACTGCCTTTGCCAGTACGGTTTTGATACCGTGGAGCAGGTGGACCTCGACAGTGTTTGGACGGCCATGAGTTTTAAAGCAATTAATACGAAAATCGCCCCGCCTAATACTAAAACAAAAGCAAACGGCGTCAAAATTGATCAGGGTATTGCTAAACCCAGGCTGGCTGTTGTACCGGCATAATTTCAGGGTTAAAATAACCTGCCCCTACAGTTTCATATTATTAACAAATGAAGCTGCTTCTTTCACTTCACTTAAATGAACTTTTTAATAGGAATGAAGGGACAGGTTTTGGCCAATATTATGTATTAATCATGTTTCTTCACAGCTACACCTGCCGGCAGGCTTCCCATATTTAAATTCAGATCATAAGCATAGTGCTGCATTGCCTGCATAGGTATTTGACCTACTAAAGGCTTTATAGAAAATGGAGCAGTACTGTTATCCGGATAAGGTTCCACTGAAATTACAGCTGTTTTTCCGGGAAGTAAAGCAGGAAACATCAAACCGGATGGTGCATTATAAATAAAATCTTCGCCAGGAAATGGAGGTTCAGGCATTGGCCCACTAAATATAGATGAATTGTCGGCCATCATGCCACCCATAAAAGTACCGGTGGAAACTGGTTGTCCATCTATAACCACCCAGCCTTCATAAATCCATCCATCCGGCAATACAGGTAAATACAGCCCGGCCATTGGAGAGCCGCTTCGGTTGTTAATATACCAAATACCACTCAATTCATCAGTAGTAGAGGCCGTGGTTGGCGTAGCAAGCAAGTACGTACCGGTTGCCGTACTGAAGTTGGTATTGAGTGCAGCAGGGTGGTTAGTGGAAAGTGCGGCAGAAGTACCGTTAAATGCCCCTGCAAGTATATGCTGGTTGCTGGGCATAGGAGAGTTGTCGGGGTAGGGCTCAATTGTCAAAACAAACATGTTGGCATCTCTCAGGCGGCCCTGATGCGGCAGTACTGTAAAAACCTCCTGGGACTGGTTGCCATTGGCATCCACTGAGAAAATACCCGTTGTTACCGGTACGCCATTAATAATTACCCAGCCTTCATAACGTGCATTCGGCCCCAGGTCTTCAAGCCCGCTGAAGTTCAGCCTTACCTGGTTACTATTTAAGTTGTTTGAGCGTTCAGAAACACTTATTCCATACTCGGGAATGGAAGCAGGCAGCAGTTGATTGGTATCTTTTTGACAGGCAGATAGTATAACTAATGAATACAGTATACCGCCAGCAATTTTTAATTGATGTAACATAATGATAAATTATTTAAGATTTAAAAATGAGGGTACTTTATTGCATCGTTAGTATAGCGCTTAACAACAATAGTTTCTGAATACTAATTACGTAGCAAATTAAAATCCGGATGTAGTAAGGAGAAAGAAAGGTTGATTACCTGTAAATGACGGTACCTGCTTTTTTGGTCAGTTCAATTTCCATTTGCTTTAAATGCTGGTGGGTTTGCAGGTAAACCAGTTGCTCTTCCGGGTTATTGCTGTGTTCCAGTTCACGCTGGTTTTCTGCTATCAGTTTCTTTATTTTCCGCAGTTTCAAATAGGAGAGGGTAGATACCACTTCTTCCCGGAAAAGGTCTTCCCTGCTGTTGATATGTCCTTCAAAAATCTCTTTCCACCGGGGGCTGATCTCCGTATTGTAATCCATTACATTGATCACAAGAAGGTTGAGTTCCCTGTCTTCGTGGTACAAAAAATTCTTGGCGCTGGGATTCAGGCCTTCTTCGTACCATTTTTTAAAAATGTTGTAAATATTTACCAGCCCTTTATTGTCCATCATATGGTGGAGTTCATTCGATTCTATTTCTGCAAAAAGAAAGGCGGCCACAGTTTCCTCATCGTTCCACTGCTTATTACCAAATTCCAGCAGGCTACGTATGAGTGCACGCTCATTCATTTCATCTGTACTGAAAAATTCGCTTATTTCATCCGTCGGTTTTTCAGCAGCAGGTAAGTGGTTAGGAATAGGAAGTTCCTGTTTAAAAGCTGAGCGGTTTTCCTCTTTGGTAATTTTATCACGTATAAGTTTATTTACCAGTGCATTAAGGCCAGTTTCCTCAATTTTTAATATCTCTGATACCTGCTTAATATAATCCTGCCTTCTGCTAAATTCTTCGGTCTTGTTTATTTTAGAAATGGTTTCGGCTACCTGGTTTACCACGGCAGAACGCCTGGCGGTATCTGCACCAGCGTCTTTTAAGGCAATATCCAGTTGAAAGAGTATAAAATCTTTTTTGTTGGCAGCCACAAAATCCCTGAACGCTTCGGGCCCCACTTTGTTTACATAACTGTCAGGGTCTTCACCGTCGGGGATAAGTACAAGTTTTACATTCAAACCTTCTTCCAGGGCAAGATCAAGCCCCCGTAGTGCCGCTTTTATACCGGCACTATCCCCATCGTAAACGATCGTTAGGTTATTGCTGTATTTTTTTATCAGTCGCAGCTGATCAGGTGTAAGCGATGTACCGCCGCTTGCCACCACATTTTCAACGCCCGCCTGGTGCAGGCTGACCACATCGGTATATCCTTCCACCAGCAGGCATTCATTGGCTTTATCAATGGCCATCCTGGCAAAATAAGATCCGTAGAGTACCTTACTTTTTATATAGATCTCATTTTCCGGGGTATTGATGTACTTTGGAGCTTTATCATTTTTTTTGATGATACGTGCGCCAAAACCCAGCACTTTGCCACTTTGGTTATGAATGGGAAAAATGATCCGGCCACGGTAATTATCCGCCGGTTTTTCATCCCGCATTACAACCAGCCCGCTTTTTTGCAGCAGCTCGGTATTGTACTGGGCTGTTATGGCCGCCTGGGCAAAGGAATCTCTTGCAGAGGGGTTAAAGCCCAACTGGAATTTTTTGATGATTTCGTCCCGGAAGCCCCGTTCCTTCAGGTAAGAAAGTGCCACATCTGTACCTTCTTCGGTGTGATAGAGGGCCTCGCTGAAGAATTTTTGAGCAAAACCGTTGATGATATAAAGACTATCGGCCGCCTGCTGCTGCAATTTTACCTCGGCGCTCACTTCAGTTTCTTCCAGTTCCACATTGTATTTAGCCGCCAGCCAGCGCAGCGCCTCCACATAACTGTATTTTTCCAGTTCCATCAAAAAACCGATACTGTTACCACTCCTGCCACAGCCGAAACATTTATAAATTTCCTTGGAAGGGGAAACGGTAAAAGAAGGTGTTTTTTCGTTGTGAAAAGGGCAGAGGCCCAGGTAGTTTGCGCCCCGCTTTTTGAGTTTTACAAACGCACCCACGATCTCCACAATATCAATGCGGCTTAAAATCTGTTGTATGCTGTGCTGGCTGATCAAAATGCAGTTTATAAGATAAATTTAACAACAATCACGCCGCTCCACCGCCCCTAAAACAGTCTAACATTGCGGTTGGCACGATTTGTGAAAAATCTGCTGCAATATACCATTTACTTAATATCTTTAACACTTAAAACAGATACAAAAATGAAACGGATTTTTATTTTGACATTGTTTGCCATCAGTGCTTTTTACGCAGGTGCGCAAGACATTGATGCCATTGCAGAAATGTATAATAAAAAGCAGTATAAAGAAGCAAAAACTGCTGTAGATAAAATGCTTGCAGAACCCAAAAATGCAAACAGCAGCGATGCCTGGTATTTTAAAGGCCGCATTTATAATTCCCTGTCGCAGGATGCTGCCACTCCCAAGTCTGAAGCCTTTATATTAAAAACTGCCGCTTTTGAGGCTTTTCAAAATGCACAGAAGTTCGATCCCAAAGATATGCGCATGAAGCTCGAAACCTATACATCCTATCTCGATCTTTATCTGGGCCTCTACGACCTGGGAGCGGGCCTTTTTAATGACAAGGATTTTGCATCCGCTTATACATCCTTCACAAAGGCCCTGGATGTGGAAAATTTCATCCTTTCCAAAAAATATGAATACCCGCAGGTTAAACTCTACGCTCTCGATACCGCCCTGGTTTTGAATACTGCTATTGCTGCCGGACAGGCAAAAAGGGAAGAAGATGCCATGAGGTATTACCGTAAGCTTGCCGATGCCAATGTGGTAGGAAATACTTACCTGGATGTGTACCAGTTGCTTGCCGATTATTACAACAGGGTTAAAGACACAGATAATCTTAAAATCATACTTGATAAAGGAAGGAAATTTTACCCGGAAGATGCTTTTTGGAATGAACTGGAACTGAAAAATATTACGGATAAGCCTGCGTTGTTTGCCCGATACGAAGAGTTTATCGCAAAGTCTCCTGCCGACTTTACTTTGAATTATAACTACGCCATTGAACTGTACAATTATATCTATACAGCTGAAAAAAGGCCTGCAAACCAGGATGAACTCAAAGACAAGCTTACCTCCATTTTAAAGGCAGCTATAGCAAACGATAAGGAAATTGATGCAGCAGTTTTGATGTGCAACCACAGTTTTAATGTGGCGGCAGATATCAGCACTGCCTCCAACCTGGTTAAAGATCCCAAGAAAAAAGCAGAACTTAAAAAAACATCCAATGCAAAAATGGATGAGTGCATTACCTATTGCAATATGGTGTCTGCCTATTTTGATGCAAAACCATCTTTAAAGCAAACAGAAAAGGCCATGTACCGGAATGTGCTGGGATATGTACAGGATATCTACGGGTTTAAAAACGACCAGAAAAAAGTGGCGGAAGTGACTAAAAAAAGGGCAACTTTACAATAACAAGAAATATGTCTATTGAAAGGGCTGCAGCTGCAGCCCTTTTTTATTGTCCTAAGGTTAGGTCTGAAAATGTATGCTGTTGTTTAAAACGGGGAAAAAAATATTCCGGAATGCAGGAAATTTATAATGCGATGACCAAGGCTGATAATTTAGTTTAAAAAAGCGGTTTAAAATTAATTGCAGAATGATTGTTTTACAGATAAAATACACAAAAAATGCTTTGTGCACAACCTGTGAATAATTAACAAGTTCTGCGCCTTCATTCAACTATTTTTTCCTCTTAATCCGGTTATATTTGCCGTCTTACTTAAAAACAGAAAACCGTGCGATTAAAGAGTTTAGAAATCAAAGGATTTAAAAGTTTTGCCGATAAAACCGTATTAAATTTCGATGAAGGTATAACAGGGGTTATTGGCCCAAATGGTTGCGGAAAAAGCAATATCATTGACAGTATCCGTTGGGTGATAGGGGAACATAAGATCAGTAACCTGCGCAGCGAAAACCTGGAAAGCCTGGTGTTTAACGGGAGCAAAACAAGGAGTGCCAGCGGGCTCGCTGAGGTTAGCCTTACATTTGAAAATACAAAGAATCTGCTGCCCACCGAATTCAATACCGTTACCGTTACAAGAAAATACTATAAAAGCGGCGAAAGCGAATACCGCCTCAACGATGTGGCCTGCCGCCTTAAAGACATCCACAATCTCTTCATGGATACCGGCGTAAGTAACGACAGCTATGCCATCATTGAACTGGGCATGGTGGATGATATCATCAAAGATAAAGAGAACAGCCGCCGCAAAATGCTCGAACAGGCAGCCGGCATCACCATCTACAAAACAAGAAAAAAAGAGGCCAAGTTAAAACTGGATGCCACCGAGCAGGACCTGGCCCGTATTGAAGACCTTTTGTTTGAAATAAACAACCAGTTGAAGTCACTGGAAAGCCAGGCAAAAAAAGCGGAGAAGTATTTCGAGATCAAAAAAGATTATAAGGAAGTAAGTATAGAACTGGCCAAAGCAGCGCTGGAAGGTTTTAACCTCACTTACAAAGACCTTAATGTGCAGCAGCAGCAGGAAGTGGATAAAAGGATAGAACTGGAAACTGCCATCGCAAAAGAGGAAGCTGCCCTTGAACAGGAGAAACTCAGGTTTATTGAAAAAGAAAATGCCCTGCATCAAATGCAGCATGCATTCAACGATATGCTCGATAAGGTGCGCAACAAGGAGAATGATAAGAACCTTACCACGCAGCGCCTGCAATATTTGAAGGAACGCAGGCTCGGCCTTGATGAATTCCTGCAAAAAGCCAGCGGCCAGTTAAAAGGGCTGGAAGAAAGCATTGGGTTTACCGGCACCCATATAAAAGATGAAGAAGTAAAGCTGAATGAACTGGAAGAAAAACTCGATACGCTTAAAGAAGCAGTAGAGGAAAAACGCCGTGTGTTTGACGAAAAGCGCAGCAGCATTGATGCCAGCCGCCGCGATAACCAGGCAATACAACGCAACCAGTTTGATGCCGAAAAGAAAGTAGCCGTGGCCGATACCTCTATCCAGAATCTTCAGCGGGCCATTGCACAGCTGCAGGAAGAAAAAAATCACCGCCAGGCACAGATCAAACAACTGGAAGAAGAAAAAAGATTAAAAGAGGAAGAACTGGAAATTAAAAAAACCGACCTCGAACAATTGCAGCAACAGCATGAAAATACCAAGGAACAGATACTGGCCACACAAAGCATGATGGAAGGCCTCCGCAACAGCCTGGCCGAAGAAAACCGGAAGCTCGATGCCAAAACAAATGAACATGACCTGCTGAAAAGCCTGGTTGATTCAATGGAAGGATATCCCGAGAGTGTGAAATTCCTGCATAAGAATGAAGGATGGAATCATACAGCGCCGCTGCTTTCGGATATCATTTATGTGAAAGAGGAATTCCGTGCGGCAGTTGAAAATGTACTGGAACCTTACCTGAACTATTACATCGTTAATAACCTCGAAGAAGGTTTGCAGGCGGTGCATTTGCTGGATGATAACAAAAAGGGTAAGGCTAATTTCTTTTTGCTTAATAAGTTTGGCGAGGCAGAACAGCATCATCAGCCCGAAGGCACGATTCCTGCGCTGAACGTGGTGGAAATCGATGCCAAATATGCAAGGCTGGCTCAAAGCCTTTTGGGCAATGTGTTCATTGCCGAAAATGAAGAAGCCCTTCGCAACAGCAATGAAGCAGTGGTACTCGAAAAAAGCGGAAAATATGTAAAAGGAAAATATTCGCTCAGCGGTGGAAGCGTGGGCTTATTTGAAGGAAAGAAAATTGGCCGTGCCAAAAACCTCGAAAAACTGCAGGAAGAAATTGCAGTACAATCGGCCGTGGTAAATACGCTTAAAGCAGATATTCAGCATAAACACAATGAAGTGATCTCTTACAACGAACAGCTGAAAGAGAATGCCATCCGCCAAACACAGCAGGATATCAACCAGCTGACCAACCTTGTTTTTTCGCTGCAGAATAAACTGGAGAACCTGCACCACCAGGAAACCAGCAGCAGCAGCAGGGTGGAGGATCTGCAGCATCAATTGGAAGATAACCACAACGCCATTGCAGAAACAAGGAACGACCTGGAGAAATTCAATTTTCAGCTGTCCGAACTCGCAGATAAACTTCAGCTCATTGAACAGGATTATGCCAATGCAGAACAGGAATATAATTTTGCCACGGTTACATTCAACGACAGCAACCTGCAGGTAACCCGCCAGCAGAGCAAGGTTACCTCGCTGAATCAGGAACTGGAGTTTAAAACAAACCAGTTGAATGAACTCAATGTACAGGTGGAAAACAGCAACGCACAACTTGCAGAAGCAGCCACCAATATTGATGAAACAGCTGTATTGCTCGCAGAACTGGGAACACTGGTGCTGGAAATGCTGCATGGTAAGGAAGCGGAGGAAAAAAAGCTCAATGAGGCCGACCAGGAATATTATAACCTGCGCAATGCATTACAGGAAAAGGAAAGCGAACTGCGCCTGAAGCAACGTTCAAAAGAAGGCATAGACCATTTACTAAACGAGATAAAAGATAAACTCACCGATCTTAAACTCCAGCTGGCCGGTATGAAAGAAAGGCTGAGCGTGGAATTTAAAGTGGACCTCGACAGCATCATAGATGAACCACGTACCACAGATACGCCGCTGGAAGAACTGCAGGAAAAGAACGAACGCATGAAAAAGCGTTTGGAAAATATGGGAGAAGTGAACCCAACGGCCATTGAAGCCTATACCGAAATGAAAAAAAGGTATGAGTTCATTTTAGAACAAAAAAATGACCTGGTAACAGCTAAAGACAGCCTGATGCAAACTATACAGGAAGTGGAGGCCACGGCCAACCAGCAGTTCCTGGATACCTTCAACAAAGTGCGTGAAAATTTTCAGAAAGTGTTCAAAGCGCTTTTTACCGAAGAAGATACGGCAGATATGGTATTGGTGGATCCCGAAAACCTGGCAGAAACCGGAATTGATATTGTGGCCAAGCCTAAGGGAAAAAGGCCCAGCAGTATCGGCCAGTTGAGCGGGGGAGAAAAAACACTTACCGCCACCGCTTTATTGTTTGCCATTTATCTCATAAAACCGGCGCCTTTCTGTATACTGGATGAGGTGGATGCACCACTGGACGATGCCAATGTGGGCAAGTTTACCAACATGATCAAGCAGTTCAGCGAAAACTCCCAGTTCATCATTGTAACACACAATAAGATGACCATGAATGCCGTGGATGTTATTTACGGTGTTACCATGCAGGAGGCGGGTGTAAGCAAGCTGGTACCGGTAGATTTCCGGAGCCTTAATTAATATTTTCTGCTCTATGAGGTACTCAATATTAATTGAAAAGATCAGGAGATGAGAGGCTTCTCATAAGGCAGCAAATATTTTATACAGATCGTTGTCAGCTTTGTAATCTTTGTTTCTTTGTGTGAAACAAACTTTTGACACAGCCTCATTTTTTTATATTCCTTACGTTTATTTTAAATCAGTTCAGGGCTGCTGTTTGGTGGCCGTTCAGTTTATGTTTAAAAAATGACCGTACAATCTATTGTAAGGCTGTACGTTTGTAGTATTAATAATTCAGTAAAATGAGTTACATTAGTATATTTTAGAACAATCTTACATTCAATGAAGGAAGATTATAAGTTCAGTTTTGAGGTATTTGACTCAAGCGATGATCTTGAACCGGCCGATAAGGCCCTGGTGGAAGCAGCAAGAGAAGCTACCGGCACTGCCTATGCTCCTTACAGCAATTTTTGGGTAGGGGCTGCCGCCATGCTCCAAAACGGGCAGTTAGTTACCGGCAGCAACCAGGAAAATGCTTCTTACCCGGTTGGTACCTGCGCCGAAAGGGTATTATTAGGGGCTGCCGCCGTTTTACATCCCGGTATGCCCATTACAAGCATGGCCATCTCATATAATAATATCCATGGCGAAAGTAACCGACCAATTTCACCCTGTGGTATGTGCCGCCAGGCTTTAAAGGAATTTGAAGACCGCACCAAAAAACCGATCCGGCTGATTCTTACCGGAAAGGAGGGAAAAGTATATGTGCTGGATACCGCCAGCCAGTTATTACCATTATCATTTGGGAGTATTGATATGAAGTGAGCAGGAGAAGGAACTGGCTTAGATGAAGAGTTTTAAGAATCTTACATTTAACATAATATTAATTATAGGAATTTTATGTATCTATATTTTAATTTCTTTACCCTATACGAATTTTCTATAATTTTAAACTGCGAAAAAACCGTATAGGGCAAAAAGGCATTCAAATTCCCATAATTGTTCGTTATGGTAAGCAGGCACACATCCCTATAATATAATTATTAAAAAAACCACTCCACACTGGGAAATATTAGCGTAGATTATGGAGGATTTTGAACAAGAACGTAAAGATGCTTGGAATAAAAAAATTGCTGAAAATACTCAGCTAATCTTTGACACATTTAAAAAGGAAGTCGAACAAGAAGGCGGCACAATGGAATTTGTGCAAAAATACGGAGATAATAGCCCTAAAATTTACATTTCTGATAACATATCAGACTCTCTAAAAACCAAGATAAAAGATTTTATATCTCGCTTTGCACCAGAAAATTTTTGGGGTCAATAATCATAACTGCGTCTTTTTTTCAAAATTTCATGTAATAATAATACCCTTTTTATTACTTTTTTCGCTTTACAAAGCGATGATCCGCAACTTTTTTTCTTAAATATATAACTACAAACACACGCAAAGCATACTTTGCAAACCTGTTAAACTTAGCACTATTCATAACAGGATAAAGTGCGACTATTTTTGCCCCCAGGCGTTCAATATATCATTGTCTTCACTAATTTCTCCAAGTATATGACAACCAGAGCCTTTTAGAATCCAGCTATCCAAAACTTTTTCCTGCTGAACGCAATTTGGCCCCACAAAGCTGGAATGGATAAAATAAATTTCTTCCCCATCATTATAAATAAAACCTGTGTGATTATCCAGTCCAATAATGTACAGACCAAAACCATTTTGTGCAATGAATGTATAAAATGCTGTAAAGGATTCATTGTAAAATGAATGGATGTTTTTAGGCGCCACAAGCTTGCGGATCATTTCTGAAGAAGCACATTGGGCCAGTTTTACCCGGTTGAGTTTAACGCCGGCATCTCTCAATACGGTAGTTACAAAATAACCACAGGCAATTTTTCCTTTTCCAGGCTCTTCGGTAGTTCCGTTAAAATCCCAGGCCGTGCCTATCCAGGATGGAATAATAATACCGGTGACTGATGCTGCAAATATCTTTTCCTTTTTGGCCAAAGGCATGGCAGCCCAGCTATTCTTTATGTTTTTCCTTATGGAGGCAATACTGTCTTTACATTTAACATAATCTAATGCTGCTGTATCGTTTGATAAACGGGCTGTTTGAAAGCCTGGATTAATTTTTGGGTAATTATTACAGGAATTTAAAACGCTTGTTATAAAAAGCAGTACGATTATTCTGATCATATGGAGTGTTTAGCTGGCATAGATGCGCTTCAGCTTGTTTTCCATATCTATCAGTCTTAAAAGAATGCAAAGATCAGGCAGGTTGTACATAGTAAAAACCATTAATGAACCTGATCACCAGCTCTTCAAACTTCTGCCCTTCATAGAAAAGAAAATGATGTTTTATGGGCAAAACAAATACCGGGTAACCGGCAAGCTCTTTCTCAAACTTTTTTAAACGCACCCCGTCTTTTTCTGTGGTAAGGATCATTTTATTTGCTGACTGCAATTCATCAAACTGTTTGATGATCTGCTTCAGGTCATCGCTGGTAAAAATATGGTGATCTGCAAAACGCATCATTTCAAAGCCCCCGATATTTTTCTTAAGAAATTCCTGCAGGTAAACCGGGTTAGCAATGCCGCTGATAAGCACCGCCCTGATATCCTGGTTTAGGTTTGCCACAGACTTGTTGAAGAGATGATAAGGGCGGCCATAAACTGTTTCTGCAAAAAAAACATGTTGGTGAGGTAAAGGCCGGATGCGCTGGATGATTTTCTCTTTTTCAGTAAGATCCATATCTGTCCTGCATTTGGTAACCACAATGATCTCTGCCCTTTTAGCCGCCGATGGTATATCACGCAGGTTGCCTGCAGGCAGTAAAAGATCTTTTGGGTAAATGTTTTTATAATCGGTAAGCAGGATATTGAGCCCTGCCCTCACCTGCCTGTGTTGAAACGCATCATCAAGTATAATAAGTTCTGTTGCTGGTTTTGCCTGCAATAACTGCGGAATGGCGGCCAGTCTTTCTTCTCCCACGGCCACGGCCAGCTCCGGATATTTTTCATGAAACTGCATGGGCTCATCGCCAATATCTAAAGCCGTGGTATGTTCATTGGCAATGGCAAACCCCGTTGTTTTCCGTTTATAGCCACGGCTGAGCGTGGCAATTTTATAATGATCCTTCAGCATATCCACCAGGTATTCGGTCATGGGTGTTTTACCCGTACCGCCTGTGGCCAAATTACCCACGCATATGATGGGAAAATTAAAAGAGGAACTCTTCCGGTATTCCCTGTCAAAAAGCCAATGCCTCAACCTGAGCACAGCTCCATATAAAAATGAGACCGGGTACAGAAAGACTCTTAATTGCTTCACTGGTAATTTTTTTTGCTGAATGAATAGATCTTCTCGGGTGTGATGCAGTAGTCAAGTTTTACATCATGATCATGTACATCCATCATTTTTTTCTCGGCTTCAAAAAACGAAAAACCGATCTTCAATACATCCTTTCTGCAGGTTGCTAAAAACTGGTCGTAATAACCTTTCCCATAACCAACCCGGTAACCCAGTTCGTCAAAACAAAGCAGCGGTACGATCACCATGTCAATTTCTTCGGCAAACATGGGCGCTCCCCCGGGTGGCTCATCTATCCCAAAACTACTGGTTTCAAAAACCGTATCGTCATTTACCAATATGGCCTGCATGGGCGCCCCCTTTCCCGGTATGTACGGATAAAAAAGCGACTGCCCGGGGTTTTTAAAATAACAGTAGTCGGTTATAAGTATGGGGTCGAATTCGTTGAATTTTTCAATAGCTGCATAGGTCATGATATGTGCTGGTATTTCTATGGAAAGTTTCTGAAACTGAATGAGCATAAGGTCTTGCAGCTTTTCTTTGGCTGAAGTGGAAATGGCTGCCCTTTTATCCCGGTAATGCCTGCGCAACGATGCTTTGTCCATAAGTAGGATTTTACTCCTGTATAAAGATAGAAAATATGGTGCTGCCGTAATTCCTTTCCGAACGGTAATGCTCAAATTTTTTATAATCGTTCCTGGGTGTATGTTCAAGGATGAACCATCCGCCTTTTTTCAGCAGGTTTTTTTTAAAAACAAGCCTGGGCAGTTCGTCTATATTGGTAAGTGCATAGGGCGGACCGGCAAAAATGAAATCAAAGGATTGATGACAGTTGTCCATAAATTTAAACACATCAGCCTTTACCACTTTAAAATTTTCAAACTGCAAAGTGGCTGCCGTTTTTTTTATGAAATCGTACATGGCCGTATCCTTTTCCACAATAGTGAGGTCTGCCGCTCCCCTGCTGGCCAGTTCGTAACTGATGCAGCCGGTTCCGCCAAAAAGATCAAGCGTAACCAGTTCTTCCACATCAAGGTTATTTTGTATAATGTTGAAAAGACCTTCTTTGGCAATATCGGTGGTAGGCCTGGTGTGTGGCATTTTTACCGGTGGGCTTATTCTTCTTCCGCCATGTATGCCGCTTATGATACGCATGTGGCAGCAATGACCAGGTGAGAAAAAAACTGTGGCGGATACTGTACCATCTCCTGCGATAATTGTGTACCGGCAGGCAGTAGCGCAAAATTGACCCTGGCAAAATATTTATGAATTTCGCTGTACAGGTTCGATTTTTCATCTATGAGCCCGTATAACTGCAGGTTAACTGCCTCAGCGGGAATTTCGTGTTGGGTACAAACGCCCAGCAGGTGATAAACCGCATCATCCGGTGTGCCATATGAAAAATACTGCGCCAGCTGAAATTTCCCGTTCCTGTACAAAATGATCTTAAGGTTATGATGGTATACAATGCAATGCAATGTATTGTCTTCTGCCGTAAAACAATTCAGCTGCACGGTAGTGCTGTGCTGTATGGGTGCTGCAGGAAACTGCCTGTTGAGCATACCTGAAAGTTTGTGGTGGGTACGGTAAACATTTACCGCAGCCTGCCCGCTCAGTTCATCTTTAAAAATGCTGGTATTATTATCATCGCCAAAAAGCAGGCTCAGCATTTCTGCAGAAGATGATTGATGGTAATATTCCTGTGGAACGAGCACTGTTTCTTTTACATTGAGCATTACCCGAACAGATAATGCATTATCAAAAAACTTACGGTTATCGTTCATGATCTTCTCAAAATTCCCCTGCAACGATAAAGGTGATACATCATTGCTGAAATCATACACCGAAGCGCCATTGACACAGAATGGGTCGCGGGTAAAAAAGATGCAGGCAAAACCATTTGTGCCGGCTTCTACCAGCACATGCTGCTTCTCCCCTTCCGGTGCAATAAAAAATGCGGTTTTCACAAATAATAAAATTGAGGTGGCAAAATAAGATATTTTTGCTGACTTTATGGAAAGTGCAACCACAATACCAGACTTAAAAGTTAAGGCTTACCAACCGGCAGCTGCTTTCTATTGCCCTGCCCATAACGCTTTCCATCCTGATACCGCAGATAAATATGCTTACCAACAGCATTTTCCTGGGGCATTTGGGAACCGATGCGCTGGGCAATGCCGGTATTACCGGTGTATTTTACCTGATTTTTGCCGTAGCAGGCAATGGGCTCAACAATGCCATGCAATCGGTTTTTTCAAAATATGCCGGCGCCGATAAAACCGGCGTTTTTAAGATCATCTTTTCGCAGGGATGCAGAATAGCCATGTTTTTTGCCCTGGGGGGCATTCTTTTTACCTGGGGCATTGCGCCCTATATCATGCAGCAGGTGGCAGATGCCAAAGCCTACCCGCAGGAAATGAGTTTTTTAAGGATACGTATCCTGGGCCTGCCCTTTCTTTATATATTCCAGTTGTGCAATGCATTTTTGGTGGCATCGCTTAACAGCCGCTATCTTATGATCGGTTTTATTTGCGAAGCGGGCATGAATATCCTTTTTGATTACCTGCTCATTTTTGGAAAAGCCGGGTTTCCGCAAATGGGCTTCAATGGAGCTGCCGTAGCCTCGGTACTGGCCGAACTGGTGGCCATGGTTACTGTACTGCTCGTACTTTTTTATACCCGGCTTAAACATAAATACCAATTGTTTCACAGTTTTAAATTTGATGCCGTCATCAATACAGAAGTACTGAAGGTATCAATACCGCTGGTACTGCAGTATTTCATCAGTGTTACCACCTGGCTGATATTTTTCCTCCTGATAGAACGCCAGGGCGAAATGGCCAAAGCCATCAGCAATACCATGCGCAATGTTTTTGGACTGGCCGGTGTTTTTGTATGGGCTTTTGCCGCCACCAGTAATACCATGGTGAGTAACCTGCTGGGTCAGCAACGGCCCGAGCTGGTGTTGCCGGCCATTAACAGGATCATGCAATGGAGCCTGGGTTTTTGCCTGTTCATGTGCAGCCTGCTCAATTTATTTCCAGAAGCTTTTTTCAGTGTATTTGGCCAGGGACCCGAATTTGTGAAAGAAGGGATCCCTGTAATAAGAGTGGTAAGCCTTGGCATTATTTTTATGAGCATAGCCAATATCTGGCTGAATGGTGTTACCGGCACCGGGAAAACAAAAACAAACCTCGCAATTGAGATCATCGCCATTACACTTTATCTCATATATACCTGGTATTTCATGAGCGTAAACTATGTTTCGCTGGCAATGGCATGGAGCAACGAGTTTATTTACTGGTCATCCATTTTTATGATGGCATACTGGTATATGCGCAGCGGCCGCTGGAAAAACAAATAAGGGCAACCATGCATTTCAGCATAATTGCCCTTACACTTTTTGCCCAACCAAAAATTAAAAACGCATTTCTTCAATAACCACCGGGGTGTGATATTCTGCAAAACGCACCCATTTTGGTTTCACCCGGAAGTAAACGATATTGTCGAGTCTTTTATGACGCTCAAATCCTTCCGGGAAAGTATCGAAATAAGTTTCAAAGAGCGCAGGTGCATCTTCTTTAGTAACCAGTTCGGCCGTGCCTTCGTATTGCAGGGTTTGCTCAAAGTCCCATCCGATCACCACAGAAATATGAGGGTTTTCTAGTAAATATTTATACTTTCTGGATGTGTTCAGGGTGTCAAAAAGCAGCTCCAGCTCGGTATTGGCTACAAAGCCCACCACAGCTGATGCCGGGGTTTTATCGGGTTTTGTGGTGGAAACCACGGCGAGTGTGTGCTTGGCTATAAACGCATGTAAATTTTGCTTAACCATATAATTGTAAAATTTTATGGGTAAAAGTAATACTTTACCAGGCTTCAAAAACTGATGAAACTCATATTGGAGTTAGATTTTAATCAGAAGCCATAAGCAGAATAGTTCAGGGATGGTTGAAATGAAGCCGAACCATCTCTTTTGCCTGTTCCGGGGTTAGTGTGGCAAAATTTTTATAACGCTCATGCACATCATTGATCTCATGAAGCGCTTTACGTACAAGTTCTTCATTCTCCCATAAACGAAGATGCTCAAGTACCGTTTTAAGGCAGTTTTTCTTGTAGGCAATTTGGCCAAGTACATGCACAAGCGTATTGCGCACCCTGGCTGTTTTATCCCATTCAAGTTCTTTGAGCAGCGGTAAGATATCCTGCGGATGCGTGCGGCCCCTCAGTTCGATGCCATGACAAATTTCCCTGCGTATTTCTTTATCGGGATGATGAAGGTATTTACGGGCAAATGCCAGTACGGGTTCCGGATTTTTATCGCCCATTTTCTTTATGGAACCTATCACAGCATTGCGAACGCAGTGGTGAGCATCAAATAATCCAGCATGCATCAGCGTTGCCACTTTTTCAAAATGCTGCAACCCGATCTCCCCTGCTGCATTGATGCTGGTTTGCCTTATTTTTTCATTTTTGTTTTGGAGTAAATCTGTTAGCAGTTCAATGATAAGGGCTTGTTTACCCGGTGTTTTTTTGTACACACGCCCAATGGCCAGGTATGTTGCTTTGCGGATATAAGTGTCTTCATCTGCCGCATAGGCAAGCAGTGGTACATTTCGCTTGCGGGTTATGTCCTTTTCAATGTCGGATTGTATTTTTTCCGAAAGCAGGCGCCGCTGTTCTTTATCCAGGTCGTAATAAGCCATTTTATTTACGGGTGAAGATAAAAGATCAGTCCCATTTTTTAATCAGTTTCTGTGCTTCTTCCTTAATGCGGGGGTCATCTTCGGTGGTATTGGGGAGTGTTAGCAGGTATCTTAACTGTTCAAGTGCCTTACTGGTCTGGTCGTTTTTATCATAAGCCTTTGCCAGTTCAAGATAGTTGAGTATAAAGCCCGGCTTAAGGGCTTTTGCCTTTTCATAATATTCAATTGCTTTTTTAAAAGAAGCCTGGGGCAGGCCGCCAAAAAACATTTTGATGGCAGTTCGTTCCACAAAATTGAGGTTACTTACCTCGTAATGCCATTTGCCCAGCACATGCCAGGCTTTAAAATTCTGTTTGTTATATTTTATAGCAAAGTCGGTATAATGCTTGATGTCTTTTACGAGTGCCACTTTTTCTTTGCCGCTTTTGGTGAGGGCACTCCGGCCAATGGCAATGGCCATTACTACATTGGCTTCATCACTTTGTGGTGTGCTGGCCAGCGCCTGTTTTGCATAATACAATGCCGCCGTGTAATAATTGTCGCGGGTGGTACTGCTTTTTTCCCTGTTGCCGATCCGGCTGCAGAGTTCACTGCATTTGCTAAGTATATAGGAATTAGAAGGCGCTAATACCAGCGCCTGTTTGAACTTGTCGAAGGCTGCTTTTTCATTTGGCAAGGCTTCGAGCCGCTCCGCTTCTTTGATATACGAGTTTACGTCCTGCCCAAAAACAAAAAGGCAGAAAAGCAAAGCCCAGATGGAACCTATGAGAATTTTCATTGTACGCCTGAATATTTAGAGGTTAGCTTTTGAACGGTTTGCCTAAAAACTTTTAGAAACACTTACGCCTACTGTTCCGGTAAAGTTATTAATTGGCGGATTGAGTTTATTGATACTTATGTTAATTGTTTTTATCCGTTGGTCTGCATCGTGCAATGCCTGGCAGATATCCAGCGCCAGTGTTTCGAGCAATTTCACCGGTTTTTGAAACATATTTTTGATAATGCGGTGCAGCTCAACATAATTAACAGTGTCAGCTAATTGCTTTATCTCCCCCGCTGCTATAAAGCTAACGGCTACCGATACCTCAAAATTGTTCCCCACAATGGTTTCTTCGTCATGCATGCCATGATGACCATGAAACCTCAGGTTGTTTAAATGTATTGTGAACATATACGACAGACAATTAAAAAAAGGAAAGAGCTGCGCCCAATCCTTTGTAAGCCAATCTTTTCGGGATTATTTAGTGCTTAATGCAGGCCTTTTTCACCTAAATACCTTTCTGCATCCAGCGCTGCCATGCAACCGCTTCCTGCTGCCGTAACGGCTTGCCGGTAAACTTTGTCCTGTACATCGCCTGCAGCAAAAACCCCTTCAATATTTGTTTTACTGGTTCCGGGAACTGTTTTAATATAACCCGCTTCGTCCATATCGATCCAACCTTTGAATATATCGCTGTTGGGCTGGTGGCCAATGGCAACAAAAAAAGCACTTACCGGTACTTCTGTTTTTTCGCCGGTTTTATTGTTAAGAATGCGTACGGCTTCCACCTTTTTCTCGCCCAGTACATCATCTGTCTGGCTGTTCCAGTATATTTTTATGTTTGAAGTGTTTTTCACACGGTCCTGCATCACTTTGCTGGCACGCATTTCATCACGCCTCACGATCATATGCACAGTTGTACAGAGTTTTGATAAATAAAGCGCCTCTTCTGCTGCAGTATCCCCTGCTCCCACGATGGCTACTTCTTTCCCTTTAAAGAAAAAACCATCGCATACAGCACAGGCACTTACACCGTAGCCGTTCAGGCGTTGCTCTCCCGGAAGCCCCAGCCATTTGGCCGATGCACCGGTGCTGATGATAACCGAATCGGCTTCGATCCATTTTTCTTCATCGATCTCCACTTTAAACGGCCTTACAGAAAAATCTACTTTAGTGGCAATGCCGTAGCGGATATCTGTTCCCATACGTGCGGCCTGCTTTTCGAAATGCTGCATCATTTCGGGACCCTGTATGCCATCCGGGTAGCCCGGGTAGTTCTCCACTTCTGTTGTGATGGTAAGCTGGCCGCCCGGCTGGATGCCCTGGTACAAAAGCGGCTTCATGTTTGCCCGCGATGCGTAAATGGCAGCCGTATAACCCGCCGGGCCGGAACCAATGATCAAACAATGAACTTTTTCTGTTGTATTATTTTCCATTTTTTCTGTTGTATTTCTGCTGATTTATTGTGCTATGATGGTACCGTACCAGGATGCATAGCCGCTAAAAGCGCCCAATGCCCCGTTTGAAATATTGCCAATCACTTTATTTGGCAGGGAAAAAGGGTTACCAATACTCTGGGCCGAAAATTCCCAGGTGCTCCAGAAAGTATATACCGGTTTCTGGATATTGCTGAACTTAAGCGTAATGGTATCGCCTTTGGCAAAATAATTACTGTCATTACTTGGCAGGTTGTTACGGTCAACCCCTCTCGGGTATTCTAAAGTGTACGTCGTTCCGTCTATCACCTGGTCATCAAATACAGAATTGAAACCCGGCAAAAATGGTTCACTGTTTACTTTAGTAAAATACCTGAAGTAATTGCCCAGCCCGGGCGGATCTGTAACTTTTACCATTAATACCCTTTTATTGGTATCGGGGTTTTGAGGAGCCGGCTTTGCCCAGATCGAATCAGGAACTTTAACCAGAGCAGGAATGCCAATGGCAGATGTATATTCTTTTCCTTCGCTCAAAATTCTGAGGCTGTAATTGGTATTCAATGTACCCGCAAAAGCAGTGGCAAGGTTGGCTGAATCTATACTGTAATACCATGCTGAATAGCCTGGAATGAGCGGGAGTTCGTATTCTTTTAAACGGTGTGTAAGTGTGCCATTTGAAATATCAATTTCGGCATTGTGAACAAAACTGTTTGCCAATACCTGCGGGTTAATGGAATCAAGATAAGAAATGGTTTTAGTGAGTATGACTACCGGTGCTTTATCGTTTTCGATCTGTGCATCCACCACCAGTAATGGCCTGGAATCATTCAGTTTGAAGTTGACATTTTTTTCGCAGGAAAAAAGTAAAAACAGTCCGACAAGGAAAAACAATTGCTTCATTCTGCAAATTTACGGAATAAGTTCCTTGACGGCAAAGCCTGGATAACGAAAAGGGAGCTCTGGAGCAGCCTGGTCTTTGTATGAAGAAGAAAAGCCAAAAATACGGGTGCTTTAACCAGCAGGCTATACCCTCTCAAGGGGGCATTTTAAAAGCCCCGTCAAAAAAAACGGGGCAAATACGCTACATGAAACATAATGATTATTTATTGTAACAAAACTTTACGGGTTTCGTTAAAACTGCCGGCCTTCACTTTTACATAGTAGATGCTGCCTGCAAATCCACCGAATCCTTTCAATTCTACCTTATTCATTCCTTTTTTGAGTCCTGCTACTGTCTGCATTATTTTTTGCCCGGCAAGATTATAAATTTCAAACTGGCATAACTGGCTTTCTTTGCTTACCATGTCCACATAAAGCTGACTATTGCTGTTTAATACAGTTGGGTACAGCCTTTCAATGTAAGTATCTACGGCATTTGTTATGCTTATTACTTTTGAATATTGCGATTTACCATCAATATCAATCACATTTAACCTGTAATAAATAATACGGTTGTTTCGTACTGTACCGGCGTCTGTGTATTGATAATTTCGGGTAAGGCCGGAGTTTCCTTCAGCAGCGATGCTGCCAATCTTTTCAAAATCAAATCCATTTACACTTCTTTCCACATCAAATTGTTTAACATTTATTTCTGTATGGGTATTCCATGTTAAAACAACATCATTATTGCGCAAGTTTGCAATGAATTCTCCTAAAGTTACGGGCATTACAATATTAAGAATTGAGCCGCTGTAAACATAATCGCCCGGTTCAGATCCATCCCCATCTCCGGCTATGCCTGCATAGTAAAAACTAACCGGGGAACTGCCTGTAGTGGGCGCAGTCCATTTGAGCCCGGTGTAAGTATAGGAAGTTCCTGCAGCAGAAACGGCATTATTCGTTTTAATTTCGCTGCTGGCCATATGTACATTGGCATTGGTGGTTGAAAATGTACCTAACGCTGTGCCGGTAGTGCCGCTTACAACGGCTTTAAGGGAAAAACTCCAGATGGCAGCAGGCGTTGCATTGGAAAGGGTTACCGAAAAATCATAAGTTTGGCCAGCAGTATATGAACCCGTGGGCAGGCCAGAAACAGTGATACTGCCGCCTGTATTGTTAAGCGGAAGATCGTTGTGGCAATTCCTGCAGGTCCTGTTTAGCATGGGTGCTCCAGAGTAACCTGATGGTGCATTTGGTACTGTCAGCGGCGAAGAAGGTTTAAAGGAAATCATCGAAATAGTGACGATGATTCCAAGTGTTAGCAAAACGGTTAACTTTTTCATAGAAAATAATTTTAAACTTTTTTTAAATATGATAAAACCAGCCCTCATCCGGGTGCAGTCTTAAAGTTGGAAAAAAGTTTATCAGGGAAAGTAAAAAGCAGGTTTTGACTCAGCAAGGTTTCAAAACAAAACTATTGCCTCTTTTTTTACATTAATATGACAGTTGTAATCCTTCGTTATGATTTTTGTCATACAAAAAAATCCCGGCAATTGCCGGGATTCATATAAAAGAAGTTGGTAATAAATTTAACCTAAATAAGCTTTCAATGCGCCGCTGTACCTGGCTTTTTGCAGGCGTTTGATAGCACGTTCTTTGATCTGGCGTATACGTTCTTTGGTAAGATCATATTTCTGCCCGATCTGTTCAACCGTAACACCGTTTTCGCCATCAAGGCCAAAATAGGCATTTACGATCTCTGCTTCGCGGGGGCTGAGTGATTTCAACACACGGCGGATTTCATTTTTCAGGGAATCGTGCATTACATCCTCATCGGTTTCATCGCCACCTTTGAGCAGGTCGCCCATGGCTACGTCTTCGGCCTCATGCACAGGTGCATCGAGTGATGTATGACGGGTATTGCTTTGAAAAATATTATTGATCTCTGTTTCGCTCATTTCCAGGAGTTCGGCCAGTTCCTCTGTCGAAGGTTCACGTTCGTGCTCCTGCTCAAAAGCCATATAAGCTTTGTTGGCCTTATTGTAAGTACCGATCTTATTCTGGGGCAAACGTACCAGTCTTCCCTGCTCGGCCAATGCCTGCAGGATTGATTGGCGGATCCACCAAACAGCATATGAAATGAATTTGAAACCCTTCGTTTCATCGAAACGCTGTGCAGCTTTTATAAGGCCGAGGTTTCCTTCATTGATCAGGTCGCTGAGGGAAAGTCCCTGGTGCTGATATTGCTTAGCCACCGAAACCACGAAACGCAGGTTGGCCTGAACCAGCTTGTCCAGCGCACGCTGATCGCCCATCTTGATCTTTTGTGCCAGGATGGTCTCCTCCTCCGGGGTGATCATAGAAATTTTAGAGATCTCCTGCAGGTATTTTTCTACCGCCTGGCTATCCCTGTTAGTTATCTGGGTAGCTATTTTAAGTTGCCTCATGGTTTGTTATATTCTGAATGTGTATGTTAAAAAGAGCGGGATCAGGCACGAAACGCTGCAAAGAGCGGATTGTCTTCTGTTTAAGATATTGAACTATCTGCAAAGTTACGACCCAAAAACCGAAATTCATAGTAATATTGAAAAAAATGAATAAATAGTGGATAAAGACTCTCTGAACGATCTCTTCATTTATGCAGCTATGACGAAATTTGTAACTCAATTAAAGTTAAAACAATCATAATATAAAATGACGACAGACCTGCGTTCCGATACATTTACCAAACCCGGCACTGCTATGCTGGAAGCTATGATGAAGGCCGATGTGGGTGATGATGTGTTTGGAGAGGACCCAACCGTAAATCAACTGGAGGCATTTGCTGCTGAAATTTTTGGGATGGAAGCAGCCTTGTTTTGCGCCAGTGGTACCATGGCCAATCAAATCGCAATAAAATGTCATACAAGGCCGGGGGAAGAAGTCATTTGCGAAAAAACAAGTCATGTATACATTTATGAAGGCGGCGGCATTGCTTTTAACAGCAGTTGCCAGGTAAGGGCGCTTGAAGGCAGCCGCGGTATGCTAACTGCAGACCAGGTGAAAGAGGCTATTAATCCCGATGATGTGCATAGGCCGGTGACAAGCCTTGTTAGTCTTGAAAATACAGCAAATAGAGGTGGTGGATCTTGTTATCAATTTAATGATATACAGAAAATTAAGGGTATTTGTTTAAAAAATAATTTAAGACTTCACCTGGATGGGGCCAGGCTGTTTAATGCTATAGTGGCCCAGAGGGAAAACCCTAAAGCTTACGGACAGATCTTTGATAGCATTTCTATTTGCCTCAGTAAAGGTTTAGGGGCGCCGGTAGGCAGTATTCTGGTTGGAAAAAAGGAGTTTATTAAACAGGCAAGGCGCATCCGCAAGGTTCTTGGTGGCGGAATGCGGCAGGTTGGTTACCTGGCAGCTGCTGGAATATATGCCCTCGAGAATAATATTGAAAGACTGGGTACAGATCACCAGCATGCAAAGCAGATCGCGGATGTATTGATAGAGAAAGATTTTATCGGCCGCATCCTGCCGGTAGAAACCAATATTCTCATTTTTGAGGTAGAAGGAAAATACAATGCCAGGGAATTTGTTGCTATGCTTAAAAACCATGATATTCTTTGCATTCCCATTACCCCTTCACAAGTGCGCATGGTAACGCACCTTGATGTAACAGAAGAAATGCTAAAAAAAGTAATTACGGTTATTGACAGTATGTAGATGAGTCCATTGCCGGCAAGTTAAACAAATCTTAAAAAAACCGCAGGCATCCCTGTTTTCTCTTGCTATGCCTATTTTAGCCAAAATTCAATTATATGAAGAACGCCCTCATCGGATTAACCGGTTTAACCATCCTGTTTTTATTTTCCTGTAAAAAAAGCGATTCTACCTCGCAGGCAGGGCCTAAAATCAATTTCATATTCAGGTTCGATTCCACACAGGCAAGGCTCAATGGCCTGGGTAATCCTGCAGCTGTTCCCGCAGGGCATGCGGCACAATCGCCGAGGTTCAATAAGATGAGCGCACATTATCTGGAGCTTACCCCCGACCAGTTTACAGCCCTTGGATCCGGGCAGGTTTTATATCATGCACCCGAAACGTCGGTTGCCGGCAGCCAGGCGATCGATTTCAGCCGGTCAATATTTGCCGGGAATAACGAAACATTTCTGAGTGTGCCTGTAAAGAGTTTTTCGGCCGGCACCTATAATTGGTTAAGGGTTTCCCTGGCTTACCAGAATTATAATGTGTGGGTGCGTGCCAATGGCTTTACTATCGATGGCACAATTGCATCATTTATTGGTTACAATACCTATATAAACAATTTCAATATAAAAGACAGCATAGTGCAGGTGAATGCAAACAAACTCCAGGGTTATTGGGCATTTGAAGCAGCAGTGGCTGGTTTTGGATTTCTACAGACTGGCCAGGCGCCTTCCGGGGCCACAACGGTTCCCAACCCCTTGTTTGCAAGCTCTCCTGTGCCGGCAGGATCATGCGTTGTTACCGGAAAATTTGCTGATCCGCTTGTTGTTACAGGAAATGAAACAACTGATATTAATATCATCGTTTCACTTTCAGTCAATAAGAGTTTTGAATGGGTAAATGCAGATGGCAACAGCAGTTACGACCCTTTAAATGGCGATGCCGTAGTGGATATGGGTATCAGGGGCATGATCCCATCGCGGCAGTAACGTATTTTCTAAGCCTAGCTTAATTGTTTGCTCATTCTGGCCACCATCACTCCATTGTGATAAACCTGCATGGTATACCTTCCCTTTTGATAGTTATCGTTTACCAGTGTAAAGAAAAGTCTTTTTGCCTCCCAGGACCCATAATTATAGCGCAGCTTACAGGAGTAGATCAACTTACCTCCATCTTTTGGCTCAAAGGTTCCTGATTCCCAGGTTGATTTCTGCAAAACCTTACCATCGGGTTGTGTTACCACCACAAAAACATCTGTGCTGTTATTTTGGGTGCTGTTATTCCTGAAAGTAAAAGCACCAACGATTTTGGAAGTTTCATCTGCTGCTTCTGTTTCTTTAGAATTATTATCATCACCTTCTTTGTAAGCAGTAAGTCGAAGGTCGAAAGCGGTGAAACTTGGTCCCGATGGTTCTGCTTGTTTAACAGGCTCTGCAAGCCTGTTACCATTAACAGGCGTGGTCAAATTATTATCCTGCGGGATATTGCCCGCTGAAACCGGGTTATAATTAACTTCAGCCACTTCTGTTGGCTGGTTATTTTTTTGCAAAGCGCCCAATTGCTGCAGCATCATGCTGAGGCGCTTGTTTTCATACACTATATCCTTATTGGCAAGATTCAGCTGCCTTATTTTGAACTGTAACTCTTCAATTTTTCTGCTGGCAGCCTGAATATTGGCGTTATTGGGTTGTTCGGTAAGTAAAGCATTCAATTCGGCACGTAATAAATAGAATTCCTGCATGTTCATCGACATACCTGTTTTGAGCGTGTCGGAGTTGTTATAGATAGAATCTATCGATTTACCGATATCATCCAGTTTTTCCATGTATGCAATTGAAGCTGCACTATTCAGCTTGTCGGCGATCGTTTCATTTTGTAGAGCTGGTTTCGATGCTGCAGTATTTTTTTCGGGTGATTTTCCGGAGCTGTAGCCCCACATCCAGAACAGCACCATACTCATGATAATGAGCAGGCCTGACAATACTAACAATAAAATTGTTTTGGTATCCTTCATACAAATAAAATCTTACTTATTTCCCAGGCTTTGGTTAACATAGGCCGAGATCCAGCCAACCTGTCCATTCTTTACAAGATAAAACTGTTTTTTCTCATACACTCCTTCAAACTGGCGCATGATATTGATCAATAATCCTGTTCCGGCCAGTAAAGAACGCTGGTCAAAAACCTGGTTAGCCAGTTTGGCCTGCTGCATGGCAAGCTTCTTTTCAGATTCATCCGATATGGAGGCCGCCACCGGTTTTTCGGAGAGGGTTGCATAATTTTTCAAAATTCTTTCCCTGAATTTCAGCAGTTCATCATAGGTAACCGGAACCACCGGATTGTCTGCCAGTTCCGGATACATCAGGGTAGCCGTAGCCCAGGCAATACCGCCGCTGAAGGCTACGAAATCGCTCATATTGTAGGCGTTACTCACATTTACTGCATATACAATTTCATTGGCAGCATCGCCGGAAAGTACCCGGTACAGGTTGCGGCTGAAATTTTCTGTGCTGTTATCGCTGCCCATTCTTTTTTCTGTGGCATTGGCCGTGCTTTTGGTACCCCAGGTAAGCTGGAAAAGCCGGAAATCCTTTGTATTGCCGTTGGGAAAATAACCTCCTTTGGTGTTGCCACTTCCAATATCGATCAAAAATGTGTTGAAACGTCTTTCTTCGGGAACAATACCAAGATGCGAAAGCCTTGCTTCCTGCAGTGGATCAATTATTTCCACCTGCCTTGTAGGTTCTTTAATCCTGGTGCGGAAAGAATCTGATAGCCGCAAAGGCCAATCCGTTTTTCCCTCTTTTTCGGACTGTACTTTTACACCACTGCTGATGACCGTGTAAATTCTGTCGGGGCTAAGTCCTACCTCTGTAATAGCATGATTATACAAGCCGGTAAATGCATTTAAAGTAGCTGTAAAAGTTGGTTCGCTGAACGAGATAAAATCGGTATTAAACGAAGTATCCTTAAGGATGTTGAAACGGAGTTCCTTTTGTGCATTTTTGCCCACTTCAAGCAGGCTCATTTTTACGCCTTTGGAACCAACTTCAATTCCGGCGTAAATTTTTGATTGCTTTAATTTTAATTGAAAATTCGACTGGGCAATTGTGTTGATTGCCAGGGCTGAAAAAAGAACGGTAAGAATAGGTATTTTTTTAAAAGGGTAAATGTCCATTTTCACTCATAGATTTAATAGCTAAAATTAGTAAAATTACGATAGCTTTTCTGGAAGATGGAACTGCTGTGTACAAATTGTTGATTATTCAGCGGGTGAAAAATACAGCACATATTCGGGATTTGCAAGGGAAAGAACAAAAAATATATCAGAAGGAAAGATTATATAAGAGAGAAATCGTATATTGCATCATCAATACCCTTCGTAAAGCTACGCTTACTTCCTGGCTACTGCTCGATAAACAAAAAAATAACCTCCATGAAGCTTTTCAAGCCAATAGCACTTTTTTGTGCTTTATTATCCATTTTATCCAGCTATAGTCAAAACCCGGCGACTCACACCAGTACGCTGAGACCTAATACAAGGATCAATCCCATTATTAACGGGTTATTTGAATCATTACCGCAGGGATATTATGATAACCCCAATGAAAAATTCCCGGTTATACTGGTTTTATCGGGAAACAGTGAAAGGGGCGATGGCACCACTGCCGAAATTGTAGACAGGGTCACTTTCAACCGGCCGGTAAGGTTGATCAGGTACAATCAATGGCCCGGGTCTTTTACGGTTAACGGCCAGGTATTTAAATTCATCGTAATTGCACCCCAATTTTATCAGGATGTGGCTTTAAACGTAAGCGATGTGGAAGATTGCAGAAATTATATCCTTAGCAACTATAAAGTGGATGCCGACAGGTTTTATTTAACCGGTAATAGCATTGGCGGCGCACTGAATTGGAATTATTGCGGAAGCAATGTGACCAATGCAAATAAGATTGCTGCAACCGTAATAACAGCAGGATCTGCCTCGCCTAATACCACTCTTTGCTCTAATATGGCACAAGCTAAGCTCCCGGTGCTGGCAGCACATTATGAAGGCGACCCGATAGTTCCTTATTCATGGTCGTCAGGTTTTGTGAATACAATTAATTCATTGCAGGTGCAGCCTGCCACTTCTGCCAAGCTGATCACTTATATCCAGCCCCCCCCACCCAACAATATTCAGCACGATGCCACCTGGAATACATATGACCTCAATCTGAATTCCGGAGGAACCTATAACAGCCAGCTGGTTAATAAACTGAACGCGTACGAATGGATGCTCCAGTACCGCCGGTTTTTAACAACCGTCCCTGTAAGCTTACAGGATTTTAATGTAATTAAACAGGGAACAAAAGCAGTTGTAAGCTGGAATACATCCAATGAAATAAACAACCGTGGTTTTGAAATATTCAGGAGCGCCGACGGCCGCCTGTGGCAATCCATTGGTTTTGTTAATAGTACTTCCATTAATGGAAACGGCGCTTCATACAGTTTTACAGACAACAGTCCCCTGCCGGCTAAAAATTATTACAGGATACGCCAGGTAGATAATAATAATACAGAAAAGGTATCGGAAATCAAATATGTTGATTTCAGTAAAAAAGGCTTTGCCAGTATTTATCCTAATCCTGCATATGCTGTGCTTAATATCAATACCGATTATAAGTTTAACAATACGCCTGTAAAGATCTATAATGTACAGGGACAGGCTGTGAAACAGGGCAATATAACAGGTACCGGAACCATCAGTTATTCAATTGACGGTTTACCTGCCGGGAGCTACGTAATGGAACTGGTTCATGAAGCAGAAACCATCCGGGTCAAATTCATAAAAAAATAATTTTTTGACTTTTATTTTTCTTTGAGGGATCTAGAAGTAGCCGTTTCAATTGAAACGGCTGCTTCATTTATAGGCAACCATTTAATTTTGGCGCTGCAATAATTTTTTAATGATAAATTTGCCGGAATAATCAACCGGCTTATATTAACTTGAATTTCGCTGCGTTTATAAAAAAGAGTTTTGGCCTGCGGCAGGAAATGCCCCTTGGTTTTTATTTTGCCGGATTTTTTCATAAATATATCCTGAGGAAGAATATTGATGTCCCCTGGATGGTACATCATACATCGGGGGTCTATCATGCCAAAAATATCAAACGGGGCAGAAATGTATTTCCCGGAGATTCGCCCGGTAATTTCATAGATGCAGCGTACGGGATCAGTATTGGAGATTATACTAATATTGGGCCCAATGTAGGGATCATTACCAAAAACCACGACCTGGTGGATAATGATAGCTACACAAAAGGCGAACCGGTACACATCGGTGCATTTTGCTGGATTGGCATGAACGCCGTTGTTTTACCCGGTGTTAACCTGGGCGATTTTACAGTAGTGGCTGCAGGCGCAGTGGTTACCAAATCTTTTGCAGAAGGATACCTGGTCATTGCCGGTAACCCGGCCAGTGTAATAAAAACTATAGACCGAACAGCTTGTGAGCAATACAGAAAGTCAAAATATCAATAAGCGTTTTTTTCAGCAGGCGAAGTATTTCTTTCTTGTACGCTTATTACAGGTACTTATCACATTCATCATCTTTTTTCTTTTTTCGGTATGGCTTACAAAAGATATGAATGGGCAGTACCAGGCAGCCTTCGTACTTATCAATTTTTTCGCAGCCTTTGTTTTTTTAGGACTCCCGCAACAGGCATTGACCATACCGGGCAACAACTTATCAGCAGTTTTTCCCTGGCTCTTGTCCAGGTACATTCCTGTATATGCTGCAGTAACAGTTGTGCTGGCATTGTTCCTGTTTTTTATACCTGGTCCACTTTCTTTCGTTGCTGCATTGCTGGTTTTTATTTGTATTTGCCTGCAGGCGATGGCGCAATTGGCCGAAAATATTATTTTAAAGCTTAACAGGGGAAAATCATTCGTTACCCAAAATATGCTGTACAGTATCCTGTTTATTTCGATACACCTGCTCTGGCTTTGGCAAAGGCTGCCGGTTGCATGGCTGATTGCGGGCATAGCATTGCTGAACGGGATCAAATTTGTTGCCTATTTCCTAGTTCTTGCCCGGGAGAAATGGCTAAGGGCCGCTCACATACCCGGCAAAGCTGAATATGAGCAGCAGTGGAAATTTTTGGGGCTCAATGAGGTCATCGGCCGTGTGGCGGGGAACCTCGATAAATTTGTGATCATTTACCTGCTTACATCCGCCGGATTTTCTGTTTATTACAACGGCACGTACGAATTGCCTTTCTTTGGCCTGCTTGTTACAGCTATTGGCAATAGTTTGGCTGTTCAGTTGTCGGAAAAGCAGGTTTCGGGTGAAGCGGCCGCAGCAGTTTTCCGCAACAGCCTGCTTGCTGGTGCATGTGTTTCCTTCCCGTTATTTTATTGTTTTTATTTTTTTGCCGATGAATTTTTCAGTGTTTTCTTCAGGGGAAAATATGCCGATGCAGTACCGTTTTTTAAGATCAGTATTTTCATAGCGTTCTTACGCATCAGCAATTTCACCAGCATCCTCCAGTTGAGGAATAAGAACCGGGAAATACTGATTGGCAGCCTGGTTGATATTGTTGTCAATATTCTGACCGTTATATTGCTCTATCCATCGGTGGGTACCAGGGCATTTGCAGCAGGATTTATTGTGGGAACTGCTGTACAGATCCTATACTACCTCTACCACACCGGAGCTGCGTTGGGTACATCGCCCTTTACACTTGTTCCATGGAAAAGACTGGCCGCAGCCGGTATTATGCTGTTTGTTTTGTATTATGGGCTCAGGAAAATACTGGTATGGAGGAACGAGCTGGCACTGCTGGCAATAATATGCGGCATTACTGTTTGCGTCATTGCAGCTTTTTTATATTTCTACCGGAGCAGACTAAGTTTCGGGAAGCGGATTATTTCTTCAGGGCATTGATGATTGCGGCAAATTCTGCAGCCACGAGGCTTGCACCGCCCACCAATCCGCCATCAACATCGGGCTTGCCAAAAATATCGGCGGCATTAGCGGCTTTTACGCTCCCTCCATACAATATCGAAACAGTATTGGCTAGTTCCCTGCCATATTTTTCTGCCAGTACATTACGGATATGCGCATGCATTTCCTGGGCCTGGTCGCTGCTGGCGGTTTTGCCGGTGCCAATGGCCCAAATCGGTTCATAAGCAATGATAAAGCCGTTCATCTGATCGGGGCTCAGATGAAAGATACCTTCTTTCAACTGGGTTTCCACGTAAGTATTTTGAGTGCCGGCTTCACGGATGTTCAACGGCTCGCCGCAGCAAAAAATTGGCCGCAGTCTGCATTCAAAGGCCCGGTTCACTTTTTCTGCAAGTATTGCATTGGTTTCATGATAGTATTCCCGTCTTTCGCTGTGACCCAGGATCACATAAGGAATATCAATACTCTGGAGCATTTCGGCACTTGTTTCGCCGGTATAAGCGCCGCTTTTTTTGTCGGAACAGTTTTGAGCAGCCGTATAAATTAATTTTTTAGCACGGAGCAGGCCCGCAATGCTGGTAAGGTAGGGAAAGGGTACAGCAAAAACAACCAGTTGATTGTCCTGTACAGTATGATCGGTGGCCATCAATTCGTTGATGAGTGTTTCGGCCTGTTGTAAGGTTAAATTCATCTTCCAGTTGGCGGCTGCTATTTGTTTGCGCATAGATATTTATTCTTCGTTATATAATTTGGTTAGTATTGATTTTTCTTCTTCTGTGAGTTGCCGGCCTTTCATTTTTTTCCAGTTACTGATGTCGTTCAATGCCTTGTCAAAGATATACCGTTCCCTTCCCCACGAAAAATTTTCGATATACCTTTCGGGTGTATCATTGCCAAAAATATTACAGCATACGCCTGCCACTGTTCCGGTATTGAATGAGGTGTTGATGGCAGCCCTGCTGTAATCGCCCATCAGCAGGCCTGCTTTATTGCCGGCTGCAATGCCCGCACTATTTTTTCCTGTTATATAGTTTACAGCACCACCGGTATTCTTCACATTGCTGTTGCTGGTGCCGGCGCCCAGGTTGCACCATTCCCCTATCACACTGTCGCCAAGATAACCATCATGGGCTTTGTTACTGTGCGCAAAGAACACGCTGTTTTTAATTTCTCCCCCGCCCACGCAATGGGGTCCAAGCGTGGTGGCGCCATAAATTCTGGCGCCCATTTTCAGTACGGCATTTTCGCAGAGTGCAAACGGGCCGCGTATCAAACAACCCTCCATCACCACCGCATTGTTACCAATATAAACCGGACCTGTTGATGTGTTCAGCACTGCGTGTTCCACTTCGGCAGATTCTTCAATAAAAATATCATGGGCGCCAATAAGCTTATTGGTGGAAGAAAGTGGAGCGCTTGTTCGGCCTGCTGTAAGTAGTTTAAAATCTTCCCGTAAAGCACTGTCATTGAACTGGAAGATCTGCCAGGGATATTCAAGTATAGCGGCTCCGGTTAAATCTGATGCAAGAATTTGTGGATGGTTTGTTTGCGTAGGGATGATATTTGCCTGAACCCTGATGGTGCCGGCCGGAAGATTGTTTTTTTGCAGGTGCACGGTAAAGCCAAGTTTCTGCCATTTTTCCTCAATGGTCAATATCCCCACCCTTATTGCTGCCACATGCCGTGTTTGTGTAAACGGAAACAGCTTTTGCCGGCAGGAAGATTCATCAAGAAAGATGTTCATGTTGTAAAAATAGGAATTGCGTATCAATTGCCATTAGCTTAAAACCAAGAATCCATAAAATCAAAAATCCCCCCGGCGAACCGAAGGGATCTTAAAGTATAGCCATGAAAAACAATCGTGCGTTAAAGCCGGGGCTTTAACCAAATTATTTTGCTTTCTTTTCGTAACGCCTTTTGAATTTATCAATACGGCCTGCTGTATCCACCAGTACATTTTTACCGGTATAAAAAGGATGAGAAGTATTTGAAATCTCCAGTTTAATTACCGGGTACTCCTTACCATCTTCTTCCCAAACAATGGATTCTTTAGATTCTGCTGTAGAACGGCTGAGAAAGGTGTGGCCATTACTCATGTCCTTGAAAACCACAGTTCTATAGCTTTTTGGATGAATTTCTTTTTTCATGTTAAATTTAGTTTTAATACGGATTTTGCCGTATATTTTTTTAAAAGTATGCAAAGGTAAGGAAAAAACACAATTTAGCAGGAAGAAAGGCTAAAAAATATGGAATGATGTATTACGGATTTCCGGGGCACCCTACCAGGTCATATTTGTCATTCTTAATGCTTCATACGCATTAGCTTTTCATATTTACATATTGCAGGGCAATGCCGATGTTCCATCCTTTACTGGCTTGTATCACATCCTGCAGGTCGTCAATTTTTTTTCCTGTAACCCTGATGATATCGTCCATGATGGCAACCTGAACTTTTAGTCCGCTGTCTTTTATGAGTTTCACAATTTTTTTAGCATCCTCCTGTTTGATACCATTGCGTACGGCTATTTCTTTTTTTGTAATCTTGCCGCTTACAAAAGGCTCTTTGCCCAGGTCATAAACTTCTGCAGCCAGGCCCTGCTTCATGCTGCGGCTGATGAGTACATCAACGATCTGGTTAATCTTCATTTCACTGTCGGCTTCCAGGTTCAATTTAAAATCTTTTTTGTTGAGGTCTATCACTATATGAGAGCCTTTGAAATCGAAGCGATTGGTAATTTCTTTTGAAACCACATTAATGGCATTGTCGAGAGTTTGCAGGTCAACCTTGCTGACCAAATCGAATGAAGGCATAAAATATTTTTTACAAAGATATGAATTGCCCCGGGCTTAATCCCGGGACAATTTATGCATATCAATTTCCGCCTCCTACCCTGTTTTGCTCATCGCCTGCGCCACCTGTTCTGCGTTTTTCTGTTTTCATGGGTTTTCCAAAGCGGTAATTGAAACTAACCGCAACGGTCCTTGAATCTCGGCGCTGTGCAAAACTGGCTTTGGCAAGCGAAAGGTCTTCGAGGTGCCCGGAAACTTTCATTGGGCCTGTAAAATCATTAAATGCTATTTTGAGTGTTCCTTTTTTCTTTAAAACCTGCTTCTGCACACCCGCATTCAATTGCATCAAGGGGTTAATTATGATCTGGTTTTCAGCTTCGCCGGAGGCATAAAAACCGGATAATTCGGCGGTCCAGCCTTTTCCAAGTGTGAACTGGTTGCTGATATTTGCCGAAAAGGTGGTGAGACTAACATCAATTGGTTTGCCACGCAATTGAGCCTGCAGGTACCTGTAATTTCCTTCAGTATACACCTGCATCTGCCAGAATTTTTGTACCGGTACCTGGGCACTTACCGAAAGGACTGCCTGCTGCACTTTTCCAAAATTCGATCCCCGTACTACAATGGCATCCCCTTCTTTATCGAATGAGTCGCCAAAAAGGTCTTTGGTTGCTGAATAATTAAGGGTAGTGGTTAAAAATTCATTGTAAGTATGGCTCAGTTCAAATTTATTATCAAACATGGGTTTGAGATAAGGGTTGCCTACCTCATAGGTGTAGATATCAATGAATTCAATAAAGGGGTTCAGGTCTTCATAATCGGGGCGGCTGATGCGGCGGCCATACGAAAAACCGAACTGGTTCTTATCGTTGTGCTTATAACTTACAAATATGGTAGGGAAAGCACTGGTATAACTCTTTTTGAAAGAAGAATCATTTTGAAAAGCATTTCCATATTGCAATCCGCTGTAGTTGGTGTTTTCTGCACGTAATCCACCCTGCAATCCCCATTTTTTAATTTCGGTACTGAAGTTAACGTAGGCCGCATTCAGGTTTTCCCTGTAATTGAAATTACTGGTACGTTCCAGGTCAACGGTGGTTACATTGCCGGTAGTATTAAAATAGTTTGCTTTATTATGTGTTTGCACAATAGAGGTCTTGAGCCCTGCTTCCATTTTTATTTTTTTACCCAGCATTTGTGTGTAATCTGTTTTTGCCGAGAAAATTTCGAGGTCGCTTGGGAGTTTTGCGGTGATGGTATAATTGGAAATTTCTGTTCCGTTTGGCAAAAAACTGCGGGTTAAAATGCTGTTATTTGCGGTTGCATCATATTTGAGATAATCAACGTCGGCCGTAAGTTCACGGCCTGTACTGTCAAATTTATGACGCATATTGAGGTTTAAGCCGCCATGATTCCATTGGCTTTTTTCGTTTGTGTTGGAAACTACCGTTGAATCAAGCCCGCCAATCGCATTACGCAGGTAACTGGTATTTAATCCCGGTACTTTTCTTGGTGCTATATAACCTGTTAATACAATGCCCAGTGTTGTTTTTTTACTGAGATAATAATCTGCACCTGTTTTCAAATTATAAAACTGGTTGCGGCGGTTTTGTACAGAATTCTGTTCAAAAATGGCATTCACCGTTTTATCGTTGTTCAGGTACTGGCGTTTAATATCCAGGTACTGGTTTTGATTACGGTAGTTTGCGTTTACGGTACCAAACACATTGACTTTCCCATTGCGGTAGTTCAGGTTCAGGCTGTTTGACGTGCGGTATTTTTCTCCCTGAGTATAAGAGCTGCTTACCGATCCGTTAAAGCCTTTTTGTTTGTTCTTTTTTGTTTTGATATTGATGATACCGGAATTTCCTGCGGCATCGTATTTTGCCGGCGGGTTGGTCATTATTTCGATTTGTTCCAGGTTTGATGCGGGCATATTGGTAAGGAAATTCACCAGGTCGTTTCCGGCCATATAAGTGGGCTTCCCGTCTATCATGACGATTACACCCTGTTTTCCCTTCAGGCTGATATTGCCGTCTTTATCAACCGAAACGCCCGGCGCTTTTTCAAGCACTTCAAGGGCATTGGCACCGGTTGCAGTGATCATATTCTCAACGTTTACCACGGTTCTGTCGATTTTCCTTTCAATAAGCGGTTTCCTGGAACTTACCGTAACATTTTGCAGGTCTTTGTTTATTCGAACCAGTTGTAAAACGCCTGTTTCGGCTGTAGACATGGTTTCGGAAATGTTTAATGGACGGCTGTAAGTTTTTCCATGACCGGCCGATGTTGCCATCACGATGTAATCGCCCGGAACAAGGTTTTCGAATGAGAAATTACCGTCTTTGTCAGTGATGGAAGTCTTTACGAGAACTGAGTCTTTGGCTTTAAGCAGTGATACGGAGGCCGCGTCAATTACGGCCTGCTGACCGCCATCTTTAAGACTTCCCGAAATTTTACCTCCATTTTGGGCAAGGCCATAGAGGCCAAGCAGGGCAAAAATGCCTGTGAGAATTTGTTTTTTCATTACTTTACTTTGTGTTTTGATGGCCGCTGGCTAGGCGGCCGGGCTAAATAATAAGCAGTTATATACTTTATTAACTACTTCGCAAAAGTAAGTACTTTGCAATACAAGGTACAATGTTTTATATTGGACGGTAAATAGGAAGGATAGCCGGTATCTCTTATGTGTAACGGTAAATAAAGGAAGAAGTTACATTTGGGCCAATTGCTTCTACTTTTATATGCATGTTTGGCCTGGCTAATATCCTGTGAGAAATGTTATGATCTTTTTCCGACAGCATTATTTATGGGCATAAATAATCCTCCTGTTTTAATTACAGGAGGATAAATAATTTAAAAAGAAGTATTTTTTTAATTACAATGTGTGTCAAAAGCACCCATGAGGTTATCTGCTATCATTTGGGCGCTTCTTCCTTCTATATTGTGGCGCTCAATATAATGAACCAGTTTACCATCTTTAAACAGGGCTATTGCAGGAGATGAGGGCGGATAAGGAAGTAAATGTTCCCTTACCTTTTTTACCGCATCAATATCAAATCCTGCAAAAGCCGTAGTGATATTATCTGGCTTTTTTGCTGCATTTTGTACAGCCAGCAACGTGCCGGGCCTTGCTGTACCGGCGCTGCAACCGCATACAGAATTGATCATTACCAGCGTAGTGCCTTTTTCTGCCAGTACATTTTCAACATCAGTGGCGGTGAGCAATTCTTTAAAACCATTTTCTGTCAATTCCTCTTTCATTGGAATAACTATTTCTTCTGGATACATATTTTGAAATTTATTTTTTAAGGCACAAAATTACAGCGTTAACATGTAATAACAATCGAAAACTTTCAATATAAAGAAAGTAATTACGACAACATGTCAATGATGCAGTTGGAAAATTGACATAATGGCGTCAAAATTTCAAATGAAATTGAATAATTGTCTCAAAAATTTGCATGGAATACATTTTGAGAGGATGAATGCGTAACCGAACATAAAAAATTTAAAATTACAAAGCCATGTTAGTTAGAACAAACAGCAATTTCAGTAAAACACTTGATGGATTAATGAATGAAATTTTCAATGAATTGCCATCCACACTCAGCAAAACTGTGAGAGAAGATGTATTGCATTTTCCACCGGTAAACATTACAGAACAGGAAAACAGGTACCTGCTTGAATTAAGTGCGCCTGGATTTGAAAAACCTGATTTCAAAGTGAACCTCGATGGAAACATGCTTACCATCAGCACAGAAAAGCAAGAAGAAAAGCCGGAAGATTTGGGCAAGCTGATCCGCAGGGAATTCAGCCATAAAGCATTTAAACGCAGCTTTACCATTGACGAAAAAATTGATGCCGAAAAGATCAATGCCCGTTACGAAAATGGTATCCTGAAACTGGATCTTCCCAAAAAAGAAACTGCAAAGCCTGAGGCCAGGCAAATAACCATTCAGTAATTAGTTTTTAGATACATACAGTTGATTACCTTGAGTTGGTTTGGTTTTTAAGGTAAGGCCCCTGCAGTCTTGCAGGGGTTTTTCAATAAATTGCCCCGGGTTTTTAAGCCGGGGCAATTGATTTAAGCAGAAGCAAATTGTTCCAGAAATTTTCCCAGTCTTTTGAAGTTTTCCCGGTTAAGCGTAAAAAAATTATTCCGTCCTTCCTTGCGGCTTTCGATCAGTTCGCTTTCCGACAATAATTTGATGTGATGGCTGCAGGTGGGTTGAGAGAGGCCGGTAAGCTCCACAACATCGCAGCAGCGAATCGTTCCCTTTTGCCTGATTTCCTGCAAAATACTCATACGGTAAGGATCGGCCACGGCTGCCATGGCTTTTTCGTAATAATTACTTTCCTTATTGTGTATTTCGTCCATATACTTCTGCAAAGATAGATGGAACCGCTTTACAAATGACCTTTTATGTAACTTTAATATATGGAAGAAACGGTGTTGTATAAATCCCCGGTTGGCACAATAAAGATTGCTGCAAATGCTGATGCCATTACAGGGGTTTCATTTATAAATGAAGAGAAAGCAGATGAAGTAGAACAGGATCTGCGACTGTTTGAAACTACGGTTCCACTCCTGGAAAAATGTATAGCCCAGCTGGACAATTATTTTTCCGGGAAGAACCTGAAATTTGACCTGGCGCTTGGGCAGCAAGGAACAGATTTTCAACAAAAAGTATGGGCCGAACTCTGCAATATCAACGTAGGGAAGCGCATCAGTTACCATGAATTGAGCAGGCGCCTGGGAAATGTAAAAGCTATCAGGGCAGCGGGCACAGCCAATGGAAAAAATAATATTGCGATCATCGTGCCCTGTCACCGGGTGATAGGTAGTAATGGAACCCTCGTGGGCTATGCCGGGGGGCTGTGGCGAAAAAAATGGCTGCTCGAGCATGAAGCAAAATTCTGTAACGGGTTACAAACCCTTTTTTAAATCAGTGTATGAAATACTTTTTGGCTGTAATTTTTCTGGCGGGTGCTGCTTTTTTTTATTCCTGCGGGGGCAACAGGTCAAATAAGCCACAAACCGTATTGTCAAGTACCGATACGGGGAAGCTGGCAAAAAAATACCATCTCGAAAAAATTAAACTTCCGCCAGGATTCCGTATTGGCGTATATGCCGAAGTGCCCAATGCCCGGAGCATGACCCTCTCCCCTTCAGGCATTTTATATGTTGGTAACCGCGGAGAAGATAAAGTATATGCAGTGGTTGATGAGAATAAAGACGGGCGTTCCGATAAAGTGTACACTTTGCTCAGTGGATATGAAATGCCCAATGGCGTTGCTTTTAAGGATGGAAATTTGTACGTAGCAACCGTTTCATCTGTTTTAAAATTAGAAAATATAGAATCCCGGCTTTCGAACCCTCCGCTGCCGGTTACCGTGTACGATCAATTTCCAACAGACACGCATCATGGCTGGAAATTTATAGCATTTGGCCCCGATGGTAAACTGTATGTACCCGTGGGCGCACCCTGTAATGTATGCGATGAAGAAGACAGTATCTATGCCAGCATTACAAGAATGAATGTGGATGGCAGCAAACCAGAAATTTTTGCAAGGGGCATCCGTAATACCGTTGGCTTTACCTGGCACCCGGTAACCAAACATATCTGGTTTACAGATAATGGAAGGGATAACCTGGGCGATGATATTCCTGCGGATGAATTGAACACGGCAGCAGTTGCCGGAATGCATTTTGGATTTCCGTATTGCCACCAGGGAAATTTAACCGATGAAGAGTTCGGGAAAAACAGGAGTTGTGATGATTACACAGCACCTGTGCAGCGGCTGGGTGCACATGTGGCTGCATTGGGTTTGCGTTTTTATACCGGTGATGCTTTTGGCGCTGCCTACAGGAACCAGCTTTTTATTGCGGAGCACGGAAGCTGGAACCGCAGCAAACCGGTTGGGTATTGTGTATCGCTGGTAAAACTTGATGAAAACGGGAAAGCTTTGTCTTATGAAAATTTTGCCAGTGGCTGGCTTCAGCCCGATGGCGAAGTACTGGGCCGGCCGGTTGATGTACTGGAAATGCCCGATGGCGCCCTGCTGGTTAGTGATGATTTCAGTGGGGTTGTTTACAGGATATGGAAGCAGGCTCAATGAGCCACCCTTGGATCTGCCAGCCTGTAAAGCATATCGGCAAAAAAATTGATGAGAATGAAAATAAATGCACTAAAAAGCACGGCACCCATCACTACAGGATAATCCAGTTTTTCAAGGGCATCAACGGTTAGTTTCCCGATCCCTTTCCAGCCAAAAATATACTCCACAAAAAATGAACCTGCCAGGAGTTCGGCAAACCAGCCTGTAACGGCTGTTATAACGGGGTTAAGTGCATTGCGCAGGGCGTGTTTGAAAATAACCGCATTTTTGCTGATCCCTTTTGCATAAGCTGTACGGATATAATCCTGCTGCAGCACATCAAGCATGCTGCTGCGTGTAAGTTGCGTTATGATGGCCAGCGGCCTGATGCCGAGCGTTAATGCAGGCAGTACCAGGTTTTTCAGCGACATGTACTTCTCCCCGGTGATCTCATCTGTTTCAAACAGGCTTCCAGTAATGTTGAGGCCGGTGTATTTATGCAGCACGATCCCAAAGAAATAAGCTATGATGATGGCCATAAAAAACGAAGGAGCGCTGATACCGGCAATGCTGCTGAAAACCGCTGTGCCATCGATCCAGGTTCCTTTTTTTACTGCTGCCAGCACCCCCAGTAAAATTCCAATAATACAGGCAAACAGCATGGCTGAGCTTGCCAGCACTAATGTTCCGGGAAATGCATCTGCCAATACACTGATGGTATCTTTTTTAGTTTGGTAACTGCGCCGGAGATAAGGTATTTTTATAGCCAGTTTTGTATTGCCACCAATGAATAGCCCTTTAAGCTGTTTGGATTCAATTTCACTTTCAGTATGAATGGCAACCGGCGAAACATCATTGAGATAAAGCAGGAACTGTTTCCATTTTGGCTGATCGAGGTAAAGGTCTTTCCGGATATTGTCCATTGTTTTTTTATCGCCGCTTTGCCCCACAATGAGCCTTGCAGGATCGCCCATTCCCTGGAACATGATAAATACCAGCACCACCACACCCAGCAGCACCAATAATGAATAAAATATTTTTTTTATGAGGTAATTCAAGGAAATTATTGATTGTTAAATTATAGATTATTGAGTTCTTTAGAGGGGATAGCTTTTTAAAAGGTGTCACCTCTAAAGAACCTTTTACTAGTAACCAATCTCTGCATCATCAAAATCGGCCCAGCCCCATTTTTTTTGAATCACCGGCCCTTTCATTAAATACAAAGTTGGGTTCGCCCTTGCCGCTGTTTTGATCGCCGTAAAATCGCAGGTAAAAACAGGCAATCCAGGGAATCTTTTTTCTACTATTGTGCGCTGCGATGTTACGATATATAGTGGTACATTATTTTTTACGGCATCTTCCACCACCCTTTTATCTTCTTTCCAATTAGCCGGGTACTTATCCAGGTGCTGGATAAATAGAATATAATAAGATCCGGGCTGGCTTAAGATCGCTTCAGTTGTATCGTTTCCGGAGGAGCTGGTAAATGAAAAATCGTTTATTAGTGGTACATTATTTTTTCCTTTTTCGATCAAAATTTGTTTGCGGTCGGCATATTTCCAGCTGCTGTCGGGCAGGCTGTTCACTTTAAACTCTTTCTTCTCCCCGTTTTTTTCATATACAAAAACATAGTCGTACTTATCGGGGATGGCATCTTTTGGCATTTTACGCAGCTCCAGTATATCATTACCGGGTTTAAAAGGGAGGCAGTCTTTTACCGGCAAATGTTTTTGAACATAGGATTGCAAAAATAAAGTACCCAATACCGCTGCCAATACAATGCTGCCGGCGATATACGGTTTTGCAAGCGGCCTGATGAGTTTCCAGTTAAATGCAAGCAAAAGCGAAAGCAGTAAAAGGATGATATCTTTTGAGAATGTTTGTATCGGTGTAAGTGGAATGCAATCGCCAAAACATCCACAGGCCCTTATCTTTCCGCTAAAAAGTACATATGCCGTCAGGAAGGTAAAGAACAGGATCAGCAGCAGTAATACCCAGGTAATGAATTTTCTTTGCCAGCCCACGATCAATGCAACGCCCACCGCCACTTCCAGGGTTATCATGATAATGGAAAAACTCAGTGCATGGTCATTGAGCGAAAGCATGAGGCTTTTAAGGAAACCGCTGTTTGCCCAGGCTTCAAAAAATTCCTGCATCTTATAGGCAAGTCCCAACGGGTCAATAGCTTTTACCAGTCCGGAAAAGATGAATAAGCCTCCCGCTAATATCCTGGCAATGTTTAAAACTGTTTTCATATTTAATGTTTTCCTTCGCTGATTAAGATAAGGGCAAATACGGCATAATTCAAAATGTCGTAAAAATTTGCATCTATGCCTTCACTGATCATTGTTTTCCCTTCGTTTGCAATGATCTGTTTTATCCGTTGAATTTTAGCAAGGGTTAAATCTGCAAAACTTTCCTGGCTCATTTCCCGCCAGGCTTCTCCATAATCGTGGTTCTTATCCTGCATAAGCTTCTTTGCCACCTGTACTTTTTCGTCGTACATTTTTTGCACAATGGATGGATCCAGTTCTTCGGGCTCATCCTGGTTGATATCGATCTGTACCAGGCCAATGATGGCATAGTTGAGAATGCCCTGGAATTCGCTTTTAATATCATCGCCAATTTTCTGTTCTTTTTTTTGCTGGATGGTGCGTATGCGTTTGGCTTTGATGTATATCTGGTCGGCCACAGAAATGGTGCGGTACACCCGCCACGAAGTGCCGTAATCGGCCGTTTTCTGCAAAAAAGTATTGCGGCACTGTGCTATTACCTGGTCGTATTGTTCGTTTGTTGTCATTACTGTTTTATGTTTGCAAAAAAGGTTACCGGGCGGGTCCTGCAACCTTTCAAAAATACAACAAGCTTTTTAATGTTTACAATAAACTGCAAAGGTAAAATTCTGAGCGCCGAACAGCCCATTGTAATGGGCATTTTAAACGCTACCCCCGATTCTTTTTACAAAGGGGATCTGGATGATGAAAATGTGTTTGAAAGAATAAGGCAAATGGTGGAGCAGGGCGCTGCTATCATTGATGTGGGCGGGCAAAGCACCCGGCCCGGTAGTCTCCGGATAGCTGCGAAAGAAGAGCTGGAGCGGATATTACCTTTTATTGAACATATTGCAAATAATCATCCTGCTGTTTTTATATCTGTGGACACCTACCACAGTTTGGTGGCAAGGGAAGCTGTGCTTGCAGGGGCACATATGGTAAACGATATAAGTGCAGGAAATATGGATGCACAAATGATCCGCACGGTGGCGGAACTGGGCGTACCTTATGTGTGCATGCATATGAAAGGTACACCCGAGACCATGCAGCAAAACCCGGTTTATGATAACATCCTGAAAGAGATACTTGATTTTTTTATTGCTAAAATAGATGAGTGCCAAAAGGCCGGAATTACTGATATCATTGTAGACCCCGGGTTTGGTTTTGGCAAAACAATTGACCAGAATTTCTGGTTATTAAAAAATTTGCAGATCTTCAATATGCTCGAAAAGCCTATACTGGCCGGGCTTTCCCGGAAGAGCAGCATTTATAAAACACTGGGTATTACGGCAGCCGAATCATTGAACGGCAGTACGGTGATGCATACCATTGCCCTTCAGAATGGCGCTTGCATGCTGCGTGTCCACGATGTAAAAGAGGCCATGGAAGCCATTGCCTTAACGGAAAGGTATAAAAAAACCGCCGGGTAAAAGGCGGTTCTTTTAGATCTGTATAACCTGTTATTTTTTTCCGGCAGTATCAGCCTGTACTTTACTGATGCTGTCCATATAGCGCTTCTGCATTTCCATCATTTTTTTACGCTGCACTTCCACTTCTGCTTTTGCCTGCTCTTTAGTGAGTATGTCGATCACTTCTATATCGAATACAAGGTTTGCATTTACAGGGATTTCAGGGCCGGGAGGCTGAGGGCCATAAGCCAGTGAAGACGGGATATAAAACTTTGCTTTTGATCCTTTCTTTAATAATTTCAACCCATCGGTCCAGCCTTTTATAACAGGGTTGCCCAGGTTCATATCATTTGTCATATTTACATTTAACGGCTCCATATGATTGAATGCTGGATCGGTATTGGAATCAAATGTTTTTCCATCCATTGTCTTGCCTGTGTAATTTGTTTTTACAATTACATTGGTATCAATAAGCGGCCCGGCACCCTCATTAAGGATTTCCACGTAGGCACCCTCAGGCGACTTTTGTGCTTTTATATTGTTCTTGGACAGGTAATCTGTAAGGGTCTTGTCGTCTATCTTTAGTTGCTCTTCAGCCTTCTTCTTCATACGTGCATCTGCAAAAACCATTTCAGCTTTATAGGCGCTATCGGCCTGTTCTTTGCTGGTAAAGATGTTCATTAGTTTAACCGTGGTTACCAGGTATTGGCCTTTCTTTACAAAAGGAGGCATTCCCATGGGGTTTTTCTTCATAAGGGAATCCGTAATGAGGCGTATCACCAGGCTGTCTCCCTTTTTCATGCCCTTCATAATAGCATAATAAGCCGGGGGCATACCCAGGCTGTCGAAAGGCTGAATCATTGGGCCCTGTTCGTTCCTCGTATCAGACAGCAGGGAGTCTTTCTTGCCGTTGTTGTAATACTGGCCAATATGCATTTGCATGAAATTGCCGGGTTTTAAATCGGCTCCGCCTTTGCCGGAAATAATTTTATACTCCAGCCCGTCTTTACCTTTTTTAAAGGCTTCCTTACACGCTGAAAGTAACAGAACGACTGCCATCAGCAAAAAAGAAATTTTTCTCATTGTTTATTTATTTGTGTTTTATGTTAGAATTGATATGTACTTAGCTCCTGCCGGTGTTCTTTCATGGCGGCAATAAAATCCCTGATCACTTCATCGATTTCTTTTGTACTTTGCCCTCCGGCAGCATTTTTATGCCCGCCGCCGCCAAAATATTTCCTGGCAAAAATATTTACATCAAAACTGCCCTTGCTCCTGAACGAGAGTTTTCGTTCTTCTCCCCTGTCGATAATGATGGTTGCCAGTTTAATGCCTTCAATACTTAAAGGGTAATTGACCAGTCCTTCGGTATCGCCGGTTTTGATATCGTATTTCAGCAGGTCGCCCTGCGGTATGGCAAGCAGCGCTGTATTATATTCATAAAAAACCTCCATCCGGTTGAGCAGTACGTTTCCGATGAAACGAAGGCGGTTTTCTGAAAAATTATCAAAGATGGCTTCATGTATCTTACTATGCTGGAGCCCCTTGTGCATAAGGTCAGATACCAGGCTGTGCACATCGGCGCTGGTGCTGGGAAAACGGAATGAACCGGTATCTGTCATCACGCCGGCATAAATACATTCGGCCACTTCAGCATTGATAAGGTCTTCAAACCCCGAATATTTGATAAACTCATATACCATTTGGGCTGTGGAACTTTTGGAGATATCGCTTTGCCCATACGCAAACATTTCTGTTTGTGGTTGCTGATGATGATCTATTAAAATTCTTTTGCCGTTTGCTGCTGCAAGCGCCGGTTCCATATTTTTGGTACGGTTCAGGGTGTTAAAATCGAGACAAAAGAGCCAGTCTGCTTCCCTGATGGCCTGCGTAGCCCTGGCCTTATCGGCATATTTTTCAAAATCCAATACCACTTCGCAGCCTGGCATCCAGTTTAAAAATGAGGCCCAGTTGGTTGGTGAAATAACAGTAAGCTCATGGCCAAACTGCTTCATAAAATGGTACAGGCCAAGCGCCGATCCCATCGCATCGCCATCGGGCTTCTGGTGCATGGTGATCAGCACTTTTTTCTTCTGTTTCAGTTCCTGATATAATTCGCTTACCGGTTTCATAAAAACGGCGCAAAAGTAGGCAATAAAACGGACAATGCGTAATTGAAAAAGCGGATAGGGAAAAGACTTTCCCCGGAGCATATACAAGCATTGTTTAACATAGGGGGCTTTGGCCATAAATTCTTATCTTTGCGCCCAAAATTTTTGAGTAATGAGCAACAGAACCTTTACGATGATCAAGCCCGATGCCACTGAAAAAGGACATACAGGGGCTATCCTGCAGATGATAAATGCAGCCGGATTCCGAATAGTGTCAATGAAAATGACCCACCTGAGCCGCGAAAAAGCAGGCCAATTCTATGAAGTTCATAAAGAAAGGCCTTTCTATGGCGAACTGGTGGATTTTATGAGCCGTGGGCCAATTACTGCAGCTATCCTTGAAAAGGACAATGCCGTGGAAGATTTCCGTAAACTGATCGGCGCCACCAACCCTGCCAACGCAGAGGAAGGCACCATTCGTAAGAAATTTGCCACATCTGTAGGCGAAAATGCCATACATGGCAGCGACAGCGATGAAAATGCCAGGATCGAAGGCGACTTTTTCTTCAGCAAACTGGAGCAGTTTTAAACCTCCAGCTAAGATAATTTAAAGCCGTTAGATTTTTTCTGACGGCTTTTTTATTTGAAATTGCAGCATGCAGGCAACATTAACCATTATACGATACAGAAAAAGGTTTATCCCTCTTGCCCTACTTTCAATGGCTGTTTTTCATATACCTTTTTGGATCAGGAGGGATATTATTTTTTACAAGCTGATGGGTAGTGGAAAAAGCGGGAGTTTCGATAAGGTTCCCGATCTGCAGCAATGGGCCATTTTTACAGTGCAGCAACAGGTCAATAGGGAACAACTGCATCCCGGCTTTATAAGCAAATGGTTACGCTTTTTTAGCTGTGAGGTTTGCTCTTTTATTTTGGAACCCCTTGACAGTAAGGGAAAATGGGATGGAGTTGCTCTTTTTGAAAATACCCCGAAAACCGGGCATACGGGTGCGGTTGCAGTACTTACCAGGGCCACTATCCGCTTAAGCCGGTTAAAAAATTTCTGGAAAAACGTTCCGGCAGTTTCAGAAAATGTAAAAAAGGCGGATGGTTTCATTCTTTCTTTTGGCGTGGGCGAAATTCCCTGGGTCAAGCAGGCCACATTCAGCATTTGGAAGAATATGGACTTGATGAAAGCATTTGCCTACAGTACCAGGCAGCATGCAGAAGTGATCCGTAAAACCCATAAAGAACAATGGTATACGGAGGAAATGTTTACACGGTTCAAAATAATTGCCTGTACAGGTACGCTGTATGGCAAAAATCCGTTAGAAGCTAATAACGTACATTTGTAATCCATATGAAGAATATAAAACTGATAGAAGTACCATCAGAAATTGGTGCAGGCACACGTGGTGCAAGCCTGGGTGTGGATGCCATTAAGATAGCTGCACTTGATTTTATGAGCAATTTCTTTGTTCATTTTCCATCCGAAAAAATTGAAGTGGCCAACCAATTGTTATTTGAGCCCATCAATTCCCCGTATGCCAAGCGCATACACGGCGTGGTGGATATTTACCATAAACTCAGCAAAGTGGTGAGTGAAACGATCAAAAACAATTTTTTGCCTGTGATCCTAAGCGGCGATCACAGTACGGCAGGCGGCACCATTACAGGTATCAAAATAGCCAAACCCAAGAGTAAACTGGGCGTCATCTGGATCGATGCGCATGCCGACCTCCACACGCCTTATACCACCCCATCGGGCAACATGCATGGTATGCCAATGGCAGCTGTAATAGGAGAAGATAATAAGGAATGTAAAACGCATGAAGTGGATGAAAAAACGGTAAAAATGTGGGATGAAATGAAAGGTATTGGCAAGATCATGCCAAAGGTTTTGCCTGAAGATGTGGTGTTCATTTCTTTGCGTGATTACGAAAAAGAAGAAAAAGCCCTGATAGAAAAACATGGTATGAAGGTGATCACCACGGGCGAACTGAGGCGTATTGGTGCAGAGAATGTAAGCCGCAAAGTTCTCCGTTACCTGGGCGACTGTACAGATATTTATGTAAGCTTTGATGTGGACAGCCTGGATTCGTCTATTTCTAAAGGAACAGGAACACCCGTGAGCAACGGGCTTAAGGAGCGGGAGGCGGAAGATCTTATCAGTAAGTTCATGCAAAACCGTAAAGTTTGCTGTTTTGAAATAACCGAAGTAAATCCCACACTTGACAAAGAGAACCTGATGGCCGAGATCGCCTTCAACATTCTGCAAAGGAGTGTAAACGTGTTAATGATGAATTGATGAAAAGATATATCCTGCTGCCGGTATTTATATTTTTCTGCATTCAGCTGAATGCCCAAAAAAAGTCGTACAACTCCCACATCAATTCCTACTGGAAACAATATGTTGATACGCACGAAGTGGTAAAAGGCCACGACCGGGTTTATTTCCGTTTTTTTAAACCCAATATTCAATACCGCGTTACAGCCAGCTTCTCCAAAATAAATGATAGCATTGGTTTTATTATGAAAACCTCGGGTAAACGTACACCCAGGTACTTCCGGTACGGCACCCTGCATTTTAAAATACATGATACCCTGCTGCAGCTTACTGTTTACCGGAGCCAGGATCTCCTGAACAATCCACAGTATAAAGATTACCTGTTTGTACCCTACACCGATCTAACCAGTGGTGAGGAGAGTTATGGTGGCGGAAAATATATCGAGTTTTATGTACAGGATATTAAGAACAACCGGTTACTGCTCGATTTCAATAAAGCTTATAATCCTTATTGTGCTTACGCTACGGGATACAACTGCCCTATCCCTCCCCGGGAAAACGATCTGCCTGTTGCTATCCGTGCCGGCGAAAAGAATTTTGCCAAAGGGCATTAGGAATCAATTAAGACTTCTGTATGTAAGAAACAGCCTGAACGAACTGCCCTGGTTCGATGCCCTGTCTATAAGGATCGGCAAATTAAACCTGTTGTAGGTTATGGTGTTGCTGATTTCATCAACATAATTGATGTTAAAGTAGTCGAGTTTCTGGTAAGTGATATTGTTGAAGGCATGGTACTTATGCGGAAAGCCTCCCCCAATGTTTTTTGGAATTGCCTTATAAATATTTGTTCTTGAAAAGGGATGAGATTTATTATCGTACTGGTAAGTACACTGCAGGATATACTCATAGTTTGAACCAGAAAAGAATTTTGCAGAAACGATATTATTATTGGCATCCAGCGTGGCGGTATCGGCATAATCATAAACGCCATTCCGGTCTTCCCACCTGCCAATGGTAACAGATTTTCCCGGTAGGTAATAATACCTGTCTACCCAGCCGCCTGTATCCGGAGAAGAACTGGTAGTTTTTATAACAGAGTCCTTTGTTTTCCTGGCAGCTGCATCAAAGAAGAAATGGTGCGTTTCAATTACAGAATCGCTGGCCGACGCATTTTTATGTGTATACTTTGCCTGGTATGGCAGCGTGTCGGTTCCGTTATAAGAAAATTCCATGCTTTCCAGGTAATCTGCATTGGTTACCGGGAAATCTCTCCAGCCCTTGAGCCTGCGTTGTTCATCGTAAGTGAAGAGGGTTTTTACAATCGTGTCGTACTGGCTTCCGTTTAATCTTGTTCTTGCGATGCTGTTGATATAAATGCTGTCTATTGAAGTATTGGTGGGTAGATTACCGGTGGTATCAACTGGCCCGGCCGGGTAAAGTCCGCCATGCAGTTCTTTCTGGCATGAAATATTCATGCTGGCGATCAACATGGAAAGGCAGGCGGCAAAGCAGTATTTTCTTGTCAATTTCATTTGAGTTATTTTTCAATCGTTTATACGCCAGTATACAGGATCAATGCATAAAACTGTATAGGACGATGGAAAAAGAATGTGGATGAAATATTGCTGCAAAATTACAAAAAACGCCCACTTATGCAAGTACAGGGTCAATTTTAGTTGCTGCAGTCAGCTTTAGTACCATAATCATGCCTAAAGATGCTTTTTAATAGGGTTTTGTTGCCTAATATCCCAAAATTTTAAGCATACTCTGGGCAGTTTGCTCCTTGGCATATACCCAGTCTGTTAATTTACCGTTTTTGTCCTGCCCTATAATAATATGTTTGGGCGAAGGGATGAGGCAATGTTTGATGCCTCCATAACCGCTGATCTGGTCCTGGTAAGCGCCGGTATGAAAAAAGCCGACATAAAGGGGTTCTTTATTGCTTTCCTCATCCCCATTGGTATTTTTTATTTTGGGAAGAAACACTTCGTTGATATGTTCTTCTGAATCGTAATAATCGTGGCCATCGCAGGTAATACCACCTAAAACCACCCGCTGGTATTCATTGTTCCATTTATTTACCGGCAGCATCAGAAATTTTTCTCCTATGCCCCAGGTGTCAGGCAAGGTGGTTATAAAGGAAGAGTCGATCATATACCAGGTTTCCCGGTCGTTTTGGTTTTTTTCTCCAATAACGCTATAGATATGTGCCATGCTTTCTCCTACGGTGTAGCTGCCAAATTCTGTAAAAATATCGGGCATCTGCACTTTTGCTTTTTTGCAGGCGTTTTTGATGGTTCCCACGATCTCGTTGATCATAAACTGGTAATCGTAATTGAACGCCAGGGAATGCTTGATGGGGAAGCCGCCGCCGATATTAATGGAATCAAGTTCGGGACATATTTTCTTTAGCTGGCAGTAGAGGTTGATGCTTTTCTGAAGTTCTGACCAGTAATAGATATCGTCTTTGATGCCTTTGTTAAGAAAAATATGCAGCATCTTAAGCTGGAATTTATCTTCGTAGCCTTCAATTTCATCAACATAATATTCCAGTACGTCTTTTGCTTTGATGCCCAGCCTGGAGGTATAAAAAGGAAAAGAAGGCTCCTCTTCTGCCGCTATGCGGATTCCCAGTTTGAAAGGTTCCTTTGTTTTAATGCTCCGTTTGTACATCTTCAATTCTTCTTTGTTATCGAGAACGGGAATAACATTTTTGAAGCCGGAGTTGATCAGCTTTGCAATGCGGCTGGTATAACCTTTCTGTTTGAACCCGTTGCATACAATAAAGATGTCTTTGTTGATCTTCCTGCGCTTATAGAGGGCATTGATGATCTCGATATCGTAAGCAAAGGAGGTTTCGATGTGAATATTATGTTTGAGCGATTCTTCCAGTACAAAACTGAAATGGGAGCTCTTGGTGCAATAGCAATAATAATACTGTCCTTCGTATTTATGTTTCTTAAGGGCATTGGCAAACATTTTCCTGGCCTTATTTATCTGCATGCCGATCTTGGGCAGGTAACTCAGTTTCATGGGTGTACCGTACTTATCGATCAGTTTTTTAAGGTCGAGCCCGTTAAATTCAAGGTAATTGTCTTTTACTTTAAGGTCTTCCTGCGGAAAATTAAAGGTTTGCTGTACCAGGTCGCTGTAAGTATTGTTCATCCCTTTCAAGTTGAAAGCCATTTTAGAGTGTGATGAGAATCAGCAAATATATAAAATAAAAAAACCGCTCCGTAAAAAACAAAGCGGTTATCAGTTGGTTTGGGTAAAATTATTTTACAGAATTAACCAGGGCCTTAAAAGATTCCGGCTCATTCATGGCCAGGTCGGCCAGTACTTTACGGTTAAGCCCTATTTCTTTTGCATTCAGTTTGTGAATGAATTCGCTGTAAGTCATTCCCTCGGCCCTTACGGCGGCATTGATACGTGCGATCCAGAGTGAACGGTAATCGCGTTTTTTTACTTTGCGGCCTACATAACTATAGGTAAGGCCTTTTTCCATTACGTTTTTGGCAACGGTATAAACATTTTTACGTTTGCCATAATAGCCTTTTGCGGCTTTTAAGACCCTTTTGCGGCGGGCCCTGCTGGCTACTGCATTTACTGAACGTGGCATATCTTAATTTTTTTTAAAGTTAAAGGTTGATGATGTTTCTTTCGTTTGGCTTATTTCATGCCCAATAAACGTTTTACAAAATGCATGTTGGCATCGGATACCACGCCATCTTTGCGCATATTACGCTTGCGTTTGGTAGATTTTTTTGTAAGAATGTGACGTTTGAAAGCTTTTTGGAAAGTGATTTTACCTCCACCGGTAACTTTAAAGCGCTTCTTGGCGCTGCTGTTGGTTTTAACCTTTGGCATTATATAACTTGTTATCGTTACTCCCTGCTGGCGCCCCCGAACAGACGGGGAACTTTTTGAGCCCTGTGGGAAATGTTTGTTTGAAAAGAAATTTACTTTTCGGGGCGCAAAGATAAGGGAAAATGCCCAATAATGCCCATCATTTTCAAACTATTTGATGTTTAGCCTCAAATCATGCAAAACAATGAGCCATGTCATATGAAGTTTGCTAATAATTCGCAAATTTTGCTATATAAAAAATCATCAATATGAACAAAAATACACATCTCTCCGAAATTATGACAACTAACCTGGTGGTAGCTAATAAAAACAACAGTTTAAGCCAGTTAGCCCAATTTTTCACCAATTTTGGGGTACACCATATCCCTGTAACCGATGGAAGCGTTCCGGTGGGTATTGTCAGCGTATCGGACGTGGTACGTTATTTTTCCGGGAAAATGGAAAATAACAAGTTTCTAAGCCTATCCTCGCTTGAAGAGGATTTTAAAATTGAAAATATCATGACCAAGCTGGTTTTTACACTCAGCAAAACCGATACGGTGGATAAAGCGTTTGAAACCCTTTCTGAGAGCGGCTTTCAGTCCCTGCTGATAACAGAAAATGGCAATCTCGTAGGACTGGTTACCCTGAAAGACCTGGTAAGGTTTGCTAACAATAACTGGTAACCGCTGATAAATATAATGATTGATAGTATCCTTTCAATTTACCAATGGCATAATTTCTTGAGATATTAGTAGTGGTTAGCTTAATTTCAATTTCTACATTTATCAATTAATTATGCAGCTGGCACCGTACATTCTAATCCTGTTTTTTGCCGGCAGTTTCATGCCCCTGCGGCTGTATGCCCAACAAAATGATTGTGAAACTAAACGGCAGGTGGTTAAAATAGATTTTGGTACGGCAGAGCATCCCCAGTTGTTTAATCTTTCAGATCTGAAAGCTTACCAGGTCATCAACGACCGGTGCCCCGATGATGGGCATATGAGCTTTTCTTCCTCCACTTCCACCTGTTTTATGGGAAACTGGTACCCGTTGAAAGAAGATCATACAACGGGTGATGTGAATGGACAAATGCTGCTGGTAAATGCTTCTTACAAACCGGGTACGTTTTTTATTACCTATATAACCGGGCTGAAACCAAATACAAGATATGAGGTATCTCTGTGGCTGATCAATATTTGCGTAGGCAGCAATGGTTGTATCCCTTCTTTGCCCCTGGTGGAAGTGAGTTTGAGTACTGCAGGAAATAAGCTTGGGGGTTTTAATACCGGGTATATACCAAACATGCAGGAACCCCGGTGGTTTAAATATGCGGCTTTTTTTGAAACCGGGCCCGATGCCGGTAAGGTGGAACTGCGTATTAAGGATCTTGCCCCGGGTGGATGTGGAAACGATTTTGCCATGGACGATATCAGCATCGCCGAATGTACACCCGCAGAAATTATGAAGCCCGTTGAAGTAAAGAAAGCGCAACCTCCGGTTCCTGTTATTAAGCAGCCGGAAAAGATCGTGCTGAAGGAACCAGTATCGGCACCTAAAACAAAGCCAGCACCAGCACAAAAAGCAGCAGAAAAATTGCCGGAACGGAAAAATGTTCCCATAGTATCCACTACTCCTGTAAAAGAGAGAAAACCCGCAACAATAAAACCACTTGTGCTTACAGAACGGAAAAACAGTATTGCAAAAGAGATTTTTACTTCGGCCAGCACGCTTGAATTGAAATTGTACGACAATGGAGAGATCGATGGGGATACCGTGAGCATCTATCATAACAGCAAACTTCTTGTTTCCCGTGCAGGCCTCTCGGAAAAACCGCTTAGTTTTAAGCTTGAGCTGAATGAAAATGAACCGCTTCACGAAATTACAATGGTGGCCGAGAACCTGGGATCCATTCCGCCCAATACATCGCTGATGGTAATTACCGGGAACAAAGAAAGGTATGAAGTATTTATTTCATCCAGCAAGCAGAAAAACGCTACGGTACTTATTCATTTCAGGAAAAAATAATATTAGTTATTACCGTGGCCTGATATGATATTTGCAGCGTAAATTGTTGCCGTTTATGAGATCCTTATTTTTCAGTTTACTGTTCCAGCTTGCATTATGCAATTCCTGCGGCAGAACAAACGACTATACGCATACCACTATTAAAGACCTGGATGAAGCCATGATTGACCTTAAGGCTTACCAGGAGGCATTGGGAGAACATATTAAAAGCGGGAATTTAAAGGATGCGGATTGGCTCTACACCGGGATGGACAGCGTTTTGCAGGTGCTTTCCAATACATTTTCCACTCACCGTAAACTAAAAAAACCATTTAAAGAATATGTGGAGGTTAAACTAAAGAAACCATTGGGTTTAATTGGAACGGCCATTGAAAAAAATGATACCAGCCTGGCACTTGAACAATACCGAATTTTAGTAAGGCGCTGCAACAGCTGCCACAAAGACCTGGAGATTGACAAACAGGTTTGGGAATAACAGTAATATTAATAGAATAAAACTATCGTTTATGAATGATCAAATAAGGGCATTGCAGCCCGCAGTGTTATGGAATTATTTTACAGATATTGATGCCATACCAAGAGCGTCTAAAAAGGAAGGAAAAATAATCGCATTCATGAAGGCATTTGGTGAAAAGCTCCAGTTGCCCACGCATGCCGATGCTGCCGGCAATGTGATCATTAAGAAACCCGCCAGCAAGGGTATGGAGAACAGGCAAACGGTGGTTTTGCAAAGCCACCTGGACATGGTTCACCAGAAAAATGCCGATACGAGTTTTGATTTTGAAACGCAGGGGATCGAAATGTTTACCGATGGAGATTGGGTAAAAGCTAAGGGTACTACACTCGGCGCCGATAATGGTATAGGCGTGGCCGCCATCATGACGTTGCTGGCATCAACAGATATTGAACATCCTGCTATTGAAGCACTTTTTACCATTGACGAAGAAACAGGCATGACCGGCGCCAAAGAATTAAAAGGCGGATTACTCGAAGGGAAAATATTACTCAACCTTGATACAGAAGATGATGATGAACTTACCATTGGCTGTGCCGGTGGTATAGATGTTACGGCAGAAGGCTCTTATTCTGAAGAAGCGATCCCACCGGGTTACGTTGGTTTGAAAATTTCACTCACCGGGTTAACGGGCGGTCATTCGGGGGTTGATATTCACCTTGGCCGTGCCAATGCCAATAAATTAATGAACCGGCTGCTTTGGCAACTGGCGGGTAAATATGGCATTTACATTTCTTCTGTTAATGGTGGCAGTCTCCGCAATGCCATACCGAGAGAATCGGTTGCCATCTTTGCCGTGGCTGATTCAACTTTGGATGCTGTGAAGCAGGAGGTCATGTTGTTTGAAAAAATTGTACAGGCAGAATACCTTGCTACGGATGCTGGACTGACTGTTTCTGTAGTAACCGAAACAGTAAAAGATAAATATGCCAATCAGGAAGTTTCTTACAAAATGATCCGCAGTATTTATGCCTGCCCCAACGGAATTTACCGCATGACGCCGGGCATCGAAGGACTGGTGCAAACATCCAACAATATTGCAAAAGTTTCTATTGAAGGCGGTAAACTTACTGTTCAAAACCTGACCCGGAGTTCGGTGGACAGTGAAAAAATGGACCTGGCCCAGTCTATCACAGCTGCGTTTGAACTATGCGGCGCCCGAACCAGTTTTGGCAGTGAGTACCCTGGCTGGGCACCTCAGCCAGATGCATCTGTTATTAAACTAATGGAAAAAATTTACGGGGAACTGTTTGGCGATAAGATTCATGTGAACGCCATTCATGCCGGACTGGAATGCGGTATTATTGGCGGCAATTATCCCGGTATGCAGATGGTTTCGTTTGGCCCCAATATTTACGGTGCGCATTCGCCCGATGAGCGGGTGCAGATCAGTTCTGTACAGAAATTCTGGAAATACCTTTTAGCGGTGCTGAAAGAATTCCCTACTAAAAATTAAATTTTTACTATCCCGGCCCGGCCGGGATAGTAAATTTTGTTATCTACTCTTCGTACGTGATCAGAATTTTTATGGGCCTGCCCATTACATTTCCACTTTGCAGCACCGATTTAACACCTGCTACCCACATTTTGTGCATTTAGTTTATCCAACGCAGTAAACAACAGTACCAGTGTAAAGAGTTTCTTCATACAGTTTAATTTTTACTGTAAATTTTATACGTTTTTACGTAATAAACAATTACCCATTCGGGTAATGGAACCGTTAGGTATATTCATAAAAAAATCCCAGTCTTGGAACCGGGATTTTCTTTCATGCTTAATTGATCTGCTTAAGATTTTTTTGATTTTTTCTCTTTCTTAGTTTTTTTGCCGCCTGCCTCATTTACCCAATTTGACTCGTCATCATTCTGATCGGTTATTTCTTTCCTTGATTTTTCCAGCGCTTCAGCTTTTTTCTTGCCCACAATACCCTTTATCTTTCCCACCCTTTCTTTGTTGAGTGCATAGAGTTTTGTTTTCTTTTCATCTTCGCTCATGGCAGCGTCTTCTTTTATGGCTTTTGCCCTGGCATGGTATTGCTCGTTGATAGATTTTACCTGCTGGCCCTGGTATTCGTTTAAACCGGCAGCAGCGTTTATATCATCTCGGTTTTTATTGATCTTATGTTTTTTCTCCTGGCTCAGGCGTTCGTTTTCTTCCCTTTCTTTATTCATGCGGTGCTTTTCGGCACGTAAACTGTCTTTTGTAAATTCTGCAGCTGTTTCCCTTTCTATGGAATCTTTTTCTATTTTCATCCTGTCGCGCCTGGCTGTTTCGGCGGCTTCTGCCATGAGCCTGTCATTCTCTGTTTCCTCAGCAGCTTTTTTTGCCTGTTCCTCTTTGATGATTCTTTCAGCCTCCGCTTTTGCTTTTCCAGAAGATTTTGATTTTTTTTGGGCATCAGCATTAAAGCCGGCAAATAAAAAAGCCACCACCAGTAATAACGTTATTTTTTTCATTTGTTTGAATTTTTTTGAGTGAATTGCAATATTTGTGCCAGCCCTTTAAAAGCTCATTATTTTTATAAAAACAGGAGGCCCTTATATTTATTTTAACAGGAAAACGCTGCTTGCAGCTCATTATTTCATTTGAGAATCAATCTTTTTGGTACTTTTAGGGTTATTTAGCTGTTTAGTAACAATTCAACCGGAATTTTCATGAACCGCCGCAACTTTTTACAATTATCGGCCCTTGCCGCCCCATTATTTTCGTTTAAGAATGGGGTGGCCAATAATACGAAACCAATTGTTGTTTCAACCTGGGACAGCGGTATGCCGGTAAATGCAGCAGCCTGGAAAATTTTAAGTGCCAATGGAAAATCAATTGATGCAGTGGAAGCAGGGGCTGTTTATATTGAAGATCAGATCAATTGCTGTGTAGGCCTGGGCGGCTATCCCGACCGTGATGGTATTGTAACGCTTGATTCCTGCATTATGGATGAAAAAGCCAATTGTGGTGCCGTGGCAGGGCTGGAGCGTATAAAACACCCTGTAATGGTGGCCCGCAAACTGATGGAAAAATCCCCGCATGTGTTGCTTGTGGGCGCAGGCGCTCAGCAGTTTGCTTTGGAAAATGGTTTCATCCTGGAACCGCAGGTTCTTTCTAAAGAAGCTGAAAAAGCGTACAAAAACTGGTTACAGAAAAGTGAATACAAGCCGGTGATCAATATTGAGAATAAAAAGGAAAACGGACCATTTGCCCCCGCATTTTTTGAAGACGGATCTGCCAATCATGATACCATGGGGCTGGTAGCCATGGATGCTGCCGGTAATCTTTCCGGTGCGGTCACCACCAGTGGAATGGCTTTTAAGCTGCATGGCCGTGTGGGCGATTCGCCTATAATAGGTGCCGGCCTGTTTGTAGACAATGAAGTGGGAGCCGCCACCAGCAGCGGAGTGGGCGAAGAAGTGATACGCATCTGTGGCACACACCTGGTGGTGGAATATATGCGTATGGGTTACAGCCCGGAACTTGCCTGTAAAAAAGCAGTAGAGCGCATTGTGAAGCGGAACAGAAAAAAAGCAAAGGAACTACAGGTAGGCTTTTTAGCACTTAACAAAAAAGGCAAATACGGAGCCTATGCTATTCAAAAAGGTTTTGTGTTTTCTGTAAGATCGGGTGTGGAAAACAGAATCATCCCTGCAAAATATATGCTGTAAAATGATCAACAATCCAATGTAGTGCAGGGATCATTTAACATTCAACTTTTCCCAGCACTTCCATTAAAAATTCATTCAGCTCCCCTGCCCTTGTCATCACCATCAGGTGTTTCCCCTTTTCAACAATATGCGTGGGTTTTGTATTCTTGAATGGCAGTATTTCATCTTTTGTACCATGGATATGATAAAGCGGATGCGGCAGTTCTTCATTATCCCATTTAAGAATGGCTTCTATGGCCCAGCGGATAAAAGCCGGGTCGCTGTCTTTTACCACTTGCCTTAAAATGGTCTTGTCGCCGGGCGCTTCCAGCGCAAAAGCCCTTTTGATCATGGAAGCAGATTTAAGCAGCGATACCGGTACCAGTTTGTACAGGCGTAATTTTTTTGCCAGCCTGAACCTTTTTGGTAAATGAGAAGAGAGCGGCACACTTGAAAAGAGGATGGTGGCAGCCGGATGATATCTTTTAGCTATTTCGGTAGCGATCATACCACCCATCGATAAGCCGAGCAGCGCAAAAGGTGCCGATGTATCAATTTTTTCTCCAAGCCGGGCAGAATAGGAAGAAAGGGTTTCTTTTTTTTGCGGTGAAATCCATTGAAGATGCACGGCCTCAAAACCCGGAGGCAGTTTGATATGTGTAAATACACGGCTATCGGCAGCAAGGCCACTGATGATATACAGCTTCATGGTATAAAGTTAACCACAATGATGGTTAGTTTACCGGATGTTCATTGGGTTTTGATGCCAGCGCAGTAAATTTGCAAAAATTATACTGAATGTTCCCATCTGTAAACCCCACGGGTACGGCTGCCTGGGCTGCGCTTCAAACCCATTACAATCTTTTTGAACAGGTGAAAATGAAAGACCTTTTCTTCAATGATGAACAAAGGTTTGAGCGTTTTTCACTGAAGTTTGAAGATATCCTGTTTGACTACTCAAAAAATATTTTTACGGAGAATACCCTCGAACTTTTGCTGCAACTGGCAAACGAATGCAAATTAAAGGAAGGCATCGAAGCACTGTTTGGCGGCGAGGTCATTAACGGTACCGAAAAAAGGGCCGTGCTGCATACGGCATTGCGGAATTTCAGCGGGCTTCCGGTGGTAACCAGCGGGCAGGATGTGATGCCGGGCATACAAAAAGTGCAGGAACAAATGAAAACTTTTTGCGATAACCTGCACAATGGCGAATGGAAAGGCCATACCGGTAAAAAAGTAAAATATATTGTAAACATCGGTATTGGCGGCAGCGACCTTGGACCGGTAATGGTTACCGAGGCATTGAAACCTTATTGGCAGGAAGGGATTCAAACTTATTTTGTAAGTAATATTGACGGCACGCATATTGCCGAAACCTTTAAAAAGATCACCGCAGATGAAACCCTGTTCCTGGTGGCAAGCAAAACCTTTACCACGCAGGAAACCATGACCAATGCACACACGGCCCGGCAATGGTTCCTAGATAACGGAGGTTCAGAAGGAGCCATAAAAAAGCATTTTGTAGCGCTGAGCACCAACAAAGCCGAAGTAGAAAAATTTGGCATCGATCCGGCCAATATGTTTGAGTTTTGGGATTGGGTGGGTGGCCGCTACAGCCTCTGGAGCGCTATCGGGCTTTCTATAGCCTTAACCATCGGGTACGATCATTTTGATCAACTGCTCAAAGGCGCCTACAGTGCCGATGAACATTTTCGGGAAACAGATTTTGATAAAAATATACCGGTGATCATGGCGGTAATGGGTATCTGGTACCGGAATTTTTTTGGCAGCGAAACAGAGGCCATTCTGCCTTACGATCAATACATGCACCGCTTTGCAGCCTATTTTCAACAGGGAAATATGGAAAGTAACGGAAAGTATGTTGACCGTAATGGGGACCGCTTAACGTATCATTCCGGCCCGGTTATTTGGGGCGAACCAGGCACAAACGGGCAGCATGCATTTTACCAGCTTATCCACCAGGGAACTGTTTTGATCCCCTGCGATTTCATAGCGCCGGCCCAAAGCCACCATCCAATTGGCGACCATCATCAAATACTTCTGAGCAATTTCTTTGCCCAAACCGAAGCGCTCATGAATGGTGCCGGTCATGAAAATGTTTACAGGGTTTTTGAAGGAAACAGGCCCACCAATTCTATCCTGGTGAAGAAAATTACGGCTTATACACTTGGTCAACTGATCGCATTTTACGAGCATAAGATATTTGTACAGGGCCTTATCTGGAACATTTACAGTTTTGATCAATGGGGTGTGGAACTGGGAAAAAAATTGGCAAACACGATCCTGCCCGAACTTGAAAATGAACAGGAAATAGCCTCCCATGATTCGAGTACAAATGGGCTTATAAATGCGTATAAGATGATGCGGAACTGAGGATAGACGACAGACCACGGACCATAGAAGAAAGTTCGTTTGTAAGATTTTGCGTGGTCAGCGGTCAGTTGTCTTTAATTAATTTAACTTTCTTGTTCTTTCCTTCATCAATGCAATGGCTTCTTCGGTACTGCTAAACATCCCGTTGATATTTACAATATTGGCCGCCAGTTTATCATACCTTTTTGTGAGCAGGTAGGTAAAAATATGCAGGTAATGGATGCCATCGAAAACAATGGCCTTGTTAGTGGCAAAATCATCTTTCCTTTTCAAAAATTCGCCGGGCATTTCTGTATAATGAATGCCTGGTTTCAGGTGATGAATGATATGATAACCATCGTTCCAGCAGGTTTTATTATAAACTGTATTGATGCAGTTGATGGAACTGGTGTACAGGTTTCCGGGATCGGAGGCATCAATGAAGGCATGTTGCGTCCAGTTGCCCAGCATCATCACCAGCCTGGCAAATAAAAGCGGGCCTGCAAAAACCATCATGGTTGCCTTAAAATTTACAAAACACATGATGATACAAAATGCCATGTAGATATATTCCCCTGCAGTAAGGCGCTGGTATAGTTTCTTCTTTTTGCGGCCGTAGAGGTACATAATGGTATTGATAACACCGATGATTATGAAATTGAAGAAGTACTTTAAAAAACCGCGTAGACTGTCTCTCCGGTAGGGCATCGTACTGCTGGTGTCATCGGGCAAATTATTTTCAATGTGGTGCATACCAATATGATGGCTGAAATAACCTTCGGGGGCATGGCCAAACAGGGGGCAAATGACCCAGGTAATATAATTGAATGCCCATTGATAAGATCTTTTAAAAAGTTTGCGGTGACAGATACAATGAAACATGAGCCCAAACCGCCCTTTAAAATAAAGCTGCGCTACATAAAAATAAGGGATGGCCAATGCCCACCAGTACCAGCCCTGCAACAATGGCGTAAAAAGAATAATGGCGGCAGGAACAACCAGTACATGGATCCAGGTAAGCAGGTAAATAAAGGGCAGGTCACGCTTATCGTTAATAAAATTTAGCCAGAACTTATCGTAGGCCGAAAACTTTTCGGGAGCGCAGTAAACAGGGTCAGTAAGCGTATTCAGCGATTTCATGCTTGGTCAGGCTGGTTTTAGTGCAAAAATTAGCTTGTAAGGTAGTCTTTTTCCTGGTTTGGCAATAAGCTGTTGAAAATAAATGCAAAATAAACCACTGGCCCCTTTAAAGCCATTTGAACCTGCTGTTCGCCAAAAATGCTAATTTTGCTCCCCATGAACCGTTCTGTGGCATTACATACTCTGGGTTGCAAGCTGAATTTCAGCGAAACCACGGCTATTGGCCGCCTGCTGGAAAATGACGGGTTTGTTCAAAAACCGTTCGACGATGCGGCAGACGTATATGTGATCAATACCTGTTCGGTAACTGAAAACGCCGATAAAGAATGCCGTCAACTGGTTAGGCGCATCAACCGGAGGGCGCCGGAGGCACTGGTGGTCATTACGGGCTGTTATGCGCAACTGAAACCTGCGGAGATCGCCTCTATACCGGGTGTAAACCTGGTATTGGGTGCCGCCGAAAAGTTCAATATTGCCAGTCATCTTAAAGAACTGGCCAAAAATGATGCGGCAAAGATCTGCAGTTGTGATATTGAAGACGTGAATATTTTTACCGCTTCCCATTCCATAGATGAGCGTACCCGTATTTTCTTAAAAGTGCAGGATGGCTGCGATTATACCTGCAGTTTCTGCACCATACCCATGGCAAGGGGTAAAAGCCGGAGCGACAGCATTGAAAATGTGCTGAAGAATGTGGAGGCCGTTGCCAAAAATGGGGCAAAAGAAATTGTGCTCACGGGTATTAACCTGGGCGATTTTGGGAAGGGAATTAACGGCGGAAAGCAACGGAACGAAGATTTTTTTGATTTGATGAAACTGCTTGATGAGGTGGATGGCGTGGAGCGTTTTCGGATATCCTCGATAGAACCTAACCTCCTGACCAACGAAATGATCGCATTTGTGGCTGAGAGTAAAAAATTCATGCCGCATTTTCATATTCCGTTGCAGAGCGGCAGTAATAAAACACTGGCGGCTATGCGCCGCAGGTACAAAAGAGAATTGTATGCGGAAAAAACCGCCCTTATCAAACTATTGATGCCGCATTGCAGCATTGGTGTGGATGTAATTGTGGGCTTTCCCGGCGAAACGGAAGAAGATTTTAATGAAACCGCCGCTTTTCTACAGGAATTGGATATTTCCTATTTACATGTATTTACTTATTCTGAAAGGGATAATACGGATGCCCTGCAGATAAAACCTGCTGTACCCGTTCATGTACGGAACAAACGCAATAAAATACTCCGCAACCTGAGTTACACTAAAATGCAGGAATTTACACGGCAACATATTGGGCAAACCCGTAAAGTATTGTTTGAAGGTCATAACAAAAACAATATGATGGAAGGATATACGGATAATTACATTAAAATTTCGGCTCCCTACCATGGTCAATGGGTAAATAATATTGTTGACTGGAAGATCTGACCCGGCGCATTTTTTGATATTTAGCCATTTGAAAAAATTCTTTCCTCCTTGTAATATTTCTACGTGTTTTTACGTTATAGGCATATGTTGGGGAATATTTTTAGGAAAACAACGAACCTGTACCGTTCACTTAGCAATATTGGCATGACCGATGAACTGGATATTGAATATGCCCAGCGGCTGCGGCTTACCAACCTTTTTGGCTTTTCCCCTATTTTTATTTACCTGTTTTTTATCTGGTTCGGACTTTCGCAGGATTACTCCTATCCTGCTATTATCAGTGTTGTACTGCTGGTATTTACCGTTTTTGGGTTTTACCTCAATTATCTTAAAAAATATGTGGCGGCCAAGATGATCATATTTGGCACCTGCAGCATGAGCATATTTGCAACTTATAATGTGCTTAATATCGATTATTCCATCCTGAGTTACTTCTTCCCCATTATGATGGCTTATGAGATCGCTTTTGATATTAAAAAAGAATTCAGGGCTTTCCTGGCTTCGTTCAGCCTCACACTGTTGTTTCTTGCTGCCTGTTTTTTGGTGCCGAAGCAGTTTTTTTACGGATATAATATGAGCGAAGATATTTTGCGCACCAGTATCATCCTGAACTTTGTATTCCCATTTGCCCTCTCGGTTATTTTTATGTTTACGATCATCAGTATCCATTACAAAACGCATGAAAAACTGGTAAAGGCAAGGGAGGAATCCGAAAAGGCCAACAGGGCGAAATCGGTATTTCTCAGCAATATGAGCCACGAGCTGCGCACCCCGCTTAATGGTATCATTGGCGCCACCAACCTGCTGATGCACGAACAGGCCACACAATCGCAGAAAAAATATTATTATGTACTGCAGCACACTTCCAACCATATGCTGCACCTCATAAACCATATACTTGATTTCAGCAAGATCAAAGAGGGAAAGATCAACCTCGACCGTAATATTTTTAACGTGAAAGAGCTGGTGAGTACCCTTTGTAATGTGTACAAAGTGCAAAACACGAACGGAGACGTGGTTTTTAATGCAGCCATTGATGATGAACTGGACTGCGATGTGATAAGTGATGACCTCCGCTTAAAGCAGATCCTGTACAACCTTTTATCAAATGCCTTCAAGTTCACCAAACGTGGTAATGTGAGCCTGGCTGCCGAACTGGTTAGTAAGGCCGATAATAAACTTACCATTCGTTTTACAGTTAAAGACAGCGGCATAGGAATCAGTGAAGATAAGCTCCATAAAGTTTTTGAAAGTTTTGAACAGGCCGATAAAAGCACCACCCGTGAGTTTGGCGGCACCGGACTTGGGCTTCCCATCAGCAAGCAGCTGGCCGGTCTTTTTGGATCGGAACTCAAAGTTACAAGCACAGCCGGGAAGGGAAGCACCTTCAGTTTTGAAATTGCTGCTGAGAAACACGAAGAAAAAGCCGCCGAAGTACAACCTGTTACCGAAGGCCTTCAAAAACTGAGCGGTATGAAGATACTGGTGGCAGAAGATAATAAGATCAATATGATGGTGCTCAAAACCTTCCTCAAAAAATGGGATGTGGCGCCTATGGAAGCTGTGAATGGCGCAGAAGCACTGGCAAAATACCGTTCTGAAAAATTTGACGTGGTACTCATGGACCTTGAGATGCCCGAAATGGACGGCTACACGGCATTAAAGGAAATAAGAAAACACGATCATAAAATCCCCATCATCGCATTTACCGCAGCCCTTTACGATGGTATGGAACAGGACCTTAAATTAAAAGGGTTCAACAGCTACCTGCATAAACCCTTTAACCCGGCCGATCTCTATAACAAGATCGTACAATACAAACGCAGCGCTTAATTAGGCCCTTATTTTTCTATCAAAAATCGTTTTCTCTATTTATTCATTCACCAGTGGCCTCACGGTATAACCTTCTTTGCGGAGCAGTTCCAGCACACCCTGGTTGCCTACGAGGTGCCCCGCCCCCACTGCAGCAAAAATACTTTTCTTTGGCAGGATGGATCTTAGCTGAACGACCCAGTTTCTGTTACGGTCGTACAACAAAACGTCCATATTATCTTCCATACCAAATTCTGTTTTGGAAAAAAACTTTTCTATTTCTGTAATGCGCTGGCTCTTGTAAACCTGCACCATGCTGTCGAAGTATTTTTTATATTCTCCAATGCTGTCAATGGTCTTTAATAATCCCTTAGCCTGTTTATCGTAAGGGATACTATCGAATACCGACGACTGGAATTTGATATCTTCAAAACCTTTCACTTCTTTTTTCCCTTCTTTTGCCAGTACCATCAGTTCCTGTTCCACCCCGCTCATGTTTTTGCAGGCAAGCATTTTTGGGTAAAGTAATGCTTCCAGCATCATGGGTTTCATCCTTTTAAACATGGTGAGCGGCATATTTACCGAATCGGAAAAAAAAGCCGACAGCCTTTTATATTCTTCTTCTGTATAAAGATCCTGCAGCGATTTTCCTCCTTTCATGTTCATGTACAGGATGGCGCCAAAAGTATTTGCCGGATCATCGAGATCCATTTCAAAATAAACTTCATTGCTGGATGCAACGGCTTTGCGGAGCGTTTCGCTGAAAACGATATCTTCTTTGCACATCAAATGAAAAGTGCCAAATATATAGCTGGGTTGTTTGAGCCCGTTGCCGCTTATCTCCCAAAGAAGCGTATTACCGTCTTTGGCAACCGGGAGCGTAACAACTGATTGCGCCCTGCAGGAGCTGAACCCCAATAAACTGAGCAACGGATATACGAAGAGTAATATTTTTTTCATCCTGCAAAAATAGAACCTTCGGGCAACTTATTTGGTTAAATTATCCGGCTAAAAATTAACGATTGCTTTGACGTAACAATATTAGATTTGCCGTATGCCAAAACTGTTTGCCTTATTGCTTTTGCTTATCAGCCTGGAAAGCCTGGCCCAAAATGATATTATTTCCGTAAAAAAGAAAAGCGGCAGGCATATCAAAAGTTTTTTTGCCGGAACTCCGATGATTTTTTTACATAAAAATGGCCGCCTGCAGGATGGAACCATTACGGCTATCCAAAACGACAGCATTTATGTAAAAAGCCATCAGGTCATTTATTTCAAAAATGAGCATGGGTTCAATATGATGGATACCATCAGTACTTATATCATTCCAACGCATTATAAAGATATAAAGAGTATCAAAGTGTTTACCTATCACCGCTTTTTGAGGGGAAAGATCGGCCGCTTGCTCATGATTGGCGGAGCGGGATATGCTTTAACCAACGTGGTGAACGGGTCTTACCTGCATCAACCTTTCAGCGACCCGAAAAACCTTCAAAGCCTGGGTGTTGCAGCAGGTGCATTTGGACTTGGTTTTGTGATCGAAAAATATTTTGGGGTAAATAAGTTTTCGAGGCGCTGGCATAAGATCGTGTATACAAAACTACAATAGCATTAGGGGAAGGCTTGGCATTACCACTGCATTTCTTTTCGTGTAGCCGCTGTCTCTCCAACCGCTGTAAGGGCTTGCAGCCGCTGACAGGGTTTGTAGCCGCTGACAGGGCTTTCAGCCGCTGACAGGGCTTGCAACCGCTGACAGGGCAAGCAGCCGCTGACAGGGTTTTCAGCCGCTGACAGGGTTTGCAACCGCTGTCAGGGCTTGTCCACCACTACCACCAGTTCATCAGCGTTTACCGTTATGGGAATGGCCCCTACCTGCAGGATGGCTTTTTTGCCACGCAGTTCTTTTACAAGCCCTACGGTGCGGCTGTTTTTCATTTTAACTTTATCGCCCAGTTTAATTTCGCCCCCCACTTCCTGGTATTTTTCGTTGAGTTTTTTTAGTTGTTTTTCCTGCACCATTTTGTCTTTTTGCTTAAAGAGCAGGGCGTGGATCATTTTCACCACTTCGTCTTTATTTTCAGATTTGCGCCATTCTATCACGAGGGCTTTCAGCCTGCGCTCCATATCCTTGAGGTAGGTTAATTTTTCTTCGGAAATTTGGTTCAACTGTTTCAGCTTTTCCATTTCCTGGCGGTGAAGTTCCTTGTCCATCACCTGTTGCATTTCTTTTTTAAGCCGTTCGTTTTCTTTCAGGAGTTTATGCAGTTCGGCCTTGTCTTTATCAATTTTTTGCAGGTCCTGCTCGGTACGGTTCAGTAATTTATCGAGTGTAAAATGATCTTCATCCACCAACTTTCTTGCCCGGTCTATGAGTTCTCTATCGAGCCCGATGCGTTCGGCTATTGAAAAGGTATAAGAACTGCCCGGTTTGCCCACCTGCAATTTATATAGCGGAAGCAGGTTCTTTTCATCGAACTGCATAGCGCCGTTGATGAGGCCACGCACTTTGTTGGCCATCACTTTTAAATTAAGGTAATGCGTGGTCACTATACCAAAAGCATGCTTAAACGCCAGTTCTTCCATGATCACTTCTGCAAAAGCGCCTCCGAGGCTGGGATCGCTGCCGCTACCCAGTTCGTCAATAAAGAACAATGTTTTTCCATTGGCATTTTCAATAAAAAACTTCATATTCTTCAGGTGCGAAGAATAGGTGCTCAGCTCAAACTCCAGGCTTTGCTCATCGCCAATATGAATGAAGAGTTGCTTAAAAATGCCAAACTCACTGTCGGGACTGGCACTTACCAGTAAACCCGCCTGCAACATCACCTGCAGTAAGCCCACCGTTTTTAAGGTTACGGTTTTACCGCCTGCATTGGGCCCGCTGATGACCAAAATACTTTTTTCATGATCCAGTTGCAGGTCAACCGGTATGGTGGGCTTGCCGTTTTTTTTATTGTACAGGTATAGTAAAGGATGAAAGGCGTTGATAAGCCCCACATGCCCTTTATCCTGCAGCACGGGATAATTCCCGTTGATATCAATGGCAAAAAAAGCTTTGGCCCGTATGAAATCGTATTCGCCGGCAATGGTTAAATAATTTTTTAACAGGGCTGCATACATACTCAGTTGCTGGGTGAGCTGCTTCAAAATGCGGGTGATCTCTTTTTCTTCTTCATACTCCAGGCTGAACACTTCATTGTTCAATTCTGTTGTTTCTTCGGGCTCTATGAAACTGGTACGTCGGCTGTCGCTTTCGCTGTGCAGTACCCCTTTGATCATACGTTTTTGTTCGGCGTACACGGCCAGCACGCGGCGTCCGTTCATAAAGCTTTCTTCAATATCGGTGAGATAGCCCTGCTTATTGAGCCGGCTCACAATTCTGTCGAATACCCGGCGCAGTTCATTGCGTTTGCGGAACAGTTTCATGCGGATATCGGCCAGTTCCGGGCTGGCACTGTCTTTCACCACGCCCGCATCGTCGAGCACTTCTTCTATCAGTTGTTTAATGACTTTCTCATAGTATTCGCCTGCAATTATTTTTGTAAGTGCAGGAAATGCCTGCCGGTGTTCATCATCGAACCAGCGAAAAATGTTCTGGGTGTTCTCTGCCAGTTTTTTTATGAGGATGAATTGCTCCCCGCTGAGTGTGGCGCCCGGAATGCCCAGCAATTTCAGTTCACGGGAAATATTTTTTACAAAATCGTTGGGAAAGTACTGGCCGGTTTGTATAAGGGTTTTGAATTCGTGCGACTGCTGCAGATCTGTTTCAATATAATCTTTACGGGTATGAATGCGGAGACTGAGGGCTTTTTCTTTGGCATATTCGGTACGGCCATGCGCTGCCAGCAGGTCTTTGACCTTGTTGAATTCTAACTGTTGCAAGGTGGATTCCGGAAAAAACTTCATACCATTTAGGTTTCACACAAAGTACACAACGGATACAAAGAAAACAACGTCTTATTGTTATAAAAAATACCTTAAAATAAAAGTACTTTATATCATAAAAATCGGTGTTCCATTTCCCAGCTTATTTGCTTAATCCGTTAAACCTGTGGTTTTTTATAATTTGCTCTCAGCGGCACAAAGCCACAAAGAAAAATAATAATTGATCAGCCTTATCATAAGAATCTGCATTCTGTGCCGTTGCGTTAATCATCCAGTTTCAGTACCGCTAAAAACGCTTCCTGCGGCACTTCCACGTTTCCTATCTGGCGCATCCGCTTCTTCCCTTCTTTCTGCTTTTCGAGCAGCTTGCGCTTACGGCTGATATCGCCGCCATAACATTTGGCCGTTACATCCTTTCGCATGGCGCTGATGTTTTCGCGGGCAATCACTTTGGCGCCAATAGCTGCCTGTATAGCTATTTGGAACTGCTGTTTGGTAAGCAGTTCTTTGAGTTTTTCGCAGAGTTTTCGGCCAAATTCCTGTGCACGGCTGCGGTGTATAAGCGCACTGAGCGCATCCACTTTTTCGCCATTAAGTAAAATATCCATGCGCACAATATCGCTGGGCCGCATGCCAATAGGATGATAATCGAAAGAAGCATAACCACGGGTCTGCGACTTTAACTTATCATAAAAATCAAATACGATCTCTGTTAGCGGCATCTCAAAATTGAGTTCCACCCGGGTGGGGCTCAGGTAACTCTGGTTGATGAGCATTCCACGTTTGTTGATGCAGAGCGTCATGATATTGCCAATATATTCCGGCTTCGTAATGATCTGTGCTTTGATGAATGGTTCTTCAATACGCTCGGTGCGGCTGGGATCGGGCAATGTGGCCGGGTTGTGCACATCTATCTTTTCGCCCTTGGTGGTAAAGGCCACAAAGCTAACGTTGGGCACGGTGGTGATCACCGTTTGATTAAACTCTCTTTCAAGGCGCTCCTGTATGATCTCCATATGCAGCAATCCAAGGAAGCCACAGCGGAAGCCAAAGCCCAGTGCCTGGGATGTTTCCAGTTCAAAAGTAAGCGAGGCATCATTGAGCTGCAGTTTTTCCATACAATCACGCAGTTCTTCAAAGGCATCTGTCTCTACCGGGAAGATGCCCGCAAAAACCATCGGTTTTACATCTTCAAAACCATCAATGCGCTCATGGGTGGGATTGATCACATTGGTAAGTGTATCGCCCACTTTTACTTCTTTGGCATTTTTGATGCCGGTGATGATATAGCCCACATCGCCGCAATGCACACTATCCCGCGGGCTCATACCCAGTTTTAAAATACCCACTTCATCGGCAAAATATTCCTTATCGGTACTGAAGAATTTTACTTTATCGCCTTTTTTGATACTTCCGTTAAAAATACGGTAGTATACAATGATGCCGCGGAAGCTGTTAAACACGCTGTCGAATATCAATGCCTGCAGCGGAGCAACGGGATCGCCTTTTGGGGCAGGTATGCGCTCTACAATTGCCTGTAAAATCTCTTCTATACCAATGCCGCTCTTACCACTGGCCAAAAGGATCTCATCTTCTTTGCAGCCCACCAGTTCTAAGATCTGGTCTTTTACTTCGGGTATCATAGCGCCGTCCATATCAATTTTGTTGATAATGGGAATGATCTCCAGGTCGTTTTCGATGGCCAGGTAAAGGTTGCTGATGGTTTGTGCCTGTATGCCCTGGGTGGCGTCTACGAGCAGTAATGCGCCTTCGCAGGCAGCCAGGGCCCGGCTTACTTCGTAGCTGAAATCCACGTGGCCGGGTGTATCTATGAGGTTAAGGATGTATTGCTGGCCCTTGTACGAGTAATCGATCTGTATAGCATGACTTTTAATGGTGATGCCTTTTTCCCTTTCCAGGTCCATATCATCGAGCACCTGTGCATGCATATCACGCTCGCTGATCGTGTTGGTATTCTGTAGCAAACGGTCGGCCAGGGTGCTTTTTCCGTGGTCAATATGGGCGATGATGCAAAAATTCCGGATATTCTTCATGAACGTGTTTAAAACGGTTTTGAGGGCGCAAAAATAGGCAATTTTAGGGGAACGGGGCAAGATAGATGATTAAATTGTTTAATAGATGAAAGAGCAGGTTTGGCGTTTGGGGTTTGAGAATATTTGTTTTAGCTTTTGTTTGGTTCCTGTAATTCGGAATTTAATTCCTGTTAACTCTTTATGATCACAAGGGCAGGGAAGCAGATGGTTGTTAGCTGGTTCTTTTCGAATTCTTTTGCAATTTTTAGCGATACTATGAGGCTTTAAAATTCCCTGAAAACAGCTCTTTTGATCGGCAGGGAGATGGTAATATGCTTAGCTGCTGTGATAAACATCCTTGCGGAACTTCCATCAGCATTGCTCCTGACCCCGATCATTGTTCTGCTCTTACCACTTACTAACTTTGCAGCAGACCGCCAGCTAAGGGTTTGGATTATGAAGTTTATTTTTTTAGCCATATTAATCGTACATGGGTTGATTCACCTGACGGGTTTCGCAAAAGCATTTGGCTTTGGCGGAAGGCAAATCCCAAAAGATATTTCTCACACAACCGGGGTTTTTTGGCTTTTGGCTGCAATGCTTTTCATTATAGCTTCACTATTGTTTATTTTCAAAAACGAATATTGGCTCTACCCTTCGCTGGTTGCTGTGCTGCTATCTCAGTTACTTATCATTACTGTTTGGGAAGATGCAAAATATGGAACGGTAGCCAACCTGCTTATTGCCATTACAGCCATACTTAGTTTTACCAGCTTGCAGTTTGAACATGGATACAAAAAAGATGTGGATATAAACTTAGCAAGAACGGCCATGCTGCCGGAAAGGCTCATTACTGAAAAAGACCTGGAACCCCTGCCCGCTCCCGTTCAGCGTTACCTGCGTTATGCCGGCGTGATAAACAGGCCGGTTGTAAACAATTTCAGGGTCGTTTTTACCGGCGAGATGCGGGAAAAAGGAAAGGACTATTTCCCATTCAGGTCAGTACAGTATAATTTTATTGACAATCCTGCGAGGTTATTTTTTATGAAAGGACATATGTTTGGTATGGATCTTCCGGGCTACCATCATTACAGCCAAGGAAAAGCCCGTATGGATATCAAATTGTTTGGATTGGTACCGCTGGTTAGTAAAAGCGGCCATGTGATGAATAAAACCGAAACGGTTACATTTTTTAATGAAATGTGCCTGCTGGCACCTGCAAGTTTAACCGATAGGCGTATCCAATGGCATGCTATTGATAACGAAAAGTCCAAAGCAGTATTTACCAATGATACTATTTCCATTTCTGCAGTTCTTTATATAAATGAACGGGGCCAACTCACTAATTTTACTTCAGAAGACCGGACGAGTATGAATGATATGACACAATACCTGTTTTCTACACCGGTAAACGAATATAAATCCATTAACGGGATCAACCTGATGTATAGCGGTGAAGCTGTTTGGCATTATGCAGACGGGCCGTTTACCTATGGAAAATTTTATTTGAAGGAGATCGCATATAACATACGCAAATAAGCATGAAAAAGAAAGACGCTTCTTTTATTTAAAAAAAGGAGGATTCATGCAAATGATGCAGGAACAATTTTCAACGCCCCGGCTCAGGTTACAGCTGATAACTAAAGCAGATACCGGATTCATCCGTGCGCTGGTAAACAGTGAGGGCTGGCTGCAGTTTATTGGCAACCGCAATGTGTATTCCGATGCGGATGCACACCGGTATATTCAAAAGATCAGGAGTACACCCGATCTTTATTACTGGGTGGTAAAATTGAAGGAAAGCAATACCTCTATCGGTATTATTTCTTTCTTAAAACGAAGCTACCTCGATCATTTTGATCTCGGCTTTGCTTTTTTGCCGGAGTATGGCGGCTGTGGATACGCATTTGAAGCGGGAAAGGAAGTATTGACCGCTGCAGAAAAACTGCATGAAATGGTATTGGCCAGCATTACACCCCAAAATATCAAAGCCATCCGCTTACTCAAAAAACTTGGGTTCCATTTTCAAAAAGAAATTGAAGAGAAAAGTGAAAGGCTGCAAGTGTATAGTAATAAAGAGTGCTTCTCCGTTTTAAATTATGGAACCGCATAAGAACATAGATTCATAGATTTCATATAAGAATTTCTTTGTTTTCCTCCTTTTCATCAGGGCTTTTTATCTTAGTATTTTTGCACAGCCCCGAAATTTCTGTGAAACCCCGTTGTCAAAAATTTAAAACTCCGGATCAATACTTTTTTTCTTCCTCGCAAACTGGATATTACTTCCTAAAATACCGCCCGCACCAATACGGAAACCGGTGCTGGGCTTTTGGCCATAGCGGAAAGCCGTTACAAAATCGACCCGCAAGAGCTTCAGTATATTTTCGAGCCCCACAAAAGCTTCGGCATAATTCTTTTTATCATTGATATAAAGCCCGTTTCCGCCGCCCACTAAATTCCAGTTGAGCCGCTTAAAGAGCGGGATCTTGTTGGTGATCATCCCGTTGAAATGATGTTCCAAATGCCCAATAGTATAAAAAGGGGCCACTGTACTGTTGGTATAATAGCCAGCCATTTGAAAACTATTGAGCCACTCCCCTGCGATCAAACCCACATTTCCATTAAAATGCTGGTAATCGGGAACGGGCACATGTTTATCGTTCAAAAATCCGCCAACGCCCAGTTTGTACTTAAGCAGACCTGCTAATTTGAAATTTTTATCGTCGCTGATGGTAAAACGCCATTTGTCGAAATTAACATCGCTTCCCAGCAGCTTCTCAATCCCCTTGGCATAGCTTAGTGTAAAAGTGGGATATTTTGACCCGATGGCCATCTTGCTGTGCGGAAATTGTATAAACCGCTGCCCCGGCTTGATGCTTACCGTGGCCGAAATAACAAAGGCCTGGTGCGGGGCAATATTAGCAGCCATCAGTTCGGCCGGGTAATTTGGGGTAATATGTATGCTGTCTTTTTTGCGAAAGGTATAATCCGATGTATTGTTGAGCGGTATCCGGTCTTCAAACTGTGCATTTACATAAAACCGCCAGCCGGTTTCATAATTTTTGCTGAAGTTGATATTGCCAAACCAGTTCTCATAGGTTTTCATATAATTTTTTCCATACAACAGGGATGAAATGCTGTTTACCAGCGGATCGATGGAACTCTGTTTATAAAATTCGCTCACCCGTTTTCCCCCGCTGAACGACCATGTTTGGCGGGTAAGGTTCATGTCGTCTTTTTTTCGGTTTGGGCTAAGGCTGATATTTGCATAGGCATTGAAATGTGTATTACTGAAACCATAACGCAGGTTGGGTTCTATACTGAGCTTTCGCCTGTGACGGGCAATATTGAAGCTGTAAGAGCCGCTGAGGTTCAGTACGGCGCCTTCGGCAAAATTATATTGCATCAATGGCAGGATGGGATCTATATCGAGGCTATACGTGTTTTTCTTTGTAAAATGCCTTCGGTGAACGCCTCCCCAAAAAAGCTGCATGGGTTTTAACTTACCCTGTTGTTTATTGAGCGAATCAATATTCCGTTTACTGAACATTGAATCCCTCGTAACCTGGTAAATACTGTCCTTCACTTTATAATCCTTCATCTCCTCGTTTTCCAAAGGCACCGGCCTGATACTGTCCCAGTAGGCACGGGTACGTTTGTTTACGGCTGTATCGTATTTAATGATGATCTTATCGAAAAATTTATTAGAAAAAACCGGGTTAACCTCGTAATCTGAATATACATTTACAAAATTGCCCACAGCATCAATGCCAAACTGTTTAAAATTAAAATGAAGCAATTGGTTTTTTACCCGCCAAAACTCCGCTCCCACCGGCACATGCAGCTGGGTTATCTGCAGGGTATCGAGCATTTCGAGCTGCGATTTTTTTGTAAGGGTAAGGTCGAAACTATGGATGCGCCAGCTGTTTTCCATGATGTTGATGGTTCCGTAAAAAAGCGGTTCATAAGTGCGCCTGGGCCAAACCCTGATGGTATTGATCATTTTCCCATCTTCAAAGAAGGAACCCATGAATTTATATTTATAAAAATTAAGCGCCCCGTCGGCAATGGGCGATACAAAGCCCCTTGGATTAAGTTGCCCGCTGAAAACATTTACATTGTTATTGTACATGCTGATGAATACCGGGAATGAAAAGCCAAAACCACCGCTGCCGCTCACCCGGCTGCTGATCACATCCATTTTAAATTTACCGGGCTTTTGCGCATTTACTTTTGAGATGGATTCAGAAAGATAAACAATGCCCTGGCCGGCAGAATCGAGGCCCATGGCATTGCGGTCTTCTTTAGGAACTTTGATGCCCATGATGCGATTGGGCAGGTGGCGCAGTTTTACCATATCTTTTCCATAAAGCCCGCAGCGGAAACCGGTCACTTCATTTAAGTAGGTACTGCGTTTTTTGATGGCATTGCGGATGATCTCATAGGCCGGATCCTCTCCGCCGCTTTTTACCAGCACTTCGTCCAGGGTAAGCTTTTGCAGTTTGAGTATGAAGCTTACTTCTGAATCTTCTGTAAGGTTTATGTTTTGCTCTTGTGCAGTATATCCGATGCGCTGGCAAACCAGTGTATATTTTCCCGCAGGCAGCGAAAAGGAAAATTTCCCCTTTTCATTTGCACTGGCGCCGGCCGTGCTTCCTTTTATGGTAATGGAAGAATAGGGCAGCAGGTCGCCGGTTTCGTTAAAAACGGTTCCGTATATTCTTTGTGCCTGGCTGTAAAGTGAAATAAGGAGAAAAATGCAGGATAAAAATATTCTCATAAACTGGTATTGCTGAGCAACGAAATTAGCCGGAATGAATGTTAGGGAAAGGCTAAAATAGTTGATGGTTAGGGGTTAATGGTTGACGGTTGATGGTTGACAGTTGATCGTTGACAGTTGATGGTTGACAGTTGATGGTTTTTTGGCGGCGGCTAATTTTTGGACAGCTTGCATAAAATAAAGTTATCTGCGTATCAGTGGCCATCACATCATCATTTTAACCACCATTTCCTTCATAAGTGCCGCCCCGCTGCTGCCGGTATCGCCCAAACCCACGCTTTTTAAATTATAATGATGCAGCAACAGCAAAAGTTTTTCCATGCCTTCGTAGCCATAATTGCGCATCATATCCTTTGCCTGCTGCAGGGCATTGGGGTTAAAATAGAATATGGGGCGCAGGGCGGTGTCGCTTTTATCGGGCAGGCCATACACGCTGTACACCTTGCTGAAATTGCTGTATAGCGCCGGTAAAGCCTGTTGTATGGGTACGGCCTTCGGGTTACTTTCAAAATAATTAATGACCTGTATGGCCCTGGCCAGGTCTTTACGGGCAATGGCCGCCTGCAGTTCAAAAACATTGTATTCCTTACTGATGCCGATATAAGTTTCAATATCGTCTTCGGTGATCTCGTTTTTTTTGTCTTTAAGGTTGATGGTAAGCTTGTCAATTTCATTGGCTATCCGGCTCAGGTCGTTTCCGATATGCTCTTCCAGCAGGGCCGATGCTTTGGGTTTTATGCTGAGGCCTTTGGTTGCCGCCAGTTCCATGATCCATTCCTGTATTTTTCCCTCTTTGATCTTTTGCGCATGGAAGTACTCTGCATTTGCCTGCACAAGTTTATACAGTTTGGTGCGTTTGTCGAGCGTTTTTCCCTTAAAAGCAACTATAAATATGGTGGAACCAAGCGGGGCGGTAATATAGGGCTCCAATTTATCTATTTCCTTCATGTGCTGCGCTTCCTTTAGCAGCACCACCTGCCTTTCGGCAAACATAGGATAGCGCTTACAGGCGTTTAACACGGCAGCCCAATCCGCATCCCGGCCATAAAAAACGGTTAAATTGAAAGAAGCCTCCTGTTCTGTAAGAAGATGCTGTTCTGCATAAGCCGTTACCAGGTCAATATAATACTCCTCCTCGCCTTCGAGCCAGTAAACCGTATGATATTTTTTCTTTTGCCAGCCCGAAATTATTTTTTCTGCACTCATTTGTTATGTTAATAATCTGTAAACCTGCGTTTTAATAATTAAATCCAGGTCCGTAAGATAAAAAAATTATTAATTTGGCATAGTTTTGGAAAATAATACGAAAATTCAATTCCTTTACAAAAATATCTGATTTATAGAAAACAGCTTTACCTGATTTTAATTCAATCTTAATTATTAAAAAGAAAAATCAAACATTATGGCTTTTGAAAATTTTCCTGAAGCTGAAAAGCAGGCCGAAATAACAGCAGCACCTCCAGCACGCAATCATGGACGAACGATCCTTACGGGTGTGCTGGTTGCAGCCTTGTTGGGAACCTGGGGTTATATCATTTACGATAAGAACAAGACCAAGGAAACCCTGGATCAGAAAGAAAACGTGATAGCCACCACAACCACCCAGCGGGATGAATTGCAGAAAGAGCTGGAAGATGCGGCCATGCGTTATGATATGCTGAAAACTTCTAATTCAAAGAAAGACAGCACCATTACGTCCAAAGACCGTGAAATTGAAGAGAAAAAAGCCCGTATCAGGCAGTTGATCACCAAGGCAAATGCTACTCAATCGGAACTTGCTGAAGCCCGAAGCCTTATAGCCTCACTCAACACCGATATAGAAGGGTATAAACAACAGGTGGAAGTGCTGCAGGGAGAGAAAATACAGCTTACCCAGGAAAAAGCAATGGTAACAAAGCAGCGCGACAGGGCCAGGCGTGACCTCGATTCTGCAGAAAATGTGATTAAATCTAAAGATGATATACTTGATGTGGGTTCCACCCTCCATGCCTCCAACTTCAACATAGTGGGTGTAAACGAAAAAAAGGGAGGAAAGGAAAAGACCACAGCCACTGCTAAAAGAGTGGATAAACTCCGCATTTCCTTCCAACTGGACGAAAACCGCATCACCCCATCGGGCACCAAAGAGTTGTATGTGGTGATAACCGCTCCCGATGGCAGCCCGGTGGCTGTGGAAGCGCTCGGCTCAGGAACCTTCACCACCCGTGATGGCGAGTCTAAACCTTTTACCAAGAAACTGGCCGTAGAGTATGTACAAAGCCAGAAAAAAACCGTGAGTTTCGACTGGAAACAAAATAGCAATTTTGCCACAGGCAACTACAAGATCGAAGTCTACAATAATGGCTTCAAAGTTGGCGAAGCGTACAGGCCTTTAAAGAAAGGTGGAATTTTTGGCTAATATTAAATTCTTTATTCTTAATAAAGACGAATCAATAACTCCTATATAAAAATTGCCCCGGTTTTAGCGAACCGGGGCAATTTGTTTTAGGTACCTAATCTACTCTGAAGTAACGTTGTAATAGTCTGTTAACTTTGGGAGTATTTTTTTATATTCTTCAACTGACCAGGTGCTTTTGAAACTATACTTTAAATAGGAACTAATGTCTTGTGTAAGGCCGAGCGCCTTTCTTCTGGCATTTAGGCTATCTACATTAAAAACTGGATATAATGTTACGGAACCTTCAAAATTTATTATTTGGGTACCATATAATTGAAGTTTTCTATTTTTCATTAAAATTCTGTCTTCCAGCAGTGCCAGCGTTTCGGCATGTGTCCTATCTTTTTCATAGGCTTGTTTAAGGATTGGAAGATATTGTTCCTGTGTTTTTAAGTTAGCATGTTGAATCACCATAGCTATTGCCCTCATTCCTTTAAATCCCACAGTAAATTTTCCAGGCCATCCATATTTTTCCAGGAAGCTCATTACAATAACCTGATTAGATGAATCTATTTTATCTTGCTCTTTTTTATTTAAAGCGTAAAGAGATGGATTAGACAGATCCCTGAATTTTTGGTCATCTGAATATACTTCAGACAATACAGGTACCCAATGCTTCATAGAATCAGGAATAAATTTGAAAAATGGGTCCTGCATTGTTTTTAATAACAACAAGCGCTTATTATGCGCCTCACTAGTATTCACTGTAGAAGGCCTTCCGCAAGCCGATATGACAATTAAAAGAATAGAGATGTAGAAAATCTTACTCATAATTATGGAACCACTGAATACATTAAGCAACGTATTCAGTGGTTTTAAAAATAGTTAATTACTCCAATAATACCTAGAATGCTTAGCTGTAGTTAAAAAGAAGTGGCTTTATTTTTATCAGCCAATTTCTTTGCTTTTAAAACAACGCCCTTACTGCCGCATTGCCGGTATGTATCATCCTGGTTTCGCCGGGTTTACGGCCCTGGTAACGGATGCTCACTTCTATGGATGTACCAATGCGCTTAACATACTCGGCATTCCATAAAAAGTTCTTGCCCGGCAGCAATCCATCCAGTAGGATATAACCCACCGTACTGTTTTGTGCGCCGGAATATGCCTTAAATGCAATTTGATTATAGGTAAAATTAAGGTTGATGCTGCTGCCCGAAAGGATATTGTACTTGAGGTCGGCGGTAAGCGCATGATTGGTGGATCTTTCAAGCGAATCGATCCGGTTTGCTTTTTGTGTAAATGAATAACCGATCGTAGCCCGCAAATTTGATTTATATACATAACTCAGGTTGGGTTCAACAGTATGCTGAAAAATGCGGTAGTTCCGGTTATTGAATTTTGCCGAACTGCTGCTTAAAAGGTTTTTGCCTTCTTTAAATGAAATACTGCTTAAAAAACTTCTTCCCAGGTTAACCCGCAGCTTTGCCACCAGGTTGCGGAGCGAACGGCTTTCGTACCCATAGGCCAGCAATGCTTTTCCGGAAGATTTGCTATGGGTAACTTCAAATCCCCATTTGCTGCTGCTGCGGTTATAGAAATAGGTATTGCTTAAAAATGAACTCAAACTGATAAGACTGGTGTCGGAAAGTTTTTGAGTGAACGGGTCAAAAAGAAAATTTCCGTCGAACAGGTTTTTCTTGCTTATCTGTAGTGCCGAGCTGGTATTACTGCGCTGAAGCAGTTTGAGGATGCCTTTGCTGCCGGGCTTAATAAGCGCCTTGGGCTCCAAGTTGATACCATAGTTAAACTGTATATAGTTAGCCTTTACATATTGGTTCCCCGGCGTAAAAACACGGATGTATTTTCGCTGATCGGCAAAGACCGCTTCTTCAAATTCGTTGAGTTCAGGAATACCGTCGTTATTGTAGTCGTTCCAGGTGTATTGCCCTTGACCCGCCGGCACTTCAATATAGCTGTATTCCCGCTTCTGTTCCTGGCCACTGCCGGTTTCGTACAGGATATCACCGGATATAAAACCTTTCCATTCATTGAATTCATATGCAGCACGGCCCAATATGCTGTTGTCGGCTTTTTGCCGGCTGATGAGGGCGTCATCGAGCTTTAAGTTGCGGTAGCTCAGGTCCAGTTTTATTTTATGCCTTTCGTTTTTGAGCAATTCTGTAAACAGCCTGTAGTTATTGCTGTGGTCGGCTTGTTTCAGGTCTTTTTTAAATGGCAGCAGGTCGTTACGCCTGAAATAAGAAAAACCCCATTTATTAGGAAGCGAAGGATTGCTCCGCAGGTATAGTTCATAAATATTAAATCCAAAACTTAAGGCAGTAAGGGAATCAAATTTTTTATCAAGGTTACGGTTATGTTCGCCGTTGTATTTAAAACCGGTTTCCATCATCCGCCATTTTTTTAACTGCTTGCTCAGTTCAAGGGAAGGTCTGAAGAAATTACCCTTTACAAATGCAGCGTCGAATAAGGTTAAACTGCTATTGCCGGTAAATTTCCAGCCTTTCAGGTCGGCAACATGGGTTATCCGCTGCCGCCATCCGTTGTAACCATCGCTGCGGTTATAATTGATCAGTTCATACTGCAGGTTATTGCCGCTGCTGTCAAATATCCTTGCTGCGGCATTACTGATACGTTCATCACTCAGCTGTGCATCGTAAGGCAGGCTCCAGTCACGTAAAAATTCTACATTTCTCAGCCTTTCAAGTGGTTTGAACCTGCGCTGCACATATTCATATCCCAGGGTGGAATTGAGTTTCCATTTTTTGCTGAAAAGCTTTAAAGGGGCATCTGCTGTTTCAAGCGAAAACTTAGCGCCGTATCCGCGGTCATCGGCCTTATCTTTTGATGAAAAAAGGTTGACCTCGTAATTGCTCATGGCAACCTCGGTCTTCAGTTTCAGGTTTTTTGTAAAGGCATAATCAATACCAGCCGTATAAACCTGCAATTTCTTTGGCGTAACGAGCAGGGTTACCGGCTCCCAGTCGCCCATTTTGTTATTAGCTGCATCGGGCTGTACCCACTCAAAGAGTTTTCCGTTTGTAGCATTGAGAACCTGCCTGTAATTTCCTTTACCGGGGCCCAGGTAGCTGAAGCCAAGGCTGTACAGGATATCGGCGGGATTATTCGACTGTACAAAAATAGAATCGCGTATCGTGCCATTGTACAGTGTGTCAATTTTCTTATACAATATTTTTCCCTGGCTCAATGTATCCCTGTAGGCCGCCTGGTAAAATGCCTGCTGTATACTGTCGCCTACTGATGCCAGGAACTGTTTTTGAGTGGCATCAAGTGTTTGGTCGATGGCCGAATTTTTAGCATCCGTATTAAGGTAAGCGCCCAAATGCACATGGAGCTTTTTGCCCATGGCAATTTCATCGTTGATGTAAAAAGATGAGTTCAGAAAATTGCGGTCGGTATATTCAAATTCCACCTGTATACGTACATCTTTTGTAATAAAGCGTTTGGGCGTGAAGCTGATTTCCGCGGTATTATAATTGATCACATAATCCTGGTCTTCGCCCCGCTGCAGCATCTGGCCATCTATAAATACCCGCTCGGTACCGGCCAGTATCACAAAATAGAGTTCGTTATTTGCACCGCTGAGCCGGTAAGGCCCCTGGTTTCCTTCGAGTGGCGTTAATATATTCCGGTTAAATTTTCCCTTGGCCACCGCCCCGCTCAGCAAAAGGGAATTTTGAATGTTTTTACCAATCTTATTATCGGTGATAAAGGAGGCGCCCTGTAAACGTTTATAAAAGTTGAGAAAATAGTTTTTGCTTTCCCGGATGTCGATATCGCCAAAATTTGCCTGCCAGGTTTTCTTTTTTACCTGGAGAAAGATGCGGTCAAAATCACGCAAATCCTGCGTATTGCCATCGGGCTGTATGGGAAGATTATTATCGGTAACGGCAGCAGTAAGTTCAATACTGTCGCCAATAAAACCATTAAGTTGCAGGTTCATACTGCTGTTAACCACGGCATCCTGGCTGTTGCCAAAGGAAATGGCCCGGCCAAAACTTCCCTCTGTTTTAATAGAACCAAAATCAAAGAGCGGATTTGTTTGCTGTGCAGAGGTACGCACTGTAAAGGGCTTTTCTGCAATAAAGTTGAACCGGATACTATCGTAATTGTAGCGCCGGGCCGCCGCATTGAGTTTTACCGGAAAAACACGGTAACTGATCAATACAGAATCGGCAGCAGGTTTTTCTATCCAGGTCAACAGCGCATTTACTTCATCGATCTTATAAGTTGTTGATGGAATGCCGGGGATCAAAAAGGTATTGGGGGCAATACTTACACTGTCGATCCGTTGCGGGGATGAGGAGGTACTTACCCACTTCTTCCGCAAATTGGATAATGGATTTTGCTGTGCGTTGGCAGTGGTAAGGCCGGTAAGCACGGCTATGGTGATCAGATATATGGTTTTTATCTTCAATTAAACCTTAAAATTAAGTTTTTTTCCGCTGTGGATGAACCATCAACAGTGCGGCAGCACTTTACAGCAAATGCCGGTTAATATTTTAATAAGAACGTTTTATACCTGAAGATGGTATAAGTATCCATTTTGCTGCAAACAAAAATACCTTCTGCCCGGCAGAAGGTATTAAATAGGATCAAAGCTTGTTTTATTCTTCTGAAGTAAGCCCGGCCCCAATGAATTCCCGGTTCATACGGGCAATATTCATCACAGAAATGCCTTTGGGACATTCGGCTTCGCAGGCATACGTGTTGGTGCAGTTACCAAACCCTTCCTTATCCATTTGCGCCACCATGTTTAACACACGGGTTTTCCTTTCGGGGTGGCCCTGTGGCAATAAGGCCAGCTGAGAAACTTTGGCACTTACAAAAAGCATGGCACTGCTGTTTTTGCAGGCGGCCACACAGGCGCCACAACCAATACAGGCAGCTGCCGCAAAAGAATCATCGGCATCTTTCTTGTCAATTGGAATGGCATTGGCATCTACTGCATTACCGGTATTTACACTTATATAACCACCCGCCTGTATAATGCGGTCAAAAGCGGTACGGTCTACGATCAGATCCCTGAGCACCGGAAATGCTTTACTGCGCCAGGGCTCCACTACTATGGTATCGCCATCCTTAAACGCACGCATATGGAGCTGGCAGGTGGTGTTTTTGGCCCATGGCCCGTGAGGCTGTCCATCGATATACATGCTGCAGGCGCCACAGATACCTTCGCGGCAATCGTGGTCAAATGCAATGGGTTCTTTTCCCTCTGCAATGAGCTGTTCATTAAGCACATCAAACATTTCCAGGAATGACATTTCGGAAGAAATATTCTTTACCTGGTAAGTTTCAAAAGACCCTTTAGCTGCGCTGTTTTTCTGTTTCCACACTTTAAGTGTGAGGTTCATATTGTAATGCTCCATATTAGATGGCTGAATGGTTCAATGATTAAATGGTGATCGTGTTATATTGTTAAATGGTTAAATTGTTGAATTGTTTATTCGGACAATTTTTCGTTTGTAAATTTTATTAAACTATTCATTGATAATGGAAGTTTGTCAAGCTCTGTGAAAATATGCTGATATTCTTCCTCTTTCAATAATTTCCGGACTTTTGCTTTCTCATTCCAGTCGAAACACTCCTTTAAAGACCCTTTTGCATACCTATAGAACTTAATTTTATCTTTTTTGAAGTACCTGCCAAAACCTTCCGCAATATTGGCTGATACAGAATCTATAGCCCTTACGAACTGCTCTCCAACGGTTCGTTTTGCACACATATCCCACTGCAAAATTACTTCCCAAACATAATTGCTTAAATGAAATGCTACTCTGTAACATTCTATATCATTTAATTTGAGATATTTTCCATTGTCGGGCACAAAAACAATTTAACAATATAACAATTAAACAATACTTTACTTATAACTCCTTTGCGTAGGCTTCACAATCTCAAAATTCAGTTCTTCCTTATTCAGTTCCCAGCCTTCACTTTTATATTCCCAGGCAGAAACAAAACTGTATTGCTCATCATTACGTTTGGCCTCGCCATCTTCTGTCTGGCATTCTTCCCTGAAATGCCCGCCGCAGCTTTCCTCACGGTTAAGTGCATCAATGCACATGAGTTCTCCCAGCTCTATAAAATCGGCCACACGGCCAGCCTTGTCCAGTTCGGGGTTCATTTCATTTATTTCGCCGGGTATCTTCACATTAGTCCAGAATTGTTCCTTCAATTTACGTATTTCGCTAATGGCTTCCTTTAAGCCGTTTTCATTGCGTGCCATTCCGCATTTATCCCACATGATCTTTCCGAGTCGCTTATGAAAACTCTCCACTGTTTGAGTTCCCTTTATATTCATGAGTGTATGGATCCTGTCGGAAACTTGTTTTTCTGTTTCTGCAAAAGCCGGATGATCGGTTGGGATTGCCGCAGTGCGAATATCATCTGCCAGGTAATTACCCAATGTATAAGGAATTACAAAATATCCATCGGCCAGTCCCTGCATAAGCGCACTTGCACCCAGCCGGTTGGCGCCATGATCGCTGAAATTAGCTTCGCCCAATGCATACAATCCGGGGATTGTTGTCATCAGTTCATAGTCTACCCAAAGCCCACCCATGGTATAGTGAACGGCCGGATAAATGCGCATCGGCAATTCGTAAGGGTTTTCGCCTGTTATTTTTTCATACATTTCAAACAGGTTACCGTATTTTTCTTCCACCACTTTTTTACCAAGTGCAATGATCTCATCATTAGAGGCAGTTGCATTCCCCGATTTTCCTGCTTCAATTTTGCCGTAGCGTTTAATGGAATCGGCAAAATCAAGATAAACCGCCATTTTAGTAGTGCCCACGCCATAACCCGCATCGCATCTTTCTTTAGCGGCACGGCTGGCCACATCTCTTGGAACCAGGTTGCCAAAAGCCGGGTACCTTCTTTCGAGATAATAATCCCTTTCGTCTTCAGGTATATCAGTAGCCTTTCTATTATCGTTTAATTTTTTTGGAACCCAGATGCGCCCATCATTCCTTAAACTTTCACTCATAAGTGTCAATTTACTTTGATGATCGCCGCTTACCGGAATACAGGTTGGGTGTATTTGTGTAAAACAGGGATTGCCAAAAAAAGCGCCTTTTTTATGTGCCTTCCATATTGCAGTAACATTGCTGCCCATGGCGTTGGTACTTAAATAGAATACGTTTCCATAACCACCGCTACAAAGCAATACAGCATGGCCAAAATGCCTTTCCAATGCGCCTGTTATCAGGTCCCGGGCAATGATACCACGGGCTTTTCCATCCACCATCACCACATCGAGCATTTCATGGCGTGCATACTGGGTTACATTTCCAAGGGCCACCTGCCTTTCGAGTGCACTGTAAGCTCCCAGTAATAATTGCTGCCCGGTTTGGCCGGCTGCATAAAAGGTACGCTGAACCTGTGTGCCGCCAAAGGAACGGTTGCTCAGCAATCCACCATACTCACGGGCAAAAGGTACTCCCTGTGCCACACATTGATCAATGATGGCCGTACTTACTTCAGCAAGGCGGTGTACGTTGGCTTCGCGGGCACGGTAATCGCCACCCTTTACGGTATCATAAAACAGGCGAAAAACACTGTCGCCGTCATTTTGATAATTCTTTGCAGCATTGATGCCGCCCTGTGCAGCAATACTGTGAGCACGGCGAGGGCTGTCCTGGAAACAGAATGCTTTCACGTTATAACCCATTTCGCCCAGGGCTGCAGCAGCGGAAGCGCCGGCAAGACCGGTTCCCACCACTATCACATCCAGCTTACGCTTGTTGGCCGGGTTTACCAGTTTTACATGCCCTTTGTAATCTTCCCACTTTTTGTCCATTTCGCCATGTGGGATCTTTGCGTTTAAAGCCATATCGAATGTTGAATTAAGAATTAAGAATGTTGAATTTAGTAAGTTCCAGTGCTCATTCCGTACCCTTTTAACCAATTTATTCTATCCATCCAAAATGAAAAGCCAGCGGCATAAGTGCAAATAATATCACTATCAGAATAGAATACATTTTGCCCAGTGCATTGATGATGGGGAAATATTTTTTATGGTTAAGCCCCAGTGACTGAAATGCACTTTGAAAACCATGGAACAGGTGCCAGAATAAGGCAATAAGGCCTACCATATAAAGCGCTACCCAATACCATTCGCTGAACACTACCTTCATTTCTTCGTAGAGATTATGGCCTTCGTTGCCAAAATAAAGTTCCTTTTTTGTACCGATCCAAAAATGGGAAATATGCATTACCAGGAACAACAGCAGCAGGGTTCCCAGTATACCCATAGAACGGCTGTACCATTTACTACTCACCTGTTTTTTACTTACCGCATATTCAACAGGGCGTGCAGCCTTATTCTGGCTCCAGAGCATAAGCCCCTGAATGATATGAAGGATCAAACCGGCAAAAAGGCCAATTTCTACGAAACGCATGATCCAGTTATGACTCATAAATTTTGCAGCTGCATTAAAAGTTTCGCCATTGTCGTTCAAAAAAATACAGGCATTAAGCCCGGCATGCACCACTAAGAATAAGATGAGAAAAAGGCCGGTAAGCGCCATCACGTATTTTTTGCCAAGGGAAGAAGTGAAGAAATTTTTCCAGGTCATAAAGCCAGTTGTTTATATAATTGAATGTCTCTGCAAATTGCTGCCGTTCAGCAGTATTCAGCAAAAATAAGCCTGTGGCAATGAAAAATGAATTTTTTATGTACCAAAATATACGAAATGACCAAAATCATATTTATTAACCAGTGTTAACCGAGCCTTTTGCCCATTTCACGGTCTATTAAAAGAAAGAGATGGTCGGGCTTCAACGTGCGCCACTGCGGCAGTTCAAGCAATTCAATATAGTTGGTAAGCCGGGCTTTTTTAAAATCGTGCTGGCTTTGAGGGGGCATATTCAGTATAGCCACCCATCCCCTGTCATCTTCAAGTTGTTCCTGCCATTCTTCATAATAGTCTGCATCGCTACTGTGAAAGTTGAGTACATTTTCGGCAATGAGGATGAATTTTATGATACCGGCTTTGTACAAATGGTCTGTTACTTCACGCCGGATGGTCATGATGTCGTTTTCAATAGCATCATTCCATTCGCCCAGCAGCTCAATGATGGCGTATCCCAGTTCATAATCAGCAAAAAGTAGTTTCATATACATGGTACGGCTGCCAAATTCATCCCATTGCGGGTGGATATAATAGTTATAAAGCGTTTGGGAATATTCAAATTCGCTGTACTGCCTGCCAAAAAAAGGCGAGCGTTCATCTTCTTCGGCTGTATAGAGGTGGCGCCAGTTATAATATGGTTCAATATCCTGCAAGAAATATTTTGCAGGCAAAATTCTGATTTTTTTGTGAAGTAAATGTAAATACGGCCAGCATTTTTCCTTGTTTAAGTGCTACTGGTTATCATTATTACCATCTGAATCCAATGGATGATCAATGTTTTGGAATTTTTGAAATGATACCGCATAAAAAAGAGGCTGCAAAACGCAGCCTCCCTTTGACTTATTAACCCAAAAAATAACGCCTATTGAATGATCACCTTGTCGGTAAGAACTGTTTTACCAGCAGCATCCACCACTTTTACGAAGTAAGTGCCTGCAACCGGCCTCCGGGTGATATTTACATTTTGCTGTACCTGGCCTTTAACCAAATTTGCCCTTGCAGACTGTATGTTGCGGCCGGCCACATCGGTAATAATAATATTATATGCACCTTCCAGTTCCCCGTTGAGCAGGAGTTTGAAAGACGATCCGGTAACAGGATTTGGCACTACTTTGGTTCCGGCAAGTGTTTCATTGCGTACATCGCTTGCAGATCCGAACTTGCGGGCTGCATCTGCCTGTTTCTGTAAAAGAAGGTTGCCATTTGCAAGATCTGCTGCATTGTATTTAATATCTGATCCTTCTATTTGTGTGGCGGTCAATCCATCCAGTTTTACACGGTAATAACCGGCAAAAACATTGGCACTGGTAACCACAATATCACCATTATCATCTACCGCAGCGCCATTGGTGGTATAGCCATTGGGTAACCCGCTGATGGTTCCGGTATGTGTGGCAATGCGGCTTTCAATATCTACCGTAAACACATGCCTGTTGGCCGAAATGATATAGAGTTTACCAAATGCATCGGCCACCATATCGCCACCCCAGCTGGTGCATTTGTTGTGAACAGAAATTCCTTTATTTTCTTCTGCATCAATAAGGCTTCCCAGGTCAGTAATTACGGGCTTTTTACCTGTAGTAAACCTAATCAGGTGATTGCCGTCGTTGGTAATGGCATACCCGTTTCTATCGGCCCCAATGGTCATACGGGTGATATTAAGGCCCTCATCGTTGTGTTGGCTTGCCGGAAGTATGTTGCTTGAAATGCTGTAGAATTTTGGTTCGGTGCCACGTGCACTTACATCCACCCAGCGCAGTTCATTCATGCGCATTGGTATAAAAAATAATTTGTCAGAACGTTTGTCAAATGCTGCTGCAGCTACAAAGGTGGCAGTGGGATATGTGGAAGGAACATAAATATTGCCCTCTGCTATAGCCGTTTGATTGGCCACTGCTTTTGTTTCCACATTGGTGATGGTGTAATTGGTTTTACTGCGTTCAAAAAGGCTTTTAGAGATCAACCCGCTGTTGAGGTCAACCTGGCGGATGTTCATCCACATAAAATCATTATTTCCATCGCCGGTAAAGGCAAATGTACGGATTGCATCCTGGGCATTGCCGGCCAGGGCAGTTAAGAGAACGGAGGCGCTGAGTAAAATTTTACTTTTCATGTGTTACTTTTTAGATTGTTTTCAATTGTATGAAACCTGTCTTAGATTTTTGACAGATACCAGTTAATAAAACCGGAGTTCAATTTAAAACTATTTTAAAAGAAATCCAATATTTTTTTACGGAAGGTAGTTTTCCACAGCTTTTTTAACAGAGCCACTGCTAAGTAGAAGGCTTTTGGCTTTTTCGTAATTGGTCAGCTGCAGCCTGTTCATGAGCATTTTAACGCCCCTGTCTACCAGTTTTTCATTGGTGAGTTGCATGTTAACCATCTTATTGTCATCGACCCTTCCCAGTTGTATCATCGTGCTGGTACTTATCATGTTAAGCACCAGCTTTTGGGCTGTTCCGCTCTTCATGCGGGTACTGCCTGTTACAAATTCGGGGCCCACCACCACTTCTATGGGGTAATCTGCAGCCCTGCTGATTGGACTCCCGGGATTACAGCTGATACTGCCGGTTATTATTTTGTTTTGCCTGCATTTTTCGAGGGCAGCAATTACATAAGGTGTGGTGCCGCTGGCTGCAATGCCTACCACCACATCGCTGCTGTTTATTTGGTGTTCCTGCAGGTCTTTCCAACCCTGTTCCACGTCATCTTCCGCATTTTCAACCGCTTCTGTAATTGCTTTTTGGCCACCGGCAATGATCCCCACTACCAGTCCGTAAGGTACCCCGTAAGTGGGTGGGCATTCGCTGGCGTCTACAATGCCCAGCCTGCCGCTGGTGCCTGCACCAATATAAAAAAGCCGCCCGCCCGACAGCATTTTATCTGTAATAGCATGAACCAGTGCCTCTATCTGCGGAATAACCGTACGCACCACATCGGGCACTTTCCTGTCTTCTGTATTAATGTTTTCGAGCAGTTCGGTGATGCTCATTTCATCGAGATGGCGGTAAATCGAATCTGACTCGGTAATTTTCTTAAACTCCATATCTGTTGATCTAATGCGGCTGATGGTATTTTATGAGCCCTTCCATTGGACTTTTGATAACCCGGCCAAGTTGCAGTTCATATGCCTGGCACATGTCTTTTAGTACATCTTTAAAGGCATAGGCCACACTACCGGTAAAATGAATGGGCAGTGTCCAGCTCTCCCTGTATTTATAGAGATGATGAAAGAAAAAGTCGTTGAAGCCGTCTTCAATGATATTTTCGATCATGTAATGTCCCCTGTTTTCGGCGAGAAACAGGGTAAATGCTGCCAGGTAACGGTTGGGCAATGGCTTTTTATAAACTGCATCCAGGATTTCGGCTGCGGTAACGTTGTATTTTGCATTGAAGCGGTCCATCAGGTCGGGATCAAACGTGTTATAAAGATAGTACTGCACCACTTTTTTTCCTAAATATGCGCCGCTGCCTTCATCGCCTAAAACATAACCAAGGCCAGGACTGTTCTTAACAATTTTCTTTCCATTAAAATAACAGGAGTTGGAACCGGTGCCCAAAATACAGGCAATACCTTTTTCTTTTCCGCAAAGCGCCTTTGCTGCACCCATGAGATCGTGGTTTACAAATACATCGGCCTGTTTAAATACAGCCTTAACAGCATTTCTGATGATCTTTACATTGCCCGGGTTGCTGCAGCCGGTACCATAAAAATACACCTGCGCAGGCCAGTTGTTTTTAAGTGTTGGAACGATAGATTCTTTTAATACCTGTTCCACCTGCAAACCGGTCACAAAATAAGGGCTGAGACCCTGTGTGATGATGGTTTTTTTCTTTTTGCCGTCCATTAGGCACCATTCTGCTTTTGTGCTTCCGCTGTCGGCTATTAAAACTGCGCTCATGATTCTTAGTTTCGTACGTCAAGTTAAGTCATTTGAATCAAACTGTCAGCAAGTTTAAACACATCCTATGCAAACCCCACATCTTGTTCCTGTATTATACAGGCTTTTTCACCCGTACCTGCATGGCATAATCGTAGGTATCCAATGCGGTAAAACTGATTTGACCGGGAGCAGCAAAATGAAGGTATTGCATCAGCTTTTCCCTTGTAAAGCGCTGCGACCAAAATCCCTGCCTTGTGGCTGTGAAGCTTTCGCCGGCGCTGGTTATTACTTCCATTCCCATTTTTCTATAACTTTCTTCCTGTTTTAGCCTGGTTGAATCGTTGTCAATATAACATGCACCCAAAACCAATTCTCCACCCGGTTTCAGTAAACCATATGCGGCTGAAAACACTATTTCGAATTTGTCATTGCACTCAAGGTTAACCACAGCACTACCTGCTTTATAAGTATTAAAATTAAATCCGTCAGGGTAAAAATTGCCCGGCGTGAACCAGGTACAAATCACAAGATCATGGCCGAGCTTCCAGTTGACAAGATCTGTTGCTTCATATAAATGTACATTGAACTTGTCTTCTATGCCCAATGCTTTAGCTGTTTGTAATGATAAATCCACGCATGCCTGGGCATTATCGGTACCATGATAAGCAGTAACTTTATCCCATATTTCTGTAATGTGGCAAAGGTTCCTGGGAATCCGGCCATCGCCAACGCCAATATCAAGTATGGAAATGGGAACCTTCATTTGCTCATAAATCTCTGCTATTACTTTCTTGAGCTCTACAAACTCGGCCCACTGGGCCTGGATTAGATAATCGCTGATATAATGATAGTTGAAGGAAGCTTTTACAATATCATCATTATCGTACATTGGCATAGCAAATTGCTTTAAGTAAAAAAGTGTGGATTGCTCCACACTTTAAAATTAATACTTCAAAACTGTTTATCAGAATTTAAACTGAAGCGAGGCATTGAATACAGTACCCAGTTGGCTAAATTGCGATCCGTTATAACCCAAAATGCTATAACGACCACTGAAACCCAGGAACGCTTTCAGGGCTTCCTGGTCTGCGGGATCATCAAGCACGGCTTTACCCGCAGCATTTAAAGCTTTCAGTTCCCATTTAGGCAAACGGTTCAACAGGTTATTGATACCTATAGAAAAACTGATACCTTTTGTAAAATCATAAATAGCATTCAAATCAGTAACCACTGCGGGTTTAAATTCCTGCCGGATGTTTTCCATATCTGGACCGCCATTATCAAGATCCTGGAAACGGGTGGGTCCAAACAGGGTATTGTTCAGGCTTATACCCAGTTTATTTCTCCTGAAATCTATACCGAATACCGCTTTATATTCGGGGCGGCTTTCAGTAAGCAGGGATTTGATTTGTGTACTAAGGATCGTAGCACCTGCAGCCTTGATGGCAGCCGGCTCGTTTGGTGTTCCGGCAATTTCATTGTTAAGGGTATAATTGCCAGCAAGGTTAAGACCTATTTTACCGGAAGCAAAATTTATATTCTTATAGCTTGCCACCAAATCAATACCACTCGTTTTGGTTTTAATACCATTAATGAAAACCTGCATATTAACTACATTGGCAGCTTGTAAAATCTGATAAAGCTGCGTAGAGGGATCATTGGAAGAAATAGAAGAACTATACACAACCCTGTCTTTAATAGTAATATCATAGTAATCGAGGGTAAGGCTAAAATTATTGGTTGGATTTAAACCTACTCCTACCGTAAAGTTGGTTGATTTTTCCGGCTTTAGCAGTGGAATACCCAATGCAAAAGCCTGTTTGCTGCGGTTGTTGAATAAGCCGGATAACTGTATGGTACCCGCAACAAAAGAGGACTGGGTTGACTGTGCATAAATTTGATGCAGAGATGGCGCCCTGAAGCCTGTTGAAGCAGATGCCCTTATCACCGCCTTGTTGCCGGATATTTTGTAGCGGGACGAAAGTTTCCAAACAAATGCACTACCAAAATCGCTGTACTTTTCGGCCCTTACCGCACCGTTTATGAGGAATGCATCTGTAGCATTCAGTGTTGCATCTAAATAAGCACCAAGGTTATAACGGCTGTTGGTCGTAGCGTTTTCGGCCCTGATGCCGGGAAATGAGTTGGCGCCTTCACCGGAATAAGAGGCGGTATCGCCGGCAACGATCTTATAGGTTTCTTTTCTAGCCTCAGTACCAAAAGCCAGGCTGAAATTATCTGTAATAGACTTTGAAATATCGTAGTTGCCCACAAAATGATAAAATCCAAAACCACCAGGCTTAAAAGAAGTAGGGCTTGCCGTACCAAGGCTGCGGTTTACTGTATTTTCTACAGAATATAATTGCTGGTTTCCCCCGGTTGTAAAGCTTACATCGTGGGTCCAGCCATTTCGGATATTCTTCACACCGGCGGTAGCATGGAAGTCGATCAGGTCGCCATCGAAAGTAGGTTCATAGCCTAAATAACCTTCATACAATGTATCGGTGGTTCCTGTATAGTTGGGCGCACCAGGCACTCTTTTATGCAGTAGACCTGCATCTGTACGCCAATAAGGTGTACGGAAGTTTGCATTACTCGATGCCCGTTTTGCCACCAAACCTGCATTGGCATAGAACTGGCCTGCACTTCCTATAGAAGATCCGAGGTTAAAATTAAATTTAACGGCGGAAATTTCACCGGTACCATTGGTGTTATTACCAGTTGGGAAACGGTTGAGATATGCGTCAATTGCAGCATCGGCCTCAGGGCTTCCACCAAAGATGGCTTTTTCCACCGGCCTGTAAATGGTGCCGGAGCGCACCGCATTGCCCTGCTGGCTAAAATCAACCGTATAATTTATAAATCCTTTGTCGCCCATATTTGAACCGCTGTTAAAGGCAAGTCCGTACATACTTCCATCTCCCTTATGGGTAACACCGCTATTGATTGTAAGTGAACTGTATTGATACCTGTCTTTTAAAATTACGTTCATTACACCTGCAATGGCATCTGAGCCGTACTGGGCCGACGCACCATCCCGGAGTATTTCCACCCGCTTTATGGCATCAACCGGTATAGCTGCAAGATCGGCCCCTGTTTCTCCACGGCCGGGAGCAAATTGTACATAAAGTAAAGAACTCAGGTTTTTCCTTTTACCATTTATCAGGATAAGTGTACGGCTTGGACCAAGATTCCTTATCTCATACGGATCAAGCAAAGTAGTGGCATCGTTTACGGGTGTGTTAATGGTATTGAATGAAGGTACCCGATATTGCATTTGTTTATCAAAAGAAATTTGACCGGTTGTTTTTAAATCAGCAGCGGAAAGTACATCAATAGGTAATGGTGTGTTTACCGCCGTTCTAGGAAGCGAGCGTGAACCCACGATAACTAAACCATCAAGGTCAGTGGGATTTTCAAGCAATACAACATCCATCCTTTTTTGCTCAGATTCTCCAAGTGATAAAACTTGTATATTGGATTGAAAACCGGCGTAACTGGTAGTTACTGTATAGTTACCGGGATTAAGTTTTAATGAAAAATCGCCATTATCGTCGGTTGTTGTTGATCTATTGCCCGGTTTTACAGAAATGTTGGCTCCTGCCAAAGCGGTATTGTTACCCTTAACTGTGCCCGAAATGCTGCTTTGTGCATTGGCCAAATATTGAAAACTCGACAATCCTAGAAGGAGAAGTAAGAAGAGTTTCAGTTTCATAATTTTTTATTTTAGGTGATTACAATTAACCAAATTTAATTATTTAAACACATACCTAATTTTTTTATTTAATATTTATTTCTTAGACTTATGAGTATAAAAAGGCCGCAACAACAGCTTTTCATTTTTAATAAACAAATAAATAACAAAAGAATGCAGGGTGCCAGGGGCAAATATTCTGTCTTGAATTGCTAACTTTACCGCTATTACACAAACTCCGTTCAAAAGAAAATGAACAATAAAAAATTACAGGTCTGGTTGCCATTGCTTTTCAGTTTTGTTATGATAGCCGGCATATTTTTAGGTTACCGCATGCGTGATACCATGCCAGGCAAAAGTTTTTTTCATATCGAAAAACGCCGGCCGGTGGATGAAATACTCGATCTTATAGAATCAAAATATGTAGACGCCCGGGATATCAACCAGCTTTCCGATACCGCCATTGATGCCATACTGGCCAGGCTGGATCCGCATTCCAGCTTTATTCCTGCCAAAGAACTGGAAAGAGTAAATGAGGAGATCCACGGCAGTTTTTTTGGTATTGGCATTGAGTTCAGCATTATTGATGATACCATGAACATTGTAAATGTGCTTAAAAACGGCCCCGCTCTTAAAGCAGGACTTAAGACCGGCGATAAAATATTAAAGGCAAATGACAGCGCTGTTTCTGGTGTAAAAATGGAAGCAGACCGAATCCGCAGCTTCATGCGGGGCAAAATTGGCAGTAATGTTGAGTTGCTCCTCCTGCGCAATGGCAAGCTGGAAAAGATCAATGTATCGAGAGATATTATACCTATCAGCAGTATTGATGCGGCTTACATGATCGATGATAAGACCGGATTTATCCGCATCAATAAATTCAGTAGTAATACGTACCGGGAGTTTATGGAAGCGCTTTCGTCCCTAAAGACCAAAGGTTTGCAAAAACTGATCCTTGACCTGCGTGATAACGGTGGCGGCGTATTGGATGAAGCCGTGGAAATTGCCGATGAATTCCTCGCTGGCGATAAACTCATTACCTACACAGAAGGGAAACATTTTGCAAAAAAGGAATACCGTTGCCGCCGCACCGGGCAGTTTGAAACCGGCGAGCTGGTGGTACTTTCAGATGAAGGAAGCGCCAGCGCCAGTGAAATATTGATGGGTGCGCTGCAGGATTGGGACCGGGCCAGTATCGTAGGCCGCCGCAGTTTTGGCAAAGGCCTGGTACAGGACCAGTACAGCCTGAGCGACAACAGTGCCCTGCGCCTCACTGTTGCCCGTTATTACACGCCGGTTGGCCGGAGCATTCAACGTCCTTATAACAATGGCGGAAAGGCTTATTTTGAAGATTATCATAAGCGCTATACCAGTGGTGAAATGATCAGTGCCGATTCGATCAAGTATGATACCACCAAAATTTATAAAACGAATGGCGGTAAAAAGATCTATGGCGGAGGCGGTATCAGTCCCGATGTGTTTGTAGCAGCAGATACAGCCCGGATGAACGGCGCCATCACCAAACTTTATATAAAAGGAACATTCAACGATTTTGGCTACAAATATTTCCTGCTTCATCCCGGTATTGCAAAACAGTATACGGATCCCGGCAGTTTTGTAAAATCCTTTAGTGCCGGTACAGAAAGCTGGCAGTTATTGCAAAGCATGGCTGCCAAAGATTCTGTTGACCTTGCTGGTATTTCACAAAAAGAAAGAGAATATCTTGCCAAAACCATGAAGAGTTATATCGGCAGGCAGCTTTTCAGGAATGCAGGATATTTTGAAGCAATCAATGCAACCGATCCCGCGGTTTTAAAAGCAATGGAGATCTTATATAAGAACTAAGGGCCATCTTAGTAAAAGATGACCCTTGGTTTTCCTGTTTAACGTACCAAAAATATTAAAGATTTATCACTGGACTTGAACCCGCTATTTTTCAGATATATTGGAAATTGCAGGGCAAAGTTCCGTACATCCGACTCTACCACAAATAGAGTATTACCTAAACTGTTTGTAGTAAAATATCTACAATTTTTTAGCTTTTAGCTTTGGCTTGCCCTTAGTTTTCAAGCTGTCGGCTCCATTATTTTGTTGCCTGAAAACGGGGTTATCATTGGCGCAAGGAGCCAAAAAAGCTTTTAGTTCGTTTCCTGCAAGCACATCCACGCCAACTCCAATTGTTATTACATTTCCGGCTTTCAGCATCACCCTTGTATCGGGCCCGCCGGTAACATCTGCATTCAGGGTAATACTATTGGCTGCCTGCTGGTACTGAATACCACTCATGGAAGTGTTGATATTAATATCGTTGTAGCAGGATGAAAGATAAAGCTGGCTGCGCCACATGCCCCTTCCAAATGTACCGGCAGTGATCACGCCAAATGTTTCGTTTATTTCCAGGTCTTCCACGGTAGTTCTTGGCAAACCATTACTGTAATATACCCACTCGCCAATGGAATCATCCCTGTAATAAACCCCTACATCGGTACCAATATAAACGGCCCCGGCGGGGGCTCCATTGGTATCCTGGAATTTAATTACATGCACCGGAATATTCGGAAGGTTATCGCTTTCGTTCGTCCATATATTGCCCGAATTAATGCTCCTGTACACTTTTATCCCGGCATTGTACCCGCTCACCGATATCCATATTTCGTTTGCATTATCGGGGTTTATATCCAGGCTTGTTATAAAACTTCCTGCTGGAAAATTTACGGGTTTAGACAAAATCCAGGCGGGTGTGGCTGCATTGATATTATCGGAACGGAAAAGGCTGTCGCCGGTAACGCCATAAAACCTGTTGGGGTTGGCTGGACTTACGGCCATATCCACTGTTCCCCTGCCACCGATATTCACCCAGCCATTGGTAGGTTCACCCCTGCTGGTATGCCTTAACACACCATTTACTGAGCCATAAAAAATGGTTGCGGGCGTGGTGGGGTGAATTAAAAAATCAGTTACCCAGGGTTCCCCTCCTGGGTTCATAATAGTAGGCGGGATCCACACAAAACTGGCACCTCCATTGGTAGATTTATTTAATTGCCCATTTTGTGTTAAGCCGTACATAATGTTTGTGTTAGATTGCTCTATAGCATTATCCATACCATCGCAACAGATTTTTTGTTGAAAAACAGATGTATTGGTATTTCGGAAATGGAAGGCATTATCCTGGGAACCACCGAATAATATATCTGGGTTCGAATCTACCCCGCTGATCCGGTAATATTCCGTTATCTGCAGGTTGCTGGTAATATTTGTCCAGGTATCGCCATTATTGGTACTGTAAGCTATTCCCCCATCGGTAGTGATGTATAACCTGCCATCAAGGCTGTTGTAGTAGTAACCATGAATATCAGCATGGAGGATATCCTGGTCTGCTGTAAAAGCGGTTCCACCGTTGGTACTTCTGAACACCGGTGTTCCGGCGGCACTAATTTGATTGGGATCTGTAGTGCTCACCCAAAGCCCGATATTGAACCAAACCTGTCCACCCAAAATATCGGGAGTGGTATGCAAGGTTGAAAAGCTGTTGGTAGACCAGTTATAAGTATGCAAACCCTGGTAGATAGTGGGGCTTAAACCTGAACTGCAAATAAAATAGACAATATTCGGATTAGCAGGCGTTACAGCCAGTTCTCCGCGGGTATAAACAGAAGATGAGGGTAAACTTAAAGTAGGTGAAGTAAACCAGATATCCCCACCCGTGGTTGAAACCAATAACCTGTTCCCCCCTATAAATGAAGCCACCAGCCTGTTTGGATCGTCGGGTTTAAACCTGATACAGGAAAAGGACGTGCCAGTCGCACTAAGTATCCAATTATTGCCACCGTCAAGTGTACGGTAAATACCATTGCTGGTAGCTGCAAATAAAATATTGGGATTTGCCGGAGACATCTGCAGTTCATATCCTACTTTACCTTCCGACATTTGCCAATTGAGGCCTGTAATATTCCAGGTATTCCCGGCATCAGTGGACTTATAAACACCCGCCCCTCTTTTTGTAAAATAATTTACAGATGGGCTTGCATCACCATCTCCTGTTAGAATATATATGATACTTGGGTTGGTGGGGTGTATGGCAATACCTGAAACTGCGCTGCAAGGCAATCCGTCTGTTAATGGGTACCATACAGTACCCCCCGAATAGGTCACCCATAATCCGCCATCGGGTGTGCCAGCGTAAATAACACTTGAAATGGTTGGATGAAAAGCAAGTGTATTTACCCGACCCAGCCAGTTTGCTGCCGGAGCCTGTATGGCATTGGGCCCCACGGGTATCCATTCTCCATTGAGCAGGTTCGTTTGCGGATCGCCGGCCCTTGATGCCGCAGTGGTTCGTTCCAGATCAAGTGCTTCCTGCTTAAATTGCACATCATTGCCGATATTACCGCTGGCATCCAGGTGTTTCATTGCCCAGTATTCATGCCTTTTCCAGAGTTTATATCCTTCTCTTTTTCTTTGTTCGGCAGAAAGTGGAGCGTAATAATCATTAACTCTTTTTGCAATGCTGATAAAATTTTCGTTGGGCCGCGGGTTTTCCAAAATACGCTGAAATCCCTGCGCCTGCACTGTTTGTGTAAGCAGTATACAGGTAAATACCCCTAAAATAAATTGCTTCACGAGAATCATTTTTTGAGGTTACTTGTTTTCATTTTTATTTCGTTCCCCTGCTGCAATTCTTTATTCTCCTTTTTCAGTTCGATCTGATATAATCTGGGCTCTTTCACTTTTTTTGGCAAGCTGTTACCCCCATTATTTTGTTGCCTGAAAACGGGGTTATCATTGGCACAGGGAGCTAAAAATGCTTTTAATTCGTTTCCTGCCAGCACATCCACGCCCGGTGTAAGGGTTATTACGTTGCCCGCTTTGAGCAATACCCTGGTGTTGGTTCCGCCATATACGTCATTATTCATGGATATGCTATTTGCTGCCTGCTTGTAGTGCACACCTGTTAATGTACTGGTTATATTAATATCATTCAGACAGCCAGGCGTATACAAACTACTTTTCCAGATACCTCTCCCTGAGGTGGCAGCGGTTATTACGGAAAAAGTTTCATTAATTTCAATATCTTCAATTGAAACATAGGGAAGGCCATCACTAAAAAATATCCATTGGCCAATGATATCATTCCTGTAATAAACCCCAATATCTGTACCCACATAAACAGCTCCTGATGGAGATCCGTTTGTGTCCTGAAATTTTATGACATTAAAATTAACATTCGGAAGCCCGGCACTCAAATTGGTCCAATCATCACCTGCAGTCAGCGATCTGAAAACTTTATTCCCCGCATCATATCCTGAAACGGTAACCCAAATTTCCTGGTCATTATCGGGATTTATATCAATACTGGTAAGTAATAAACCTGAAGGGAGCAATACATGCAGGTCTGAGATGTTGGTCCAGGATGGCATAGCTGCATTAATATTGTCTGAACGGAAAACTGTTCTTGAAGCAATCCCATAAAATCTGTTTGGATTATTTGTACCCATAACCATACCCGAAGTTCCTGTACCACCAATATTTGTCCAGGCATTCGTAGGTTCTCCCCTGCTTGCGTGTCTTAAAACACCATTTCCAGATCCATAAAAAATAGTGGCAGGAGTGGTTGTGTGAATCAGAAAGGGCGTTACCCAGGGTTCATTTGGTAACATGATGGTGGGAGGAATCCAAACAAAGCTGGCACCTCCATTAACAGATTTGTTTATTTGGCCATTTTGGGTGAATCCATACATAATATTAGGGTTAGTTTGCTCAATGGCATTATCCATGCCATCGCAACAGGTGAGTTTCCAGTCGAAGATCCCCGAATTATCTGTTTTATAGTGGTGGCCATTATCCTGGCTTCCGGCTAAAATCACTTTTGAATCAGTTTTGACCCCGCTTAACCTATAATATTCGGTGATCATCATATTACTGGTAATGTTCGTCCATGTATCACCATTATTTATACTATAAAAAATACCCCCGTCATTTACATTATACAGCCTGTTGTTAACCGGGTTAAAGAAATAGCCATGTACATCAGCATGAAGTATATCCTGGTCAAAAAAGAAGTTGCTGCCATTGGTAGTCCTGAGTGAGGGCACTCCAGCAGCGCACATAAAGTTGGGATTTACTGGGCTTACCCATAAGCCAAGGCAATACCATCCAAATGAACCTACCTGCAGCCCGGGAGTTGATTGTTGCGTGAGCGTATTGGCAGGCCAATTATATTTTACAACTACGGCAGTGTCAGGGGCGCCCCTCCACAAAATAATATAAGCATCATCGGGGCTGGCCGGGGTTATTGATATTTCGCCACCACTAAAAGCTGCAGAGCCAGGGGCTGGCATAGAAAATAATGGCGCATTGGTCCATGTTTTGCCTGTATCAGAGGAGAGTATTACCCGGTTAGTTGGAGCGAGCGCTACTGCAATTAGTTTTGCAGGGTCATTCGCTTTGAATTTGATAGAATTGCATCGGTTGGTAGTAACGCGGTTCCAACTGGCACCGGCATTGGATGTTCGGTAAATTCCATCTGAGGTAGCTGCAAGCAGTACATTTGGATTTGCCGGGGCCATAATGAGAGTATTACTGGTGATTCTTTGACTAGTTTGCCATTGAAGGCCAGTAGGTAACCAGGTAATTCCTGCATCGGTCGATTTAAAAACACCAGCACCGGGTTTTTGGAAATTGAATGGATCTCCAGTTGCGATGTAAATAATGTCGGGGTTTACCGGATTTATTGCTATGCCGGAAACTGCTAAACTCGATAATCCATCTGATAGGGGAACCCAATTGCTGCCGCCGTCAAAAGTTTTCCAAACACCTCCACCGGGTGTTCCCGCATAAATGATGTTCCCATCTGAAGGATGAAACGCCAGGCAATTTACCCGGCCTTTAAAGTTTGGGTTAGGTGAGGTAATAGAAACAGGCCCAACTGGATCCCAAAAACCGTTAATAATATTCATTGGAGGTTCTCCGCTTCTTGCAATGGCTTCTCTTTTGGATAGTTCTGATTGTATTGCGGCTGCGTTGTATCTGGAAGAATTCACCTGGTTGCCATTCCCGTCCAGTCTTTTCATGGCATAATATTCCATACGTTTCCAGAAGTTGTAGCCATTTTTCTTTCTGTCTGAAAGGGGAATACTGTCGAAATAGCGGTTTATTCGTTCCGATGTACGAATAAAATTTTCGCCCGGTAATGGATTTTTAAGCATCTCGTAAAAGGGTTGCGACCATACCGTATGGGAGAAAATAAATGTAACAAGTGAGAGGAATACTTTTTTCATAAACTGCAGTTTAATAATAACAAAATCCTTCAGGTATTATTTACCAGCAGCTTTTATCTCTTCTATTTGCCTATGAAGTTCTTTATTTTGCTTGTTAAGTTCGATCACATACAGGGTAAGCTCCTCCACTTTTTCCAGCAGTTTTTTCTGCATATCGCCCACCATCAGTCCGTTTGATTCCACTTCTGCAGCAGAAGGTATATTGGGGAGGTGCTTATTTGTTTGTATAAATGACTCAAGTTCCCCTAATGGCTTCAGTTTGTACTGATCGGAGAAAACATAATCGGGCCAGGCTGCATCCAGCTGTACTTTCAGTTCTTCACATACCAGTTTTCCATTGATACTCAAAGCATAGCCTGTGGCAGGATTTCCGGCGCCGATCATGACATTTCCGCCCACATGAAAACTAGCAGTGGGAGCAGTTACACCCACGCCCACATTGCCTGGATAAAAAAGACAAATGCCTGAGCAGAAAGGTGGATTCAGCAATAGGTTTTTGGAAGCTGTACCACCGGGACTTGGAAAAGGGCTGCTGTAGGCGGAAGAAACCACCATATCGGTGCCATTGTAGGAAATACCGCCATAGTAGCTGGCCCCGGAGCTGAGACTGAGGGCTGTATTGCCATTGATACTGAGCCTTGCAAAATTATCAGCATTTTGCCCCATCCCCACATTGCCGTTGCGGCTGTTGAAATCGAACTGCCAGCCTGCCGTACTGCCGTAGAGGCCCCAACGGATGCTGTCCTGCATGCCTGCAAAAGTCATCAGCGATCCGTTGCGGTAGTCATCGTACCAGGCGCCCGGCGTTTGGCTAAGGTCGTTGAGCACATTGGCCCGGTAGCGGGCACGGCCTCCTACATCCAGTTTAAAAGAGGGGACGATATTTCCAATACCAACATTTTGCAAGCGATCAACTGTGAGGCCGGTAATAAATGATTGATTACTACCTGCTGCAATGCTGGCCTGAGATGTTTGAAAAAGCATCGTTCCATCAGCATGATTATGGGAAATAATTCCGGCATATCCATTTATCCAGGATTTGTAACCTGCATTGTAGTAGGTATTAAAGCCGATTTTCGGAGGAAATATATCAAACATTACGTTTGCAGACGTGGCCGGTCCAAATACAGCCTGGGTGAGGCTTGCATTTCCATCTACCACTAGCTTAGCTTTATCGGGATTTGTATTACCAATACCAACGTTTTGAGAAAAGCAAATAATTGATATTGAACAAAGGACTAAAAGTAACAGACTTTTCATAACAGTTAATTTTTGTTAAAGAATGATACTGTAAAAGTAGTAAAGCATTATGCCTGAAACAATTCCCTATTTGGGTAATAAGCAAGCCCAGATTTAATTGCAGCCAGAAAGTTTATTTATTTACTTTTGCGCAAAATTTCTGCCATGTGGATGAATAATATCCTCGAATCAATTGGGAACACTCCCCTTATCAGGATCAATAAAATAACCAAAGACCTCCCCTGTACCGTTTTGGCCAAGGTGGAATATTTTAATCCGGGTAACAGCATTAAGGACCGGATGGCGCTTAAAATGCTGGAAGTGGCCGAGCAGGAAGGAAAAATAAAACCCGGTGGCACCATTATTGAAGGCACCAGCGGTAATACCGGTATGGGCCTTGCCCTGGCAGCTTGTGTTAAAGGTTATAAATGCATTTTTACCACTACCGATAAACAGTCGAAGGAAAAAGCCGATATTTTAAAAGCTGTGGGTGCCGAAGTGATCGTTTGCCCCACCAATGTGGAACCCGAAGATCCCCGTTCTTATTATTCCGTGTCAAAAAGATTGGCTACCGAAGTTCCCAACAGTTGGTATGTGAACCAATACGATAACCTGGCCAACAGGTTGGCGCATTACGAACAAACCGGTCCCGAAATTTGGGAACAAACAGAGGGGAAAGATCACCCACCTGGTGGTGGCTACCGGTACCGGCGGCACTATTGTAGGGACAGGGAAATATTTGAAAGAGAAAAATCAAAATATAAAAATTTGGGCAATAGATAGTTATGGCTCATTACTTAAAAAATATTTTGAGACAGGTGAGATTGACCAAAAAGAAGTTTATCCCTATATAAGCGAGGGTTTTGGGGAAGATTTTGTTCCGGAGAACTATGATATGCAGTATATAGATGAGTTTACAAAAGTTACTGATAAGGATGGCGCTGTAATGGCCCGCCGCATTGCTAAAGAAGAAGGGTTGTTTTGTGGCTACAGTGCCGGAAGCTGTCTGCAGGGCGTATTTCAGTTAAAAGATCAATTGAAAAAAGACGATGTGGTGGTTTGTATCTTCCACGATCATGGAAGCCGCTATGTAGGAAAGATCTATAACGATGAGTGGATGCTGGAAAGAGGTTTCCTGGAAGTAAAAACTTTTAAGGACCTGATCGGTGGCCGTGGTTCACAAAAAACGATTCATATTGCTCCTGAAGCAAAAGTGGCCGATGCCATTGCATTAATGAAGAAATATGATATTGAAAACATACCTGTAATGGAAAACGGCAATAATATTGGCGCCATCTCTGAAACTGGCTTATTCAATAAGATCATCAATAATCCTGATGTAAAAGACGATTCGGTGCAAAATGTAATGGAAAAGCCCTATCCGGAAGTGGGTTATGATACGCCAGTAGAACGTTTAAGCACGTATATAAACAAAGAAAACGGGGCTGTTTTAAGCAAAGATGAAAGTGGAAACTACCATATTGTGACCAAATACGATATCATTCAGAGCCTGTCTAAGTAAAAACATTAGCTATAAATTATTGAAAACCTGCATTTTAAATATATGCAGGTTTTTTTTACGTAAAATTACCATTGCATTGTACGTAGTAATTCTAAGCGGTTATACAGTCTATTTACGGTGCTGCCAGTAAATACAGCAGGTTTAAAAATGGGCGTTAGCCCTCTTGCAAGGTTTGGGTTTCCGCCGCATCTTTGTACCAGAAGTTGATTGATAGCGATTAAATATCAATCATGTCCAAGAATCCTGAAAAAGCCAAGCAATTAAGCCTCCAATATCCAAGGCAAAAATCTAAATCCAGTATCAGTCAACTTCTTCTTTTTTGTATTCGTTCGTTTTGCATAAATATCCACCGAAAAGCCAGTAGTACAATATCCGTTTGAAGGTCCGTTTTTATCCAATAGTTCCATAAACAAAGGTCCAATATCGTAAGAAGAAACCGTTTATTCCTTATCTGAAGAAAATCATCCAGGTTCCTTGCATGAAAATGCAGCGAAAACCATAAGCTTGCTATACCGGAAAAATAATTCCGGGTAACCAACCCAAGAGTGTAAAAAGTTGGTACATTATTAAAAACTCCTGCATCTGTTTGCAGGAGTTTTTTATTGATAATAAGTTTAGTGAAAAATATCAACCGGCTTTACCGGTGTGCAGTGCTCAGAAAGTATTTGCACTTTTCCGTCTGATTTTACCACGGTAATACTGCAGCGCTGGTCTTCATCAAAAGCTATTCCGCGGTAAACACCTTTTCCATACCAGCGGGAGCTTACTATGGCGGTATTGCCGTATAGCTGCACCACCAGTGCACCGCGGTACATGGTATCCAGCACATACTCTTTTGAGCCTGCTGTGTGCACTACCCCTTCCCTGCCAAATACGCCGCCCGACTGCGTGAAATAAACATAGGCCGGGGCCAGCACAGAATCTACCTCGTTGAGTTTCTTATTCCGCCAGCCTTCGTCAAATTTTTTGATGACCTCCATCACTTCCTGTTCGGTAAGGGGGTTTTCCTTTTTTTTGCAGGAAGGGAGGCCCGCTAAAAATGCCAGGGCGGTTATGACTAAAAATATTTTCATTTTTAAATTGCCATTGATCTTCATCATACTATTTTAAAGCAGCAAGGGCAGCCCTGATCTTGCCAAATCCTTTTTCTATATTTTCCAGGCTGTTGGCAAATGAAAAGCGTATGCAGTTCTCTTCTCCGAAGCCTTTTCCGCTTACACTGCTTACATGTGCTGTATTGAGCAGGTACATGGCCAGGTCATCTGCATTGGCTATAACGTCGCCCGCTGCAGTTTTCTTGCCAAAATAAGCATGAACATCCGGAAAAATATAAAATGCACCGGGTGGTTCATTACAAATAAAACCGGGTATTTCCTGTACAATCTGCATCACCCTTTGCCGGCGTTTTTTGAATGCTTCTAGCATTTGCATCGTTGGCTCCAATGTACCGGTAAGCGCCGCTATGCCTGCACGTTGGGTAATAGAACAGGTAGCGCTGGTGAACTGGCCCTGCAATTTATCGCAGGCTTTGGCTATTTCTGCTGTAGTGGCCAGGTAACCGAGCCGCCAACCGGTCATGGCAAATGCTTTGCTGAGCCCATTGATCAGGATGACACGGTCTTTCAAAAAATCGTACTGTGCTATACTCTCATGCTTTCCTTCATAAATGATATGCTCATAAATTTCATCGCTCATGATATACAATTGCGGATGCTTTTTAAACACTGCTGCAAGGGCAGCCAGTTCTTCTTTACTATACACTGCCCCGGAAGGGTTACAGGGAGAAGAGAACATGAACAGTTTGGTTTGAGGCGTAAGCGCTTCTTCCAGTTGCGCCGGAGTTATTTTAAACCCGTTTTCGAGTGTTGTCTTTACAAACTTTACCTTGCCACCTGCAAGCCTTACAATTTCGCTGTAGGTAACCCAGTAAGGTGTTGGAATCACTACTTCATCTTCCGCATCCACCAGGGCCAGCACGATATTGGCAATGCATTGTTTGGCGCCCGTACTTACAACGATCTGTTCGGGACTGTAATCGAGGTTATTATCCCTTTTCAGTTTTGTACATACCGCCTGGCGCAAATCGAGGTAACCTGCAACCGGTGTATAATGACTGTAATTATCGTCTATGGCTTTGTGTGCAGCATCTTTAATATGTGCCGGAGTGTCAAAATCGGGCTCTCCCAGGCTGAGGTCGGTTATATCGATCCCTTTTGCACGGAGTTCGCGGCCCAGTTTGGCCATTTTGAGTGTTTCGGGTTCATTGAACCGGGTAAGTAATGAAGATAAAAGCATGATATATTTATTGTGCTGCAAAATTAGAAGTTATTTTTTTACGCTTTGGTATTAGTTGGGTTTGATCTTACCGGCTCCTAATTATCGTACTCAAAAATAAACGGCGACAGATCGGGCTCCTGTTCTTTTTTCCGTTTAAGTTCATGATCGTAAAATGCCCTGCCCAGGTTTTTCAAAAAGGGAAACCCGAGGTTGTAATAATCGTATTTATCATCATTTAAAACCCCATCGGTATTACAGTAAATGGATGCCGACAGAAAGAATTCGATCTTTTTATCAAAATCAACAATGTAGGCAACATCCACTAACTGGCCATAGGCATTGCCCACTTTATTGAACAGGCGGATATTTTTTGGCAGGCTACCCTTTTCTGCCCCATAAAGCAGGAATTTTACGTATGCATCACTGTAACTGCTGTCGTAAGAAGGGAATGCTGATTCTGATGGGAATGCCGACATATATTTTAGCAGGAAAGTCCTGTCTTCTTCTGTAATATTAAAGCGCTGCGAAGCAGCAACACTTTCCGGCATTACAACACTGAGAAGGATATTATGCAGGCTTTGCAGGCTGATGCGGTTTTTAGTTGAAAAATCCATAGGCTGGTTTTGCAATTGATTGTTGCTGTACCAGGCATTTCCAAGAAAATCATTTCTTTTTTCATATTGTTTCCTGTTAAACAGCATGGGCTGGTTGTAAAGTAGTTTTCCAGTACTGTCGTAAAAACTTACCGGGTTGGTATGCCGGTTCTCGTCGGGGCTTAAAATTATATTGAGCCGATGCAAGATCTGGGCTTCCCGGTAGCCCCGTTTATGCAGTTCAGTATTAATATACTCCTGCCCCAAAAACTCGTATAACCTGTTATAGGCATTATTATCGCTCACCAAAAAAATCTGTTTAATATATTGGGCAATAGTAGGTCTGCCATCGGCAGCGCTGGGGTCATTGTAAACAGCAGTTTGCCCACTATAGGCTGCCTTTGTAATAATGCTGGAAAATTTATCTATGTTACTGCTTTTTAGTTCATTGAGCCGCTGTAACGCTAATATTGCTATAGGTAATTTGACACTGGATGCAGGGTAAAAATAACCGGTATTTGCCTGGTTAAAATAATGGGATTTGAGGCGGGCGAACCCATTTTTACCCCGGTCTATACTTGTATAAATAACCTGGATATTGAGCTCTTTTCTTTTGGCCAGAACAGCATCAAAAGCGGAACTATTTTTTTGGAATATCGCTTCAAAAAAAGCATCCTCCGCTGTTCTTATAAAACGGGCTGTATCGGGCCCCGATTTTACAGGTGAAGGTGCTGCTGCCGATTTTTTAGAAGAAGAACAGGAGTAAGTAGTTATAATAAAAAATAATAATAATAAAACCGCTGAAAAAAAGGCCTTCATACTGCTAATTTCAGCCCAAAATGCCGAAAAACCTAAAGTTAGCTGCAAAGCCAATTTCCCTTATCTTTGCACACTTAAAAAATTTTAACTACTGTTTAAAAAGAAACATTCTGTATGAAACTGAAAGGTTTGGTTTGGTTTTTTGCCATTGCACTTACCCTGATATCCCTGTGGGAATTATCTTATACCTGGATGGTGAAGAACCACGAAGGAAAAGTAAAGGCGCAAGCCGAAAAACTGGTTAAAAGGGAAGCGGCGAACTTACCCGCCGATGAAAAAGCAAAATTAGTGGAGGCAAGAATGCAGCGCATTCTCGACAGCACCAAGGATAAGTCAATCTTTTGGGGTACCACTTATCAAAAGGCCAAAGAAAATGAACTGAACCTGGGCCTCGATTTGCAGGGCGGCATTAGTGTAACAATGGATGTAAGCCTGCAGGGTCTGCTGAAATCGCTTAGTAATAATTCAAAAGATAAGGCACTTTTAAATGCGCTTAATACTGCCACTGCACAAAAAGTGAGCAGCGAAGAGAACTTCATCACACTTTTCAGCAATGCTTATATTCAGCAAAACGGTTCCGGCAAACTTGCCAATATTTTTGCAGGGCCAGGCAAGGAAGTGAAAGTAGGTGACGATGACCGTGTTGTGGTAAATAAACTTCAAACCATTGCCGGTGGCGCCATTAACCAAACTTATAAGATTCTGCAAAAGCGTATTGATAAATTTGGTGTGGCACAACCCACTATTAACCTCGATCAGAACAAAGGGATCATCAACGTGGAGCTGGCTGGCATTAAAGATCCGGAAAGGGTGCGTACCTACCTGCAATCATCTGCCAACCTCCAGTTTTGGGAAGTATACCGTATCAATGAAATTGCGGAAGGCCTGCAGGCCGCAGATAAAAATTTACAAAATTACCTGAACGGTATCAGCTCCACTGATACTGCCAAACAAAAAGATACCAGTCTTGCACAACAAAACGTAAACCCTTTTTTCAGGGTGATGATGCCGATAGATGTACAGAAGGATGCAGACGGAAAAGCTTACTACGCTCCTGCTATTGGTAATGTAATGCTGCAGGATACCGGAAAATTCAATGAATATATCACGAATGACGCTATAAGATCAGCCCTGCCGGCCGATATTAAGTTTTTATATGGTGAAGAAGAAAAAACGGAGAAAGGTGAGCAACGCTTCTACCCTGTCTATGCAGTAAAAACCCTTCCGGGAACAGAAAAAGCGCCCATGGAAGGTGATGCGGTATCTGAGGCAAAGCAGGACCATAACCAGGAAGGAAAAGTGGTTATCACTATGCAGATGAGCCCTACCGGCACCAAAACATGGAGCCGTATTACTGGTAAAAACGTAGGCCGTCCCATTGCCATTTCCCTGGATGATATCGTTTACAGCGCACCCAATGTAATTAACCAGATAGATGGTGGAAATACAGAGATCTCCGGAAAATTCACCGTGGAAGAGGCGCAGGACCTAGCTAAAGTGCTTACTTCGGGTAAACTGGATGCACCAGCCAAAATTGTGGCGGAACAGGTGGTGGGACCCACTATTGGGGAGCAGGCTGCATCCGGTGGTTTAAAAGCATTCATCATTTCATTTGCAGTTATATTTATCCTGATGCTGGTGTATTATAACACTGGTGGCTGGGTTGCCAATATTGCATTGATCCTTAACCTGCTATTTACGCTGGGTGTACTAACGGCCCTGGGCTTTACCTTAACCGCTGCTGGTATTGCAGGTTTGGTACTTACCATTGGTATGGCGGTAGACACCAACGTAATCATATTTGAACGTATAAAAGAAGAATTAAAACATGGCAAAAATTACCAGCAGGCGGTGAATGATGGTTATAAGCGTTCGCTGGCCCCTGTACTGGATGCCCACGTTACTTCTTTGTTAACAGCCTTCATACTTGCTTATTTTGGTCTGGGTCCAGTGCTTGGTTTTGCCACCACCCAGATCATTGGTTTGCTGCTTTCCTTATTCTGCGGAATTTTGGTAAGCCGCCTGATATCCGATGTTTGGACAAACCGCAACCGTCACTTTAATTACTTTACCAAGATCAGCGAAAAGATATTTGCACACAGGAAGATCAATTTTGTAGGGTACAGAAAGTATGCTTACATGATCTCTGTAGTGGTATTGCTGGGCGGTGTGGCTTCTTTTTTCAATGGGTTTCATTATGGCGTGGAATTTAAAGGCGGACGCAGTTACAATGTGGCTTTTGAAAAACCGGTAAAGAGCGATGATGTACGTGCAGGACTTTCTGCCGCATTTGGCGAAAACCCCACCATCAAAACCATTGGCGACGACAGGCACCTGAATATTATTACCGCTTACATGAAAGGGGTGGAAAATGCAGATCAGCAGGTACAGCAAAAATTATTTGAAGGACTTAAAACGGCCCTGCCGGCAGGTTTAACATACGAGCAATTTTCGGCTGGTACAAAATATATAGTAAGCCGCACAACGGTTCAACCCACTATTTCTGATGACCTGAAGAGAGGAGCGGTTAAGGCCACTATCTTCTCCATGTTTGTCATTTTCCTGTATATCTTCATCCGCTTCAGGGACTGGAGATATTCACTGGGTACAATTTTTACATTGCTCCACGACGTATTGGTAACTTTATTTGTGTTCTCCTTCTTCAAGAACATTGTACCGTTTTCACTGGAGATCGACCAGCACTTTATTGCAGCTGTACTTACCGTAATTGGTTTCTCAATGAACGACACGGTGATCGTGTTTGACAGGATCCGGGAATACAGCAGGGACCGCAAAGGCCTCAGCAAGCATGAACTGGTGAATACTGCCTTAAATGATACACTTAGCCGTACTATCATGACTTCATTCACTGTATTCCTCACTATTTTGATCCTCTTCATTTTTGGTGGCGAAGTAACCCGTGGATTTGCATTTGCCATGCTGATAGGTGTTATTACGGGTACTTATTCATCCATCTTTGTAGGAGCACCGGTGCTGGTAGATTTTGCAAAAGATAAACCACTGGGTGCGGCAAAAGAAGCACGTAAAAAAGTAAAAGCTCCGTCTTTATAAGATGTCAACGGTTTAATAAAAAAATCCCGCTTGCAAATGCAGCGGGATTTTTTATTTGTTTTTAACGTATGGTACGTTTAAGACGAATAGTTCAGTTTTAAAGGCATGTCTCTGCACATCCTGGTGTGATTTTTTTTTGAAGCCTGGCGATGTAATTTTTTACCGCAAAGAAACTCCGGAGTATTTAGTTATGATCAATCCTTTATTTATACTCCTTCACTACAAATTTTGGTTTAATAAAATAATTAAACGGCAAAACTGGTTCCACAGCCACAAGTGCTGCTGGCATTCGGGTTCTTAAAAGTAAAGCCACGTGAATTAAGGCCACCCTGCCAGTCAACTTCCATATCCAGCAGGTAAATTTTATGACTTTTATCAATAATGCAGGGGATTCCCTGTATTTCGAAATTTTCATCATTGCCTGTTGCCGCATCAAAATTGAGAATATAGGTCATTCCGCTGCATCCACCGCCCTTTACACCCACCCGCAGGGATTGGCTGCTGTCGAATCCTTCTGCTGCCATCAGGCGACGAAGTTCGCCCACAGCAGATGCCGTAAAGGTTACCGGGGCTTTAGAGATAGTTTCCATCTGAAATCATTTTAAGCAAAATTACACCCAAAAAAGCATGTTCTTCCACTGACATTTCCGAAAGCAGGAAATTTATATAATAAGGTTGATTACTTTTGTGTATCAATTAATAAGCAATTATGAATTCATTCCAGCATTATTTTCAGTTGATCATGAGCATTGGCATTTTGCTAACCTTAGTAACCATTATTTTATTATTTATCGAGATCCGCAAATTAAAGGACAAAATACAGGAAAAGATAGAGCTGAATGATGAAAGCAAACGGCTCAAATTGCAGGCACTTGAAAGGCTTACGCTTTTTGCCGATCGTGCGGGACTTCAAAACCTGGTTGCCCGGGCCGAGATAGAGGGAAAGGGAGCTGCAAGCCTGCATTATTCACTTATCAATTCCATTAAATCGGAATTTGAATACAATACCACCCAGCAGTTATATGTAAACCCCGAAATTTGGAATGCGGTTACCCGCCTTAAAGACCAGAATATTTATATCATCAATCAACTGGCCGCACCATTGCCGCCCCAGGCCACTGCTATGGACCTGAGTAAGCGCCTGCTGGAATACAGTTTGCAGGAAAATGCTGAGCTTAACCATATTGTGCTGGATGCACTCAGGTACGAAGCAGGGAAAATAATTAATTAAAAGACTATTTATATGGAAAGTAAAAAAGTAAATACTGCTTCGGGAATCGAGATCCGTGAATTATATACAGTTGAAGATAAATTTACAGCCGATAACTCATTGCCAGGGCAGTTTCCATTTACACGTGGTGTGCAATCATCTATGTACCGCGGCAAACTGTGGACCATGCGCCAGTATGCCGGTTTTTCAACTGCCGAAGAAAGTAATAAGCGTTATCATTACCTGCTCAGCCAGGGCGTGAGCGGCCTTAGCGTGGCTTTTGACCTTCCCACTCAAATCGGGTACGACAGCGACCATCCACTTGCCGAAGGTGAAGTTGGGAAAGTAGGTGTGGCCATCGACAGCATTGAAGATATGGAGCGCCTGTTTAAAGGAATTAAACTCGAAGATGTTTCCACCTCAATGACCATTAATGCAAGTGGTTTTATTTTATTATCGCTTTACGTGGCGCTGGCAAAAAAACAAGGCGCCGACCTTAATAAAATTGCCGGAACCATACAAAACGATATATTAAAAGAATATGCCGCCAGGGGAACCTATATCTACCCGCCCAAACCATCGATGCGCATCATTACAGATATTTTTGAATGGTGCAGCAGCAACCTGCCCAAATGGAATACTATTTCCATTTCGGGTTATCATATACGGGAAGCCGGCAGTACGGCTGTGCAGGAAATAGCATTTACCTTAAGCAATGGCAAGGCTTATGTAAAAGCTGCACTGGAAAAAGGACTTGATATCAATGTTTTTGGAAAAAGGCTTTCTTTCTTTTTTAATGCGCATAATAACCTTTTTGAGGAAGTGGCCAAATTCCGGGCCGCCCGCCGCATGTGGGCAAAAATTATGAACGACCTGGGCGCTACCGATGAAAAAGCTTTGATGCTGCGTTTTCATACACAAACAGGCGGCAGTACACTTACCGCTCAGCAACCGTTGAATAATATCTGCCGGGTAACCATTCAAACACTGGCTGCCGTTATGGGCGGCACACAATCTTTGCATACGAACGGATACGATGAAGCATTAAGCCTGCCAACCGAAGAGGCCGCTAAAATTGCTTTACGTACACAACAGATCGTGGCGTACGAAAGCGGTGTGCCGGAAACGGTGGATCCGCTTGCCGGAAGTTATTTTGTAGAATCGCTTACGGCCGAAGTGGAAAAAGCCGCCTGGCAGCTGATCGAAAAAATAGATACAATGGGTGGAAGTGTGGCCGCTATTGAGCAGGGTTTTATGCAGGATGAAATAGCAAAAAGTGCATATGAATACCAGGTTAAAGTTGAGAATGGAGAACAGGTAAGTGTGGGTGTAAATAAATTTCAATCGGAGGAAACCTATCATACCCCTGTTTTTAAAATAGATGAAAGCATCCGCAACATACAGTCGGAAAGGCTTGTTGAACTCAGAAACAGGAGAGATAATAAAAAAGCAGCGGAATGCCTGCAGGAAATCACTGATTGCGCCGGGAATGGAAAAAACCTGATGCCTGTCGTAATTAATGCCGTAGAAAATCTCTGTACGCTCGGTGAAGTTTCGGATGCGCTAAGAAAGGTTTTTGGGGAATACAGGTAATACTGACACTAATGCCTTAACTGCAGAAGTTTTTTCACATCAGCTTGATTTACGGTAAATTATGATTTCAAAACTGTTTTTTTTTCAACGATTGCCTTGCCTGTACTTTTCTGGCTTATCTTCTTTTTATGCACCCATACACATTAGGTTTAAAAATATAACAGACCCTTCACAATAAAAGCACTTAACTGGTGTTAACTTTACATACATGAATTGAAATCTACCTGGTAATTTAGTATTAACCTCTAAATGATCACACCATGAACACAGGTAAGATGCATCCACTGCATGCCGTATCGGGCGCAGAACAAACCACTATTAACACTACCAGCTGGATCGGCCATTTCCCCGGAATTGACAAGGAAATCAGTAAAGGACAAACTTTTACAGCCGTAAGTGAAGGCGATCTTGAAGGCATTGAAGTGCTTCCAACCCTGGTTACACACCCGGGAGAAGTAAGCATGAGCGTACATGAATATGACGTGCTTAACAAAAAATGGGGCAATGTACTTTGCACTGCTAAAGTGCATGTAAAAAAATCAGATTGCGGGAAATGGATGCGTTTCAGCATCCCGAACCTTCACCTTAGTAAGGGTCAATCTTATGGCTTCAAACTGGCATCTCATGATTCCTTTATCGGCGTTGCCGAGGCCGTGGGAAGTGCTAAAAATCCTCCATTCCCTTCCGGTGGCGAATGGCGTTTCCATGAAAACGGACATGCCGACAGCTTTTCCTACATCAGCCTTGCGTTTAGGGTTGCGCTGAGGGCATAACAGTTGGATTGTGTTAGCAAAATAATTTGCATGCGCTGCATGCAGCGTTTGGTTATTTTTTATGTTTAAAAAGCCATCCCAGTAATTCCTTTTCTTTAAAGGCAAGATCCCAGCTGTTATGATCAACTGTTGGGTATAGGCTTAGCCGGACTTCGGCACCAGTTTGCCGGATGGCTTCATACATATCGAGCGAAAGCTGGTAAGGTACCACGGGATCTTCCTCACCATGAAATATCCACCAGGCTGTTTTTGATAGCTGTTTTGCGCTGGCGGTATTTCCTCCGCCGCAAATGGCAAATGCTGCCGCAAAGGTTTTGGGCATACGATTTACCAGTTCAAATGTACCCATCGCTCCCATGGACAAACCTCCTACATATAACTGGGATTTATTGATGGAAAAATCTTTTTGAAGTTTGGGGACCAGCATCAGCAACATCCGCATCGCTGCTGTTGGTTCAGCATCTGGTTTGAATTGAAAAATCTTTTTAGTATCATACATTTTACCATCCACATGGCTCCAAAAACTGTATTGCGGGCATTGGGGGAAAACCACGATGGCCGGAAATTTTAGCCGGATAGAATCTTTTACAAATAAATTTCCACCATGTATCAGCTGGGCCATATTATCGTTTCCCCGTTCTCCTGCGCCATGCAGGAAAAGGAGCAGCGGATATTTTTCTGAAGGGCGGTAATTGACGGGGAGCAGCACCCTGTAAGGCAGTGTATCGGTCCCATCTATTAATGTATGTTTTTCATAATCCTGGATGTCCTGTGCGTAAATATTGTTCATTTGCAGCAGGCTGAAGAGGAAAATCAATAATAGTTTTATGCGCATATACATTTTTTTATTTGGTTATTATGCTTGTGGGCACACAGCCCGGGGCCTGTTCCTGCGGCGTGAAACAGATCATAGCAATTTAAACCCGGCTTCTTTAACATCGCGGCTGTTGCCACCAATGAAAACCTTAAAATCTCCGGGCTCTGCCACAAATTTTAAATCGCTGTTATAGAATTTCAGTTCGTTAGTCGTGATGGTAAAAGTCACCGTGCGGCTCTCCCCTGCTTTGAGTTCAATTTTCTGGAAACCTTTGAGTTCTTTTACCGGCCTGGTAATACTGCCCACCATATCCCGTATATAAAGCTGCACCACTTCTGCCCCATCGCGGCTTCCACTGTTTCGAACGGTTACTGATGCTGTAATGCTGCCGTTTTGTGTCATACTGTTTTTGTTCAGCGATACATTGCTGTATTCAAAATTTGTATAGCTTAATCCAAAGCCGAAGGGATAAAGCGGATCGTTGTTTACATCAAGATAATTGCTGCGAAATTTTTGAAACCAATTACCATCGCCCAGCGGCCGGCCGGTATTTTTTTGCGAATAGTAAATAGGAACCTGGCCAATTGTTTGCGGGAAGGTAGTGGTTAATTTTCCTGACGGGTTTATATCTCCAAACAATACGTCGGCAACGGCATAACCGGCTTCGCTTCCGGCAAACCAAACGTTGAGAATGGCCGGTACATTTTCTGATTCCCATTTAAGCGCCAGCGGCCTGCCGGTAAATAAAACCAATACCACCGGTTTGCCTGTTTTTAAGAGGGCAGCCAATAATTCTTTCTGAACAGCAGGAATTTCTATATTGCTGCGGCTGCTGCTTTCGCCGCTCATTTCGGCGCTTTCGCCCACGGCCGCTACAATTACGTCAGATTGTGCAGCAATGGCCAATGCTTCATCCAGCATTTGCTGTTTGGTGCGTCCATCGCGGTTAAAAGATTTTCCAAACATGCCTGCACGAATTTCAAATAAGCTGTCCTCATCAAGAAATGATCCTTTCGCATGTAATATTTTTGCATTGTTGCCCAGGTATTGCGTCATTCCGGCAAGTAAAGAAGTGGCTTTACTGAAATCGGCTGCCACACTCCAGGTACCCGGCATATTTTCTTTATTATCTGCAAGAGGGCCTATGAGCGCAATGGTACCCGATTTTTTAAGCGGCAGTACATTACCCTGGTTCTTCATCAAAACAAAACTGTTGGCGGCAATGGAACGGGCCGTACGTCGGTTTGCGTCTGTAAATATTTCTGTTTTTGCCCGGTTCTCATCACAATATTTATACGGATTATCAAACAAGCCCAATATATACTTTGCTTCCAGAATGCCGCGGCAGGCATTATCAATGTCGGCTACCGATATTTTTCTTTCTGCGATTGATTTTTTTAATGTAGTAAGAAAACCTTCGCCTACCATATCCATATTGATACCCGCTTTAAGGGCCAGCGCCGAAACCTGCTGCAGGTTGCCCATTCCATGATCGATCATTTCGTTGATACCGGTATAATCTGTAACAACAAATCCTTTAAATCCCCATTGTTTGCGCAGCACATCGGTCATTAAAAATTTGCTTGCGGTGGCCGGAATGCCATCTACTTCGTTGAAGGAGGCCATCACGCTTCCCGCACCGGCATCAATGGCAGCTTTATAAGGCGGAAGGTATTCATTGTACATACGCACCCTGCTCATATCGGTGGTATTGTAATCACGCCCGGCTTCAGCTGCACCATACATGGCATAATGTTTTACACAGGCCATGATGTTATTATTCTTGCTGTAGTCGCCCTGGTAACCTTTTACCATGGCCCTGGCAATTTGTGCGCTCAGGTAAGGATCTTCACCATTACCTTCGGCTATGCGGCCCCAGCGGGGATCGCGGCAAATGTCAAGCATGGGCGAAAATGTCCAGCAGATACCATCGGCACTGGCTTCTGTAGCGGCAATGCGGGCACTGGTTTCCACCGCTGCCATATCCCAGCTGCAACTGAGCCCCAATGGAATGGGGAAAACGGTCTCGTAACCATGAATTACATCCATACCGAAAAGCAATGGAATTTTCAAGCGGCTTTCTTCTACAGCCACACGCTGTACATCCCTGATCTTGGCAACAGATTTGATATTAAAAAGTCCGCCTACCTGGCCGGCCTTTATTTTTGCGCCAATGTCGCTGCTTTTTGCCTGGCCGGTTACAATATCGCCGCTGCCTGGCAGGTTCAGCTGCCCGATCTTTTCTTCGAGCGTCATTTTTTTCATCAGTGCATCTACAAAGATCTTCATTTTTGCCCTGTTTACCTGGCTTTGGGCCGGCAAGGTAAAACAGGCAAATACGGCCAGTGCGGTCAATAATTTTTTCATTTCTGTTGCTTTTTAAATATTTACTTAAAACTGATTTCCGATTTTTTAACTGTGTATTCTATCCTTTGATTATTTGCTTTATCAATGACTTCCATCTTTATTTCCGGGTCATTTTTCCATTCAATGCTGAGTAACCCAAAATGATTTTCCATGACCGGGCCTTCTATCCTGTTTATATTTTGCGTTGGAAAATCCCATGTACTGGTGATACCACTTGAGGTAATATCATAAACCGGGTACATACCCTCCTCATTGAGTTTCGAAATTTCTGCATAATGTACATCTCCGGAGAGGAAAATTACGCCATTTGCTTTGGTTTTTTTGATCAGGTTCAGCATTCTTTTCTGTTCATGTGGAAAATTGGCCCAGGCTTCATAACCGTTGAACTCAATTCCGAATTGTGAGCCGCTGGCAATAAGCCGCAGGTCGGCCGGTTTCATGAGTTCCGCTTCCAGCCATTTCCACTGCTCCTCTCCCAGCAGGCTGCTGTCGGTGGAAGTATGTGGTTTATAATCCGGGGTATAAAAATAATGGTCGCGGGGATATTTTGTAAGTGTATCGTATAATAACAGATCGTTTCTGAATGTTCGGTTATCGGTAAGGATGATCTGAAGGGTTTTATCGCCAATCCTGAGGTATTCAGCGTGATAAATGCCTTCATGCTTCCTGCGGCTGCTGTTTGCAGGCTCTTTGAAGAAATCCAGAAAAATTTCCTTCGCTTCTTTTTTGTAAGGATAATGCTTGCCGGCGTCATTGCGGCCAAAATCATGATCGTCCCAAATAGCAAATATTTTTGTGGACGCAAGCAGTTTTTGAAATTCCGGTTTAGCCCCCAGGCGGGCATATTTTGCACGGAGCGTATCCATCACATCGGTATCTCCGTAAATATTATCGCCCAGGTAAATAAAGGCATCGGGTTTATAATCTGCAACAAGCGCTAATACCGGGGAGGGCTCATCCTGTGAGCCGCAGGAGCCGAATGCGATCTTAGTTTGGGTTACAGGCTGACTGCAACTGATTAAAAAGATCATTGACAAAATAACAATATACTTCATATCCATATTTTTTAGTGCTTAATATGTTCTAATTTACTGATTATTGTTCCTGCAAATTAATAAGCGTCTTTTGGCCCCGGGTTGGCCAAAAATTACAGTTTTGGTCAGTTTTGAGTCGCAAAATGCCCGGCACCTTTTTTCTGATGCATAAACAACCTGATAGCCTTTACGGAAAAATAATTTCCCAGCCACCGCCACTCCGGTGAGGTCAATATGAATGTCGGGCAATGGAATCAATATATTCTTCAAGCGTTAATTATTTTTTCAATACAGGCATCAATAATTTTTTCCAGATGGCGTAACCTTTGGCATTCATGTGCAGGTTATCATCCACGAAAATATCATCCATGGGCGTGCCATCCTGTTTAAGCATTTTATGAAATGTATCTACAAACCTGTTATTTTTTTGCAGCGCCAGGTATTTTTCAATAAGATGGTTTGCTTCCTCATATTTTGGCATCAGGTGCTTTCTCGAAGGGCTTGGTTTCATGGAAACATATACAAAAGGCACCCGGGGGTATTTAGCCCTGATAAAACCGTGTAAGGTTTTAAAACGCTGCACAACGCCAGGTACAGACAGCGTGTCATTATTGGCAAAATCATTTTCGCCGCAATACATCACGATCTGTTTTGGCTGGTAGGGATAGATCACATCATACCTGTACCGGATAAGGTCTTCCAGCGTGGATCCGCCAAATGCCCGGTTTAAAATTTTATACCCCGGAAAATAATTATTCACATCTTTCCAAAGTGTGAAGGAAGAGCTTCCAATGAACAATATTTGATTGGGAGCCGGAAACCGGCTACTGTCTAGCTTTTTAAAATCCTGGATATCGTTCCAATAGGGAAGTTTTATTTCCTGTGAACGGGAATTAAGCGCAAAGAGCAGGATAAGGAAAAGGGAAAAAACATGTTTGATCATCATTCCACTTTTATAGTTTTTAATTTTTCGCTCACGCCGTTTTCATTAACGGCCTCAATGGTAAAATAGTAAGTTTTCTTAGTGTCCATTGCATTGAACCAGTATTCATTCACGTCGTGTATCATAATGGAATTGTATAATTTATCGGGCGAAGTGCCAAAATACAGGTTGTAGGCAAATGCATTGTCAACCGGGTTCCATTTAATATAAGCGCTGCGTTTATCTTTTTCGGTACGGCCCACAAACAAGGTTTTAACGGGTGCGGGTTTTGCGCCATTACCATTGCCAAATACCCTTAACCCGCTGATGGCAAATTTACCCGTGGGCATATGAATGTTTTCCAGTTTAATATACCTGGCCTGAACCGGGTTCTTAAGTTCAACATAATCGTGGGGCACATCGCTCTTATTATTGCTTTTATCTGTGAGCAGGATCCACTTTTTACCATCAATGGAGTAATATAAACGGTACTGGTGATAGATGCCTGTTTGTTTGCCAATGAATGCGGCGTCCTGGTCGGCATAGTTGATCTGTACTGCCTGTACGGTGGAAATATTGCCGAGATCAGATTGCAGCCACTCTCCTTTATTGGCGCTGGCAGCACTCCAGTATGTTTTTATGCTTTCATCATTTACGTGGTTGGCCGTATAATTTCCGAGTGTAGAAGAAACAGTAACCGGCTTTTTATAATTGAGCAGGTACCAGCCTGTGAAACTGCCATGCTCCTTTGTTCCATTATAAGGAAGATAATGCGGGTAATCTCCAAAATTAGTATTACACCACATCATATCATCTTTATCGAAACCAGCAGGCCAGATGCCTATGCGGCGCTCCCAGGTATTTTTAAAACAAATGATGCTGGTGGAAACATGCCAGTAGTTTCCATCATTATCCTGAAAGCTGGACCCATGCCCTGCTCCCCTTGAAAAACCACCTGCTTTGAAACTCATGGGATCGCTCTGCGGAGAAATTTCATGCCCGTCGAACAGCGCCGCATTACTCACCACCACACCATCTGCATAACCGCTCATTTCTGTGCCAGGTGCACCATATTGAAAATAATATTTACCGTTGTGTTTTGTCATCCAGGCTCCTTCAATAAAAGCATCCAAAAATGCATTGTCCATATTTTCGCCAAAACGCTGCCAGCCAAAACGCCATCCCTGCATCAGGTACATGGCGGTTCGGGTGCCAATGGGTTTAAACGTCTTACGGTCGAGTTCTACACCATATACAGGGTAATTATTACTGCTTCCATTGTACATGTAAAAACGCCCATCGTCATCGGTAAAAAATGCAGGGTCCCAGCCGCCTATTTCAAAACTGTCGACCAGGGGTTTCCATTCATTTTTCTTTGGATTGGTGCTCATCCACAAGGTAAATGTTTTGGTATACGTACTGCCGAATACAAGCATGGTATCGCCGATGATCCCAACAGCCGGAGCGCACAGGTCATCATTTGTTTTATTCCAGGGACGTAAAAATCTTTTGGGAACAAAATTCCAGTTGCTCATATCGTTGCTCCACCAGTAACCCCATTGGTTGGTGCTGAATAGGTAGAAATCGCCTTTGTAATTTACGATCACCGGATCGGCAGTGGCACGGTGCCTGCCCCAGTCTGTAAAACCTGGATGGGGCGTGTATCCATAATCTACATTGATGGGGTTGCAATAGGTTTTTTGCTGGGAAAATGCGGTACATGTACCGATCAGAATTGTTGCAATAATTGAAAAATGTTTCTTCATTTTTGGTTGATTCATTTTTTATTAAACCCACAGGTAGACAGATTTGTATATTGGTTAAATCCAGTGAATTAAGAATCTGCGCATCTGCGGCCATCTCTTATAAATTACCCCTCTTCATCTCTTCCAGCGCATGGCTCACAGCTCTTGCCGTAAATGCCATGTACAAAATGGAAGGGCTCTGGCTGCCGGTACTGGTCATACAGGCGCCATCTGTAACAAAAACATTCTTGCACAGGTGCAACTGGTTCCATTCGTTTAGTAAAGAGTTGCCAGGGTCCCTTCCCATCCTCACTCCTCCCATTTCATGAATATCAAGTCCCGGGGGCTGTTTGCTGTCGTAGGTATTTACTTGTTTCACGCCGGCGGCTTTAAGCATGGCTTCTCCCTGTTCCAAAAAATCTTTTACCATTTTATCGTCATTTTCGTCATAACCTACAGAGGTGATCAGCAAGGGGATTCCCCATTGGTCTTTTTTATCGGAACTTAATCTTACATGGTTTGTTTCCCTGGCTATTGTTTCGCCCTGCATGTACATGTACACACTCCAGCGGCCGGGCTTGCTGAGAAATTCTTTATAGCCGGCGCCAAGAACGGATGGCGCATTAAAATCGCTCAGTTTTTCCCGTCCGGCTCCCGAATAAATTACGTACCCGCCATGAAAATCTGTATCTTTCTTTTCAACATTTCTGAAATTTGCCACAATGCATTCTGCAGGTTTTGATACTTTATAATACCAATCCTCAAATCCATCAATATATCCCCACATACTACCGCGGTAATTGTGGAAGCAGATATATTTGCCAAGCAGACCATTATCGTTTCCAAGCCCGTTTGGGAAACGCCGGGACGTGGAATTAAGTAAGATGAGATTTGTATTGAGGGAAGATGCATTTACAAAAATGATCCTTGAAAAAAATTCAGTCACCTGTTTTGTATTGGTATCAATCACCCGCACACCCACTGCTTTTTGTTTTTGTTCATCATAAATAATTGAATGAACCACCGAGTGTGGCCTTATAGTTAAATTGCCGGTTTTTTTTGCCCAGGGCAACGTACAGCTTACAGAGCTGAAATAACCGCCCAACGGGCACCCCCGCATACAAAGGTTCCTGTTCATGCATTGCATACGGCCCTGGTCTGCATAGATCTTTTTTGGTTCTGTAATATGCGCCCACCTGCCCGACACATAATGCCGGTTGAATTTTTCTTTTATTACACGCTGCAAATGCTTTTCAACCGCATTTAATTCGTAGGCCTCCAGAAATTCGCCATCGGGCATGGAAGGAATATGATCGTAGCTGCCGCAAACACCAATGAATTTTTCCACGTGACTGTACCAATCTTTGATATCGTTATAACTAACCGGGAAAGACATGCCATAACCAAATATTTCGGGCGCCGTAAAATCAAAAGGGCTCCAGCGTGCGCATGCCCTGCCCCATGTGAGTGATTTTCCGCCCACCTGGTATCCACGTATCCAGTCGAAGGGTTTTTCCTGCAAATAAGGATGATCGGCATCTTTTACAAAGAAATGTTGTGTAGACTCGTCATAACCTGCCGCTTTACTGATGAGCGGGTTATTATTTTTTGTTTCTGTGTTAATGCGGCCCCGATGAGGCAATTCCCACCTCGATAAGTTGGCTGTGGGATAATCTTTAACATGCTGCACATCGCGGCCACGTTCGAGCACCAGTGTTTTAAGGCCTTTTTCGCATAATTCTTTGGCCGCCCAACCACCACTGATGCCGCTGCCAATTACAATGGCATCGTAGCTGTTTTGTTCAGTGCCTTTTGAATTAATATTTACATTTAAGGAATCGGGCATTAGCGTTTTTTTTTGCGGGGGCATTTCTTCATATCAACAGATATTGTGCAGATAGCCACCAGGACTCATCCAGCAGGAGTAATACTAGTCGCTTTTTTTAAAAAATTTCCCATCCAAACTCCACGCTCCGGGCCCAATAATAAAAAACACGAAGCCAAGCAATGCAAATAAGAATGGATACTGATCGTCCATCCAGAACTTACCTTTGCCAACAACAAAAGTGATGTAGGCAAAAGTGCCAATAATGATCAATGAAGCCACTCTAGTAAATAAACCCAGTATCAGTAAAACGCCGGCCAACATTTCGGCTCCTTTGCCAATGTAAGGCATAAAGGATTGCGTTTTAAACGATTCCCATGCCGCATATTCTTTCATTTTTGCGGCATCAAATACTTCCAGCCCGTGATAGACGATAAATAATCCGGTCAGGATCCGGATAACGGCTAACCCCGTTTGAGAGGATGCCGGTGCAGATGAAGATTGGTTTGTCATGTTGTTGTTTATTTAAAATAAAAATATGCGCCTCCTTTCAATATGCAATAAGGTTGTGCCACCCGCTCCGCTTCTTTCACAAAATCATTTATATCCGCTGTGTTAAAACTGAACATATCATAGTGACAGGGAATGACAAATTTCGCACCGATTGACTTCCCCAGCACTGCAGCTTCCCTGCAATCGAGGTTTCCTGCCACTTTTCGTTCGGGTTTATTTCCATTGATGGGCAATATAGCCAGATCTACTTTAAAAGGTTTCAGTAATTCAACCATTTCATCAAACCAGAGGGTATCACCACTATGGTATATTTTATACCCACCAAATTCAATCACATTGCCCATGTATTTGCAATTACCCTTTTCATCCCTTTCAATCTCATTGTGTTTTGCCGGAATGCCATGAAAAGTAAACCCGTCAATGACCACCGACTCCTCATCATTTAACCCAATGGGAAAATCAAAATCACATTTCACCCGTTCTGCCACAAAATTCCTGTTTGCTTCCGGTATCAAAAATTTTATCCCCGGATTATTTTCCAGTACCGGTATCAAAGTTTCGGCATCCAAATGATCGGTATGGTTGTGGCTCGATGTGACCACAGAAATGTTTTTCAGCAAACCAGGCTGTACAACCAGTTCACTGAGCCTTGTATGGGGTTTATCTGTGGTTAAATATTTTTTTGTGAGGGAATCGGATAAGTAAGGATCGATCAAAACCCTTATTCCTTTCCATTGCAATAAATAACCACTTTGGCCCAGCCACCACAGGTAAAACCCATCTGAATGCAAAAAAGAATCAAATTCGTTTATAAGTGCAGCGTCTTTTTTTATTGCCGGAATCATTAATATAGATTCTGTTTAATTGTTTCACATAACGATACAACGGATACAAAGGGCACAAAGGAGCGAAACATTACTAAACTGCCTGCCTCACTTTCTTTGCGCCAGCTACCATATTTACCAATTTCTGCCTGGCAGCCCATCTTGCCGTTTGGCTCAGTCCGCAATCGGGCGCTACCGATAATTTATGGGCAGGTACAAATTTTAAGCATTTATGAATACGTTCCACCACATCTTCCACCGATTCTATGTAATAATTTTTTACATCGATGATCCCCACCGCTACATTCATTTTTTCGGCAAAGGGCGCCAGCAATTCTATTTCTGCAAACTCCCGGTTGGCCATTTCAATATGGATCTCGTCCACCGTCATATCCAAAAAATCGGGCAGCATGGGTTTGATGCTCCTGTACCCAACCGGCCTTCCTTTAAAATTGCCAAAACATAAATGCGTACTGAGGTTACATTTCCCCACCACTGCTTTTACTGTTCGGTTAAAAATATCCACAAATCTTTTGGTGTCTTCCTTATACGCATAGCAACTCATGCTGGGTTCATCTACGGTAATTTCCTTACAACCTGCAGCCACCAGGGCTTCCAGTTCTTTGCTGATGATGGGCAGCAATGCTTCTGTAATAGCAAAACGGTCCTTGTACTTATCATTGGGCAGTAGTCTTCCGCTCAGCGTATAGGGACCCGGAATACTGGCTTTTAAAACAGGGCCAGCCGGAGCGAGCTTTTTAAGCCGTTCAAATTCTTTTACTGCACCCAATCCGTTGGGAGCCATTAATTCCCCTACAATGTTATTTTTTCCACGCTGGTCGTGTGCAGGCGGACCAAATTTTCTAGTTTCTGTTTCATTGTTTTCTATGCCTTTGATAAAACCATAAAAAGACAAATTGAAATCGAGCCGGGTTTGTTCTCCATCTGTAATTACATCAAGCCCGGCAGCCACCTGGTCGTGAACGGCAGCTATCACCGCATCTTCGATCATTTCTTCCACATCGGCTGCGCCAAATTCACTAAGGTTTTTTGCGCCAAATTCAAGCCAGCCCGGAAAGGGATAACTTCCAACAACTGTAGTGCGGATGGGAGTGCCAGTCATATAAAAGAGATTTAAGTAATAGGTTTAATTAAATAAAATTTTTAAATGGTTATGCACGAATGAAACCAGGAGAAATTCCGGATTCTGTCATTTTATTTCTCCGATACATAACTTCCGATTCCTACATTTTCATAGAGTTTTGCCATTCTGTGTGCATGCTCATCGTATGCCGCTTCGAATAGGGACACCGCCTTTTCGGCTCCCACCACACATGCTGCTGTAAGCACTTTTGGCGGATGGCCCGCTTCTGTTAAAAGCCTGGCCACTTCGGCCTTGATGCAGTTGACCAGCAGTATTCCTCCCACGGTGGAGCCCGGCGCCACGGGTGTTTCGAGACCTTTTATCCAAACCATAGAATCACCTGCAGGTGCACCTGTATCGAGAATAATATCGGCAAAGTCGGTAAGTTTTTTTCCGTCGGCACGTTTGCTGCTGCTCTTTTCGAGATGGGCCTGCGAAACAAGCACCACTGTTTTTATGCCATGCTGCTGAAAAAGTTCGGCCATATCAATGGGTACAATATTACAACCACTGGAAGAAACAATGAAAGCCGTATCTGTTTTTGACAAACTGAAATTCCTCAATATCCTTTCGGCAAAGCCCGGAACATTTTCGAGAAACATGGCCTGGCGCTGGCCATTGGCGCCAATTACACTGTTATGAAAGGTAAGCGATAGCTCCACAATGGGATTAAACCCCGGAAATGAACCGTAGCGGGGCCACATTTCCTCCACCATAATGCGGCTGTGGCCGCTGCCAAATACATGTACCATACGCCCGGCAAGAATACTGGCTGCAAATAAGCGTGCAGCCGCTTCAATCTCATTTTTCTGATTTTCCACAGCAGCTAAAATGCCGGCACATTTTTGCAGGTAATCGCCAGCAGGGCTCTCCTTTTCTGTCATTTTTCAAATTCTTTAAATTACGTTTAAAGTTAACCCTTTTGGCCCTAACATATGGCTGGTAACAAAGATTTTTATATCTTTTCCGAAATATTTTTCTATCTCCAAAAACTTCTGCATGCAGGTCAAAATTTTTAAAGAGCATGAAGCGCTTTCCGCCTATGCGGCCAGTGAAATCGCAATAGCCATCAGGAAAGACCCACGGCTCTGTCTTTGTATGGCATCGGGCCATACACCTGCACGCACCTGTGAACTGCTGGTGATGAAATTAAAAGAAGAAAAGATCAATTATTCCTCTCTTTTTTTTATTGGGCTTGATGAATGGGTTGGTCTTTCACCGGAGAATGAGGGCAGTTGCCATTATTTTTTCAAAAAAAAACTCTTTGAGCCCCTCGATCTTCCTCCTGTGCGATATCATTTATTTGATGCCATGGCCACAAACCTTCAGGATGAATGCAGCAAAATGAATGCGGTCATCCACGAAAAAGGGATTGACCTGATGCTCGTGGGCATTGGCATGAACGGGCATATCGGTTTCAACGAACCTGGTACATCCTTCCAGTCGCCTGCTCATGTGGCGGATCTGGATGAGATAACTAAAACCGTTGGGCAAAAATATTTTTCCGAAACAATGACGCTCAGGCAGGGCATCACCACCGGACTTGGTCAACTATTGGCTGCCAAAAAAGTTCTTCTAATGGCAAACGGGTTAAAAAAAGCGGCCGTTATAAAAGAAACAGTAGAAGGCCCGGTTACAGAAAACTTTCCTGCAAGTATCCTGCAACAACATCATAACGGAATTGTGCTGGCCGATGAAGCGGCGGCCTCCCTTTTAAACAAAAACCGATGAGCAAGGTCAGTTCGCTCCGCATCATTTATTTCCTGGTGTTTTGCTGCACGGGCGCCTGGCTCCCTAAGCTTTATGATTTTTGTGTTTACAAAGGATTTACTGGAACGCAGAGTGCTTTTATCCTCAGCATTACACCGATCATGATGTTTGCCGTACAGCCTTTATACGGCATTATGGCCGACAAAATGGGCTATAAAAAAACACTGCTGATTGCAGCGTTGATCTCGTCTATCAGCTATCTTGGTTATTTAACCGGTGGTGGTTTTTACCGGGTCGCAGCCGTTACCGTACTGATGTCGCTTTTTTATAACACGATTCAGCCGGTACTCGACAGCATCGCTTTACAGATCGCCAAAGAAGACAAACGTTTTTCTTATGGCAGCCTGCGGTTTTATGGGGCCGCCGGTTTTGCATGCACCACCATCATTACCGGCCAGGTAATAGATGCGGTGGATATAACAGTGATCTTTTTTGTTTCTTTCATTACTATGTTTGCCGCTTTTTTATTCAGTTTTTTCCTGGAGCAGGATCGTTATGAAAAAGAGAGTACAAGCGCTTACCGTAATGTATGGGCTTTAATAAAAAACGGCTCCCTTCTCTTTCTGCTCTTTTGCGTATTTCTTGTTTCCATGGGCGCTACTGCTATCTGGAATTTTTATTCAGCCTACCTGAAGGAAAACGGTGCGTCCGATTCACTGGTGGGATATGGATTATCTTTTCAGGGGCTTTGTGAACTGCCCATATTTTATTTTTCGGCCAGGATCATTTTTAAACTTGGATTAAAAACAACCCTCATAATAACAACACTGGCAACTGTGATAAGAATGCTGCTGTACTACGTAATTAAAATGCCGGTTGCCACGCTGCCGGTGGAACTGCTTCACGGGCTCTCCTGGAGTTTATTTTGGGTGGTATGCGTAGAATATGTGAATAAACTGGTGGATGAAAAATGGCGTGCCACAGGCCAATCACTTTTGTACGCCGCTTATTTTGGCGCAGGTGCCATTGCCGGTAATTACTGGGCCAGTTATTTCATTGATAAAGGGAGGAAAGTGGCAGATGTTTTTTTGATCAATGCGGGGCTGGTGGGAGCAGTGGTGTTCCTTATATATATCTTTATTAAGAAACCCCTAGGTTCTATCCAGTAAAATTTTTCTTCATCTCCCCCACACACCAATCCACAAAATTGATCACCTGGTCTTCTACCGGGGCGTATGGGCCGGGGCGATAGGCATTTCCCTGTATACCTTTAAAATTATTTTCACACAGCATGCCGTCCTGTTCGCCTGTGATCTCCCAAAATTCGGTAAGATTCTTCAACTCATAATCTTTACCTTCTATTGCATTTTTATCCACCAGCCAGCAAAATTCCACATCGGTGGTAGCTGCATCAACAGGGGTTACCCGCATGGTCCAAACATAATCGCTCACCGCATCCATCCAGAAATTGGGATAGTTCACCAATCCCACCACACCGGCATCATTGTTTTTATGATCGCCCATGGGGATAGAAACTTTTTTTCCATCCACGCTGTAACTTTCCACACCTGGGCGTAAGGGATAACGAATGGCATAACTGCTGGTGCCGGGCGTAACTTCGGTAAGCCTTGTTTCCAGTCCGTTTGCCGTCCACTCTTTTTGTTTGGCATGTGTAAGTTCATTGGTATCTTCCCGCAGGTTGGCGCCTATTACAACACTGCAGTATTCGGGATGGGCGCCGCCGCAATGATAACATTCCCTGAAATTTTCTGCCACCAGCTTCCAGTTTGCATTCAGTGAATAGTTTTTTATACAGGCAAGTTTTGCTGTGCTGATCTTATAAGGCTTCAGGTAAGGGCCTAGGCTGTTTTCTATTTTTGTAAATGAAGGCGCCGTTTCCGAAAGGCAAATAAAGATCATTCCTTCTATAACACGCACATGAACTTTGTGCAGATGGTAGGTGTCTTTACAAAAGTCATGGGGCATCATGCGTGCATTGAGCAGTGTACCGTCTTTATCGAACACCCATTGATGGTAAGGACAGATCAGTTTTGATGCATTGCCTGCCTGATGAACACAAATGGCAGAACCCCGGTGTGTACAGGTATTGTAGTGGGCATATACTTCTCCATTATTGCCCCTGATGATGATGATACTGTCGTTCTGAACCTGGTATAAAAAATAATCGCCGGACCGGGGAACCTGAGCTTCATTACCTGCAAAAAGCCAGTGTTTTTTAAAGATAGCTTCCATTTCAGCATCAAATACAGCAGCATTGATATAAAAGGCCTGCTCTAAACTGTAGCCGGAACGATAATTATTGAGCAGTTCTTTCAGGTAGTTGTTCATGATGAATAATTTTGTACAAAAAATTCAAATTCTATTTACATGTTCCTCTTGTTTTGTCATGGCATAACAGGCCGCTCCGATTGCACCGGCTAAATCGCCATGCACTGCTTTAACGATCAGCGGACGGATTCCACCCGGCTGCCATTCATACTTATCGAACAAATTGTTGAGAGGCACAAAAAGATCATCATTTGCCTCGGCAATGCCGCCACCCACTACAATGGTATCGGGCGAAATTAAATTGCTCGCAGAAGCAAGACTAATAGCCAGTTTTTTTACCGATGTAAGCCAAATATCTTTTGCAAAAGAATCGCCGCTGCTGTATGCCTTCAGTAATTCATGTGTTGAACTGAATTTTCCAGCAGTACGTTTCGCTATACTGCAATTACCGATACATTCTTCAAGGCTCCCGGGCATTCCGGTTACATCAGCATCTGCTTCACTGTCTACAACAGTATGGCCAATATGACCGGCTTTATTGAAAGATCCCTGGTAGGGCTTCCCATTGATCATTAATGCACCACCCACACCTGTACCCAAGGTTACCAATATGGTATTGGTGCTTTTCAGGGCAGCACCTGTTTTAGCTTCCGCTACGAGTGCAGCCACTGCATCATTTAAAACATATGCCGGGCAGTTGAGGTACCGGCTCCATACAAAATTTTCGAGGCCTTCGAGCCGCCCAGGCATAAAAGCGATGGCCGTATTTTCTTTATCGGGAAGGCCGGGAGCTGAAATTCCAACAACAGCCTGGTTGATATCCAATTTTTTCTTCAGATCATTCACAGTGGCAGCAATGGCAACTTTCCACGCTTCGCCTTCGCCATCATTAGTGGGTGTATAAAGCTGGTGCAGCACATTGCCAGCGGCATCTATAGCCACCCCTTTTATGCGTGTACCGCCCAGGTCGATCCCAATTGTATACTGCTTTTTCAATTGTACTAATTAATTTTCATTAGATCAAAATTGTCCCTCACTTACATCCCATCCACCATCTACTGCGATGACCTGCCCGGTAGTGAATTTAGACTGATCGCTCATAAAATAAACGGCAAGACCATCCAGGTCATCGGGCCGGCCAATTCTTCCACCATCGAGGGGCTGTTTTGTTTTAATGAAAGAAAGGATCTGTTCATCATTGGCTGCCCGCTGCGCCATGGGTGTTTCCACCAGGGCCGGCGCTATTACATTTATCCTGATATCGTTCGCCGCATAAAAGGATGCAATGGATTTACTGAAACCTATAATGGCCGATTTGGCTGCAGCATAAGCATGTGTGGTAAAATATTTTGGTGAAGGTGAATAACCCAGCACCGAACCGATATTTAAAATGCTGCCGCCTTTTTCTAGTTCCAGCAATTTTTTAACAGCTGCCTGGTTGCTTAACATCAAGGAGGTGAGGTTTAATTCCAGCGTTTTGTTCCAGCCTTCGAGCGTAAGTTCATGCAAAGGGCCATCTCCCATTTTTCTGCCGCTTCCACCGGCTATATGGTAAAGCCCGTCGAAACTGCCAAATTCTTTTATACAGGTATCAATGGAAGCGATGGACGTTTGCGGATCAACTGCATCTCCCCTGCTGGCCAATGCATTTTTGCCCAATACAATTTGAGCGGCAGCCACCGTTTCTTCATGACGGCCAACCACCAGCACATGTGCACCCTGTGCTAAAAAAGCTTTGGCGGCAGATAAGCCCAGGCCTGTGGTGCCACCAATGATAACGATATTTTTATTTTTAAGCATTAAATTATAATTTCATTTTCTTTCTATTGAACCTGTTTTTTTATTTTTCAATATTATCTTTTTTTCGCCGTTTGGCAACACTTCTTCCTTGATCAAATAGTAATCAGCGTCAAAATCAACATACTTCTTTTCTGCTCTCTTTTCTGCCACTCCCCGCCAGTCCTCGATTTGAACGGGTTCCCAGTTTTTTGTTTTGGCAGATTTATAAGCAGCATCTAGAATAGCATTGGTAATGTACCCGTCGTAAAATGTTTCTGCAGGCTGGCGCTTGTTATCGATGGCTTCAAACATATCGGTAAACATATGGCTATACCCCAGTTCATGCACTTCATCGCCTACCGGAAATAACCAACCCGAATTTGACTCTGCTTTTTCTGCAATATAATCGCCTCCTTTTCCACTGGTAAACATTTCGAAACCTGTGCGCAAAAAATTATTGGCCCAAATGGTTCCTTCGGTTCCCATCACTTCATCCCGCAGATCCATACCACCACGAAAGGTCCAGCTTACTTCAAACTGGCCAATGGCGCCGTTTTCATACTTCACCAGGCCAATGGCATTGTCTTCTGCTTCTATGGGGTGAACCCTGGTATCGGCCCAGCACATGACTTCCACCGGTTTAATATTTTTTCCAATAAAATTCCTGCTGATCTCAACACAATGGCAGCCAAGATCTATTATGCATCCGCCCCCGGATTTTTCTTTATCCCAAAACCAGTCGCTGTGCGGGCCCGGATGCGTTTCCCTGCTTTTTGTCCATATCACTTCCCCAATACTACCGCTTTTTACAGCTGCAAGTGATTTTAAAAACTTGGGCGTATAGCAAAGATCTTCAAGATATCCGCCTGTAACACCTGCCTTGTCGGCAGCCTGCAACATTTTCAATGCCTCTGCCGCATTTCTTCCCAAAGGTTTGGTACATAGCACATGTTTTCGGGCTGCAGCGCATGCAAGTACGGCCTCAAGGTGCATATCATTTGAAAGGCCAATGATAACTGCATCCACAGCCGGATTTTCCACGCATTCCTTTATGCTGGTACAGTAATGCGGAACCTTGTAATCTGCCGCAAACTTTTTTGCATTGGCTTCTGTACGGCTGTACACAGAAACAACCTTGTCTTTTCTACGCTGTGCCACTAAAGAGCCGGCATAAAAGCGGGAGATAAACCCTGAACCAAGAATAGCTACATTCATGATGAATATTGATTTAAAGGAGCATCAGCAGATTAAAAAATTACATCCTGCGGCTATTTTTATTTTATTACCGGCCAGGGAAATTTACTTTTCAGTTTTATCCGTTTTCCGGTTGCCTGCGATTTCCTGGCTGCTTCAATAATTTCCAGTACGTGCAGGGCGTGTTCCACATTGATGCGGGGTTCTACATTTGTAAGCAGCGACTCGCCGGTTTTTGTAGCGCCCTCCTGCCAAACATATCCACCTTTGTCTGTACTCACAAGTACGGGGGGCTTATCCCAGCTGGTATCCAGCATCACACCATTGGTTTCCCAATCGTATCCAATAAGGCGCATATTTCCATAATCGCCGTAAATCTGTATAGAATGCAATGATTGATTAGCTGCTTCATGTCCATGCGGATCAAAATAACAGAACCCGCACATCACGTGACTGATCACATTTTTATCATGTTCCAGCAGAATATGTGCATTGTCTTCTGCTTCCACTTTTATTTTTCCCTTGTCATCCACTGTACGTTCGGGGTTTACAATGCTCGTCATAGCCACGATGCTCTTTGCAGGGCCGAGTAGCCCGGTAAGAGTAGCAATATTGTATACACCAAGATCGGGCATGCTGCCGCCGAGTTTTTCATAAAAGAACGCACTCCAGTTGGGGCCGGTATGCCCGTACTGACCATGCGCACTCGACACCCGTCCCATTTTCCCCTCCTGTATCTGGCGGCTCATAAATTCAAATTGCGGACTGTTCACCACTGCGGGCGCTCCCCAAATGCGGAGGTTCCTGCTTTTAGCCAAATCATATAATGCCTTACCCTCTGCATACGTGTTTGCCATTGGCTTCTCGCTCCATACATGCTTTCCGGCCAACAAAGCCTTTTTATTGAGCTCGCCATGCTTTTGCATATCGGTAAGGGTGATCATCATATCGAACGGCACGCCAGCCAGCATGGCATCAATATTTGGATAAGTTTGCGCACCCACATTATATTGCTTGTTCTGTGCAAGTGCCCGGTCGTATTTGATATCGCAAAGACTTACGATCTCGATCATCTTAGATGTTTGCAGATGCGGAATGTAGCGGTTGCTTACGCTGCCGCAGCCGATGATGGCCACTCTCAATTTTTTATCGGGCCTTTCTGCTGCAAAACCTTCCAGCGATGAAAATAGCACTGCCGCACCCGCAGCAGCTGTGTACTGAAGAAATTTTTGGCGTGACATTGTTTTATCCATAATTATCGTTTTTATTTTAATGAAAATAGTTGCTTTGTTTTACCTTTTTTTTGAATGGAGATCAATGTATTCACCCATTCATTCAGTTCTTCATCATAATCTGCTTTTAACCGTTGGGTAACCAGTGTTTTCATTTCTGTCTTAAAGATACCGGGACCATAGATCGCCCCGATAAATGCACCAAGAAATTGCGGATAGGTATCATGATCATTCCCCCACTCAATGCTGAGCTGCAAGGCAGCCAGGGGATCATATTTACAAAGTTTCAGAATAGAGAAAACAACCAGGAAAGGAACCTGTGCCTCCCACTTGGTTGTATACATAAATTCTTTATCAAGCAAATTAAACAGTTTGGCCGGCGAACCGTTTGCTTCTTTTGCAAACATATCTGCCACATCGAGCCAACGCTGTACCTGCCTTGAACACCAGGGAATTTTTGAATAATCATAGGGATCGGTTGCTGTCATAGCCCCAAACACGCTGTTCCATATTTCTTCATTGCTCATTTTGGCAGGGTCGAGTGTCATTGCAACGGAAATTCCTGCTACAGAGGCTGCCACCATATCTTTTGCATAACCAATATCAAACCAGGCAGTATTATATGCTGCTAAATAGGCTTTCCGGGGTTCTCCGGGAAATAAGGCGGCTAGTGGTGTAAGCGCCATTTGACCATAACAGGTGGGCAACGCATTCCACATCCGCTCAACAGGATATGCCTGTCCTAAATTGCGGTTGCCCATCATCCACCTGATAGATTTATAAGATTCTTCCAGCCACTGAGGGCAAAGTGTATCGTACCCGGGGTGATTTTTTATTATGGGGGAATTCGACCAGTCTAAATAAGCCTGTGCAGAATGCCTGGCTGTAAGCGGCCATTGATTTTTCTTTAAAGCATTGCGCAGCATATTCATCAAAATTATTTTGTGCCTGCTATCGTCTGTTAAGGAGCCCGGTGGGGCATTTTTGCTCCAGCAGCCATATGGCTGTACAAATGGCAATATATATTTGTAGTCTCTTAGATACATCCTGTCCCTGGCTGCCTGAATTGCGGCAGCATCCATTATTTCATTGGTATCTGTCCAGTGTTTTGGCGGATTGGGGCTGGCCTGAATTTCTGGATGCCCCTGGAATTCTATTGGCCCGCCAAGTGCATCGCCAATGAGTGTACCCAGGAGCAGGCCTTTTGTTTTTTCGGCAATAAATTCATCCTGGCTTTTTTGCTGTGCAAAAGACGGATCTATTGCTGCAAAGGCAAAACATCCCATTAGAAGCAGCGTAATTTTATTGGTTTGTATCTGCATAGCCAACTTTATTTTACTTTTTTCTTTTTTCGATCATGGTATCAGTAGCCAAAAAAGCCAATTGATATCCGCCGGTGTCAATAGATGCAGCCGGAAATTGTTTTTTTACAGAGGTCAATTCCTCCCTATGAACAGCCGTTTTGTATAAAAAAAGCTGTTTAAGGTTTTTTAATCCAATGATCGCCGACAGGCCTTTACCTGTTATACCCGTAGCCGAAAGGTTGAGGAATTGCAATTGCGAAAGCTTGTTCAGATGACCCAGCCCCAGGTCTGTAATTGCCGCACTTTCGAGCGAAAGCCTTGTTAAGGCACTAAGCGCTCCTAAAGCTTTCATGTCTGCATCTGAAATCTTTTTATTATTGGCCTTGATCCAGATCACTTGTTTTTCCAGTTTCTTAAGCAAAGACCAAAGTTCGGTTGTAATAGTATCGGCTGCCACCAGGTTTACAGAAAGATAATTACTTGTTTGTGAAACGGCTGCAACGGAAATATCCATCTTTCGTAGTTTTTCAATGACCTGCTGGTCGGCTTTTTCCACTTCGGTAACCGGAATATCGCTTATGACAGTTGCAGCAGTTTTATTGCCCGATTGCAACGCTGCCAGGCAATCTTTGATCTTTTGAGGTTGTTCCAATGCTGCTACTTTTTTGTTGAAATCTGCTCCGGTGTTCACCCACCAGGTAAGCAATTCCGTTTCCTGCGTTGTTAGCTGTGGCTTTTCTTTGGGTGGCATATGATCTTTATTATCCTTTGCCAGCATAATACGCTGTATCATTTCGCTTTCGCCGGCACTGCCTGCAACGAGCACTTTCCCCCCTTTTCCGCCTTTCAAAATATGGGATGGCTCATCGAGCCGGAGTTTTGCTTTTTGTTTTGAAGCAGCATGGCAACTGTAGCATTTCGATTTTAATATAGGTTGAATGATATCCTCATAAGCAAGCGCTTCCTGCACATTGGCCATTGGTTTTACAACAGTTGCCACTTCATTGTCACTACTTAATCCGGCTGTAAGGTATCCCTCGCCGTGTGTGATGGTTCCACCCAGGTGACCGGTAATACCGATGAGTACGGCCATAAGCAGCAGTAACCATTTGAGTGATGGATGCTTTTTAAAAGCGCTGTAATAGGCGATACCCGAAATAACAGTAAGTGTAATTCCAAGCCACTGGTGCTTTAATACCAGGGCTTCATCATAATCGCCCGATTGCGACAATAAATATCCGGTGATGCAAGAGAAAAGGCCAGCTACCGTACCAACGAGTAAGGAAATGGCCACGGCTGCATCCAACGCCCTGTATTGCTGTTTCCTGGAAATAAAATAAAAAAATACCGCCATCAGCAAAATGCCCACCGGTAAGTGCACCAGCACCGGGTGAAAGCGTCCAATAAATTCTGATATGGTCAACAGTGTATCCAATTTATTTTATCTTGTAGGAAGCATATCTTTTACGTATCAATTTCATCATATGCACATTGATCTCCCATTGGTTACTGAGTGGCTGCAGGGTATAGGGCAGCGTTTGCATATAAAGCGGCGGGCCAAATTCTGTAAGGAAACTGATCCGTTCTCCATTTTTCTTTTTTTGTTCCACCACTTTATCCCACCAAGCAAAATGTGCTTTCACCGCATACTCCCATTCGGGCGCCCGTGGGTCTGCCACCTGCGGGCCTTCCTGGTAACCAACCCTTGCATGAATATGTTCTGTTCGCTGCAGGGCCAAATCAACGGCGGCCTCCAGGTCGTGCAGCAAACTTTCGTGCACATTGCACCAGTGAGAAATATCTAGCGTTAACTTCAGGTCAGGATATGCTTTCAGGAAACTGGCGGTTGTATGCGCAGCAAAAAGCATACGGCCCCTGTGTGTTTCGTGATAAATGGGAATTCCCGTTTGCTTTGCCAGGGCCAGGGTATATTCCACGATCTTCTTATTATCCTCAAAGCTGAAATGATCGCGACCCGAATGCAGGTTGATATAAAGCGGTTTTTTAATTTGCTGGCTGCTTATGATATTCAATATTTTTTTAAAAGTTAGAAAATGTTCTTTTGGCGTACTCTCATCGGCCCCGTATAAAAAACCAATTTCCAAATCATGATTTTTTACTGCATCAAACATTTCTTGTTGTTCCTGTTCTGTACCAGGCCACCAGTTTTCAATTCCATCGTAGCCTTCTTTTTTTGCTTTGGCACAAAATGCATCCATGCTGCCCTCAAAACCCCAGTTGGTAGCCAGTATTTTCAGATCAAATCCATCAGCCACAGTGGGATGAGGAGCTGGTGCAGCCATGTTTTCCAGTGCAGATAAGAATAAACCTGCCGAACCAGCCGCTCCAAGTGCAATAAATTTTTTTCTATTCATGTTTTTATTTTACCACATAGGAACATAATGTATGTATCTCTGTGTTAAATTGTTTTAAGTCAAAATATCATGTATCACTTTTCCGCTTACGTCTGTTAACCTGAACGGCCTGCCCTGTGATTCATAAGTGAATTTCTCGTGATCGAAGCCCAGCTGGTGCAGGATGGTGGCCTGGATATCGAACACTTCTGTTTTTCCCTTTACTATACTGTAACCGATCTCATCTGTTTCGCCATAACTCGTGCCGCCTTTTATGCCTCCGCCCGCCATCCAAATGCTGAATGCTTCTCCGTGATGGTCTCTTCCTTTGAAGGGCATTTCTTTCCCATCCCGGTTCTCGAGCATAGGAGTGCGCCCAAATTCGGCTCCCCAAACCACCAAAGTTTCCTCCAACAAACCCCGTTGCTTCAGATCGAGCAATAAGGCCGTAATTGGTTTATCCACGCTCCTGCACTTATTTATCAATCCAACATCCACCGCATTTTCTGCTGCATCCCCATGCGTATCCCAACCCCAGTCGAAGAGTTGAACAAAACGAACACCCTTTTCAACCAGTTTTCTTGCCAGTAATACATTGTTTGCAAAACGGGCTTCGCCGGGTTTTGTACCATACATTTCATGAATGTATGCCGGTTCATCGCTAATATCCATTACACCGGGTACCGATATTTGCATTTTGTATGCCATTTCATATTGTGCAATACGGCTCAGTATTTCTGTATCTTTATATTCATGGTATTGTTCCTGATTGATTTTATTGATGGCATCGATGGATGCTTTGCGCAAATCGCGACTCATGCCATCGGGGTCTTTTATAAACAGCACCGGATCTCCTTCGCTTCTGCATTGAACACCCTGGTATACACTTGGGAGGAAACCGCTGCCCCAAACACTTTTACCGGCATCGGGATTATTGCCCCCGGAGGTAAGCACCACAAATCCTGGTAAATTTTTATTTTCGGAACCGAGGCCGTAGGTAACCCAGGAACCAAGGCTGGGCCTGCCCTGTAAGGAAGAGCCGCAATGCAGCAGCAACTGGGCGGGAGCATGATTGAACTGGTCGGTGGTTACTCCATTTAAAAAAGCAATTTCATCTGTTACTGTTGACAAATGCGGAAGATTATCTGAAAGCCAGATACCACTTTGGCCATGCTGCCGGAAATTTGCCTGGGGCCCCAGCATTTTTGGAACGCCCCTGATGAATGCAAATTTTTTCCCTTCCAATAAGGATGGCGGGCAGTCTTGTCCGTCTAATTTTGCCAGTTCAGGTTTATAGCTGAATAATTCCAATTGCGAAGGGGCGCCTGCCATATGAATAAATATTACTGCCCTTGCTTTTCCTGGAAACATAGGCGGCCTTGTCATCAATGGATTGGAAACATCAAAGAAATTATTCTCAACAGCAGCAGGTTTATTATCTCCGCAGCCCAGCAACCCACCCAGGGCCAGCGCTCCCAGCCCCATGGCGCTTTCTTTAATAAAATGCCGCCGGGTATAATGCTGCAGGGCTGTTAATTCAGCCTCCCGCTTTAATCGTAGATTGTACAATTCTTTTTTCATATTTTTTAGATACCCTTTGAGCTTAATCTTTATTTAGCCATTCATCCAGATTAAGCATGGCATTTGCCAGCACCACCAGTGCAGCTGTTTCAGGAACTGCTGCCTGATTAGCTGTTATTTTTGTTGCGGCCACCTTATCTTTTTTGTAAACCGATATCGCTTCCCGGTGCAATTTTAATAATGCATCCAGCCTGGCTTCCGTTATATTTTTATACATCATTGCCTTATATCCGTATTGAAGCTGCTGCTTTATTTCGCTGCCCCCGTCTTTTGCCATCCGTACTGCAAAACTTCTTGCCATCACCAGGAACGAAGAATCATTCAGCGTGGTCAATGCCTGCAAGGGCGTGTTGGTTCTTATTCTGCGGGTAATGCATACAGCCCTTGAAGCACCGTCGAATGTGATCATCGAAGGGTAAGGTGATGTACGTTTCCAGAAAGTGTACAAAGCCCTCCGGTTTTGATCTTCTCCCCCGCTCATTTTCCACTGATCGCCATTATAAGGCGACCTCCATATACCATCCGGCTGGAACGGCATAACCGGTTTGCCAAACATTTTTCTGTTAAGCAGGTTACTTACTACCAATGACTGATCTCTCAATTGTTCGGCCGTCAATCTTATTCTTGAGGCCCGGGCATAATATTTATTAGCAGGATCATTTTTCAGCAACAGTTCATTTGTTCTTGAATCCTGCCGGTAAGTTGCAGACATGACCATTTCCTTCAGCAATTTTTTCATACTCCAGTTTTGGTCATACATGAAAGTCAAGGATAAATAATCGAGCAGCTCCCTGTGTGTGGGTGGTATCCCCTGTGTACCGAGGTCTTCAAGTGTTTCTGCAAGACCTGTTCCGAATAACTGTTCCCAAAAACGGTTAACCATTGTTCTGGCCGTTAAGGGATTTTTTTTGTCAGTTAGCCATTGCGCCAGCCCAAGCCGGTTCCTGGGTGCATCTTTTGGAAATGGGTTCATGATATGCGGTACGTCTGCAGTTACCATCTTACCCTGGCTTAACCAGCTTCCTCTTTCAAAAACATGTGTGTTCCTGCGCATGTTTTCATTGTTTTCGATCATTACGGGCGTGGTTTCAGGTTTCGAATACAGAAGGCTGTCAAATAAAATCTTTGCAGCATCATAGCCGGGTTTAGTTTTTCCCGGTAAAGGCTGGCCGAAACGGAGCCATTCCATTAAAATACCATTGGGATGTGCAGTTGCAATTTTGGGGTTTACATATTTGAAATAAAGATTGTGCCTGCCCGGTATGGGATCAATAGAAACGGTGGCCACCGACCATCCTTTAGTGGTGGCCCAAACAGGTTTTATACAGTAGGGTTTTGTATTGAGGCTATCTACATAAAGCTCCAGGCTGCCGCTGTTATGAATAGATACAAACCGGAACATGAACTGGGTGCTGTTATTGAGGGCTACATTTTTTAATCGGCAGGTGCCATAATTTCTTAATTCCACCAACCAGCCGGTCATGGCTGCATTTACAAATTCATCGCACTGTAACACATTATAAACAGGCTGCCATGTTTTTAAAAACAGGTATTGTTCTTTAGCTTCTTTTTCAGAAACGTTTTTGTTAAGCCAATCCATTAACTGAACAAATCTTGCACTGTCCCTACCGGTATACTGCCGGAGCAAAGGATAATCTGCTTCTGTGTCTTCATCCCTGCTGTTATTAAAAAAAGCCAGGAACTTATAATATTCTTCATGTTTAAATGGATCGTATGGATGGCTGTGGCATTGCACGCAATTGAAAGTGGTGCCCTGCAAGGCGCTCCAGGTGGTATTTACCCGGTCTATTACCGCCGCAGTTCTGAATTCCTCATTGTCGGTACCTCCTTCATCATTTGTAAGGGAATTCCGATGAAATGCTGTGGCAATATAAGTGGCATCATCCGGATCTGGCAAAAGATCACCGGCTATTTGTTCAGTTAAAAATTCATTATAAGGTTTATCCCGGTTAAAGGCATTTATTAACCAATCCCGGTAGCGCCAGATACTCCTGCCCTGGTCCGATTCATATCCCTTGGTATCTGCATATCTTGCCAGGTCGAGCCACATCGAGGTCCAGCGCTCGCCATAGGCAGACGAACTCAGCAGGCTGTCTACTAATTTTTCGTAGGCATTGGCAGAACCGTCTTTCAGAAACTGATCGGCCAAAGATTCAGAGGGAGGCAGCCCGGTAAGATCGAGGCTCACTCTCCGTAACAATGTTGCTTTATCTGCTTCGGCAGATGGCTGCCATTTTTTTTCTTCGAGCTTTGCATAAATAAAACGGTCAATATTATTTTTTATCCATGCATTGTCTGAAGCGGGAATTTCTTTTTTTTCTAAAGGGGCATATGCCCAATGTGTTCCCCACTCAGCTCCTTCATCGATCCATTGTTCCAGGATGGCAATTTCTTCTTTTGATAATGGTTCATGCTTGTAAGGCATACGTTCCTCGGGGTCTTTGTTTTTAACCCGGCGGATCAGTTCACTTTTACCCGGTTTGCCCGGAATAATGGCGGGTCTGCGGGCTTCTGTATTACCTAATGCCTGTTCCCTGAAAAGAAGGCTGAAACCTGCCTGTTGCTTAACGCCTCCATGACAGGAAATACATTTTTTATTGAAGATGGGTTTTACCTGCGTATTATAATCGATCTTCGGGCTGCGGGAGAAGTACAGGTAGGCCCCTGCCGCAACTGCCAGCAGCAGCATGGTGACCCTACTTATTTTTGAAAACCGAAATTTCATAAACTACAATTCCGTATTAATATGACATTGAATAAAAACCTGCTTTTAAAGTTTTATAATTATTTTCTAAAAATCTTTTTCAGCATAGTATTCCGGCTTGTATTATCAAGACCGGGATTATCCTTTAAAAAGTTACTGCGCACAACTGCCGCCGTATGTGCAAGTCCATCCGGGCTCCAGCCGGGCGGTTTTACGAGGTATAAAAATTTATTTTTAAACCCATGGGCATTTTTAACATCCTGTGCCAGCAGCCTGATCTCTCCAAAATAAAAATCCGCAAAGCTTGTAATATCAATTTTCCTAGAAATCCCGTATTCAATTTTCACTTCATCCCTTAACGGCTGTAAGGTACCGAACAACCAGTCCCAAAAAGGCAGAAATGTACAAAAATTGGTATCCATATATAGGGGATTTCTGGCATGATGCACCCGGTGATGTGATGGTGTAATGATTAAATACTTTAAGATGCCAAGCCTGCCGGTTTTTAACGAACGTTCGCCGGCGTGGATGAATGTGCCCCAGGTAACTTCAATTGACATTATAACGAGCAGCATCGTTGGTTGAACACCCAGTAAAGCGAGAATAAACCATTGTACAAAAGCTGTGTAATATCCCTCTGCAAAAAAATGCACCCAGGCCGTGGTGATCGTGAGGTCTTCGGGGGCATGATGTGGAGAATGCAGGCACCACAATACCCTTACCCGATGGGTGCTGTAATGCCATACCCAGGTGGAAAGTTCCCATATAAGATAGGCATAGACCCAACTGTACCAGGCAAAATTAATTTTAAAAAGAGAGAGGTTATTGAACAAAGGTTGCACACGCCAAAAAATATCTATCATGATGAGCTTGGGTAAAAATTCACTTATTATTGCAGCAAGAAAGGTTGGCTTAAAACAACGGGCTACATATTTAAAACCAGATGCAATCCTGCCCATTCCTTTTTTTTCTTTCTCAGCATAATAACCCTCATAGAGAAGCAGGCAAATTTCCCAAACCGTGAAAAGAGAAATGAATAAAGCTACAATAGTGAGGATACAGAGATAATACTCCTTCGAATTAAGAGGCTTTGTAAAATCGGTGATGAAACCCTTGCCGGTAATCGTAAGCCATGCATATTGAATAAGCCCCGAAAACCAGGCATAGGCCAGGTACACAAATGCCCCTATAAAAACGATGTTTTCAAAATATTTCCAATATTTACGAACCAGTTGCCCCTGCATAGCTCATTAATTTTTCTGTGTTTCCAAATCTAAGTTTTTTAAGCCTTCTTTTATATCCGGGTCCTGCATGAACAAATTCCATATCAAACCTGTGCGATAGTTTTCGATCATAACGGTCATTGGCGCCTGGTTAAGACCCATGTAAATTTCTGAACACCAGTTTAGGGTTGGATTAAATGCATCTTTGAATCCATATTCGCCCCATAAAAAATTTCCGTAGTTGTAATAATAATTTTTCAATGCTTTCATGGCTTCAGCAGGCAAATAAGGAAATGAACTGATGGCCCCGGTGGGCGTTATCTTTCCCCTGTCCTGCCATGTCACTGGCTCGTCGGCCGAATAATCATAAGGGCCGTCGCTGGCAGTAAGCCCCCAGGCCGCTTCTCCATAACCCTTAAACCCTTTTGGGTTTTTTACACAATAACGGTAATTGATCCGGGCAATGTTTTGATTGTTGGTAAAATAATTTGTGTATTTATCTCCGATAAAATGCGGATCGTACCCCATGTAAGAATAATGGGTAAAAAACAAAGGCCCGCCGTTCGACACACCCACATCCAGCTTTACGTCAAAATAGGTTTTGCCATTTGTATACAAGGAGCCGTCAGTTGTTTGGCCCCATCCCGACCGGTATTGAATGCCAGTACTGTCCTGGTTTGCCCAGCCGCTGTAATACATACTTGCCGGCACGGCGTGCGTGGGCGAAGCAATGGCCAGTAAATAGGTAACCATGGTTTCGTTCCAGCCAATGAGGTTGTGATTGATGACCCAGGCCTGGTCGGGCGACCAATGCCAGTATAAAAATTTACTGTCGGGCTTTTGACGGAACCAATCCCATTCTGCATCCTGCCAGATGGCGGTGATTTTATCTCGTATCAGTTTTTCTGCTGGATTGTTTTTTTCAAAATATTGTCTTGCAGCCAGGAGCCCTTCAAACAAAAAAGCAGTTTCCACCAGGTCTGCGCCATTATCACGGTTGCCAAAAAAAGGCTCCACTTTACCGGTAGGCCCATCGAGGAAATGCGGGTAAACAGCATGGAAGCGATCTGCTTTTTCAAGAAAATTTAAAATTTTAAGAAAGCGTTCAACAGATTCTTTTCTTGTAATGAAACTTCTTTCTGTGCCGGCAATGAGGGCCATCAAACCAAATCCTGAAGCCCCTGTAGCGATCATGTTGTGCCGGCCGTGCAGGTTCTCCTTTGCCAGGCCGCTGGAGTTTTCTGCATTTTCCCAGTAATAACGAAACGATGCTTCCTGCACCATGGTAAGCAGTTCCTCATCGTTCATGTTTGCAGTAGCACCTTTTACCTGGATGGATCGCAGTGTTTCTTCATACTTTTTATTAAGAAAGGAAATGGCATAATGATACTTCCTGCCGGTTTTACCCGTATAATCTGCATAGCGGTTTATATAGGGTTGCTGCACACCCACCGGTTTGAAATTGATCCCATTTTCAGAACGGTAAATTTTTACCAAACGTACATCTTCCGCTGCAGGCTTTTCCCAGCTGATATCCACGTGCATGGGATATTTTTGAGAGGCAGATTTAATGACAGGCTTTGAGGCCACAGGCATCCCGTTTGCAGCTGTGGTAAATTCAATATCATCGATATAAAGCGTATGGAGATTTATTTCGCTTCCAGCTTTTTTTGAAAAAACAACACCTACAAAATTGGTTGGCAGTAGCGCATCTGCCTTACCAAAGGATGAAATTGGTATCAGCACCTGTTGCCAGCTGCCGGGCTCAATGGCATCAAGTTTAACAGCAGCAGTAAGGCTGCTGTCTCTCTTCATAAGCTGAACATCTGGTAATTCATGCTGTAAAGTTTTGCTTAATGGCCTGAGTACCCAAAATGAAAGCAGGGTTGATTTTTTAAAATGATCCATCCCCCTTATTTCATGATAGAAAACCGACGCCGACCAGGAACCTGTTGTTGCATGCTTATACTGAAGCATCAATGCATTGCCGGGTGTATGAAATACGGTACTGGTTACAGGCAATCGTCCATTAACATTTTTTACGGTTGATTTTCCTGCAGTTAAAACCCTGCTGTAAAAATAATCGCTCTGCATGGGACTATTGGTAAAAAATGTATAGTCATAATTGTACTCCTGCGCATATGCCGCAGTAAACAAAAAAGAAATCAATATAAAGAGGCAATAACGCATGCTTCTTATTTTTTAAACCAGGGGCTGCTGAAGCCAAGTCTTTTTAATCCATTTTGAACATCGGGTATTTTCATAAAGAGTTTCCACAACATACCGGTGCGGTGGTTCTCTATCATGGTAATGATAGGCCCCTGGTCGATAGACAGGTGGCTTTTTGCATACCAATTGTGATGAATACTGAACCCATCCACAAAACCATAATGGCTCCATATTTTATTACCCAAACCATAATAAAAATAACGCATCGCTTCCATGCTTTCTTTTGGCGTATAAGGCATCGATGATATGGCGGCTGTAGGTTGAATAACCCCGCGGTCGTTCTCGGGACTGTGCGCCACATAACCTTTATAACTATCGCCTGCGGTAAGCCCCCAGCAAACATCGCTGTAACCTTTAAACTTTTTTGGATTCTCCATGCAGTAAGCACGGTTGATAAGTGTATGGTTTTTACCCTGCAGGAAATAATCATTGGCAAGTGAATCCACCAGGCCGTTTGGATCTATTCCCTGGAATGTGTACTGCTCAAAAAACAAGGGGCCGCCTTTGTCCTTATCATAATTTCCCAGGGGTAAAACATAACCATAATATTCTTTGCCATTTTTAAACCCAAAACTTCCTGCCCATGTGCCATCGTATGCTTCTTTGGGAATGGCTTTGGCCGGATTAGGTGCAGAGGCAGCCATGATATAGGTAATCAGGCATTCGTTGTATCCCCATACCGGGAAGTTCATATCGAAATTATTATTGGGGCTCCAGTGCCAGTATAATTTTTTTTCGCCGTTTGTATGCCATTTCCAGTTTGCAGCGCCCCAGATCTGGTTAATGCGTTTACGCAGGTAAACTTCACGGGGGTTGTCTTTGTTGAAATACTCCCTTGCACATAAAAAACCCATCAGCAGGTAAGATGTTTCCACAATGTCGGCGCCATCATCGAGCCGGTCGAACTTGATGGTTTTGCCTGTTTTTCCATTCATGAAATGCGGATAGATACCATGATAGCAATCTGCATTGATCAAAAAGTCGGCAATCTTGATAAGCCTTCTTACCGCAGTATCCCTGCCTACCCAACCGCGTTCTACGGCCACCACCGTACTCATGATGCCAAATCCTGTTCCTCCAATAGCGCCTGCATCTGCACCAAATGTTGTTCTGCTGAAATTAGGTTCGTCCCAAGCTTCATTGATATAATCCCAGTAATGTTCGGCCAACACGGTATTGCTGCGTTCCAATGCCAACCCGCTGTAAGGATGCGCCCCATGCCAGAAAAAACGGAAAGTCTGCTTCTGTACCATTTCCATCAGTTGATCGTCTGTAAGGTTTTTAATGATCCCTAACGGAGCGATGCTGTCGGGGCCATCGCCGTAGCGTCCTTTCATCAAAGAACTTGATTTAAGCTGGCTATAAACCGGGCTTATCATAAGTGTAAAGAAAACTGCATAAATGAATCTCGTCATAAAATTTATTTTAAACTGAGGAAGGCTGTTTGAATACATAAAGTACGCTGAAAAATTCGGCAGGTAAACTGAACCCAAACTATTGTTACAGGATAATACGATAGAGAAATTCCTTTTTTTAATAACAGCCATCGCAGGAAGCTTAGCTGATAAAAAAGCAAAAACTGTTAATGACCGCATCGAATTGCATTTTTTTACTGGAATGTTCTTACACGCATGATACTCCAAAATTACCCTGTCAAAATAGTTTAAACCACCATTATTTGACATGAAACATGTACTATTTTAGCAGAATTTCAGAATATTGCGTAAATTTAGCTAATAAAATATAACTATTTTGAAACCTGCACTGGAACATTTACCGAGGCAAAAAAATGAGTCTTTTGTAGTAAAATACTTCGACTATCACTACTATCCCACGCCCTGGCATTACCATCCCGAGCTGGAATTAGTGCTGGTAACGGAGAGCACCGGTAAGCGTTTTATTGGAAACCATATTTCCGATTTTAAACCCGGCAACCTGGCTTTTTTGGGGGCAAATATTCCGCATACATATAAGAACGAAGACCGGTATTATGAGGAGGGTTCCAAACTGCGGGCAAAATCGATCGTGATCCATTTCAACAGGGAATCCCTGGGGAACGATTTTTTACAATTGCCCGAATCTGCCGTGATCGATAAGTTTTTTCAGCAGGAAGCCTACGGATTCGATATAAGCGGAAAGCTGAACACGCAGGTGAGCAGAAAACTGGTAGACATTGTTTCACTTGAAGGTTTCAGGCGCTGGACCTGCCTGGCCGAAATGCTGTTTGAAATTGCCTCGGCTAAAAAAGACATCAACCAACTCTCGCAACAGCAATATGTGGGTTATAACCAAAAAGAAAGCGACCGCCTGCGCAGTGTACTCAACTGGACGATGGCCAACCTGGAAACCAATATCACCCTCCATGCTGCAGCCGAAGTGGCGCAGATGAATGCCAATGCTTTTTCCCGCTTTTTTGCCTTGCGAACCAGGAAAACCTTTTCTGCTTTTGTAAAAGAACTGCGTTTGCAAAAAGCCGCCACCATGCTCATTGAAAGCGACCTGCCCGTAACACAGATCTGCTATGAATGCGGTTACAACAATATCTCCAATTTTAACCGGCAGTTTTTAGAGTATTACAACATCAACCCTATGCGGTATAAAAAAGTGCATGCAAAAAATGATGCGTTGGTGTAAAGGGATGTGGTTTCACACAACGGGCACAAAGGATACAAAGGACAAAGTCCCCTTACAGGCCCCTTACAGGTGTCACCTTTTTAAAAGGTGACACCTGTAAGGGGATAAAACTTTCGCTGCGCAACTCCGCGCCTTCCCTGTGTTTCTCTGCGGTATTGCTTCCAGTTAACCGATCATGTGGAACGTACTGGACTCGAACCAGTGACCCCTGCTCTGTCAAAGCAGTGCTCTAAACCAACTGAGCTAACGTTCCATTCAGCAAAGCTATATTTTTTAATTCAACACAAAGACCTTAGTTGTGTTTTTCAAACCCCAGCTTCTTTAATCCCGCCTGCACTTCGGGGCAGCTCATAAACAAATTCCACAGTAATCCGCTGCGTTGGTTTTCCATCATTACGGCAATGGGCCCCTGGTCAATGGCCAGGTATTTTAAAGGGTACCAGTCAGCATGTATGCTAAACGCATCATAAAAACCATAAGGCCCCCAAATCTTGCTGCCCAAACTATCGTACCAAAACCGCATGGCTGCCATAGACTCTTTTGGCGTATATGGAAAAGACGAGAGCGCTGCAGTAGGACTGATCACGCCCATATCACTTTCTTTATTAGGTGCATGACCAGCGTAAAATTGTGTGGAATAACTTGAAGTAAGTCCCCAGTTATTTGGCCCATACCCTCTATATCCGAGGGGATTGTTTACGCACCATTTATAATTGATGCGGGCAAGCGCCGTATTCTCTTTCCAGTAATCGGCATAAGTATCTTTTAATCCGCTTGGATCGAGGCCCAGGTAAGAATAATGCGCCCAAAAAAGAGGCCCGCCCTGTGGTGGGTTTCCATTGTAGCTGAGGCGGATCGTATCGCCCCCGTAAGTAGCAAAGCCTTTTATCTTACCATTTTCTGCCCAACCCTGGTGGTACACTTCAGCAGGAACCTGATTCGTGGGCGATGAGGCAGCCAGGATATACATAATAAGGCATTCGTTATACCCATCTACTGCAAAATTCATTTTCCAGCCATAGTTAGGACTCCAGTGCCAGTATAAAATATTTTGACCGCCATTGCGGTACCAATCGAAGTCCACTTGCCGCCAGAGTTGATTGATACGTGCCGCCAGTTTTTTTTCTGCTGCCGTTCCTTTTTTAAAATACTGGCGCACACAAAGCAATCCCTGCAGGAGAAAAGAAGTTTCCACCAGGTCGCCGCCATCATCATATTTGCTAAAAGGTTTTACTTTGCCGGTTTCGCCATTCCACCAATGTGGCCAGGCGCCATGAAAACGATCGGCCCGTTCCAAAAAGGTTACAATTTTTTCGAGCTGTGCAAAGCCGGCCTCCCTTGTAAAATAATTTCTTTCGATACCTACCAGAATGCTCATTACACCAAAGCCGGTACCGCCGCTGGTGATGATATTTTTATCGTCTTCCGGGTAATCATTGTCGGTATGGATCCGTTCGGGTGCACAGCCGCTTACAGGTTCTGCGCCTTCCATAAAATACCTGATACTTTGTTTTTGTACCAGGTCAAACAGAGCTGAGTCTGATAATCCGGCACCAATGGCATCCAATGTATCTGCCCTTGGCCGGTCTGTAACCACTTGTTTAGTTGTTTTGCTTTTTGAATTGCTGCAGGAAATTACAGCAGCGATCATTAAAGCAAATACGATCTTGATAATAAAATTCATTTCTTATACTGCTGCCCTTTGGGGGCATTGTTATTCCTTAATGTTTGGTTCTATATAACTATCAACCCTTCGGGGTGTAATTATTTATTCGTTTTTAAATCCATTTTCAAAATAATTCACCTCTCATCCTATCACCCCTTCAGGGTATAATCATTCAAAATTAATAATTCAACATTCAAAATAACTTCTACCTTACTGGTACACCCTCACATAATCCACTTCCATTTTCCAGGGCATCGTATTATCATCCAGTCCTTTTTGTCCGCCCCAGTTACCACCTACTGCAATGTTTAGCAAAAGATGCATCGGATTGTCAAATGGCCATGCTTCATAGCCGGTATGCTCATTGTGGAAGCTGAAAAAAATCTTTCCATCCACCGAAACCCGGAGGCTGTCTTTGTTCCATTCCACACCATACACATGAAATTTTTCTGAAAAATCCTTTACAAGTACTTTGGCTGTTTTTTGCGTATTAATGATATGATTGTATTTTTTGCAATGTACAGACGCATGCACCATCGCCGGATCGTAACCCACGTGTTCCATGATGTCGATCTCACCATCATCGGGCCATTGCTTCATATTCTCGGCGAGCATCCAGATGGCGGGCCAGGAACCGAGGCCTTTTGGCAGGCGTGCACGCACCAGTACTTTTCCATATTGCCAGGAAGCTTTTCCTCGTGTTACCAACCTGGCCGAACTGTATTGTACACTATCTGTTTTTTCTTTGCGGGCCTCAATAATGAGCTTGCTGCCGTTTACCCTTGCATTGGCTTTATTTCCGCTTGTGTAATTTTGTTTTTCATTATTTCCCCAGCCATGATTGCCCACATCGTAGTTCCATTTGCTGCTGTCGGGCAGTCCTTTATAATTGAACTCATCGGCCCATACTAGCTTCCATTGCTTGCTTTGTGCGACTGATGAGGAAATGTAAAAAGTAAAAAGTAAAAAAAAGAGGCCTCTGGTCATACAATAATATTAAATATTAAAACTTGAATATTAAATCAGAGATAGGGTGCTGTAAATCCCAAACCCCGCATACCGTTCTTTACTTCGGGGCAGGAAGTAAAAAGGTTCCAGAGCAGGGCGCTGCGGTAATTTTCGATCATCACAATAATGGGTCCCTGGTCGATGGCAAGAAAAGAATTGGCAAACCACTGTTCTTTTAAGGAAAACGCATCTACAAAACCATATTCTTTCCAAAGCCTGTTGCCCAGTTTGTAATAAAAGAATTTCAATGCCTGCATGGATTCTGCCGGGGTATAGGGAAATGAAGATAATGCCGCCGTAGGCGCTATAACGCCCATATCATTGGTGGGCGAACTGGCTGTATAGCCATTGGCAATATCGCTGGCTGTTAATCCCCAGCATAGATTGCTGTAGCCATAATTCGCCTGCGGGTTATTTATACAATAAGCATAATTGATCCTGCTGTGATTTACCACCTGCGTACGATAATTGGCATATTGGTCGGCCAGGCCATTTGGATTGATGCCTAAAAAACTGTAGTGCGAAAAGAACAGCGGGCCTCCGTAAGGTTCACCTAAAGGAAGCACAATATTATAATAAAGGTTATTGTTCCGGATACCCCCGTTATTCGCCCAGCCTTCGTTGTACACTGCTGCCGGGATGCTGTGCGTGGTTGACGATGCAGCCAGCACATAAGTTATAAGGCATTCGTTCCAGCCTTTTATTTTATGATTCATTGCCCAACCTACAGAAGGGCTCCAGTGCCAGTACAACACATTTTGTGTGCCCTGCCGAAACCAGTCCCATTCCACCCGGTTATATATAAAGTTGATATCGCTGCGCAGGTTGGTTTCATTTGCATCTGCGCCATTAAAATATTGTCTTGCACAGAGTAAACCCTGTATAAGATAAGATGTTTCCACCAGGTCGGCCCCGTTATCATTTGTGCTGAAGGGCACCACTACCCCGCTGTTTCCTTTGAGCCAGTGCGGGTATGCGCCATGAAATGTTTGTGCCGTATTTTTCAGGAAGCCAACCAGGGTTTGGAGCCTTGTCAATGCCTGTGTGCGGGTGATAAAGCCACGGTTTACTGCCGCAATGATGGCCATAACGCCAAAACCGGTTCCGCCGCTGGTACATACGTCACCGGAAGTATTTCTTTCTCTTGCCAGCCCGCTCACAGGGTGACCAAAATCCCAGAAATATTTAAATGTCTGCTGCTGTACCAGGTCAAGCAGGGCATTGTCTGAAATAACAGGAAACTTATCGGTGGAATCTATTTTTGTTACAAAGTTTACGCCGGTTGCAGCCGATAAACTTCCGCCTGCCTGCGATTTTAACGTACCGCCTGCTACCGAAATGCTGTACCTGGAAAGATCGGTTAAAGGCGCTGCAGGCATAACCACAATGCTGCTGTCGCCGTTTTGCAATGAACTGTTGAACGGCACATCTGAACCCGAACTATTTTTGAAACTAAGCGCAGGAGCCAATGTAGCAGCATTGATCTTTACAGGGAAACTGAATTTTACTGAAGGCATGAAATTTACATTATATACCAAAGCGCCTGCCAAAGCCTGGTTTATACTGATATAAGAAACAGAAAAATTGGTTGGCTGCGGATTTACGGGTCCATCATCACCGCCCTTTTTACAGGAACTCCAGAGCAGGACAACAGAAGCCAGTAAAAGGTATTTTTTCATAACCGGGAATTAAAATCTGTCATAAAGTTAGCAAATAAAATTTCTACCGCGCAGTAATGATTGAAACGGGTGCAGATAACCTGTTAAAAAAAGCCCTGCAATTTAGTTAGCAGGGCTTTCCTTTTTTTTGTGGAGCCGACCGGACTCGAACCGGTGTCCAAACAAATCCTCCATAAGCTTTCTACATGTTTATTTATGTATTGATTGTAGGGAATCCGCAGGAACATAACAAACCAACAGTTTCCTTAGGTGAATGGTCTTAAGCAGCAGTCACACCATTCTGCTGCAGCATCCTGATTTGTTTTTGAGTCGGCGGCGGGGCATGGATACAGGCGGAACCTGCCCGGCGGCCCTAATGACTAACTAATCACTGATTAGGCAGCCATGGCATACTGAGTATTGCCATTTAAAGTTTTCGTATTCAGATTAAACTGCTAATTACGCAACGCAGTACATGCTTACACTTACAAAGAACTTTGCTGTCAAAACCAAAACGGCCCCATTAAAAATCAACGTCAATATTCAAAGGTTTAACGTTTATCCTGCAAATTTACGGAAACTAAGCGAGGGTTCCTGTTAAAATTTCACTATCAATTCCGGGTCATGGCAGCTTTGTGTAACGGCAAAATCAAAATAAATTACATTTGTCATATGCCCACATCATTTTATGAAGAACGCATTGGTGTTTTACAAACAGAACAGCAGCAATTGCTCAAGAAAAAACGGGCATTCGGTATACTGCGTCTGGGAAACATTGCTGTACTGGTAGCAGCGCTTTATTTCCTGTGGAATATTGCCTGGTGGCCCCCCCTGCTGGCGGCGGTTACATTGTTCGTCATTTTTGCCAAACTTGTTTATAAAGACCTGGCAAACCAGGAGGCCCTTGACGCCAACCGAAGGCTGATCGAAATAAATGAGACCGAATTGCAGTCGCTGCAGGGTAATTATTACAAGTTTTCCGATGGCAGGGATTATTTATCCAAAGAACATGCTTATGCGATCGACCTGGATATTTTTGGTCATGCATCGCTTTTTCAGTACACAAACCGCACTGTTTCTGAACCCGGCGCCGATATACTGGCAAACTGGCTACTCCACCCGGCAGAAACAGATCAAATCTTTAAACGCCAGGAGGCCTCCAAAGAACTGTCTACAAAACCACTGTGGATGCAATGGCTCCGGGCATATGGCCATGAACATCCCATCAGAAACAATACTGTACAGAATTTTGAGAACTGGCTTCAGCAGCCCACTCTTTTTCTGCAGTTCCGCCATTGGCAGTGGATCAGGTATTTATTGCCGGTTTTTGCCATCAGTATTACGGGCCTGGTGATTTTCAGTTACCTGCCTTTAAGTGCACTTTATACCGCCCTGTTTATAATGGGCGTGGTTGCATTCCAGGTGAATAAAGTGCTGGCCCCGGTACATAACCAGGTTAGCAGGATGGTGGATGAAATGGAGACATTTTCGGCCAGCATTGCCCATATCGAAAAAGAGCATTTCGGCACGCCACTATTGCTGGAATTACAGCAGGCATTTATACCGGCAAACAATATAACTGCTTCCCAAAATATAAGCAGGCTCAAAAATATCCTGGAAAAACTGGACCTGCGGTATAACCTGGTAATGGCTGCACCGCTCAATCTTTTACTGCAGTGGAACCTTCAGCAGGTACTTGAACTGGAAAAGTGGAAAACAGAAAATAAAGAAACCGTACTGCAATGGTTTGATGCACTTGCCAATTTTGAGGCCATCAACAGCTTTGCCTATCTGCGGTTCAACCACCCTCAGTGGGGAATACCACTTATTCATGATAAGCATTTTTTTATAAAAGCCAAAGAACTGGGCCATCCGCTCATTATAGAAAACAGGCGGGTGAATAATTTTATAGATATTGAGAACAATAACAGCATCATGCTGGTTACCGGCAGCAATATGGCCGGCAAAAGCACTTACCTGCGCAGTGTGGGCATTAATGTGGTACTGGCCATGGCTGGAGCACCGGTTTGCGCCCAAAGTTTTGAACTATCGCCGGTACAGTTGCTCAGTAGTATGCGCATTACCGATAATCTCGAAGAAAGCACTTCCACTTTTTATGCCGAACTCAAGAAATTAAAGGCCATTATCGACAAAGTAAACAGGGGCGAAAAAGTTTTTATTCTGCTTGATGAGATCCTGCGTGGCACCAATTCGCTCGACCGGCACACCGGCTCAGTGGCTCTTATAAAACAACTCATCCGGCATCATGCCCCGGCTATCATTGCCACCCACGATATTGCCCTGGCCGCCCTGCAAACTGAATTCCAGCAAAACATATACAATTTTCATTTTGATGTGCAGGTAAACAATGAAGAACTTTATTTCGATTACAAACTAAAACCCGGAGTGTGCCAAAGCCTCAATGCGTCTGTACTCATGAAAAAGATCGGAATTGAAGGGGTATAAATGTTCAAAGTTTTAAGGGTTCAAAAGTTTAATGTTAAGACTCACTGTAATTGAGAGAACAACCAATATCTCGTCTTTCATTTGCACATCTGCACATTCCCATTATTTGCATATTATCAAATTAGCAAATTGGCACATTTAACGTATTTAACGTATTTAACGCATAAAATAGCTTATCTTGCCCCCTAATTTTTATTCAGTAGATTTATGAAGTTAGATGTGTTGGCTATTGGTGTTCATCCCGATGATGTGGAGCTTGGTTGTGCAGGCGTATTGATGGCAGAAAAAAGAAGGGGAAAAAAAACAGGAATCATTGATCTCACCCAGGGCGAGCTTGGCAGCCGAGGCTCAGCAGAAACCCGCAGGGTAGAAGCCGCTGCGGCCTCACAAATACTTGAACTTGATGCAAGAGAAAACCTCCAGATGGCCGATGGCTTCTTTCAGAATGATGAAAATCACCAGCGAAAGCTGATCGAAATCATAAGAAAATACCGCCCGGAAGTCTTAATTTGCAATGCACCCGAAGACCGTCATCCCGATCATGGCCGGAGTGCAAAACTGGTTTCAGATGCGGCATTTCTTTCCGGTTTGCTTAAAATTGAAACAACAGACGATGGGAAACAACAGCAACACTGGAGACCAAAGTATGTTTTTCATTATATACAGGACAGGTTTTTACAACCCGATTTTGTAGTGGATATTTCGGATGTATTTGATAAAAAACTGGAATCCATAAAAGCTTATGCCACACAGTTTCATAATCCTGGTATTGACGGCCCCGAAACTTATATATCCAAACCCGGATTTTTAGAAAGCGTCATTTACCGTGCCAAAATGTTTGGCAAAATGATTGGAGTGGATTATGCCGAGGGTTTCATTTCCGATAAGATGATCGGCATTTCAACACTGGATGCATTGGTTCAAAAAGATACCTGAGAAAGCTGAAAAAATTAAACAACAGCTCAACAAAACAAATGAAATTAGCTACTACACCAAAGTTCCGCAATGCGCAACACTCTTCTTTTTATCATGAACTGAAAATAAGGGTGAACGAATATTTTGAAAAGAACCATAAAAAGCCAACCGGCAATTTCTCCCTTCATTTCAAAGCCATCCTGCTATGGACCCTTTATGTGGCATTATATGTACACGTGGTATTCTTTGCCCCGCTCAACTGGAGCGCCCTGCTCGAATGCCTGCTGATGGGCGGGCTCACTGCAGCCATTGGCTTTAATGTAATGCACGACGGCGGCCATGGCAGTTTCAGCCAGAGCAAAACCTGGAATAAGATAGCCGCATTTTCGGTAAACGCTCTTGGGGCCAGCGGCCTCATGTGGAATACAAAGCACAATATTGCCCATCATACCTATACAAATATCCAGGGCGTTGATGATGATATTGAAATTCAGCCGATGCTGAGAATGTGCCCTTCACAAAAAAAATATTTCATACACCGCTACCAGCATATTTATGTATGGTTCTTATATACCCTGTTACTCATTATTTGGGTATTTGCAACCGACTATACAAAATATTTTAAAAAGCGGGTAGGCGCCGTGCCATTAAAAAAAATGAGCACATTCGATCATTTCGCTTTTTGGATCGCAAAAATCGGGTATTATTTCATGATGATCGCACTTCCCATAATGATGGTAGGTTTTGTAAACTGGCTTCTTGGCTTTTTAATACTATCTATGTTTGCCGGCTTTGTGCTGAGCACGGTGTTTCAGCTTGCGCATACCGTTGAAGTTACCAGCTTCCCGGTACGTACCGAAGCCTCCCCGGATATAGAAAATGAATGGGCCATTCACCAGGTGGAAACAACCGCCAATTTTGCCACAAAAAATAAACTCATCAGCTGGCTGGTGGGTGGGCTCAACTTCCAGGTGGAGCACCATCTTTTTCCAAAAGTGTCGCATGTACATTACCCTGCCATCAGCAAGATCATCAAATCTACCTGCGATGAGTTTAATGTAAAGTACAATGAATACAAACACATGCGTGATGCCATTATTTCGCATACACTGCACCTTAAGCAAATGGGAAGGGCCTGATAAAATTATAAGTTACGCTTAATAAAATATCCGCCGATGGCGGATATTTGCTTTTAATAAAAACGCTACAATCAGCCAATGCCAAACAAACTGCCGCCCTTTTCAAAAAGCGGGTCAATACTGCGTTCTACGGCTGGATCCTTTTCCAGCACCGGCGCATGATGCGGTTTTATGCGGGCATCTATGATCAGCGGGCCATGGCAACCCCAGTGTTTAAATTGTACAAAAGCATCCACTCCATAAATATCGTGCGAAGGATTGCAGCGGGTAAATGCCACCCATAAAAAATTATTCAGTGTGGCCGAAGTAAAGTCCGCATCATCGGCCAGTATGATCATAGGCAGGGTTTCAAGCTGGGATATATGTTCTTTTAACCAACCGGTGAGCAGCTGCATTTCTGCCGCAGTTTGCTCATAGGTACTGAAAGGCTTCGTTTGTATAACGCCAATGCCCGGCTGCGCCATTGCAGCATTTTTAATGAGTGTATTATCGGCAAATATGGCCGGGATAACTGTTGTAAGCGATCTTTTCTCTTCGCCATAAGCGGCAAATACAACTTTGCTTCCGGTATTCAACCCCGTACCCGAATAATCGAGCGTATCAATACTGGTATTTGTATAAAAATGAATATCGCGGCTGTTATCGATCCTTTTCAGCACATATTGTAAATAGGAAGGAATATCGCTGCAGCGGAGCTTACCGGTCTCATCTGCAGTAATAAAAAGGAATTTGGCCAGGCTTAATTGCCCCGTACCCAGTACATGGTTGGCAATGGTCAAAATTTCTGCCGGCTGTTTTGTTTGCGCATAAGGCGTGTACCGTTCGCTGCCAATAGCAAGCAGTAAAGGATGAACACCTGCAGCGTCTACCGCATGCACTTCTTTAAGTCCGGGTATCTCTTTTTGTAAAGCGCTGCCGCTGATATGATGTATCAGTTGGCCAAAACTGGTATCTTCCTGTGGCGGACGGCCCACCACCGTAAAGGGCCAGATGGCGTTTTTGCGTGCATACACTTTATGCACTTTCATTACAGGAAAAGGATGCGTTAAACTGTAATATCCCAGGTGATCGCCAAATGGTCCTTCGGGCTTGTTATCATTCGGAAAAACTTCGCCGGTTATTACAAAATCGGCATCGGTGCTGATGCAAAATCCGTCTTTATAACAATAACGAAAACGCCTGCCGCCGAGAGCGCCTGCAAATGTCATTTCGCTCAAACCCTCAGGAAGCGGCATTACGGCAGCCACGCTATGCGACGGAGGACCGCCCACAAATACGCTCACTTTTAACGGCCTGCCCAGTTTGTTTGCCTTTGCCTGGTGTACGCCTATACCGCGGTGAAGCTGGTAATGCAGGCCAAGTTCCCCGTCGGTTTCATATTCGTTTCCGGTAAGCTGTATCCGGTACATACCCAGGTTGGCATGCATGATGCCTGGCTGCTCCACATCTTCGGAATAAACCTGGGGCAGGGTTACAAATGCACCGCCGTCTTTTGGCCAATGCTGTATCAAGGGCAGCTGGCTAATCTTTATTTCTTCAAAAAGAACTGGTTTTGAAAAAGGATTTTTTAAAGGCAACGCCTTTATTGCGGTAAGGCCCGCACGGATGTTTTTAAGCGGGTTCCTGAGTGCCTGCATGGGATCGTTGCGCAATGCTATTAACTGCTGCATATGTTTTAGGCTGTTCCTGAAAATAAATTCGCTCCGCTCCAGGGTTCCAAAAATATTGGATGCGGCCCGGAATTTTGTGCCTTTTACTCTATCAAACAACAAGGCGGGTCCGCCGGCCTCATGCACCCTAAGGTGAATGGCAGCCATTTGTAAATGAGGGTCTACTTCCTCACTTACCCGGCGCAGCATGCCGGCTTTTTCAAGGTCTGTTAAACATGCTTCTAAGGAGCGATATGCCATTCTGTTGTTTTATAAATGCAAAAATAGCTAAAAGCAGGGCGAGTTATTGTTTCCTTTTTTGGTAAACGGAATTTAAACAAAAAACCTAACTTAACATTTCTTTAAACCCTCACCAAAAACTTTGCATTATGAAACAAAAAATACTGTTCATTGTGAGCCTGCTTTTTGGTTTATTGTTCATCAACGGCGGGCTCAACAAGTTATTTCATTATATACCCATGCCCGAAAATATGCCGCCAGAAACCATGAAGGATTTCGGCGCTATGATGGAGATCAGCTGGCTGATGCCTCTCTTATCTGTGGCAGAGATAGTGGGCGGTCTGCTCTTCATTTTTCCAAAAACAAGGGCATTGGGAGCTATTGTAATTTTCCCTGTTATGGTGGGTATTTTGCTCATGCACATAACGGTCGACAGGTCGGGTTTACCCATGGCCCTGGCGCTTACGGCAGTGCTGGGTTGGGTGATGTATGAAAACTGCGATAAATATAAGCCGATGATAAATTGATAAATGATATTTTTTGCCGCAGAGAATAGAAACAAAGGAGATAACGCAGGGATAACCTCTGGGTAAACTCCGCATCTTTTTTCTCTGCGGTTAAATCTCACAAAACCCGCCAGCGCATTTCCACCCTTTCGTCGTTCCAGATATTGTCGGGGCTTATATAAGTATCCCTGAATTTAAAATTGACACCCGATTTTGCAAAAATGGCCCGCACCAGTTCACTGCAGATATAACTCCGGTTACGCTCCCTTTTACTGATGCGGAAAAGTATGCGGAACATGATACGTACGATCTCGTAATTATCGTAGGGCCTGGTGAGTTCATCCAAACCAAAACTGATGCCTTTGTTGAGCTGTTCTTTAGACATTGGCTCTTTCAACTGTGCTATGAGCACCTGGCCTTTATATCGTTTGCCGGTTCCATTATAATTTTTCAGGTACTTGGAAAGCGGTATCAGCCGGATACCCACATAAGGTTCGGCTTCAAGTACAAGTACACGGCCCAGTTCCTCATCTTTGTATACAACCGCCACATGGCTCCAGGTGCTGCGGGTAAGCCGCTGAATAATACCAGAAAAAAGATAACTGCCGCTGCTGAAGAAAATATCGCCTGTTTTGATATCATCCCTCACTTTATCGTAAGGAACCACGGGCAGTTTTTTCAGGCTTTTTTTAGTAATGGGTATCTTTCATTGTATAATTTACTGGCTGGAAAAAACTAAGTTAGAATAATTAAATAACATTAGATCAAACGCAATCCGGGATCAGTAAAACTGAAATTAATTTTTTATATCTTGTGTTTAAAATAATCCCCCTGAAACATTTTACATTCAAACCCGTTTATTTCATTTTATTCCTGGCACTGCTTATCATTGAAATTTTCATTGCCCTGTTTGTGCGGGATGCGTTTGTACGGCCTTACGTGGGAGATTTTTTAGTAGTGATCATGGTCTATTGTTTCCTGCGGGCATTTATAAGGGTTCGGGTAATAAAAGCAGCCATGGCTGTATTGATTTTTGCCTTTACAGTGGAAGCAATCCAGTACCTGCGCATGTTGGAAAAAACCATATTCATACACTCGCCGGCCGCCCGCATCATTGTGGGAACCCATTTTGAATGGTTTGATATGTTGGCTTATACAGCCGGCATTGTCCTTGTGTTAATCCTAGAATACTCCGTAAAACCATCAAATCAGTTGTAGATTTTTTTCTACATTAATAATTCCCAGTATATATATTATTGACTATTAAAACAATGCAATGGTCAGTTGCTGCATTCCTAATAATGGGTTTCCTGTTAACAATAACGCCATACAATAAATTGCCTGTTTGGTTGTTTTTTTAGTTAGTAAAATACCAATTTCCAATGAAAAAACTTTACATCGCAGTAATATGCCTGCTAATCGCATATTGCCAGGGCAATGCCCAAACACATACCGCCCGTGCTGGCGTTGTAACCTGCCCCATAAGCAACGGTTATTATGAATTTCTTCCACAGGGTTATTATGATAATCCAACTGAAAAATTTCCCCTTATAGTCTTTATTTCAGGGATCGGTCAGCTGGGAAATGGCACTACCGACCTCAATTCCGTTTTAAGTCATGGCCCTGCCAACCTGATCACCGGCGGACAATGGCCATTAAAATTCACTGTAAACGGGCAAGACTTTAAATTTATCGTTATTACACCACAGTTTACCATTAACCCATGGAGCGGGCATGTCAATACCATGCTTGATTATATAATTGCCAATTATAAAGTGGATATAGACCGCATTTATATGAGCGGTTTCAGCCTGGGTGGCGGTGCCGTATGGTCCTATGCAGGTGCTAATACCAATTATGCAAACCGCCTGGCAGCTATTGCCCCTGGTGCGGGAGCCTGCCAGCAAACTGCCAGTTTTTGTAATAATATGGCAGCAGCCAATCTTCCAATTTTGGCGCTGCATAACAATGCAGACGCAGTGGTACCCGTTTCTAATACCCATTACTTTGTAGACAATACAAATGCACAGCATTCAACCACACCCATTGCACAAAAGATCATTTACTATGGCATAGTTGGGCACGATCTCACACACGGATTCGGACTAAATCTGAACCAGTATGGTTATACCGGGTTTACAGATATGAATGTATACAACTGGATGCTGAAACATAAACGCAATATTTCCGCTTTACCGGTTAAATTCAGCGGTTTCAATGTACTCAAGCAAAACAGCAAAGCTATTATTCAGTGGAGTACCGCCAGCGAAGTAAATAACCAGGGTTTTGATGTGCTACGCAGTGCCAACGGGAGCAGTTGGGAAACCATTGCTTTTGTAAACAGCCTGGGAAGCAATGGGGCCAGTTACAGCTATACAGATGCACAGCCGCTTACCGGTAAAAACTATTACCGTATCAGGCAGAAAGATTTCGACGGCAAAACATCAGTAAGCGAGATCAGGTTTGTAGATTTTCAAAAGCAGGGTTATATCCAGCTGGCGACGAACCCGGTACAAACAGAACTGAAGTTAAATACCGATCTTAATTTAAAAAATGTGCAGCTGAACATTTACAATGCAGGTGGTCAGCTCATTAAGAAAGATTTCATTAATGGTACAGGACAAATAAGCCTTCCCTTGAACAGGGAACTGGCCGGAACCTATATTGCCGAAATAATAAATGGCAGCAGCAAACAGAGTATCCGTTTTGTGAAACAATAATAAGCCCGTTTTTAAAATATTTTATGAGAACTGCCCCCGCCTTTAAATGGCGGGGGTTTTTTATTTATGTGTTTCCACCAAATGCCTGGCTTTTACGATCACCCTTGTGCTGCCCATTACAATGAGCCGTTCGCCCACGTTTACATTATAGGAAGGCTGAGGATTGGGTTCATAACTTTCATCAACCCGTTTAATACCTAAAATGGTGCAACCGGTTTGCTGCCAAAGATTAAGCTGGCCAAGATTGGCTGAGCTTACCACATTGATCTCTGCAATGCGCAGTTCGTCATTTTGTGTAGTGGTGATCATTCCCAGCAGTTCATGCACGTCGGGTATCAGCGCAAGGGAAGCCATATGGGAACCACCCAGCTTGTCGGGCATAATTACATTGCTGGCACCTGCTATTTTAAGTTTTTTAATAGTATGGTCATCGCTGGCACGGCTGATAATGGTAATTTCGGGATTGAGCTGCCGGGCGGTAAGCACTACAAAAAGATTATCAGAATCGTTGGGAAGGGCACTGATAAGCGCCCGGGCTTTTAATAGTCCGGCTTCCAGCAGGCTTTCGTCCTTGGTGGCATCGCCCTGTATTACGGGTAGTTCCTTATCGTTCATTCCGGTTAAATAATGCTGCCGTTGCTCTATTACCACAAACGGAATTTTGTTCTGACGCAGCACTTCACAAGCCTGGTGCCCGTTGCGGCCATAGCCGCACACAATTACATGATTGTCCATTGCATTAATTTTTTTTCCCAGCCGGTATAAAAAATATTGATTACGCCATTCGCCATCAAGCAGCAGGCGGGTGATCATGGTTATATAAAAAGCCACCGTGGCCAGGCTGGCCAGTATGAGAAAGATGGTAAACAGTTTTCCTGCATCGCTGAGGGGCTGAATTTCGCCAAAACCCACGGTACCAACCGTAATAATGGTCATATACAGCGCATTGAGCCAGGTATAATCATCTATGAGCACATAACCCACCGTACCCACAATGATCAGCACGAAAATCATAAAAATCGGCAAAATGAACTTGCGGAACAATAACCATTTGGTGATTTTGCTGCTCAAAAGGCAAAAGTTTTAGTAACTGGATAAAATTACGTGCTAAATCTGAAGAAAAATATGATTTTTTACAGCCAACTTGCATACGGCCCAAATCATCCAATTTATTGTATTAGAGGCAATAATAGACCTGTTTGGCCGTTTATAAGGGCAAAAATCTGTTTTTATGAAAAAAACTATACCCATAACCCTGGCATTCCTGTGTCTTTTACTGATGAACAGTTTTGCCAATACCCCGGCCGATGAGCCAAAAGGAACAAACGGAAAGAGCTACGTACAGTATAACGATGGTACTGTAAAAGAATTTGGCAGCCTTGAACTGGTTACCGGTTTTTTAAAAACCCCTCACCTGCTGGCCGACGGCCATACCTTGGTAAAAGCCGATGAGATCAAAGCTTACTACGACTCCAAAGGCCACTATGCCATTTCCACCAAAATGTTTTCCGATAACAAAAAAACCGGCAAAGTGGCCACCGATGTACTGCAGGGCTTTGCATTAAGGGTTGCCAAAGGAAAGATCAATCTTTACTCGGTAAAATACTATAATGGCCGCAATACGGTAAATAAGTTCTTTTTACAGGATGGCGATAAGGGAGCGATTGTTCCCTATACCTCAGAACTTTTCAGCAGCCTGGTAAAAAACGACTCCGAAGTAAGCGGGTTTTGCCAGGGAAAACTGGATGCAAAGGATGCCGTCAAATGCCTGCTGGCTGCAGTAGAAATGTATAACAGGAATGCCGAAGCGCTTACCATCAATTAATTTTAATCTATATGTTTATAATTGCCGGTATGTTCTACCGGCTTTTTTTTTAATTATTGCTGCCCGCAAAACCGGTTCTGATAAATTGCCTGCTAAGCGTTAATTTTGCCTTTTAAAACAGTGAATATGTATCAATTTACAGGCCGGATGCTGCTTGCTTTTCTGTTCTTTTTAATGGCATGCAGCCCCTCGCAAAAAACCGGCAGTACCGATAATGGAAAGATCTCCGTACGTTTTATCCAGATAAATGATGTGTATGAAATAGCGCCCATTGAAGCAGGTAAAACCGGCGGCATGGCCCGTTTAGCCACAATCAAAAAAACTGAAAAAATACTGAACCCCAATACCTTCCTGGTAATTGCCGGGGATTTTTTAAGCCCTTCTGTTTATAACAGCCTTAAGTACGAAGACAAACGCATCCGCGGCCGCCAGATGGTGGAGGCATTAAATGCCGCCGGGCTCGATATTGCTGCATTTGGCAACCACGAGTTTGATATTAATGAGCAGGAACTTCAAAGCCGGATCAATGAATCAAATTTCAAGTGGGTATCTTCCAACAGTTTTCATAAAACAAAGCAGGGTTCCGAACCATTTTATAAGGTCACACAGGCAGGCAACCAGCCTTTTCCGGAAACTTATATCATGCAGGTGAAAGATGCAGACGGCACCGTGGCCAATATCGGGTTCATAGGCGTGAACATCCCTTTCAACAGGGCTACGTATGTGACTTACACCGACCCGCTTGAAACTGCAGAGAAATTATACAACCGCATTAAAGATTCCTGCGATGCCGTGGTGGCGCTCACGCACCTTGATATGGAAGCCGATATTGCCCTGGCAAAAAAACTGCCCGGCCTGGCGCTCATCATGGGCGGACACGAGCATGATATGCGTTACCAGAAAGTGGGCGATGTGATCATCAGTAAGGCACATGCTAATATCCGTTCGGTTTACAAACTCGATCTTCATATCAACAAGAAAACCCGTAGTTTTAAAACAAAAGCAAGGCTTGAATGGGTGGATGATTCAATCGTATTTGATGATTCTACGGCCCGGGTTGTACAAAAATGGAATGATATTGCCAATAAGAATTATGCAACCCTGGGTTTTGATGCCATGAAAGTGGTATCTGAAAGCGGCCCTTCTTACGATGCAAGGGAAGCCACCATACGGAGCAGCATCACCAATTTTTCTAAAGTGGTGGTCAATGCCATGGAAGCAGCGGCTCCACAGGCCGATATGGCCATTGTAAATGCAGGTTCCATCAGGCCCGATGATATACTGAACCCTCCCATTACACAATACGATATTTTAAGGAGCCTTCCGTACGGCGGCGCCATACTGGAAGTGGACATGAAGGGAAGTTTACTTATAAAAATACTGGAAGCCGGAAGGAACAACCGCGGCTCCGGAGGTTTTCTGCAATATTCTGAAGCTCTTTTTTATGATGCCATTGGCAGTGTGTGGACGTATAAGAAAGCCTCCATTGATGCCAATAAAACCTATCATGTGGCGCTCAGCGATTTTTTACTTACCGGCGGCGAATCCAATATGGGCTTTCTTACCAAAGACAATAAAGAAATACTGAAACTGTATCCGGCACCGGAAGGGGCATCAGATCAACGAAGCGATATAAGGCTGGCTATTATTAAATATTTGTCGAACCTGAAATTATAATAAAAAATCCCGGGCAGTTGTTCCGGGATTTTTTTTATTGCAGTTAAATTGCTTAATGACCTATGGCAGCAGATTCCATTGCTTTTGGGTCGTGCTTGTGCTTGAACATGATGGCAAACAACACGGCAATGATCAATGCATAGATGGAAAATGCCAGCCAGATACCATGCCAGTCCTTTGCGCCAGCGGCCCCGGTATAGTATTTATCAATTAGCCAGCCACTCACCAGGCTGCCCATAAATGCTCCCACCCCGTTCGTCATCATCATAAATAACCCCTGCGCACTGGAACGTATCTTGGAATCGGTAGTGGTTTCTACAAACAGCGAACCGGAAATATTGAAAAAATCGAAAGCCATTCCATAAACGATGCAGGAAAGGATGATCATCCATAAACCTTCTGCAGGATTTCCGTACGAAAAAAGGCTGAAACGGAGTACCCATGCGATCATGGAAAACAGCATTACTTTCTTGATGCCAAATCGCTTTAGGAAAAAAGGAATGGTAAGGATGAATACGGTTTCAGATATCTGCGAAATTGACATAATGATGGTGGAATATTTCACCACAAAAGAATCGGGGCCGTAGAGCGGGTTGTTTTTAAAATCATCTAAAAAAGTGTCGCCATACATATTGGTCAACTGTAATGCGGCACCAAGAAACATCGAAAAAATAAAGAACAGCGCCATTTTGTAATTGGAAAAAAGCTTAAAGGCATTTAAACCCAGCTGCTCCATGACAGAAGCGTCTTTTGAAATTGATTTTTGGGGCGGGCACTTGGGGAGTGTAAATGAAAATATACCAAGTAAAACAGCACCTACACCCGCTATTAAAAACTGGTTTGTATTAGCCTTGCTCCCGGTAAGGTTAGTGATCCACATCGCCACAATAAAACCGATGGTTCCCCATACACGGATGGGTGGAAACACTTTTACCACATCGTATTTATTGCTTTTCAGAATTGTATAGGCAATTGAATTAGAAAGAGAAATAGTAGGCATGTAGCATATCATGGCAGCAAATATTACATAATAAAGCTGATCTGCATTGCTGACCTTTGACACGTAAAACATAATAAGACCATAAAGGATATGCAGTATCCCGTAGAGTTTTTCTGCATTTAACCACTTATCGGCTATAATACCAGTTAAGGCCGGCATAAATAAAGAGGATAATGCCAGGGTGGAAAAGATGGCGCCAAATTGTGCACCCGTGCCCATATTATTACTGAAGAAATAAGTGGCGATCGTAATGAGCCATGCGCCCCATACAAAGAACTGCATAAAACTCATGACGGTTAACCTCAACTTGATATTCATAGCAATAATCGTTTTAGTTTAAGCCGTTAAGATAGAGATTTATTTTAAAAATCGGCCTGTAATTAGAGGGATTATCCTTCCTTATGCAGAAAATGATGATTTGCTCCTGCATTGCCTGCTGATTAAAATCAATTTACTGTTTCTTGCAAGCGCCGATTTTCGCTTAAATTTGCAAAAAATCACCATGTCAGCCAATATAGATGTGCTTATAGCTTCTGCAGCAGATGAACAGTTAAAGACCATTGCCCAAAAAGTAAAGGATAACCAGCGTATTACCGACGAAGAATGCCTGGCATTATTTGAAAAAGGAAGCCTTGGTTTTGTGGGTGCAATGGCCAATTTCATCAGGGAAAGGCTGCATGGAGATAAAACCTATTTCAACCGTAATTTTCATATTGAACCCACGAATGTATGTGTATTTAGTTGCAAATTCTGCTCCTACAGCCGCCTTTACGCCCATAAGGAAGAAGGATGGGAACTCAGCATTGACCAGATGCTGGATATTGTAAAAAGTTATGATGGCAAGCCCATTACCGAAGTACATATTGTGGGTGGCGTTCACCCTAAAATGGACCTGGCTTATTTTATTGAACTGCTTCAGAAAATAAGGGCACACCGGCCAGATCTGCATATTAAAGCTTTTACGGCGGTGGAGCTCGATTATATGTTCCGTAAAGCAAAGGTTTCTGTTGAAGAAGGTATGAAGATATTAAAGGAAGCAGGCCTCCAGTCGTTGCCCGGTGGTGGAGCAGAAATTTTTCATCCGCAAATAAGGGAACAGATCTGTGCCGATAAGGTAAGCGGAGAAGGTTGGCTGCATATTCATGAAACGGCCCATCAACTGGGTTTGCACAGCAATGCCACCATGCTTTACGGTCATATTGAAAAATATGAGCACCTCATAGACCATATGCATAAACTGAGACAGTTGCAGGATAAAACAAAAGGCTTCAATACATTTATCCCGCTTAAATTCCGCCATGCAAATAATGATATGAGCCATGTGGCAGAAAGCAGTATTGTGGAAGATATGCGCCTCTATGCCATTGCCAGGATCTACCTCGATAATTTCCCGCACCTGAAAGCCTACTGGCCCATGCTGGGCAGACAAAATGCCCAGCTCAGCTTAAGTTATGGCGTAAATGATATTGACGGCACCATTGACGATTCTACCAAAATTTACAGCATGGCTGGCAGCGAGGAACAAACGCCCACCATGAGCACCGAAGAACTGGTTGCGCTCATTAAACAGGTAAAGCGCCGGCCCATAGAACGGGATACGCTTTATAATGAAATAAAAGATTACAGCGGTTCCATGATTTCTTCTGGTGATGAAGCTTTATTGAACTAAGAAAATGTTTCACGCAATCCCGGTAGATACCGCGACAAAAAATACAAAGAACGCATAGTAATTCCTCCTCAACTCGTTGTGTAAAACCGAAATTGCCATTTTCCCTTTACAGTATAATCAGTTTTTGTTTTTCCTGGTATCCCTTGTTTTGGAAATGTAAGATGTACATGCCTTTTGGCAACTGCGGAAGCACCAGCTGGTTGATGCCGTCGAAATTGCGCATATCTTTTTTGAATACCATTTTTCCGGCCGCATCAAACAGCTCGAGCATATAACCTTTTTGAGGCAGTTCAATGGTCACTGTATTGGAAGTAACCACAGCGGGATAAACCTTTATTACATCAACCACTGCCGCCAGTTTTACCACGGGAGAATAGTTACTGCTTCCATTATTATCAATGATCTTTAACCGGTAAAAAACAGTTTGCCTGCCCTGAAAATAATGATCAAATGAATAGCTGCTTCCGGTGGCAATACCAGTTGCCCTCAACTCCCCTGCCGGTAAAAATATATTGTTATCCAAACTGTATTCAATAATAAAACTTTCGGTATTCACTTCTGACGATGTTTGCCAGCTTATTTTATTGAACCCATTTCGTTTTTCTGCATTGAAATTTGAAAGGGAAACTGGTGCCGTTCCGGTTACGATCACTTTATAAAGCACACCGGTTGATCTGCGTACAGCATATAACACCGAGCCATCGGCGCTTTCGCCAAACCCCGCAATATTATTCAGGCTGCCCGATTGAATGGTGGCGCCCAGGCCGGGCCTGTAAAGCCAAAGGTTGCTCGACACATAATCGGTAGCGATATAGTACCCGTTGAAAGAGGGGAATTCTGTTCCCCTGTACACATATCCCCCGGTGATGGAAAAGCCCCCGGTAGTGCTGTTGTGCGGGTATTCAAAAACCGGGTCGGTATAGCTTGCCAAACAGCCTGTCATATTATACGTATGCTGGCCTTCGCGGCAGCGCCAGCCATAATTTACGCCGGCTGTTGAACTGGCAGCTACATGGTTCACTTCTTCATAAAGTACCTGGCCTACATCGGCGATCCACATATCTCCGGTTTGCCGGTCGAAACTCCAGCGCCAGGGATTGCGCAGGCCTGTATTGTATATTTCATCTGCAATACCATCTCCGGAAGCTAAAAAAGGGTTATCGGGTGGAATATTATAAAATGGCGCCGATGTGGCAAAACTGTTCACATCAATGCGCAGCATCTTTCCAAACAATGAAGCACCGTTTTGGGCAAGATTATTCGGGTCGCCCCCGCTCCCGCCATCACCTGTTCCAATGTAAAGCATGCCATCGGGCCCAAAAATAATTTTAGCCCCGTTATGGTTGGTAAAACCACCGGGCTTGGGAAGGCTCAGTAAAACCTGGCCTGTTAATGGATCGCCCACCAGCGGATCTATTGTACTGCGCCTGTAGCGGGCAAGTGTTACTCCACCGGTAGTATTGGTGTACCATACAAAAAAATACCCGTTAACGGCATAAGTTGGATGAAATGCCAGGCTCAGCAACCCCTGCTCGTTGCCTGCTGTGGTGAGCAGTGTACTGATATTAATGAAATTAGACAAATTGCTGCCATCCCACCTTCGGATGATACCTCCCTGCTGCACGATGAAGAGGTCGGTTCCACCTGCATTTACTACATCTACAGGACTGCTAAGCCCCGTAACCACGCTTTGATAACCAATGGTCGGTTGAGAAAAAACTTGTTGAAAACCGGCTGTTGAAAATAGGCAACCAGCCAAAAGAATTGTGTATAATTTCTGCATAGGACTGAGTTTGATGTTCGAATAGCAATAACAATGCCTGAAAATAAAAAAGCCTTCCCGTATACGTATAAGAGAAGGCTGTATATGTTTGTGTTATTAAATTACCATTTATCCACTTCCTCATGCGGGGCGGTTCCGGCATCGGCAGCCGGCGCCTCTGGTGCATCATTCTGGGGAATCACTTCTTCCTTTGTAGCAGGCGTTTCTGTTTTAGCTTCAGCATAAGGCTGTTGCTGCTGGCCTTCTTCCCCTTCATAGGGTGTATCATGGTTAAAGGCATCAAAATCAAAATCCGGCATGAGGTCGGTCTTTACAAAATCAACTGCCTCGTTAAGCCCTTTTATGAATTTGTTGAAATCCTCTTTGTATAAAAAGATCTTATGACGGTCGTAACCATCAGAATCGAAGCGCTTACGGCTTTCGGTTATGGTCAGGTAGTAATCGTTTCCACGGGTTTCCCTTACGTCAAAAAAGTAAGTTCTGCGTTTCCCTGCTTTGATGCGTTTACTGTAAACGCTATCCATTTTTTTTTCGTTGTTTTCGTACGCCACAATAATTTTCTTTTAAATGATTGACACTCTGATTTTTGAACTCCCCAAAGATAAAATTGTTTTTCAAATGGCAAAATTTATCATACGATGCTGCCAGGCATGTTTTCAACATTATTTTCACCATCTATAGATTGTTGGCGGCGGTACATTTCGGTATAAATACCGTTTTGGGATATTAACTGCTGGTGCGTACCCTGCTCTGCAATACGGCCGTTATCCATTACAATGATCTTATCAAAATTAAATAAGGAAAAAATCCTATGCGTTATAATGATGGCGGTGCGGTTCTGCAGGTAATGGTAAAGATGCCCCATGATCTCTTTTTCTGTACGGGCATCCACGGCGCTCAGGCAATCGTCGAAAATAACCAGCTCAGGTTTCTTTACCAGGGCACGGGCAATAGAAATACGCTGCTTTTGTCCGCCACTCAAAGTTACGCCCCGCTCTCCCACCATGGTTTCAAACTTCTGTTCAAAGCTTTCTATATCATCGTAAATACCGGCCTGTTTTGCCGCTTCAAACACCTCTTTATCCGAAGCGGTATCGTTTCCAAATCGGATATTATTTTTTATGCTATCGCTGAAAAGAAAAACGTCCTGCGGTACAAAACTAACCTGGTTTCTCAGGCTGCTGAGGCTGATCTCCTGTATAGGAATTCCTTCGTAAGTGATTGTTCCCTGCTCTGCATCAAACATACGGAGCAGCAATTGGGCTATGGTGGTTTTGCCGGAACCCGTTCGGCCCACAACAGCGATCTTTTCGCCTGCCCGTATCTGCAATGAAAAATCCCTTACTGCCTTTATACCGGTATGCGTGTAGGTATAACTAACATTATTGAAACCGATATTTCCCCTGAGTTTAATTGCTTTGGGTGTAGCGGCATCTTGAATGGCCGGCTCTGTAAGCAGGAACTCATTAATTCGTTTTTGGGAGGCTGCCGCACGCTGCGTCATGCTGGCCGTCCACCCTATAGCACTTACCGGAAATGTTAGCATCTGTATATACATTACAAATTCTGCAATTTTGCCCACACCGGCGCCGGGAACCCTGTTAACCACATCCAGGGCCCCTACCATAATGGTGATGAGGGTACTGAGGCCGATGAGCAATGCCATACTGGGAAAATAGATGGCTTCTGTTTTTGCCAGGCTGAGTGCATTACTCCGGTAGGTTTCGCTGTTTTGCTTAAAAAAACGCATCATCTCGCCTTCCTGTACAAACGATTTTATGACCCTTATGCCCGAATAGGATTCCTGGGCATTGGCGGTAAGGCTGCTGAGCATGGCCTGGATACGCTCGCTCTTTTTATCGATGATATTGTTTACAAAATAAATGGTGATGGCCAGCAAGGGCAGCGGGCATAGTGCCACCAGGGTAAGTTTCGGGTCGGCCTGCCACATAAAAAAAATACTGAACCCGATAACAGCTGCCAGGTTAATGAAGTACATGATGGCCGGCCCGGTATACATTCGCACCCGGCTCACATCTTCGCTGATACGGTTCATGAGGTCGCCTGTGGCATTTGTTTTATAAAAACCTGCATCGAGTTTTTGGTAATGGGCAAAAATTTCATTTTTCTGGTCAAACTCAATATGCCGGCTCATTACAATAATGGTTTGCCGCATCAGGAACATAAAAAAACCACTTACAACGGCAATAGCAATAAGGAGCAGGCCGGTATAAAAAACCCGGGCGGCAAAGGATAGGCTGCTGAACCATTCTATGATGAAATTTACCGCCCAGTTGTAGTCTTTATGCCCAACGGTATTTCCGTCTTTGAGGGTTCCCACCACATTGTTGATGATATATCCTGTCAGTTGCGGAGCAAGAATGCGTAAATAATTGGTGAGTAAAACAAAGAGTATCCCCAGTAAAAAAAGCCAGCGGTATTTCCAGAAATATTTATTGAGGACAGCTAGTTGTTTCATGAAAGGCAAAAGTAAAAAGAAAAAAATGATTTTCTGTTTATGTAATTAAGGCAAACCTTTGGGGACTGATGCAGAAGGATACCGCAAAGTATTTATACAGCTCCTGGATGCCGCAGACAATATACGAAGCAGCCAGGCAAATAAATGAACGGGAACATTCCCCGTTACTTTCCTGTAATGGTTAACTCCAGGAAGATAGATAAAATATGTACCAGCATCACCCAATTCAGATAAAAAAATCCCGGCCTGTGCCGGGATTCCTTTTGCAACCTATCACGCTTAAAAACTAAATCCAACACCTACATTCACATTTACCACACTTATTTTCTGTTTCACTTTTTCGGTAGTACCCAAATCAGCTATTTCGCTTGAATAGGTATAGGTAAACCGGGGCTGCATATACATATATTCCGCATTGGCATACAGGAACCAATCTTTCCCTGTATTAAAGCGAAAATCAATACCGCCTGCCAGGGCGGGAGCCCAATTAGTGCTGCCTTCTGCCATTACAATATCATTATAAGATATATTGGGAGATTTTACACTTACAGCCGCTGCCATTACTTTAACAGCGGAACTGATATTCTTATTTACATCAAAAGACATCAATGGGCCTGCGGCAAAACCATAATACTGCCAGTTGCCCATATCAAGGCTGATGGATTGAATTTCACCGTCGGGAATGGTCATTGTAAAAGGTTTGGTGGAATATTTATTATAAAACACGCCAACGGTAACACCGGCATTCCTTGTAAACAAATATCCGCCATTTAAATTGAAGTTATACCCGGTTTTTGCAAAACCAGCCCCCTCATTAACAAGTTCGCCTTCAGTATTTGCGGTTCCTTTTTTACCGAAATCACCTATGGGAAAAGAGGGGCCGCCATGAAAGGCAATGTATGATTTTTTCTCTGCAACAACTTTGCCATTATCCTGGGCCAGCAACATCCCGTATATCAACATGGAGGTTGCCAATAATATTAATTTTTTCATATCTGTAAATTTTAATGATGAATCATATCAATTTTTCATACACAATTTACATCACTGTATACCTCAAATACACTGATGAATATCAATCTATGCGGTGAGTGTAATCAATCCATCCTTTTAATTGCAATGAAGTAAACAGGCACAAAAAACCCGGCTAGGAACCGGGTAACTAAAATATTAATGACTGGTCATTTAAATCCGACCCACTTCCTTTTATCAATATCAAAAAGCCAGAAAAGGCCGTTGGCATAGGAGAAATTAAAGACAGACTCTAACGGAGTGCTTTCGGGCACCAACAGTATCTGCTGCAGGTAACCCTCCGTGTAATCGTACAGTTCTATTTGCGCCCTTGTAGTGTTAAGCAACGCTACCTGTGCATTGGGCAGCCCGGTATATACAGCTGTGGTATTGTTATAACCTTCGGGGATATTATCGGGATTTTCAAAATCGGCCGGGCCCAGTATCTTTGGACGGCCAAGGTGAAGCGGAACGGTTTTAAAAGGGGTTTGGGAGGTATTCCGGTAATAAGAAAGTTTGCCGCCATTCAGGAAGAATACCGATTTTGATACAGGATCAAATGCGCCGGCACTTTGCTCATCGGGCTGGTACATCCCTTCCACATCGGATTGGCAGGCAGTGGGAACGCCTTTGGCATTAAGGGTGTAACTAAACCATCCGCCATCATTATAACAGTTTCCTGCTATTTTTTTTGTGATGGGGTTATACCACAACCCTCTTATATCCCGCTGGGTGCTGAGCGAAGTATCGGTGAGTAATTTTCCCGATGCATCAAAAACACCTAATGGAAAGCCAGCATTACCGGCAAAAGCTGCATAATACTTTTTTCCCTGCGGATCCCATGCTACCATTGCGCCACGGGTTCCGCACATCATGTCATCGGCTGTTTTGGGCATATTGAGTTCCATAACCTTTTTCAGGTTGCGGGGTTGAGCATAAACTGCGAAAGAGACGGCCAGCAGCAGTATGGCACTAAAAATGGTGATCTTTTTCATATACATTTTTTTTGAATTTTTATCCTTGTAAATACCGTTGCAATGCCCACTGCCGGGTATTTTAATGGCAACTGCAAAGCTGAGCCAACTATCGGAGTCGAACCGACGACCCTTTCATTACGAATGAAATGCTCTGCCAGCTGAGCTAAGTTGGCATGCAGGAAAGTTAGCAAAATATATTAACGAAATAAAATTTCGCTGCCACATTTTGTGTAAACAGGCTCAAATTAAAGTAAGAATTCAGGAATAAATCAGGACTGCAACTTTTCCACCAGGTCGATATAATCGCCCATGGCTTTTTCGTTACTGGTGCCTTTTAAGGAAGACCAGGCTTCGTATTTTGCCTTGGCCACAAAGTCGAAAGGATTTGCAGGTGCAGCATCAGACTGCACATCGCCTTCGGTTGCTTGCTTATAGAGAGAATATAATTGCAACAGGGTATCGTTGCTGGGTTTTACAGAAAGAGACTTACTGTTTACTACCGCTTCTTCAAATTGTTCTTTTAGGGTATTTACCATATCTTTTGTTTTGAGCTGATTGCTTAGTTATTACAAATATAATCTAATGCTGCTTGTTAAAATCATCCATGTGGAAAAAAGGGGTAAAACAGGCAGCCCTGTAGAATATTTACTACCTGGGTCATTACACAAACAGCGTATTGTGTATCAAATTATTTTTAATTATTTACTAAAAAATTGAAAACAATTTTGCCCCTGATCTGATTTTTTTCAACGGATATGCTGAAATAAATGTCAGCGTTATGCAGAAATATTTCAATGCGTTTTATTGCTGCAGCAATTCTGTACTTTTCCTTTTGTTAATTCCGGGCTAATACCGGGGATACCCAGGTTCATACCGCGTGCAATGAGCAGCCCGCCAATAAGCAAGGAAAACACGAGTGAAAGCCTTGCAAAATTTTTACGAAAATTTAATGAGAGTTTATTTTTTAGCAGCACCAGGGCCACCAGGGCCGGCGCCGTTCCTATGCCAAATAAGAACATAAAAAGAAACCCTCCCCCTGCAGATGCGGCCACGGCCGAGCCCGCCAGTGCGGTATATACCAGACCGCAAGGGAGCAATCCATTTAAAAATCCAAGAATGGCAAAATGCTTCAGCGATGGATTTTGCTGAATGGATGCATACACGGCAGCGAACTGTTTTTGAAAGAAAAAATTAGTATGTATCCGCTTCAGTATTTGAGGCATTAAAGTGATGAGTATAATGATCGCGCCTGCCATTACTGAAAGCACCTGTTGCCAGTTCATGAGTTCAAAACCTTTGCCCAGCAAACCCAGCACAATACCCATGCCACCGTAAGCCAGTGCCTTGGATACCGAATAGGTAAGCAGCGCCCCGGGCTTGTTATGCGGCGCCAGTTGCTGAAACGGCATTCCCATCACCAGCGGGCCGCACATACCCAGGCAATGCAGGCTACCTGCAAGGCCAAGTAAAAGTGCTGATATATAAAGGGCGGTCAAAGAGATGTAATATTTAAGATGTAATATTTAATATTTATAATTTCAATTCCAATTCTTTGTAATACTCCTTCCCATCTATTACAAGGCTTACCTGGGCTTTGTAGCGGGTGCGCTGCCAGCTGCCGGCGTCTATTTCGTATAAGCCTTTTTCATTTTTTTCAAGCGCCACTGTTTTATCGAGCCTGCTGTCGGGTATACAGAAAAAAATTACTTTTCCGCTTTCCAGATTGTTGCTGAGCGAGGCCGGCACCTGCAATTGTATCTTTTGACCGCTTTCTTTCACAGAAAAACTATCGCCAAATGCATTTGCATTATTTTCTGCCGCCACCATTTTGCCATGGTTCGCTTCCTCCTCATAGTAGTTCTTACTTACCAGGTCGTGGCCGTTTAGGATGCACATATATACGAGCACACACATAAAAATGATCATCCCCCCAAAACCAACCAGCACCAGGTTGCCCGAATGAAATATTTTCTTTGCCATTGTTTTTAATATTGTCCTATAAAAATAGCTTTTTTTGTATCTATCAATTTATTACCACTCATCACTTTCACTTTATACACTTCCTTGCGTTTGCTGATCTTCTCTTTGGGTATTTTGATAAAGAAGGTCTCTTCAGCGGGGGCTGCGCCTTTTAGCGTATCGAGCCTGTTCCCTACAAATTCAATTTTTGCGTCGGGGTAGTTCAGTTCCAGGTGATAAGGCTTAGACAGGTTACTTTTATTCACCAGTTTTATCCGGTACAGGTTACTGATGGTGCCGTCGGCATTTTCCTGGAGTACCTGGCCGGGTACACGCAAAATGGTGGCGTCGATCATGGGTCGGGTCACCAGCAGGGTTACCAGCAGGCCCACCAGCACCAGCAGCACAAAACTATAAGCCTTTATCCGGTAAGTAAAACTCCATTTTTTGCCTTCTGCAATATTATTTGTACTGGCATACTTGATAAGGTTTAGGGGCCGGTTCACTTTCTTCATCATCATATTACAGGCATCAATACAAGCTGTACAGTTCACACATTCGAGCTGGGTGCCGTTGCGGATATCGATACCTGTGGGGCAAACGTTCACGCACATATGACAATCAATACAGTCGCCTGCGCCATCTTTCCTGCCCTTTGTACGTGGTTCGCCACGCAGGTTATCATAGGCTACCAAAATGGTATTACGGTCGGTTAAAACACTCTGCAGCCTGCCATAAGGGCAAATAACTGTACAAACGATCTCCCTTACAAAAGCATACACTGCATAAAATACAAAAGTAAAAATGATAATGGCCGCAAATCCTCCAATATGTTGTGAAACCGGCTCCCGCATGATCTTGAAAAGTTCATCGGTGCCAATAATATAACTCAGAAAAGTGTTTGCAATTAAAAAAGACAGTGCAAAAAACACGATGTGTTTGACAGCTTTGCGGATATAGAGTTCTGTGGTCCAGGATTTACCTTCGGCGATCCGTTGCTTGTTTGCATCGCCTTCTATAAAATATTCGATCCGCCGGAAAACCATCTCCATAAAAATGGTTTGAGGACAGGCCCAGCCGCAAAACACCCTTCCGTACACCAGGGTAAACACCACTATAAACAGCAGAAAGATCAGCATACCGATACCAAACAAAATAAAATCCTGCGGGAAAAATGCCTTCCCAAACAGGATGAATTTTGCCTCCAGTATGTTGAATTGAAAAAGCGGATTGCCATTCACCCTTATGAACGGCAATCCAAAGAATAAAATAAGATATATAAAACTGAGTGCAGAGCGCCAGTTATAAAATTTCCCTTTTGGCTGAAATACATACTGCCATTTGCGTTTTCCATGCTCGTCTACAGTCGATATCTTATCGCCGTAGGTTTTTTCGAGCCCGGCTTCGTTAAGGTCAGGATTGGTGGGGGTGTTGGTGTTCTTTAACTCGGCTTCTTTCATGTTACATTATTTTTTTGCGGCAGCGCTGTCGGTTGCTACAGGTGCTGCCTTGGCCGAACTGTCGGCTGCCGGTGCAGCAGCTTCCTCTGTCCACTTTTCGCCCTGTGGTTCCCTGGCTCCTGGAGGGTTACTGCCTTTTAAAGATTTAACAAAACTTGACAGCTGGGCGATCTGCGCCGGGCTGAAATCTTCTTTCCAGCTGCGCATCCCTTTTTCGGGCCAGCCATATTTGATGGTATAGAATATATCTTTTATACCGCCCTTATGAAGCCAGAAATCATCGGTAAGGTTGGGGCCTGTTTGGTTTCCCTGTCCTTTATCGGCATGGCAGGCTACACAGTTTTTCTTGTAAAGCTCGGCCCCGGCAGATATAGCAGCGGCATCGCCCATGGCTATGGTATTTTCATCCACATTGCTTGCGGAGAGCTTCAGGTATTGCGTCTTGGCGGCAACCGCCTTTTCATTTTCCATTGCCAGCTCATCAAGCTGCCGGGGAAATGTATCTGCAATAAAGAATCGGTACAGGTAAATGACAGCAATAAGGATGGTGCCATAAAAACCGATGCTCCACCAGCCGGGTACTTTATTATCAAGTTCGCTGATGCCATCGTAGTCATGTTTCATATCCAACTTGTCTTCCTCTTCTACCGTCACCGTTTGGTTTATCTTTTGGAAGAAAGTAACTTTTGGTTTGCCCGATCTTGCCAATGCTTCCTCTTTTTGCGATTTAATATCGAGGAAAGTAAACAATGCCTTTATCAGGAAAAAGATGGCCAGGCATTCTATTACAATGGCCGAAATGAACAGGTAAATATCCCAGGGGATAGCTGCTCCCTGTGCTGCCGGTACGGGTGTATCGCCCTGCGCAAAAGCAAGGGTTGAAAATAACAGCAATGCAAGGGTTGATAAAACCTGCTTAGATGAACCGGATTTTTCCCTATGCTTGTCCATATAAAGTTTGCCAGTAGTGGTAACGGCATTGGCCAATACAGCTATGGCAAAAAGTAAAACCGCTGCTATTGCCAGCAATACCCAGCGCATTACCATGTAACCATCTGGGCCTGTGGCTGCCGGGGCTACGGTATCCTGTGCCATACTGATAAGTGGCACGCCTGCAGTAAGCACAGCGGGCAGGGCTGCAATTTTAAATGTATTTTTTATTTTAGAGCAGTTCATTGCTTTTGGTTTTTAGTGTAAGGGAATTTCAGCTTTTTTATCCATTTCTTTTTTATCGGCAGTGAACACGTAAGCGATCACCAGCGCAAATATGCTTACAAACATGATAAGCGATATAATGGGAAATATACTTACATCATTGATTTCTTTCAGATAATTTGTAAACTTCATGGTTTATTGGTTTGATGCTTGTTTTTTAATATCGGTACCCAGTCTTTGCATATAGGCGATCATGGCTATGATCTCCTTATTGGGATCGGCATTGATCTTACTTGCCCTGAGGTCATCAGCAATCTGCTTAGCCTGTTTTTTAAGGTCATCATTGGCAATTTTATCGTAGCCTTTCGGATAAGGAACACCCAGGGTTTGCATGGCCCTGATCTTGGCTTCTGTACTTCCAAAATCAATATCGTCTTCGAGCAGCCAGGGATAGGCCGGCATAATACTTCCTTCGCTTATTTCCTGGGGTTCACGCATGTGGTTATAATGCCAGGCATTATTATATTTTCCTCCCACCCGGTGCAGGTCGGGACCGGTGCGTTTACTTCCCCATTGGAACGGATGATCATAAATGAATTCGCCGCCTTTTGAATGTTCTCCATAACGGGCTTCTTCGCTGCGGAAAGGCCGTATCATTTGCGAGTGACAGGTATAGCAGCCTTCCCTTACATAAATATCGCGTCCCTGCAGTTCAAGTGGTGTATATGGTTTTACGGATGCTATCACAGGCACATTGTCTTTTACCATAAAGGTTGGTATCAGTTCTATCATACCACCAATTGCCACGGCAATAAGGCTTAACACGATCAGGGGAATAGGCTTCCTTTCTATAGCTGTATGCCAATGCAATTTGGAAGAAGGCATAGGCTGTGCTTTAAGCGGTAAGGCTTCATCTTGCTCATTATTAATAAATGTTCCGCTCTTCATTGTTTTGTAAATATTGTACACTGCCATAAGGGCTCCGGTCAGGTAAAGCGTACCACCAATGGCCCTGAACAGGTACATCGGGAAGAGTTTTGTAACAGTTTCAAGGAATTGATACTGGAGCTGACCGCTTTCTGTAAATTTTTTCCACATAATGCTTTGGCTAAATCCACCCCAATACATAGGAATAACCCACAATAGAATACCCACCGTCCCTATCAGAAAATGCTGGTTGGCAAGTTTACGGCTGTAAAGCGTTGTATTCCATAAACGCGGTACAAGGTAATAAAGCATACCAAATATGATAAAACCATTCCAGCCCAATGCCCCCACATGAACGTGTGCAGGTATCCAGTCTGTGTAATGCGCAATAGCATTTACATTTTTAAGTGAAAGCATCGGGCCTTCAAATGTGCTTAGGCCGTAGCAGGTAAGCGCCACTACAAACATTTTCAGAATGGGGTCTTCCTGTACACGGCTCCAGGCGCCACGCATGGTGTATAAGCCGTTAAGCATACCGCCCCAGCTTGGCAGAATGAGCATGATGCTGAAAACAGTACCCAGCGCTTGTGCCCATTCGGGTAAAGCTGTATAAAGCAGGTGGTGCGGACCAGCCCAGATATAAATAAATATAAGCGCCCAAAAGTGAATGATGCTCCACCTGTAGGAATAAACGGGGCGGTTAGCAGCTTTGGGAACAAAATAATACATGAGGCCCAGGAATGGAGTGGTAAGGAAAAAAGCCACCGCATTGTGGCCGTACCACCACTGCACCAATGCATCCTGCACCCCCGCATATAGACTGTAACTTTTGGTTAAGCTTACAGGTACTTCAAAAGAGTTTACAATATGCAACATGGCCACTGCCACCCAGGTTCCAATAAAAAACCAGTTGGCCACATACAGGTGGCGCTCCCTTCTTTTTACCATGGTTCCAAACATGTTGATACCAAATACCACCCAAATCAGTGTGATCAGGATGTCTAAAGGCCATTCCAATTCTGCATATTCTTTACCCGTGGTATATCCCAAAAACAGAGAAGTGGCTCCCAGTAAAATGATGGTTTGCCAGCCCCAAAAGTGGATATAGCTCAATGTATCGCTCAGTAACCTTGTTTTTAAAGTGCGCTGCAGGATAAAATACGCACCTGCAAAAACGGCATTGCCCACAAAAGCAAATATCACCGCATTGGTGTGTATGGGCCTGAGCCTGCCAAACGTGGTATAAGGTATACCGAAATTCAATGCAGGAAAAGCCAGCTGAAAGGCAATAAGCACGCCCACAAGCATGCCTACAATACCCCAGAAAAGACAGGCAATACCGAAGTATTTCGTGATCTTGTTGTCGTAATAGAATTTTTCCAATTGCATAGCTGGTTATGGTTTATCGTTATGATGGTTATCGTCGAAAAAAATGCGGTGTGCGGGAGAAAAATCATCGTCAAACTGCCCGGTTTTTACACTCCAGAGGTATGCAGCTAAAAAAAACAATCCAACCACTAAGCTGACGCAGAGCAGAAATATAATTATTTTCATATTTTATTTTAATTTGGCAAAAGTATTTTCAGCAGGTACCTCAGAAAATGTGTATTCTTATGGATAAATATGATATTAATCATATTTTGCCTGCCTGATATATACAATGTGCAGTGATTCGTTTTACTTTTCTTTGCCTATTGAGCCAGTTTTCGTCCAATCCATTTTGTTCCAAAGAACGATAGCATTACAATTCCAATGGAGGAAAGCGGCATAATAATAGCTGCCAACACAGGTTGTAACTGAGCAGAGGTAGCAAAATACAATCCTACAATATTATATAAGACAGAATATACAAATCCTATAATAATCAAATTTTTAGATGATTTAGCAGCCCGTATGAATTTTTGCAGTCTGCCAATATTTTTTGAATCCATAACGGCATCGCAGGCAGGAGAAAAAGAGAACGTGTTTTCCACCACACTGATACCAACATTGCTTTGCATGAGCGCCCCAGCATCGTTGAGTCCATCGCCAAGCATGAGCACATGATCGCCCTGCTGCTGCATCTCCTGCACAAAATCGAGTTTCTGCTGCGGGCTGCGGGAAAAGAGCAATTGTGCCCGTTTTGGAAAGATCTGTTCCATCTGCCCCCTTGCATTTTCATTATCGCCGCTGAGGAGTGATAGTTTGAAGTTTTCGAGTTTTTGCAATAACTCCTTCACCCCTGTTTTTACTTTATTTTCAATCTCAAATACGGCTTTTATCTTTTTATCAATGCTTACATATACCCGGCTGCCCTGCAGGCTTCCGGTATATTGCTGCACAAATACAGGGCTGCCTATTTTAATATGACATTCGTTTATCCAGGCTTCTATACCAAGCCCGCGCTCCTCTTTAAAATTTTCGATCCTGATTTTGTTGAAGGTCCCGTAATGTTTTACAATGGCCCTGCTCATGGGATGAATGCTTTGCGCCATTACAGAAAGGGCCAGTTCTTTTTCCGCCGTAGACCAGCTTGTTTGGAGCACATTTACGGGCAGTTCCGAAGCTTCTGTGAGTGTACCCGTTTTATCGAATACAATATGATCGATTTTAGTGAGCTGTTCAATGCTGTTTGTATTCTTTACAAAAAAACCGTTCTGGCTGAACAGGTCGATCGTATAACCATACGTAAATGTGGCGCTTAAAAGCAGGGAACAGGGACAGGCTACAATGAGTACGGCCGTTAACGCATTCCATGCCTTCGCAGGATCGGTCAACTGCCAGTAAACAAATGCAGTAGCAGCAATGCCAAACACAATGAGTGAAAAATATCTACTGAGTATGGTAGTAAACGACTTGCGGTCGTTTTGTTCATTTTTAAAAGCTTTGTTGTTCCAGAGCCTGGTAAAATTGCTCTGGCTGAAAGAAGCAATGCTTACCATTTCAAGGTTACCGCTCATGACTTTACCACCGGCATACATGATCTCGCTGGTATTGATGGCAGATGGGGTATTCTCGCCGGTTATAAAACTGTAATCGACCAGGGCGTTCCCTTTGCTGAGCAAACCATCCACGGGGATAATTTCCTGGTGGTGCAGCAGAAGTACATCATTTTCCTTTATATCCTGCAGCCGGCAGATAGATTCTGTAAAATTTTCCAGTTTTGTAACGGCTATGGGGAAATAAGATTTATAATCGCGGTTGAATTTAAGCGTGCTGTAGGTGCGGTTCTGAAGCGTACGGCCAATGAGCATGAAAAATACAATGCCGCTCATACTGTCGAGGTAACCGGCGCCCGTTCCGCTTACTATTTCATACACGCTTCTTCCAAAGGTCATCAGTACCGCCAATGCAATGGGAGCATCAATATTCAGGTATTTTTGCCGGAAACTGTAGAATGCATTTACAAAAAATTCTCTGGCTCCGTAAAAAAATACAGGCAGCGCCAGCAGGAGGTTCACATACCTGAAAAAATTGGCCAGCGCAGGTTCCTTTCCAAACTCAAGTCCCAGGTATTCCGGAAAACTCACCAGCATAATATTAGCAAAACAAAAGCCCACCACGCCCAGCTTATACGCCGTTTTCCGGGGAGAATAAGCAGGCTCCTTTTCTTCGGCATCCTGCATGGAAATATGCGGTTCATAACCAATGGAAGTAAGCAGTTCGGCCAGTTCTTTAAGCGATAATTTTGTGTGATCAAAAGAAACCGAGAGTTGTTTGGTACTGAAGTTGACCTGCGATGCGAGGATATTTCCGTTGACCTTGTGCAGGTTTTCCAGCAACCAAAGACAACTGCTGCAGTGAATCTGGGGCAAAAACAAACTGACCTGTGTCTGTTGCTGGTTGCGGAAACTGATGAGTTTATTTACGATCGTTTCGTCTGAAAGGTAGTGGAATTTTGAAGGGGCGATCTCCCGTATGGTAACGCCGGGGCTTTCATTTAGGCAGTAATAATTATCAAGGTTATTCTGGTGCAGCACCTGGTACACCGTTTTGCAGCCGTTGCAGCAGAAACTTTTTTCGCCAAGGGCTATCTCCCTTTCTTTGCACTTTTCGCCGCAATGAAAGCAGTTGCTGGTATAGGTGGTTTGGCTCATCCTTTGGTACCGTAGCAGTTGCCGCAGTTTTTATACTTAGAAAATAAGGATTTATCTTTCATATGCTGAAAGGGAACCAGCAGTTTCTCAAATGAATTGATCTTTTCGGTGAGCTCGAAACCGGCAGCTTTTTCCACAAATTCGTGGCAATATTTCTTTGCACCTTCGAGCGTAAACATTAGTGATTTATAATGTGCTTTTACATTATTAAAAGGCTTGCAGGAATCTGCTCTTTTATTTTCTTTTTTCAATTTCAGCACATACGGGAACAATACCAGTTTTTCTTTCTGGTACATTCCTTCCAGCTCTGTATTCATACGCTGCACCATACCGGTGAGCGTGCTGGACTCTTCTCCAGCCTCAAACTTAGATACACAGGATACTATGTCTGTAAGTCTGTTGAACAGCGATGGATAAACTCCGTCTATCACAACTTTAAAAGCCTCTTCCAGGGGGAGGTCTTTCAGGTCGTCCATGCTGATAAAATAAGGCGTTCGCATTTTATACATTTATTGTAATGTAAAAATGAATTTTTAAACATCATGGGGCAATGACTTTTCTGGTGGTCAAGTATGATTTTTGTCAGGTTTTAGAAGAAAAAAAGAGGGTTATTCTGTAATGCAATGTTTACAGGTGTTTGGGAGGCAGGGCATATCTTTCCCGGTAACAGTTCATTTTTATAAGTGATAACTGTAAAAATATTTATGAAAAATATTATATAAAATGGAAAAAAGGTCAGCTGGCTAAGCTGTTGCTATGAAAGGGTAAAAACTAATGCGGTCAATCATTAATATTCGCCACCTTAATCAGCTTGGGCAGGTTAAGTATCACGATCTTTTTTCCGTGCAGGTGAATGATATCTTCCTTATTAAATTCGGAAAGCAGGCGGATGGCAGTTTCGGTGGCGGTACCCACCAGGTTGGCAATTTCTTCCCTGCTGAAAGTGGCGTCAATCGTTTTCCCGTCGGCTTCAAAGCCGTATGTTTCCTTTATAAAAAGCAGGGCTTCGGCCAGTCTTTCCCGAACAGGTTTTTGGGCCAGGTGCGTTATCTGTAATTCTGCTTTGCGCAGGTCATCGCTCAGGAGTTTGAGCATTTCCATGGTAAGCAGGTTGTCTTTCTGAAGAATGCCCATGAAAAGTTCTTTGGGAATAAAGCATACACCGCTGTCTTCAAGGGCTACAGCCGATGCATTGTACATATCGCCGCTGAGCAGGGAGCGGTAACCCAGCGGATCGCCGGCTTTCACTAAGCGGATGATCTGTTCGCGTCCATCGTCGCCCCGCTTGGTAAGTTTAATTTTTCCCCGGTTCACACAATACACCCCGTAAGGACGGGAACCCTCTTTAAAAATGGTTTCGCCTTTCTTATAGTAAGTGCATATCTTTTCCTTTTCTATTTCGTTCAGCGTATCGTTGTTCCGGTTACAAAAAATATTCCCAAATCTTTTGGCACAACGCCCGCAATCATCTAATTGTTCGTGATCAAATCCCATTCAAAAATATTTTAAAAAGTATTTGCGAATTTACATCAATTGAGTCATTATCAGAAATACAATTATTCCTGAAAAAAAACCTACCAGCGCCAGCCAGCTGATGCGTTTCAGGTACCATATAAAGTCCACTTGTTCAATACCCATTACAGCCACTCCTGCAGCCGATCCAATGATGATGGCACTGCCGCCCGTGCCCGTTGTAAGGGCCAAAAACTCCCAAAAAGGATGATCCGTTGGGTAGGTATTGAGATCGTACATACCCTGGGCTGCAGCCACCAGTGGCACATTATCGACCAGCGCAGAAATAACCCCCAGGGCAATGCCGATGAGATAATCGTTTTTAAGTGTATTTGTCATGGATACGGCAAGCTCTTTGAGCATACCCGAGGCCTGCAGGGCGCTCACCGCCAGTAATATGCCCAAAAAAAACAATATACTGGGCGTATCCACTTTTTGCAGCACCCTGCTCACGTCAAATTTTTCTGCCAGCGCTGGCTCCTTACTTTTATGCAGGAAGGTGGTGATCACCCACATGAGCCCCAATGCCAACAGCATACCCATAAAAGGTGGCAAAGCTGTAAGTGTTTTAAAAACTGGTACAAATATCAGGAACCCAATACCCGAAAAAAGCATGATACGGCCCTCGCTTAGCTGCAGCGGGGTAAAGGATTCTTTTTTTATTTCGCGGATATGCTGGCCGCGGAAACGGTATGCCACAATAAGGGTGGGAACCAGGCATACAAAAATGCTGGGCAGCAACAGTTGCTTCATAATATTGAAAGCGGTTATCTGCCCACCGATCCAGAGCATGGTGGTGGTTACATCACCCAACGGCGACCAGGCGCCGCCTGCATTTGCTGCAATCACGATCATACCTGCAAACCAGAGCCGGTCTTTGCGTGCGGGTAAAATTTTTCCGCTAAGCGACACCATTACAATAGCGGTGGTAAGGTTGTCGAGCAGGGCCGAAAGAAAAAAAGCCATCCCCACCACTATAAAAAGCAGTTTTCTTTTACTGGTGGTGGTAATTTTCTGAGTAATGATATCAAACCCGTTATGCGTATCAATAAGCTCCACGATCGTCATGGCGCCCAACAAAAAAAACAAGATGGAGGCAATTTCGGAAAGATGGTGCATTAGTTGGCCATTCACCTCTTCAGCAGTTTGCGAGTCCAGCATGTTGAGCAGCCAGCAAACTACACCCGTTATCAATGCAGAAGCAGCTTTATTGATCTTTAAAGGATGCTCAAAAGCAATGACCAGGTAACCTATGATAAATATGATAAGAATCGCTATTGACATTATTCAAAGATAATATTGTTTAACGCAACGGAACAAACCTGCTCCACTGCGCCACGCATGCAGGGGATTCGGCAAAGACATGGCAAAGGCACTCATTATTTTTGCAAATAATTAATGCGCACGCTGCGGGATCCAATGGCAAACCGGATGCTTTGTGTGAGAAAATCTTTTTGAAGCCGCCTTTAAAAAAAATACTACACTACTCCATCTTCGTAAATTTCAAAGTCTGTTTAAATCCATCCTTAGCGATTATCAGCAGGGAATAGGTTCCGGCCGGCATAGCTGGAAGGTTTATTACTTTATTTGTGCGGCCTTCCATAACAGTTAATTCCTGCTGCAGCAGTTTTTCGCCTTTTACATTGTAAACAGAGAGCCCGGCCTTTTTTATTTCTGAACTGTTTATTTCGAGCAGCAAACGGCCATGCACTGGATTTTCTTTGATGGTGATGCTCAGCGCTGCATGATTTATCCTTACCATCCTGATATCAGAAAAATGATAGCTGCCGTCTTTATTAATTATTTTAAGCCTGTATAAAACGGATCTGTTAAACAGCGGATCCTCATCCATGGCATCATAATTTTCCTGGCCGGGTTTTACGGTTGCTGTTGTGGATGAAACCGGTTCATAGCTGGTTCCACCGGTATTACGTTGTACTTCAAAACGATCTATCTGTTCATTACCCGTTACCGTCCATGTTAACTGCACTTTTTTATTGATGGCTTTAGCGGTAAAGTTGGTAATATTCAACGGCAGTGCGGGAACCGTTCCCTGCACCCATACCGAATAACTGTAGGCCGGCAGTTCAAAATAAAGTTGCCCCGAAGCGCTCAGTACGCCAAAGGGAAAATTGGAACGTCCCAGTATATCTGTAAAACGGGTTCCTGTAGCGATCGCTCCTCCCCTTGTGTTGATATTATGATCCACTTTAAGATCCGTACCTCCAAAATTGATGGCCACGATCACATCTTTATTTCCATTGGCTGCATGTCCCTGCAATTGATAGAGCAGCACTTTATCGGCGCCAACGCTTCCGCTAAGATAATTGGATCCATAGGGTGTTGCAAAGCGGTTTAAATAATCTACCGATGCTGACCCGGCAATATATAGTTTCAATGCGGTAATAAGATTAGATAGTTCGGTACGGTAAGCCGGCATACCTGTTGGATGATACCCGTACAGAGGACCGCTGGGCGCCGGGTAGCCATAATAATCGGGATAAAAAATACTGGGCACTCCCAACTGGTTATTGGTGATGGTATAAGCATACGCCAGGTTTGGATGGTTTCTTACCAGCGAATTAAAGCCCGATGCATCCCGGAAATCGTGGTTGTTCACAAAGGTCATAATATTGAAGCCGCTGGTACCGGCCGCATCGTGCAGGCTTCCGTTAAATACATTTCTTACATCAAAACTTCCGTTATCGCAGGCCTGGCGCAGGTTTTCACGGAGACTGAAATCAAAAACCTTTGGCTCAACGGCAGCCTGGGTGGCAGGCTCCATATTTGCCTTAACGTTATTGATCCAGGTGTTCAGTTCGGCTGTATTGGTACTGAACCATTCACCCACTACCATAGAAGGATCTATTCCGGCAGTGTGCAAACTATCGAGCATATCGCCCACAAAGGCTGGCGAAAAATGTTTCACTGCATCAATACGCATGCCTTTTACACCCAGTTCGCTCCGGTTCCATTTTACATAATTGATCAGGCTGTCTTTTGTACGCTGCTGAAACTGGTCGTAGTCGTAAAAAAACAACATGCTGTCCCAGTCGCCATCTAAATAAGTGGTGGATGCATTAGCCGTATTGGGTTTAAAAAATTCAAAATTCATCTGGCCGCGGCCACTGGGCATATTGGTAAATTTGGTATAGGTTTGATAAAGCAGTTCATTTACAATGTCTGCACTGCGTGCCGAGCTCCATATTCCGTAAATGCGGTGATCGCTGTAACCTCCGCCTGTATTGTTGAGATAAATAAAAACGGAATCGCCGGCAGGGTTAAAGTCGCCATTTGCAATCGTTAGCCTGAACTCATCGGTACCACAACCGCCATTGTTCTCCACGTTGGCATACATGAACCGCCCAAATGAGATTGTATTATTTGGCTGCGCACAGTCTCCTCCCCCATTTGGCTCTGCTTCATTCTGTGCTGGTAAACCAGAAAATTGGCGAACACTGGTAACCATATAAACCGAATACGGGAAACCGTTGAACCGGGCATCGCCGGTTTTAGATGAAATTTTAAAATAATAATCCCCTGCTCCGTTTCCACTGGTTCCCCCCAGGGGAAGCACGCAGTTGAACCGATCGGATGGGTAAGGCTGTTTAGCAGCCGTATAGTATGTGGTAATATAGGCTTTTACTGCAGGGTTGTTCTCCGCATCGCCCCCGTTGCGGTGGTTCAACACTAAGTCGCCCACCGGGTCTATGCCCTGTGCGGTAAATTCGGCCAGCATGGCGTTAAGTGCGGGCCTTGTACCCAGGCCCGTTGTTTGATTTCCAATAAACAAATCCCATGGATCGTAGCCATTACTGCCCTGGTTGCGGCACAAAGCATGTGGCGGAAACCATATATGGGAAATTCCATCCTGTTTTAAAGAAGCAGCTTTGAGCCTTAATGTATCGGCCCAACTGAACCCATTGGATGTTTTTGGATAATCCCAGTACCAGCCCTGCATCAGCACCTGTTGCGAAAAGGCAGATAGGGAAACAAATTGTAAAATAATAAGTGAGCGTAAAATTTTCTTCATGCTGGTGTTTTTTAACCCTTTCAAATATCAGGTTTGAAAAGTACTAACAGGGCAAAAATAATGTGTAATAGCTACACATCAGAATAATTTCGAGTAAATATTTATAATTTATGAGTGGAATTTCGGCGGCACTATAAACCCTTCTTTACCCTTCTCAGCTCTAACATATTCAAACTGTTTGGCTTAAAATTTTTAATGGCTGGATGCACCAGGTGCAGTACCATATCGTACCAGAGCGGTACAATGGGTGCGTCGGCCAAAACAAGATTATCCATCTGCCGGTAAAGAATATAACGGAGCGAATCATTGGTTTCCGCCAGCGCTTTTTCGTATAATACATCAAAGGCCGGGTTTTTATAACGTGTATAATTGGGTGGCGCCGGGTTCCTGCTGTAAAACACACTCAAATAATTTTCCGCATCGGGATAATCGGCGATCCAACTCCCGCGGAAAAACAATGCCTGGCCCTTGCTGGTTTGTTCAAAAAGCAAACTTTTTTGTACCGTTTCCACCTCCACATTGATGCCCAGTTGCTGCAGTTCATTGGCCACAAAACCCGCAATATTTGTATAAATGGGAATGGTAAGCAGTTTAATGGGGGGCATGTTTTTTTCGAACCCGGCTTCTTTAATTAATTGTTTTGCCAGCAAAGGATCGTAGACATAGCCCTTTACTTCTGCCGCGTTATAAGAAGGTAAACCGGGTGGTACAAAACCACTTTCGGCTGGCGTGCCAATGGAATTGCGCATATACAGCATCATCTTTCGCCTGTTGATACCATAGTTAATGGCCTGTCTTATTTTCTTTAGCCTCAATGGCGATGCGCCCAGTTCTGCATGGCTGCTGTCCATCAGTATGCCAAAATATTCAATATTGAGATAAGGATATTTATTGAGCAGGATTTTCCCTTCCCAATGTTTTTTAAGGTTGCCGGTTTTGCTGAGCACCTCGTCTTTAAAGGAAGCTTCAATATCATTTATAAAATCGAGCCGGTTTTGCCTGAACTCGAGGAACTCGGTGGCTTTGCTGTCGAAAAAGCTTACTTTAATCCCATCTAGATAAGGCAGTTTTTTTCCGCTGCTGTCTGCTTCAAAATAATTTTCATTTTTTTTCATGATAAGCGCCTGCCCTTCGTCCCAGGCCACAAAAGCAAAGGGCCCGCTACCAACCGGGTGACGCCTGAAATCTGTTTTATATTTTTCCACGGCTTCCCGGGGAACAATGGAACAATACTGCATGCTCAGGATGCCGAGTATGGGTTGAAACGGCCGTACAAGGTTCAGTTGAAAGCTGCTGTCGTTAAGCGCTGCAAAAGGATTGAGGCTGTCTACCCGGTCATTGAATATCCATGCACCCGGACTGGCCGTAGCTTTATTAAGAATACGGCTGAAACTGTATTCAACATCACGGGCTGTAAGTCTTCTTCCTTTCCCGTTTGGGAATGCCGGGTCGTTATGAAAAAAAACATCGGTGCGCAGCTGAAAAACAATGGAACGTTTATCGGGGGAAAATTCCCAGCTTTTAGCAAGCGATGGTTGAACCTGCATGTGCTCATTTACCTCCACCAGTGTATTGTAAAGCTGGTGAATGGCCCACATAACCGACTGGTTGCGGGCAAAGGCGGGGTCTAAGGAAGCAATGCCTGTGGTTTCATTGTAGCGGAATATTTTTTTACCATGATTGCTGTGCGAACGGCAGGCCTGCAGCCCTAATGCCGCAAGTATCACGAAACTGCAAATATGAACAAACCGTTTCAACGGTATAAAAATAATGTGTTTTGGCCATGGTATCGCCTGTTTTTTGTATCCGGCCTTTGCCTGCACTTACATAGAGCCATTTAAATAAATTTCATGTAAATCATTTTTTGAATCCGTATTTTTAATTCAAATATATAGTAATGAAAGTATTGAAGTATTCGATCGTTGTCCTTATTTTTATACTTAGCGCCGGCAGTTCCGTTTGTCAGCCTTTAAATTCCAAAAATAAGTTTACGCGGCAAGATACACTACGGGGGAGCCTTGGCCCTGGCCGAATTGGCTGGGATGTGCTGCATTACGATATCACCGTACAACCCGATTATAACAGCAAGACCATTTCCGGTAAAAACATCATCCGGTATTTCGACAATGGCGTTAAACTGATGCAGATAGACCTGCAGGAACCCATGCAAATAGACAGTATCCTGCACCAGGGAAAAAGCCTTTCGTTCAAAAGGGATGGCCATGTTTTTTTTACTAAGATAAGAGACCCCAATGCCCTGTATAAGATCAGCCCGGGCATTGATTCTGTTACGGTTTATTTCAGCGGTAAACCTGTGGAAGCAAAACGCCCGCCATGGGATGGTGGATGGATATGGAAAAAAGATGATAAGGGAAGCCCCTGGATGAGTGTGGCCTGCCAGGGTGCCGGCGCCAGCATCTGGTATCCCTGTAAAGATCACCAGAGCGATGAGCCCGGCAATGGCGCTATTCTCCGTATGATCGTACCCGACAGTCTTATGGCAGTTGCAAACGGAAGAATGATCGAAAAAAATACAGCGGGAAACGGGCTCATGAAATATTCCTGGCAAGTAACGGCGCCCATCAATAATTACCTCATTATTCCAAGCATTGGAAAATATGTTCATTTTGGCGAAACATACAATGGACTAAAAGGGCCGCTCAGCATGGATTACTGGGTATTGGATTATGAACTGGATGCTGCCAAAAAACAGTTTACAGATGCACCCCGCATGATGAAGGCTTTTGAACACTGGTTTGGCCCTTATCCTTTTTACGAAGATGGCTATAAACTGGTACAATCGCCACATTTGGGCATGGAACACCAGAGCGCCACGGCTTATGGCAACCAATTTAAGAACGGTTACCTGGGCAAGGATCTTTCGGGCAGCGGCTGGGGTTTAAAATGGGATTTCATCATCATACACGAAAGCGGGCACGAGTGGTTTGCCAACAATATTTCCACTACCGATATTGCCGATATGTGGGTACATGAAGGCTTTACCAATTTCAGCGAAACCCTGTTTACCGAATATTATTATGGAACCCAGGCAGGGAATGAATACAATATCGGCGCAAGAAAAAATATCCGGAACGATATACCCATCATCGGGCATTATGGCGTAAACAAGGAAGGAAGCGGAGATATGTATCCCAAAGCAAGCGCCATGATACAAAACATCCGGCAGATCATGAACAACGATAAAAAATTCAGGAAATTACTGCAGGGACTTAACCGGGATTATTTTCACCAGGTGGTTACATCGGCACAGGTGGAACAATATATCAACCGCTTTGCTAAAAAAGACCTTTCAAAGGTCTTTGACCAATACCTGCGTACCACCCGTGTACCCGTTCTCGAATATAAACTTGCCAATGGGAAATTAAATTATCGCTGGACAGCATGTGTGCCCGGCTTTGATATGCCGGTAAAAATAAAAGGAACTAAAAAATGGTTGAAACCAACAGAAGAATGGAAAACAATGCGTTTTAAAAAGGGCGGTACACTTGAAATTGATGATAATTTCTATATTAAAACAAAAATGAGCAATTAAAAAAGGGGTGCTTGTTTGCACCCCTTTCACTTATTTGTAAATAGCTCAGTTTATACTTTCTGTATCCTCTTCAACAGGGGTTGAAAGCAGTTTTTCGCTTATTCTTCCTCCTTTAATAAAGCGCCTGTTCCAGTATGTTTCTTCCAGGTTGCTGATGGTAACTCCTACACTGCTGCTGGCATGCACAAAATAACCATCGCCCAAATAGACGCCTGTATGGCTGATGCCACCCCTGGTATTAAAGAAAACCAGGTCGCCCTCTTCCAACGCTGCACGGTTAAGTTTTTCGCACATAGCATATTGTGCCCTTGCGGTTCGTGGAAGTTGAAACGCAAATACAGAACTCATCAGCAAACCTGTAAAAGCACTGCAGTCGATCCCTTTTTTAGTGGTGCCACCATAGCGATAGCGGGTTCCCCACCATTCATTAATAAAACGGAATAGTTCTGTATTGGTGATGGATTCCACCTCCCGGTTGAGTAATAAGGCAAATTTGAAATGGATGGCTTTGCACTGCTCGGTAATCAGCGGGGCTTTCTTCCTTTTGGCTGATATAACCGGTTTAGCAGGTTTAACCTCTGGCAAAATAGCTGGTTCAGCTACAGCATTGCTTACCGGCGGAAGGGATACTTCTTCCGGTAATTCGGCACGAAATTCAATTTTGTTGTTAAAGCTTAACGCAGTTTGTGCGCTGGCATTCATGGATGTTCCTGAAAAGATGCTGCATGCAACAACAGAAACAAAAAACAAGTTTTTCATACGTAAAAAAGAGTTTTTACAGTATGCACGACTTAGTCTTGTGTTCTTTGTTCATCTCTGATTCTTTGATAATTCTCCTGGTTGATCTCCTTTCTGATAGTCTTGTCCTACAAACAATTAATAATAAATTTTTCTCAGAGCGCTGCAAAAATAGGTGTAAATGGTTAAAGAAACAACCATTTCAGTCAAATTTGCCCTATTTAACAGGCTGGAATGTGCTATAAACGCAGAGAGTTATTGATTATTGTTTAAAGATGTATTTTAAACTTTATGAGTAAATTAATGAATAGATAATAAAACTGCCGGTAAATTACCGGCAGTAAACAAGTTATATGTGAAGATCATTCTTAATTATTCCGCACTTTAAATAGCTTTCTCATTGTTCCAGCACCATAATTCACTTGCAGGATATAAACGCCATCAGCTAAAAACGACAGGTCGATCGGGTAAATATTGTTTCCCCGGTTTGCCGTATGCTTTTCTCGCCTTATCAACTGCCCCACCATATTGGTAAGCCGCCATTCGAGCGGGGCCGCCTGGTTGGTGGAAACAAACAATTGCTGTTGTGCCCCGGGATTATTGAAGAGTTTTATATCTGTATCATATTGAATAACGGAACTGTCGAATTTAACCTCCGTGGTAACCGTTGTGCTCCTGGCACAATTACCAAAAGCAAAAAGATAGGTAATGTCATGGTTGCCCACACCGGCCAGCGATGGGCTGAACATGTTCCCGGTAATACCGGGTCCCGTAAGTACACCGGCTCCTGGCGAAAGCAGCAGTGTTACAGGCGGATCTGTATGCAGGTAAACAGGTACAAGCCCATTGATATTGGGCACAAAATCGGGGGCCATGGTAGCCGTAACCGCTTTTCTGGAACCATCGTTGCAGGCCAGCGGAGCAGCATCTATCTGCCAGTTATAGAAATAGGGATATTCCCTGTCGCCTGCATTTGAGCCTACAATATTGCCGATATTTTTCAGGCGGTAAGGAAACCCGATATTCGTTGCGGTGGTGGTGCTCTTGTATAATTGGGGAATGGTTCCGGTAGCCCTCAATCCTAATTGGTGGTTAAGCCCTGCAGGCACAGAAAAATCCAGGGCAATTTGTTGCTCGCCGGTGGTAACGGTCAGCACCTTTTCTTCCAGCAAATTATCATACATATCCCTGAGTTGAATATAAACGGTTCCGGCAATATTGGCATTCACCGTTACCGTTTTCAGTTTAAAAGGCTGAAATGCATTGAAGATGAGATAATCTCTCCTGGTTCCGGTATTATTTCCCTGGCCGCTGAAATTGGTGGCCGTTGGTCCCATTGCGCCAGATAGTGTTGCTGCCTGATCCACCACATAGTAGGTAACAGATGCGTTAAGCGCCGGAGTTGTAAAATCATTTCCGCGGTAAACCAGGTTTCCGCCTGTGGGCGCATCATACCAATGGGCGTTTCCGCTGGCATATAAGTGGGCGGGCACTCCCCTGCATACGGTATCGCCTTTTGATACTGCCGGGTGAGCACTGGGTCCTGCAGTAAATATATCCATGGTATCGCTGGTAGTGGTGCCGCAGGGCGTGGTGGCGGTAACCCAGTAGCGGCCGGGTTGGCGGGCTACAATTTTTTGAGAACTGGCCCCGGTGCTCCAGGTATAACTGCTTGCGCCGCTTGCTTCCAGCACCAGGCTATCGCCGGTACAAAATACGTTCCCTTTTTTGCTGAAAATATAAGCGTAAGGATTTGTATTGCTGGTGCGCTGCTGCGTAAGCGGCGTTTTTGCCACCAACCAGTTATTGTTTTCGTTCATTTCTGTAAAATGATTATCAGGATCTATCTGTATCATTAAATGGTACTGCCCATTGCAGGCTTCGTAAGGTATCTTTACAAAACTTTCGTCGAGGGTACGGCTGTAAATATCCACTTTGCCTACACTGATCCCCTGCATTTCGTTGCCGCAATTATAGTTGCCGCTGCCGAGTCCGTAATTCGGAAAGCTGTTGTTGGTAAGCACATTACCGGCAGCATCCACGCAATTGCCCAAACTGCTTGAACAGGTGGTAAGGTCTATCAGGCAAAAGCTCACTTTTACACCTGAATTAACAATGGGCCATTGAAGGGTATCCGTTAGGGATGCATCCCGAAGCCGGAGTGTGTATAAACCCCAGCCATCAATATGAATATGCCCGTGTTCGGGATGGTATTGCATGTAACCGGCCGGCCTTACATCATATTGAAATGTATTGCCCACTTTATGATAGATCCGTTGATTGATCAACCTTTTGAGTTCGGAGCCATCGGGACATTCAAAATTAGATGGAGGGAAAAAATTGCGCAGGGTATCTGTGCCGCATATATAATCGTTGGTGGCCACCACTTCCATTGGGCCCCAGCCCACATTGGGTGTGGCTACATCTACACGCAGTAGCCCGGTATTGGGCGCCGGGGCCTGCTGACCATATTCTGCCCAGCCGGTATTATCATTCAAACTTCTTTTTCCGGCAATAATATCGGGCAGCAGCAAACAATCTGTAGCGCCTGTAGTGGGACAAGCACATCCACCCGGATTGGCAAGGCTGCAATTAGTGGGCGGTGTGGCTGTTTTGGCACATATGGAAAATGTTCCAAAATCATTACCACCATAATCCCAAAACCTGATATACACGGTAGATCCCGGCGGAAGACCAAAATGAGAGATAAAGGGCATATTGCCATTAACACTGCCATCATCATCGCAGGCCACCAGCACCAGTGATCCGCAGTTGCCGGTATAAAGCCCCATTACTCCATCCGTGAGTGTTCCGGGTAATCCATCCAGTTCTATACCGCCGTTTGCCGGCACCACCACCTTGAACCATACATCTGCACCCTGGTAATTACCACAGATAGGTTGTTGTATTCCTGTGCTGGCGGTAGCGCCCTGGTTGGTATATTGAACAAAATTGCAGGTAGTATTTACAGGTAATAAAATGGCATTTACGCACTCATCATTTACCTGGCTTTGCGCCTGATAAATACCCAAAAAGGAAAATAAGGAGATGAATAGTATAGTAAGCTGGAATTGTTTTGGTAAAAGCATGTGCAGCAGTTTGATGATAAAATTCCACTAAATTTAGGGAATTTTATAATATAGAAATTGTTTTATTTAATTGTGATGAGAAAAATATACAAGTTGCTATCAATTTTTCTCTTTCCCATCAATTCTTTCACTAATATTCTCATTTACAATATATTGAATTTTATAAAGATATTTTCCAGTTCGCAGCCGAAGGTAGCCATCCCTTAAGACGCCCTCGTTTATATCTGCAACCGTGCCAGCACAAAACAGGAGGATCATAGTATGGCACTTGGGTTTTCACTGCAGGAGTTGCCTGCTGCTTGTGTACCTATGGAAACTACGCATACAAAAAATGGCAACCCTTTTCCTCAGCCTTGGTTCGTGTCTTCACGAACCATTCTTCATCCATTGAAATAATCAAAAATATTGTTTAGAAATCCAAATTCATCAACGCCTGTTTCATAAAACCTGGCGGAAGAATATTTAAAATCCAGGTCATCTTTAGCGAGTTTCCATTTCCCGCTCACGGGATTAAAATGCATATATTTCAATTTTTGCAGCGCAACTTCTTTGCTCCATATTTCTATTCCCAGTGCATCCCTTTGCCATATCTCATGGCGCTTGTTCGTTGCATTAACAGCATAGCTGCCGATGAAATTTTTCTCTTTTAAATATTTTGTAAAAACATGTGCAGTAAATTTCATAAAACTGCCTTTAGGGCTCTCTTTGCCATTCACTTTATTGAGCCGCCACATTAAATGTAGGTGATTGGGCATAATTACAAAACCAAAAACAGTAATAAGCCCCTTTGTATTCAAATATTGCAGTGCCGAAATAATCACCTCCTTTTGCCCATCTTCCAAAAGCAACTGTTGCCATTTATTTATAGTGGCAGTCCAAAAATAAATTTTGCCATAACTAGTAGATGATTTTCTTGTTTCGGAGCGGGTGGTGGAGATTAATGGCATTCAGGCAATTTACGAAAATTTTTAAGCTCGGGGCATGGTTCGTGAAGACACGAACCAAGGCGTAGATATTTTCCAGTTCGCAGCCGAAGGTAGCCATCCCTTAAGACGCCCTCGCCTATATGTGCAACCGTGCCAGCACAAAACAGGAGGATCATAGAATTGTACTTGGGTTTTCAATGCAGGAGTTGCCTGCTGCTTGTGTACCTATGGAAACTATGCATACAAAAAATGGCAACCCTTTTCCCAAGAAAGGGTTTCAGCCTTGGTTCGTGTCTTCACGAACCATTCTTCATCCATTGAAATAATCAAAAATATTGTTTAGAAATCCAAATTCATCAACGCCTGTTTCATAAAACCTGGCGGAAGAATATTTAAAATCCAGGTCATCTTTAGCGAGTTTCCATTTCCCGCTCACGGGATTAAAATGCATATATTTCAATTTTTGCAGCGCAACTTCTTTGCTCCATATTTCTATTCCCAGTGCATCCCTTTGCCATATCTCATGGCGCTTGTTCGTTGCATTAACAGCATAGCTGCCGATGAAATTTTTCTCTTTTAAATATTTTGTAAAAACATGTGCAGTAAATTTCATAAAACTGCCTTTAGGGCTCTCTTTGCCATTCACTTTATTGAGCCGCCACATTAAATGTAGGTGATTGGGCATAATTACAAAACCAAAAACAGTAATAAGCCCCTTTGTATTCAAATATTGCAGTGCCGAAATAATCACCTCCTTTTGCCCATCTTCCAAAAGCAACTGTTGCCATTTATTTATAGTGGCAGTCCAAAAATAAATTTTGCCATAACTAGTAGATGATTTTCTTGTTTCGGAGCGGGTGGTGGAGATTAATGGCATTCAGGCAATTTACGAAAATTTTTAAGCTCGGGGCATGGTTCGTGAAGACACGAACCAAGGCGTAAAAGCATGTGCAGCAGTTTGATGATAAAATTCCACTAAATTTAGGAATACTTATTATATACAAATTTATTTATTTGATGCTGGATAAAATAAAAGTAAAGCAGGCCAGTTTGTTCCGAATTTCTTTACCCGGTAATACTGGACCTGGTTTATAATAATTAAATGCTCGCACCTTAAAGTAGAAAGGCAATTTTCTCAATAGAACCGGCTTTATCATCTATCGGGTAGTCAGCCGGATCTATCCGGTGCAGCATTGCTTTCAATACATAGGCGGCAATACCCTTTGCCTCCTCTTTAGCTTAACTTTTTTCTACTGCTGAAATTTTTGAAAGGAGGTTTTCAGCAACAACTGTAGTATCCCATTCCTTTAGTACTTCAGGAGTTATTTTTTTCTTTTGTATTTTCTGTGATAATACTTCATGGTTAGAAAAAGCAAGAAAAAAAGCTACAGACAGCAGGATGAAATTCTTTTTCATGATAAATAGTTTGATGATTAAGGAGTATAGATTATAAATTGAAAAGCCGAAGGCGTCCGGTCTACATTAAAAAATTCAGATGTATAAACTTCCATTGTATTTCCAGATGCGTAGACACCTCGTGCTGTAAACCACGTTGGGCTGGTACCTGATCCTCCTAATGGGTTAACGAAGATGAGGGAAGAGGCAGTTATTCCCGGACATGTAATTGTATAAATTCCATCTCCATCATGGGTCACCGTGAAATTCTGTGTACCTCCGGCCTTTGTGCCATTTTCATTTACCCGGCCATAACATACCGGCAAAAGATTATAAGCGGGGCCGGTAACAGTTGCGGTTACTCTGCCATCTTCAATCGTCATATCGGTACCACTCACTTTAAGTTTACCATTTACATGCAATCTTTCGGTTGGTGATGAAGTACCAATACCTGTTCTGCCTGCCGTATTATTAATAAATACTTCGCCACCTAACTGCACCTGTGCATTGCTGTTTACCGCCGTTAGCGAAACATTTCCGGTGCTGGTGGTTTGTAATACTCCTGTTGATACGCCATTCAGGTTCATCTGCATAAAAGTTCCGGCACTTCCTGTTTTTTGAAAATTTATCATGTCAGTTCCATCCATCCTTAGTATTACATTGCCAGCCGTATTGCCACCATTGGTACCAAAGCGGAGATTATCGCCGCTTAACTGCATAAACCCTTTACCAACACCGGCATTCTGCAATTGAAGTATAGATGTTGGATTATTGATAATAAGCGAACTGTTGGTACGGATATTTCCACTAACATCCAGCCGTTCACCGGGTCCGGCGGTATTAATGCCTACGTTATCGCCGATGTTAAATAGCTGCCCGCTGCCGCCACCTGTCCAGGAATCGTTGTTTATTAAAATCTTCCATGCACCACTTTGCCGTTGATTTAATTCGTTGGTGGTTAAATTGTAAATCAGCAACCCTTCGGCCGGCGTTACAATGGCATTGCGTTCTGTAGTACTCATTCTGGGTATCAGCAATCCTTTTGTAGTGCTGTTAATATGTAAGGCTGCACTGGTGTTTGGTGTAGTAGTTCCTATCCCAACATTTTGTGCTGTTAATAAACTGCATGGTACAATTGCCAGTAAGGAAATGATAATTCTTTTCATGGTAAATGAGTTGCCTTGTTATTGAATAAAAAGATTACTCAAAGATGAAAAGATAATGAAGGAAGAACAATAGCGAATATGGGTGAAAAAAGGGGAAAGCCTATACCAGCCTGTCTCTCAAAGCCAGCGAAACTGCCTCTGTACCAGAATGTACATGCAATTTTGAGTAAATATTCCGGATATGTGTTTTCACCGTATCAACAGAAACAAATAATTCTGCGGCGATCATTTTATAACTTTTTCCTGCAACGAGCAATTGTAATACTTTTTTTTCCTGGCCGGTAAGGCTGTAATCTTTTGACGGTATGGCAGGTTGCAGGTTGGTTTTAAATAATTCCAATACCCTTCTTGCAATGCCAGGTGTCATCGGCGATCCGCCGGCCTGCACTTCCTTTATTGCTTCTATATACCCTGCAGGCGAAGTAGATTTTAAAATATACCCGGATGCGCCGGCACAAATGGCATTAAAAATATATTCGTCTTCAAAAAAAACAGTTTGAATGAGGATATTGGTTTGTGGAAAATGCCCCTTCACCAGCCTGGTGGCGTCTATGCCATTCATACCAGGCATTTCAATATCCATCAGTACAATATCGGCGGGTGAAATTTCTAAATGGGAAATAATGTTGCGGCAATCGGGCCAGGAACCAGAGCAGGTAAATCCTTCTGTATGGTTGAGCAGGAGTTCAAAAGTCTCCCGCAGGTGTTTGTTGTCTTCAAAAACGGCTACTCTTATCAAAATTTCTCCTTTTTACAAAAGTGATTAAAAAAACATTGCGTTTATATAGCGAATTAGGGTGAATATGTAAACTTGGAACAACCTAAAGAACCCGGAAAAGAAAGGCAAATAAATAAATATACTATACCGGCACTTTCAGGGTTATTTCGGTACCAATCCCTGCTACTGAGTCAATCCGTATCTGCCCTTTCATCTCTGCCGCCCGGTGTTTCATATTTTCTAATCCATTCCCTTTACCTGTTGTTTGAATATCAAAACCTTTCCCATAGTCTTTTATCGATAATATCAGTTCCTTATTTATAAGTTTTGCATTTACTTCTATCCTTTCTGTACCAGAATATTTCACTGCATTATTCAGCGCCTCTTTAAAAACGAGATATAGGTTTTTCCGTTGCTCCATGCTGAGGCTTAGTTTTTCAAGTTCACTAATTTCAATCAGCGTTTCGATATTCTTACTGCTGCCTATTTCATAAGCAAACCGTTCCATCCTTTGTATTAAGCCAGCTCCTTCGCTTTCTGCTGGTTTTATCATCCATACGATGTCGGCCATTTTATCCAGTGTTTCGCGGGCATTGCCGCTCATTTTAGCCAGTATGTCTTTGTGGGCTGCTTCGTTTTCCCGCTGTGCTGCCATCTGGCTCAGCAGGTGGATGCTGCTGAGCGAACTGCCAATTTCATCATGCAGGTCGGCAGCAATCTGGTTACGTAATTCCATTTCTTTCATCTGTTGCCGTAAGCGGTTACGGTTGATCAAAAGACCAATTCCGATGAATGCCAATAAAGCAATGGCCGCAGATGTTATCAATAAAAACCGCTGCTGTTTCAGTTTTTGCTGTTGTATTTCTTCATTCTTACCGAGTAAAAGTATTTCTTTATCCTTTTCATCCACTTTAAAACGGGTTTGCATAGCGGCAATATCTTCGGAAAACTGTTGCTTACTAAGCCTATCATTTATCTCTTTATTTAGTTTGAGAAATTCAAATGCCTTAGCTGGGTTTCCCGATTTGGAAAAAGCCTCCGCCAGCAAATCGGACGATTCAAACTGAATATTGATATCATTTTCATTTTTCGAAAGATCAAAAGCCTTTTGGCCGGCTTCAATGGCCTGCGAAAATTTTTGCTGTTTCAAATACACACTGCCCATGCATTCGTATGCATTTGCCATTTGTATATTATTTTTTTGTTTTACAGCAAAACCTAATGAAATCATTGCATATTTTTCTGCCAATTGAATATTATTGGCCTGTAAATAAGCATCACTCAGGTTTTCATGATACATGGAAAGATTGTTAAAGTCTTTCAGGCTATCACCAATTGAAATGGCGTTCAAAAAAGATGCGAAAGATCTTTCATAATCACCAAGTTGCTTGTAAACATTGCCATTATTATTTAATACAATGGCACACATCTGCCTGTTGCCGATCCTGTTATACAAATTGTACGCTTTATCGTAGTAACCGGCACTTTGCTGCCATTGCTCCTGCCTGTAATATACAGATCCTATCGTTTGAAAAACCCTTGCCCTTCTATCATCATTATTTGCTTTTTCTGCAAATTGCAGTGAGGTATCGCAATCTTTTAAGGATTGATTCAGGTTGCTCAATTGCATATTAATATCGGCCCTGTTGAGGTAGGCAAGTGCCAGCCGGTTAGGGTCAGTAGCCCGGTGAGAATAATGGATAGCCATATCAATATACGCCAATGCTGAATCAATTTTTGAAGCAGAACTATAGCAGGCGGAAATATTTAACAAGCAACCGGCAACACCTTTATCGAAGCCAAGCTTTTTTCCCAGCGTAACCCCTGCTTTACCATACTCAACAGCTTTTAGCGGATCCGAGCTTCTTACTAATCCTGCAAGCATCCGGTATGCAATAACTTTGCCCGTATCGTCCTTTGAAGTGGGTAATGTGCTAAGTAATGAATCTATGACCTTGGTTTGGGCCAGCATACTGTTAGCAGACAGCCCAATAAAAACAAGCAGCAATAGAAGGGGTTTTTGCATCTCCTAATTTACAAAAAACCTATAACTTGATACATTAAATTTAAAACCACCTTGCCTGAGTGGCTTTTTAAACATTCCATCACAGTATTCCTGCTTTTTTTAACCTTTTGCTGGAAATAATGTTGAAGCGTTGTCTTAGCAGTTTTCACTTCCTGATTTGACCGCTCTTTGTATACTTTCAGGAAACTCCGCTTTAACGCCCCTTACTGACCTTTAACCCCTTCCATTTTCAATTCTAAGCATTATTCTTCCAGCTCATCAGCCGGACGTGTTGGTTCACAACCGCCTATAGCTATGGGTTATCATGTGAAATCCTTGTGTGAGCAGGCTGGCATCACCTGTGGACAAAATCCCCAAAACTTCCCGCCTTTTTTACGGAAATTCGCTGTTCAGATCCTAACAAATAATGAAATTCTCCCACCTCCACGTACATACACAATATTCCCTGCTCGATGGGGCCGCTTCCATTAAGAACCTGTACAAAAAAGCCATTGCCGATGGCATGCCCGCCCTGGCCATCAGCGACCATGGTAATATGTTTGGCGCTTTTGAATTTGTAAAGGAAGCCTATAACCATAAAAACGAGGATGGCAGCCTAAAGGTAAAACCCGTGCTGGGTTGCGAATTTTATATTACCCAGGACAGGACCAGGAAAACCTTTAGTAAAGACGAAAGAGATCCCCGCCATCACCAGATATTGCTGGCAAAAAATGAGATAGGTTATAAAAATTTAGTAAAGCTTACCTCGCTCGGTTATATAGAAGGGATGTACAGCAAATATCCCCGTATTGATAAGACCCTTATTCATAAATACCACGAAGGATTGATTGCCACCACCTGCTGCCTGGGTGCGCTGGTACCGCAAACCATTTTAAAAAAAGGAGAGGCCGAGGGCGAAAACGAATTCAAATGGTGGCTCAATATTTTCCAGGAAGATTATTATGTAGAACTGCAGCGCCATGGCATTCCAGAGCAGGACAAAGTGAATGAAGTGCTGCTGAAATTTGCAAAAAAGTATAAGGTTAAAGTAATTGCCAGCAACGACAGCCACTATGTAGACCAAAAAGATTTCAATGCCCACGATATTTTACTCTGCATCAATACCGGCGAAAAACAAAGCACCCCTGCCCTGCGTGAATTTACCGATGATGATGTGCTGGCAAAAGGCAAACGCTTTGGTTTTTTCAACGACCAGTTCTATTTGAAGAACACGGCCGAAATGACCGAAACTTTTAAAGATATTCCGGCTGCTATTGATAATACCAATGAAATAGTGGATAAGGTTCAGCTGCTCGACCTCAAACGGGATATCCTGCTCCCCCACTTTGTAGTGCCATCTAATTTTAAAACGCAGGACGAATACCTTGCCAGCATTACCTGGGCCGGCGCCGCAAAACGCTACCAGATCCTTAGTCCCGAAACCGAAGAACGAATCAGGTTTGAACTGGGTGTAATTGAAAAAATGGGATTTGCCGGCTACTTCCTTATTGTAAGCGATTTTATAAAAGCAGGCCGGGATATTGGTGTGTTTGTGGGCCCCGGCCGTGGTTCGGCTGCAGGCAGTGTGGTGGCTTATTGCATCGGCATCACCAATATTGATCCCATTAAATACAATTTGCTGTTTGAGCGTTTCCTTAACCCGGAGCGCAAGAGCATGCCCGATATTGATACGGATTTTGACGATGAAGGCCGCCAGAAAGTGATAGATTACGTGGTGAACAAATACGGTAAAAACCAGGTGGCACAGATCATCACTTACGGCACTATGGCAGCCAAAAGCAGTATTGCCGATGTGGCCCGTGTAATGGATCTCCCGCTTCCAGAAAGCCGTGCATTATCAAAACTGGTGCCGGAAAGACCGGGCATTAATTTAAAAAGATTATTGCATGCGCCCTTTACAAAAGACAGCAGCGGCGAAAAATCGCTCGATGAAAAGGAACAGCTCGGCGCCGATGAAATAGAAAGTGTAAAACGCCTCCGCGAAATCTACAAGGGCAATGACCTCCCTTCGAAAATACTTCATGAAGCAGAAATACTCGAGGGTTCGGTACGTAACACCGGCATTCATGCCGCAGGCATCATCATTGCACCTAAAGATCTCACAGAACTTATTCCGGTAGCCACGTCAAAAGAATCTGATCTTTGGCTTACACAAATAGAGGGAAACAGCATTGAAGAAGCCGGTGTAATTAAAATGGATTTTCTTGGCCTTAAAACATTGAGTATTTTAAAAACGGCCTTATCACTTATCAAAAAGAACCATGGAGTGGAGATCGATATTGATACCATTCCGCTTGATGATGAAAAGACCTATGCACTTTACCAGCATGGCGATACCAATGGAACGTTCCAGTTTGAAAGTCCCGGGATGCAAAAATACCTGCGGGAGCTGAAGCCCGATAAATTTGACGATCTGATTGCCATGAACGCCCTCTACAGGCCCGGCCCCATGAGCTATATCCCTTCTTATGTGGCACGCAAACACGGGCGTGAAATTGTACAGTACGACCTGGATGATATGGAAGAATACCTTAAAGAAACCTACGGTATTACGGTTTACCAGGAGCAGGTGATGCTGCTTTCTCAAAAGTTGGGCGGTTTCAGCAAGGGTGATGCGGATGTGCTGCGCAAGGCCATGGGTAAAAAGCAGAAAGCGGTGCTCGATAAAATGAAAGTAAAATTCATAGACGGCGCTGTGGCAAAAGGGCATCCAAAGGACAAACTGGAAAAAGTGTGGACCGACTGGGAGGCATTTGCACAATATGCGTTCAATAAATCGCATTCCACCTGTTATGCATTAGTGGCCTATCAAACAGCTTATTTAAAAGCTCATTATCCAAGCGAGTATATGGCTGCTGTGCTTAACCATGCCGGCAGTATTGATAAGATCACTTTCTTTATGGAAGAGTGCAAACCCATGGGCATTAAAGTACTGGGACCCGATATCAACGAATCGCAAAATGGTTTTGCAGTAAATGAAAAAGGCGAGATCCGTTTTGGTTTCAGCGGGTTAAAAGGCGTGGGCGAAGCTGCCATCGACAATATTATTGAAGAGAGAAATAAACATGGAAGGTTTAAAGATATTTTCGACCTGGTGAAACGGGTGAGCCTGCGTGCGGTCAGTAAAAAAACATTAGAAAGCCTGGTGTACAGCGGCGCCTTCGATAGTTTTACGGAGATGCACCGGGCACAATATTTTTACCAGGCACCCGGCGATGCGGTATCTATGGATAAGATCGTAAAGTTTGGACAGGTGTTTCAAACACAGGCACAAAGTTCTGTAAATACCCTGTTTGGCGATATGCAGATGCCTGAGATCATGCCACCCAAATTATTGCCCTGTATGCCCTGGCAGCTCATAGAACAACTCGATTATGAAAAGGAAGTGACCGGTATGTATATGAGTGGCCACCCGTTGGATAATTACAAATTTGAACTGAAATATTATAATATCACTTCCCTGGCCGATTACCTGGAAGTGAAAAATGCAGTGGGCATCATCCCCACTTCAAAAAGTTTCCGGCTGGCGGGTTTGGTAATAGATGCACAGCACCGTTTAACAAAGACCGGGAAAAATTTCGGCATCCTCCATATGGAAGACTTTAGTGGCAAATCAGAATTTGCCCTGTTTGGAGAAGATTATGTACGTTACCAGAATTATCTCGAAAAAGGGATGATCGTACTGATTGAAGGCGCATTTCGCCAGCGGTACAATACAGACCAGTACGAATTCCGCATTTCAAAACTGCACCTGCTCGAAACCGTGAAGCAAACCCTTACCAAACAACTGGTAATAGATATTGAACCACAGTTTATAGATGATGAATTGGTGGAATTTATGGACAGTAATATCAAAAAACATCCCGGCGGCAGCATTATCCGCTTCAATGTGCGTGATACCGAAAAAGACTTGAAAGTGGGTATGTACACGCTCGAAAAAGGGTTTACCATGAATGACGATATGGCCGAATACATCAACAATCACCAGTATATGAATGTGAGCGTGGTGGCGGGCTGACAGGAACTGCTTATTACACTGCCTTTTTAACATTTACCAATTTCGTAACATCCTGTGGATATGTCATTCGTGCAGAATCGGGCGAATGGCTGTAAATTTGCAGTTCTATTTCAACAAACAAATTTAAATATACCATTATGGCATTAGAACTCACCGACAACAATTTTAAAACTGAAGTACTTGATTCAGATAAGCTGACTGTAATAGATTTTTGGGCAGAATGGTGCGGCCCCTGCCGTGCAATAGGACCTGTAATTGAAGAACTGAGTAAAGAATACGATGGAAAAGTAAAAGTGGGAAAAGTGAATGTAGATAATAACCCGCAGGTTTCCATGAACTACGGCATTACCAGCATTCCTGCGATCCTTTTTATTAAGAACGGACAGGTGGTGGATAAATTAGTGGGCGCACAGCCAAAAGCTAATTTTGTAAAGAAGATAGAGGCGCATAAGTAATAATTTCTTTCCATATACTTGAAAACTCTGGTATTGAGCCGGGGTTTTTTTATTGATACCCGGTGCTGCCAGGGTTTTATCAGTTAAATAACCGGAGGTTCCAGCGGGGTTTTCACCGGACTGATTTTGTTTTATTGAATACTTCCGTGAAACCCCGCGTCAGTTCATTGTTAAAACGATCACTACCCAAGCTACAAATCCCTGTAATGAACAGGTTCAAAATGTTTTATTTCATTCATCTCATAAAAAGAAGCACTACTATGTTCATAATCTGTAAAATGATTCACCAGGTTCCATTTACCACGTAACGGATTTAGGTGTATGTAAAGAATTTTCTGATAAAGAAAATCATCTGTAAACACTGGTTTTGCATCAAATGACTTTTCAAATATTCTGTGTAGCTGCCCCTTTCTTAGTTCCCTGGTGGTAAGTGCTGTATGCAAATGCCCCAGCAATGCCAACTGCTCCAAGGCATTCAGCCGTTTAACGATTTCGTAGGCCATAAAACGTTTTGCATTAGAAATGATACTGTTTAGCCGAAAGCCGGGTTTAGAAAAATAAAGAATAAAATGCAGGTGGTTGGGCATTATTACATAAGCCAGCACTTTAATGTTTTTTTTGCTCAATATCCTGAACCACTTATACACAAGATCATAGCTATTGCTGATGTCGAAGAGTGGCTTCCATTCAAAACAAGTAAAAGTGCAGAAATAGGTGGAGTATTCATCGGAGTGCTTAAATTTTACGGACATAGTAATGCTTTGTTCAAAAATAAGCATTCAACAAACGCGGGGTTTCACGGCAGCCTTGTATTATCCGCAGGTTTATCTGGTGAAAACCCCGCGGGGACACAATTTATTTTTGATATAAAACAAAAACCCCGGCCTTAATCCGGGGTTTGTTATTTTCTGAACTGACTATAAATTATAGAAAGTCATTTTTTTAAAAAACAGGATTTAAGTCATTTTTCATCTTGGTCGCAAATGCTACTTTGCGGCCTCAATTGCCTGCTATGTCTTTTTTTTCGAGAGAAAATACGATTGCACCGCCGGGGTATAACCGCTGGAAAGTGCCTGTGGCAGCTCTCTCTATTCATTTATGTATTGGGCAGATCTACGCTTTCAGTGTTTTTAACCAGCCGCTTACCAAACTGATTGGTATTACAGCCTCTGCTCCCGGTGATTGGAAACTTACCACATTGGGCTGGATATTCAGCCTGGCGCTTTTTTTCCTGGGTGCTTCAGCAGCCGTGTTTGGCAAATGGATGGAAAAAGCAGGGCCACGGGCAGCCATGTTTGCCTCTGCCGTTTGTTTCTGCAGTGGTTTTCTTATTTCTGCGCTGGGCATTTATCTGCACCAGATTTGGCTGCTGTACCTTGGGTCGGGTGTTATAGGTGGCATTGGTCTTGGGCTGGGATATATTTCACCTGTTTCCACCCTTATCAAATGGTTTCCCGACCGGCCGGGCATGGCTACCGGAATGGCTATTATGGGTTTTGGCGGCGGGGGCATGATCGCTTCTCCCCTTTCTGTTTTTTTAATGAACCATTTCAGCCATGAACAATCCAACGGCGTGGGCGAAACATTTATGGTGTTGGGTGCCCTCTATTTTGTGCTGATGATGTTTGGTGCCTTCATCGTAAGGGTACCCGCCGAAAACTGGAAACCTGCAGGCTTTGACCCTGCAAAAAAAGCGGTCCAAAAATTAGTTACCCGTGCACATGTACTGGCAGATAATGCCATAAAAACGCCCCAGTTCTACCTCCTGTTTTTTGTACTGATGATGAATGTTACGGCTGGCATTGGCGTACTTGGACAGGCTTCTGTGATGATACAGGAATTATTTTCTGTTGAATCTGTTGGAAAGGCCAACGCTATTGATGCATCTGCAGCTGCCGGTTTTGTAATGCTGCTGAGTTTATTTAATATGGCAGGCCGGTTTATCTGGTCATCCCTTTCTGATAAAATTGGCCGCAAAAACACTTACAGTATCTTTTTTACTGCAGGCATCATTTTGTATTCGGCCATTCCAACAGTGGGTGCATCGGGTTCTGCATTTTTATTTATTGCCGCTTTTGCGGTCATCATGAGTATGTATGGAGGAGGTTTCGCTACTATTCCTGCCTACCTCAAAGATCTTTTTGGAACCAAACAGGTAGGCGCTATTCACGGCAGGCTTTTACTGGCCTGGAGTATGGCAGCCATACTGGGGCCGGTATTGATCAACTACATGCGGCAATACCAACTGGAAGTAAGTAAACTTCCCAGGGCTCAGGTTTATTCCAGTACCATGTATGTAATGGCAGCGTTACTGGTAATTGGTCTTATTTGTAATTTGAGCATAAAACCGGTGGAGGAGAAATATCATGAAACAGCATAAACGCATAGATTATTTGTGGTTCAGTTTCACATCCGGAGATTCCTAAACTGCACCAGCCAAAGCTAAGACTGCGACAATTACTAAGAAAAGCAACTGCTGCACTGGCTATAAGCAAAAAAATGGCGGGCCACGCTATTGAAAGCCACTGAAAAAATATCCGTAAGGTCAAAGCGGGGTTTTCACAGTGGAAGAGGACATAGTACCGAAAACTTCCGTGAAACCCCGCGTCTTTACTTTATCTCAAATATCTTTAACCCAACTACAAGTTCCTGTAATGTACCGGTTCAAAATATTTTACTTCATTAAGTTCATAAAACGAAGCACTACTGTGCTCATATTCTGTGAAATGGTTAGCCAGATTCCATTTTCCCCGCACTGGGTTTAAATGTATATAAAGAATTTTCTGATCCAGGAATTTATCCGTAAAAATTGGCTTTGCATCAAATGATTCTTCAAATACCTTGTGCCGCTGACCCTTTTTAATTTCCCTTAATGATAACGATGCATTCAGATGCTGTAACAATATTAATTCTCCAGCTGCCTTTAGCCGCTTTACTATTTCATAAGCTATAAAACGCTTTCCATTTGAAATAATACTGTTTAACCGAAAGCCAGGTCTAGAAAAATAAAGAATAAAATGCAGGTGGTTAGGCATTATAACAAAAGCCAACACTACTATATTTTTATCTTTTAATATCCTGAACCATTTATATACCAGGTCGTAACTCTGGGTGATGTTAAAAAGCGGTATCCACTCGAAACAGGTGAAGCTGCAGAAATACATCGAATATTCATCAGAATGATTAAACTTTACAGACACGGGTATGGCTTTTGTAAAAAATAAACATCATTCGAACGCGGGGTTTCACTGCAGCACTGTTTTTATCCGCAGTTTTTTCTGGTGAAAACCCCGCTCGGACCCAATTTGCAGAAATACATCGAATATTCATCAGAATGATTAAACTTTACAGACACGGGTATGGCTTTTGTAAAAAATAAACATCATTCGAACGCGGGGTTTCACTGCAGCACTGTTTTTATCCGCAGTTTTTTCTGGTGAAAACCCCGCTCGGACCCAATTTGAGCATAAAACCGGTAGAGGAGCAATATCATGAAACAGCATAAACGCATAGATTATTTGTGGTTCAGTTTCACTTCCGGAAATGCGTAAACAGCGTCAGCAATACATCGGCTGCAGTAAAATGAATTCTCAAAAACAATTAAAACAAAGCCCCGTATCTTGTTAAGATACAGGGCCCTGGCGGAGAGAGAGGGATTCGAACCCCCGGACCTGTGACAGTCAACGGTTTTCAAGACCGCCTCATTAAACCGCTCTGACATCTCTCCGCCGCAAATATAAGGTTTGAAAGTTTTTCTGCAAAAACTTGCAGCTTTTTTATTATTGAAATATCAGTTTTTCATTATGTACTGTTCCTGTTCTTTCATCAACTGCCTGTAGTATATAATTTCCCCGCTGTACGCCGGCAGGTCTTTTTAACTGGTAAACAGACCCTGGAAAAGCCATATAGCGGCTGGTACTGAGCAACTGTCCGGTTCCACTGTACAACCTGATGGAATAGGATGCTTTTTCCTTTACAGCAAAACTGATGTTCAACTGCTCCCTTACCGGGTTTGGATACACGTAAATCGCATCTTTTTTGCCATTGCTTACAGCAATTACATTACTATAGCTGACATCGCCATTAAGATCGGTCATTTTTAACCGGTAATAGGTTTTGCCATTGACCGGTGATGCATCCACGAATTCGTATTGTTTTGGTAATTGTGAATTGCCGGCAGCCTTTACCCTTCCCAGGTCTTTGAATAAACCAGATTCATCTTTCTTTTCCACAGTGAAATGGCTCAGGTCCTGTTCTAACTGTGTTTTCCACTGCAGTACATTTTCTGTGCCACGGGCATGTCCTGTAAATTCCTGCAGTTTAAGGGGCAAAATAGTATGGCAGTCGCCGGTAAGGTTATAAATATAAGTGCGCCTGATACATCCGGAATTTACAGAGAGATAGCAAACATAAACACCGGTGTCGGAATGTAAGACCTGCGGAATAAACACACTGTTCGAATTTCCAAGGAAGGTACTGTCTGTACCCGTTGCCGTAAGTTTTTTGTACCAGGCATAAGTGGCTCCATTAATATTATCCACCGTAAGTGATGTTGGCTGCATGAGGCAGTCGTTTGAAACGACAATACCATTCAAAGCCAGCGGCAATATACTGGCATCTCCCAGCGATGCATTGCCGCAGGCATCGGTAACCCTCAGCCTTATGAGCGAATACATAGACCCATTATTGATCGAAAAAAGCGGGCTTGCTTGCGGGCCAGCTATGATAGAAGGCGTAGAAGGCGTACTACCGATAATTTCATATGTATACGGCCCTACCCCGTTTGTCACAAACGCACTGAGGCTAAAGCCACCAAAATCACATTGGAATGCCGATGAGTTGTCAAGTGATGGAAACTGATAGGGCCTGATGGTTACTGTATCGTAATAAGGTCTTTGGCACGTGTTTTCCCAGTTTTTTACCACATACACGCCGGGGCCAAGATCATTAAAGGAAACCTGCACCCCGTTATTGCTGGTGGGGTTTATGGCCGGCGACAAATACACACCGTCTTTTGAAATAATCTGGGCTTCCATGGTTCCCATATTGGTGCTAATGGTTCCCGTTATATTTCCCGACCCGCTCGCCCAGGTGGCTCCCGGACACTTATTTAACACCGTAAAATTCCTTCTGTAAAAACCAAAAGGCGCAGCCAGGCTGATGGTATCGGAATTACCACAGGCATCTGCCACCACTACGGTGTACATCAGGCTGTCGGGCAACCCTGGTATACCATCAAAGTAAGCATTATTGTTTGTATAGGTGCTGGTTTGAAGTACCGTTTGATCGGGGTTATAAATTACTACGTTATAGGGAGGATTGGTTCCATTAAATGTAAGATAGAAGGTAGAGAACCCTAATGCACAGGATTTTCCGGGTACACCTTGCAGGCTTACCGGAGTGGGATACCTGGTAAAGCAGTTTACAATGGTAGTGTCCACACATCCATCGGTAATTTTAATGCAATAACTGCCGTAAGTAAGGTTATTGAAAACCCCCGTTGTATTGCAGGCGATGAGTGTATCATACTCATCGTATAAACAATAGTTTGGATTAGTAAGGTTTTGCTGACCGGTTACGAATGCAGTAAAAGTGGAACAGGTAAGATCGCTTGTTCGTATAGTGCTGTTTACAGAAGGCTCCGGTCGTTCCACATTGATACATGTTCTGAATGTGGTATCGGGACAGGAAATTGTTCCCGTAACACAATAATACCCATATGGCAGGTTGGTAAATACGCCGGTAGAATCGCAACCGATAAGGGTACCGGAAGAATCGTACAGGCAATATTCCCCATCCACCTGGTAGCTCGATGCCAGTAAAGTAAAACTGGTGCAGGTACGGCTTCTAACCCTTATGCTCAGATCATTTTCCAATACCGGGCCGGGTATACTGGCACAATAAGTAATAGTGGTATCGTAACAGGCATCGTACATGGTGGCACAGTAATAGCCAATTGGGATACTGTCGAAAATACCCGTACTGTTACAGGCTATCAAAACACCGGCAGTATCGTATAAACAATATTGGGAATGATAACTTGAGTCACCGTTAACTGTTAAGGTAACCGTGGTACAATTAAGGTAGTATTGAGAAAAGCCACCAAGGGATGGTAATGGCCTGAATGCTTCAAAACAACGGGTGATCGTGGTATCGGTACAGCGGTCGGTAAGTTTAATGCAATAACGCCCATAAGGCAGATCGGTAAATACCCCGGTTGCATTGCAGGTAATTAATGAATCCGATTCGGTGTACAGGCAATATTCCGGGATGAAAATGTTTTGCTGCCCGGTAATAACTGCTGTAAATGTAGAGCAGGCCCTGTCGCGGATATCCACCGCCTGGTCTATACTTGATGCTGGATGGCTTGCTGTAAAACAACGGTTAAACGTACTGTCGGTACAGGAATCCTTCACCTGTATACAATAACTGCCGTATGGAAGATTACTGAAAACACCTGTACTGTTGCATCCGAGCAGTACATTGGCCGAATCGTATAAACAAAAGGACGGACTGATCAAATTGACCACATCCACTACCGTAGCCGTAAAACTAAAGCATGCAAAATCAGAAAGCTGCACGTCTTGTCCTACAGACGGTGTTGAATAAAGTGTTACCCATGCCTTTTTAATAGCACCGCAAGCATCTTTTACAATGATCTCAAACGGCGCATTGGGAGAGCAGAGTAAAACTAAAATAAGGGGTGGTTTGCCAAATGGTATCGCCAACACCCCGTATAATGCCATAAGTAAAACCCGGCAGCCCGCTTCCTGTACTTGTATTACCCTGGATATCCCTTACCAGTATATAGCCGCTCACTTCATTGCACGATACCCGGGCAAAAGGATAAGCTTCTATCCACCAGGTATAATCGTAGATGCTGATCTGCCTTGTTTGGATACCGCCGCAGGAATCTCTCAGCTGGATGCTGTAACTGCCTGCCGGGAGATTATTGAAAACACCTGTGCTGTTACTAGTGCCCACTCCCATAGTGGAAGGGGCCACTATAGAAAATGAGAAAGGCGCCCTGCCATTGGCAATACTGTCAATGCTGATGGAGCCGTTTGCTACATTATCGCAGGTAACGTCTTGTTTAACAAGTGTAAATCGTGGATCTTCATACGTACCGGGAACACGAACATTCTGAATGGAATCGGTACAGTTTGTGATGATATCCGTTATATAAACGGTGTAACTTCCTGCAGAAAGCCCGGTAATGGAATCGGTGGTGGTGAAATTGGTGCTTACAGGCCCTGAAACTTTGTATTTGTAATCGCCGCTGCCGCCGGTAGCTGTTACTTTTATCGAACCAGTGGCAGCACATCTTGATTCATAAGCCCTTGCAGAAGTTTGCAGTAGTGAGCAGTCCTGACCGTTTGCAACCACTGCCAATAATAATAGTACTGGTAATACCAGTATGGTTTGGTAAAGTTTTTTCATAGTCAACAATATTGGAGGTTTAGCCCTGTTTTACATAAAAAGCATAGGTACTGATGCTAATTATATACATCGTTAACGGCCTGCAGCTCCTTTTAGTATCAATAAAAAAGAAAGTGCTGAAAATGTAATAAATCGGCTACAGACGCTGTAAAACTGCTCCTACAAAATGGGCGTTAAAACTTAAAATTCCATGTAACAGAAGGAATTATAGGGAAGATGGAAACCTGCTTGGCCTGCACTTTAAGCGAGCCATCAAAAGGGCTTCCTGTTTGGTCGAAATAAATGAAATAAGGGTTTTGCCGGCTGTAGGCATTGTAAACGGCAAATACCCATTCTGTTTTCCATTTACGGTTTTCATTTTTCTTAGGAGAAAGAATGGCTGCCAGGTCAATGCGGTGATAAGAAGGGAGTCGGTACTGGTTGATACCACTATATTGCTGTGAAATGGTTCCGTTGAATATATAAAAACTTTCTGGCATGCTGAATGAGTTGCCGGTGCCAAAAACGAATGTGCCAGATAATTTCCACCGTTTATTGAGCTGGTACATCGCTACCACGCTCATATCGTGCCGCCGGTCGAATTTTGCCGGAAATTTTTCCCCTGCATTCAGCTTATCAAATTTCCTCCAGGTATAGCTGAGGGTATAACCAACCCAGCCGGTCAGTCTTCCCTTTATTTTGTTTACGAAAAACTCTGTTCCGTAACTCCAGCCTTTGCCAAATGTAAAATCCTGCTCTGTATCCTCGAGTGTATTGGGTGTGTACCCTTCCCGGTATTCAATCTGGTTATCAAGACTTTTATAATAAACTTCCACCGAAGTTTCATAGGTATTGTTTGTAAAATTCTTGAAAAGCCCTGCAGCATACAACCAGCTTATCTGTGGCTTCACCCGATAAGTGCTGGGTACCCAAAGATCAGTTGGCAGCGTGGTGCCTGCATTACTCACCAGGTGAATGTATTGCAGGTTGCGGGTTACCGATGCCTTTACAGAAGTTTCTTCGTTGATGCTGTACCTCATGGTAAGCCTTGGCTCCAGGCCCGAATAGGTTTTTACAGGCTTCCCTTTTTGATAAACAACACTGTCGAGCCTGTTGTTATCGGCATCGGTGGTATAAATTTTATGCGGCCCTATCTGCTGAAAACTACTGAAACGCAATCCCATATTCACTTTAAAATCGGGGCTTATTTCCCAGTCGTCCTGCAGGTAAAGCGCCGTTTCATGTGCGTATTTCACCTGTGCATTTAAAGGATTGAACACCACTGAATCCTGCCTGCCACTTACAACCGAAGGGGTAAACTTATGATAAGTATAAAGCCCTCCAAATTTAAGTTTATGGTTGGAAAACGGGTAAAAATCAAAATCGGTTTTAAGGTTAAGGTCCCGTATTCCGGAAGCCAGCTGTACTTCAAGATTATTTTGAGCAGCGCCAAATTTAAAATTGTAATCATTATATACCAGCGTGGTATTTGAAAACAATTTGTTGTTGAACACATGGTTCCAGCGTAAAGTACCGGTGGCATTTCCCCAGGGAATATTCACTTTCAGGCTTTGACGCCCGTTTCGGAAATCAAAAACGTCGCGGCCAAAATAACCACTCAGGTAGATCCTGTCTTTTTCTGTAAAACGGTAATTGAATTTGGCATTGAGGTCATAGAAATAATAACCGGAACCATAAAACTGGCTTTGCTTGCTTATAAATGGTTTAGTAAGGGCATCAATATAAGTACGGCGGGCAGAAACAATGAAAGAGGATTTATCTTTTACAACAGGCCCCTGGATGGAAAACCTCGATGCGATCAATCCAATACCGCCATCAATCTGCAACTTCTGGTTATTGCCTTCTTTCATAGAGATATCCAGCACACTGGAAAGCCTGCCCCCGTACTGTGCAGGCATTCCCCCCTTGATGAGCGAAACATTTTTGATGGCATCTGCATTAAAAATGGAAAAAAAACCAAACAAATGACCGGTATTGTACACCACTGCGTCATCGAGCATGATCAGGTTCTGGTCGGCACCTCCGCCACGAACATAAATACCTGCCGATCCTTCGCCTGCATTGCGTATGCCTGGCAATAACTGCACGGTTTTGAGCAGGTCCACTTCGCCCAATAATGCCGGTATTGATTTTATTTGTTCCACCGGCAGGCTGATCTTGCCCATTTGGGCCGTTTTTACATTATTATCACGCCGCCTGGAAGTAACCACTACTTCGTCAGACAGGGTTACGCCCGGGCTAAGCAAAATATTGATGGCCGTATCTGAAACAAGGTTGAGCATCGTATTTTGCGCCTTGTAGCCAACATAAGAACAAACAATACTGTAATTGCCTTCGGAAAGTGTAATGGAATAAAATCCGTATTGGTTGCTGCTGATCCCTTTTGTATTTCCTTTAATGGAAATATTGGCGCCTATAAGTGTTTCACCTGTGGCGGCATCTTTTATATAACCACTAATGGTATGCCGGTTCTGCGCCTGGGCATACTGCGTTGTGATCATTATTACACAGACTAAAAGATACTTTTTTAAAAGGTACATCATTGTAAAAAATTCTCAAATGGGTTGTTCATCCGGTTTTATTTAGTTGCCAGCACGGAATCTTTCAGTTCGCCGCATACCGGCATGGCTTTACCAAGATAGGGGTTTGCCACAACGGTATCTTTGCTCAGCCAGTTGGCCGATTCTGCTTCGCCAAAAGCCGAGGCACAGTTCATCAGGTAGAGGGTGGCGCCTTCGTAATTAATGGCTTTAAAAAATGCAGGGTACATCATTTCTGTGACCATGTTGAAATCCCTGCGCATCTCTTTGATATCTGTCTGGTTAAGCAGGGAGGCAGCATTCGATTTTATATCCATCATACTTGCCTGGGCAGTTTGAACAATGGCGCCGGAGTCTTTTTCAAGCTCTTTCATATCAATGGCATCAAGCGATTGTATAAATGCGGCTGTTTTTGCCTTTGCAGCAGCAGTATCGCCGTTCACAAATGCGTCCTTTATAGATAAATATCCAGCCACCACCTCATCTATACTTTTATTAAAAGCCTCGGAATGTTTTTTCAATAATATTGGCTTTTCTGATGTGTCAGCCTTAGCGCTTTTCTTGGTACGGAGAAAATACCAGTAAACGCTGAAAGCGGCCAGCAGAATCACTATCAAAAACAATAACCTTTTCATACCCAGTAAATATTTAGCGGCAAAGTTAAGTATTTCGTCATCAACACAGCTTACCTCCTGTATAATTAAACTCTTTTTCTGCGTCTCAAAAAAAGCCAGTATATCATCAATATTAAAAAGCAGGTTACACAGGCCAATAATGTGTACGAACTAATAAGACGGGCCATAAAAGCAGGATTGGCCGAACGCTGCAATTCACCGTTGAACGCAAATTGAGGACGGGTACTCATAAAAATCCGTACCCTGTTCATGAAGGAAACAGGCTGCTGGTTTTGTAAATATTCCGAAAAGTAATAGCGGAATTTTCTTGCACCGCTAATATAACCAATTACCGTTTCTGGAAGCCTATCAAGCCTTTCCTCCCGGAGCCCTTTGTTGTAAATTTTCAGTTTAATACTGCTGTCGTATTTTTTTGAATTGAGCTGTTCATTCAATTCCACTATATTGAGCGGGACCTCATTTTTTTTAATATATGCAACACCATGGGTAAGGTCTGCATAAGCCCAGCGGTTAGCTTCCGGAATGAATATTTCATTGAAAGAATGAAGGTCTTTTCCCGGGCTTACAGCCCCTTCATTGGTTACCGACCGAACCTGCAAGCCGGCTTCGGTGGCCAGCAGTCCCAGTATTTCGGTATGGTTGGTGCAAAAAACCTTTATGCTGTTTACCTGCATGCAGGCTATGAGTTTTGTTACCGGCATGGAATAAACTGAATCACCCGGCTCATTGTAGGTGCCCGGAACATAGGGATACAACCATGCGATTATTTTCTCCATCTTCACATAAGAGGGGTCCGATGCTAGTATATGCATGCTGTCTTTAAGGATCTGCTTTATCTTTTCTTTTTCAGCAGCTGAATAATTATTGTCATAAGCAAAAGCCCATACAGAACGGTCGTTTTCGTTTACCTGTTCATAGAGCTGGCTATAACTCATCTCTTCTGCATAGGCAAGCGTCAATTTTTTTCGGGCATACCAGTTCAGCATGGCCGCCATGGCTGTAAATACAAATAATATGGTGATGATCCTCTTCAAATTTTAGCGGGCAGGTTTAAGTAAGCTTTCCATGTTATCTTCATTTTGCAGTTCGCATCTATTATTACTGTATAGATTTTTCCAATAATATAAATCACTTTTCCATCTCCATATAGTCAAACACCAGGTTACACAGCGCTTTTACGCCGGTTTTAAAAGAGCCTTCATCCAGAAAAAAGCCGGAAGTATGGTGAGGGGCCGAAGTGGCCGCATCCCTTCCTTTTGGCAAAGCGCCCAGCCAGAAAAAAAGCCCCGGTACTTTTTGTGCATAAAAGGAAAAATCTTCCGCCCCGGTCTCTGCCGGCACCAGGCGCACATTGCCCGCACCAGCAGATTTTACCAGCGATGGAAGCATGCGTGCAGTAAGCGCAGGGTCATTTAATGTAACCGGATAATGTACGGTATAGGGAAGTTCCACCACGGCTGTGGCACCTGCTGCTTCTGCCGTTTTTTCTGCCACCTGTTTTATCCGGTCAAATACCAGTTTTTCATCTTCAACGCTGAGCGTACGAATCGTACCCATCATTTCCACCTCCTCGGGAATAATATTGAAACGGTTACCGCCATGTATGGAACCAATGGTGACAACAGCGGGATTCTTTGTAATATTCACATTCCTGCTTACAATACCCTGCAGGCTGCTGATGATCTGTGCCGCTACCAGCACAGGGTCTACAGAAAGCCAGGGCTGGGCACCATGTGCCGGTTTCCCCTTTACCGTTATTTTCATATCGGCAGCGGCAGCCAGCAGGCCACCAGCCTTGTAAGCAATAGTACCCGTTTCAAACTGGGCTTTCATGTGCAGGCCGAAAATAACATCCACTTTGGGGTTTTCGAGCACGCCTTCCTTCACCATCAGTTTGGCGCCGCCCTCCTCTCCTTTTGGCGCACCTTCTTCTGCAGGCTGAAAGATGAATTTCACCGAACCCTTCAGGTCTTTTTTCCTGCCTGCCAGAATTTCGGCCACACCCATTAGTATGGCCACATGTGCATCGTGGCCGCAGGCATGCATTACATAAGTTTCCTGGCCGTTATAGATCGTTTTAACAGTGGAGGCAAAAGGAAGGCCTGTTTTTTCCTCCACCGGCAGGCCATCCATGTCGGCACGCAAAGCCACTACAGGTCCGGGTTTTCCGCCTTTTAGTAAACCCACAACACCTGTATAAGCCACGCCGGTTTTCACTTCTATCCCCAACGATTGAAGGTGCTTTGCAATGATGCCTGCTGTACGGGTTTCACGGTTTCCGAGTTCGGGATGCCGGTGCAGATCCTGCCGCCAGGCTACCAGTTTTTGCTCAATGGCATCGGCATCGGCTCCCACCCTGTTTTGTGCGGGTGCTTTGTAATAAACAAAAAGAGAAAAGACAAAAAATATTTTTTTCATGATTGGGATTTACACATCATTTTCAGAAAAAGATAACTGCAGGCTACTGATCTTGGAAACTACTTTGCGGTATTTTACCCCGGCTTTGTCGAGCATGATCCTGGATGCCTTGAAAATATCATTGCCTTCATATTTGTCAGAAAGGTAGATCACTTCTGCAATGCCCGACTGTATGATGGCTTTTGTACATTCATTGCAGGGAAAAAGAGCCGTGTATATCTTGCATCCTTTCAGGTCCATACCAATATTGTTGAGTATGGCATTGAGCTCGGCATGGCATATATAGGGATACTTGGTATCGAGAAATTCGCCCTGTTTTTCCCAGGGAAATTCATCATCTTCGCAGCCAATGGGAAGCCCGTTGTAACCAGCCCCAACGATCTTGTTTTTTTCGTTCACAATGCAGGCTCCCACCTGTGTATGCGGGTCTTTGCTGCGCCGGGCGCTCAGCAGCGCCACGCCCATGAAATATTCGTCCCAGGAAATATAATCTGCCCGTTTTTTTAATGCCATAACCGTTTCTTGAAAAACGAATTTACCGGATTGTAGCCAAAATATTTGCAGTCAACCTGAATCTTATATTATCTTCACGCTTTAATAATCATTTATGGCTATCCGAATCTTTATTACCGGCGGCACATTCGACAAAGAGTACAATGAACTTAACGGCGAGCTTTATTTTAAAGATACCCATATGAGCGACCTGCTGGAAATGGGGCGCAACCGGGTAGATGTGGAGATCCGTACGCTCATGATGGTCGACAGCCTGGAAATGACCGATGAAGACCGGGAACTAATTGTTCACCAATGCATCAACTGCGATGAAAACCAGATCGTGATCACCCATGGCACCGACACCATGTCGGACACGGCCAGCATAATTTCCAAAAAGGTAAAAGATAAAACCATCATCCTTACCGGCGCTATGATACCTATTAAATTTGGCAGTTCCGACGGGCTGTTTAATCTTGGAAGCGCCATCGCTTTTGCACAAACCCTGCCCGCTGGCGTTTATGTGGCCATGAACGGCCGTTATTTTACCGCCGACAATGTGCGTAAGAATAAGCAGACGGGGGTTTTTGAAGAGTTGAAATAAGATTTGCGCCTGCACTATCTGAACAGGCTACCCAATAGCAGCATTTATACAACATACCGGGATGCTGTATAAAAGCACCCCGGTATGTTTTTGTTATCAGGATTTACTTAGCCTTAACATCGTCATTATAAATTTCTCTCACGCATAGAAATTTTCCATTCCGCTTTTCCCAGATGGCCATATATTTACCGGTATAGGTAACTTTACCTGCTGCATCTTTTGATATTGACCTACCCACTTCTGTTACACAGTCGTCGTTACCATACACATCCATCACTTCATACACAACTGTTGTTGCCTTGTCTTTTTTTGCAAGAGAAGCTGCCACATCTTTTGCTATAGCATCCTTACCTACCAGCATTGGCTTATTGTTACTCAGGCTTACCGCATCATCGGCAAAAAGGGCAACCAGTGCATTTGAATCACGGGCATTATCGGCAGCAGCCCAGGCCGTTTCCAAAGCCTGGATTTCGGTTTTTAATTTTGCGAGATCTGGTTTAACAGGCAAAGCCTGCATGGTTTCAGCTGTTTTTGCAGCATCGGCCGCTTTCTCCTCCTGCATATTATTACAGCTGGCAATGAAGATCGTACCCAGAAGTAAAGAAATGACAAGGTAAAATGCATGGTTCTTTTTCATTTTTTGTGTTTTAGAATTGATGAATATTTGAAATGCCTAAAATTTATTTAATCGTTAAACAAAACTATAAACACCCGGGTGATGGCTTTTACCTGTACTGATGATGCTGCCGGGTTAAGGGAGTGTAAAGACCAACAATACAAAACTCAAAAAAGACATTTTATTTACTGCTATTATTTGGGTCGCAATAAAATGACACAAGCATGCTAACCCCGCCCCAATGCGGTGTATGCCTGAACAAATAAAAATACCATATCGGGAACTGTACAGATAAAAACGAACCGTTTTAACTAATCATGGTTTTATGTTGCTGCAAAAAGGGTTATTCGTGCATCAGCAATAGGTTTTTGTACCATGATAGCTGTTAAAACAAAGCAATGTAAGTTAAGGATTTCTCGGGAACTGCCGGAAAATTACTGTGACTTTTAAAGCCCGGCTTAATTACTGCTGAAATTCACTTCGAGCCAACGGGTGCCGCTCCACATCAGCATCAAAATATCTGCTCCATTCAAAGTATGGCTTGCCGAAAGTTCTGTATTACCCGCATCGGCAATTGTGAATGCAAAGGCCGGTGCCGCTTCAATTATGAGTATGTGACCGTTTGTGAGTCCGTTCGAAATGGTTATGGTGGGCGTACCACTTTGGTTGCAATTAATATGTACATAAGAATTATTACCCACGTCTACAAATGTATTGCCACTATTAACGATGTACGATGCCCGGGAAAAAGCCAATGCGCCGTTGAGATGCACTGTAGTTACCGGATTACCCAATAAATTGACGCCCAGTTTGCTGTTGTTGACAGTACCATCGCCGATGGTTACGATTTTATTACCACCAATGGTCATCAAAACCGAAGCATTGGAAGCATCTACACCAGCATAAAATTTATGTGCCTGGCTGGGACCCGGAACATTATAGATGAGCTGCCCCGAAAGTATCCCAAAACCATAATACTGATAGTCGTTGTTTACCGATTCCCACAGGGTAAGTTTCCGGTGGCCAAGTACATTGGGTAACTGGAGTTCCGAATTTGGAACAGTGGTTCCCCCTACTGCACAAAACCCGCTTGAAGCAATAGAAAGCGCCCGCCTGGGCGACCCCATTACCTGGCCTGCAATTGTGCTGGGGAGCATATCGAGATAATAATTGCCGCTTGAAGGATCAAAATAATGCTTGGCTCCAAAACCAGTACTTAGTGCACGGTTGCCCCCGTCGTAATACATATTAAAACCCATGCCGGGCCAGGCACGCTGAAAAGATACACCACTGCTTTCGCCGCCAAAAATGGCCGTGGTGGCATCTACGGCCCCATGCAATTCTAACTTTGCCCTTGTGGCTACAGTAGTACCGATGCCCACATTCTGAGCTGTGCAATCTAAGCAAAAGGTTAGCCCAACAAAAAGGGTGAACTGTTTCATACTGCTGAAATTTAGTTGAATAAATATAGCAATAGATGACGGAATGGTTAATACCCTCTTTGCGGTATTGGTGCACCCGGCTTATCCCACATCCAGCAGCCTGCGGTGATAGTTTACCTGGCCAAGATGGTAGGCAAGATGCGTGGTTAGGTAAAACAGGAATGCCTCTACAGAAACTTTTGCCGGAAGTACCGTTTGCGGATATTCCCTTTCATAATCTGGTTGGCTGAGTTTTTGAAGCGTGTTGTTAATCATGGCAATGGTCTCATCAATTTGCTGTAACAATACTGCCCTTGAAACATCTTTTTGCGAAAACTCCAGGTCGCGCTGGCGAACATAACCGGTATGTCCCAGCTCTGCTCCAATAAAATGATGTAGGTTGCCCAGCAGGTGAAGGCAAAGATTTCCGGCACTGTTGGAAATGCCCTTATCTGTTGCCCAAATATTTTTTTCTGAATGGTACTGTTCCAGTTCGGCTTTCAGCCTGTTGAGGTCTTTTGTATAAAGGAATTGCAGGTTTCCTGTGTGCATGGCTAAATTTTTTTAAACCCAAAATTACAGCCTCTTAGCCATTATTTATCGGCTGCCATTTATCAAATAAATACCTGCAGGGTAATTTTTACCCATTCAGCTCTATATATTCCTCTTTAAAAGTGTTATTTTCGGGTGAAGACAGGATCTCTGGTGATGCTGCAAATCCATCTTTTTGCGGTAGTACAAAAAATACAACTGCTCATCATTAAAAATCATAGCATTCTCCATCCATGTGAGGCAACATGTTTAAACTATTCAGAAAAAATAACAAATATCCTCCGTTCCGCCTGCTGTGGACCTTTGAAAAACGGGATTACTATTTTTTACGGAATGCCCATTGGACCCGGTTGGACAATGAAGCCATTTTAGTAACCATACCCCACAGCCTTGAAAGCATTACATTGAAAGGTTGGCAAATGCAATTGTTTTTATCGGCCACCGGAACCTTTACGGTTGCTGCTTATGTTCGTTTAATGGCAGATCAGTATGAAGGAAATATACCCGATACCCTCGATCAGGTAATCGTATATGAACTGGTAAATCTGGCAGAACTGCAGCTTATTCGTTTTACTAAAACAATAAACCCCAGTGAACAGGAATTTGATACACCGGGGTTCATAGAATAAAAAAGATGATTACTTTTAAGAGTATAAATAATTTTCCAGCCAAGGGTAAGTCAAGAAATAAATTTCACCATCAAAGAAATATTTAAACCCAATACATGCTCACTGCCATCAATCCAAAATTGCCCATGCGGGACAAATCCGCCACAAAACATTTTTATATTGACAAATTAGGTTTTACAGAACTGGCTGACTATAATGATTACCTGATTTTGTACAAAGACAATATTGAAATTCATTTTTTTACATCCAAAGGACTTGACCCAAAAGAAAACGATGGCCAGGTATATATCAGGACGGACGATATTGAAATATTATATCAAAATTTTAGGAACAGGGCTATAACCATTCATCCCAATGCTGAACTGGGAATAAGGCCCTGGGGACAAAAGGAATTTGCATTACTAGATCCCGATAATAACCTGCTGACTTTTGGGCAGGCAATCGTATAATAAAATGATACGGTTTTAAATGAATAAAACTTCAATATGCCGGGCGAATCGGAAAATTGGAAACCAGGATCAAATGGCGGTTTACCAACCATCCTAATAGGGATGAAAGCCTTTTCTGGTATCCTTCCAGTTACATAAAATGCCGGCTTTAATTTATTATTAATTTATGGCGCTGAATTTCCTGTGACTGCACCTGGTAATTCTATTTAACGCAGCCTAAATTCTGTTTTTTTCCTACAAGCCTATGAATTTACTTTCAAAATTTAGGGTTTATGGCTGCTAACAGCCAAATTTTCAAGCATTTTTGACCCTTTTCCCCTATTTTTGCCAGCCAAAATTTCAAGACTTAAACAACTATATGGAAAATTTGATTTACGTAGTTCCGGCAATGGGTATTGTAGGCCTGTTGTACACTTTAGTAAAGTTTATGTGGGTAAGCAAGCAGGATGCAGGCACGCCCCGTATGCAGGAGATCAGCAACTATATTGCCGAAGGCGCTATGGCTTTTCTGAAAGCCGAATATAAGGTGCTGACCTATTTTGTAATTATTGCAGCCCTCCTGCTCGGCATCATGGGTTACAGTAATGAAAACAGCCACTGGAGTATTGCGGTGGCCTTTGTTATTGGCGCCTTCTTTAGCGCTCTGGCAGGTTTTATAGGCATGAAAGTGGCCACCAAGGCCAATGTGCGTACGGCACAGGCGGCCCGTACCAGCCTTTCAAAAGCATTGAAGGTTTCTTTTACCGGCGGTAGTGTAATGGGCCTGGGTGTGGCCGGGCTTGCAGTACTTGGACTGGGAAGCCTGTTCATCATATTAAAACAAATATTTGCCCCGGGTTTAGATGTAGTGCATACATTAGGAATGGAAAAAGCAATTGAAATTCTCACTGGTTTTTCACTGGGTGCCGAATCAATTGCCCTTTTTGCACGTGTGGGCGGTGGTATATATACGAAGGCTGCCGATGTAGGCGCCGACCTGGTGGGTAAAGTGGAAGCCGGTATCCCCGAAGATGATCCACGCAACCCGGCCACTATTGCCGATAATGTGGGCGATAATGTGGGCGATGTTGCCGGTATGGGCGCCGATCTTTTTGGTTCGTATGTAGCCACTGTACTGGCCACCATGGTGTTGGGCCGTGAGACCACTGCCGTTGATAATTTCAACGGGCTCTCTCCCATCTTATTACCCATGCTCATAGCTGCAATGGGAATTTTATTCTCCATTGTGGGAACCTGGTTCGTACGCATCAGCGAAAGCGCCGGGCTGAGCACACAAAAAGTACAGAACGCATTGAACATGGGCAATTGGGGTTCTATCGTTTTAACTGCTATTGCTTCATTCTTTTTGGTAAGTTGGTTGTTGCCCGAAAATATGAGCCTTCGGGGGCATGAATTTACTGCTATGGGCGTATATGGCGCCATCATGGTGGGGCTTGCTGTGGGCACTTTAATGAGCATCATTACAGAATATTATACAGCTATGGGTAAACGCCCGGTAATGAGCATTGTTCGGCAGAGCGCTACCGGCCATGCCACCAATATCATTGGCGGTTTGGCGGTGGGCATGGAAAGTACTTTCCTTCCTATTTTGGTGCTGGCCTCCGGAATTTATGGTTCTTACCTCTGCGCAGGTTTATATGGTGTGGCAATTGCCGCAGCCGGTATGATGGCCACTACAGCCATGCAACTGGCCATTGATGCATTTGGCCCTATTGCCGATAATGCTGGCGGTGTGGCCGAAATGAGTGAACTGCCAAAAGAAGTTCGTGAAAAAACGGATATCCTGGATGCCGTGGGTAACACCACTGCGGCTACCGGTAAAGGTTTTGCCATTGCCTCTGCTGCATTAACTGCCCTGGCGCTTTTTGCCGCTTTTGTGGGTATTGCAAAAATTGATGGTATTGATATTTACCATGCCGATGTACTGGCTGGCTTGTTTGTGGGTGGTATGATCCCTTTCATCTTCTCATCCCTGGCCATCCGTGCCGTGGGTGAAGCTGCCATGAGCATGGTGGAAGAAGTAAGGCGCCAGTTCCGCACCATTCCGGGCATTATGGAAGGTACAGGTAAGCCTGAATATGATAAATGTGTGGCCATTTCCACCGAAGCCTCTTTAAAGAAAATGATGCTGCCGGGTGCCATCGCCATTATCAGCCCGTTATTGATGGGTTTTATTTTTGGTCCCGAAGTGCTGGGTGGTTTCCTGGCAGGCGCTACTGTGAGCGGTGTACTTATCGGTATGTTCCAGAACAATGCAGGTGGTGCGTGGGACAATGCTAAAAAATCATTCGAAAAAGGTGTGGAGATAAACGGCGAAACCTATTATAAAAAATCTGAGCCGCACAAGGCTTCTGTTACAGGCGATACCGTAGGTGATCCTTTTAAAGATACATCCGGACCGTCTATGAACATCCTCATTAAACTGATGAGCATTGTTTCGCTGGTTATAGCGCCCACGATCGCTAAAATTCATGCAGAAAAAATAAATGACGCCCGCCAGGCAAAGATCACTGCATTGACCGCCATTGCTGGTGGAACACATACAGGCAATCCTGTAGTGGTGGAAGAAAAAATAATTAAGGAGACAGATAGCACAGGTGTGGAAACCATTACCACATCAACAACCAGGGGCTCTGTAAATGAAGCCGGCGATTTTGTGTACGATCTTGGAAAAGTAGTGGACGTTCCGTTGCCAAATGATGATGTGGTCAGTATGGGATGCGGACAGCCGTTTGTTTGCACTCAATGAAGCCATTAAAACAGAAGATGCCAAACTGCTCGATAAAGCAAATTGGTACACTGTTGAAAACCTGTATTTCGAAAGCGGCAGCAGTAAGCTGAAAGCCGAATCGAAAACAGCGCTTACCAACCTGTACAAGATGCTCAATGCATACAACAGCGTTCATGTTAAACTGGGCGGGTACACCGATAATACCGGCGACAGCGCCATGAACGTAAAATTGAGCAATGAGCGTGCTTCGGCTGCCAGAGCAGAACTCGTAAAAATGGGCATCGATGCAGGGCGCATTGAAGCAGAAGGTTACGGACCGCTGCACCCTGTTTGTCCGCTCAACAGTACCCCGGAATGCAAAGCCCAAAACCGCAGGATCGACGTAAGGGTTACAAAGATCAAATAATTATAAACCGGCAATACTTAAAAAAGTCCCGAATTTGTTCGGGACTTTTTAGTGAATTATAAGTTTACCTACCTTGCATTGCCATTCAATATACATTTTCCATTTTCCATTTTCCCATTTTCCATTTTCCATTTTCCATTTTCCATTTTCCATTTTCCATTTTCCATTTTACATTTTACATTTTCCATTATCCATCTACCTTAGAAACCCCTGAAACTTTTGGAACTTTTGAATATCTTCTCCTGTAAATAAGGAACCCGGCTCCTAAAACCGCCCACAATGGCCAGAGCGTGGCCAATGCCAGCAGCAATTCGCCCAGCCAGGAAGCGCCGGTCTTAAATGAAGCAGCAAACCTTGTAAAGAAAGAAGGTTTTTCACCGGGTGTTGGCGGCACAAAGCCTGCCACGGGCTGGTAATAGCTAAGATTGATCGTACTTAAGGAAGCCTGTTGCCTCAGTGCCTGAATGCGGGTGGCCGCCGATTCAATTCCTTCCTGTATATCGTTTATTTCGCCCTGTACCTGCAACGCATCTGTGATATTTTTCGACTGACGGAGAAATTCGAGGTATTTGAGGCGCATTTCTTTTTTGGCCTCCAGCCTTGCCCTTGTATCAATTACCTGGGCCGTTACATCATCGGTGCTGATCCTGCGCTCTATGGTCTTGCTTTCGCCTGTGCTTAGCTCATTGAGCAGGTCTTCAAACTGAGCAACGGGCACTTTTATAGAAAGACTGGTCTCAGTTTGATCGCCCGAAAAAGTATTATTTTCATTGGCAATATAGCCGCCGTACTTTTTTATCTTATCATGAACGGCTGTGTTATACTCTTTAATATTCTTTACTTCCAGTTTTAGTGTAGCAGTTTTAATGATCTTCTTATCCCATTCGGGGTTTGCTGCCGGTGCAACAGTTTTTTGAACAGGCGGGTTGTTTTGCTGAGGCCCGGGTTGCGGGCCCTGCTGTTGTGCGGGTGGAATTTGCTGCGGTTCGGGTTCGTCTATTGAATCTACTGCAGTAAATGGTACTGATTCGTCTGGCACGGCACTGACCGAACCTCGTTCAATAACATCTTTTTCAAATTCAGCTTTATTTTCAGCTTGTTGATGGCAGGAAAATGCCATTACGCATAGGAGCAGTAATGCCCCTGTTCGTTTCAGGTTCATAAAAATATTTTTTGGTTGATTAAATGATGAATACTGCTGTTTGGCCTTACATACAGTAGATGCACGTTTATTCTTTTTACATAAGAATGGTAACCCGGTATTATTTGTTAAAATAAAAATGGGGCTGTAAGAAGCGGTTTCACACAAAGAAACAAAGGAAACAAAGTCTGCAACGGTTTTTGAAAAAATTTATATTGAACCGAGTCTTTGTAGTCGTTGCATTCGTTCGCTGAAACCTATGCTGGTTTTGATACCTTTGGAACTAATTAATGGTATTGAACAATCTTCCCCACCTTGGTCCATTTTCCCAACTGAACCAAATAAGAGAGGCTTTGCCCACAATATGGTCTTCGGGTACAAAACCCCAATAGCGGCTGTCTAATGAATTATGGCGGTTATCGCCCATCATCCAGTAATAATCCATTTTGAATGTATAAGTCTTTGCAGGCTGATCGTTTATAAAAACCTGGCCATTGCCTGATTCTACTTTGTTGTTTTCGTACACTCTTATGCAACGTTCGTAGCGGATCATATTATCGGGTGTAAGTTCTATGGTCATCCCTTTTTTGGGAATAATAATTGGCCCGTAATTATCCACACTCCATTTATGCGAAGTGTCGAAATAAGGAAACATATCTTTTGGCTGGCTTTCGGGAAAATAATCTTTTAATTTAAAACCTGCAGGCAAATTCAATGTTGCTTTTTCTTTATTGGCAATGTTTACCAGGTATTGTCCACCCTCGCCCTGCTGCATATCTCCCTGGTCTTCCCTAATGGATATACCAAAAGATTCCAGCTTATCCTTATCAACATAACTTTCTTTTGGTGCTTCCAGCAAATAATAGCGTTCCGACTGCGGGAATAATTCCTGGGGCTGGTTATTTACAAACACCTTTCCGTTCACCACTTTAAGTTCATCACCTCCTATCGCTACACATCGTTTAATAAAATTTTCTCTTTTATCAACCGGCCTGGTAATAATAATATCGTCAAACCTATTCCAAACGGCATCCCGGCCTATCTCCCGTACAGCCTGGTAATAAGTAACCCTGCTCCCAAAATTTGCTTCATCATTAATAAGTGTATCATTAACCGGGAAATTAAACACCACCACATCATTTCTTTTTACAGGTTGCGCAAACCAGCGGGTATAAGGTATTTTAATGGCCTCTGAATAAGATTTTGTATTGCTGAACGGCAGTGTATGATGTACGAAGGGCATGGCAATAGGTGTATTGGGAATACGCGGACCATAGCTGAACTTGCTCACAAAAAGAAAATCATTCACCAGCAGGGTCTTTTCCATAGAAGGCGTGGGAATGGTATAGGCTTCAAAAATAAAAGTGCGTATAAGCGTGGCCGCCACTACGGCAAACACGGCCGCATCCACCCACTCTCTTGCACCGGATTTTTTATAATTGTCCATCACCAGTTTACCGGCAAATTTTTCAGCTTTGGAAAAACCCAGGTAAGGCAGGTAAATAAACGGAAGAAAAACAGCCGCCGCATGGTGCAGCAAACCGAACCTCCCAAAATTTTCCACAAATTTTATGATGATCCAAATGGTAATGAATGCCCCGGCAATGGGAATAAACTGCAGCCAGAACCATATTTTACGTAACCCGATCTTCTCTACAATACACCATGTATTATAAAAAGGAATAAAAGCCTTCCAGGCGGGTTCGATGCGTGCCTTACGGAACATTCCGTACATACCAATATGCCAGCCAATTGTTCCAATAATTAAAATGATCCAGCCAGTACTCATAATTCAGGTTTTAAGTGCGCAAAAATAAATGTTTAATATTAGATGCAGGAGGTAAATATTTGTTACAAATAGGATGATCCAGGTTTCGGGATTTTGGATGCAGGATTTTGGAGGCAGGGATACAGGAAACGGGGGAATCAAATCAGCTATCCCCTATCTGTTATCTTGTATCCTGTATCTGATATCTCCTATCTTGTATCCTGTATCCGTTTTTACCGCGGCAACACATAACTCTCCACGTCCGGCAGGCTGATAGTTTTGCCCGAAAGGATGATGAGCCTTTCCACCACATTTCTCAACTCCCGGATATTACCCGTCCAGTTATGATTTTTGAGGGCCTCCAGTGCATCCCTGTCAATATTTTTTTTGCTTTGGCCGTACTCAGAAGCGATCATTTCAAGGAAATAGTCCACCAGGGCGGGTACATCATCCCTTCTTTCATTGAGCGAAGGTACATGAATGATAATGACACCCAGGCGGTGATAAAGATCAAGGCGGAAATTTTTTTCTTCCACTTCTTTTAACAAATCTTTATTGGTGGCAGCTATTACCCGTACATCCACGCTGATGTCTTTGTCGGCACCCACCCGGGTGATCTTTCCCTCCTGCAATGCACGCAGTACCTTTGCCTGTGCATTGAGGCTCATATCCCCTATTTCATCCAAAAACAGCGTACCCCCATTCGCCTGTTCAAATTTTCCAATGCGCTGTTTGATGGCAGAAGTAAAGGACCCTTTTTCGTGACCAAAAAGTTCACTTTCTATCAGTTCCCCTGGAATGGCAGCACAGTTCACTTCTACCATGGGGCCAGTGCTGCGGTTGCTTTTTTCGTGTATCCAGCGTGCCACCAGTTCTTTTCCCACACCGTTTTCGCCGGTAATAAGGATACGGGCATCGGTGGGTGCCACTTTATCTACTGTTTCTTTAATTTTTTGAATTGGCCTGCTATCTCCCACCATTTCCTGCACCTTGCTTACTTTACGCTTCAGCACTTTTGTTTGGGTAACCAGGTCCTGCTTTTCGGTGGCGTTGCGGAGGGTTATAAGAAGGCGGTTCAGATCGGGAGGCTTACTGATATAATCGAAGGCCCCTTTTTTTACAGCTTCCACCGCAGTATCAATATTGCCATGCCCGCTGATCATGATAATAGGCGTATCGGGATTGACAAGTTTTGCTTTTTCCAGGAATTCAATGCCATCGAGTTTGGGCATTTTTATATCGCAAAGCACGATATCGAATGTTTTTTCGGAAAATTTCCTGAGGCCTTCTTCCCCATCCGATGCTTCCTCTATCTTATAGCCTTCAAAACTCAATATTTCACTGAGCGTTTTGCGGATTGCTTTTTCATCGTCGATAATTAGGATGTTGGCCATACTTGAAAGGGTTTTATGAAATCAGGCAGTTGTTGCATCTGTTTAGTGTACCTCAAAATTAAAGATTTATGCAGTTTAAACTAAGCGGAATATTTTTAATATTCCTGGCCTGCAATGCCGGGGAACCCCAAAATGCGGCACGGCCTGCACCTGCAATGCTCAAAACAGGGGGTATTCCCTCCATCCTGTTAAAAAAAATAGAAGACATTCCTGTTCCGGAAGGCTTTACCCGAACCGTTGAGGAACCCGGATCATTTGCCCAATGGCTGCGCAAAGTTCCGCTTAAAAAAGACAATACCGTTTATTTATACAACGGAGAAAAAAAACAAAACCAGGAAGCGCAACACAGCGTACTCGATTTTGAAACGGGCAATAAAAACCTTCAGCAATGTGCCGATGCTGTGATGAAACTGCGGGCCATGTACCTGTTCAATAAAAAAGCGTACAGCAGCATTTTGTTTTTCGACAATGAAGGTAAGCGTTATGCATTTGATGCGCCTTTTACTCAAAACCATCTTAACAGTTACCTCGAAAGGGTTTTCGGTATGTGCGGAACAGCTTCCCTGTCGAAACAGATGAAAAAAACAAATATAAAGCAGATGGAAGCAGGCAATGCTTTTGTGAGAGGCGGCTTTCCGGGGCATGCGGCCATTGTAGTGGATATGGCTACAGACGGCAAAGGAAGAAAATTCTATTTACTGGCGCAAAGTTATATGCCTGCCCAGGATATCCATATTCTTAAAAACCCCATGAATGAAACATTTTCGCCCTGGTATGAACTCAACAGCGAGGAGGTCATTGAAACACCTGAATACACATTCAAAAGCGATGAAATAAAGGCCTGGTAAGGGTTTGAGCTGTTTGCGCAGGCTTAGCCTGCAACTGGTTATCGTAGTTTTACGAAAAGGCCTATCGTATAGTTCCCGGCAAAAAGATAAGAAATGTCCGATGACCTGCGTATTAATGAGGTGCAAAAAAATGAGCAATTCTGCTCTTGCAGGAATTGCTTTCCTGCCGCATCTTTGCACCAGAAGTTGATTGATAAGTTAAATATCAATCATATCCAAGAATCCTGTTAAACCAAGCGATTTCAATATCCAGTAAAAAAACCAAATCCAATATCAGTCAACTTCTATTTTTTTTATCCAACGATCTCACGAAAACCTCCATATCCAATAAACCGAGAGAGAACCGATTTTTAAAGTTCCGTTTTTGAACCGGCATCCATTGAAAACAACCGATCCTGATCCCCAAAGCCGTAAAAGGCATAGAAAACCAGAACCAAAGAAACCAATAGACCAATATCCTAAAAGGCTGCGGCCGAAAAAGACCTGTATTGCACTCTAAACCAGGATGAAATTATTTCCCCAAGAAAAGACCCTCATTCCTGAAAAAATTGGCCCCTGCTTCGAAAGTTGCAGGGGTTTTTGCTTTCGCTGATTATTGAAAATTCACTGTGACCAGGGCCTTTCTTCCCTTTTTTACTTTCTTCCAGGCCGCCTGCTGAAGAAGTTTTACCGCCAGGTCGTCGCATGCAGTACAAAGTGGTTTTATTACTTTGATGCGAACCGGCGAACCTTTATCATCTGTATCAAAGGCAAGTTCCACAGAACCTTTTTCCGGCGCAGACCGAAGACTGTCTCCGGCAAAACGGATAAGTTCCGTTTGACCCGAAACGAGATAGACATTCCTGAGCGAAATGTTTGAAGGCATTTTTATTTGAAGCGTATTATTGGCAGCCGAAGATTTTACAGCCGCCGCCGATACTTCTTTCTTTTGGCGTTTTACGCCTGCGGCAGATGTAACCACTACTTCATTTAAAGCTGCATCCCGCTCTTCCAGCACAAAATTACCTGCCATATCATCGGCCCTTACCTGCTGCTGCTTACTGTCGTACCCCACGGCAGATGCAGTAAGGGATAAAACAGAATCCTTTGTGTTGATCACATATTTTCCTTTGCTGTCTGTTTGCGCAGCTATGTTTTTATCCTTTGCATACACGCTGGCACCGGGCACAGGTGCACCATTTTGATCGGTCACAATTCCGCTGAATGATTTTTGCTCCCTTACTTCAACGCCTGCCACTCTCTCCTTCAATGCATCGTTTGCCATAACTGGTTTTGAAACTACTTTAGCTTCTTCCTTACTTTTTGTATTTTCATCTTCAAGCGTTTCTTTCTGTAAGATTTCCGGTGCAGCTGCAGGCGCTGCGGAGGTTTCGGCATTTGCATCTCTTTGGGATACGGCCCCTTCTGCTTGCCCATCTGTTACTTTATAACCAGGCTTAGCTTGTGGTAAGTTTCTACTGTCCAGGGTTGCAAAATCTCCTTCCTTTGCAGAATCAACTAAAACCTGGTTGATTGAAGGAACTGCTTCTGCAGAATCACGATCATTTGTTTCCGTTTTGGCCAGTGTAGCATTCTCTTGTTCAAGTCCTTCTTTATTGTTGTTCAGCAACCATGCAAATCCAGCAAATAAAACAAGTACTGCTGCCACTTTAAGGAAATTATATAAACGCTTTTGACGGATATTGATGACCGGAACCTCCTTTACAGCAGCATTTGGCAGGCGTTGCCTTATAGCTGCCAGGTCTTCAACCGCTGTAGTTGTATGCGCATAACCATCCAGTGCATCCTGCAGAAAAGGATCTTCCAGTGCTGCTTTTTCGAGCGCATGCATTTCTGCCGAAGGCATTTTTCCTGCGTGGTAGCGCTCAAAATCGGTTGCGCCCCAGGTTTTCATATGTTGTTCTTCAGATGGCATTTACTTGTTTATCCATGCATATTTTTAAATTTCGCCGGCCATTTTGAATATAACTCCTCACTTTATTCCATTCTATACCGGTAACAGCTGCAATATCGTTATAACATTTTTCCTGAAGGTAGAACAGTTCCACCACTTTTTTCTGCTCATCGGGCAATTGGCCCAGGCAGTATTCAAGCCTTCTGAAATTATCTTCTTTTTCCAATTCGCCATTCAGATGCAGTATTTCTGCATTTTGCATAAGTTCCGGATCGGTTTGTGATTTTATAAACTTTTTGCCGGCCCTAAGTTTCATAAGGCAATGGTTTTTTGCCAGTTGATACACCCATGCTTTAAAATTGACCACTTCGTGCTTATGAAGTTTGGTTACCAACTCCTCAAAAATGTCGATCACAGCATCTTTGGCAGCATCTGCATCTACCAGGTATTTAAGGCAAACACCATACAGCAAATCCATATACCGCTGGTACAACAGGCTGAGTGGCTGCATATTGCCAGCTTCTTTGTATGCCTGCACCAGTTCCGCATCGGTTTGGTTGCTGCCCGAAAAATTTTTTATAAATGCCACAAATGTAAAAATAGGGAAACTATCGGCATCAAAACAGCCCGTGAGAGAGGCTAATCTTGCCCACCTGGTCTATACTCAAATACCAATACAGCGTTTTCCTGCAAACTGGCCTTGCTCCTGAGTTCGTACCGCTTGTTTCCTGCTTTTACCACCACGAGGGCCGTATTTGGCGGTATACCTCCAAGGTTTTCGGCAAACAGTGTAATTTCATGCGTACTCACCCCCGGATCAAGATCAATATCAAGCTCTATTGGCTTGTCGGATAAGCGTTTGTGGCTGATAAGTAATTTTTTATTGTAGAATATGGAAACCGTATCGTTGTCAATTTCGCCATTGTCGTATACCTTAATATTAAGATGATTGGAACTGATGGCAATGCGGCTTTGCTCAGACTGCCTGCGTTCGATCATCTTTTTAACAATAGGTGTTGGGTCTGGTTTTGGCAATACCGGCAGCGGTTTTTTTATGGTGTCTATTTTGGGCGTTACGGGTTTGGGGGTTACAGGTTTAGGGGGTTCGGGTTTAGGATTTACTGGTTTAGGTGTTACGGGTTTAGGCGTAACTGGTTTGGGTGTTACGGGTTTGGGAGTTACCACAGGTTTCTTTTCCTTTTTTGGGAAACAGGGTGGCAGGTAAGCAGGCAAATTATTGGGCGTGGCAGAGACCCTTTTCAACAATACTTCATCCCTGTCGCCAAACATGCCGCCCGATAACATAGACCCGGTAGTTACAGCTACTCTTAATTCATCCCTTCCATCGCCGCGGTCCCTCCATAATGCGAGTCGCATCAACACATGATCCCCGCTGTTTTCAAAAAACTGTACGCCACGCAGGTACCAGGTATTGGATTCTCCATCGAGGTAACCTTCAAATTTAGCCTTGCAAAAGCTTTCGGGGTTCGCCACCACATAATCGTGCGTGTACCCGCAAATCTTACTGCCTTTCTGATCAATATTTATCTGGATTTTTTCTGTGCCCATACGGCCTTCCCAGGTACCGGTAATGTTTTGCGCATTTGCAAAAAGAAAAGACAGGCAAAATAAGAGTAAGAAAGAAATATTTCGTAAAATTGAAAGCATCGTAAAATAAATTTACTGCAAAATTCTGTTAACCTGCAAATAAAAAGTGGCCGAATATCAATTTTAATAAACAATTAGCTAAAGTAAATACTATTTTGGCGGCCGCGGCGATATCATCCATTTTCTTTTTGGCTTATATTTACCCAATGTATCTCTAACATAATACCATGATAGCAGAAATTATCAATTATTTTGACAGCCTTGAACAGCACCCGGTACAGCGTTTGGCCATACTTGTAAGCGGCCTGTTGTTTTTCTGGATTGTGGAAGGAGCCATCCCGCTGTATAAGTTGAATTATAAAAAAAATAAACTGTCGCATGCAGGCCTCAATTTCATCTTTACGGTCATCCATCTTGCCTTACACAGTGTGCTGGCAATTGTGATCATACTCATCAGCGACTGGTGCCGTACTAACCAATTTGGGCTTGTTTACTGGCTCAATGCAGGAGTAGCAGGCAGCATTCTGATCGCTTTTTTGACACTCGATTTTTTTGGCGGCTGGCTGGTACATATTGTTGAACATAAAATACCGCTTCTTTGGAGGTTTCATGTGATCCACCATGCAGATAATAAAGTGGATGTAACCACGGGACTGCGTCATCATCCCGGCGAAAGCATACTTCGGGGACTCTTCTTTTTTGCAGGTATTTTTGTTGCTGGTGCACCCATGTACGCCGTCATGATTTTTCAAACCATCCTTGTCTTTGCCACGGCTTTCACCCATGCCAATATCAGCCTGCCAAAAAAACTTGATCAATTGCTCAGCTATATCCTGGTTTCTCCCAATATGCATAAGATCCATCACCACTGGAAACAGCCTTATACCGATACCAATTACGGAGCCGTGCTTTCCATTTGGGACAGGTTGCTGGGTACGTTCAGCAAACTGGATACTTCGGAGATCAGGTACGGGCTTGACCGGTATTATCCAAATGAAGAAGATGAAAATTTTGGCCGGCTTATGAAAAGCCCCTTCACAAAACAGGAAGAAAAAAAATAAACGGCGTATCCCTGTTTTAACTTTATACCATGCTTTTAGAGATCATCGCTTTTAATATAACTTCCTGCAAAATAATTGAAGCAGCCGGAGCACACCGCATAGAACTCTGCGACAACCCCGGCGAAGGCGGCACCACTCCTTCTTATGGTTTTATTAAAGCCGCCCGCAATGCCGTTAACATCCCGGTCTTTCCCATCATAAGGCCAAGAGGTGGAGATTTTTTATATTCGGATGATGAATTTGATATCATGAAAACGGATGTAGAAATTTGCAAAAAGCTGGGCTGCGACGGCGTGGTATTGGGATCCCTGAACCCCGATGGAACGGTGGATAAAAAACGCACGGCCAAACTTGTGCAGCTTGCTTATCCAATGAGTGTTACTTTTCACCGTGCATTTGACCGGGTAATAGATATGGCTGCGGCCCTCGAAGATGTGATCGGATGCGGCTGCGAAAGAATACTTACTTCGGGCATGTATCCTTTTGCGGAAGAAGGACGGTCAAACCTGGCAGCACTGGTTGAACAGGCAGCCGGACGTATCATCATTATGCCGGGTAGTGGCCTGCGTTCGGTCAATATCAAACTGGTGGCCGAAGCTACCGGGGCAACGGAATTCCACAGCAGCGCACGCAGTTTAACCAGGAATGGAATGAATTATAACAACCCGCTTATGAACGAAAACCAGGAAAATATCCTGGTTGATTCCGGTGAAGTAAAATTGATGTTGCAAAAACTTAACGCCTGTTGATAATATGAACCTTCGTGAAACGATCCTCGAAGAACATTCAAAGGCCCAATGTACAAAGATTGTAAACTGGGTGGGCAGTTCTCAAAAAAGATTTGATGCGCTTTTTGATTTATTCCTTAACGATGAATACCGGGTAGTACAGCGGGCTGCCTGGCCTGTGAGTTATTGTGTGGAAGCCCACCCTGCTTTCATTGAAAAGCATTATGGTCCTTTACTCAACTATCTTAAAAAACCGGGCATTCACAATGCCGTAAAGCGTAATACAGTAAAGCTCCTGCAAACCGCAGCTATTCCAAAAAAATGGCAGGGCCGGGTAATGGACCTTTGCTTTCAATACATCAGCGATCCGCAGGAAAAAGTGGCAGTGAAAGCTTATTCTTTAACGGTACTTTCCAGGCTTTCACTTCATTACCCCGAAATAGTGCCGGAAATAAACATGATCATAGAAGACCAGCATCCCTGCCAAACAGCCGCATTTAAGGTGAGGGCAAAGCAATTCTTAAAAGCCGTCAAACGCTCATAACTGCTCCCTTTGTGAAAAAGTATCTCCTTTAGAATAATCTTTAAATATCAGCCGCAGGTTCTGGTCTCTTGTAAAATAACTATAGAGCCAGTTGAGAAAAACAAAGAAGCGGTTTTTAACGCCCAATATCAGCATGAGGTGCAGGCTCATCCAGATGAACCATGCAAAAAAGCCCCCAAAATGAAGCCTGGGTTTGGGTACATCCACCACAGCCAGGTTGCGTCCCACGGTGGCCATAGAACCTTTGTCGTGGTAAGAAAATTCTTTTTGTTCGCGGTGCAGCAAATTGTGTTTAATGAGGTCGGCCTGCTGCATGGCCACCGGCGCCACCTGTGGATGCCCGTTTGGATAAGCCGGTTCTTCCATAAATGCCACATCGCCCAGGGCAAAAATATTTTCACTGTTCAATAGCCTGCATTTTCTGTCTACTTTTATGCGGTTGCCTCTTGCCAGCAAAGCGGCATCCACACCTGCAGGCGTATTTCCTTTGATACCTGCTGCCCATATAAGCATGGACGTTTCAATCTTACTGCCATCTTTCATCAGGGCAGTTTTTCCATCATAGGACCCGAGTAAGGTATTTGTACAGACCTTTACCCCTAGTTTTTCGAGATATGTTTTTGCCCTTGTGCTGCTTTTTTCGCTCATAGAGCCGAGTAGTTTTGGCCCGCCCTCGAGGAGGTGGATATGCATTTTTTCAAAATCAATTTCGGGATAGTCTTTTGGCAGCACATATTGCTTCATATCTGCAATAGCGCCGCTCAGTTCCACGCCGGTAGGTCCGCCGCCCACCACTACAATATTCATGAGCCGCTCCATTTGCAAAGGGTCTGTTGAGGAAAGTGCATCTTCAAAATTATGCAGGATGCGGTGGCGCAACTGCAGCGCTTCATTAGTACTCTTCATAGGAAAGGCATGCTGCTCCAACTGCAGGTTGCCAAAAAAATTATTCCCGGCCCCGGTTGCTATTACCAGAACATCGTAATCAAAGGCACCAATATTTGTGTAAACCTTATTTTCTGCAGCGGCGATCCTGTCTACTTCCGCCATTCTAAAAGCGATATTTTTACTATTATGAAAAACCTTGCGCAGCGGAAAAGAAATATCGCTTGCATTGAGCCCGGCTGTGGCCACCTGGTAAAACAATGGCTGAAACTGGTGAAAATTGAACCGGTCAATTAACGTGATATCGAACCCTTTTTTGTTACTTAAATCCCTGGCCAGCCTCAGCCCTCCAAATCCGCCACCAATAATGATAAGTTTCATTTGTACCTGTTTTAGCTACAAAGATACGGTATTTTCAATAAATACTGAAAATTTAGAAAATTTGCTTAGTACAGCATTCTCACTTTAATCGTTTCCTTAACGCCCCGCAGCAGGTCAAGTGCATGTTTGCTGAGGCTCTTGTCCACATCGAGTACCACGTAGCCGATCTGGTCATTTGTTTTCAGGTATTGACCCACAATATTGATATTATTTTTGCTGAGCAGGGTATTGATCTGGCTCAATACTCCCGGAACATTGTTGTGGATATGCAGTATGCGGTGGGCGCCTTCCTGTGGAGGCAAGGCAAGCGAAGGAATGGTATGAGAACCTGTGCTGATGCCTTTTTCCAGGTAGTTTAAGAGCTTATTGCTAACATCCACGCCGATATTATTTTGGGCCTCCTGTGTACTGCCGCCGATATGCGGCGTAAGTATTACATTGGGCAATCCCTGCAAAACGGTTTTAAACACATCGCCATTTTTTTCGGGCTCCACGGGAAACACATCCACCGCCGCACCACCTATATGGCCATTGAGAATATTCTTTCGAAGTGCATTCAGGTCCACCACTCCTCCCCTTGCATAGTTGATAAGTACGGCAGCTTTTTTAAAATGTGGCAGGTTGTTTTTATTGACCAGGTTTTTGGTAGAAGGGAGTTCGGGTACATGCAGTGTAACCACATCGGAGTGATGCAGTAATTCTTTTAAATTCTTACTATCGGAAGCATTGCCAAGCGGAAGCTTTGTTTCGGCATCATAAAATAACACTTTCATGCCCATTGCCTCGGCCAGCACACTTACCTGGCTCCCTATGTTTCCATAACCGATGATTCCCATTGTTTTTCCACGAAGTTCGTGGCTTCCACCAGCATCTTTGTTCCATAAACCTTCGTGTGCAGCCCTGTTCTTGTCAACGATTTTTCTCACCAGCATAATAGCAGCCCCTATCACCAGTTCTGCCACACTGCGGGTATTGCTGTATGGCGCATTAAAAACTGCCACGCCGCCTTCCGTAGCGCTTTGAATGTTAACCTGGTTCACACCGATACAAAAGCAGCCGATGGCCTGTAATTTTTTTGCGGCCTGCAATACATCGGTGGTTACATTCGTTTTACTCCTAATGCCAAGGATGTGTACGTCTTTAATAGCTTTTATGAGCTCGGCCCTGCTTACAGCTCCATGTAATTTTTTTATATTGCCATAACCGGCCTTTACAAATTGCTGCACAGCCACATCGCTGATATTCTCTAAAAAAAGGATGTTGATCTTTTCTTTGGGATAGCTGGTTGTCCTTTTGTCGCTCATACTGGTATTAATCGTATTTTGCACAAAGATATTCCATTGATACATTAATATTTTTAAGATTACGGTTATTCATGAAAAACTTTCGGGTTCCATACCTGTTTACAGTAATAAGTTTCTTTGCAATGGCTGCTGCTTTTTGCTCCTGCCAGTCGTCTGTGAAGCCCAAAAATGCACCTGTTGCAGAAAAGATCATCGGACAACCTGATACATTTACCCTGCCTGCACCCGGAAAAATACTGGATAAGGAAAAGCAACATATTTATGCCGCATGCCAGCAATGGTTCGACAGCAGCCTTTGTACAACGGTTTTTAATGGAGGCGTGCTGATAGCCCAAAAAGGAAATATCATTTTTGAAAAATACCGGGGCAACCTGCACCTGAACGCAACAGATGCCATTACAAGCTCCACCCCGTTTCACATTGCTTCTGTAACAAAGACCTTTACTGCCATGGCTGTTTTAAAACTTTGGCAGGACGGTAAGCTGCAACTTGATGATGAACTGAATAAATATTTTCCGGCATTCAACTATCCGGGTGTAACGGTCAGATGCCTGCTCAATCACCGCAGTGGTTTACCCAACTATGTGTATTTTCTCGAAAGAATGGGCTGGAACCCCAGCAAGGCGGTGAGCAACCAGGATGTACTTGATTTTTTGATCAGCAACCGGAGCGCCATGGCCGATATTTCGCCTGCCTGCAGCCGTTTTTCCTATTGCAATACAAATTATGCCCTGCTTGCGCTATTAATAGAAAAAATTTCCGGCCTCAGTTACCCGCAGTTTATGAAACAGCAGTTTTTTGATCCGCTGCAAATGAACAATACGTATGTGCTTTCTATTTCAGATTCTGCTAAGGCCAGTCCCAGCTACGATTGGCGGGGCGATGAAATCCCGCTCAATTACCTTGATTTTGTTTATGGAGATAAAAATATTTACAGTACGCCAAGAGACCTGCTAAAATGGGACCGCCTGCTGAGTTCAGGTATTTTGTTTAAACCCGAAACATTAGAGCAGGCCTATGCACCCTACAGCAATGAAAAACCCGGCATCCGTAATTACGGGCTTGGCTGGCGCATGAATATCTATGATAATGGCAAAAAACTTATTTTCCATAATGGCTGGTGGCATGGAAACAACGCTGCCTTTACCCGGTTAATTGATGAAGACGTAACACTTATTGCTCTAAACAACCGTTTTACAAGGGCCACTTATCATATCAACCAGCTTTCAAACTTATTCTCTAATTATTTTGTGCCAGTAGAGGAAGAAACAGATACATCTGCAAAGGATACCAGCAAAAAATCGGCTCCCGACAGCAGTGCTGCTGTGAAAGATTCAGGATCCGCCATTAAAAAAATACCCTATAAAGCTGCAAAAAAGCGCAAAATATAAGTAGTTATCCACAACCATTGGTGGATTTATTCTGCTTTATGCGTTTTTATGCAGGCTTTCTCCTTAACTTTACTTTACCATTCGCTTAGCTGCTGGTTCCGGGAATTTTATTTCCTTAAAATCCATTTTCATTTGAGAAACCGCCTTCAATAGTAAAGAGGAACGGTTTTATGTTAAAAAAGGAAAGACAGGCATATATCTTACATCAGCTTAACCTGCATAACAAGGTTTTGTCGGCCACACTGAGCTCCGAAATTTCGGTTTCGGAAGATACGATCAGGCGAGATCTGCTGGAATTATCTGAAGACGGCAAACTGATAAAAGTGCATGGTGGAGCACTATCGCATTCCTTTTCAAATAACGGGTTTCTTTCTACGAAGGTTTATGCACAAACAAGTAAAAAAATAATTGCCCAAAAAACAGCCACCCTTATTAAAGATGGCATGTTCGTTTTAACCGGCGGTGGCACTACAGTGCTTGAATTTGCCAGGCTAATCCCAACTGCAGTAAAAGCCACGTTCGTATCGGGAAGCATTCCGGCCATTTCGGAATACATGCATCATCCAAAACTGGATGTAATTGTTCTGGGCGACAAGCTTTCCAAAACAGCCATGATGACGGTGGGAATGGATGCCATCAATAAATTAAAACAGATCAGGGCCGACCTCTGTATCATGGGCATCAATGCCATTGATACCAGCCATGGTATTACCGATAATGATTGGGAGGTGGTGCAGGTTAAACAGCAAATGATAGAGTCGGCACAAAAAACCGTTTGCATCAGCATTTCCGAAAAACTCAACAGTTTTCAGCCGGTGCATGTATGTTCTATTAAAAAAGTACATACCCTCATCACTGAATTGGATCCCCGTGATCCATTGCTGAAACCTTACGCCGATGCAGGCCTGCATATTTTGTAAAGAAGTCTGAAATTAAAATAAACGAAACTAAACTTGCTTAACATTAAACAAACAAAACAGATTGCCATGAAAAGAATGCTGCAACTGATGCTGTACTTCAGCATACTATTATTTTATGCACCGCTTAGCTTTGCCCAAAGTAAAAATGTGAGTGGTGTGGTTACCGGGGACGGTGGCCGTACGTTACCGGGCGTAACGGTTACAGTAAAGGGTAGCACCAATATTACGTCCACCGATCAAAACGGCGTTTACAATATTACTGTAAGCCCCGGGCAAACACTTGTATTTACATCGGTAGGCTTCGCCCCAAGAGATGTGAAAGTGGGTAGTGGAAACAGTATCAATGTAACTATGGCGCTGTCTCAAACCCAGCTGGAAGAAGTGGTGGTAACTGCCATGGACCAGAAAAGGAACCCGAGGGAATTGGGTGCGTCTACCCAAACCGCCAAAGGCGATGACCTGAAGCAAAGCCAGCGGGAAAATATACTTAATTCACTGCAGGGAAGAATAGCAGGGCTTACTATTAACCCAACAAGTGGTGCTGCAGGTGCAGGAAGCCAGATCGTACTAAGGGGATTCAACTCACTGTCGCTCGACAACTCTCCCCTTTTTGTTATTGACGGAATTATAGCAGACAATTCTACTGTTAATGAAACCAGCGGTGGCGGAAGCCAGCTTGGCCTTGCATCTGACAGGCCAAACAGGGCGAACGATTATTCTAACCGTATGGCAGACCTCAACCCCGATGATATTGAAAGCATCACGGTATTGAAAGGGCCCGAGGCCACGGCCTTATACGGCAGCCAGGCCAGTTCCGGCGCCATCATCATCACCACCAAAAAAGCAAGGACATCAAAGGGGCTGCGTATCAATTACGATAATAGTTTCAGGGTATCTAAACAAACAAGACTACCCGAAAATTTCAATAAATATATGGGCGGAACAAACGGGCTGCCACAGGATATATTTGCGGCATTTGGCCCGGCTTATGGTGACGAAGTAAAGCTATACGACAACAGGAATAATTTCTTCAGAACAGGATATGCACAAACACATAATATGTCGGTGGAGTTTGGAACGCCCAAAGTGGGGTTCAGGGTTTCGGGATCTGTTTTTAACCAAAGTTCTGTAATTCCAAACAATGACCTGAAGCGTTATACGGCAAGATTTTCAAATACCACCAAAATTGGTAATAAGATTGAAATAACACCTTCTTTTACTTATACAAACACAACGAACAATAAAGTATTGAGAGGCGCAAGCGGCTACCTGCTCAATTTACTTATATGGCCTGTTGACGATGATATCAGGAATTACCAGACCGACGACGGGTTAAAAAAACCACTTTATAACCAGAATCCAAATGGCGAACTGGATAACCCGCTGTACAACGTAAATAAAATTCCCAGCCAGGATAAAACCAACCGGCTGGTGTCTACACTTGGTATTAATGTTACGCCTTTCGACTGGCTTACTTTATCGGGCCGTTTTGGATACGATACCTATAGCACCGATGGATACACCAGGTTTGACTCCATGTCGTTTTACACCACAAGGGCACAAAAGGGATACCAGGACAATTACTACCGTGATTATTACGGCTACAACCATACCCTTACAGCCACAGCAAAAAAGAAGTTTGGAAATTTTACCACAAGGCTGATGCTGGGAAATATGTGGCAGGACTACGAAACGCAGCAATATGCAGTTTCCGGATCGAACCTGAAGAGTATGAACCGTACAGACAGCAGTAATACAGATTCCACTACCAGGGTACGGCTTTCCAATGCAAAGAACGGACTGCCAAACTACAGCATTTCGAGGCAGATGGCTTATTTTGGTGAAGTGGTGATCGGCTGGAAAGACTTAATATACCTTACCTATTCGCACAGGTTTGAGACCTCTTCTATTTTCCCGAAAGATTTCAGAAATTATAATTACCCTGCTGCCAATATGAGCATCATCCTCTCGGACCTGGTGCCAGGGTTAAAAGGACGTACACTTAGTTTCTGGAAGCTGAGAGGTTCATTGGCAAACACAGCAAGAACCAGCGCACCCTATGCCAACCAGTCGCTCTTCAATGACAATACAGGAAGTGGCGGCGGATTTTATTATGGTTTTAGTAATAATAATCCTTTGCTGGAACCGGAAAGACAGGAAACATTTGAAGTGGGAACCGAAGCAAGATTTTTAAACAGCAGGTTTACCATTGATGCCACTTACTACAATACTAAAAATAAAAAACTTATTGTGGAAGGGTTCCGTTCAAGTTATGGTACCGGTTTTGTGCTTAACACCTTAAACGTTGGATCTACCCAAAACCAGGGGGTGGAAGTAGCCATCAGTGCCGACCTGGTAAAAAACAAAACATTCAGCTGGAACAGCCGTTTCAATTTTAATAAAATGTGGAACGAGGTGCTGACATTGCCGGATAACGTGCCGGAATTTTACATTGGAGATACCTGGCTGGCCTTTAACACAAGGGGCGGTATGGTAAGGGGTGGCGCCACCACCACGCTTACCAGCTATGGTTACCAGCGCAATAATAAGGGGCAAATATTGGTATCGCCCACCACAGGCTTGCCTTTGGTAGAGCAGTTGTTTAAACCACGTGGCGACCGGAACCCCGATTTTACCCTTGGATGGCAGAATAACTTTACTTATAAGAATTTTAAGATATCCATGCTCTGGGATCTTAAAATGGGCGGAGATATTTACAATGCCACCGATATGTACCTGACCATCAACGGCAGGAGCAACCGCACACAACTGAGGGAAATACCCATAGTAGTAAACGGCGTACTTGCCGACGGGCTGGAAAATACCGATAACCCTACCAAAAATTCCATTGCAGTGGTACCTTATCTGAATGATAATTATTACAAACTGATGCCCGAAGAGGAGTTCATTGAAAAAGATGTGAACTGGTTCAGGTTAAGGGATATTACCGTTAATTATTCTTTCAACAAAACCCTGCTCAACCGCCTCAAATATGTACGCAACCTGAGCGCATTTGTAACGATCAATGACCCGATACTCATCACCAATTATTCCGGTGTAGACCCCCAGGTGAATGGAAACACATCGGGTGGCCGCGGCGTTGGCGCATTTGGTATGGATTATGGCAACCTGGGCCTGCCGGTTAGTTTCAATTTTGGGATAAGGGCGGGTTTTTAATTTTTAAATAAAAAAATTACGATAATGAAAAAAATAAAAATCATCGTTGCAGGCCTGGCGTTCCTTCAGTTTATTGCGTGCACCAAAAAAATAGATGAAGCATACCAGAGCCCCAATGCACCTGTAAGGGTTCCGGTAGAAAAATTACTGCCCCAGATTGTTTCAGCCATGGCGGGAAATTATGCGGGTCATGGCACCATGAATGATACAAGATATGTGGGTGCCTATATACAGAACTGGCATTTTTACCTGGCAAACAGCAATTTTGATGCCATGGGCTATACCAACAGTGCTGCAGATGTGGCGCAGTCTACCTGGCGTATGCATTATTACGACATCGGTCAAAATAACCAAAAGATGATGCTCTGGGCCGCAGAAGAAAAGAAATGGGATTATGTGGGTGTGGGCAAGGCCATTGAAGCATGGAGTTGGATGGTGTTAACGGATTATTACGGAGATGTGATCCTGGAACAGGCTTTTAACCAGAACCTGCTTACCTTCCAGTATGATACACAGGATGAGGTATATGAAAAAATTAAGAACCTGTGTTTTGAGTCGCTTGATAATCTTTCCAAAACCGGAGATGGAGTAAGCGCCGCTAACCTGGCAGTGGGTGATGCGTATTTCTTTAATGGCGATGCAGGCAAATGGAAGAAATTTGTGTATGGAATCTTAGCGAGGTATCACAACCATTTCAGTAATAAATCTGTTTACAAGGCAGATTCTGCCATCTATTATGCCGACAGGGCTATTGTTACTGTTGATGAAATGGCAAGTGTAAAATTTGCCGCCACCAACCTTTCTGCCACTAATAATTTCTTTGGCCCAAGAAGGGGCAATTTTGTTGGTACAGGTGTAACCGCACCCACTGCTGTCAGGCAGGGTGCATATATAGCCAACCTGCTTACCGGTGCAAATACAGCCTTTACCGGCGTAAATGATCCCAGGGCCTGGTATTTGCTTCGTGGAAATGGGAATGGCACTATCAAGGGTGTTTCACCCAGCGCAGGCCAGGCAGCACTTGCGGCAGCCGACCGGCCTGAAAACTTTTGGGGCGTGGCACAGGCTACGGCTTCCAACACGGCACCCACAAGTGATGTCAATTGCAGATTCATTTTTACGAACAGCGCTCCGTTTCCAATTATGACTCCGGCAGAAATGAAGTTCATCAAAGCGGAGGCTGCTTATAAGTTGGGCGATAAAACCGCTGCTTTACAGGCCTATACAGAAGGAATCAGCCTGCACTTTGATATGTTAACTACCGTGTACAGCGCTAACATACCTGCGGCAAGAGTGATCACCCCGGCCATGAAAGCTGCCTTCCTGGCCAATACGGCCGTAGTTCCGGCAAGTTCTGCAGACCTTACGCTTTCCAAAATCATGTTACAGAAGTATATCGCCATGTTTGGTCATGGTGTACTGGAAACATGGATGGACCTGAGGAGGTATCATTATACAGATACCGATAATGGCAGCCAGGTTTATACGGGCTTTCAATTACCCACCCTTTTTGCAAATAACCTGGGGGAACCGGTTTACCGTTATTATCCAAGGTTCAATTCTGAATATGTTTGGAACATCAAAGAACTTGAACGCATCGGCGCCACCACTACTAATTATCATACCAAAAAACTCTGGATTACAGAACCATAATAAATCAAGTAATCATGAAAAAAATAATTTTCTTTTCCATCGCAGTATCGGCTATTGCATTTTCCTGCACCAAGCAGCAAATCCCCGATTACAAGGCGCCGTTCAGCTATGCAGGAACAGGCGGAATAGCCTATCTTAAAATAAATTACCTGTCGGCCTACCGGTCAAACCCTTCTGTACAGTTGAAGGTGAATGATACCAGGGTAAGTAACCTGATCACGTTCCGAACGCCGTTTCCGGGTGGAGGTTTTAATACAGGCGGAGGCAGCACGGCAGATTACCTGGCGGTAAAAACAGGCGACAATACAGTTTCTATAACCATTCCCCAAAAGAATACGAATATCGATTCTGTTGTAATATTTTCAACCAATACCAGTTATTTAACCGGGGGGAAAGCATACACACTTCATATAACTGACACAGGTGCAAATACCAAAACAGTTGTTTTTGAAGATGATAGAGTTGGGGTTGATACCAGTGTAGTTAAATACAGTTTCACCAATATGATGCCAAATGTAGCATCTGTTGACCTTTACTATGGCGCTGAAAAAGTTTCTTCTAATATTAGATATTTGGAATCTTCTCCAAGCTTCATTATTAGGCCAGCTTCATCAACCCAAGGTTGGTTTATACGAGAAACTGGAACATCCGCCACTTCTACTCCATTAGCTTCAATTCCTTCAACTTCCACTACTGCACCTTTAATTGTACAAAAAGGAAGGGTGTATACTGCGTTTGCAAGTGGTTACAAAGGGCTGGGAGCTACTGACCCACGTAGAGCATTTATTTCTTTCTTATTAAAAAGATAGTTGCATTTGAAATAAAAATTATAGAAAGCCGCTTCAATATTTTGAAGTGGCTTTTTACTTTCTATACATCAAAACTGGACCAAGCAATACTTGAAATACAGAAGAAACTTAACCAAGAGAAAAAATGGGTTCTCAGATTAAAGCATAGTCCCTCATGTATTCATATTCCCTGTTCAATTCCCCTGATTTAATGATGGTGGCTTTATTGATCAGGGACGAGTTTCCATTGATGAGGTCGAGTAATACATACTTGATCAGTTGTTCGCCAAAATAGCGGCTCGCATCCCTAGGCAATTCATTTGGCAGGTTGCTCACCGCCATTACATCTACAGAACCGGGAAGGTAGGCTGCGGTTTTTTCGAAACTGTTTTTATCAACCCCATAAATGGGATCGGCTATGCTGCTGTCGCCCAGGTTACAGGGGACGGAACCATTTTTATCATCGGTAATATCGGCAATGGTCTGGATCTTAAAATCGTTCCGCTTCAGGTCTTCCATTTCAAAAAGCCGTGGTATATCGGCTGTCCAGTAAACCCCGTTCATCAAAATATCGGTATAAGGCAGGTAGTTAACAAAAAGTGACCGGTATTCCTGCGGATGGTCATGAAAATGACTGCGGGAATATTGGCCGGTTGTTTTATGCTTGTAAAGATCGGCGCCTTTGAGGTGTACATAAACAGGGTATTCAAATTCCCTGGCTGTATACTCATCGGGTTCTACTTCGTGAACGCCCAGGAGGTTCATGATCTCGAGCACCCCATGTGCCACTCTCCCGCTCCCGGTAACGGCTATTTTAACGGGGGGAAGTTTTAAACCAAAGTAAGTGTGAATGAGGTGCTGAAAATTTTTAGAGGAGTTTACCCGGTTGAGATGGTATTGTTGGGTTCGGTTTCCGTAAGCCATCATACCATTATGCGCCCCCACCACACCGGCAAAAAAACCAAATCCAATGATCCGTGTTCCATCCAGGTGCTCCAGGCATTCATAATCCACCAGGGTGATTTTTTTCCTGATAATTTCATGCAGCATCTGTTGGTTTTTAGGCTGCATTTTTTTTGTATGGCTGAAAAAAAGATAGGTTTTATTCTCAATAAGCATATTTACGGGCACTTCTTTTATACCCAGCAAAATATCGCATTCTTCCACATTTTCCTTCACTTCCACGCCAGCCAGCTCATATTCCTTATCGGTAAAACACCTGTGCGGGCTGCTTTGCACAACCACTTTTACATCAGTGCGGTTCTTGTGTATCCATTTGCATTGGGCGGGTGTAAGGGCCACCCGGTTATCCGACGGAATTTTTCCCTCCTTTATTATTCCTATTTTCAGCATGGCATCGCAGTTTGAAGGCGCAAGTTACTAACTTTGCAGTATGAATTATTTTGAATTGTTCGATCTTCCGTTCAGGGCCCGCATAGATAATACGAGGGTGCAGAAAAAATATATTGAGCTTCAGAAAAAATTTCATCCCGATTATTATACACAGGATGCAGAAGACGAGCGGGAGCAGGCCCTTCAGCAATCGGCTCACATCAATAAAGCCTTTAATATCTTCAGGAGTTCAGAAAAAACCCTGGAATACTTTCTGCAGCAAAAAGGGATCATAACTACCGATGAAAAATATGCTTTGCCGGATGATTTTTTAATGGAAGTGATGGAGATCAACGAATCGGTTTCCGAGGCGGGGAAAGAAGTGGCGGGCAGTACCATTGCCCAATTTGAAAAACGGCTCGAACAGGAGGTAAAAGACATTCTTGACAAACCAATGCAAGCCGCTTACACTGAGTTTGAGCTGCTGCAACTAAAGGAATATTTTTACAAGAAAAAATATTTGCACCGGATTTTGGACAGGTTGGCCGATTGATGTAATATTGCTACCCTTAAAAGAACCAGAGGTTCAACAGTTCCAGAGGTTCAAAAAAAGTTGTTCCAACTTTGAACATTGAACTCTTAAACCTTAAACGTTTTATGCCCAGGTGGCGAAATTGGTAGACGCACCGTCTTCAGGTGGCGGCGCCGAGAGGTGTGCTGGTTCGAGTCCAGTCCTGGGCACAAAAAGCACTGTGTGCTGGTTCCCTGCCTGCGTGACGCAGTAAGGCAGGGAATCCAGTCCTGGGCACAAAAAATAGTTCAACCCGTTTAAAAGTTCCAAAAGTTACTGTGTACAAACTTTAAACGCTTTAACCCTGAACCTTTTGAACTTTAAGAAGCCCGGGTGGCGGAATTGGTAGACGCAGCAGACTCAAAATCTGCCGTTCGCAAGGATGTGCTGGTTCGATTCCAGTCCCGGGCACGAAGACTCAACTAAACGTTGAGTTTTTTTATTGGGGCAGAATGTGCTGGTTCCCTGCCTGCGTGACGCAGTCGGGCAGGGATTCCAGTCCCGGGCACGAAGACTCAACTAAACGTTGAGTTTTTTTATTGGGGCAGAATGTGCTGGTTCCCTGCCTGCGTGACGCAGTCGGGCAGGGATTCCAGTCCCGGGCACGAAGACTCAACTAAACGTTGAGTTTTTTTATTGGGGCAGAATGTGCTGGTTCCCTGCCTGCGTGACGCAGTCGGGCAGGGATTCCAGTCCCGGGCACGAAGACTCAACTAAACGTTGAGTTTTTTTATTGGGGCAGAATGTGCTGGTTCCCTGCCTGCGTGACGCAGTCGGGCAGGGATTCCAGTCCCGGGCACGAAGACTCAACTAAACGTTGAGTTTTTTTATTGGGGCAGAATGTGCTGGTTCCCTGCCTGCGTGACGCAGTCGGGCAGGGATTCCAGTCCCGGGCACGAAGACTCAACTAAACGTTGAGTTTTTTTATTGGGGCAGAATGTGCTGGTTCCCTGCCTGCGTGACGCAGTCGGGCAGGGATTCCAGTCCCGGGCACAAAGACTCAACTAAACGTTGAGTTTTTTTATTGGGGCAGAATGTGCTGGTTCCCTGCCTGCGTGACGCAGTCGGGCAGGGATTCCAGTCCCGGGCACGAAGACTCAACTAAACGTTGAGTTTTTTTATTGGGGCAGAATGTGCTGGTTCCCTGCCTGCGTGACGCAGTCGGGCAGGGATTCCAGTCCCGGGCACGAAGACTCAACTAAACGTTGAGTTTTTTTATTGGGGCAGAATGTGCTGGTTCCCTGCCTGCGTGACGCAGTCGGGCAGGGATTCCAGTCCCGGGCACGAAGACTCAACTAAACGTTGAGTTTTTTTATTGGGGCAGAATGTGCTGGTTCCCTGCCTGCGTGACGCAGTCGGGCAGGGATTCCAGTCCCGGGCACAAAGACTCAACTAAACGTTGAGTTTTTTTATGGCAAAATGTGCTGGTTCCCTGCCTGCGTGACGCAGTCGGGCAGGGATTCCAGTCCCGGGCACAAAGACTCAACTAAACGTTGAGTTTTTTTATGGCAAAATGTGCTGGTTCCCTGCCTGCGTGACGCAGTCGGGCAGGCCTGCCTGCCTGACACATTCTGGCAGAAATTTTTGATTAGATTAATTCTTCAGCTTTTTTATTTCTTTGCACTATTCTACAGGTTTTACAGTTGTATCAAAATCAAATGATTTATCCCACACCTATCTAATCGTTTAAACCAATGTATCTCAACTTATTTCCTGATTAAAATCATACGGTTTTTGCTTCTCAAAGTGATAATAGTCACGAGACGCTGTATGCACCCTTAATAACTTTGTGTCATCAATTAACAAATTAAAAATAGGATATGGAAACCGCCCATTATTACGAAGTGAAAGTTGACTGGGAAACCGGCAGAAAAGGCATGATGAGTTCACCGGTTTTACCACAGCAGGTGGAAGTGGCCACGCCCCCTGAATTTCCGGCCGGCATTCCCGGCATCTGGAGCCCGGAGCACCTGCTGGTGGCAGCGGTTAACAGCTGCCTGATGACCACTTTCCTGGCCATTGCAGAAAATTCAAAATTCGAATTTGTACATTTTGAAAGCAATGCTAAAGGTAAACTGGAAAAAGTGGATGGTAAATACATGATCAGCGAGGTGGCGCTTTTTCCCCTGCTACAAATAAAAAACGAAGAACAAAAGGAAAGGGCATTACGCATTCTCGAAAAATCGGAAGCAGCCTGCCTTATCTCCAATTCCGTTAAATCAAAAATTGTATTCAACCCCACTGTAACCGTGGTATAATATAAAACTCAAAACTCACCTGAAATGAAACGTATTGTAATACTAGGAGCCGGAACAGGCGGAACCATGATGGCCAACCACCTAAACCATGAACTGGATATGGATAAATGGGAAATTGTGGTCATTGATGAACGGGAAGAGCACTATTATCAGCCCGGCTATCTTTTTCTTCCGTTTGATATCTACGAACCCGAAGACATTATAAAACCTATACAGAAATTTATACCACATAATGCAAGGCTGGTAAAAGAAAAAATAGAAACCATAAAGCCGGAAGAAAACATGGTGAATCTGGCCAATGGCGAGATCATGCATTACGATATACTCATTATTGCCACCGGCGCCAAAATAGCCCCGGAAGAAGTGGAAGGCATGCAGGGAAGCGAATGGCAAAAATCAGTTTTCGATTTCTATACTTTTGAAGGGGCTCTTGCACTCAGAAACAAGCTTCGTGATTGGGAAGGGGGCAAACTGGTGGTGCATATTACCGAAATGCCCATCAAATGCCCCGTGGCCCCGCTTGAATTCGCCTTTTTAGCCGATTCGTATTTCAAACACAAAAAGATGCGCAACAAAGTGGAGATCACTTATGTAACACCACTCAGCGGCGCCTTTACCAAACCAAAAGCTACCGAGGCGCTTGATCACCTGCTTCATGAAAAAAACATATCCATTGTAAGCGATTTTGCCATTGCTGAAGTGGACAATGAGAACAAAAAAATAATCGATTATGGCAATAAAGAAGTGCCATTCGATCTCCTTGTAACCGTGCCCACCAATAAAGGCGATGATTTGATGGAACGCAGCGGCCTGGGCGATGAACTCAACTACATCCCTACCGACAAAGCGACCCTTCAATCAAAGGCCCATAAAAATATTTTTGTTATCGGCGATGCAAGCAATATACCCGCCTCCAAAGCTGGCTCTGTGGCACATTTTGAAGCAGAAATACTTACAGAAAATATCAAGCGCTTCATTAATAAAGAGCCGCTTAAAGCCGAATTCGACGGGCATGCCAATTGTTTTGTTGAAACAGGCGACGGCAAGGCGCTGCTGATCGATTTCAACTATACCCACGAACCGGTGGAAGGCACGTTTCCTTTCCCCGGTGTAGGTCCACTGAGGCTGATGAAAGAAAGCCGCATGAACCATATGGGTAAACTTGCTTTCCGCTGGGTCTATTGGAACATGCTGCTGAAAGGAAGGCATATACCATTTGTTTCTGCCGGCATGCAGGAAGCAGGAAAACATTTTGACTAATTCATTACTTAAACAATATAAACCCCACAATTATGGAAAAGATAGTAGCAGGCAAACCCATTGAAGTAAACGATGAAGGTTTCATGAAAAATTTCAGCCAATGGACAAAAGAAGTAGGCGAAGAACTTGCCAGGGAAAATGAAATCTCCCTTTCGCCCCGCCACTGGGAAGTGATCGGTTATATACAGGACGAATACAAAAAGGAAGTTCCGCTGAGCATCCGTAAGATCGGTAAAAGCGGTGTGGTTGACATCAAGGAATTCTACGCCCTGTTTCCCAACGCACCTTTGAAAACCGCCACTAAGATAGCGGGCATACCCAAACCTGCAAGCTGTATCTGATTATTCATTTTAAACTAAAAACAATGAGCGAAAATAATGGTAAGATCAACAAGATGATGATCATACTTTCCAAGGCAACACTGGAAAACGTATATGCAGCTTTTGTGCTCGCAAACGGAGCCCGTATGGAAGGTATTGAAGCCGAAATGTTCTTTACTTTTTTCGGACTTGAAGCAGTACATAAGAAAAAATATGAAAAATTGCATATCGCCACTGTAGGAAACCCTGCCATGCATATGCCCACTATGCTGGGCGGCCTGCCCGGTATGGAAGCGCTGGCCACTTATATGATGAAGAGGGAAATGGAAAAAGTGGATATGCCCGAAGTGCCTGAGTTTCTTGAGATACTGGAAGCCTCCGGAGTAAAGATGTGGGCCTGCAAACTGGCCATGGATATGTTCCATTACAAAAAAGAAGATCTGTTTGAAGGCATCAGCGAAGTCATCACAGTAGGTGATTTCTATAAAAAATCAGAAGGTACGGGCACACATATGCTCTTCATCTGATTAACAAATATTTTAAGAGCCGGGCACCTGTAAGCAGTTTACTGAATACAGGTTGCCCTTTATTGATTTTATATGAAATATTCAATTATACTCGCTGCGTCAATATTCATTTACCTGCAGGCAGCGGCACAAACAGTTATCTCCGTACAGGAAAAGCAAGACATCCTGTTTATGTGGCAGGAAGAGAAGCTGGCAAGGGATGCCTATGATTTTATGTTCAGCAAATACGAAACAAATCCATTTGGCAACATTCGCCAGGCCGAACGGAGGCATATGGGTGAAATGGAAACCCTTATTCAGAAATTCAACATTAAAGACGCATCGCTGGCTGATACTGCAGCGGGAAAATTTACTGATCCTGCACTCGTAACGCTCTATGAGGCATGTGTTTCAAAAAGTTCAATATCTATAGAAGAAGCCCTCAGGGCCGGTGCATTGATAGAAGAAACGGATATACAGGACCTGCAAATGCGCATCAGCCGTACCAGCAATAAAGACATTCTTGCAGCCTATGAATACCTGCTTATGGGTTCAGAAAACCATCTTCGGGCCTTTAACCGAAGGTTGGGCAGAATGGGCATTGACTATAAACCGGCTGTACTCAGTGCAAAATATTTCGAGAAGATCATTAATAATTAAAATATTCCTTTTTGAAAAACTGGCAGTACGAGAACAAAAAAGAGGCTGTCACAAATGTCCGGGACAGCCACTTTACTGTATGATCTCAATCTAACATATTGTTGATCAGGATCAGCAATACGGCTTACCTTTGTCAGCAGTCATCCATCGATTTCCCAATACCTTGCCTTTTCATCTTATGGATTCAATTACCCATATTGCGCTGGGAGCCTGCATGGGAGAAGCTTTTGCCGGAAAACATCTGGGCAAAAAAGCCATGTTATGGGGCGCTTTGGCACAAAGTATTCCCGATATTGATTTTATTGCTTCATTGTGGATGGACACCAGTTCGGGCTTGCTGGCCCACCGGGGTTTCACCCATTCCTTTTTATTTTGTATCATCATTACACCTCTCTTTGCCCTGCTGGCAGATCATTGGCACAAGCCGCATAACCTGCGCCTCGGCCGATGGACAATTTTCTTTGGGGGCGTTATTTTTGTCCATATTTTTATAGATGCCTTCAATAATTATGGTGTGGGATGGCTGGAACCCTTTAGCCACCGCAGAATTTCTTTCAATGCCATTTATGTAGCCGATCCGTTTTTTTCTGTATGGCCTGCTATTGGCTTGCTGGCGCTATTGGTATTAAACCGGCGCAGCAAATACAGGAAAAAATGGTGGCGCTTTGGCCTTTATCTTCCCGCCCTGTACCTGGTACTGGCATTCGTTAACAAAGCCAGGATCAATGCCGATGTGAAAGAGGTACTGCAAACGCAGGAGGTGAGCTACAACAGGTTTTTCACTACCCCTGCCCCGTTGCAAAACTGGCTCTGGTACGTGGTGGCAGGAACCGACAGCGGCTATTATGTATCGTTCCGCTCCCTGCTTGATAGAAAAAAAGAAATTCATTTCGAATATTTTCCAAGAAACGACTCACTCCTGAAACCGTTAAAAGAGCATGAAGACCTGCACCGGCTCATCCGTTTTTCCCAGGAGTTCTATACCGTGGAAAAATGGAATGATACACTTGTATTCAACGATCTCAGGTTTGGGCAGATCATTGGCTGGCAAAATCCAAGGGAAAAATTTGTTTTCCATTATTTTCTCCAGCACCCGGATGGAAACGAACTGGTGGTGCAGCGTGGCAGGTTCAGAGGCTGGAACATACAAACGGCCCGTTCGTTGTTATTACGCATTTGGGGCAATTAGCCATATTTTACATCCCCGGTTGAGCATAATCAACAGCCCTGCTGATGGGCATCAGTATTTATTACAATGTTTAATTTTAGCTTCGTTTAATAAAACATTCAATCATCCTCAAAAATTGAGATCATGAAAACAATCATAACAGCTACCGATTTTTCACCGGCTGCCGAAAATGCAGCTTTATATGCCGCAGATATGGCCGTTGCCTTAAATGCCGGGCTGTGCATCTTCCACAGTTTTCAGATACCGGTAAGTTATGCCGATGTGCCGCTTACATTAAGTGCAAACGACCTCAGGGCCGATGCTGAAGAGGATATTTCAAAATTGAAAAACAGGCTCAGGGCTCATACAAATGATAAACTGAGAATAGAAACCATGGTGGAGGAAGGCGTATTCTTTCCTGAGCTTAAAAAGCTTTGCGAACGACTGCAGCCTTATGCAGTGGTGATGGGATGCCAGGGAAGTACAAATACGGAAAGGTTATTCTTTGGCAGCGAATCTGTTTATACAGCCAAACACCTGGAATGGCCTGTGATAACCGTTCCCGTAAATACAACCCTTCGCAACATCAAAAAAATCGGGTTCGCCTGCGACTTTGACCATGTGGTGGAAACCATTCCGGCAAATGAAATAAAAAAACTGGTCAATGATTTTAAAGCAGAACTCCATATACTCAATACCGGAACCAATGCCAAATACAGTCCGGAACTGGTGTTCCAGTCGGGCATGCTGCAGGAAATGATCGCCGACCTTAAACCTGCCTATCATTTCATCAACAACAGGAATATAACCGAAGGCATAATTGAGTTTGCAGATAAAAACAGCATTGACCTGCTGATAGTTGTTCCAAAGCATCATTTACTCCCGGGTAAACTGCTTTTAAAAAGCACCACCAAACAGTTCGTGCTGCACAGCCATGTACCTGTTATGGCGCTGCATCAATAAAATCGATCTCCCGGAATAATGTGCCGGATCAATGATCACCGTCATGTATATTACTGATGCTGTTCAGTGTTTATATCAGCAAAAAAAGTAAACTTGCGTTGATTAAACGATCATGGCAGCAGTTGCAAATATGCGTTCTTTTTTTTCTGAAGCCGGGGAAATTTCCCGATTTACCGCAAGATTTTTCAACCAATGCTTTAAGCCACGATATGAAATTGCAGAATTTTTCAGGCAATGTTTTATCATCGGCTATAAATCGCTTCCCCTTACCGGGCTCACCGCCTTTATTATGGGGCTTGTGCTCACCATGCAGCTTCGCCCTTCGATGATGGATTATGGCGTGGAATCCCAATTGCCGGCCATTGTGGCTATTGCTATAGTACGTGAAATAGGACCGGTTATAACAGCCCTCATTTTTGCCGGAAAGATCGGCAGTAGCATTGGCGCCGAACTTGGTTCCATGAAAGTAACAGAGCAAATCGATGCCATGGAAGTAAGCGGTACCAATCCATTCAAATACCTGGTGGTTACAAGGGTGCTGGCGGCCACATTGATGCTGCCCGTACTGGTAATGCTGGGCGATGCCATTTCTCTATCTGGGTCCTGGATGGGCGTAAACATCCGCGGCAATACCAGTTTCAACCTTTTTTGGACACAGGTGTTCGACAACCTTTCTTTTAATGACGTATTGCCCGCATTGATCAAAAGTTATTTTTTTGGATTTGCTGTTGGTACCATTGGATGCTTTAAAGGATATAACTGTAAAAAAGGAACGGAAGGCGTGGGCCGGTCGGCCAATTCTGCCGTGGTGGTTTCATCTGTTTTAATTTTTATTCTTGACCTGCTTGCCGTACAGATCACCGATGTACTGGGTATAAATTAATCAATATGATTGAATTATTAAAACCGGTTAAAGAAAAAATGCCAGCAGCAACCCCCGAACAAGTGCTGCGTATCAGGAACCTTTTTAAATCGTTTGGGAACAATCATGTATTGGCCAACTTCAACCTTGATCTTTACAAAGGGGAATCGGTAGTTGTATTGGGAAAATCTGGTTCTGGAAAATCGGTACTCATTAAATGTATTATCGGGCTGCTGCAGCCAGAAAAAGGAACGGTGGAGATGTTTGGAAAAAATATTCCTGAACTGCAAAATGAAGAACTTGATAAAGTAAGGGCCAAGGTGGGATTTCTTTTTCAAAGCAATGCATTGTATGATTCCATGACCGTAAGGGAAAACCTTGAATTTCCGCTCCGCCGGCACTGGATAAAGGTTTCACAGCAGGAAGTAAACGCAATGGTAATGGATGCGCTCGATGATGTGGGCCTGAAACATACTGTAAACATGATGCCTGCAGAACTGTCGGGCGGCATGCGTAAAAGAATTGCACTTGCCCGTACCCTCATTCTTAAACCGGAACTGATCCTTTATGATGAGCCCACAACAGGGCTTGATCCTATCACCGGAAGGGAGATCATTGAACTGATGAAGGAGATACAGCAGAAATACAATACGTCTTCACTCATCATTTCGCATGATATCAACTGTGTGCGCATGGCCAGCGACCGGGTGATCGTTCTTGCTGAAGGCAGATGCCATGCAAACGGCCCCTTTGAAGAACTGCTTAAGAGTACCGACCCCGTGGTAAAACAATTTTTTGAATCACAAATATCATGAGCAAACAAACTGTAAATAATACCAAACTCGGAATTTTTGTACTGGCATCATTGATATTCCTTGTTTTGCTCTTGTACATGATCGGGAAAAACAGGAATCTTTTTGGGAGTAATTATATTTTAAAAGCAAGGTTTGAAAATGTGCATGGTCTTGTTCCCGGAAATAATGTGCGGTACGCCGGCATCCAGGCCGGTACAGTAAAAAAAGTAACCATTCTTAACGACACGGTCATAGAAGTTACCATGACCATCCAAACCAAACTGCAGAACATTATACGCAAAAATGCCATTGCCGCAATTGGAACCGATGGCCTGGTTGGTAATAAAGTACTTAATATCAGTCCGGCCAAAAAAATGGCTGCACTGGCTGCAGAAGGCGATGTACTGGATTCCAGAAAAGCAGTAGATACCGATGAGATGATGCAGACACTTTACAAAACGAATAATGATGTGGCTGCAGTAGCAAACGGGCTTAAAATGGCGGTAGATAAACTTAACAACAGTTCTGCATTGTGGAACCTGCTCAACGACCGGTCGATGCCCGATGAGCTCAAAGCCTCTGCCACAAACCTCCGGCTGGCCACAGCAAGGGCGGGCATAATGGCCGCCAACCTGGAGCAAGTAATTGCTGATATGAAAAATGGAAAAGGTTCGGCAGGCATGCTTTTAAGAGACAGTAGTTTTGCACATAACTTAAATGAAGCTGCATTTAAGATCAATATGGCAGGCAATGGTGCCGATTCGCTTACCAGGGCACTCAACATAATGGTAAATGGAATCCAGGAAGACATCAACAATGGGAAAGGAACTGTTAACAGCCTGTTGAAAGATCCGGAGATCGTAAAAAGGATCAATGAAAGCCTTATCAGTATCCAGGGCGGAACGGAAGGATTTAACCAGAGTATGGATGCATTAAAACACAGCTTCCTGTTCAGGGGATATTTTAAAAAGCTGGAAAAACAAAAAAAGAAAGAAGCAGCTAAAGCATCAAATAATTGATTGGGTGGCATGCCTTAGCTGAAAATACCATCATAGCAGTTTAAAACAGGCTGTAAACCTCTTTAAAACGGGCTTTTTTACGTAACTTTAAACATCCAATCGATTTCATTTTTATGAACGATTTCCAGGAATATGAAGCAGTTTTTATGCATGCCTCCATCGGTATTATTGTTGTGGATGGGAATGCGGTCATCCAATCGATAAATCCTTTTGCACTTACGCTCCTGGGCTATACCAAAGAAGAATTAACCCAAAAGCCGATCGAGCTACTTATACCTTCCCGCTTTCATCAAAACCATGTAAACTACCGGAACCAATACCTGCAGAACGAACAAAACAGGCCTATGGGAATGGGAATGGACCTCATTGCCGTAAAAAAAGACGGTACGGAATTTCCTGTGGAGATTAGCCTGGCCCACTATAAAAATAATACCGGTAATAATGTAATTGTGTTTATAAGCGATATCAGCATTCGTAAAAACTCAGAAGAAGAAGTACATGGCCTGAAAAATGAGCTGGAATCGCAGGTAGAGCAGCGTACCCATCAACTGACAGAAGCGTTACAGCAGCTGAGCAAGTCGAAAGATGAACTTTCCCGGTCACTTGAAAAGGAAAGGGAACTGGGGGAACTGAAGTCAAGATTTGTGTCCATGGCCTCGCACGAATTCCGCACACCGCTGAGTACCATTCAAACCTCTGCCTATCTGATCGAAAAATATAAAACCACCCAAGAGCAGCCAAACAGGGAAAAGCACTTGCACCGGATCATTTCGGCCGTGGGCATGCTTACAGACACACTCAATGATTTTCTGAGCGTAGGCAAATTGGAAGAAGGTAAGATACAGGTAAGACTGGCAGAAATAAACATACAGGAACTGATCATACAAGTGGAAGACGAAATGAAGAACACACTTAAAGAAGGGCAGGTAATACATTACCATCACCAGGGAAACCCGCATGTGCTGCTGGACGCTTCGCTTATGAAACATATTGTGATGAACCTGCTTTCCAATGCCAGCAAATTTTCGCCTGAATCAGCTGCGATAGTCATAAGTACCACTTACAGTGCTGGCCAGCTTACCCTTTCTGTAAAGGACCATGGCATCGGCATTTCAAATAATGACCAGGAGCATCTAATGGAACGTTTCTTCAGGGGAACCAATGCCGGTAATATACAGGGCACCGGGCTCGGGCTTCACATCATGGCAAAATATGCCGAACTGCTTAACGGTAAAGTAAAATGCAAAAGCGAGCTCAATAAAGGAACTGAGTTTATTGTGAAATTTACGATCAATAACACATTATTATGAAAAAGATCTTGCTCATAGAAGACAATGCAGACATCCGCAATAACACGGCAGAAATACTGGAACTTGCCAATTACGCTGTGATTACTGCCGAAAATGGAAAAGAAGGCATTGAAAAAGCGATAGAACACAAGCCGGGTTTGATCATCTGTGATATTATGATGCCCGAACTCGATGGTTATGCAGTATTGCATGCCGTTCAGAAACATGAACAGCTCCGGTATACACCTTTCATTTTCCTTACTGCTAAAACAGAACGGACCGATTTTAGAAAAGGGATGGAACTGGGTGCAGATGACTATATCAGCAAACCTTTCGACGGCACCGAATTACTGAATGCCGTGGATGCCCGTTTCAAAAAAGCAGAACAGATTAAAACAGACCTCGTGGCTGCCGGCGGTAAACATCCTGAAAAAATAGCCGCCAAAGAATTGCTGCATGCGCTTATCCAGAACAGGAGTATCAACAAATACAAAAAGAAACAGGTTGTTTATTCCGAAGGCAATCACCCCAACAGGTTGTATTATGTATTGAAAGGAAAAATAAAAGCATATAAGACAAATGACGAAGGAAAAGAACTGGTAACCGACCTTTATAGCCCCGGCGAATTCCTGGGCCATATTGCCATGATGGAAGGAACGGTTTATAAAGACAGTGCTGAAGCACTTGAATACAGTGAACTGGCGCTTATACCAAGGGAAGAATTCGACGAAATGCTCAGTAATAATTCAGAAGTGGCTAAAACATTTATCCAGCTACTTGCAAAAAACATCGCCGAAAAAGAGGACCATCTTATCAGCCTTACCTATAACTCGCTGCGCAGGAAAGTGGCCGATGCACTTTTGATCGTGCAACATAAATTCAGCTCTCAAAACGAAGAAACGTTTACTATAGATATCAGCCGCGAAAGCCTGGCAAATATTGCCGGTACCGCCACCGAATCGCTTATACGCACTTTAGGCGATTTCAAAAATGAAAAACTGATCGATATTGAAAACAGCCGTATCAGGATACTGGATGCTAAAAAACTGGCAACTATGATAAATTGAACAGTTTCTAGTACCCTTACGGAAAAACCAGGGCCATCACCTATTTTCTATATCCTTTACAATCAGCCGGCCATATTCATGCCCCAGTGATTCGGTACTTGCCGGAGAAAAGGATTTAGTTTGGGCAGAGTAACGCAGGTCCTGGCTGCTGAGATCGTAGAAATTGCTCTCCCAAAAATATTGTGTATCTGTAACGTAATAGCCGGGTTCATAAATGCGACTGTAGCGGTAGCCGTAATAACCCCAAAAACGGCTTGACACATGCCATTGACCGGGTATATATTTTGTTTCTTTTTCTTTGTTGAGCAATACAATCGTAAGCACGGCATCGGCACCATTCTTTTTTAACTTATCCATTGCTTCTTTTTCATCCAGTCCTTCAAATGCCTTTGGGCCATACTCTTTCATGGCAGAAACGGCCTTATATCCTTTATCCTGCAAATCGGCCACTAAATGTGCCTCCATCTGTTCGCAAATGGAGCGATCCTTATCATGAATAAGTCCAAGTACCAGTATCTTGTTGTATTTGTTTGCCGAAAAGTCAGGCGCCTTCCAGGAGGAAGTTAATTTTGAGGAGGAGCAGGAAGCCAGCACTATCCCTGCAAGTGCAAGGAATAATTTCATCGTTTTCATACTATTAAATTTTTAATCCTGGCAAGTTAGCTTAGCACTGGCTGTTGAAGTATGATCACCGTCAAGCGAACCTGCAACCGTCATCATGAATATCAATGGCCGCTTTGAAACCAACCATTTAGATTCACTCAAATTTACCATATACATCTTCGTAAAATATTATCCGGCCTTCAGCTATTGCTTCAGCCAGGTTATACCAAACCAATACAATTGCTTTAACGGTTACAGGAACATTTACCGGCGACTGATTTCTTAAACAACCTTTTTGTTCAAGTGTATCAATGGCCACTTCATTCCCCTTCAGCAGAAAATGCCCCAACTGCATTGGCTTTTCCAGGCGGATACAGCCATGGCTGAAATAACGTTTGTTGAGCATGAAGAGCGATTTACCGGGGGTATCGTGCAGGTAAACTCCAAAGGGACTATAAAAATTAAGTTTTAGCAGGCCGAGCGAATTGTCGCAACCGGTGCTCTGCCTGATCGTATAAGGAAAATAACGGGAGCTTAATGCCCGCCATTTCACTTTATATGGGTTTACGATCCTGCCCGACCTGTCGAGCACCTGGAAATTACCGCTGTTCAGGTAACCCGGATTCCGTTTTATTAAGGGTAGCAATTCTTTTGTGGCAATACTGTAAGGCACATGCCAGTAAGGGTACAGCACCACTTCATTCACCACACTGGCAAGCGTAGGTGTGGGCGTGGATTTTTTTCCAACGATCACCCGCATGAAAAGCAGCGATTTGCCTGACTGTCGCAACTCGAGATTTGCAGAAGGAATGTTTACCAGGATCACAGGCTGACTGATGCTGACACAATGTAACCACCTGTAGTAGTTAATGGCAAGTTTTAATTGACGGATACGTGCCGTAAGCGGAATATTTAATTGGGCAATGAATGTTTTGCGGAGGCGGCCATCATCCAGGACGTTAAACATCCGCTGTGCCTCTTTTACTTTTATCTTAAGAATGGAATCGGGCATATGTACAGGCACAGCTGGCAATATGCCAAGCTGGTACAGTCTTTTTAAAAGCGGCTTGTTAGATGCATTTACCTTTTCAGACAGAACAGCAGCCTCCGCAAATCCGGGTTCCTCCACCCTGCTGTAAAAAACATGGAGCCAGTTTGCCAACGTTTGCAAAGTTTCATCGGCATGCAAAAAATAATTGGGCAATGATTGCAGCCGCTTGCCCAAAACATATTGAGAAAGCAGGGAAGGAATATTATAACAATCCATCCCGTATTTTAAACCATCAAATCCAAAATCGGGCTTTCTGTTCCCAAAAGCCATATCAGAAAAAAAATGCATGGCAGCATCGGTGTACAAAAGTTCAGCATGCAGCACATCGTCTTTATTTTTATCTGAAATTTTTTTCTGGTAATCCATAGTTTCCAGTCCAACATGACCAGCATTGCCCAGCATAGTGCGAAGCAGGGCCAGGTTAGTGGTATCGCTATGTTCTGTCCATACTGCTTTATACCCAGTCAAACTGTAAAATTCCTTTACAAGGGCTTTATTCTTCAGCTTATAGGCCGATAGCCCGGCTTCATCTTCGAGCAGGATTCTTAATAAAGGTTCTTTTACCTGCGCAAACAATCCGGGGTTACACAGGTTGAGCACTAATATCAACAGTACCCTGCTAATGCAGTTCTTCTTCACTATAATTCAGATTTTCTGACAGGTAACTATGAAAAGCCATTTTGAGTTTTCCAAATTGCTTTTCAGCTATTGAAATATTATTACGGAGCTTATGAATCCTGCTGCCGATCTCCTTAGCGATGTTGCCATCCTCAAAGATCTCTCTCAGCAGCAACTTGTCAAATTCAGCGATCTCGTTCCGGATAAGGGCGATCATTTCATCTTCCTTAACAAAACTGTTTTGAAAAATCTCAATTCCTTCCAGGAGCTGGTCACTAAAATGCTCTCTGAGCACATCGGAAAGCCGGTTCTTCAAATGAACGTTTTCATCTTTTATAAAACTCAACTGGCGTTTCCATGCATCGCTCTCATGCTGCAACTGCTTAAATAAAACCCTTCCCATTCATTAATATTTTTCATTGTTAAAACCAGGCCGGATCTCGTTTAAAAGCAGGAGTAAAGATAGTTTCAGCAGCCACGTGCAATAATAACTGCCATCAGTGCCCTTAATGATAATCATCATAAAAAATGCCCCGTCACAATAACGGGGCATCACCCAAAACACTGCAGTCTATTTGACAGCAATATGCTTGGCCAGGATAGCCTTCATTTCTTCTTTCCTTGGCAAGGAGATTTTCAGCAATCCATCTTCATATTTGGCCTCAATTTTATCTTTCAAAATTTCATTGGGCAGGGTAAAACTGCGGCTGAAAGATGAATAATTGTACTCTTTGCGTGTGAATTTCTTATCTTTTTCCTCCCTTGTTTCTTCTTTTTCGCTGCTGATAGTGAGCATATTCCCTTCTACATCGATCTTGAAATCATCTTTTTTCATTCCGGGCACTGCTAAAACCACCCGGTAGTCGTCTTTTGTTTCTGTGATGTTCACAGCTGGTATGTTCATGGTGCGTCCCCATATATTTCCTGAGTCGAACCATTCGTTCCAGGGTTTAAAAAAATCATCAAATACTGTTGGCATCCTTTCACCATATTTGGTTAATGCTTGGGTTCCCATGTTAACCTCCTTGTTTTTTGATTGAATGAATTTGATTTACTATGCAAATTTATTCCCCCTCCCAACCGGTGGCAAGAACCACCATCAGTAACAATAATGAGTGTGGTCAACTTCCCCTGCCCGGTAACTTCAGGGGCCGGCAATTACTCATCAGCCAAACAACTGATTGCCATCATTGAATCTGTTTACGAGCTAAAATAAATTTGCCGTAGAAAAATTGATGGCACGGGAATTTGGTAAACCCTCAAAATATTGATCATGAAAAGGATAATACGTATTTCACTCCTATTTTTTTGGATGATAATAAATAAATCAGCAGCCCAAACATGGAATGGATTGTTAAGTACCGACTGGAATACCAGCGGCAACTGGGCCCCGGCCAATGTTCCAACAACAGCCGGAAATGTAATGATACCGGGCACGGTTGCAACCGGTAACTGGCCGGTACTTGCTGGAAACATCAATATAAACAGCATCCAGATGCAACAGGGGTCACAGCTGGATGTTAACGGCTTCTCCGTTACTATCAGCAGCATTAATGCCAATAACAACTTTAACGGGGCCACGCTTATTAATAGTAATGCGGCTGCAGATATTGAAATAAATATCAATACCGGCTCGGGTGGGTTCATTACTTATTTCAGCAGCAATACCGTTAATGATAATATTGTGTTCAATATAACAGGCAGCAACCTGTTTTCGGAACAGGAAGGACCGGGTAATGTATACAACGGTAACAGCACTTTTAATATTAATGGCAGTATGATGGTACTTATTTCCTATGGTGCAGCTTCCCTGTTTAATGGCAATCTTACCATTAACCGTACTGTAGCAGGCGATACCTGGCTTTTTTATGCAGGAGGCCAGGTGAATGGTAATTTCAGTTTAACTAACAATGCAGGGGGACTAACTGGTATGGGAACATTTGGAGCATCCACCCTGATTACCGGCACCATAAATATTGCAGCAATCTATACCATTTCCCCTTCTCATTTTGAGATGTTCCGTGTGCGCAACTTAAATCCAGGCGGCACTATTAATATTCAAAATTCAGAAGGTTTCAATTTTCAGGGTGACACTTTATTGCTAAGTACGCTTAATATTACAGGATACAAGGGAAATAATTATGCCTACCTCATGGGTAACAGGATTACCGGAAACATCAATATAGCAGATGATGCCAGTTATTCCGGAGGTTTTTACACCTATGTCCGAAACAATGTAATTAACGGGAACAGTACTTTCTCCATCAACGGTTTCAATGGTTTTTTGGAAGGAGATGTAGCAGGCACAGGAAACATTTATGAAGGTAATGTAACTTTCAACGGTGCTGGCGGCGCTTTGTATATTTCGCATGGTGCCGCCCTGCAATGTTCGGGCAACCTGGCCATTTTCCGTACAGCACCGGGCTTAACACAGGCATTTAATGCCGGTGCCTACATCGGCGGAAACTTCAGTTACACCAATAACACTTCGGGGGATACTTACCTGGGAAACTTGGCATACAAAACCAATATTGGGGGTACGGTCAACGTAAATGCCAATTACAGTTCACCTAATAATTTTCTAATGCACCGCCTGGCCAATCAAACAAATGGCGGAAGTATCCATGTTCAAAATTCACTGGGGTTCAGTTTACAGAATGACAGCCTGCTGCTGGCCGAAATAAATTTAACCGGTTATAAGGGCGGGCAATACGCATACTTTTTTAGTAACAGTATCACTGGAAACCTGCACATTTCAGATGATCCGGCTTTCGGCGGCGGATTTTCCACTACCATACGCAGTAATGTAATAAACGGCAACAGTATTTTTAGCATCAATGGTCCAAATTTTTTTACAGAAGCGGATGGACCGGGGTATGCCAACAGGTATTTAGGCAACCTTACATTCAATTGCACAAGTGGAGCAACTCTTTACATAGCCATACTTGATTCATTGTTATGTACAGGTGATCTTACTATAAACCGTACTGCAGCCGGGATTACAGTTGCCTTTAATGCAGGGGCAACCATTGGCGGAAATCTTAGTTACTCCAATAGTGTTGGCGGCGTTACCTATTTGGGAAACGCGTCGAATAAAACATTCGTAAATGGCCGCCTGGATATCAATGCTGCCTACATTGTTCCGGCCGAATTTGAGATGTACCGTGTAATCAATCAAACAAACGGAGGCATTGTTTCTGTGCAGAATTCAAAAGGCTTTAATGTGCAATATGACAGCTTATCCTTAGCAAGCTTTACTATTACAGGGTACCGGGGCGGCCAATATGCTGTATTATATAATAATGCCATTAACGGGAATGTGACTATTTCTGATGATGCAGGTTACAGCGGAGGGTTTTCCACCAATATCGGCAACAACAGAATAACCGGAAACAGCGTATTCACTATTAATGGGTATAATAGCTTTGCAGAGGCAGGTGGCGCCGGTTCTGGCAACAAGTATATTGGTAATGCCACATTTAACGCCACAAGTGCTGCTGGTATGTATATAGCTTACCTCGATTCGATTTATTGTACAGGCAATCTCAGCATTAACCGTACAAGCGCCGGGCTTACAGTTGCCTTTAATGCCGGTGCAACCATCAATGGCAATTTTAGTTATACCAATAACAGTGGTGGAAATACCTATTTTGGTAACAAATTGTATAAATCTAAAATAGGCGGTCTAATTAACATTGATGCCACCTATTTATCGCCAAATGAATTTGTGATGCACCGCCTGGTCAATCAAACCGGCGGAGGAAATATTCTGGTTCAAAATTCAGGAGGGTTCAGTGTGGAAAATGATACTTTGCTGCTCAACAGTATAAACTTACTTGGTTACGGAGGAAGCCAGTATGCAAACTTTTCCAATAATTTAATTACAGGCAATGTAACTACGGCTGATAACGCCGGTTATGCTGGAGGATATTATACTTATTTCAGAAATAATACGATCAATGGCAACTGCAGTATTACCAATAATGGATTCAATATTCTTTTGGATGCTGATGCAGCCGGAACCGGCAACAGGTATAACGGCAACCTCTCTTACACAAAGAACGGGGCTCCCATCATTTCCGGGGCGGGTGCATTTAATGAAGTCAGCAGCAACCTTACGTTGAATGCTGCAAACGGAATCAGCTTAGGTAAAATAAAATTCGTTGGCAATACTCCTGCAGTAATCGAACAGGTTTCCACCCAGCCGGTTCAGATAGCAGAAATGATAATAGACAAAACCGCTTCGGCCGCTTTAACATTAAATGATTCCATATCAGTGACCACTTCTCTTGATTTCATCAACGGTTATATCAACAGCAGTTCAGATCACCAGCTTATTGTAGCTGATAATGCAGTCTGTTCGGGCTATTCAGATGCAAGCTTTGTAAATGGTCCGGTTAAGAAAATCGGTAATGATGCCTTTATTTTCCCGGTTGGAAAATCGGGTAAAATAGCAATCGCAGGCATGAGTGCCCCGGCAAATACTACTGATGCATTCAGTGCCGAATACTTTTTGAGCCCTGCACATAACAATGGCTACGATTCCACACAGAAAGACCCGGGGATACATCATATATCTGCAACGGAATACTGGATGCTTACAAGAAACGGGGGGTCGTCAAGCGTTTCTGTATCACTTAGCTGGAATTCTACCAGGAGTGGCGTGGTAAACAATTTGGCCGACCTCAAAATAGCCCGCTGGAATGGCGCCCTTTGGAAGGATGAAGGCAATGGTGGTACAACCGGCACCAATGACGCAGGTGCCATCAGCTCGCTGGGCAGTATCAGTAACTTCAGCCCGTTCACGCTTGCATCCGGATCATTAGCAAACCCGCTCCCACTCCGGTTCATTTCCTTTAACCTGGCACAGCGTCCATACAATGATGTTTCGCTCAACTGGGAAACAAGCCCCGTACCGTTAAACACTTATTTTGAAATATGGAGAAGTAAAGACGGAAGCGACTGGATAAGAATAGCTGAATCAAGGGCACAAACCACCAGTCGTTATGAATACACAGATAAATCATTATCGGAAGGGAATTGGTTCTACAGAATCAAACATAAAAGCATAGCCGGAAATAATAGTTTTTCTGAAACAAAACAAATAAGAATCAGCGGAACCGGCCAGGTTAAAATATGGCCCAACCCTGCTACTTCTTTACTGAACATCTATATTCCTTATGAACAGGCAAGATTGGATATGATAGACATGAGCGGAAGGATCATCTGGACATTATTTGTTGAACATAAAAACAACCTGGTTGTTCCGCTTAACAATATCAGCAACGGTATGTATATTTTAAGGGTGAAATATGCAGGTGGAACAACGGCAATTAATTTCATTAAAGAATAAAAGCCAGTGACTCACCGGAGATGCTTTAATGCAGGCTGTATTTTGAATGGAATTTTCAAACCGATACCAGAGTCCTGTAAAAAGTATGGCCAGGTTAAAAGGAAAAAGAGGACCTGTTAATTTCTTTGCTTATAATAGAAGGTCAGCAGGTGAATTATAATACCGATCAATTGGTAAGAACACCACCTCACAAACTGTATAAATGGATTTTTAGAGCGCAGGTGCCCTTCCATGGTAATGGGCCGGCAATCATGCCTGATAATTTCTGCTATCATTTTGTCCGTGGCTTTAGCCATTCCCGTTCGGTGTACATCGAGGTTTAATTCAATGCTGGCATAAGCACTTATTTTGTTGAGGTTATAGGAGCCGATGGTAAACCAATGCCCGTCGCATATAGCCAGTTTTGCATGTAATACCGAAGGCTGGTATTCATATACTTCAATTTTATTCCTGAGCAACCAGTCGTACAGCCATCTTTCGGCATGCTTGGCAAGCATTACATCGGACAGGCCTGCCGTAACAACTTTTATTTTTACGCCTCTGCGGGCAGCTTTTCCCAGCAACCTCCTTATGGAATTTCCCGGCAGAAAATAACTGCACATGATCGTGATACTTGTATGCGCCTGCCTGAACATATGCTGATAAGTCCTGGAAATTTCATTCTTGGAACGCACCCAATCATTGCGGCGCAAACGCACAAACCTGTTCTCTGCCGCAGTTCCTGTTAAACAGAAGCAATTTTTTTCGCAAGGCGCCACACCTGTGTTAGTGGAAAATCCATTCCATGTTTTCCAGCACAGCACACAAAGCTCTTTGGCCGTGTTCCCTTCTGTATAATATGCAAAGTCGAGCCAGGCGGGCGTTCCTGGCATATCGTTATACCGGTTGCTGATGTTGATGCCGCCTACCAATGCATATGCAGCATCGGAAACAAATATCTTATGGTGCATCCGTCTGCCAAAATAAAAATGCCGGCTCTTCAGAAGTGGTTCAAAAAAACGGAAGTGGATGCCCGCTTGCCTGAGTTCAGCTATAAATTTTTTTGATAAAGACTGGGAAGCATATCCATCTACCAGCAAATAAACTTCAACCCCTCTTTCAGCAGCGGCTTTGAGTGAATTGGCCAGTTGGATGCCGGTTTCATCCTCGTCAAAAATATAAGTTTGAAGTTGTATAAAACGGACCGACTGTTCTACCAGGCGCAGCAGCAAGCTGAAATATTCCTTTCCCCCACGTACAAGCCGGTCTCCCTGGCCTGAAACAGTAAGTTCTTTCCTGCTGTTTATTTCCGTACCGGTCATTATTTAATTTTATGACTTATCCCTTTAGGGCCAGTGGCGATGCTGCCTTAATGTTTACTACATGCTCCGCCAATTGGGAGAGGCGCTCATCTATCTGTTTTTCGTCGGCCATGGCTTCATGAAAAACAGCAGCCTGTTTATCCATACCCAGCTTTTGTGCAAATGCTGCAACCGTACCGTACATACTGATCTTGAAATGATTGATACCCTGGATGCAGGAAAGCAAACAGGCATCCTTCACTTCCTTATCGGCACAGGCATCCATCCGGTCATTCGACTCTTTTACAAATGCATTCATCACGAGGTTATTAAGGCTGATAGAAGAAATGCCTTCCTCCGCAAAGAAGTTTTCAAGCTTTTGTACATGAGCTGAAACCATATCTGAGTACTTCTGCAATACGGCTTTAAGTTTAAAATCGCTTGCAACCTCCACCCATTTATGCAGGCTTTTTTTTAAATGAATTTCGGCACTGGTAAATTTTCTTGCTTCATAATCAAGCAAATCATGAAGGCTTACCACTTTTTTAATTTCAGTAGCCATAATAAATAGTTTTTAGAAACCCAAAGCTAACTGCGCTTAAATAATAACATAATGACGGGCATCAGCAATAACGGTAACAGTGATCATAGAATAAAAATTAAAAAAGGATTTGCTTTGAATATGCACGGTTTTGCCTGTGCATTTAACCAAAATCCATGAGTCATGAAAAAGCAGGATAACAAGTTAGTCCAAAAAGACGACAAAGAAAAAATTACCCGGAATGAAGGCTGGGATAAAGACCCGGAGGAATTATTGAAGATTTCAGAAGAAGACCTGCTGGACATTATCCCTGATGAAGAGGAAATTACCCCTCCTCCTTATGAAGCCCCGGAACCAGGCGAAGGCCCCTGAAAAGAATATATGAACAAAAAAAGTATTAAACGGTTCCTGTTTGAATGCGGCCTTAACTGGCAGCGGGAGCCATCAGCTGTATTAACGGCAGCCGGTATAAAAAGCAAAATCCGGATGGGTACAGCAGTACAATTTGGGGGTGAAGGCATTGACTGGGCGCCCGAACATTTATTCCTGAGTGCCGTCAGCGGAAGTTTCCTGGAGACCTTGCTGGCATTTGCTAAAAAAAACCAGGTTCAAATAAGCGGGTTCAATTGCAACTGTATTGGCCAGGTGGAACTAACGGGAGGAAGATACAAGTTTACAAAAATTGATGTGTACCCAAAAATCTATATACCCGATGAAGCGGCAAGAAGTAGAACCAGCATCATTTTGAAAAAAACGCATAAAAATTGTCTCGTAACAAATTCTGTCAATGCTGACATCTATTATCATTCGGAAATTTTTTCAACCCCATTAAAATGAATATCATGAACATCACATATAAAACATCGCCCGATTTGGCGGCTTATGGTTTCGTCATTATGATGGCGATCCTGCTGTTCCAGCGCTTTGGGAAAGGTGCAACTGCCTGGGTATTGAATAAGTTATATGAATTTTTCATCGAGAACAACCCGGTTAAGATCTGACCTTAATCCGGTTTTGGCTTGCGGCTCAGCAGCAGGTTAAGGGCTTTCCATTCTTCTATATTATCCGAAATGATTTTAAGAATGGCCGCAAACGGAATAAATAGTATCATACCTGCCACTCCCCATATAATGCCCCCGATTATAACGGCCACCAACATAGCCATGGTGCTTACCTGCAGTTGTATTCCCACCACTTTGGGAAATATCACATTCGCCTCCAGGTACTGAACAAAGCTGAATACTGCCACCACTCCCAGGGGATACCAGAAATTTCCTGTTTCGAGCCAGATTACTGAAATCGGTAGCATGGCACTAACGATGATCCCAACATATGGAATGATGGTCATTATGGCGCATAGCATTCCAAAAAGTATGGCATTCTTTACACCAAGTGCATACAGGCCAAGGCTGTTCAATATGCCTACAATGATATAAACCAGGATCATGCTTTTAATATAACCCGAATAAGTATGGATCGTTTCTGCAAGGATACCGTCAAGCTGATGGCGGTATTTTTCTGGTGTTACCAGTTTAAGATATTGTACAAATACCTTTCTGTGATACATGAAAAGCGCTGTGAAAACAGGTGTAATAAAAAGGATGAACAGAGTGCTTACGGTTGTTTCAAATGCGGAACTTGCCAGGCTGAGCAGACCCGCTGGCAATTTTTCATGGATGTTTCCTGCAAAGTTCAGGCTTATCCCTGTTTTTTGTACCAGCCAGTCTTGTAGTTGCATTATTGCTGTTGCTGCTTTTTGAAATATGACCGGGGCATCTTTTCCAAAAACATTCAGCTGCCATATAAGTAACCCTCCAAGCGCTGCAAACAATATTGAAACAAGCAACAAGCAGGCAGTTATAGCCACTACCTTTTTTATGCCATGCAATTCCATCCATTTACAAAACGGGTGCATTACAATGGCTATCAGGAGTCCAAAAAACAAGGGGATGAAAAGGGTTTTTCCCAGGTAAAGTAAAATGGCCGAGAAAAATACAGCCTGAAGATAGCCCGGCAGCAAAACATTAAAAGAGATTTTACCTGGCATATTATTAATTGTGACGCAAGTTCGCAAAAGCCATCTGCCGGGCTAATGACCGCCGTAAGTAAACCCGCTGATTACGGTCAGCAAAATAAAGTGAAAGACCGTAGCCGGGCAGTAAAACGAAAGTTAGGAGAAAACGCTCAACTGTATTATCTTGCCTCTGTTTGCAAATACATCTCTATGACCAATATTGAATTCAATAAAAATGAGGATGCCATGAAAATGGCCTGGACCGCCGTGCGTCAAAAACTGGAAAAGATATATGAGGGCGGCGGTGCCAAAGCTGCTGCCAAACAGAAAGAAAAAAATAAACTAACCGCACGTCAGCGTATCGAATACCTATGCGATAAAGGAATGCCTTTTACAGAACTTTGCGCATTTGCCGGTTACGAAATGTATACTGAACACGGCGGTTGCCCGGCTGGTGGTACGGTGAGCGGTATTGGATATGTGAGCGGCAGGCAATGCATGATTGTTGCCAACGATCAAACTGTAAAAGCCGGGGCATGGTTTCCCATCACGGGTAAAAAAAACCTGCGTATGCAGGAAATTGCCATGGAAAACAAACTGCCGGTGATCTATATCGTAGACAGTGCCGGAGTTTATCTCCCCATGCAGGATGAAATTTTTCCGGACAAAGAACATTTTGGCCGCATATTTCGAAACAATGCCCGCATGAGTGCCATGGGCATCACACAAATTGCCGCTGTTATGGGCGCCTGCGTGGCCGGTGGCGCTTACCTGCCCATTATGAGTGATGAAACCCTGATGGTGGAAGGAAACGGCTCTATCTTCCTTGCCGGCCCTTACCTTGTAAAGGCAGCCATAGGAGAAGATACTGATACCGAAACATTGGGCGGCGCAACCACACATAATGAACTATCGGGCATTGCAGATTATAAATGTAAAACAGAGGAAGAATGCCTCGACCAGGTAAAAAAAATAATCGGCAAACTTGGCGCAGCAGGCAACGCAGGCTTTAACAGGATAACCCCACAGGCTCCTGCTAAAAACAACGGGGAAATTTATGGTATCATGGACCTAAACAACAGTAAGCCTTATGATGTACTTGATATGATTGCCTGCATTGCCGATGCAAACAGTTTTGATGAATTTAAAAAAGATTATGGCAAAACCATTGTGTGCGGTTATGCCCGCATAGATGGATGGGCTGCAGGCATTGTGGCCAACCAGCGCCTGGTGGTAAAAAGTAAAAGAGGGGAAATGCAGATGGGTGGCGTAATATATAACGACAGCGCCGATAAAGCCGCACGTTTTATTTTAAACTGTAATCAAAAAAAGATACCACTGGTTTTTCTGCAGGATGTTACCGGCTTTATGGTTGGCAGCCGCAGCGAACATGCAGGCATTATTAAAGACGGTGCCAAGCTGGTAAATGCAGTGGCCAATTCGGTGGTGCCAAAAATCACCATCATTACAGGAAATTCTTACGGGGCAGGAAACTATGCGATGTGTGGTAAAGCCTATGATCCCCGTTTCATTTATGCATGGCCTACGGCTAAAATTGCTGTTATGGGTGGCGAGCAGGCGGCCAAAACCATGTTACAGATACAGGTAGCGGGTTTAAAGGCAAAGGGCGAAAATGTAACAGCAGAACAGGAGAAGGAAATCTTAAAGCATATTACAGATAAATACATCAGCCAAACCACACCCTACTATGCTGCTGCCAGGCTATGGGTGGATGCCATTATAGATCCTGCAGAAACACGCCGGCTCATCAGCGAAGGAATTGCAGCTGCCAATAACAATCCCCATATGGAAGAATTTAAAACAGGCGTTTTCCAGGTATAATATTAATTGAAAATGTATAATGGAAAATTGAAAATAGATAGCTCATTATTTAATATACATCGTTTGTAATTCGTACTTCAGGATATGACTTCAAATAAAATCATCATCTATACCGACGGTTCTTCCCGCGGCAATCCCGGCCCCGGTGGTTATGGCGTGGTAATGATGTTTGGCGCACACCGGAAAGAACTTTCCGGCGGCTACCGGCTTACCACCAACAACCGCATGGAACTACTGGCTGTGATTAAGGGATTGGAGTCGCTGAAAAAAAATAATTTGCCGGTTGTTATCTACAGCGACAGCCAGTATGTGGTAAAAGCAGTAAAAGAAGGCTGGCTCAACAACTGGATCAGGACAGATTTTAAAGGCGGTAAAAAAAACAAAGATCTTTGGAAACATTACCATACAATATCCAGGCAGTTCAGCATTGATTTTATATGGGTAAAAGGGCATGCAGAAAATCCCTATAACAACCGCTGCGATCAGTTGGCCACGGAAGCTGCCGATTCAAAAGACCTCGAAGTGGATGAAGGGTATGAAAACGAAAAATAGCCACATTCATTATACTTATGATGGTAGCGGGGCGCCTGGCTTTGGATAGAGTTCTTACAGCCTCCCGGCATTATTTATGAATGAATCTTGATGGCTTGCAAAACTGCGATAACAATTATATGTTTCCCGAAAGAAAGCCGTTCAGCCATTGAACGGCTTTTTTAATCCAGTTCCCGGGCAAATTCAATGATCATAACTTTCGCAAAATGATTAACCGTAGAAATACCTTCCCGGCATTTCATACAAGTTTTGCAGATTAACATTTTACTGTTGATAATTTACTTACTGCCTCCTTCAAAGGCATAGTTTTTGAGGAAATCGTAAAACTACGTTCAAGATAAGCTGTTTTATACGGAGAACTGATTTTCATCCCGCTTTTCCGCTCAAACTATCGTAAAAATACCATAGGGGTTATACGAGTATAAAATACGTATGCGTACCAGGTACACATTGTTTAATTTACGATGACACCGGTAATTACGCCATAATCAAAAAAGGGCAATACTCCTCTTGCGTATTTTTTTCTACTACCGCATCTTTGTAGCAGAAGTTGATTGATAGAGATTAAATATCAATCATTATCCAAAGTTCCAGATAAAGCCAAAGAGTTTTCAATATCCAGGCGAAAAACCGTAAAATTCAATATCAGTCAACTTCTATTTAAAATAAAACAAGTTCTTAAAAATAGCGTTCGTTTTAAAATCTCATATATCCTGAAGAACCAAACCAATATCAAAAGAAGCCTATGCCTTAAAAAGCGATGATGGCAAATATCCAGGATCCGGAAAAACCAGGAGGGGCTCTCCTAAAAAAGCCGAACCAATATCCAAAACCGCAAAAGCGGTTGAAAAACCAAAGAGTGGTCCTCTGCAAAACCAACCAAATCCAACATGCTGTATAAACAACAGCAGAAAAACCAAAGGTTACGGTACCTTTCAAAAACCGGGAACCAATATCCAACTGCCTATGCTGGTTATAATATCCGGCGATGATGGCGAAGACCCACAACACTGAAACCAGGAACGAATTTGATTTACCATATGAGCCCCCTCAGAAGTAAAGCAATCCTGAAAAACCAAGGTGTTCTAGGAATATTTTAGGGCAGAGAACTTCCACAGCGTGTTAGCATAATGCAATTCCTGTGGAAGTTTTCTTTTTATGGTATATTAGCTGATGATTCTGCCGCACCATCCTATCAGCGCCTTATTGCCCGGACCGGTTATATCACTGGTACCCTCACAAACAGAACTGCTGCACTGGCTTGGACTGGATGCAGCAGTTAGCGGTATCACCAAATTCTGTGTACATCCTCCGGCCTGGCAAAAAAGCAAATGCATCATTGGCGGAACAAAAAATATTGATATCAGCAAGATCCATTCGCTCAAGCCCTCCCTCATTATTGCAAACAAAGAAGAAAATGTAAAAGAGCAGGTGGAAGAACTGGCAGCAGCTTACCCGGTTTTTGTAACGGATGTAAACAACTTTGAAGAAGCGCTCCTGATGATTGAACAGTTGGGTTCACTTACAGGAAAAAATGAACAGGCTGCTGAACTGTGTGCAGCGGTGATAAAAAAATTTGCTGAATTTTCCCCAGGCTGCCATACCAGTTTAAAAGTATGCTATCTTATCTGGAACGATCCTTACATGACGACAGGCGGCGATACTTTTATCAGTGACATGCTATGCAAAGCCGGGTTCAGGAATATGTTTCAACAGCAGCAGCGTTACCCGCAGGTTTCCATAAATGAAATCAAAAATTCAGGTGCAGAAATCATCTTACTTTCCTCGGAACCCTACCCTTTTAAAGAAAAACACAAACAGGAAATACAGCAATTACTGCCGGGAAAAAAGATCCTGTTCGCCGATGGCGAAATGTTCAGCTGGTATGGCAGCAGGTTGCTCCTGGCCCCTGAATATTTCACAAAGCTCCATCAGCAAATCAACCAAACCTGATTCTCCTGAAATGCAAACACTCTTTTACAATATATTACAGCAGTATTCAATTGATCCATCAGTTGCCGTAAAAATTGAATCCAGCTTTCAGAAAACAACACTTGAAAAAGGCGCATTCCTCCTCAGGGAAGGCCAGGTTTGCCGGCACATGTACTTCTTAGAAAGTGGTTGCCTGCGGGGTTACTATAATATCGACGGGCGGGAAGTAACACAATGGTTTGGGTTTGAGAATAATTTTGTAAGCTCCTTCCGCAGCTTTACAGCAGGTACGCCCAGCGTGGAATACATACAAGCGCTTGAAGAGGCTGTTCTCTGGGCAATAAGCCATAACGATTTCGCAAATTTGCTGAACACTTATCCTTCCATTGAAAAATTTGTAAGGCTCATGTATGAACATTACTATATAAAGCTGGAAGAACGTTACAGTAATGCCCATTTTAAAACTGCTTCGGAACAATACGAGGACCTGATACTGCATTATCCGCATATTTTACAGCGGGTCCCGCTTGGTCATATCGCATCCTACCTTGGCATCAGCGCCGAAACATTGAGCAGGATCAGAAAAAAATCATAGGCGGCCATTTTCCTTAACAGTTGCCGCAATACAATAACCCCCACAGCAGCCGGCTTAAAATTTAACATAGATTTTTTGACATAAGTCAATAGCAAACAAATATCCTCCGGTTAGTTTTGTTTCCGAACCAAATAAAAAATTTATGGAACAAAAACTGATCAAACCTTCCCCCGCTTTTATCGGCGCATCCTGGATCGCACTTTTCATAGGCACACTTGCATATATCATCGGGCTCTGGAATGCAGAAATGATGCTCAATGAAAAAGGGTATTACTTCACCATATTGATGTTTGGCCTGTTTGCCGCTGTTTCTGTACAAAAAGCGGTGCGGGACCAGTTGGAAGGCATCCCCGTGACTAATCTCTATTACGGCATCGCCTGGTTTGCCACACTACTCTGCATACTCTTGCTTATCATCGGCCTCTGGAATGCCGAAATGGAAAAAAGTGAAAAGGGATTCTATGCCATGTCATTTATCCTCAGCATTTTTGCTGCTATTGCCGTACAAAAAAATACCCGTGACTTAAGAAATACAGCACCGCAGCACGACAAGCAAGCAGGCAATGAACATCAATTTTAAATAAAAAGGGCAACACATCAGCGTGTTGCCCTTTTATTTTTACGTAACAACAATTTTTTTAGCCACAGATTCGCAAATTATCAGCAGTAATTTTTAAATACTGAAATCTGCTCATCGGCGGTAAACCGTACTGCCCATCAATGCCTTTCCGGCTGCTGCCCCCATTTCTCAGGCGAGCGCCATAAAGCAGATAAAAGCAGGTTACGCATAAAAAGAAATTCTTTTGGCAGCTTATCATACATCTTGTCAAACAGTTCCTCGTGGCCCAGTAATTCCTGCTTGCCTGCTTCACGGTCGACCGTCATAATTTTTGAAAAATCTGCCTTAGTAAAATTCTCAAGACCATTCCAGTCCATATCTTCATAACGTGGCATCCAGCCCAACGGGCTTTCAACAGATGAGGCACCACCTTTTATACGTTTTACGATCCATTTCAGCACACGGATATTTTCTCCAAAGCCGGGCCACATAAATTTACCGTTTTCATCCTTGCGGAACCAGTTTACACTAAAACTATCAGCCGCCGAGGCGTTCCACACCTGCGCGGTCTGCCGGAAAACCGATGTTTCCGACCCGCAGTTGGAATTCCGCATCGGAAAAGACGGGGAGGAATACTGCGTCGAGCATCTTGCGCCGGGGAATGGCGGGGCGTGAGGTGAATTGAATTCGTGACTGGCAATCTGCGGGACTTCTGATTTCCTCAGGAGGAATGACCGTGCTATTCAGGAGTCTGACTCATGGGGTGATCCTGGCGGCAGGAGTTTTCTCTACTCGGCGCTGGCGATCGGAGCGTTCCAGCAGCTCTTCCATGTGGCGTCTGTTATTTGGATGCTGGCGTTGGTTGGTTTGGGTGTCCTTTGCAGGCGGCGCTTCTGGCCGAAATTTTCAACTGCGGTAGCAGTCATGGGTGTTGGGCTTTTCGTGTTCCTTCTCATTTTGTGTTGCTTGGCAGCGACATCCAGTTCGAACCCGGGAGTGGCCGATTCGTTTTCCGGAGCGATGCAATTGAGCTCGATCTATCTTCCCTGGTTCTGGCTTCCATTTGCAATTGGGGCAGGGCTTGGAGGAATCCACCGGAAACACGTGAAGCCGGAGACTGGCGGACGCTGACTTTTGGTTCCCGCATCCGGTGTTCATCCGGAGAAGTCGCTGGGCGTGGCTTGGAATTCCTGCTTTTCCTGCGAAGATGTTCAAGCTAGGGTTCACGCATGAGTATTGACCAGATTGCTCCGGAGGCTCTTCGCCTTCCGACAAGAGAGCGTGCGCTACTTGCCGCGTCCCTGTGGGAAAGCATCGAGGATCCTTATGTTTTGGCAGTGGATCGGAGCGAAGAGGACGCAATCGTCCTCGCCCTGGCTCGGGATGCCGAGTTGGAATCCGGAGCCGTCAGGCCCCTTTCCCACGCGGAACTGATGACCCGATTGCGAGGATGAAGATTGACTACCATCCGGCGATCGCGGCCGAGATTGAGGAAATTCGGGATTATTACGAATCGTGCTCTCCGGGTCTTGGAGCCGGTTTCATCGATGAATTCGAGCGACAGGTCCTGTTGATTGCGACGATGCCAGCTCGCTGGATGCTTGTAAGGGAAGACATTCGGAGATCACTGATGAAGCGATTCCCCTACGTGATCCTCTTTCGAATCGTGAGCGATGATTGGATTCGCATCACGGTGATCAAACATGAGAAGCGGCACCCTGCGCTCGGGTTGGAAAGGAAGTGATCGAGGGGACAAACGCCGCCGCCAAGTCTCAAGCCAATTCGCAGGCGAGCCGGATCGCCGCGAGCATCGAGGAGGGATTGGCTAGATTTTTCCCGGCGATGGAAAACGCGGTGCCGTGGTCCGGGCTGGTGCGCGGCTTGGGCAGGCCGAGGGTGACGTTCACGGCGGTGTCGAAGTCGAGCAGCTTGAGCGGGATCAGGCCCTGGTCGTGATACATGGCGAGCACGGCGTCGATAGTGGCCGTGCGCGGCGTCGCGGAAAATCGCGTCGGGCACGGCGGGGCCGGTGAAAATTGCCTGCGATTCGTTGCATTCAGACATCGGATGGCCGGGGCGGATGATCCGGATTTCCTCGTCGCCGAACGCGCCGTTTTCGCCGGCGTGGGGGTTCAGTCCGGCCACGGCGATGCGCGGTTGGCGGATGCCGCGGCGTTTGCAGGAAAGGCGGCGGTGAGCAGGCCGATGCGGATGATTCGTTCTTCGGTGAGCAGCTCCGGGACCTTGGCGAGCGGCTCGTGGATCGTCGCGAGTCCGACGGTTAGGGTGGCTCCCGTCAGCAACATGCCGTAGTCCGCGACTCCGAAGGCGTCGGCGAAAAATTCGGTTTGGCCGGGGAAGGGGAATCCGACCGATTGCAGGCCTTCCTTGGAGACCGGGCCGGTGACGACGGCGTCCGCAGTGCCGTTTTTCAAGCGGCGGACGGCTTCCTGCAACGCGGCGAGCGCGGCGGCGGCGGAGCGGGCGTCCGGTTTGCCGGGAATGCCGGCGTTGCGGTCGCCCAGAATTTCGATGTCGAATCCGGCGGGAATGCTCCGGTGAGGCGAGAGCGAGGTCGATGACCTCCGGGCCGACTCCGGCAGGATCTCCCAGGGTGATGAGGATGCGCGGCATTGCCGGAGTATCGGTCGGCGCGGTCCGGCTGCCAAGCGGGGAAACGGCGGATTCGCGGGCTCGGTGGATTTTTCGTTCCGGACTTGCGGGAGGCGAGCGAGGATGGCTAGTCTTGCCGCCATGGTGAATTTGTCGGTGAGGATGATTCTGCTCGCGGCTGCTTGCTGTTTGCTCACCCAATGCGGACCAGCGTCCATGGGATCCGGAAATCTGGGTGGACCGACGGTCGAGGAGAGGAACGCAAGAATCGCGAGCCGAACCGACCGGGGATTTTTTCTATGGCAGGCGCTATTTCGTCGAAAAAACCCGCTTCTGGGGCTATGTCCGCCAACCCCGGCAATCGTGGAGCCGCGCGAAACTGGTGATTTTCCGCGAGGACAAGAAAAAGAGTCCGGACCGGCTTCCCGAAAACGGTCCTCCCGGCCAGCGCTACGCCTTCGACAACAATTACGAATACCGGCTGCGCGGCTATTACACCGGGCAGCAGGCCTATGATCCCAACAGCAACCAGTTCCTCCCCGAGTTCATGCTCACCGGTTACGAGGTGGTGGACCGCCAGCCCGGATGGTTGTTCCGGCCGGATGACCGCTACGATCGATTCCGGATCACGATGATGCCGCGCTGAGCGATTTCTCCACTCCTCCCCCAAAAACAATCCATGAAGTCCGATGGTATCAAACGCTCGGTCCGGTCGAATCGCAATAATCGTTCGCCCGGAGACGCGCCCAACATCGGGTCGGGTCGCGCGGATTCCCGGGACCGGCATTCCGAAAGTAAGCGGGAGCCGCAGGCACCGCAGGGAGGACTGGGGATGGATATCGAGCGGAAATCGTTCGAAAGCGCTTCGGACGTGGACGTTGTTGCTTGCCGGCGTGGCCCTGTTGCTGCTCGGCGTGGTCCTGTGGCTGTGGCTGATGCCGAAGATCATTTCCAAGGAGGAGTTGGCCGCGCGCACTGTGGTGAGCGACGAATCCCGGGTGCGGGTGGCCGCACGGTTTCCCTCGCCGTCCGAGGCGGATTCGCTGGCTTTGGTCAAGCACGCGTTGACGATCCGCGATCCGGCCGTGGTCGAGCGGTACTTCCGGACTGGTGCTTCAACTCCGGCGGAAATCGTGGGTTTTTTGAAGGGCCTGGAGGCCGGCGACGGCACGATCAGCGGCTATGAATGGCTGAGCAGCCTGGACGTCAACCGGCTGTTAATCGATGGAGTGGTGGTAAATTTCAAAGCCAAAAGCGGACCGCGAAGCCGGTTGGCGCTGTTGACTCCGGACGAGGCCGGGAAGTGGAAAATTGATTTCGACGCGTTTGCCCGGACGGTGAAACCCACGTGGAGCGAGATCCTTGAAAAATCTCCGGAGACCGCCGTGGTGCGGGTGTATGTGATGAAAGACAGTTATTACAACGGCCCGTTCCGGGACGAGAAGCAATGGGTCTGCTTTGGAATGGCCTCGCCGGACACCGATACCATGCTGCTGGGTTATTACAGGGTCGGGTCTCCCCAGGCAGCGGCCATGGACTGGATGTTTTCCAAGGGAGACACCAACATCAGCCGGGCGACTCTGGAGCTTCGCCGGGTGGAAGGTGCGGAGGCCCGTCAGTTCGAAATTACGAAGGTGCTTGCCCAGGACTGGATCGTGGATGAGGTGCCGTTTGACGAGGGATTCCGTTAAGGAGGACCCCGAGGCAACAAAACGCCGCCCGTTCCTGAGAACGGGCGGCGGATGAATCGACTTCCGAAAGGATCAGGCGTAGGACGACTCGACGCGGTTGGCGACATCGCGGTAGCCGTAGTCCACTTCGTAGATCTGCTTGAAGCAGTCGAGCGCGGCGGCCTTGTCGTCCATTTCGTCGTGGATGAGGCCTTTTTCGTAGAGGACTTCCTTCTTGGTGTTGTCCATGGCGACGAGGTCGGCGAGGGCGTCGGAGAGCTGTCTTGATGGCAAGGTCGAACATGCCCTTGGCGCGGAAGGTGCGGGCCAGCAGCAGCAGCACCTTGGTGCGGATGTGGGGATTGCGGGTGGCCTGCTGGAGGTGGGGAATGGCGGCGCTGTGGTCGCCGGACTTGTAGAGCGCGGTGCCGAGCTCGAAGCGGAGCTGCGGGTCGGTCGGGTTCTGATCGACGCGCTTCTGGGCTTCCTGCGACTTGCTCGGCGATGCGGTCGGCCTTGCGGGCGTCGAGGGCGGCCTTGAGTTCGGCGTTGTCGGGATCCGCGGCGACGCCGGCTTCGAGGTTTTTCATGTCGGTCTCGAGCGCCTGGTCCTTCATGGCGGCGGCCTTGGTGGCGAGGGCGACGTCGCCGTTGCTGAGCGAGTGGGCCCAGCTGTAGAAGGTGTGGGCGTTGTGCCAGTCTTCGAGTTGTTCGTAGAGGCTGGCGAGGTCCTTGACGGTGGCGAGGTGGTTCGGGTCGAGGTTGTATTTCTCGATGATCTTGTCGCGGCGTTCTTCGAGCTGCTCGCTGGTGAGGCCGGTGCGGGAGGCTTTTTCAAGTTCCTCGAACTCGCGCGGTGTTTTTCATGAGCGAGCGCATGTCGGCGTTTTCATCCCACTTCTGCTTCTGCATCGAGGCGCGGGCGGAGGCGTCCTTGGAGCCCTTGATGGCGGCGCCGTCGGTGGGGTGGTGCTTGATGATGTCGTTGTAAACTTCGGAGGCGAGCATCGGCTGCTCGCGGGTGATGTAGAACTCGGCGAGCTTGTGGAGCAGCTTGGCGTTTTCCGGGCTGCCCTTGCGGACGGTTTCCAGGGCGAAGGCGGCGGTTTCGAAGAGTTCGAGCTTGACGCAGGTGTCGAAGAGCAGGTCGTTGGCCTGGTCGTTGAAGGGATCCTTTTCGAGTTCCTTCTCGATGAGCGGGAGGGTGCCAGCCGGGTCTTTTTTGGCCGGGCCCTGGAGTTTCATGACGCCCATGCCGCCGGCTTGCATGCCGAAGAGGCCGCCTTTTTTCTTGGCGCCGCCGGCGAGTTGGAGTTCGCATTTGCGAAGCATTTTGCGGCCTTCGAGGAACCCGGGGCTGTCTTTGAGGACGGCTTGCAGCAGGCTGATGCCGTAGGCAAGGTTGGAGGTTTGAACGGCGGTGAGAGCTTTGAGCCAAAGGGGCTTGAGGTTCGGCGGGAGTTCTTTTTCGGTGATCTCGGGCATGGCGATGAAAGTAGTGCGGTTTTTGAGAATGCCACTTCGAGCGATGGCGTACGGGCGGAAAAGTGAAGCGTGTGATGACGGCTTGGCAAGCGTGGGTGATGGAGAAAAGCACGGAATGGCGGAATCGGCTGTTTTTTGGGATTGATGGACGTGAATGCGGATGAGATACCCGAACGCCGCGCAGGCGGAAATTTCCGGTCCGCCGTTTGTATTATCTCAAGTCATCATGCCTCCTCGCCCAAAGAATTCCGGACGCCGTAACAATCGCAATCGTTACGGTCCGCCGAAGCGTTCCACCAAGGACGAAGAAGAAAAGGCGGTGGAGGTGGATGGCGAGATTTCATCCGTGCTCGCGGGCACCATGTTCCGGGTGAAGCTGGAGAGCGGCCACGAGGTGCTGGCCCACATTTCCGGCAAAATGCGCAAGCGTTTCATCCGCCTGGTGGTGGGTGACAAGGTCAAGATGGAGATGTCTCCGTATGACCTGACCAAGGCGCGGATCGTCTTCCGGTTGAGCTGAGCTTCAACGCGTAGTCGGCCTCCGACTTCGGCGGCTTCGAGCGCGGCGACGGACTGGTTGTCGCGCCTCTCGATGACGATGTCGCCGAGCAGGTCGCTCTGGCGGACGACGAACTGGTTGAGTTTCATCAGTTCCAGCAGCGGCGAGGAAGGTGACGATCACCTCCGCCTTGGTGGTGGCCGATCTGGAACAGCTCTTCGAAGCGGCGCGACTCGCCGGGGGCGAAGTGGCCGAGCAGCAGCTCGATTTTGTCGGAAACGGTGTAGCGGTCGTCGATGATGTCGCCGAAATCGTGGGATTCCTCGAAGCGCTTGAGCACGTTCTGGAACGCGCGGATCAGGTCGAAAATCGAGACCTCCGCGAGCGCTGGCGGGTTCCTCGGCGGGCAGGTCCGCGGCATCCGGCTGGTGGGCGAAGCGGCCTTCCTGCTCCAGCTCGCGGAGGCAGAGGAATCCGGCGGCGTCCTTGAATTTCTTGTATTCGATGAGCTGGCGGATGAGTTCCCAGCGCGGGTCGTCCTCCTCGGCGTCCTCCTCCGGCGGCTGGTCGACCCGGGGCAGCAGCGTCCGGCTTTTCAGATACATCAGGTTCGCCGCCATCACGATGAACTCGGAGGCGAGGTCGATGTTGAGCAGCTTGAAGGTGTTGATGTAGTCGAGATACTGGCGGGTGATGCGCTCGATGGAAATGGAGTGGATGTCCACCTCGTCCTTCTTGATGAGGTAGAGCAGGAGGTCGAGCGGACCTTCGAAGATTTCGAGGCGGACTTTGTAGTCGGTGGCTTCCACGGGGCGGGTGGTAGGGGATGGATCGGCGGCTGTGCGAGGGTAAATTTGCCTCGCCTCACCGGCGGCGGAGCGTTTTACTTCCGCCGCTGCAAGGCGAGTCGAATTATGGAATCCGAGCAATCGCAAAATTTCAACGAACGCCTGAGCCAGTGGGTGGCGAACCAGGGGTTTTGGTTCCAGATCCGCTATTCGATGTCCGGCAGCGGGAGCAAGGGGACGGCGATGTTCCATCTGTTGCGGATGGGCTTCAGGCTGCTGGTTTTCCTGCTGCTGGTGGCGGTCGGGTGCTGGGATCTATCTGGTCAAGCGGGCGGATCGCACGAAGTTTCACGGCAGATCTCAAGGACTCGACTCAGGCACGGGCTTGTCCGCGTCCGAGATCGAGCTCGACGGGTTGTCCGCGGGCGCAGGGCGAGCTTGAAATCAGCCGGCTCGGCGCTGCAAGGGCGGCAACGAGACATTTTTCACCTCGCTGGAGGCGAGAAACATCCGCTGCAAAATGGGCTTGCTCGATGGCCTGGCCGGCAAGTGGGACACCGGGGACCGTTTCGATGTCCACGGCTGGATATCGACTGCGGGCCGGGGCCGACGATGCGGAGTCCGCGCAAAGGCTTTCGGCGAGTCGCTGTTTCAGGGAATCCGACAAGGATCGGCTGGTCAATACGATCGAGGTGGCACGATGCGACCTTGCGCTGGGGCTACTCCGAGCGGACCCGGGGATCCATCGAGCAACAGCTGCATCGAACGGTCCACCGCGTCGGTGACCGGGCTGGAGGCTGAGTTTCAAGGGCGGAACCTTCTCCCAGAACTGGCTGCGGAAGCTGGAGATCGTCAACTGGTGGTGCGTATGCGACCGCGACGGGATGATCTTCGAAAAGGCCGAATTCCGGCGGGGCAGGGAACCGTGGATTTCTCCGGCCTGAAGGTCGACCGGCGGCGAGCGCCCGCATGGTCGACGGGACCGCGAAAATCCGCAAGCTGGCGCTGGACGACGATCCTGCCGCCGGCGCTGCGAAGTTTGTCGAGGGATCGATTTCCGGGGATTTCAGGGTGTCGGGATCCACCAATTCTCCGGAGGGCATCGGCTTCGAAGGGCAGGTCACGCTGGATGGGCAGGACACGATCTCGCTGCGGGAGCGGATTCATCTGCTCAAGGCCCTGTCGGTGGTGGACTACGTGCGCAACTACCACCGGGTGGATTTCCGCGAGGGTTCGTTCCACCTGAAAACCGGCGGCGGAGGGATGGAATTACCGGGTGAAACTTGAAGGCGGACGATCTGTTCACCCTGGAGGGCAAACTCCGGGTGCAGGCTGCCCACCGCCGGAGGAAACCAAGGCAGCCGCCGGGAGGAATCCGGCGTGCCGACAGCGCGCCGCTGTTCAGTCGGCGAGGATGAACCGCGGCGAGCGGAATCACGCGAAGGACCGGATGACGGATTTCACCCTGCGCCAGGCCGCCAAGGCGGCCAAGCCGGAGCAAGGACGGCAATCCGAGCCGCGGAATCCCGCCTCGTTGTTCAACCGTCTGGGGCTGAGTCTTGAGAACGCGCCGCCTGGAGCAGCAGGCAGTCCGACCGCCTCGCCAGAACCCTGCGCTACGAAGGGTCGTTCACGGATCACGCTGCCTGCCCGACGCCTTCGAACGCGCGCCAAAGCTCATGCGAGCAGTTTCCCGGTGGACCCCCAGCGGCCGGATCCCCATCGATGGTTCCCATCGAAGGGACCTCTATCGAACTCACCCTCAAGCAGGCCGAGGAAATCTATCAGCAGGGCCGCCGCTAGGCATCAGGCTTCGCGCCGCGAGACCGAGGCTGTGGTAGATCTCGCGGGTGGCGTGGCTTTTGTTGAGCGTGTAGAAGTGGATGCCGTCGACGCCTTCGTCGAGCAGGTCGGCGCATTGCTCGGCGGCATAGTGGATGCCCACGCGCTCGACCGCTTCGGGATCGATTTCGCCCGCGCCGAGCGCCCGGATCAGCTTGGCGGGGAAGCGCGCGCCGGCGGCGAGTTCCGCCATGCGCTTCATGCCTGGAAGGAGGTGACCGGCATCACGCCGGCGATGATCGGGACGTGGATGCCCGCCAGGTCGCAGCGGTCGCGGAAGTCGAAGAAGTCATGGTTGTCGAAAAACAGCTGGGTGCAGATGTAGTCCGCGCCGGCATCCACCTTGGCCTTGAGGTGGTCGAGTTCCTCCACCCGGTTCGGGGTCGTCGGGTGGCCTTCCGGGAAAGCCGGCCACGCCGATGCCGAATCCGCGCGGATCGGGGTGGGCGCCGGATTCGTTGAACTTGCGGATGAAGCGCACCAGATCCGCGGCGTGGCGGAAATCGCTTTCCGACCAGTCGTAGTCCGGCTGGTCGCTGCGGCGGGTCGCCGCGCAGGGCGAGGATGTTGCTCGACGCCGGCGGCGGCGTAGCGCTCGAGGATTTCCGTCACTTCCTGTTCGGAATGGCCCGACGCAGGTCAGGTGCGGAACCGGCGGGATCGAGGTGGTTTGTTTGATCCGCACCACCAGATCGTGGGTCATTTCCCGGGTGCCGCCGCCGGCACCGTAGGTGACGGAGACGAAGGTCGGCTGGAGCGGCTCCAGCTCGCGGATCGCCTGATAGAGATCCTCCCAGGCGGCGGCGGACGCGTGGCGGGAAAAATTCGAAGGAAAGCGAGGGTTTTGAATCGTTGAGGATGTCTCGGATGTGCATGGCGGGTGGGTGAAGGGAGCGAGAGGATTCCGGCCGTGAGTCGAAACTTTTCCGAAGGTGTGGAGTTTCTCTTGGAGTCAGCTTCGCGGAACGCGGCTAAAAAAGCCTCAATTGCCCATGAAAACAATCCCTGTTTCCTTTCTTGTTGCGGGAATGCTGCTGCCGGCGGTCTGCCTCGCCCAGCCACAGGATCCGACGATGGATACCCCGAAGGGCCCGCCCCACGATGAAAAGCGCGGTCGCCAGCGTCCGGACCGGCCGTTTTTGGAAACTTGGAAGGCTGCGGACACCGACAACGACGGGTTCATTTCCAAGGAGGAATTCGCCCGCGATGCCGCGGATCCAGAACCTGCCTGAGGAAAAGCGCGGCGCATCTGTTCACCCGACTCGACAAGGACGACGATGGCAAGCTGAGCCGAGAGGAACTCGATCCATTTCGGCAAACCCCGTGACGGCGAGTCCGAGCCGCCGATGAAGCGCCTGTGGGAGCTGGATTCCGACAAAAGCGGGGGAATCAGTCTCGAGGAATTCAAGGCGGGCCAGCTTTTCATGAAGCTGCCCCCGGAAAAACAGCAGGCGGTTTTCGGCAGGCTGGATACCGACGGGGACGGCGTGATCACGCCGAAGGACCGCCCCGAGCCTCCCTTCAAGCGCCCGGACGGCAAGCCGCGCCCGGATCGACCGGAGGGAGGCCGCCCTGGACGCGAGGGCGGAGCCCGGAGCAAATCAACCGCAAGCTGGATGTGAACGGGGACGGCGCGTTGTCATTCGAGGAATTCCGCGCCGGGCCTGCGGTGAAGAACCTGACCGAAGACGAACAGGAGGACCGGTTCGAACTGCTCGACCGCAATGGTGACCACAAGATTTCCCCGGAGGATTTTCCACCGCCACCGCCATCCGAATAGAATCCGGAATCGCAAAAAGCCCCGCATTCCGATGGAATGCGGGGCTTTTTGTGAACGGGAAGATTACCGCCGGCCTTGATCAAGCGACCGGTGGGGATTTTTCCTCAGACTTCGGTCCCGCCAGCAGCGAGGTGATCACTCCGGTGGCCAGGATCGCAATGATGACGGCGAGCACGGTGAGATTGAACGAGTCTCCCAGCCATTCCTTCAACCACTTTGCGGCGAGCATTTTGACCCCGACGAGGATCAGCACCATCGAGAGCGCGGGCTTCAGATAGCGGAACTTGGTAATCAATCCCGCCAACGCGAAATACAACGAGCGCAGTCCGAGGATGGCGAACACGTTGCTCGTGAAAACCAGGAACGGGTCAGAGGTGATCGCAAAGACCGCGGGAATGGAATCCACGGCGAAAATCAGGTCCGTCACTTCCACCAGAATCAAGGCGACGGCGAGCGGGGTGATCAGCAACTTGCCGGGAATGGCTGAGTCCACCACCGGATCCGGCTTGGCCTCCATGCCCGGTTCCGCCGCTTCGTGCGACCATTCACTGCCGGCTCTCACCATGAAGTGCTGCCCGTGATACTCGCGGGTGACCGGGAAAAATTTCCGGATCCAGCGCACGACCACGCTGTTTTCGGGGTGCTCTTCCTTTTCTTCCAGAACCAGCATTTTGATCCCCGTAAGCATCAGGAACACGCCGAAGACGTAGAGCAGCCAATGGAAATTCTGCACCAGGATCGATCCCATTCCGATCATGGCGCCGCGCATGACGAGCGCTCCGAGAATCCCCCAGAACAAGACCCGGTGCTGATAGCGGGCCGGGACGGCGAGGGCGCTGAAGATCATCGCGATGACGAAGATGTTGTCCACGCTGAGGGACTTTTCCACCACGTAGGCCGTGAGGTATTTGGTCGCCGCCAGCTTGCCGGTGTTCACTGCGTTATCGACGGCGTCGATGGAATATCCGAGGCCGAACCAATGCGACTCGTAGGCATGGTAAACCAAAATGGAAAATGAAAGTCCCAGGGTGATCCAGACTCCCGACCATCCCAGTGATTCCTTGAAACCCACCACGTGGGATTTCCGGTGAAAGACCCCGAGGTCCAGCGCCAGCATGATGAATACGAAACCGATGAAGATAAGCCAGGCCCAGAACATGCGCGGACCCTCCGCCATAACGGAAAGATCCGGCGACTGGAATGATTGGGTTAGATTCCACGGCCACCAAGAAAAAGCCCCGCATTCTTGCGAATGCGGGGCTTTTTCTTGGATGGGTGAATCGCTCAGGGCGCGGCGGAGATCGACTCGGCCTTGGCGGCGGAGGCCAGCACGTCGGCATGGAGGCTGCCACCCTTGCGGTTGCTCCACCAAAGCACGACCGGCGAGGCGATGAAGATCGACGAGAAGGTGCCGATGACGATGCCGATGAAGATGATGACGCCGAAATCACGCAGGCCGGAACCGCCGAGGAAGGCGAGGATGGCCACACTGACCAGGGTGGCTCCCGAGGTCAGCAAGGTGCGGGACAGGGTGGCGTTGATCGCCTCGTTCATGATCTTTTCCACCGAACCGCCACGGATGAGCAGCGTCTCACGGATCCGGTCGAAGACGATGATGGTGTCGTTGATGGAGTAACCGGCGATGGTCAGCACCGCGCCGACGTGGATCAGCGAAAGCTCGCCACCCATCAGGACGACGATGCCCGACACAGATGATGATGTCGTGGAAAATGGCGACAAATCCACCCAAGGCGAACGAGAACTCGAAGCGCGACGGTCATGTAGAGCACGATCCCGAACAGACCCGAGAGACGATGGCGATGATCGACTGTGTGAGGAAGGAGCCACCGATCACGGCGGAGACTTCTTCCTGACTGGCATCGACTTCGAATTCCTGGGAATCGGCTTTTCTTCTCACCGAGCGCGGGGATGGATTCCCGCAGTTTCGCGGCGATGGTCGTTCGCGTCCTTGGTGGCGCAGCGGACGGTGAGCAGCGCGCCGGTGGTGGGGTTGCTTTCCTGCTGCGGATAGGCTGCCTTGGTGAGGTTGCATGCCCTCGAGCGACTTTTTGCACGTCCTTGAGAGGCACGTTGTTTTCCTTGCCGAGCTGGAACTGGATGAGGGTGCCACCGGTGAAGTCGATGCCGAGCGCGCGCTCGCCGCGGATGGCGAAGGCTGCGACCGACACCACGAGGGTGGCGATGGCCAGCCAGATGGCCAGACGGCGCTTGCCCATGAAATCGTAGTTGCTGCGACTTGATCAGGTCGAGGAAGGTGAGCTTCTTGAACAACCCGAAGTCCATGCCCCAGCGGAACAGCACGCGGGTGACCAGGATGGCGGAGAACATGGAGGCCAGTGAGGCCGATGGTCAGCGTGACGGCGAAGCCCTTGATGGTGCCGCTGCCAAGCCAGAAGAGGATGACGGCGGTGATCAGCGAGGTGAGGTTCGAGTCGAAAATCGCGGTGAAGGCCTTTTCATAGGAGGCCTCGATGGCGTTCTTGAGGGATTTGCCGGCGGCGATTTCCTCGCGCAGGCGTTCGTAGATCAGCACGTTGGCGTCCACCGCCATGCCGATGGTCAGGACCATGCCGGCGATGCCGGGCAGCGATGAAGGTGAAGCCGAACATGGCCATGACACCGAAGAGAATCACGCGAGTTGACGACGAGGCCGATGATGGCGATGAAGCCGGACATGCGGTAGTAGATCAGCACGAAAATGAAAGTCATCGCGAGGGCGAGGCCGCCGGCGACGAGGCCTTGCTGGACGACGGCTGCGCCGAGGGTGGGGGAGACGGTGCGCATTTCCTCGACGACCAGCGCGTTTTCCAGCGGGTTCATCAATGAGTTGGCGAGGTTTTGCACTTCGCCGGGTTCGTGGAGACCTTCGATGATGAATTGCTTGCCAAGCGGAACTTGGTTCACGACTGGAGCGCTGATCACTTCGCCGTCGAGCACGATGGCGATGCGGTCCACGCCGAGGGCGCATGTCCTTGGTCAGCTCGATCATCTTGTCGGTGCCAGCACCGTTGAGAGTGATGGCGACCGCGTCGTTTTGTTGTGGCGACGGGGTGGCGAGCGCGATATCCGATCCACCGAGCGCGGCCATGCGGCTTGAGAAGGATCGGGCGTTGGAATTCCTTGCCGTCCTGGTCCTTGCTCTTTTGATTGAACGCGAGGTAGCCGGGGATCCTTTTCAGTGCCTTCGAAAACCCGCTGGGCAAGCGTCTTGCCGTCGGCTCCGACTTCATCGTTGCGCGGGCTGACTTTGCGGAGTTCGAGCTTGGCGACTTTTTCCAGCGTGCCGCGGATGCTTGGCGGATTCCTCGGGGTCGACGCCGGGCATCTGGACGAGAATGCCGTCGGTGCCCTGGCGGGCGATCAGCGGCTCGGCGGTGCCCATCGCGTTGAGGCGTTTTTCAATGACGATGATGGCCTGATCCACCTGCTGTTCGGTGATCGGCATCATGCCGCCGTCGTCGGCTTCCCGCGGCTGGATGCGCAGCGAGAAGGAGGAGCCGCCGAGGATGTCGATGCCGCCTTTGAGGCGCTCCTTGCGGCGGGGACGCGGCCATGATGCAGAGCGCGCACACGCCGATGAGCAGGACGGTGCCGACGTTCCGCTTCCGGCGCTCGATTTCCGTCGCGAAATACCAGAAAAACAAAATCATCAGGGACATCCCGATCAAGGAACAGAGTCAGCGGATCGTTGTAAAAAGCGGTGGCGGCAAGCATGGTGTGAAAATCGGTGTTTGGGCTCCGGAAATGGGGCGGGGAACGTGGTCGGAAGAGGCTTTATTTCGCAGCGGAAGTGTCCTTCTTGTGGACGATGGCGATGGCCGGCTTGTCGAATTCGAGCATGGTGCCCTCGGCGACTTTGACGACCACGGTGTGTTCCTTCACGTTGTGGACGATGCCGTGGATGCCGGAGGTGGTGACCACCTTGTCGCCGGATTGCAGCGCGGCGATGCGGGCGGCCATTTCCTTGCGCTGCTTCTGCTGCGGGCGGATCAGCAGGAAATAGAACATCACGACCATCAGGCCCATCATGACGAACGGGCTGCCAAGAATCCCTCGCGGGCCTGGCAGGAGCGGGGGTGGCTTGGGCGAGGATGGAGGCTGATGAATGCGAGTGTGGGATGTCATAATGAGTCGGATCGAGTGTAGCGCCGGATGAAGGAGTCCTTGTATGCGGGGAAGTTCCCCGCGGTGATGGCCTCCCGCGCCCCGGCGACGAGGGACAGGTAGAAATGCAGATTGTGGAAGGAAAGCAACCGCAAACCGAGGATTTCACCCGCCCGGAAAAGGTGCCGCAGGTAGGCCCGGGAAAATCCGGCGACGTGCGGATGGGCGCTTTCGCAAACCGGCCGCGGGTCCTTGGCGTGGATCAGGTTCTTGATGTTGATCGGGCCGTCGAGCGTCATCGCCATGCCGTGGCGGGCGATGCGGGTGGGCATCACGCAGTCGAACATGTCCACCCCGCGGGCGATCATTTCCAGAATCTGCGGCGGCGTGCCGAGACCCATCGCGTAGCGCGGCTTGTCGTGGGGGAGAAACGGCACCGCGTTGTCGATGGCGCGGAACATCTCGTGCTCCGGCTCGCCCACCGAAACGCCGCCGATGGCGTAGCCGTCGAAGCCGAGTTCCACCAGCTCGCGGGCGGATTGCTCGCGCAGGTCGGCGTAGATCGAGCCTTGGACGATGCCGAAATGTCGCTGCGGTCCGTCGCCCGAGCGGGGTTCGTTTTCCGTCACCCAGTCCTTGCAGCGCTTCGCCCAGCGGGTGGTCAGCGCGAGCGATTTCGCGGCGTAGGCCTCGTCGCACGGGTAGGGCGGGCATTCGTCGAAGAGCATCGCGATGTCCGAGCCGAGCGCGCCTTGGATTTCCATGCTGAGCTCGGGGGTGAGCAGCATTTTCGAGCCGTCGAGGTGGTTTTGGAAACGCACGCCCTCTTCGGTGATTTTGCGCAGTTTCGCCAGCGACCAGACCTGGAAGCCGCCGGAGTCGGTGAGCATCGGCTTTTGCCAGGTGGTGAATCCATGGAGTCCGCCGAGCTCGCGGATCAACTCATGGCCGGGCCGGAGCCAGAGGTGGTAGGTGTTTCCGAGGATGATTTGGGCGCCGAGTTCCTCGACTTCCGCCGGATGCAGGGTTTTGACCGTGCCCTGGGTGCCGACCGGCATGAAGATCGGCGTTTCGACCGTGCCATGGGGCAAAACCAAGCGTGCCGCGGCGGGCGGAGCTGGATGGATCGGTGGCAAGAAGGGTGAAGGACACGGACGAGCCGGGGGAAATAGGACAGAACCCGCCTTGGGCCAAGCTCAATCACGCGTCTGAACCGAGCGCGGAAATGGCGTGGATTTTTCGGAGAAACTTCCGGTATCGGGCGGAGTTAATATCCGGACTCTGAGAGTTTTCGCGTGCTTTGAAATTTTTTCCGAATAATTTCGCCTTGCGTGAATCTCATGGCGGGTATTTTTAACCCGACGTCCGAAAACCGAACCAACCAACCAACTACAAACTATGAAACTGTTCCTCACCGCGCTCTGCGCATCGTTCATGATCATCCCGACGTCCTTCGCCAGCGAGTGCGAAAAGGGCAAGTGCGACAAGGAGAAAAAAGAAGAAGGCACCTTGACGTCCGATTGCGATAAGTGCAGAAGCAAGGATGCGCAAGTGCAAGAGGCGACGAAGAAGGAAGAAGGCACCCTCGCCGGCAAGTGCGAAAAGGACGGCGAGTGCGACAAGGAAAAGGAAGAAGGCACTCTCGCCGCATTGCGGCAAGTGCAAAGGTGACGAAGAAGAGGTCACGACAAGGACAATGAAGAAGACGACAAGAAGGAAGAAGGCACTCTTGCCGGCAAGTGCAAGAAGGACGGCGACTGCGACAAGGAGAAAGAAGAAGGCACCCTCGCCTGATTTTCAGCCTGATAAGTTATTTCAAAAAACCGCCGGATCGCATCCGGCGGTTTTTTTGTGCCATGGGCCTGGACTCGATTGACCGATGGCAGGCTGCACGTCCACCTTGTCGCACGATGATCGAAGTGGTGTGCGGAGTGATCGAAAATCCGGCCGGGCAATTTCTGGCCTGCCTGCGTCCGGAGGGGAAGCACCTCGGCGGCTTGTGGGAATTTCCCGGCGGCAAGGTCGATCCCGGCGAGTCCCCGGAGTCCGCACTCGTCCGCGAGTTGCGGGAAGAACTGGCCGTGGAGGTCGCCGTCGGGCGTCCGCTCAGCCCGGTGATCTGGCATTATGAATCCGCGACCATCCATTTGCGGCCTTTTCTCTGCACCATCACCGCGCGGTGAGTTGCGGGCACTGGAGCACGAACGGGTGCTCTGGTGCGCGCCTGCGGATTTTCACCAACTCCCCTGGGCGGATGCCGATGTGCCGATTTTGAGGGAAATCGAGGCATCTCTCCAGTCATGAAGCGGTAATTTGACTTCGTGGGCCCGACGGCTACTTTCAAGGTCATCCGTAACCCATGAACCGTAAGATCACGCTCACCCTGCTGGCGCTGCTTGCCCCGGTCGCCGGTTCATTCGCCCAGTCCCTGAAGCCGCAGGACGATCCGGTTTTCCTGAAAAAAGCGGCGCTGCAGATCGACCAGCACATCGCCTCCTTCTACCGCAGCAAGAACCTCGCCGTGCCCAAGGTGACCGACGATGCGACTTTCCTGCGCCGCGCGTTTCTCGTCTCCATCGGGCGCATCCCCACGGCGGAGGAAGCCCTCGCGTTTTTGGAAATCGAGGATCCGACCAAGCGCGAATCGCTGGTGGACTATCTGCTGAAATCGCAAAGGCTACTCCAGCCACATGACGAACTGGGCCTTCGATCTGCTGCGGCTCACCGACGGCCGCATCGGTTCGTCCGGCGACCAACGAACCCTACCGCCACTGGGTTCGCACCGCGATGAGCGACAACATGCCGTGGAATGAATTCACCCGCAACCTCATCGCCTCGCTCCGGCGATGGCTGGGATCCGAAAACCGCCGCTGTCGGTTATTACACCCGCGACCGCGGCATGCCGCTCGACAATCTATCCAACACGATGCGCGTCTTCCTCGGCGCGCGCATGGAGTGCGCCCAATGCCACGATGATCCCTTCGGCACCACCGAGCGCCATGATTTCTACCAACTTGCCGCGTTCACCCATGGCCAGACCACCGTCGGGCAGGAAAACATGGAACCGCTCTGGACGGAACTCCGCGACGGTGACAAATCACAGAGCGAGGAATACCGCGTCGCGCAGGTGATCTGGGATCGCGTTTACGGCATGTCCCTCGGCGGCGGAGGCGACGGCCACATCACGCTGCCCTCCGACTATCAGTATCGCGATGCCAAGCCCGGCGATGTCGTCGGCGCCCGCACCCCGTTCGGCCAGGCGGTCCGCATGTCGGACAAGCGGCGAGCAGTCGAACGGCCGGGAAAAACTCGCCGACATGGATCACCACGAAAACCGGCGACCAGTTTCCCACCGTCATCGCCAACCGGATGTGGAAACGCGTCATGGGCAAGGGCGTCTACGAACCCGTCGATGAATACATCCCCACCGCGAAAGCCACCTACCCGGACCTGGTCCGCTATCTGGGCACGCTCATGGTGGAGCTGAATTACGACCTCCGCGCCTTCCAGCACGTCCTGCTGCTCACCCGCACCTTCCAATTCGGCACCAATCCGAATCCCTCCTCCATCGAAGGCGGCGACGACTTCCACGGCCGGAAAATCGAACGCCTGTCCTCCGAACAGATCTGGGATTCCCTCATCACCCTGGCCGCCGGCGATCCCGACAAACAGCCCGCCGCGCACGCTGGACTGACCGCATCTATCGTCGGCGGCAAACCCGTGCTTGTCGGGAAAAAGGACATGCTCCAGCTCTCGAAGGAAGTGCTCGCCCTCAAGTCGGAAAACGAAGTCCGCTCGTATTTCTCCAAATTCCTCAAGGAAGTGAAAACCACCGGCACCGGCTCCGAAGGCGGCGCCTCGATGATGGCGATGTCCGCCGTCCGCTCATACAACAAGGACGCGAAAGTCCGCGCCTCCGAGCTTCCCTCGCCCGCGCCACGCGACCACTTCCTCTATCTGTTCGGCGCTTCCGACCGCGAGGTGGTGGACGCCTTCAGCCGCGAGCCGAATGTCGGCCAGGTGCTTCTCGCTGATGAACGGTTTCGTCCAGCGCGAGTTCGTGAACCAACCCGCCGCCCACCTCTACAAATCGCTCGAAGGTGCCTCCACCGACAAGGAGAAGATCCGCCGCCTTTACATCGCCATCCTCAACCGTCCGCCGTCCGGCGAGGAAATGTCATGGATGCTCGACGAGGTCAAAACGCAGGGAGCAGCCGGCTACCGCAACATCGTCTCCGCGCTCGTGATGTCCTCCGAGTTCCTCTTCCTTCAGTGAAGATGGCAAACCGCGAATGAACGCAGATCGACGCGAATAAGACCAACTTGAATCCCATTTAAATCGCTCTTTCATTCGTGTTCATTCGCGTCAATTCGCGGTTTAAAAAACCTTCAATCCAAAAGTCCATGAACCCGTTTCTCAAACCGACGAGCTCACCCGCCGCCAGTTCGTCTCGAACGCCGCCCGCGCCTATCTCGGCGTGCACCTGTTTCCCATGTTAGGAGGCACCCTCGCCAGCGCCGCTCCGGCGACAACCACCAAGGGCGGCACCGCGAAGAGTGTCATCTATCTCTACATGTCCGGCGGCATGAGCCACCTCGACACCTTCGACCCCAAGCCGAAGAACAAGGCGGTCATGGGGAAAACCGAAGCCATCCCCACCAAGGCGGACGGCCTCATGCTCGGCAACTATCTCCCGAAAACCGCCGGCAGTGATGGACAAGGTCTGCGTCATCAACTCGATGAACTCCACCCAGGGAGCCCACGAGCAGGGCGCCTACATCATGCACACCAGCTACGCCCTGCGCGGCACCATCAACCATCCTTCGCTAGGCGCATGGGTCGGTGAAACTCGGCGGCCGCATCCACCCCGAGCTCCCCGGCTTCGTCGCCATCAACAGCTCCCCCGAGCACACCGGCGGCGGCTTCTTCGGTGCGAAATTCTCCGCCGCCCCCATCGGCAGCCCGGATGAAGGTCTCCAGGACTCCAAGCGGTCCGATGCCGTGAGTCCCGAGGATTTCGACCGCCGCCTCTCGCTCGCGGACCGGATGAACAGCCAGTTCCACGGCCGCTATCCGAATGCGGATGTCAAAGCCTACGAGGAACTCTATCGGGAAGCCATCGCCCTCATGAAATCCAAGGACCTCAAGGCCTTCGACCTCTCCCAGGAATCCGCCGCCACCCGCGACGCTTTACGGCAGCGGCCGCTTCGCCCAAGGCTGTCTGCTCGCCCGCCGGCTCGTGGAGAACGGCGTGCGCTTCGTCGAGGTCCAGCTCGGCGGTTGGGACACCCACGTACGACAACTTCACCGCCGTCGCCGGCCGCTGCCAGGAGTTCGACCAAGCCTACGCCGCCCTCATCACCGACCTGGAAAAATCCGGAAAACTCAAGGACACGCTCGTCGTCGTCGCCACCGAGTTCGGCCGCTCGCCGGAGATCAAGACCGAGCACAAGGACGGCCGCGACCACCACCCGCAGGCCTTCTCCTGCCTGCTCGCCGGCGGCGGCATCAAGGGCGGCGTGAAACACGGCCTAACCGACGCCTCCGGCTCGAAAGTCAAGGAAGGCCTCGTCAGTGTCCAGGATTTCAACGCCACCATCGCCTACGCGCTCGGCGCTTCCCTACGACACCGTCGTCATGTCGCCCACCAAGCGTCCCTTCAAGATCGCCGACAAGGGAGTCCCCGTCACCGCGCTGTTCGGCTAACGTAGATTTCAACGCTTGCGCCTGAGAAGAATTACAAAACCAAGTCCTCCCAACAAAGCGATGGAAGGCTCGGGAACGCCTGTGACCGTGAGACTCCAGCTTTGCAGCGTGGAGGTGAATCCCGCTGACTGATCGGCGACAAAAAGGGTCCATGTCCCGTTGGCATCCAGACCACCAAAGGATGACAGCTTCGCGGGACGCGGATCGGTGTTGAGAACCAGCAAAGGATCAACAATGCGTCCGTCCGGCTTGAATGTCCCCGAGACGAGTCCGCCGCTCATCGGGATTGCGGTGTGGATGTCGTTGAAGGCGCTGTCGTCCAGTGTGATGTCGAGGCCGACGGTGGCGGAACCATCTGTCTCGATGCTGGTGCGTCCCGCGCGGTTGAGCAGAACGGCGAAGCCGCTGCCATGCACCAGATAGGCATAGAGATCGCCATTCCAACCGCCGATGACATTGAGGCTCACCGTGACGCTCGTGATTTCGGTGAGCCCCGCGTCAACGAGAGTCTGGCTGTTGTAGTAGCCGACGTCGTCATTGTCCGGAATCACCGTGGACACGGTCCAGGTGTTGCTCCAGGTACTGGCGGCAGGGGCTGCCAGTGGAAACAGAGCGCAAAGGGAAATGAGGAGTTTCATAATGAATGAGATTGGGTGTTGGGTTGATCTCATCAGGGTTTGCGAAGGCGGTAGAACGCACTGCCGGGCGGCGGCGATTCGTCGATGAAGGTCACCGCGCCGTTCGGCGCGGCGGTGACGGTGGTGAGGACATCCCATGTGGTGAGGTTGGTGGAGCGTTGGACTTCATAGGGACGGCCGGGAATTCCGTAGAAATCGATGCCCATGCGGCCACCAGAAAGCCCTGTCAGAACAGGTGTGTTACTGCTTGCTCCGCCACTTGAGTTCGAAGTCTGCACGGTAGCGGTCACCGTCCCGATCACCCACAAGCCATCTGCATCCGTGATCGTTACCTGAAAAGTATCTATGGCGGAAAAACCGTTGGGCGGCGTGTAGAGCAGCGAATTTGCCTGCATTACCACAGTCCCACCATTAACGGAAGGTCCCGCGGCGGTGATCGTGAGTGCGTCGCCATCGGCGTCCGCAGCCATGGTCAGCAATTTAGCGAATGAAACCGTCGCTGCCGTCTGATAGGCCGTGCTAAACGAATAACCCGCGAAAGTCGGCGATGTGAAACCCGGAGGGGTGACATAGCCGGCGCTGTTGATTTGCGCTCCGGCGGTGAATCCCGTGAATTGAACTGCGGCGAGTTGTGCCGGGCTCAAACCCGTGGCATTGGTGCCGAATCGCAGCATTGTGGTGCCCGGAACAAACCCACTGACAGTCAGGGTGGCACCTGTCCAGTTGAGCGCACTGCTGCTGGAAAATGCCACTGCTGCACTTCCCGCGACCGTTCCGAAGTCCAGTTCCGCAACCCCATCAAGATCTAGCGTGCCCATCGTTTCAGAACGTCCGCCAAGATTCAGCTCCCCGCCGCTCATCACCACGTTCACTCCGTTGGCGATCTGGTCGGAGGCTGCCCAGGAAACACTGGCTGTGGGTTCAACGCTCAGCACTCCCGTGGCGATGGCTGCTGAGCCCGGGCTCTTGCTCAGGCTCAGCGTGCCGGCTTTGACCGTCGTGTTGCCCGTGTAGGTGTTGGGCGTGGCACCACTGAGAACCAATGTGCCCGGGCCCTCCTTCACCAGATCACTGGTTCCAAACCATGTCGAAACCACTCCTTGGATGGCAAGTGATGGTGCCGTTACAACAGCGCGCGCGGTGTATGCCAGCATCGCCCCACCGGTGAAAGTAAGCGGAAAACTTCCTCCAAATGTGAAGGCCTTGTCCGCATCGTGTCCGAAAGCAAGTTGGTTAGGGAAGGTTCGGGCGCTGTCGCCAGAGATCCCGGCGCCGCGATACCAGGCCAGAACATATCCGCTACCGAAGGGTGTGTTGGATGCCAGCGTTATTTGCGGGGTTCCTTGATATCCCAACTCCGTCCGGCCGGTGTAGTTGTTGCTGCTCGTGATCGTATAGTTTTGATCACTGTTATACATGATGGAGCCAAAACCGGAGATTGTGCGGTTGTTCGTGTGCCCTGAATTGAAAATAATACTGTTGTTATGATTCGTCACAACACCGGGAAAGGCATCCGGCGATGAGACGTGGACATTGCCTCCACCTGAAGTGCAGGTAAGCGTGCCAATATAGGAATGGCTTCCTTCCACATAGATATTGGTGCCAGGATTCAAAATCAGATTGCCCGTCCCGGTGATGTTTCCGCCTAGCCGGACTCCCGCTCCGCCGGTCCCCGGGTATTCCGAGGTGACCGAAAGCGTCTGCCCGCCCAGCGCGACCGCACCGTTGAAGCTCAGAAAGTTGGTCGTGGCAAACTGCCGCCACGTCTGGCTGGCGGCGAGAGTCATGACGTTTGTGATCGTCGCACCGCGACCGGCCGCGTTTCTGGCCTCGATGCCTCCTGCGCCAACGGTCAGGTCGCTTCCCAGTAATGTGTAGTCGCTTGTGCGTCCGCTTCCGAAGACGATGGAGTTCACCGCCCAGGGCGCATCCACGAGAGAGGTGTAGCGGCTGGATGCGCCGAAAACGATGTCTTTGGTGCCGTCGTTCGTCGGTGCGCCGCCGCCCACCCAGTTGGCGCCTTCCGACCAATTGTTGGTCGCGCCGCCACCGCTCCAAACATAGGTCGTCTGGAATCCAGTGCCGGTCAGGTTGATGTCGAAGGGGTTTTCGTTGCTGTCGTTGTTCGCGATGTGAATGGCCGCCGTCCGCGTGCCACCGCCGCTCGGAGCGAACTGCACGGTGAAGGTCGTTGTGCCGCTGGGGCCGCTCACCGGAGCGGTTGGATTCGCGGTGACGGTGAAATCGCTTTGGTTCGTGCCGTCCTTGGTGATTGTTAGTCCCGTCAGGTTTGCTGAGCCGGTGTTTTTGATCGTGAAGGTCAGGCTGGTGTTCGAACCCACGTTCACCGTGCCGAAGTCCTTAGTCCCGCCATCGGCGATGTTTGTGCTCGTCGGCTGCTCAACGGCGATCTCAGGGGCGGGCGGCGCTACGGAAATGGTAAAGACCTCCATTCGGGCGTAGGTCAGGCCACTTCCCTGACCACCATCGGCGATGGCGGAGCTGTAATAGCCCACGTTCGGGCCATAGCTGTAATTATTCGTATAGCCCGAACGCAGGCTGTTATCCACATAGAGGTCGTGTCCACCCCCAAAGGTGGGTCCGTAGCTCGAGTTGTTGTAAGTCTGATACTGACCGATGCCACCGTTTGGATTGCTGTTGAGCTTCTGCCGTTGCAGCAGACCGGTCGTGAGATTGAAGAGGAATGCGGTGCGCTGCGTGTCGTCGTATGTGTAGTTGTAATTGTTAATGGAACTCCAACTTTGTGGATTGTAGCCGCCGATCACCTTGCGGCCATACGCCCCCTGCGCGGGTAACTCGATGACCGTGAATGTTCGCCCGATACCATTCACCGCCGCATGAAAGTTTGTCGCGGTCTTGCCATCGCCAGGCGCTGCCGCAAAGACCTTCGTCAGGGTCAGCGTGCCTTCCCCAAGCCACGTCTGAAGTTGCACGACGTCCGGAGGAGTCAACAGATCCGATCCCCCAATAATCGTGAGCACCTCTACTCCGTTTGCTGCCAGGTTGATGTCGAAAGGATTCTCATTCGCGTCATTGCTAGCGATGTGAAGCGCCGCACTTCGGGCTCCGAGCGCGCTGGGCGTCACCGTCACCGTAAACGTCGTGCTTCCGCCCGGGGCCAGCGTCGTGCTCCCAAGCGCGGACACCGCAAAGTCCCCCGCATTTAGCCCATCCACACTGACGGACAGCCCCGTGAGATTCAGCGAGCCGTTGTTCTTGATCGTGAAAGTCTTCGGTTGGCTCGGTGAAGCGATCAACGCATCCAGAAAATCCACTGTCGCCGCAGCGTCCACGAGATTCGTCCCCGCGGGCTGTTCCACCGCGATCTCCGGCCCGGTGACAAACGACAAGATGCCGCCGGGCAACGTGCCACTGCTGTTGTTCATTACCGCGCGGAAGTAGTAGGTCGTATTTGAAGTAAGGCCTGTGAGCGTGTTGCTGATCGCCACATCGCTTGTGCCACTGCCAACAGACACTGCCGTGGTGCTTGTCGCGCCGGAGAGTGCGGGGTCTGTGCCCCATTGAAACCAAGCGGTTGTCGCCAAGCCCTGCGGATTTGCCGTGCCGTTGAGAGTCGCGCTGGTCGTGGTCACGCCGGTGGGAGGTAGCGTCGTCGCTCCGCGGCCTACGAACACGAATCGGTTCCAGCCGCTTGATATACCAATGTTTGCCCCCGCCCGCCATCCATCGAACACCTGTGTCGGAAGTGCGCCAGAACCTCCGCTTGTGTGCCAGCTCAGCCGCTGGGGGTCCGAAGTATTGAACACGTCAGCAGTGTTTTGCTGAATCGTGGCTCCCGCTGGTGCGAAGCCGATGGAATAACCGTTATAGTCACCATCCCACTCCGTTGGAGTTGGTAAGTCCGTTAAGCGGCGTCTGGGTGCGCACATCCGAGGCTCGCGCGGCCGCTAGCACTGTGAAACTCGTCGCGCCAACGGGAGCCGCAGCATACATCACGTAGTCTTGCGGGTTTACTCCGACGAATAGAGTGCTGATGGGGACGGTGTCCGCATAGGAGCCCTGATACACAAGGGTCCAGCCCCAGGCTCCTGTCACCGTGGAAATCGGCACATTGGTTTGGGGGCCGAATGGCACAGTTGCCGCCGATGCGGGCAGCGCAATTGCCGCAGCCAACATTGCGAAGAGCGCCAGCCATAAATTGCGGAACCAAGGGAGGAGTAAATCAGGCTTCATATCGTGGAATTCAAAAGGGAGCTGGCGACGAAAGGATCTTTGTTCAAAGGGGATATTGTGGAGTGGTTATGCCAAGGATTACTGATGAGCTGTTTGGAGATCGCGGAAATTGTAATGAAAGAAACGATTTTAACGCAACCCGGCGAGACTTTCAGAATCCCAAAAAAGCACACCAGAAATTTCCACCTATTTTCATCTAGGAGTTTCACCTATAACATCAAATAGCGACGGAGGTGCCATCGAGCCAGCGGACGGCGGCGGCGGCGAGTTGGGAGGCGTTTTGGTGGCCGAGCTTGGTTTTGATGTGTTCGCGGTGGGCTTCCACGGTTTTGACGCTGAGGTTGAGTTTGGTCGCAATGGTGGAGACGGCGATGCCTTCGCCGATGAGGGAGAAGACCTGGAGCTCGCGGTTGGTGAGGATGGAGCCTGCGGATGGGTGGGAGTCCGATTCATGCGCTTCCATGAGTTTCCTCGCGAGGCGTTCGCTGACATAGGGGTGGCCGTCGAGGATCGAGCAGACGGCGTTCACGATTTGGGCAACGGGGGCGGATTTTCCGACAAATCCCGAAGCTCCGGCCCGGATGCAGGGGTAGCCGACCTGGATTTCATCGGAGGCGGATAGAATCAGGCATCGGTGCCCGGGATTGCGGGACTTGAGCGTTTTGAGTAATGACAGGGCTGTGTCGCCCTGGACGCGGAAGTCGGTGATGACCAGATCGACCGGGTTGTGATCCATGAAAGTTAGAGTCTCCTGAAAGTTAGTACGACCGGTGACTTTCGAACCCGCCAAGGACGTGGATAGCACGGTCACAACGCCTTCGCGAGTGATGGGATGTGGGTCGATGATGATAATCCGGGGGGCGGATGAGTACATGGGAATCGATGGGGGGCAGATTCTTCCAAGAAGGAACTTTGAGAGATGACTAATCCGCAAGGATGTCAAACCAAAAGGCGTCGGAATCGATTAGAATCTGATTAGAGGCCGCATGTTTTAGCCAAAAAGGGAAATGACAAAAGTGGTGTCAGAGAGATTTACCACTGATTACGCTGATTTTGACTGATTTCACTGAAAGAATTAAGAGGGACTTTACTCACCGTTCTGGGTGAACGGGAGCTCCTTTCCAACCTCTTCAAAATCAGTTCAATCAGTGAAATCAGTGGTTACCATCTTCCTTTTTTTAGCGGATTCCATCCGAAGTTGGATGTGGACCTCCACTCCCGGAATGAATGGACAAGTGGAAAGGCCGCCATCAGCAATCAGGCGAAGTCCGCAGGGTCAGGATCGCCAGTTCGGGCGGGCAGGCGAAGCGGACTCTGGGGCCGGTGGTGCCGACGCCGCGGGTGACGAAGAGGTTGGAGTTCCCGCGGGAGAATCCGCCATAGACGTAGTTGTTGCCGTGTTTGACGGTTTTTGGCGCGTAGTCGATGAGCGGAACCCTGCACTGCCCGCCGTGGGTGTGGCCGGAGAGTTGCAGCAGGATGTCGCGGCGGGCTCGCATGGCGTCGAAGTAGTCGGGCTCGTGGACCAGTGCGACCACCGGCGTGGCGGCGGGGATTCCCCTGAGCGTTTTTTCGGGATCCGGTCGGCCGCGCCAGACGAAATCCGTGCCGGCGACTGCCAGGGATTCTCCACAAATGGAGAGCAGGCTGTGCTGGTTGATGAGGAAGGAGATGCCGGCTTTTTCAAACTGGCGTCTGAGGCCCGCCGGGCTGGTGGTCCATCCGTCGTGATTTCCCATCACGGCGAAGATGCCGTGAGCCGCGCGCAGGGTTTCCAGCTGCCGCAGCATCGGTGCCACCACGCCGGGATCGGCCGCTCATGAAATCGCCGGTTAGCGCGATGAGGTCGGGGTTTTCTCTGCGGATCTCGCCGACGACTTTTTCAAGAAGTTCCGCGTCCTGATCCGGGCGGAAGTGGAAATCCGAGAGCAGCCCGATGCGCAGGCCGTCGAGGCCGGGCGGGAGTTCCTGCAGATGAGATCCTGGCGGGTGACCGACAATGTTTCGGGTTCGATCCAAACGGCATTCACCAACGAGCCGGCCACCCCGGCCGTGATCAGGCGCAGGGCGTTGCGCCGGGTAAGCAGGCTGGGTTTTCTTCGGCGGTTCGGATGTCCATGCGGCTGTCAGTGAGCCTCCTGCGTGAAAGCCCGATGAAAACGCGGTGAAATTTCCCGATTGACCTCGATCAACGGCCTTCGTGGATCCGCTCGGCGAGCATCGGCGGCAGGCCGGCGGCGATGATTTTCGCCTGGGTCTTGGCGATGTCGTATTCGACGCGGCGGAAGACGATCAGGTTGTGGTCGAGGTCGAAAATCGCATAACAGGCGCGCCAGTCGCCGTCGCGCGGCTGGCCGACGGAGCCGACGTTGATGAAGTATTTCGCCCCGGCTTCGATGGCCACGGACTCGGCGGGAACTTCCAGGACCTTGTCGGTTTTCACGTAAACCCGCGGGACGTGGGTGTGGCCGTGGAAGCAGATCTGGGTGAACTGATAGGAAAAGTTCGACATCGCGTCGAAGCGGTTGGTCACGTAGTTCCAGTTCGCCGGTTGGTCGAGGGTGCTGTGGACCACGGTGAAGTCGGAGACCTGGCGGACCATGCGCAGGCGGGCGAGCCATTTGCGCTGCTCGTCGGAGAGTTGCTGGCGGGTCCACTCCAGCGCGGCGGCGGCGACCGGGTTCATGGTTTCCAGCGAGTGGCTGCCGGAGGCGTCCTCGTCGTGGTTGCCCTTGACGGTCGGGCAGTCCATCGCGCGGACGATTTCCAGGCAGGCGGACGGGATCGGCATTGTAGCCGACGATGTCGCCCATGCAGACGTAGTCGGTCGCGCCTTGTTTGGCAGCATCGGCGAGCACGGCCTCGAGGGCTTCCAGATTGGCATGTATGTCACCGAAGAGAGCGATCCGCATGGAGTGTCGGTGGAAATGGGAGGGCGAGATTGTGATGCCGGGGGCGGCTCTGTCGAGGCGAAACCCGAACGGCTATTTCGAGAACCAGTCATCCGGGTTGACCTGTCCGGGCAGGGGTTGGTTGAAGATGCTTTGTTCCTTGGGGATGTTCAGCTTTTTTTCAAGGGCTTCCAAGGCGGCGGCCACGCCATAAACGGGAAACCGTTCGCGGACCCGGTACCAGTGGCCGGAAAGCGCTTCGTAGGCTTTTTCCGGGGTGCCGAACAGCTCGATGGCCCGCGCAGCGGTGTCCAGCTCCGGATTTTCGTAGGCTTCCAGCACGAGCAGCAGGATCAGCAGGGTGGGCGTGCGGTTTTGCTCCTGGGTGTAAAGCGAGCGGCGCGAGTGCGAGCGCCTCCTTTTCCTTTCCGGCCACCCGGGCCAGCGCGTAGAACTCGGCGCGCCGCACGTAAGGCAGTGCCTTGCCGGTGGCCGCCGCGTGGCGGTAGGCCTCCGCTGCGGCGGCGAAGGTTTCGTTCGGATCCCGAAAGGCGGAGAACTTGTTGGTGTCGGAGAGCAGGAACCCGAGATTCGCCGCGAGGCTCCAGTCGTCCGGATTGTTTTTGATGCCGCGCTCCAGAAAGGCCCGGCCCCGGTGAATGGACGGCCCGCCAGGCTTCGCGCCGCCGCAGCGAGGGCAGCTTGGAGTCATTGATGTAATAGGATGCGGCGTTGTAGGCGGAGTGCCAGGAACCGGTTTCCCAGTAGTAGCGGGTCCGGGGGGCCAGATCGACGATCGTGTCGAAAGTGTCCGCCACGTCGTCCCAGCGTTGTTCCTGGAAATAGGAAAACGCCCGCAGGTTCATGAAGGTGGCCACCAGCGTCCGCAGTCCGCCAAGCGCTACGGCGGAGCTGGTCTGGCCGATCTTGTCGCGCGTCCCGATCTCCATCGGCGAGGGGGTGAGTCCGGCGGCGCGGAGATCCTTGGCGAGCCTGGCTTCATACGGCAGGCGCACCGCCCCGAAGGCCAGCACCGCCACCGCCAGAATCCCGTATCGTTGCCAGTTTTTCACGGCGTTTAGAATTCCTTTTCCGCAAAGACGAACCACGAGGCGATGGTGAAAAACAACGCGTAGTAGAGGCCGACCAACGTCAGTTTTCCGAGCGATCAGCAACGGCATCGCCTGGCCTTCGATCACCGCGTCGATGACGTTGAAGATCTGGAAATCCGGCAGCACCAGCGAAAGCACCAGCGAGAGCAATCGTGCCAGCACTCCTTCACCGGCCTGCCCTGCGCTGAAGATAGGCGTCCCGCGCGTCCGCCTGGAAGTGGCCGATGAAATAGATCAGGAAACTGATGATCGTGGTGAACAGCGTGCTCGTCGAAAACGTGGAAATCAGCAGCGCCAGCGAGGCCATGATCGACGCCCGCAGGAACACGGCGAAGACCGCGCCCTGCAGCGACCAGCGTCGGCCCGTGGGCGGCGGTTTCCGCCTTCAGCGAGTCGATGGCCTCCTGCGGCCAGCCGAGCGCCTTCGCCATTTCCAGCTGTTGCTCCAGCACCATGCGAGGAGCGGATCTGCAGCACCGACGGTCATCAGCACGTCCATCAGCGCGAGCGAAACGAACACCAGCAACAGCACTCCTAGCAGCTTCCCTGCCAGATAGTCGATGCGCGGCACCGGCTTCGCCAGGATCGTGTAAAGCGTGCGGTCCTCCACGTCCTTCGGCAGCAGCAGCGCGGTCGCCACGATGGACAAGCACCACCGAAAACAAGGTCATCGTCCCCAGCGACCAGCTTTTGATCGAGCGCAGCACGTTCACCCCGACGGCTTCCGGGCCTTCGTGCTGCGGCAGGTCGAAGAAGTTGCTGCCGATGGCGATCACCGCGAAGACGGCGAGGAAATAGAACACCTTCATCCGCACCAGTTGCGTGAAGGCGTGCCGGGCGATCACCAGGATCCGGCTGATGTGGGAGCCGCGGGAGGCGGTTGCGGTGGTCGTGCTCATGAGTCGTCTTCCCGGTTGACGGTTTCGCGGAGGAAAAGCCGCTCCAGCGTGGTGCGCGGCTTGCCGGTGCGGACCAGCGAGGCTCCCGCCGATTTCGCGACCAGCGCGTTGATCTTGGCCAATCAGCTCCGGGCTGGCGTCCTTGAGGATGAATCTCCGTCTGGTCCTCGATCGCGATCAGGTCCTCCAGCCGGCCCTCCTTCACCATCCGGCCTTTGAAAATGATGCCGACGTGGTCGCAGACCTCCTGCACCTGTTCCAGCAAGTGCGAGCACAGGAAAACCGTGATCCCGCGCTCCCGCAGCTTGAAAATCAAATCCCGGATCTGCCGCGAGCCGATCGGATCCACGCCGGCCGTCGGCTCGTCGAGAATCACCAGCCGCGGCTCCTGCACCAGCGCCTGGGCCAGCCCGATGCGCTGCAGCATGCCCTTCGAGTAGCCGCCGATCCGCCGGTCGCGGGCGCCTTCCAGATCCACCAGGCGCAGCAGTTCGCCCACCCGGTCTTCCAGGACTTTGCCCTTCAAGCCGCAGAGTTTGCCGTAAAACCGCAGGGTCTCCGCGCCGCTCAGGTGTTTGTAGAAATAGGGATTCTCCGGCAGGAAACCGACGTCGTTGCGCGAGTCCACCTTCAGCGAGTCCTTGCCGAAAATCGCGCAGGTGCCGGCCGTCGGGGCCACCAGCCCCAGCAGCGCCTTCATCGTCGTCGATTTGCCCGATCCGTTCGGCCCGATCAGCCCGTAAACCTCGCCCGGCATGATCCGGATCGAGACCCCGTCCACCGCCCGCAGCATCTGCTTGCGGAACGACGTCCTGAAGTCCTTCACCAGGTTTTTGATTTCAACAGCGGGAGTGTTTTCAGCCATCGGTAGGGTGATCTTTGAGCAGCCACGCCCGGCTGGCAACGGGCAAATTTGGCAAATTTCCCGGGCACGTGGACTGATCAGGACGGATTGGAACTTAAATCCGTGTTAGGCGCGCCGCTCTGCTCGCGCCCGGCAGTGCCGGCTCTGCCGGAGGTGGTGCGGAGTTCTTCAAAGGAGCGCGGAACTTCATTCCGCCCGTCCCTGGGGCCCCGAAGCACAATAAATGAGGTGTCTCTAATGCAGGAAACGAGGTGAAATGTGCTGCTGCGAGGACAGAGAGAAGGGCGGGAGTGACTTGTCTGGCTAGGCATTCACACCGCGGAGGTCGAGGTCGTTTGGCAAGCGCGGAATTTTAGATGGAAGGAGCGGCGGACTCCGATCCGCCGAGGCCCATGGGAAGCCAATGAGGTGAGCGAAGCACCTTCGATTGGCCCCTCATGGGCAAGACGATACGGAGATCGCCTCTCCTTGACGTGCCTGGCTGAAGCCAGCACTCCGTGGCGGGTGGATTTCACCTTCATCCGGTGCCTTCCGGTCTGGACAGGGTCGCGGGCCGTCGCCAGAGTGGGGCGAGTTCATGCGTATTTCCGACCGCTACATTGGGAAGGCAGGTGCTTACGGGCACGCTGTACGCGGTGATGGTGCTGGGGCTGGTGCTGGTGCTGGGGAATCTTTTCAAACAGATCCAGCCCTTGCTGGTGGACCAGAAGGCGCCGTTGGAACTGGTGATGCGGTTCGTGATCAGCGTGTTGCCGTTGTCGCTGATGTACACGATCCCGTGGGGGTTTCTGTCGGCGGTGCTGATGGTGTTCGGGCGGCTGTCGGCGAACCAGGAGATCACGAGCTTCCGGGTGGCGGGGCTGAGTCTGGTGCGGCTTGTCGGTGCCGGTGTTCGTGATCGGGGCGGTGTTGTCGGGGCTGAGCCTGTGGCTGAACATCAACGTGGTGCCGCAACGCGAAGGCGCGACGATGGCAGTTGATCTATGAGCAGGCGGCGCGTGATCCGGATTCGCTGCTGAAGCCGGGAGTGGTGCAGGGGGATTTCAAGGGCGACGGCGAGGAGATTCAGAAAGCTGTTGATCGAGGGAAAGAGCGGCGAGTGGGTGGAGGGGTTTCATTTCTACGTGCTGCCGAAGGAGCAAGCAGGATGGCGACGGGGCACGTGACCTACGTGCATGCGCCAGGGCGGCGCTTTCGGTGGACCAGGGGAAGAGCCAGCTGCGGGTGAAACTGGAGGACGCGTATTTCGAATCCCGCAATGCCGAAGGGCGAGGTGGAAATGGTCTTCGCCGGTGAGGCGGAGCCGATGGTGATCGATCTGAAAAATCCGCAAGAACCGAAAGCCAAGCCGAGCTCGATGTCCAACGAGCAGATCCGCCAGGAAATCGCGAACGATCCGGCAATGCTCAGCGAGGACGAAGGCTGAAGATGCGGTCCGAGATCATGACGCGCTATTCGTTTTCGATGGCCTGCCTCGCGTTCGCCTTCGTGGCGGTGCCGCTGGGGCTGCAGTCCCGCCGCCGGGACACGTCGCTCGGGCTGGTGATCAGCTTGCTGATCGGCACCGGCTATTTCCTCATTACGATGATGGCGGACCAGTTCAAGTCCAATGCGGCGGCGACGGCCTGCTGTGGGCTCCGAATGTGGCCTGTGTTTTGTTAGGATTATTCCTTTTCCGCAGGGCGCGCTTCAAGTAGTCTGCCAAGGCTCGATGAAAATTCTCCGCACGCTCGTCAAGGCCACCCGCAATGTCCGGGATTTCTTCGCGGCGGAGCGGGTGGCGCTTGCTCCGTTCGCCGAGGACCTGCGGCGGTATGACATCGGGAAACTGCGCGCACGACGCGTGGGCGGCGGCGAACGTGACGGTGCTGGCGCTGGCCCAGGGCATCGCGTTCGCGGCGATCGCCGGGCTGCCGGTCGTGTATGGAATCATCAGCACGGCGGTGGCGGCGATCGTGGCACCGTTGTTCGCGGGCTCCCGGCACACGATCCTGGGGCCGACGAATGCGACGGCGTTCATGTTGTTCAGCTTCTTCTCGGTGAACCCGGCGCTGACCGGGCCGCTGGGGCGAGCTGATCCCGCTGCTGGTGATGATGGTGGGTTCTGTCGCGACGGTGGGTGCCTTGTTCCGGGTGGCGGATCTGCTGCAGTATGTTTCGCGCAGCGTGCTGGTCGGCTACATTTCCGGGGCGGCGGTGTTGATCGTGGCCAACCAGTTGAAGCCATTTCTCGGGTTGGAGGCTTATGTGAGCGAGGCGGCTTCGCCTCGACGTTCGTCGGGCTGTTAGTTCGGGCTGGCGCGGGAGCTTCCCCATACCCATTGGGTGTCGGTGTTGATCGGTGGCGGCGACCTTGTTAGTGTTCGTGGCGTTCCGGCGGCTGGCGGCCGACGTGGCCGGCGTTCGCGCTGGCGCTGGTGATTTCCTCGGCGTGCTTCGGCACGCTTGATCCCGTCGGGCGTGGCGCCGTTCAGAGGCGACGGCGACGTTCGACGACCTTCGGCTTCGAGCGATCTGATGTTCAAGATGCCGCACTTGGTGCGCGCCGGAGATTTTCTCGGACATCTCGGCGCTGCTGAGCATCGCCTTCGCCCTCGCCTTCCTCGCGTCGTTGGAAAACACCCTGATGGCGAAAACCCTCGCCTCGCAAACCGGCGACCGGCCGGACGTGAACCAGGACATGCTCGTCCGTCGGCATGGCCAATGTCGCCAGTCGCCTTCGCCGGCGGGATGCCCGCCTCGGGCTCGCTGACCCGCTCGATGCTGAACCACGAATCCGGCGCGCGCACGCGGTTCGCCTCGTTGTTTTCCGGCGTTTACACCATGGCCTTCGCGGTCCTGATCGCCGCCTCGGTCGGGTGGGGCGTGCCACTGATCGACTACGTGCCCAAGGCCGGCGCTGGCGGCGCTGGTGATCGCGCTGTCGTTCTCGCTGTTCAACCTCCGCCACATCCGGATCTGCCTGCGCTCGACCACCGATGACGCGGCGGTGCTGGTCATCACCTTCATCGCCACCCTGCTGGCGCCGCTGCACGTGGCGATTTTCATCGGCGTGGCGATTTCCATCATGCTCTTCCTGCGCAAGGCGAGCCGGCCCTATCTGATCGAGTATGAGTTCAGCGAGGCCGGCGAACTGCGCGAAATGGGCGAGAAGCGCCAGCGGCCGATCCCGGCGATCTCGATCGTCCACGTCGAGGGCGACCTGTTCTTCGGCGCGGCGGAACTGTTCCGCACGCAGATCCAGCGCACCGTCTCCGATCCGGCGATCCAGGTGATCATCCTGCGCTTGAAGAACGCCCGCCATCTCGACGCCACCAGCGTGATGGCGCTGGAGGACCTGATCCTCTTCATGCGGGAAAAGGGCCTGCATCTGATCGTTTCCGGCGCGACCCGCGAGGTCTACCGGGTGCTGAAGAAATCCGGCATCCTCATCACCCTGCAGGACGGCTGCGACCGCAGGGCCGGCGAAAGCAACATCTTTCCTAACCAATCCGCGCAACCCGAACCTCTCCACCCGCGCCGCGCTCAAGCGCGCCCAGCAACTGCTCGGCACCGAAAAGGCGGACATCCGGATTTTCTACGATCCCAACCAACAAGCCACCGCCACCCCATGAAACGTTTCGTCATTCCCTCGTCGTCTTCGCGCCTTCGGCGGATTGTTTTCGGCCTCTGGTGGTTTTCGCCGACCCAGGTCATGAAACGCCGCACCCAGTCGCTGCTCACCACGCTCACCCTCGACGGCCGGCAACGGAAAAGTCGGCCGCCAAATGGGGGCCTATTCGCTCAACGCCCTGCTAGCAGCCCAGGTGGAACTCGAAACCCCGACGATCAAGGAAGCCAACGGCAGCTTCGAGCGAGAGGAACTCGAGTCCGCGTTCTCCTGGCTGTGCGACCAAGCCAAGCAGACGCGTTTCAAGTTGGAGAAAATCCGCTCCATCACCATCACCGGCGACAAGGCGCAGGTGGAACTCACGCTGACCGGCCTCGTCGAGCTGCCGACCTATCGCCCGGCGGACGGGAAATTCGACGTCACCTTCGACTGGGAGAAAGAAGAAGGACGGCTGGCGGCTGACCCGCGCGGTGTGGGACAAGGCGCCCTAAGCTGGAGCGCGAAATTCATTTCGCGCGCATTCATTCGTTTTCCGCAACCTTCGAATCAATCCCCCAGAAACACAAACTCCTCCGCCACCCGGTTCAGCGAGCGGCGGGCGGCGGGCATCGCTTCCGAGAGCGCGCCGAACAACTGTCGCGAAGCGCTGTTCCCGGCGGCCAGACGGTTGTCCGCCGCGCTCGCGGAATGCCCGCTGGGCGAAGGATTCGTAGAACTCCAGATCCGGTGCGCCCCGCGTCTTCGCTGCGGCGCCTGAGGAATTCCGGATAGAGTCCGGTGAGCACCAGGAACTGGTTGCCCGCCGCGACTTGCAGGTGGAAGCGCATCCGGCCCTTCGCGTTGGAAATGATCGCGATGAAGTCCGACGCGTGGGTGAATCCGCCGGCGATGTCCTGCAGCGGATCCTCGGGACACGGGCAGATCCGCTTGGCCATCACGCCGGCCACGTAGTCCGCCAGCTCCGGGTCGCTGAGTTCCGCTTGGAGGAACGCATGCCGGACCAGCACGTAGAAATAAAACTCGGGGAGACCTGGATGCGCGCAGGGCGAGTCCAACAGCCCGCGGAAAACTTCCTTCAGATCGAGCATTTCCCGCAGCGCGTCCGGGTCGCTCCAGAGCTTTTCCAAGTGCAGCCGCTGCTCGCCCGGTGCCAGCACGGAGGCGAGGAAATCCAAATCCGCCCCGGTGAACCGGTTGCCGACTGGAAGGTATCCGTTGTTCGAGCATTTAGCTTCCGTTAACAAAATCCGTGCCAGAATGGCCAGAAAAATTATTAAGGTATCCGAAATGACTTTCCGAAATTCCCCTGAAACTGCGGGATTTAGGGCGGTTTTGGGCGGGGCTGGTTTTGTCTTGCATCCTCATGGCGAGTCCCTTATGCCGCGCCTGCCCCAAAGGGGACTAAACACGATGAACATGACCCGGAACCTAAAATCCGTGGCCCTGGCAATCGCCGGCGTCATCCTTATTCCCAGTTGCGCGACAACCGGGAATGCAAACACCAAACATCGAAACAATCCGACGATCCGAATCGCGGTAAAGTCGGTGCAACACGGCAAAGCCTCCTGGTATTCCATCCGGACCAATTACGGCACCCGGACCGCCAGTGGCCAGCGCTCTCGCAACAAAGGCGCCACCGCCGCTCACAAGACCCTGCCCATGGGCACCAAGGTGCGCGTGATCAATGAGGCCAACGGCAAATCCGAAGTGGTGACCATCAACGACCGCGGCCCTTACATGAAGGGCCGCATCATCGATGTCACCATCGGTGCCGCCGAGCGACTCGGATTCGCCCATCGCGGCGTCGCCACCGTGCGAGTCGAAGTGCTTGGAAAAATCAAAACCGACGGCGAGTAACCTCGCGCCACCCGCTTCAATCAACCCCGCCCGCCGGTTCACGGCGGGCGGGGTTTTTTTTCAGGAGCTCATTTCAACAGCCGCTGTTCGATGTCGGCGAGCACCTTCCGGGACTCCAGCATCAGCGGATGGAGGATGACCGGATATTCGAGATTTTCCGCCCGGTCCCAGACCGAACTGGTGGGCGGCAGGATGACGAGATCCATCGGCGTGCGGTAGGAGGTCACCGGCATTTTCCCGAGCCGGTCCTCCGGTGCGCTGCGAGTCCGCTAGAAACGGGCTGCCGGGGCGCATCTGCGCGGCTCCCAGCGTCGGATAGATCCAGCCGGCCTTGGTGCCGTGGTGCGGGCGAGGAAATGGTGATGAAGTTCTCGCAGCGCGCCGCGCCGCCGAGGTTCTGCAGATACTGGCGGCTCACGAGCCCGCCCATGCTGAAGGCGACGATGCTGATCGGCTGCTTCGGTCCGAATTTCCCGTCGATGTCCTGCTTGAGATGCGACCGCGAGGTTTTCCAGTCCGCCGCGGCCGTCGCTGTGAACCAAGCGCGGGCACGTAAACCTCGAAGCCGCGCTTTTCGAGGCGCTTCTGGAGCATCTTGAAGGCTTGCCGTTTTCCAGAATGCCGTGCACCAGCACCACCCGTGGGACGCGCGGCGGCGCGGGCGGCGGAGTCGCGGCGCACGAGGGACCGGCCAGCAACAACGCGGCGAGGAAGCGGAGGATGTTCGTTTCATGCATGGATCTAACCGGGTGGCCATTGGAGCTGCCGTCCGCCTAACAAATGGACGTGCAGATGCGGCACCGCCTCGCCGCCATCCGGGCCGTTGTTGATCACCAGCCGGTAGCCGGTGTCCGCGATGCCCTCGCTGCGCGCGACCTTGGCGGCGGTCAATAACAGATGTCCGAGCAGGGCCTCGTCCTCCGTCCTCCGCCAGTCCCACCCGCGGGATCGCCTTGCGCGGGATGATCAGGATGTGCAGCGGAGCCTGCGGCGAAATGTCGCGGAACGCCACGCAGCGGTCGTCCTCATGCACGATCGTCGCGGGGATTTCCTTGTCGCAGATTTTTTCAAACAGCGTTTTCTCGGCCATGCGGGTGGAGGATGGCAGGGCGGGGGACGCTTGCAAGGGGGATGTGGCGGCGGATCTTCGTGGTAGTCCCGGTTTAACCGGTCTTTGGCGAAAGGAAGACCGGTTAAAACCGGGACTACGAACGAAGAAATGGCTTCGCGGCGACCGGTGATCGCCGCTACACTGCCGCCATGGAACTCGCCGAAGTCACCTGCCCGACCTGCTTTGAAGTCTTTGAAGTCGCCGTCCCGCACCCGGATGAAATGCCGGCGGAGGTGGACTACGATTGCGAAATCTGCTGCCGCCCGATGATCATCGTTTTCACGGAAAACGAGGTCTATGCGAAAGGGCTGGGGGAGCTAGGGGAGAAAAGGCAGGAATGCCTGTGTCACACTCAATCCCTCCGCGTCAGCTCGACGAACACATCCTCCAGCGTCGCGACGTGGCGGAAGAGCGAGCGCAGCGGCCAGCCGTATTGGGCGGCGAGTCGGGCGATGCGTTCGCGGGCGTCGGTGCCGGAATCGACCCAGACGGTGTAGCGGGTCCAGCCGTCGTCGAGCGGCTCGGGGGTGACTTTTTTGACGTGGTCGAGCCGGTTGAGGGCACCGGCGACGACTTCGGGGTCGGCCTGGATTTCCACCTGGATGCGGCCGGCGGCGCGCATTTGCTCGACGAGGTTGGCGGGGGTGTCGGCGGCCTTGATGACTGCCGCCGTCGATGATGATGACGCGGTTGCAGATCATTTCCACTTCGGAGAGGATGTGGGTGGAAATGAGCACGGTGTGGGATTCGGCCGAGGTGGCGGATGAGCTCGCGGATCTGGCGGATCTGGTTCGGGTCGAGGCCGTTGGTGGGCTCGTCGAGGATGAGCAGTTCGGGATCGTGGACGAGGGCATCGGCCAGGCCGACGCGCTGGCGGTAGCCTTTCGAGAGGGTCTTGATCATCTTGCGGCGCACGCCGTCGAGGCCGCAGGTGTCGATGACCTCGCCGACGCGGCGGCGGGTGTCGCTGTTGCCGAGGCCCTTGAGCTGGGCGCGGAATTTCAGGTATTCCCGGACGCGCATGTCCTCGTAGAGCGGGACGTTTTCCGGCATGTAGCCGATTTTGCGGCGGGCCTCGATGGATTGGCGGAAGATGTCGAAGCCGGCGATGGTGGCGGTGCCGGAGGTGGGCGGCAGGTAGCCGGTGAGCATCCGCAGGGTGGTGGTTTTGCCCGCGCCGTTGGGGCCGAGGAAGCCGACGATTTCGCCGCGGGCCACGGAAAAGGAGATGCCGCGGACCGCTTCGTGGCGGGCGTATCGTTTGGTGAGTTGCGTGACTTCGATCATGAGTACTGCGGGTGCCGCGGATGGCGGTGAAATTCACGCTTGCGCGGTTGACGCGGCGGGGCTGCGCCCCTTAATGAAGCCCCGCGCGTGGCGGGCCAAGCGGGAAATTTCGCGGGCTCGCCACCATCATTCTACCCATTTCTCATGAACTCTTCGGTTTCGCCGCGACAGAACGCAGATTTGTTGGAAGCAAAATACGCCCAGTGGTGCGAGGACCCGAAGTCGGTCGATGCGACATGGGCGGCGTTTTTCGAAGGCTTCGAACTGGGATCCGCCCAGGTGAAACGCAAGGAGGAAGCTGCCGCCGGCGGCGCGGCAGCTTCGCACCGGTCCGGCATCCGACGCGGATCTGGCGTTTTTCGGCAAGGTGGTGAGCTTGATTTACAACTACCGGACGCTCGGCCACACCCAGGCGCGCGATCAATCCGCTGGACGACCGCCCGAGCGCAATCCGCGGCTCGAGATCGAGCAGTTCGGCCTGACCGAGGCGGATCTGGACCGCGAGGTGTGGAATTCGTTTTTCCGCCACGGCGACAAGATGAAACTGCGCGACATGGTCGCCGCGCTGGAGGCGACCTACTCGGACAAGATCGGCTTCGAGTTCATGCACATCCACAACACGACCGTCCGCCACTGGGTGCGCGAACGGATCGAGAGCCCACGCGCTGCGCGTCCGAGGACACTCCGGCGAAAAAGCTCAACTCGCTGTGCTGGGTGCTCGAAGCGGAGGCGTTCGAAAATTTCCTCGGCAAGCGGTTCCTCGGGGAAAAGCGCTTCTCCAACGAAGGCGGCGAGGGCGCGATGATCATCCTCAACGCGATCCTCGAAGCCTGCCCGTCGCACGGCGTGAAGGAGATCGAAATGGGCATGTCCCACCGCGGGCGGCTGAACGTCCTCGCGAATTTCGTTAGGAAGTCGCTCACCACGGTGCTCTACGAATTCACGCCGAACTACGAGCCGGACACGGTCGCCGGCGATGGCGACGTGAAATACCACCTCGGCTACGAAAGCATCCGCGAGCTGGCCGATGGCAAGGTCCGCGTCAGCCTGGCGGCGAATCCGAGCCACCTTGGAAGCCGTCAACTCCATCGTCGAAGGCAAGGCCCGCGCCCGCCAGCGGGTTCTCAACGAGCGCAGTCGGCGGCGAAATCGACCGCAGCCAGGTGCTGCCGATCCTGCTCCACGGCGATGCCGCCTTCGCCGGCCAGGGCTCGGTCGCGGAGGTGCTCAATCTCTCCCAGCTCCCGGGCTACCGCACCGGCGGCACGATCCATCTCATCATCAACAACCAGATCGGCTTCACCACCGCGCCGGCCGATGCCCGCTCGTCCGCCTACGCGACCGACGTGGCGAAGATGATCGAGGCGCCGATCTTCCACGTGAACGGCGAGGAGCCGCTGGAGCTCTACTGGGCCGCGCTGTTCGCCCTCGAGTTCCGCCAGAAATTCGGCCGCGACATCGTCATCGACATGTATTGCTACCGTCGCCACGGCCACAACGAGGCCGACCAGGCGGCCTTCACCCAGCCGATCATCGCCAAGAACATCGCCGAGCGCCCGACCTTCGGCAAAATTTACAAGCAGCAGCTCGTCGCCGAGGGCGTCATTTCCCAAGCCGACGTCGATGCGCTCGAACAGGCGATCTGGGACAAGCTGGAAGCCGGCTATCAGAAAATGCTCGAGCTCCAGGAAGCCGGCGACCGCACCGCCTTCAGCGGTTCGACCGGCGTCGTCCAGCCGCAGTATTCGCACGCCCCGGTGCCGACCGGCATCAGCCGCGAAGCTGTTCCAGAACATCGGCAGCGTGCTCACGACCGTCCCGGCGGGCTTCCACCTGCAACCCGACGCTTGAAAAGCGCTTCATCCCGCGCCGCGTCGAAGCGCTGGCCGAACGGCGGCCCGATCGACTGGGCGTTCGCCGAGTCGCTGGCCTTCGGCTCGCTTGCTGATGGAAGGCACTCCGGTCCGTCTGTCCGGTCAGGATTGCCGCCGCGGCACCTTCTCCCAGCGCCACGCGTGTTCTACGATTACGAAACGCGCGACCGTTACATCCCGCTGGAACATCTCGACGCCGGACGCAGGCGAAGTTCTGCGTTTACAACTCGCTTTCTCTCCGAGTTCGCGGTGCTCGGTTTCGACTACGGCTACTCGCTGTCCTATCCGACATGCTCACGCTGTGGGAAGCCCAGTTCGGCGACTTTCGCCAACGGCGCGCAGGTCATCATCGACCAGTTCATTTCCTCCGCCGAGTCCAAGTGGCAGACGCCGAGCGACCTCGTGCTGCTGCTGCCGCACGGCTACGAAGGCAGGGCCCGGAGCACTCCAGCGCCCGCCTCGAGCGCTTCCTCCAGCTCTGCGCGGAGAAGAACATGCAGGTCGGCAACTTCACCACGCCCGCCCAGTATTTCCACGCGCTGCGCCGCCAGAAGCACCGGGCATTCCGCAAGCCGCTCGTCCTGATGACGCCCAAGAGCCTGCTCGGCCGCGCCGGAAGCCGTCTCGCACGAGGCCGATTTCCTGGAAGGCACCTGCTTCCAGGAAATCCTGCCGGACACCAAGATCTTCGACAACCCGGCGCGATGTCAGCCGCGTCATTTTCTGCAGCGGCAAGGTTTACTACGACCTCATGGCGCACCGCCAGGAGAAGGGCATCGAAAACGCCGCCATCATCCGCATCGAGCAGCTCTATCCGTTCCACCGGGAGATGGTCGAGGCCATCATCAGCCAATATTCGAACGCCACGCACTTCGTCTGGTGCCAGGAGGAACCGCTCAACATGGGCGCTTGGTCCTACATCTTCCCGCGCCTCGAACGCGCCGTCGGCAGCAAAATCCGCTACGCCGGCCGGGGGACTGCTTCCAGTCCCGCCGCCGGCTCCAAGGCGATGCACTACCGCGAGCAGAAGGCGCTCCTCGCCCAGGCCTTCGAAGTCTAACATCCGAATCGTTTTCCACTAACTCTCACCACGCTTCATCCATGTCACTCGACGTCAAAGTTCCCGCATCCGGCGAATCCATCACCTCCGCCAATGTCGCCCGCTGGCACAAGAAAAACGGCGATCACGTCGCGAAGGGCGAAATCCTCGTCACCCTCGAAACCGACAAGGTCTCCAACGAACTCGAAGCCGCCGCCGACGGCACGCTGGAGATCCTCGTCGGCGAAGGCGAGGAAGTTTCCATCGGCACCGTCATCGCCCGCATTTCCGGTGAAATCGCCGCGGCCGCAGCGGCGGCCGCTCCGGTGGTCCAGGCTCCCGTCGCCGCTCCGGCCGCCGCCGCTTCCGGCGGAGTCATCGAACTCAAGGTCCCCGCCGCCGGCGAATCCATCACCTCCGCGAACGTCGCGAAATGGCGCAAGAACGACGGTGAGCAAGTCGTGCAAGGGCGAAGTGCTCGTCACCCTCGAAACCGACAAGGTTTCCAACGAACTCGAAGCGCCCGCATCCGGCACGCTTGAAAATCCTCACTCCCGAAGGCGAGGAGGTTTCCATCGGTGCGGTCATCGCCACCATCGATACCGGAGCTCACCGCGAGCGCCGCGCCCGCTGCCGGCTGCGCCGCTCCAGCCGCCGGCCGCGGCTTCCGTCGTCCGAGTCCCGGCTTCAGCCGGTTCTCCGCGCCAGCCCCGGTGCCCGCCAAACCCGATTTCACCGCCCCGTCCGCCCCCGTCGAGCGCGCGCCTCCACCGACGCCGTTAGCGACGGCCGCACCACCCGCAAGAAGATGTCCATGCTGCGCCGCAAGATCGCCACGCACCTCGTCAACGCCCAGCAGACCGCGGCGATCCTAACCACCTTCAACGAGGTGGACATGACCGCCGTGATGGACCTCCGCAAGGCGGTCCAGGACGAGTTCATGAAAAAGCACGGCGTGAAGCTCGGCTTCATGTCGTTCTTCGTCAAAGCCGTCGTCCAAGCCCTCAAGGACGTGCCTTCCGTCAACGGCCGCATCGACGGCAACGACATCATTGAAAACCACTTCTACGACATCGGCGTCGCCATCGGCACCGAGCAAGGGCCTGATCGTCCCCGTCATCCGCGATGCCGACAAGAAGTCCTTCGCCCAGATCGAAAAGGACATCCTCGACTACGCCAAGAAGGCCAAGGACGGCAAAATCACCATCGAGGACCTCACAGGGCGGCGTGTTCACCATCTCCAACGGCGGCACCTACGGCTCGCTGCTCAGCACCCCGATCCTCAATCCGCCCCAGAGCGGCATCCTCGGCATGCACACCATCCAGCAGCGCCCGGTCGCCCTCAACGGCCAGGTCGTCATCCGCCCGATGATGTATCTCGCCCTCAGCTACGACCACCGCCTGGTCGACGGCAAGGAAGCCGTCACCTTCCTCATCCGCATCAAGGACTGCCTCGAGAACCCGGCGCGGCTGATGCTGGAGATGTGAACAACGGACCGCGGGATTCATCCCGCCTGACTGGAGCGCGGAATTCATTCCGCATCGCCAATGAATAGCGAAAGAAGCGCCCGCAAGCCGCCACTTTCGCCATCATTGGCCTATCCACCGCGGATCAAGTCACACTCGCCGACTGAAGTCAGCGCTCCATCCGGGAGAGCTCTCCATCAAAAGAAGAAGAACCGTTTCCGTCTCAGTGCTACCGGCTTGATGTCCGTGTTGAAGATCCGGTGGAACTGCGCGAGCACATTCTCCGGTTTGATATACTGGTTGAGCTCGTTGCCAGGGAAACAAGGCTGCGTGAGATAGCGGCGGTAGAGGTCGTCGTCGTTGTCGATTTCGATGACCCGTTCCACCAGTGCGTCGAGACTGCCGTGGTCGAGAAAATTGACGAAGGACTTGGGATTGAAATCGCGGTGGACCAGCTCGTTCCCCCAGTAGATGGGAATGGTGTTGACCAGCATCGGCTCGAAAATCTTCTCGGTGGTGTAGCCCGGATACGACGCGTTTTCGAAGGCGATGTTGAATTTGTGTTTCCGGACGAAGGCGGCTTTGTCTTTCACCCGTCCGCCGACGTTGTTGTGAACGCGCCCGCCGGAATTGACCTTTTTGTATTTCGAGAGCTGCTCGAAGAACCGGATGCGGAACTTGCTGTCCACGTTGGAGACGACGAAGCTGCAGAAGTCGGTCTTCTCCCGCAGGATGGCCTCCGTGTCGATCACGTCCGGTCTAACGAGAACCTGCGGGTCGCCGTAAAACACATAGAGCGGCAGCCGGTAATGGCGCGGGTCGTCGAGATAGTCGAAGGTGAACGCGTAGTCGTATTTGTTGAGGTCGGGCCGCCGGTTCTCGCCGGTGAAGAAGATCCTCACGCACTTGTAGTGCTTGTGGCGGCTGCCGAATTTCGAATAGACCAGGAAGTCCGGGTTGTCGCTGAGCTCGACGTCGTAGTGCCGGCTGAGAAGGTTGTAGAAGTAGTTGTCGGTCTTGTTGAAGTTCTTCCAAAAGTCTTCGAAATTGATCCGTAGTTTCGGTTTCATCCAGCGGCTTGCTCAAGGGTGGTGGGTTGGACAAATCCGGTCGCAGGCTATGACAACGGCGGCGGCGTTTTCGGGTGTTCCGTTTGTCCCGCGATCAACTGCGCGAGCAGCTCCCCGCCGCGCGGCAGAACGGTTAGCCGCGCGCCGCTGCCGATGACTTTCTGCGTTTCCAGAATCTCGAACATCGCCTCGGACACCTCGCTCGTCCTCGGAAATCTGTTGCAGCGCCTCGCCGACGATCTGCGGGCGGATGGCGGCGGCCTTGGCGAACTCGACGGCCGCCTGGCGCTCGGCGGTGCTGGTGATGATGCTGACCTGGTTGGCGCCGTCCTGCTTGATGGCGGAGGTCACCTGGCGCAGGCGGTTGACCACCTTGCTCTCGATCTGGCGGATCATGCCGACGTCGCGGAAGTGGACCTTGCGGATGTAGACCGAGCCGAGCTTGTAGCCCCACTCGTGCGACTTCGGCGAGACTTCGTCGCGCACGGTCTGGCTCATGGCGTGGCGGTTCACCAGCATGTCGGCCAGCGGCATGTTGCTCAGGCAGCGCACGGTGGAGTTGCTGACGTTGGCCGACAGCGAGCCGCGCGGGTCGGTGTTCTTGAACAGATAGGCGACCGGATCGCTGATGAACATCTCGTACCAGATGCCGATGCCCATCGGCGCGCCTTCCTCGGAGTTGACCGGCTGGCTGCGCAGGTATTCCTGGTCGAGCCGCATGTCGAGCGATGTGGCACTTGCCGAGCCAGTTGACGATGAACGCGCGCCGGGCCGAGCTTGAACGGCAGGAAGTGCAGGCCCGGCTCGTCGATGATGCCCAGCACCTTGCCGAACAGCACATAGACATGGCAGTGGCGCTCCTGGACGATGGCGTAGAGCCCGAAGCAGCCGGGCGATCCCAGAACAGGATCGGCACCGCGATGAAGCAGGCCGACGAAAGTGACGGCGGCGGCGATGAGGAAGTTCATGATCGTTGCGACCTCCACGAAGACTTGCTGGGCCTGTTCGAACAGGGCGAGCCGGACGTTGCGCAGGTAGGCGCGCAGCGCCTCGCGGCCGCTGCTCTTCAAGGTCGTCGAGCTGCGTCGGCCAGCGCGGTCAGCGGCTCGACTTCGGCCTGCGCCTTGAGCGTTTCGATTTCCACCGCGCGCTTGGACTGCACGATCTTCTGATCGGCCGACGGCCTGGGCCAGGCTGATGTCGGAGAGACCTGGTTGTGGGCGGTGTTGATGGCGGCGAGCGCCGACTCGACCTCGTGCGGCGGGTCGATGCCGGTGATCAGCGAGGCATCGAGCACCATGCCGTAGCGCGGCGGCCGAGGACTGGCACTCGCGGTCCATGTGCTCGTTGAGGTCGCGCAGGTTCTTGCGCAGGTCGTTGATCGAAATGCCGATCACGTCGGTGCCGCGATCCGGCGAGCGCCGGCTCCGGCGCTCGGCGGCGCCGGCGGCGCCTCGAAGTTGGCGATGCGCTCGCGCAGCACCGAGACGAAATAGCCCATGACGTGGGCGAACGGGTTCTTGACGCCGAACAGGTAGGCGTAGAGGTTGCGCTCGGCGACGCGGTAGCGGATCTGGCCGGTCAGGCCGGTGTTGAGCTGGTCCTTGGTGACCGCCTCGAGCATCGTGCCGCCTGTCGTTGGCCTGCGGGTCCTCGGGGTCCCAGGCCATGTTGACCGTCTCGGTGGCGATGGAGACCTTGTGGACCCGCTCCCACGGCCATTTGAAATACGGCCCGCCCGGCGGGATGACGCGGACCTGCGGGTAGTTGTAGCGCTGTTTTCTGGTCGGCGTTGAGCATCTCGGCGATCGGGTCGTCGAGCGTGGTCAGGTCTGCCGAGCCGCTCGGCGCGGCCGAAGCTGGTCTTCACCGCGCGCTCGTTCTGATCGACCGTGTAGAGCCCGGCGACGAGATAGCGCACGAGGAACCAGACGATGAAGCCGAAGATGCAGCCGAGGATGATGGACATAAGAAGGCGGTTGAACTCTCGGGACGCTGACGGGCGGCCACACTTTTGCCAATGAAAAACCCCGAATTGGGGCGTGAGGGCTTCGGCGATGGGGTCTTCGTGAGTCGTCCCGGATTGATCCGGTCTTGAGTGGAAGAGAAGACCGCTTGAAAGCGGGACTACGAACGGGAGAGACGGGACAGGATGTCTCTTTCCCTTATTGAAGGTAGGCGGTGCCGAAGAGCGTGAAGCCGGTGGATTGCTCGATCTGGATGTCGAGGATTTGGCCGGTCAGCCGGTGCGGGTCGCCGTCGAAGATGACGATCTTGTTCTGCGGGGTGCGGCCGGTCAGGCGTGCGGCGTTGTTCTTGCGACGGGCCTTCGCAGAGGACCTGCTGGCGCGGTGCCGACGAGGGCGGCGTTGCTTGGCGATGGCGAGGCGTCGACGACCGCGAGCAGGCGCTGGTTGCGCTCTTCCTTCACGGATTCGGGGAGCTGGCCGTCCATCTCGGCGGCGGGGGTGTCGCGGCGCTTCGAGTAGCGGAAGACGAAGGCGTTGTCGAACTCGAGGCGCTCGACGGTGTCGATGGTCGCCTGGAAGTCCTCCTCGGTCTCGCCGGGGAAGCCGACGATGATGTCGGTGGTGATCGCGATGCCGGGCCGCGCGGCTTTCATTTTCTCGCAGATCTCGACGAACTTCTCGTTCGTGTAGGGGCGGTGCATCGCCTTGAGGATGCGGTCGGAGCCGCTCTGCATCGGGAAATGGACGTGCGGGCAGAGCTTCGGCAGATGGGTGAAGGCGGCGATGAGGTCGTCGCGGTAGCCGATCGGGATGCGGCGAGGTGAAGCGGATGCGCTCGATGCCCTCGACTTCGTGGACGGCTTCGAGCAGCTGCACGAAGGGCGACTTGCCGTCGACTTTTCGGAAACTCGGTGCGGCCGTAAAGATTCACGATCTGGCCGAGCAGCGTGACTTCCTTCACGCCGTGCGCCGCGAGGTGGCGCACTTCGCCGACGATCTCCGCGATCGGCCGGCCGCGCTCCTTGCCGCGCGTGTCGGGGACGATGCAGAAGGTGCAGTGCATGTTGCAGCCCTGCATGATGGAGACGAAGGCCGTGGCCTCGCGCGCCTTCGGGACGTGGTCGCGGATGGTGTTCTGCGAGCCTTCCTCCTCCGCGTCGCAGACGATGGTGCCGCGCAGCGAGTAGTTCGGAGTCGTCCATCCGGCGCTCGAGCCGGCGCTGGAGGATGCTGTCCACGTATTCGACGACCTTGTGGTATTTCTGCGTGCCGACGACGAGATCGAGGTGCGGCACGGTCTTGAACAGCTCCTCGCCGCGCGACTGCGCCATGCAGCCCATGAAGCCGTAAACGACGTGCTTCCGGTCGCGGCCGCGCGTGCATCAGGCTGCCCATTTTCCCGAGCGCCTTCTGCTCCGCCTGGTCGCGCACCGAGCAGGTGTTGATGAGCACGACGTCGGCCTCCGTTCTCGTCGGCCGTGACCGTGTAGCCGCGCTCGCTGAACATCCGCGCGACCTGCTCGGAGTCGCGCTCGTTCATCTGGCAGCCGTAGGTTTTGACGTAAACTTTGGGCATTTGGAAGAGGTTGAGAGTGGATGGTTGAGAGTTGAAGAGGAAGAGTGGAGTCGTCTTCTCTGACTCTCAACTATCAACTCCAGACTCATCAACCTTCTCACGCCAGCTTGAGCCGCTCGTCGGACTCGAGCTTCGCGTTGAGCGTCGGCCAGCCGCCGGCGACCTGCATGTTGAAGCAGTGGAGATAAACGGTGAGCAGCTTGGGTTCGAAGATGTCGGCGAGGCGGTCGATGGTGGTGTTGAGGCGCTCGGGATCGAGTTTCTTCGGGAAGATCGCCGACGACGGAGCCCTTGCCATCGTGCGGGATGCCCATGCCGTCGCAGAACATGGCGAGCAGCGATTGCTGGCCGGCCATCAGGTAGGCTTGCAGGAGGTGCTCGCCGATGGTGTCGCAGGGCTTGAGCTTGAGGGTTTTGTGAATCCAGGCGTATTGCTCGGCCATGGATTTTTTCTCGATGAAGACGGGGCGGAGCTTGCGGTTTGCGGCAAGGGTGGCGACGGCGGACCGGTAAACATTCCGGTCGTTGGCGCGGAACCAATCGAGGATTTGGGTGACAAAGGCGGGATCGACGGCGGTGTAGAGTTCGTGGGCTTTCACGGTGAGGAAATTTTGAGTGGCGGGGAGTCAATGCGGTCATCCGCCGCGTGGCAAGGGCGGAGACGCGAAAAGATAGAACATCGGCCGGGAGCCGTGCGGATGGAACTTTACCGGAAAATCCCCCTCAGCAGCACCGCGAGTCCGGGCTTGTCGAACTCGTGCTTCGCGATGGCGATCATGGCGGCGTAGAGTTGCTTTTTCAAAGAAACGGAATGATCCCGAAAATCACGAACACTCCCGCGGAGATGACGAGACCCGCGCTGAAGATCAGCAGGCGGCCTTTTCCCAAGGGGGCGCCGTTTTGGAGGAGGCCGCGCAGGTAGAGCTCGGCGAGCGGGCCGAGCATGAAGGCGATGTTGGCACCGATGCCAACGAGGATTCCGCCGATGATGGCGGCGGGGACGGGGAGGTGCTGGCGGGTGATCCAGAGGATGAGCACGCCGGTGCCGGGCAGGAGCAGGATGCCGTTGTAAAGGAGGCGGAGTTTTTCCCAGCCGCGGACGAGTTCGCCGAGTGCGGCGCGATCCTGGGCCGGGGGCGGCGCGGATGGCGGAGCATAGGGATTCGGCGGGATCATGGACGTCAGCGCAGGCCGAGCACTTTCGGCGGGCTGGCGTTTCCAAAGCGGTCGAGCGCGGTGACGGCGATGGCGTCGGCGCGCGGAATGGTGATGGTTTGGCCGCTGGCGGGCACGATTTTCACGGTGCGCCAGGTGCCGCCGATCTTGGCTTGGACGGCGATTTTCGCGGCGCTGCCGTCGGCGGACCAGCGGATGGAGTGTTGCCGCCACCCTGCACGGAGGCGCTGACGCCGGGAGCGGCGGGGGATTTGCTGCTGATCCACGGCATCGGCGGGATGGCGGCGGGCTGGGTGTAGGTGCCGGCGAGTTTGGTGGCGATGCCGCCCTGGTTTCTGACGAGGCTTTTCGCGCTCCAGTGGATGTGGCCGTTCCAGTTTTTGCCGATCTTGCGGCTGAGGTCGATCTGGTTGGTGATCTCGGAGGCGGCCGCGGCCATCCGATGCCGCCGATGCGCTCGGTGGCGATGCCGGGCCAGACCGGGCGCGATCCTTGCTGCCGCCACCAGTTGAGCAGGGTGGAGAAGCTTTGTTTCTGCGGGGAATTCCGCCAGTAGAGCTGCGGCGCGAGGTAATCGACCCAGCCGTTTTTCAGCCACTTGCGGGAGTCGCCGGCGAGTTGCTCATAGCTGTCGATGCCGGCCTCGATGCCGCCGGGCACGCCGGGCCGCCAGATGCCGAAGGGGCTGATGCCGACGCGGACCCACGACTTCTGGCGCTTCACCGCGGAGTAGAGGTTGCTGACGAATCCATCGACATAAGCGCGGCGCTCGGCGGGGCTTTTGCCATCGGCGAAGCGCAGGTTGCCGGACGGATAGGGATAGAAATAATCGTCGAGGTGGACGCCATCGATATCGTAGCGTTTCACCACGTCGAGGATGACATTGAGGGCGCGGGAGCGGGTGTCGTCGCTGGCGGGATCGCACCAGGTCATCGTGCCGAATTTTTTGGTGATGCTGGGATGCGTGCGGGTGACATGGTTTGCCGCGACCTGTTGGGAGTTGTTGGAAAGGGCGCGGAACGGGTTGAACCAGGCGTGGACCTCGATCCCGCGGGCGTGGGCTTCCTGGATGCAGAAGGCGAGGGGATCGTAGCCCGGCGAGCGGCCCATGGTGCCGGTGAGCGCAGGGACTCCAAGGCTCGATGCGATGAGGAGTAAACCGCATCGCACTGCGGGCGGACCTGGAAGATGACCGCGTTCATTTTCAGCGCGGCGAGCTTGTCGAGGATGCCGCGCATTTCGGCCTGCTGGGCTCCCGCGCTGAGGCCGGGCGAGCTGGGCCAGTCGATGTTGTAAATGCAGGCGATCCACGCGCCGCGGAATTCGCGGGCGAGCGAGGGCGGCCGATCCTCGACGGGCGCGTAGGACTGTGCCTGCGAGAGGGCAGGCAGCAGGAAGGCAAACAGGGATACAAGCAGTCGGTTCATGGCTGGAGCATGACAAGTTCCGCCAGGCCCGGCAAGTTTTCCGGAAACCGTGAGACAAGGGGCGGCGGGATTGCCCCGCAGGTCACAGGAAGGTCCGGGCCAAAAGCATGACCGGCACGACCAGCAGCGCGAGCGAGGCGTCGAGAAGCGTGCGCTTCACGAGTCTGAAGTTGATTTCGATAGACTTGCGCTCTTCCCAGAGTTTGAAATTCGGGAAGAAAAGCGGCACCTTCGCCTCATAAGCGGCGAATTCCTCGAAATTCTCCCTCAGGCCTTTCGCTTCGTTGAGCATCATCGGATAGAAGATCGCCAGATAGCCGGACAGCACGAGTATCAGGAAATCCAAGCGGCCGGAAAGCAGTCCCACGCCGATGGCCATCAGGAAAGACGCAAAATAGAGCGGATTGCGGCAAATCGAATAGAGCTCGGTTTGCATGATCTTCTTGTCCTTGTGGCCGCCGATGGAAATGGTCGCGAGGATTCGCCCGAGAATTCCGGCGAAGATGAACAGGATTCCGGCGAATTCCGTGGAGAGTTGCGCGAGGTCCGGGAGTTTCCATGGATCGGGAACGAAAATCAAATAGGCCACCAGCGCGACCGCCATCAGACGGAACAGCAGCTTCCGGTGGTGGTTGATGAATCCCTGGGTAATGAGACGGGCTGGCTTCGTGGCGTGAATGCTGGGGACGGAAGGGCTTTTCATGGTTGGCCGGCGGCTTGTCGGAAGGTTTTTTTCAGGTGGCCGCTGCTGAATAGCCAGGAAGCGCTTTGGTAAAGGGCGGTCGTGTCGCGCAGGAGGCTTTCTCCAGAATCAGGTTTGCGTGGCGAGAGAACACCGGTCTTGACGTCACAATCATACAGCGATGTCTCGGCTTTCGGCTTGAGGATTGCAAGCCCGTCATTCCGCAAAAGGGCGATTTTCTGGTAGTTGCTGATAAATGCCCGGTTCGGGGGCAGACCGCCGCCGGTTGCGAGCCGGTCATGGCCGAAGCCGAGGGTTTCGTAGTTCCAGTCCAGCAGGCCGAAGATCGTGGGCATCACGTCGATCTGGCTGCACAGGGCGCTGATCTTTTGGGGAGGAAAGAGTGATGGATTGTAGATCATCGCCGGAATGTGGAACTTGGTGACGTCCAAGTCCGATTTTCCGGCGCTGCTCGCACAATGGTCCGCGCAGAAAATGAAAATGGTGTCCTTGAACCACGGGCGTTTGCTCGCCTTCGCAATCAGGTCTCCGACGGCCCAGTCGGAGTATTTCACGGCGGCCCTGCGCCCGCTGTGGGATGGCATGTCGATGCGCCCCGCCGGGAAATCGTAGGGCCGGTGGTTGCTCGTCGTCATGCAGAAGTAGTGGAACGGCGTCCCGGCGGCGTGGCTTTTGTCGGCTTCGGAGATCGTTTTGTTGAAGAGGTCCTCGTCGCAGGCGCCCCATGAGGTTTTGAAGGTGATGTCGGATTTTTCCCAGGCGCCCACGTCCATGATCCGGCATCCGGCGGTTTCAAAAAACCGGTTCATGTAGTCGAAGCGGCCGTCTCCGCCGTAGAAAAACGCGCAATCGTAGTTGCGTTTCAGGAACGGGCGAGAACGTGGTCAACAAGTCCGTTCCTTCCGGGCGGTAGATGATCGACTGACCGGGCGTGGGCGGGAGATTGAGGGTGAGCGCTTCCATGCCACGGACCGTGCGGGTGCCGGTGGCATAGAGGTTTTCGAAGAAGATCGATTCGTTGGCGAGGCGGTCGAGATTGGGGGTGATCCCGCCGGTGTTGCCCGAGTAAGCCATGTAGTCGCCGCTGAGGCTTTCCATGCAGATGAGCAGCACGTTCCAACGGCGTTCCGGCTTCCTTGTGCCGGATCGAGCGCTGGAGGTCATCGGGTTCGGCCGACGTCGCGGTTTCGTTTTGGGTGACGAGAAGCCGCTTGGCATCGGCCATCGCCTGTTCGTGCGGGAGTTTCGGATACCACTTGGTGTATTCCAGCTCCATTTGCCTGAACGCGGCCATGAACGACCAGCAGCCGTTTTTCGCCAGCTCGCCGTGGTATTGATTGGTGAAAGCGGGCATCGCCGACTGGTTCACGAACCACCCCGGAACGAATGCCAGCACGGCAACGGTCGCCAGCGTGCCGCAGCGGTCTCTCCAGGTCGTGGTCCCTTCCACAGCCCAGTTGAAAACGCCCTTTCGTTTCATGGTCCACGCGACCAAGGCACCTATCAAAATGATTCCTGATAGAATCGGGATCATCGGGTAGGACTCGAAAAGATTCCCCAAAACCTCCTGCGTCCAGATCAGGTAATCGACGGCGATGAAATTGAAGCGGGCGCCGAACTCATCCCAGAAAAACCACTCCGAGGTGGTGATGAAAATCAGCGCGCTTGCGAAAATGGTCATCATGAGCCCGATCAGGATTCCACCGGCCTTGCACTTCAAAAAGCGGACTGGAGCGACCACCCCGAGCAAAACCCAGGGAATCGCGGCGAATAGACCGGCGGCGACATCGAAGACAAATCCACAGGCGAACACGCCAATCAGGGAGGCGTCCCAAGTCAGGTCATGTCGGGCCGTGACCAACAGCGCCAGACGGGAGAGAAGCGAAAGTGAGAAAAACAGGCTGAATGCGACAAAAGCAAGGCGGGTTGGAGCGGATCGGAAAAATTGACGCATGGAGCTGGAGTTCTGGAAAACGGAGCCGTGGGATTTTCGAGCATCGACGGTCGTAAAACATCTCTCCTCCGCTCCAATCAAATATCATGGCAAAGATGAGAAACAAGTGAGAGCGCGGGAAATCATGAAATAAGGCCGAGGGCCGCCAAGGATTTCAGGCTTTTCCGCTTTTCCACGCCAGCACCACCGCCCCGGAAACGATCAGCATCCCGCCGATCAAGTGCTGCACGGTCATCTTCTCCTTGAGGAAAACCGCCGCGAGCAGAATCACGAAAATCACGCTCAGCTTGTCCACCGGAGCCACCCTCGACGCGTCGCCCAGCTGCAACGCCCGGAAATAGCACAGCCACGACAGCCCGGTCGCCACTCCGGACAAACTCAGGAAAAGCCAGGTGCGCCCGGAGAATCCCGCCATCGCCGACGGTTTTGCCACCGCAAACGCAATCGCCCATGCGAAGCCGAGGATCACCGTCGTCCGGATCGCCGTCGCCAGGTTCGAGTCCACCCCCGTCACCCCGACCTTCGCCAGAATGGCGGTCAAACCCGCGAAAAACGCCGACAGCAACGACCAGTGGATCCAGCTCATGCCCGCAACATCCGCCGTCTGGTTCCGGAAATCAATCTCCGCCAGCCATCGTTTGACGAGGGCCTAAATCCATGGTTGCCATGCGTTTTGTTAATCCGAAGGTGCTATCAGCATGTGGCCCGGGTTATCCGCAGGCATTGTGTTCCATGGCGAGGTGAGTTATGAAATCAACAGGTGGTGAATTCAATTCGCCACCTCGAACCATGGATCCGCAGAAAACAGGGCAGCCGAGGGGTTCCCGCTTTTTGAACCGCACCGTCACCGGCGCGGGGCTGACCAGTGCGCTGGGCGATCTTTGCTATGAAACCACCACCGTCATCCAGCCGGGTTTCCTTGCGGTGCTTGGCGTCCCGGCGGCATTGCTCGGTCTCGTCGAAGGAGTGGCGGATGCGACGGCCAGTTTCACGAAGCTGGCTGCGGGCTATATCGGCGACAAGCTGGGTCACCGGAAATTGCTCGTCGTCATCGGCTATGGTCTCACTCCTTCACTTGGTGTCGTGAAAGCCGCGCAGATTGCGGGGCTTTGTTATGTCGGGCGGAATGTCGTTCAAGTGGTCGCGTCCTATCCGGTCGGCGTGCTGGCGGACCGAATCGGAGCGCGTCGCGTGCTGGGCGGCGGTTACGTGCTCGGTGTTCTGACTGCTGTTAGCACCACGCTGATGTTTTATCTAACTCCGGGAAATTTCTGGCTGATCGGCGTCGTTTTCGTGCTCGCCGGACTCTATATGGCCGTGCAGGAAGCGCTGGAAGCCACCGTCACCGCGGAGCTCGTCAGTCCGGGAATCCGTGCCACCGGCTTTGGGGCGATCGCCACGGTGAACGGTGCGGCCAAGTTCATTTCCAGTGCCGCCGTCGGCCTTCTCTGGAGCGCCGTCTCGCCCGTGTTCGGATTCGGTCTCGCCGCCGTCTTCATGGCCGCCGGCACCATCGCTCTTGTCAAACTCCGCAAGGGATGAATCAGCAGGGCATTCGCAGCACAAACTCGATCCACCCGTGGTCCGTCCTTCCTGCTAGAAGCGTCGCTCCCATCGCGGTGGCGGCTTCGAGGCTGAGGGTCAGCCCGATGCCGAGGTGGGCTTCGCTGGCATCGCGGGACGCATCCCGGCGGAAAAGCGGTTCGAACAGGCGCTCCGGATTGTCCGGCAGATCGTCGCATGGATTCGCGACCCGGATTTCCACGTGGCCACCGGACACGCTGGCTTGGATGCGGATTTCGCCGTCCGGAGTTCGCGTAGGAAACGGCGTTGTCGAAGAGGTTGTTGAAGATGATCCGGAGCAGGGTCGCGTCCGCCGTTGGCGGTCACCGGTCCTGCGGGCAAATCGCGCGTCACTTTCAACCCGCGTTCGTTCGGCGACGCGGTGGAGAAGGGCTCCAGGCATTCGCGCATCAGCGTCCGCGGGATCGACCGGTTCCATGGCGGCGGGCGCAGCCTGGCTGGCCGATGCGGGAGAGCGCGGACAGGCGTTTCACCAGCTCTCCGAGTTCGACGGCGGTTTTCTGGCAGGTCGCCAGATGGGCGGCATACGCGGCGGCGTCGCGGGGTTGGGAAAGCGCGAGATCGGTGGTCGCCCGCAGCCCGGCGATGGGCGTGCGCAGCTCGTGGGCGGCGTGGCGGATGAAGTCGCGTTCGCGCTGCCGGATCGCGCGCGACGCGGGCCAGCAGCGAGGTCGAAATTCTCCGCCAGACCGGTGAGTTCCGAGGGCAGTGCCTCCGGCATCTCGAGCGCGGCGTCGAGCCGGTGCCCGGCGCGGTCCTCATTTGCGATGGTCAGCTCGTCGATGGGCCGCAGCGTCGAGCGGATCGCGCGGTCGATCAGCAGGAAGCCGAGCCCGAGGGTCAGCAGCCGTGCCGCCCGCCAGCACCCAGCGGAGCCGTTCCAGCGCGTGGTGCAGCGGCTCGGTGTCGCGGGCGACGACGAGGATGTGGGGCAGCGATTTCGGGTCAATGATCCGGCCGCGTTCCTTCATCGCCATCGGCTTCCTCCGGGAGGCACGAAGGGATAGATCCGCAGGCCGATGGCGCGGCCGTGGTGGCCGTCCGGGAAGCGGGATGTTGCGTGAGCAGCGGGCTCGCCGTCGACGCCGCAGAATTTCGGCAGGTCCGCCGTGCAGTCCGGGCGAGCGGGTGGTGCTTCGCCGGATTCGCATTCCAGAATTGGAAGAGGCGCCTTCGATCCAGGCCGCGGTTGGTGCCGATGCCTTCCTGCCATTCGAAGGTGATGACCTCGTTTTCCAGTTCCACCTGGTTGGCGAGCAGGGCGGCGGTTTGGCGGATGGAGTCGTCCAGCTCGCGGATAGAGGCTCTTGGCGCACGATCAGATAGATGCCGGCGGAAAGCAGGCAGAGCAGCACGCCGACGCCGAGGCCGCAGCGGATCAGCAGGGTGCGGCGGATGGAAGGCGTCGCTCATGGCGGCGGTTCCTCCAGGATGTAGCCCTGGCCCGCGGCGGGTGTGGATGAGGTCGGGAAGGTCTCCGGTGTTGAGTTTCTTCCGCAGGTAGCCGATGTAAACGTCCACCGCGTTGCTGCTGCCGCCGGTGCCGTCCTCGAACACGCGTTCCCAGATGTCGGTGCGGGAAACCACCTCGCCGGCGCGGTAGAAAAGGTATTCCAGCAGCCGGTATTCCAGCGCGGTGAGTTCCACCGGCTGGCCGGCCGCGCTGCACGGTGCGCCGCATCGGGTCGAGTTCCAGATCGGCCGACCTGCATCACCGGGTTCTTCTTCACGTAGCTCCGCCGCAACAAGAGCGCGCACCCGGGCCAGCACCTCGGCCAGCGGGAACGGCTTCACCAGATAGTCGTCCGCTCCGGCATCCAGCGCTTCCAGCCGGTCCTCCAGTCCGTCGCGGGCGCTGATGACGATGATGTGCACCGGATTCTCCTTCGCCCGCAGCCGCCGGAGGATTTCCATGCCGTCGATGTCCGGCAGCATCAGGTCCAGCAGGACCAGATCAAGTCCGCCGCTCCTCCGCCGCCCACAGCCCCTCGTCGCCGGTCGCGGCAGTGTCTACCAGGTATCCGGCCTCCGTGAGATACTGGCCGACCGCGTCGCGCAGCGGGGCGTGGTCTTCGATGAGGAGCAGGCGCATGGCGGAGGATTGGCCTTCGCACGCCGGACTGGGAAGCGAAAACGCTAGTTCGACTGCACCCGGAAAAACGCCGCTTCGTCGGTGGGAGTGAATTCGAACTCGATGTCGCCGTTGCCATTTACGGAGACTTGGGCCGGACTTGCCGGGAAGTCGGAGAAGGTGGTGAGATCGGTCGATTTTTTCCAATCCATGGTCAGCCTCACTTTGCCGCTGCTTGGATTGCGTGAAATGAGCGGCGTGCCGGAATTGAGGGTTTGGATCTGGGACGAGGCGAAAAGGCCCGCGCCGTTTGCGTGGGTGAAGAGCGTCGTCACCAGCGCGGGTTGGCCGACCTGCCAATTGAAACCGAGTGGAGCGAGATTGAACTCGGCGGCGTCGTTCAATCCATCCAGGTCGGTGTCGGCGGTGAAGGTGAGGCCGGTGCCGGAGAGTTGGAGGGTGAAGATGGTTTCATCCGGATCGTTGCTGGGGATCTGGAGGGTGGCGTTGCGCACACCGCCGGCCGTCGGGGTGAATGTAACCGTGAAAGTGGTGCTTCCTGCTGCCGGAATGCTGGTGAGAACCGGTCCGGTGAAGGAGAAATCGGCGGGATTCGCGCCAGTGAGCGACATAGGCAGCACTTCGAGATTTACGGTCCCCGTGTTTTTGATGACGAAACCAATTACCACCGGACTGGTCTGCACGGTGAAACTGAAATCGACCGGAGCGCTCGTTTCCAAATTGGCCCCGAGCGAGGTCTCGACGGCGATTTCCGGAACTTCGATGGAACTGGTGGTAAACGTGACCCCGCTCACTTTCATGGATGATTGATAGAACTTGCCGTTCGTCGCGGTGATCGAGGACCGGTCGCGGAGGGTGAAGGACAAATTGCTCAGGTTCGTGCCCCAAGGGACGGTGAGTGAGCGGGTGACGGGACTCGCACCGAACGAGTAGCCGACTTCAGCAGTGGTATTGCCCGGATCGACATAGGGGACGGGTCCGGTGCCCCACGTTTCAGTAAAGGTCGATGTTGTCGCGCCGGCAGTGATCACCGTATCCGCTGTCCACTGGATCGCCAGGGTTCCTGAGTCGGCGTTGAATTCCCCGATCCAGAACAACTCATTGTCCGGGGTGCAGTTGATCCGGATTGGAATCCCGGAGGTGAGCCCGGTGACGTCGCTGAGATCAATGGTATGGATTGAGGCCTGATTGATCGTCGAAACGCCGTTGGGAGGGGGCGAGGTGAAATGTGTTTTGCACTCGCCGATGTGAACCGTCGCGGCCACCGCAAGTGGTGGCAAGGCGAAGGGAAATGGAGAGGATGAAACCAGCTAAACGGACGGATTGGGTGTTTTCCATGAAGATACCTTCGGGGGAGGATTTCCCGCGAGCACATACAAGCTGAGCGGCTGGCTGACGAGGAGAATGTCTGGATGGGAGGGGGAGAGGGATCTTAAGAATGCGAACTTCGATCCATGTCGTTTAAATTGAATGATTCATGAGAGGTAAATGCACCAGGTGATCATGAAGTTTCGGAGATGGCCATGCGTGAGATTCATTTGAAAGGCCTAAGGAAATAACGAATTCGGCAGCTACTTCGAGCGCCATCGCCGGGTCAGGTCGCCATAGGCATCGATCCGGCGGTCGCGGAAGAAGGGCCAGATGCGGCGGAAGTCTTCGACGGCTTGGAAGTCGAGGTCGTGATAGAGGATTTCCTCCTGGTCGGTGGAGGCCTTGGCGACGAGTTCGCCGTAGGGATTGGCGACGAAGGAACGGCCCCAGAACTCGGTGTCGTCCTCGGTGCCGGTGCGGTTGACGGCGGCGAGGTAGCAGCCGTTGGCCACGGCGTGGCCGCGTTGGACGGTTTCCCAAGCGCAGTGCTGGGCGTCGCCGAGGGTGGGCTTTTCCTCCGGCAGCCAGCCGATGGCGGTCGGATAGACGAGGATCTGCGCGCCGCCGAGGGCCATCAGGCGGGCGGCTTCGGGATACCATTGGTCCCAGCAGATGAGCACGCCGATTTTGCCGAACTTCGTGTCCCACACCGGCCAGCCGCTGTCGCCGGGGGTGAAGTAGAATTTTTCCTCGAAGCCCGGGTCCTGCGGGATGTGGCTTTTCCGGTAGAGGCCCAGCAGCGAGCCGTCGGCATCGTGGATGGCGGCGGTGTTGTGATAGAGTCCGGGGCCGCGGTGCTCGAAGAGCGAGGAAATGAGGACGATGCCGAGTTCGCCGGCGAGTTTGCCGAGGCGGTCGGTGACCGGGCCGGGCAGGGGATCGGCGAGGTCGAAAAGCGCCGGGTCCTCGACGGTGCAGAAGTAGGGCGTGAGGAAAAGTTCCTGGGTGACGACGATGTTGGCGCCGCCCGCCGCGGCTTGCGCGGATCAGGGATTCGTGGTGATCGAAGGATTCGGCTTTGGTGGCGAAGGTGCCGGATTGGAGCAGGGCGAGGCGGGGCATGGCGCGAGCATCGCGGTTCACTGATTTGGAATCAAGCACTGCGGGAATTGGATCCGGGGAATCGATGGCGGAAGAAAAATCCAAAACTTGGCTTGATTCCCGGGATTTCGGGGCTAAAACCGCCGCCCCTTCATGCCGGACCCATCACGAACTCTCAAAGTCGCGATTCCCAAAGGCAGCCTTCAGGAGCCGACCATCGAGCTTCTCGCCAAGGCTGGCTACGAGGTCTACGTTTCGTCGCGCGGTCTTCGCCCGAGTTCGAACGACCCGGAGCTCGATCTCTACTTGATCCGCGCCCAGGAAATCGGCCGCTATCTCGGCCAGGGTTTCATCGACTGCGGCATCACCGGCTACGACTGGGCCTACGAAAACGGGGTGGATCTGGTCGATCTCGCCGAACTGCCCTATTCCCGCGCCACCACCCGCCCGACCCGCTGGGTGCTGGTGGTGCCGGAGGATTCGCCGATCCGCAAGCCCGAGGATCTCGAAGGCAAGCGCATCGCCACCGAAGGCGTCGGCATCACCCAGCGCTATCTCAAAGAGCGCGGAATCAATGCCGAAGTCGAATTTTCCTGGGGTGCCACCGAGGTGAAGGTGCCGGATCTGGTCGATGCCATCGTCGACGTCACCGAGACCGGCTCCTCGATCAAGGCCAACCGCCTGCGCATCGTCGACACGCTGCTGACCTCGTTTCCCGCACTTCTACGCCAGCCCGGCCGCCGCCGCGGATCCATGGAAAAGGGAGAAAATGGACCGCATCGCCCTGCTTCTCAAGGCCGCCCTCGGCGCCCGCGGCAAAGTGGGGCTGAAAATGAATTTTCCGAGCGGCCCGCTTGCCCGAGCTGCTCGAAAAACTGCCCGTCGCTCCGCCGTCCCAACGATTTCCCAGCTTTCCGAAGAAGGTTGGGTCGCCGTTGAGACAGTGATTGACGAAATCGTCGTCAGGGACATCATCCCCGAACTGAAGCGTCTGGGGGCAGAGGGGATCATCGAGTATCCGCTCAATAAAATCGTCCCCTAATCTTTCATCGTAACCTAACCCCGCAACCGCCATGGGCTCCATCAAGAAACGCCGTAAGACCAAGATCAACAAGCACAAGCGCAAGAAGCGCATGAAGCAGAACCGCCATAAAAAGCGTCTCCGCTACAAGTCCTAGTCACTGGGATTGATCTGATTTACAATCGCCAGAGGCTCGCTTCGCGGGTCTCTGGCTTTTTCGTGTACTGGACATAAAATCGGCATCATGAGTCTTCAGGTTGTCGTCAATTTCCGGGTGATCGACGAATCCGACGACTGGATCGTCGTGGACAAACCCGCGCCGTTGATCGTCCATCCGGCGAACAACAAGCCCGAGCCCACGCTGCTCGGCGGGCTGGAACAGCTGCTTGGCGTATGAGATCGCAAAACGGGGCCAGCTTGGGCATCGTGACCCGGCTGGACCGGGAAACCAGCGGCGTTGTCCTGGTTGCCAAGCACACGGCAGGCCGCCCGCGAACTCGGATGGATTTTCGAGCGGCGGCGAGGCGAAGAAGGAATACCTGGCGATCGTCACGGGCTGGCCGGAAGCTGGACGCTTGGGAGTGCGCCGAGCCGATCATCCGTGCCGGGGAACTCGGGCCTTCGGCAATCTGGGTGCGGCAGATCGTCAGCCCGCTCGGGCGGGATTGCCTGACGCGGTTTCGAGTGGAGCGGACGTTTCGAGCGGGAGAGGGCGGAAGTTTTCCCTGGTCCGTTGTTTTCCCGAAACCGGGCGGATGCACCAGATCCGCGTGCATTTGGCGCGTGGCGGATTTCCCGATCGTGGGCGACAAGATCTACTCGGGAGACGGCTCCGAGTATTTGGAATGGATGGACAACCGGTTGGACGCCGGAATTGCAGCAACGCTTGATTCTGCCCCGCCACGCGCTCCATGCCGCAGGCTTGCAAGATCCATTGGAACGGGCATCCGATCCGCTGGGAAGCGGACTTGGCCCGGGATATGGTGGAGTTTTCCGAGGGCAGGGAAATCAGCCTCGACTCCGGACGTTGTCATTTGGAGCCGGCATGACTAGGCTCGGGCATGGTTTCACTTGATCGAGTTGGTCGCGTATCTGGATCGGGAATTGAAAACAGCTTCAATTCCGGACTACCCGGGCGCGGTGAACGGCCTGCAACTGGCCAACCAAGGGCAAGTTGGGCAGAATCGTGGCGGCGGTGGACGCCTCGCTGCCGGTCATCGAAGCCGCCGCCGAGGGCGGTCCGGGGCTGCTGATCGTGCATCACGGGATGTTCTGGCAGGGGGTTCAGCCGGTGACTGGCGCGTTTTACGGGAAGCTGAAAATCGCGATGGATGCCGGATCTGGCGATCTACTCGTCGCATCTTCCCCTCGATGTCCATCCTGAGTTGGGGAATAACATTCTGCTTGCTCGCGAGCCATCGGGCTGAAAGACCCGGAGCCGTTTTTTGATCACAAAGGGGTGATGATCGGTCTTCGTGGCAATTGGCAGGGAACCCGCGCCAGGCCTTGCCGAGACCTTGGAGAAGTGCTCGGCGGCCCGGTTCACGTCTGCCCGGGAGGCCCGGAAACGATCTCCAAAGTCGGGTCTGATCACCGGCGGTGCGGGCAGCGAAGTCGCAAAAGTTGCCGCGGCCGGGCGTGGATTGCTTCATCACCGGCGAAGGCCCTCACTGGAGCTACCCGCTTGCCGAGGAGCTTGGGTGTGAATGTGTTCTACGGGGTCACTACGCCACGGAAACATTTGGGGTGAAGGCGGCTGCGCTGCGGCCGCCGACACTTTCGGCATTCCCTGGGACTTCCTGGATCATCCCACTGGGCTGTGAAGATGGGCTTTGATGGAAGCGTTCGAATCGGTTGATTCCAGGCGGATCGCGTCAGACCTTGATTTTGAAAGAATCTGGTGATTCTCAGTCAGGAATCCTGCAGATAGTGGGAAGCTTGGACAGGACATACTCATCCGCTTTGAATGGTAAATTCAGCATATATTTCATGATATTCAAGCTTTAATTATGAACTATCTAAAGAATCGTTCAAATAAATCGCGTGACCGCCAAAAAAGACTTGCTAGGGAGCCGGCGTGAGGGTTTTATTGCCGAGCGAAACGCGGGCATAGCTTAGTGGTAAAGCGCTATCCTTCCAAGTTAGACATGCGGGTTCGATTCCCGCTGCCCGCTCCACGTCCAATTTTCCTAATTTCCCGAAAAATCATTCAAAATGAAAAAACACACCTGTTTTCTATTGCTCAGTGCGGCGTTCGGGCTCCTTTCAGCCAATGCTGCGACCGATTGCCTTGCGCTTTCGCTTTCAGTCAAAAGCGCCGTCGCCTGCCGAGCAATCCAAAGTTCTTGAATTGGTCTCACGTGAGGTAGCCGCCGCGCCGGGCTGTGCCTGCGAAATCGTGAAGGCTGCGATCGAAGGTTCCAAAGCCGACCCAAAACGGTTGCCGCCATCGTCGAGGCGGCAATGACTGCCGCACCCGAGCAAATGCGATTGATCGCCCAGATGCGCAGTGGCGGTTGCTCCTGATCCTCGCGCAAGCGGCGGTTGCAAGCTGGATCCGAATGTCGGTGATCCGGCGCAAGTGCTAAAGTCCAAGGCCGCGGTGAAGTTGCATGCCAAACCCACTGGATTTCCCCGGACAAGGGCCGGTCGGTCCGACTCCTGGAGGTCCGGGTGGCATGCCTCTTATTCCATTCATGCCGCCGGTCAACGTGATTCCTCCAGTCGTGGTTCCTCCGGTCAACGTGGTTCCTCCGGTCGTGGTTCCACCGGTCGTGGTTACCCGGTCGTGGTTCCAAATCCTCCTCCGGTTTCGCCAGGTAATTGTCCTCCCGGTCCTCGCATCAAGGTCCTCCAGGTCCTCCCGGAGGTCCCTTCACGTGAATTGTTTTTACTCCTTTTGGATTACTTCAGCGAAACACCCCATTTACCCACCCAACTTCTCAATCTCATGAAAATCAATCTTTCCACCGGCCTGTTCGGCTTGTTACTTGCCGGTTCGGCCGCGGCCCAAGGTCTCTACTACGTCGGCAGCGAGGCTCAGGAGACCATACCGCTCAAGTGGGTGGTGGGGATGAGTGCCTTCTATGACGACAATGTAATGCAGGTGGTTTTGGACCGGAACAGGATTCTTTCGGCATCAATCCTTACGTGGGATTGTCCTTCGTGACAATCACTCCGCAAACCACGTGGGATGTTTATGCTCGACTCGGTTTGATTTATTACTTCGACGCTCCTCCCGGGATGGATGATGTGAACAGCCAGTCCCGGTGGGAGTCAATCTGACTCACCGGTTCAACGAGCGCCTGCGTTTTTCCAGCCGGAATTTCATCTCCTATGAGATTGGAACCCGGATTACTCCTACGGTTATCGCCTCTTCCGCGCCAGACGGGAGAGTATTTCTTCTGGCAGACCGACAATTCGGTTGGTTATCGCTGGACCGAGCGGCTTGCGACCTACACCGGCTTCAAGCTCACTGGGACGACTATGCCGATAGCGACAATAGTACAACGACCGATTCACTTGGGAGGTCTACAACCAGTTCCGCTACCAGCTTGGCCCGCAAACGGTTCTGACTGCGGACTATCGTTAGCTCCCAGACTACAGTGGCGGACGAACTGCTTCAGACTACACGGATCAATTCCTCCTTGTCGGTGCCGAGCACCGATTCAGCCCGAACACCATCGGCATCGTCCGTGCGGGTGTCCAGTTCCACGATGTGGACGACGGCGAGAATTCACACCAGTCCCTACTTGGAATTCGCGCTGAATTCCCAAGTGAACCAGCAGTTCAGTGTGCGGGCTTTCGCCCGATACGGCATCGAGGACTACGACACGGTTCAGTATGATCCGAAGGCCGGATTGCGTTGAGTACAACGATCCACAGACCCTGCGCTTGGTATTTCCTCGGAATATGTGATTTCCCCGACATTTTCGGTATTCGGCGGGATTGATTACATTCCCACTTCGGTTTGAAGGAGGCGAGTCGCTCACGACACCACCCTACCCGGGCGGATCCCGAATCTTGAACAGCAGATTTATCAATGCTCAATCTGGATTGTCCGATGAAGTTCAACGAATCCTTACCGGAACGGTCAGTCCTACAACTACACCGACTCGACCTCCGACATCGATGGCCAAGACTACACCCGCAACCGGATCAACGTCGGCCTTAGCGCTGAGTTCTGATTCTTCGATGAATCCGCTTAACTGAAACTTTACTGTAAATATTAACTGCTTTGATTGGAAACTCCCGCAATGATCTTTCATTGCGGGAGTTTTTATTTCAACTGGAAATCCGCCCGAAACTGTGAAACAATAACACTCAATGAACCCTTCATCTCCCCAACAAAACGAGGCCGCCCTGCATGCGGTGGACTACTGGCAGGTCATCAAGAACCGCTACGGGATCATTCTGTTGACCTTGCTTCTGGTCTTCATGACGGCTGCGGTCATCACCTACGTGATGCCGAAAAAATATGAAAGCGAGGCAACGATCGAAGTGAAACCAAGGTCCAGCGGGCATGTCGCCGTTTGGAGCGGCATGAGGAAAGTCCATCTATGGTGCCGACTCCGATGACCGCCCAGTTCTTCGGAACGGAATTTGAAAAAATCAAGAGCAGCAATTCGCTCGCGAAGGTGGTTGAAAACCTCGAATTGGTGAACAAGTGGGGAGTGGACAAGGAGACGGCGATCCGGATCCTGAAGGGAATCGTCAACACCCAGAACATCCGCGGAACGGACTTGATTTCCATCCGTGTTCGCCATACCAACAAGGAGGATGCCCGGGACGTCACCGCAGAAGTTGCGAAGGCATATAAGGAGTACCGGACGGAAATCGAAAGCCGGGATGCCGACAAGGGCCTCTATGAACTGAACAAGGCGGTCCGAGATCAGGAGGACAAGGTGGAGGAGCGCCGCAAGGTTCTCGCGACCATCGTTAGAACGAAGGGAATCATCTACAAGGGGCAGGATTCGTTCTACGGCCAATCCGGTGTTGACGAGGATCAGGGAGCGACGGATGCGCTTCAGACCTTCAATGAACTGGAACAGGAAAAGATGCAGCTTGAGAGCCAGATCAACAGCCTGCTGAAGTATGACAGCGACGAATTGATGGTCTATGCGGCTGGCTTGAACTTGCCGGACAACATCATTACGCAACCTCTATCCCCAGTATCATGAGGCGAAGCGTGAGTTCGAGGACTCTGAAGATCAACGGACTGGGTGATCGTCATCCCACGGTGCTGGCGGCGGTCGATCAGATTGCAGGCCATGAAACACCAGCTTGACGAAGGTGTTGTCAATCTTGAGGGCGACCTTGCAGGCGCAGTTGGACATGGCGACGGACCGTCTGAAAAATGTCGAGGTGATGAAGGATGACACGCGTGAGGAGGCGATCAAGCGCGGGCTTGGACGCTCAGGATTATGTTGATGCCAAGCGGGAATTCGAAACCGACCAGCAGTTGCTCCAGATCGATGAGGCTGAAGCAGATCAGCGAGACGATTACCAGATAAGATGCACGGACGAAAGTATCGTCGTCCACGAAGAGCCGCAGATTTCGCAAAGTCCGGTCAGCCCGAACGTCACCCTGAATTTGGTTCTCGGTGCGGTGGTGGGGTTGATCTTCGGCGTCGGCATCGCGTTCTTCCTCGAGTATCTCGATACCTCCGTGAAGAGCCTTGAGGACGTGGAGCGCTATCTTCAGGTGCCGGTTCTCGCCGTCATTCCGAAGGACGTGGGGGTGCTTCACAAGCAGAGTGGCATGAGCCCGGACGCCGAGGCCTATCGGATTCTTCGGACCAACATCGAGTTCAACCGCAAGAATCCCGAGGACAACGCGATCACCGTGGTTTCCGGTGGTGCGGGCGAAGGCAAGTCGACCACCTGGTCAATCTCGCCTATATCTGCGCCCAGGGCGGATACACCACCCTGATGATCGACGCCGACTTGCGCCGGCCGCGCCTGCACACATTCTTCGACATCAACAACTCGGTCGGCCTGACAAATTATTTGACCACGGAATTGATGCTGGAGGACGTGATTCTTCAGACTCCGGTGGACAACCTCTATTTCATGCCGTCCGGAATCCTGCCGGCCGATGCGGCGGGTATTCTCAACTCCCGCCGGATGTCCGAGTTGATTCAAGACGTGAAGCAGCGCTTCGACCTGGTGCTGGTGGACAGCCCGCCGATCCTCGGGGTGAGCGATGCCTCGGTTCTCGCGAGCGAGGTGGATCTTACCATGATCGTCGTGCAGCATCGCAAGCTGCCGCGCAACATGCTGCTCCGCGTCAAGCAGGCGGTCGAAAACGTCGGCGGCAACGTCATCGGTGTGGTGCTGAACAACGTGGATGTCCGCAGCGACAGCCAGTATCAATATTACACCAGCTATTACACCTACTATGCGCCGGCCGAGTCCCAGATCGGACCGTCGGTCGGCGCTGGTCGGCACCTGCCAAGCCACAGCCGGCGGTGCTCGTGGAAATGATTCCGAACTGTATTGAATCTCAAACCGATCAATAGCCATGAACCCTAAAAACCATTCTTAAGGCGTTGCTTGCTTCTGCTTGCCTGCTGCGGTGCCGTCTTTCGCACAGATCGAGGCAGGAAAGGCGATCAACATCACCATCTCAAGGTGTCCCAGCCGAGGAAAAGGGACGGATCGACGGAATTTACCCGGTCTCCGAAAGCGGGATACATCAACATGCCGTTCATTGGCACGGTGCGGGCTGCGGGCTTGCGCAATGAGGACCTTGCCAGCCTCCTTGCAGGCCCGCTACAAGAGCGCCGGCATTTACACGAATCCCACCATCCAGGTCATTTCCAAGACGAGGGGATGGCATCGATCGAGGAGATGGTTCACGTTGGTGGCCAGGTGAGGGGACCAGGGCCCGAGTCCTTTCAGCAAGGAGTTGACTCTTGTGGCAGGCCGATCCAGGCGGCAGGGGGCGCCACGGAATTCGGCAGTATGAAACGGGTCAAAGTTTTCCGGAACGGCAGCCAGACACTCTATGACCTGACCAAGGCGCAGTTCATGCAGATTCCGTTGAGCCGAATGATACCATCGAGGTTCCTCAGAAGAACATGTCTTGGGAACGTGAATCACTGGATCTGATGGTAGCTCCGATGGAAGTGCGCGTGAACTCATGCTTCGCCACGGATTGCTGCTCGCCGCATTGGTGCATTGCTGGATGCTGCTGCCGTTGGTTTTGCAGGTGAAGCCGCGATTCCCTCGCGACCGCTTCAGGAACTGGGATCCCCGGAATTCAGAATTCGGGAGCGGGCCGAAGCTGGAACTTGCTCGAGTGGGCGACGGCAGCAGCCTGAGCCGGCGATGATGAGTTCTTCAGGCAGTCTAGGCATGCAGATCGATCCCGAGGTGAGGGAGACGATGCCTGGCGGTCCTTCGTGCACTTGTTGATCGGACCAATACATGAAGGAAGGAGAAGGATACATCGGCGTCGCATTGGCGATGAAAGATAATGTGGTGATAGTTCCCGGAGACCCAAAGCCCCGCAATGGGGTTCGCGTTCATGCAAGTGAGATCGGATACTCCGGCGCAACGGGCCGGGATGCAGCTGAACGATTTGATCGTCGGTTTGAATGGGGAGACGTGGCACGGAGTCGAGGCCACGCCTGTCTTCCGCGAGATGATCACGGAGAATGAAGCCGGACATCGAACGTCAGATCTGAGGTTTTGCGGAATGGCGAAATGATTGATCTCAAGGTGACACTTGGGCGACGTCCGCTGATGTGCGGACATCGTTCTTCAATGGCGGCAACATCGATCCTGAGGCCACCGAGCGGGCCGCCAAGGAGGCCTATTTCCGACGCTGGCTTGACCGGCAGAAGTCGGCAGAAGTGATCGCTCTCGGTCGATTTTAGAAATCGACATCCACGAAAGCCGATGGCACTTTATTGCAAACATCTGTCAACCTCTTTCCGTTTGACCTTCATGATCAATTTCCTGGTTCCGAAAAGGCGGCATCCGCCGTGGCTATTGGCTGCGTTCTCCTGTTCGGCATGTGCCCAACAGGCGGATTTCAATGAGGTTGGCCGGCAGATGGCGATCATGTTGCAAAACAGCCATTTCGCCCAATTGCCTTTCAATGCGCGAACTGAGCCAACGGTTTCTGGATGACTATCTGAAGGATCTCGATTTTCAGCGGCTGTATTTCACACAGGAGGACGTGGATGGTTTCAACGCAGAAATATGGCGACCAGCTCCACACGCTGTTGCTTCATGGCAACAGCATGCCCGCGGCCACTGAAATTTACCGGGTTTTTGAAAAGCGGGTGGAGGAGCGAGTGGCGCTGACCGAGAAGTTGCTCAAAGGAGCGATTTCGATTTCACCGCGAACGAATCGGTGATGTTGAGCCGGAAGGATGCGCCATGGCCCAAGAACGACAAGGAGGCCGCCGACCTGTGGCGCTGCAGATCAAGGAGGCGGTGCTTGGCGAGATTCTGCGCCGTGAATTGCTGACCAAGCTTTCCAAGGAGCAGGGAAAGCCTGATCCGGGCAGTGCGGACCGCAGCCCCAAGGAGAAGGTCTCGCTTCGCTACAAGCGCTTTCTCAACAGCGTGAAGGACGTGGATGATGAGGAAATCGCGAATTATTTCCTCAGCGCGGTCGCCAGTGCGTATGATCCCCACACGGATTACATGAGCTTCCGCGAAATGAATCGATTCAAGGATGGAATGAAGAACGAACTCGTGGGAATCGGCGCGCTTCTTCAAGGCGAGGAGGATGGAGCGACCAAGATCAAGGGCATCGTCGTCGGCGGGCCTGCCGATCGTGAGGGAACTCTCAAGCTCAATGACCGAGTGGTGGCCGTGGACACGCTCAACACGGGAAAGCCGGAGGACATGATTGATATCATGTTCATGAAAATCGACAAGGTGGTGGATTATATCCGTGGCAAGGAAGGATCCGCGGTCGCATTGAAGGTGGAGCCTGCGGGCGGGCCGCCAGGGGAAACCAGGATCGTGGTGATCAAGCGCGGCAAGGTTGAGATGAAGGATGAGCAGGCAAGCGGCGAGGTGATCGAAATGAAGTCGGAAAAGGGAGCGCCCCGCCGATTGGGAGTGATCACCCTGCCCTCGTTTTATGCGGATTTTGAAGAAGGGAAGATCCGCTGCTCGGTGGATGTCGAGCGAATCCTCAAGCGCTTGATCGAGGAGAAAATCGACGGGCTGATTCTCGATCTCCGAAACAATGGCGGCGGATCGCTGGAGGAGGTCCGGCGGATGACCGGCTTCTTCATCGATACGCGGTCCGGTGGTCCAAGTGAAGAACACCCTGGGCCAGGTGCAGGTGAAGGAGTCGGACAACGGCAAGCCGATCTATACCGGGCCGATGGTCGTCATGACCGACAAGAGCAGCGCTTCGGCCAGCGAGATTCTCGCGGGAGCCCTTCAGGATTTCAATCGGGCGGTCATCGTCGGTGATTCGTCCACCTTCGGAAAAGGCACGGTCCAGCAGCCCATGGATATCGGCCGGATGCTGCCGCTCTTTGCCGCGCGAAACCGTGCTGGATTTCTCAAGGTGACCATTCAGAAATTCTATCGCCCGTCCGGTTCCTCCACCCAGATGGACGGGGTCGCGGCAAACGTGGTGATTCCGAGCCTGACGGATGCCTTGGAGATGGGTGAGGCGTATCTTGGATCATCCGCTGCCACATGACCGCATCCGGCCAGCGGGAGATTTCAAGCCGCTGGATCCCCAGGCGCTGTTCATTCCCCGGCTGAAGGAGCTGAGTCAGGAGCGATTGAATGCTTCCAAGGATTTTTCCTATGTGATTCAGGATGTAATGAAAACCAAGGAGCGGTTGAAGGAAAACCGGCTTTCCCTCAACAAGGATGCACGCGCAAAAAGAACTCTCTGAGTCCGATGCCCTCCAAAAGGACCGCAACGCGGAGCGACGGACACGATTTGCCAAAGATGACGGAGGAAGATAAGAGCTCATTGAAGTTTTACAAGATCACGCTCGAAGATCTGGAGAAAGGCGCCGGATTTGAAACCATACAATCCGGCCGAGTGAAGCAGGCGAATACATGCGCCGCGCCAAGGATGAAACGGAGGATCTCGATGAAACTCCCAAGTGGCCGACCGGACTGGATCCCGTGAAGCGCGAGTCGATTGCCGTGCTCAAGGATCTTGTCGGATCTTACCGAGAACGCGCGGCTGGCCGGCCTGCTCAAAGGCACTGCTGAAGCCCAGTTGATGTCGGACGTGGCGGAGAATCTATCGATAGTCCGGGCGAAGATCTTCGGCGGCTTGTTCGCGGGCTCGGGCCGCGATGTCAGTTCGGTCGAGCTGATCGCCGTTTCCAAGACATTTTCCAGCGGATGACATCAGGGAGGCTGTTCGATGCGGGGCAGGTTCGTTTTCGGCGAGAGCAAACTTCAGGAGGCCGAGCCCAAGATCGCCGCGTTGCCCGGTTCATTGCAATGGCATTTCATCGGGAGGGTTCAGCGCAACAAGGTGCGGAAGTTACTTCAACCTTTCGAAGTGATTCACGCGATTGATTCTCTCAGGCTCGCATCCTACGCCAATGAGGTCGCCAGGGAACTCGGATTGTTTCCGAAGGTTTTTCTTCAGGTCAATATCGGCGAGGGAGATGTCCAAAGGGGGCTTTGAATGGGACGAACTTCGCGACGCGAAATGGACAGACTTCTGAAGTTGGACCGACTGGAGATCATCGGCTTGATGTGTATCCCGCCCGCCGGTGCCGGATGCCGAATCGGCCCGGGCCTTGGTTCTCGCAGCTCAGGGAACTGCGCGATGATCTTGGAGATCGAGTTCGGAGTCAGACTGCCGTCGCTCAGCATGGGGATGAGTGGTGATTTCGAGGTGGCCATCGAGGAAGGTGCGACCCACGTGCGGGTGGGATCGGCGATTTTCGGAAAACGCTCCTATCGGGTGGACGGCGAGCTTGGATAAGTGCAACTATCGCGATGATTTCAACTCTCGAAAATGCAACCGTCATCTGGCAACGAGTTGGCCTTATCTTTTGCGGATGGCTTTGAAGCCTATCTGCCGCTGCCGTTGCTGCGGCGTGCGTGTCCGTGTGCAGCCTGCCAAGGGGAGCCGGATGCTTTGGGCGCGTGGTCTGCGGCCATCAGTCGAATATGGGCCGAACGCTCCTTCGAGCTTGATGGTTTGAAACGGTCGGGGGATACGCGATCCAGCTGTTCTGGGCGGATGGCCATTCTTCGGGGATATACAGCCATTCCTATCTGCAAAAGCTCGCTGGGATTGCAGCGTCTTGATTCCAGCTGCAAACGAGGAAGTCACCGCCGTGTTTTCCGCTCAAAACGAACTCTGCCACACTGCCCCTGCTTTCCGCAAAGGAATTGATGGCGCTCTGCATCCGCGGGATTCAAGCACGGTCTTGTCTGTCCTGGAGCATTTTCCGAAGACGATACGAAGACAGGCGGCGGTTCGATGCGTTTCCGAATCAGCCGTCCGCCAATGCCGTGTGCCTGCGTGGGACTGTGATTGATGCATCGCTCAAATTCATCGGCTCCAGAGGGCGGACTTACGAGGCGATTGTCATGGATGGTTCGGGTGGTGTGTTTGGCTCGGGAAAGATCACCTGCCGATGGTTCAACATGCCGTTCATCCAGAAAGTCATCGCCTCGGGACACGAAGTGATCGTTTATGGAAGAGTCAAGGATGTGAATGGACGGCTGATCATCGATCATCCGGAATTCGAGATGATTCGGGATGACGACGCATCGATCCATCTGGAACGAATCGTTCCGATTTACAGGAACATCTCCGGAATCGCCCAGCGGCGATTGCGCGAAATCATCCATGTCTTTCTCACGCGGATCAACCCGGAGACGCTTGAATGGGTTTCCGACCCGGATCCTGGTTCACCAAGGGCGAAGGCATTTTTGGATGTGCATTTCCCTGAATCCATCGAGTCCGTAAAACCTGCTTGCCGCGGCTTTGCGTTTGAAGAGTTGTTCGCCTTGCAACTCAACGTCGCATGGCGACGTGCGAGATATGGCGAGCATTCCGGACGCGTGCTTGGGAGGAATGTTTCATACCTCAGACAGTTTCACGCATCGCTTCCCTTCGAACTGACAAATGCCCAGAAGCGTTCTATCCGGGAAATCGTCGCTGACATGCGCACCGGGCGGCCGATGAACCGGTTGTTGCAAGGAGATGTCGGGTCCGGAAAAACCTTCGTGGCGATGGCGGCGATGTTGTTGGCGATCGGTTCCGGATGCCAGGCGGCACTCATGGCTCCGACCCAGATTCTCGCCGAGCAGCATTACCTGACATTCCGCCGGTGGCTGGATCCGCTGGGTATCAGAGTCGCGCTGCGGACCGGTAACCGGGATGAGGGCAGTCACCATGAAGATGTGCCTCAAATCATTATCGGCACCCATGCGCTGCTGTATGATTCAGTTCCGTTCGAGGATCTTGGACTGGTCGTGATCGACGAGCAGCACAAATTCGGTGTGGCGCAGCGCGCTTCGTTGATCCGACAGGGTGTCGTGCCCGATGTGCTGGTCATGACCGCCACGCCGATTCCGCGGACATTGACCATGACGATTTACGGCGACCTCGACGTTTCGCTGCTGGATGAGAAACCTCCGGGACGCGGCAAGATCATCACGGCCATGAGGATCGGCGCGAAACAATCTGACGTCACCAAGTTCGTCAAAGACCAGCTCGTCTCAGGGACGGCAGGCCTATCTGGTTTATCCCTTGGTCGAGGAAAGCGAAAATCTGAAGGCCGAGTCCGCGACCGAGGCGTTTTTGAAATGGAAGAAGAGACTGGGTTCCCATCGGGTCGGCTTGATTCACGGGAAACTTCGTCCCGAGGAGAAGGAGGAGGTGATGGATTTGTTCCGGCAGGGAGAAATCGACGCGCTTGTTTCGACGACCGTGATCGAGGTCGGCGTGGATGTGCCGAATGCCAGCATCATGATCCTGCATCATGCCGAGCGTTTTGGCTTGGCCCAGCTCCATCAGCTTCGCGGCCGCATCGGCCGCGGCGGTCACAAGGGTTATTGTGTCTTGTTAACAGACGGGAAGAATCCGGAATCGATGGAAAAACTCGAGGTTCTAGTAAGCACCTCCGATGGATTCGAGATTGCGGAGGCCGACCTTCGCCTCCGTGGTCCCGGCAATGTGTTGGGCACCGTGCAGAGCGGTTTGTCAGGCCTTCGCTTTCCTGATTTCCTGAACGATTTGCCCTTGCTTCTTGAGGCAAGGGAACGCGCCGGTCAATTGCTCGCCGAGGATCCCCGTTTGGATGGCATTCATCAAAAGTTCAAGACCTTGATCAAAGAGCCCGAAGCTGGAATCAGCCTACCCGGGACTGCTTGATGATCCGGCTCAAACAGTGCCCGGGCTTCTTTAGTTGCCTTCCTCAACCATCTTCTGCCGGGCGGCCAGATAGGCATCGAACTCCGCCTCGCTGGCAAATACGCCCACGCCCGGAAGCGCCTTGATGATCTCAAAGACCTCCGTGATCTGCGGCTGCATGTTGATGAACGACGCCTGGCCGCCGCGTTCCTTGAGCTGTTTGCGGACGATGGAAAACACGCGCAGGCCGGCGCTGCTGATGAACTTCAAGCCGGCGAGATCAAACATGAGATCCTTGCCGCAGCGGGCCAGCACGGGCCCGAGTTGGCGCTCCAGTTCGGGCGCGGTGGCGGTGTCGAGGCTGCCGGTGAGTTTGACGGTGACGGCTCCCGGGTTCTGGGCGCTCATGTTCTTGGAGGATTTGGATTTCGAGTGGCATGATGAGTTTTCGTAATTTGGTTGGTTTGCGGCTGACGCTAGAGAGTCGTTTTCGAGCGCAAGAGCATTTCGGCGCTCGAGCTGCTTGATCAGGCGCAGGACGTTTTCGCCGCTTCCCGTGCGTAGCGCATTTCATCGGTGTAGCTTGCGGACGAGAAAGATCCCCCAGCCGCCGGGCGGCTCATCGTCATCGGCGACTGCCGTCGCTCGGAGGCGCCAGCGTGGGATCGAACTCGACGTCCGCGATCGCGCAGCTCGATGACGATCTGCGCCGCCGGTGTGCTCGAAGGTCACGCGGAATGTCTGCCGCGCATCGCGCTGCAACGCGTGGTTGACGATGTTGCTGCCGCACTCCTCCAAGCGCCAGCGCGAGCCCGAAGAGGATCTTCTCGGGCACTCCTTCGCCTGCGCCGAACTCCTGCAGGGCCTCCACCGCGCGCATGACTTCCTCGGGCGTGCGCGTGCAGTTCCAGCGTCATGCGCGGCCTCCTTCCGGATCGTTCGACTTTCAGAGTCAGGATCGCGATGTCGTCGGACTGCGGCGCGCTGTCGGCGAAGGCGCGGACTTTCTCGAGCAAGCCGGCGGTGAGGGCCGGTGCGCGGATTGTCCGGCGAACGCGCGCGGTGTCGGCGAGGAGCCGGTCGTCGCCGTAACATTCGTCCTGCGGGTTGAACGCCTCGCTGACACCGTCGGTATAAAAAACCAGCGAGTCGCCCGGGCGCAGCGTCAGTTCCGTGCGCTCGAATTCCAGGCCCGGCGTCGAAGCCCAGCGCGGTGCCGAGATTCTTGACCGCCCAGCGCGGCGGTTCGCCCGCGCGGAGGAGCACCGGGCGGCAATGGCCGCCATTGGCCATGGTGAGTCGTCCCGGTGCCGGGATCGAACACCGCGCAGAGGAAAGTCACGAACATGCACGACGGATTGTCCGCCGGCGAGTTCGTCATTCAGCCGCGCGAGGATGCGCTCCGGTTCGGCGATCTCCCGCGCCAGCAGCCGGGCGAGGCTGATCGCCCGCACCATGAACATCGAGGCGGGGATGCCTTTGCCGGAAACATCGCCGAGGAACACCACCAGCCGGTCCTCGGCCGCCGCGCAGACGCCGTAGAGATCGCCGCCGACCTCGCGCGCGGGTTCGAGCACCGCGCCGAACTCGACGCCGTACGCCTGTTCCATCGCGGCGAAATCGTGCGGCAGCATGCCCATCTGGATTTCCCGGGCGACCCGCAGTTCGCTGGCGATCTGTTCCTTCACCGCGTCGCTGTAGGCCTTGGCCTTGAGCAGCGAGCGCACGCGGGCCTTCACCTCCAGCATCTCGAACGGCTTGGTCAGGTAATCGTTGGCGCCCGCCTCGAAGCCGCGCGTCTTGTTCTGCACTTCCTCGAGCGAGGAGAGGAACATGATCGGCACCTCGGCCGTCTCCGGCATCTGGCGCAGGCGGCGGCAGACCTCATAGCCGTCCATGCCGGGCATCATGATGTCGAGCAACACGAGGTCGGGCGGCGTGCGCGCGGCGATCTGCAAGCGCCATCTCGCCGTTCATCGCGAGGCTGAGCTTGTGGTCGGCCTTCAAGCCCTCCACGAGGATGTCGAGGTTGGCCTTGGCATCGTCCACGATCAGCACGCGGCAGTCGGATAGATTTTTCATGGGGTGGGGAGATTTTTCGATGCCTCGGCCAACTGCGTTTCCGCTCCGGCGAAATCGTAATTCTGCACGAGTTTTTCAAACTCCGCCAAGGCCTCGCCGGGAAACAAGGGACCCAGCGCGGCTCGGTTGGCCTCGATGAATTCCACGGCGCCGGAGTCGAAATCGGCGAGTAGTTTCGCAAGTTGTTCCGCCGCCGCGCGGGTTTCGCGCGGGATCGACGGGCGATAGAGCTTCCGGCGACGGGTGTGGCGGATCCGGCGATGGCAGGAATTCTTCAACGCCTCCAGCAGCGGATCCAGCACCTTGGCGACGCTGTTGCACGCGGGTTCCGTCTCGGCGGCGGGGCCACGGTGGCGGATGATTTCCTCCAGCGCACTGGCGGCGGATTGCACCTGCTTGGCGCCGAGATTCGCGGCGACGCCCTTGACCGTGTGGGCGATGCGTTCGGCGAGCGCGGGATCGCCGGCGGCGAGCGCGGCGGCGATTTCCGCGACGGCGGGTCCTTGTTGTTCCGCGAACTGGCGCAGGAGTTTCAGATAGAGCTTCCGGTTTCCGGCGACGCGGGTCAGGCCGTCCTGCGTGTCGAGGCCGTCGATGGCGGGAAGTTCTTCCGGATTTGAAATGGCTGCCACGGTCTGCTCGGCGGGAGTGGTGGCCAGCGGCGGCTTGTAGAAACGGCCGACGGTCTCGAACAGGATGTTCGGATCGATCGGCTTGGAGATGTGGTCGTTCATGCCGGCGTCGAGGCATTTCTGCTTTTCCTCCATCGTGGCGTGCGCGGTCATGGCGATGATCGGCAGCTTCGCGAAGCGCGGCGTCCGAGCGGATCTTCACCGTGGCCTCGTAGCCGTCCATCACCGGCATTTGCAGATCCATCAGCACCACGTCGAAGCGCGGTCGGCTCGCCGCGAGCAGGTGGTCCACCGCCTCCTTGCCGTTGTTGGCGACGTTGACCGTCGCGCCGATGCCTTCGAGCAGTTCCACGGCGATCTGCTGGTTGATCTCGTTGTCTTCGGCCAGCAGAATCCGCGCGCCGCGCAGTCGGCCCGCGTGGCGGTCGTCCGAGCCGGCGTGCGGCCATTTCGCCCGAGTCGGGCGCGAACAGCGTCACCAGCGTGTCCACCAGCATGGACTGGTGACAGGCTTGACCAGAAAGCCGTCGATGCCCAGCCGCTCGGCCTCCTCGCGCACCTCTTCGCGGCCGAACGCGGTGACCATGACGATCGCCGGCTGGTTGCTTGAGCTGCTCGTCCTGCTTGATCCGGCGCGTCGCCTGCAAGCCGTCCATGCCGGGCATCCGCCAGTCCATGAAGACGAGTCGTAGGGCGCGGCCGCGTCGTGCTGCTTGATGGCGGCCAGCGCTTCCGCGCCCGGAGCCGACCGCGTCCACGTCGGGTGCTAGGTCCGCGAGGGCTTCTGCCAGGATCTCGCGCGCCGCGGCATTGTCGTCCACGACCAGCACACGGAGCTTGGCCAGTTGCTCGGGCAGGATTCTGCCGCGACCCGTCGCGGAGCCGATGCTCCAGCCAGACGGTGAAAATGAAGGTGCTGCCCACGCCGGGCTCGCTCTCCAGCCAGATCTGGCCGCCCATCAGCTCCACCAGGCGCCGGCAGATGGTCAGCCCGAGACCGGTGCCGCCGTGTTTGCGGGTGGTGGACATGTCCGCCTGGGAGAACGGCTGGAACAGCTTGCCGGCCTGCTCCTGGGTCATGCCGATGCCGGTGTCGCGCACGGAGAACTTCAGCTGCACCTTGTCGCCGGTTTGTTCGAGCAGTTCGATCTTGAGCCGGATCTCGCCCTGCTCGGTGAACTTCACCGCGTTGTTGACCAGGTTGGTGAGGATCTGGCCGAGGCGGAGCGGGTCGCCGCGCAGGTGCTGGGGGATCGCGGACGACACGTCGGCGAGGAACTCCAGGCCTTTCTCGTGGGCCTTCTGCGCGGTCAGCGTGGTGACCGAGCTGATCACTTCGTCGAGCTTGAAATCGATGGTCTCCATGTCGAGCTTGCCGGCCTCGATCTTCGAGAAATCCAGGATGTCGTTGATGATGCCGAGCAGCGAGGTGCCGGCGTTGTGGACCTTGCTGACGTAGTCGCGCTGCTTCGGGTTGAGCGGGGTTTTGAGCGCGAGGTGGGACAGGCCGATGATGGCGTTCATCGGCGTGCGGATCTCGTGGCTCATGTTCGCGAGGAACATGGACTTCATCTCGGTGGCTCCTTCCGCCGCTTCTTTGGCTCCGAGCAATTCCGTTTCCATCTGCTTGAACGCGGTGATGTCCTGATAGACACCATACATGAAGCGGACCTTGCCATCCTCGCCCCGCACCAGCGTTCCGGAGGCGTGCAACCACACAATGCGTCCATCGGACGGCCGCTTGTAAGCGTAGACCGTGTCATAGTTGTCGTATCTGCCCTCGATGGCCCCCTCATACTTTTCAGCCGTCTGCATGGCGAGGTCCGGGTCCGCTTCCAAGACCCGCGAGAACCACTCGTCTTGCAGGTGATAGCGGCCGTCGGGCCGGATCTCCTCGCCCACGATTCTTGCGGCGCGTTCGGACTGATAATAATAGTCCGGGTCGCTATAATCCACGTGCCAGTAGCCGCTGTGGGTCAACTCCAGCGCCATGTCGGCTAGAAAATTCTGGTGCTTGACCTGCTCCAGCAATTCCTGCGAGCGAAGATTCCGCTGAAGGATCTCCAGGCTCATCGCCGCCACCTGTAGGATCTCGTCCAGCAGCGCGTTTTCACGTGAGGTAAGGGGATGTAACGAGGCGAACTCGAACACGCCCAGCAGCGCCTTGAGGGAGAGCAGCGGCCAGGCGGTCGCCTGTACCGGCGAGGCTTCGCCCAAGCCGGAGACAATGCGGCAGTAGCCGTGGGGCAGCGCGGTGAGCGTGACGGGCTTGCGATCCGTCGCGCATTGGCCGACCAAGCCTTCTCCCAAGGCGAAAGAGTCCTGCGCCTCGGATGTTTCCGCCAGGCCATAGCTTGCAACGCGCGACAAACGCCCCGAGGCGGAATCGGAAACATAAAACCCCGCCACGCCGCCGCCGAGCACGGGCACCAGCCGGCGGCCAGCCGTTCTCCAAACTCCTTCAGCGATGAGACTGCCTGCAGATCGCCGGTGAGGTGTGCGGCGTGTGACTTGATCCACCGCTGCGCTTCCATCTCCGCCGCGCCTTCTTCAGCACGCCATCGCACGTGCCAACGCGCCGACCTCATCGGTGATTCGGTAAAGGCACCTCCTTGGCGTAGTCCCCATGGGCGACGTCTCGACCGAGGTCTGGAGCGCGCGGATGGGGTGGATGATTTGCGAAACGTCAGCCAGCCAAGACATCCTGATAGCACGAGTGCGCCGCCCACCGAGAAAAGCTGGTTGCGTTTCGATTTCTCGATGCTGCCGATCGCCGCCCTGCCTGCGTTTGTCGCGAGAGTTCGTTCAACTGGGTCCATTCTTTGGAAATCTGGCTGAGTCGTTCGCCGCGTGCGGTCACCTGATCGGACAGGATGGCCTTCGCCTCGTCCGTGCGACCCGCGACCGCCAGGGCTTTCGCCTCGTCGACCTTGACCATCCATGCCTCACAGAGTCGTCTGGAATTCCTGGAAATATTCCCCACCCTTGACGCTGCCGACCCAGTTTTTCCCATAATCATCCAGCAGCAACCGCACTTCGATCCGGGCGGCATCAGCCTTGGCCTGCGCGACCACTGCAGCGACGGGTCAGTCTCCAAAATGGAATTGCGGGTGGAAACCGCCATTTCCGCGAACTTCCGCGTGATGTCGCCGATTCTCGCCAGCGCCACGACCCGGGATTCCGCCATGTAGCGCGTGTTTCCTCGATCCGACCCATTTCCTGGCGGGTCGCGAGACCGATTCCAAGGATGATCAGAAGCGGCACCGCTAAGAGGAGGATCAAACGTTTTGCAATGGTCATGATCGTGGGATCTTCGGGGCCCGGCAGTATTTCCGGCGGATGGGGGATTGTCCAGCATGCCGCCAGTCAATGCTCCGTCAAAGATGTGGAAACGGAAAAGCCGTGGGTCCCGCAAGGGCCACGGCTTGAAATCTTTTTCGGCAAAGGGTTAGTCGCCGCACCGGGTCCACGGGCGGCTAGCGTGCCAAATGCATCTGCAAAAAATACAAACAAGCGGCACACGTGCTAATGGAACCCTCCTTAGCGTCCCGCTCCAGCACATCGGCCGGGCCGCTATAGAAAAATCTCGACTTCTGGCCTAACCCTCTGCCGTGCATTCCCGCCACCTCTTGTGTTAAGTTTTCTCTCATGCGAAACGTTGTGATCATCGGCTCTGGGCCGGCTGGACTCACTGCCGCAGTCTATGCAGCGCGGGCGAATCTCTCGCCTCTGCTCATAGAAGGCTGGCAATCCGGTGGACAACTGACCACAACGACGGAAGTTGAGAACTATCCCGGCTTTGCCAAGGGCATCATGGGGCCGGAGCTCATGAAGGAAATGCGAGCCCAGGCAGAACGGTTCGGCACGGAGTTCCTGACCGGCGACGTGAGCGCGGTGGATCTCAAGACCGGCCCATTCACGATCACGATCGACGGCGAACACACAGTGCAAACCAAGACCCTCATCCTTGCGACCGGCGCGTCAGCCATTCAGATCGGGTTGAAGAACGAGGCACGCCTCACGGGGCACGGCGTCTCAACCTGTGCAACCTGCGATGGGTTTTTCTTCAAGGGAAAGGCACTGATTGTCGTCGGCGGCGGCGACAGTGCCATGGAGGAAGCAACCTTCCTGACCAAGTTCGCAACCAAGGTTTCGATCGTCCACCGGCGCGACAAACTGCGGGCTTCCAAAATCATGCAAGACCGCGCGGTAAAAAACGAGAAGATCACGTTCGTGTGGAACTCCGTCGTCGAAGACATTCTCGGCAATGATGTAGTCTCCGGCGTCCGCCTCAAGAATCTCGTCACAGGCAAGACGACAGAACTGCCTTGTGCCGGCGTGTTTGTCGCAATTGGGCACAATCCCAACACCAATCTCTTTGCCGGCCAGATCTCCATGGATGAGAAAGGCTATATTCGAACGGAGAAGGGAACTGCTACTAGTGTCCCCGGTGTGTTTGCCGCCGGTGATGTGCAGGACTCTGTCTATCGGCAGGCAGTCACTGCAGCGGGCTCCGGCTGCATGGCAGCCATCGACGCCGAGCGATTTCTTGAGTCGCGTGAAACGTGAGACGTAAAAAGTGAAATGTTTTCTGCAGGGACTCGGACATGAATAAACCTCACAAAAGGCTCAATGCCTGGAGCGACGCAGTCGATTTAGCTCAACAGATATATAGGGTCACTGAAAGATTTCCGTCGAATGAACAGTTCGGACTTATAAGCCAAATCCGGCGAGCAGCCGTCAGCATCCCCAGCAACATTGCCGAAGGAGCTGCCAGGCAGACGAAGAAAGAGTTTCTAAATTTTCTCCATATTGCAAAGGGCTCGTTAAGCGAATTGGACACTCAACTAGAGATAGCAAGGCGCCTCGAATACCTTGACCAGGTACGGTGGGAAACCCTCGACGAACGATTAGAGCGGATCGACCGCATGTTGAGCGGCCTCGTTCGCTCCCTTCGAAGCCGGAACAATCCATGACGCGATACTTTTCCTACTTTTCACCTTTCACTTTTTACGTTTCACGGTAACATGCGCTGCGCGATCGTCCACTACCACGAACTCGCCCTCAAAGGCCGCAACCGGGAATATTTCGAGGAGCGGCTTGTACGCAATATCCAATGGACCCTGAAAGACCTCGGCGTCAGACGCGTCGAGAATCTACGCAGCCGGATTCGCGTGGTCCTGCCTGATACGGTTCCGGACCAGGCCATCATAGAACGGCTCACACGAGTCTTCGGGATCGCCAACTTTTCGCTCGCCCATGGATTGCCGCTCGATCTGACCCATCCAGACCTGGGCACACTCAGCAAAGCGGTCATCGAGGCGCTCCAATCGGAATCCTTTTCCACCTTTCGCGTATCGGCGAAACGAGCCGACAAACGGCTGGCTCTGACCTCTATGGAAGTCGCGCGGGACGTCGGCACTGCCATCCGTGAAGGAACCGGCAAAAAAGTCAGCCTGAAAGATCCCGACCTCATCGTCTATCTCGAGTTGCTCTCCAAAGAGGTCTACTACGCGACCAAAAAGATTCAGGGGCCGGGCGGCATGCCGGTGGGTGTCAGCGGGAAAGTCGCCTGTCTGATCTCCGGAGGAATCGATTCGCCGGTCGCAGCCTATCGCATGATGAAGCGCGGGTGCCGAGCCCTCTTCGTCCACTTCTCCGGCCGTCCGCTCGTGAGCCGCGCCTCAGAAGAGAAAGTGCGTGAACTTGTGCAGCTCCTTACGATCCATCAATACCGGTCAAAGCTCTACGTCATCCCGTTCGGGGAGATTCAACGAGACATTGTGGCGAACGCGCCGGCTCCGTTTCGTGTGGTGCTCTATCGGCGCGTCATGATCCGCATCGCGCAGGAGCTGGCCAAACGCGAGCACTGTTGGGGGCTCGTCACGGGCGACAGCTTAGGGCAGGTCGCCTCGCAAACACCGGAGAACTTGACGGTCATTGAAGAGGCGGCAGAGTTGCCGCTCCTGCGTCCGCTCATCGGCATGGACAAGGTAGAAATCACCGACCAGGCTCAGCAGATCGGCAGCTTCGCCATATCGATTGAACCAGATCAAGACTGCTGCTCGCTCTTTACCCCGCCACACCCCAGCACGAAAACCAGACTCGAGGACATTCAAAAGGTTGAACGGATGTTCGATGTGAGCGCGCTGGTGAAGCAGGGGCTCGACAAGGCGGAGCTTTCCCAATTCGCGTTTCCTCCGTAGCAGGACGCTGAAAAATTCCGCCAGCGTCGTTCTCGCATCGTTCAGATCCTCAACGTACCCCAGAGGGTACGCCTCCGGGTCTTCACTCGCTGCGGCCTTGCTGAACGGCCTTTTTGAGCATCCTGCGAGAATGTTCTCTTACTCTGCCAGACCTGCGGCCCGTCGAAGTTTTCGCGTACCAAAATAGTTTTTCCGCAGCCTGCTAGCGGGAGTTCGCCGTACCCTCACTCATCGCCCCGACTGCAGTTGCTGCTGCGCCTGTACGAGCGCCTTATCCCTTATGATTCGAAAATGCGTTTCCAGATCTCGCCGCAACGCCAAGGCAACCATCCAATCCGGCATATTCGAATCAATCTCGAAGAGCAGTTCAAACTCGGCTCTTGTATGAGCCCCATCATCGACGGGGATGAGTTTCCAGAACCGGCGGTACTGCTTGAAGTCGCCCCCCTTCAATTCCGTCAGTATCCCGCCGGTCGGCAGGGTCCTCGTCTCACTCAAGAGGCGCCGCTCTCCTGGGAGCATGGCATGGTCGATTCGAATATCCGTGAACGCCTTGCCGTCTTGCTCCCGTATCTCCGCCATCCGCATCCGTAGGTCGAAGAGCTCAGGCCAATGGGCATAGTCGGTCAGCAATCGGTGAATAATTGCTGGTTCCACCGGAAAGAGAATCGTGGCCGTCGCCCGCACGCCGCCGGTGGGTTCCGTACGAACATCCAGCACGACCGGCTCAGCCGCACGGCTCCACCCTGACCAGCCAAGCAGCAGACAGCCCATGACGATCATGACACGCCACAACATGGCGTGATTATATAGACCCATCGAGAACCAGGCGAGTACAAACAACGAACCGTGAGACGTGAAAGGTGAAAAGTGAAAAGTTTCGAAGGGGAATGCATTCGGCAGTCGACGTTTTACTTTTTCGGAATGGCGACGGCACAAGCACGTCCCGCAGGATGCTCAAAAAGGCCGTCCAGCAAGGCCGCAGGCGGAGTAAGAACCGGAGGCGTAGCCTCTGGGCTACGTTGAGGATTCTTGCGAGCTGAGAACGCCGCTGGCGGACTTTTTCAGCATCCTGCTAACAGCCCTGTGCTAGGATGCGGCAGGATGAACCGCTGGTCCTTCCTGTTACTCATGCTCATCGGCCTGTGGAGCCTTTCAGTCACAGCTCAGGCGCAGCCCATGGACGATTCACACGCCACGACAGAACAGTCTTGCAGTTTCGGCATGGCGAAGGGAGAGGCCTCGCAGAGCTGTCACGTCCCCTTCCCCACAGGCTGCCTCGTGGCCGATATCCCCGGAACCGACAAACCCTGGACAACCATCTCCAAGGGCGGAAAAACTTTCTGCCGATTCGACGACAACGCCACAGACTGGAAAACAAAAATCACCGGCTCCTGCACCCGCTGCAAATCCGACCATTGCTCGGTCCAGTTTATTGTCCGATTCGACTGCTCCAACCAAGTTCACTAATATGTCCCTCGCTGAAGCCATCAAACGCGAAGCCCTTGCCCTTGGCTTCGATGCCGTCGGCATCAGCCGAGTCACCGATAGCGGGCCACCTTCAGCCTTCAGTCTTCAGCCTGACTCCTCCCTTCCCGACCCCCCAGCCCCCTTCCCCCATCGCTTGCTCAGCCGTCTCGCGGAGTGGCTCCAGCACGGCTACCACGGCACGATGGCCTGGATGACTCGCGACCCATCTCGTCGAAGCGATCCTCGATTGGTACTACCAGGATGCCGATCGATGGTGTCGGTTGGGATGAACTACTACACGGACAATCGTGCGAACGAGCAGCCTGGAATGGGACGCATTGCCCGTTACGCCTGGGGCAAGGATTACCATACAGTGATGAGCCAGCGACTCTCGCAACTCGAAGCGAAGATCGCAGCCCTGGCGCCTGGCGTCACCACCAAGGCCTACGTCGATACAGGCCCGATCATGGAAAAGGCCTGGGCGCAGCAGGCAGGCCTCGGCTGGATCGGAAAACATTCCAATCTCGTCTCAGCCGAATGTGGTTCTTGGCTCCTGCTCGGAGAGGTTCTGACGACTCTGGATCTGAAAGAGGATGAACCGGGCACAGATCTGTGTGGAAGCTGTACCCTCTGTATTCAGGCTTGTCCGACCGGCGCCATCGTCGAGCCCTATCTCGTCGATGCCCGACTCTGTATCTCCTACCTGACAATCGAACTGCGCAGCGGTCGAGAGGCCATCCCTGACAAACTCGCCGCTCAGATGGGCAATCGCATCTTCGGGTGCGACGACTGCCTCGACGTCTGTCCGTTTAATCTTCGATCGGACGCGACGAGCGAACCAGCCTTTACCCCCACTCCCTTGACCCTTGCGCCAAACCTCCAGGCTCTGGCTCAGATGAGCGAGGAGAGTTTTGCGGCCACGTTCAAGGAGAGCCCCCTCAAACGAACCAAACGGAGCGGCCTCCTTCGTAATGTGGCGATTGCACAGGAGAACCACCGGTGACAGAAAGGGGGCCGGGCCTCATAGCCCCCCCTGTTTTCTTGGCGGGAAGAGGAGTAGGCTATTGCCAGTACTTTGCAGGGAGGCTTGATTATGCGTCCTCCGGTCCTGCTGCTCATATCGGCCGATCCCCACACCAGACCGCTGCTCGAACAAGCCCTCGACCACCACCGCGCCACCATCCTCCCAGCCACCACGACCGAAGAGGCTCTGCGCATCCTGAAAGACCAAGGAGACCTCGCACTCATCCTGTGTGACGAGAGCCAGGGACGGATTGCGAGCCAAGTGATCCTGTCTCAGGCCAGACGCATCGCTCAGAACCTCCCAGTGATCATCCTCGGAACAGACGGGTCAGCAAAAGCCGCGGTCGAAGCGTTACACCATGGCGCCACCGACTATCTCGCACAACCGGTCACAGCGAAGGATCTCCAGACCGCCATCAACAAGACCCGCGTCTTCGAAGCGCCAGAGCCCCACGCGCAGGCTGATCGTCCCTCCGCATTCGATCAGATCGTCAGCCGGTCGCCTCAGATGGAACTGCTGAAACATCTGGCAGCAGAAGTCGCCCAAACCGATGCAACAACCGTCCTCATCACCGGCGAAAGCGGCACAGGCAAAGAACTCTTCGCCCATGGGATCCATGCCGCCAGCCCTCGCTCTAACGGCCCCTTCGTGGCGCTCAATTGTGCCGGCATTCCCGAACACCTCCTCGAATCGGAATTGTTCGGACATCAGCGCGGCGCCTTTACCGATGCGAAGCACACCAAACCGGGCCGATTTCAACTCGCGGAGGGCGGCACCCTCTTTCTCGACGAAATCGGTGAGATGAGTCCATCCGCGCAGGCGAAGCTCTTACGTGTCCTGGAGAATCACCAGGTCGATCCGCTAGGCGACACGCGCAGTATCCGCGTCAACATTCGCGTGATTGCGGCCACGAACGAAGATTTGCCGGCTCAGATCAAAGCCGGGCGATTCCGCCTGGACCTCTACTATCGACTGAACGTCTACCAACTGCGCATCCCGCCGCTCCGCGAACGCCCCGAAGATATCAAACCGATTCTGTCATCGTTCTTGGAGGTCGCCCGCCGGGATCATGGCTGTCGCATCAAGGGCATCACCCAACCCGCGCTAGCCATCTTGCAAAGCCACGACTGGCCCGGCAACGTGCGGGAGCTGCACAACGTGGTCGAGGGGCTTACTATTACCTGCAAGGACGAGATGATCCGACCGGACCACCTCCCTGTCTCTCTGCGAGACACCCAATCGACGGGATCGAACGGAGAGATCGAGAAGACATCGCTCCTGGCCTTCGGCCTCTCGGCGCAGGAGATGGAAAAGAAACTGTTAAAGGAAGCGCTGCAGCGCACAGGCGGCAACATTTCCGAAGCCAGCCGACTCCTCAAGATCACCCG
>CAVWGU010000010.1:0-87500 GCA_963754695.1 uncultured Chitinophagaceae bacterium
AACTATAAATCAAACCACAACTAACTAAAACTGCAACAAAAGCATATAACCATTTATCCAACAAAGCAATCTCAATTTTGTTTTTTACAAAAATCCTATTAGCAACAGTAGCTGCCAAATCAATTCGCAAAGGCTCTGTCTTATAAAATTTGTTGATAACTACCTTTAAATTATATTCCTTTTCAGTTCTCATATAGTTTCTTTTTTAGTCAATAAATGTTTTAAAGTATTTTTTGCCCTAAACAAATGGCTCTTAACAGTATTTACAGGCATTTCTAATATTTTACTCATTTCATCTAAAACTCATCTCCTCCTTATAAAAAAAGCAATAAGACAGTTTTTTGAAATTCAGGTAAAATATTGATTGATTGATTAAGCTGAGATATCTCTTCTCTCCGTATAAACATTTTTTCGGGATATCCGACATCAATATCAGTATTTTTCAATAAATGAAAGCTCATTTTCCGGTGATACAATATTACTTAATAAAATATTCTTCTTTTTTTCCAAATAATTAATGCTGCTGTTATATGCAATATTCCCAATCCATGTAGCCAGCTTTGACTTAAACTGGAAAGTATCCAGTTTTTCATATACCTTGATAAAGACATCCTACAAATATCTTCCCTATCCCTATTTACCCCAATTAGAGGCGTTATAATATCATAACCAATCCTTCATATTGCCTGATAAGTTTAACAAAAGCCATTCTATTGCCAGAAAGCACTTCACTTATTAAATATTTATCATCTTGTACTTTCTGCATTATTTAGTCTGCAATCATAAAATGAAATATTAGACAGTTAAGTTACCAATAAGTTGCAAACGGACTTAACTTTTATTTTCAATCTACCTGCAACTTTCCAAGCCCTTGTCTGTCTAATCCCTAAACGAATTAAAATTTGATAATTATTAAACACTAATTTATTAATCATGCTAAGGAAAATATTAATAACTATGGGAGTACTTTTATCGAATCTCATTTGCTTTGCCCAGGACAAAGTAGAAACACATACTTTGAACTATGATCCTGAAAGTGTGAAAATTATCCCTGACAAATTTTTTGAAATCGGAGTCCCTTTACTTATCATATTCATTCTGTTAAACACACTCATTACTGTTCTTAAAAACAGAGCAGAGCATCAACTTAAATTAAAGATGATTGACAAAGGAGTTTCTGAATAGTTTATTCAAAATATTCAAAGAAAGTAACCTAATTGCAAAACTTCAGCCTTTAAAATGGTTTCTGTTCATTTTTAGTACTGCAATGGCTCTTTTGTGTATTCATTTTACCCGAAGCTTTCTTATTAATCAATCAGGATATCTGGCGGTGGGTATTTTTCTTTTGTTTGTTTCTGCTGCCTTTATTATTTACTATAATATCCTTTCTAAAAAAATTGATTAAACGCATTGACATTAACTTATTTAACTATGAAAATTACTAAAGCATCTTTCGCAGGCTTTCTTATGCTTATTACAAATACCGGAATTGTAAATGCACAGAAAAGTAGCGCCATTTCGAACAAAGAAAAAGTGGCGATCATTGATAAAACAATAGGACTGTTATATGAAAATTATATTTTTCCTGAACGGGTTAAATTAATTGACCAATTCATTCATCAAAAATTAAAAACAGGCGGATATGACTCATTAAATAGATCAGCAGCTTTTTTAGAATCTTTTGAAGGGACATTCAGCAGCAGGGGAATGACCAACATATTGGTTTAGGTGTTGACCCAATCAGGGTAAAGCAAATCATTGCTGATGGTCAGACAGAAAAGAGCGGAAAGAAACAAGTGGATACAGGAGAATGGCTTCAAAAATTGAAATTCGAAAATTTCAGGTTAAGAAAACTGGAGCGGCTTGATGGAAATGTTGGATATTTTAGTTTTCTGAATTTCACTCCACTCGAATCTTCAAAGTTAAGTTTGGTGGGGGCAATGAATTTTTTGCGATTTTCGAATGCTCTTATTTTTGATCTTAGAGATAATGGCGGTGGATACGGAGAAACATTAGTTTTCATGTTGAGTTATTTTTTGAAAGACTCGGTATTACTTGGGGAGAACAGATACAGGAAAAATAACAAGGTTGTAAAATCATATACGTTGATTGACAGCCTGATCAATAAAATTCCGGAAAACATATCATTATACATACTTGTCAGCCATAAGACATCATCTGCCGCTGAAGCATTTGCCTATACCCTGCAACAATATAAAAGGGCAATTATAGTCGGTGAAAAAACTAAAGGAGAAGGAAATCCGGGTGAGTTATTCGTTATCAATGAAGACCTTTACATTATGATACCTACTATTGAAGGTATTAACCCTGTTTCAAAAAAATGGATTGATGGTATTGGAGTTACTCCTGATATAAACATCGTATCTTCTAAAGCGCTTAGCAAGGCTAAACTTGAGATTTATTCAACGTTGGCTGTGACAACCAATATCAATGAACTGAAACTGTTATATCAATGGCAGATACCCTATTTTGAAAATGAATTGAATCCTGAGTCTTTGGCTGAATTAATAATTAGTTCAATTGTTGGTAATTACGAAGGCGATAGAAAAGTAATTTATGAAAACGGAAATGTTTCATACATAAACAGTCAGGGTGGAAAAGAGAAAGTTGAGTATATGGGAAAAGGAATTTTTCAAAATTCAGAAAAACCCTGGTTACGTTTGGTTATGCCTTTTACAGATAAACCCGTTCCTGCCTTTAAGTGGGTTTGGGACGATGGGGGAGAACCTCAGATAGTAAAAAGAATCTAGAAAATAAAACGTTGATGCATTCACTTAAATGAAGAAAATTAGCGGATAACAGCCGATTATTATTACAGAAGGAGAAATCGAATTAAAATATAAAGGAAATATAAATTTGAATCTAATAGTAAAAAAGAAAAGAAGTGATTGAGATACTTGCAATGTTTATTAGTCGGCACGCTTCATTTTTTGAGGCATATGGAAATCTGTTTCTAATTCCAGCAATAGTTGCAACGCTTGTTGCTGATTATTTTATTCGAAAAAAGCTTCACATCAAGAATTATAAAAAATGGACGCTGAGAACATTGATTTTCTTTATCAATATTTTAGTGGGAAGTCTGCTTTTCATGATCAATTTCCCTTTAAAACCAATGGTTCAATCACTTGCCAAAGTCCAACGAAATATTGGTGAACATCTTGATGATTTTACTTTTACTACTTTTTCTGATAATAAAAATCATAGTTTAGCAGATTATCAAGGGAAAGTGGTCTTAATTAATTTTTGGGCAACTTATTGCGGTCCTTGTTTAAAAGAATTTCCAGATATTAAAAAGTTAGAAGAAACTTATTCCGAGCAAATTAAAGTTGTTGTATTAAGTGATGAAGAACCAAATAAAATTATGCATGTGGTTCAAAAGTTAAATGCTCCATCTGGAATTGGCTACTATTCAAATGAAAAATGGATGAATTTAGAAAATTTCAGACCTGTTACGATTATTCTTGACAAGAATGGGATTATTCGCGAATATAAATTCGGAAGAAACAGTTTTGAAGATTTCAAAGAAATGATTAACAAATATCTTAACTAAACTCATTGTAATAATAAGTCAAAGACAAAATGAGAAAAACGTTAAACAAAGATTACAACAAATAAAATTATAGTGAGTATGAAAAACAAAAGTTTTAAAATCATCTATTCCGGCTTGATAGCCGGTTTTGTTAGTGAAGGAATATTAGGAGGTCTTTTTATGAGTCCTCCTATCCAATCAATTCTATACAATCCAAATTGGCAAAGCAAATTATTCCTCGAGGTGACGCCAACACGGGATTTAATTCCTTCAATCGCAGGCATAGTAATATTAAGCGTTGCTCACAGTTGGTTCTTTTCATTATTTCAGAAATCAATTCCCGGTGCGACCTGGATAAAAAAAGGATTATTTTGGGGTTTTTCAATTTGGCTTCTGTTTTGGGTGTTTCAGGAATGGTTTATTTATCACACACTGTTAAAAGAACCGATATTATTGAATTTAGTAGAATTGACAATTTTATTGGTTGGTAGCATTGCTGAAGGACTTATTATTTCAAAATTTTTATTCGAAAATTCGAGTGAGACAAAATAGCGAAAAACAGACCAATGCCTGCCGCTAACATTGGTATTTGCAAAAGCTGGGCGGACGGAAGCCGTGTTTCAACATTTGTTTTTCAATTTGGCTTCATATCGGGCTGACGATAATAATTTAGCAATGTGCAAATCATCAACATTTATTTATAAATTTATCATCAGGTAGCCGGGCTGACGGAAGACTATTTCCCAGCCTTCGCAAATACCTGGCCGTTATGGGCAATACAAACCCGACGTTTGCTGAAACGGATATTTACTGATATTTACGGATAACAACCTTTCGAAATGGAGTTATTGCATGCAGACGTTACTTCGACAATTTTAAAAGGTTTTTATGCCGTTGCAAATGACATTCCATTCGGCCTCGACAAGTCTTTTTACTGCAATGCTTTGACGATTGTGTTAAAACAGTCCGGCTTAAAAATTGACAACCGTAAAACGCTCGATGTAAAATACAAAGTCGGCGTAATTGGACAATTAACTATTGACCTCGTTGTAAATAATGCAGTCCTGGTGAATATTTTGAGTGAAGACGCTCTTATCAGTCCGGAAAAAATTGAACTATCCAAAAATTATTTAAGGCTTTCAAACTTTGAGGTTTTACTAATCTTGAATTTTGGCATTGAGACCGAACACAAACGAATATTTTTAAGCAACGACTATAAAAACCGATAGTCACCGGTATTTACGGATAACAACCTTTTTGATCAAGCTGATTCAGGTATCGGAATTTATTAGCAGGCAAACTTCAGGTGACGGATAAAAACAGAAGATCATCCGGGTTTTAAAATGAAATTGTGAAAGCGAAAATGTACTGCCCATAACACTGGTTTGCTGCTATGCTGGCGGACGGAATAACAATCAGCTTCAGCAAAAAATCAGTTTCAGTCCGGGCCGACCGTTTACTAATGAGCTTTTTGTTGTAAATTCATCATCAAATTATTAATCGGCTTCAGTTGCCGGGCTGGACGAACATGAATTCCAGCACAGCAGCAAGCCCTGTTCGTCAGACTGTGAAAAAACTCTCCATCAGATAAAAATAATCTTGTATAATTCAATGTAAAGCTTACAGCGGTTCATTTAAAAGGCCTTGAAAATAGATATTGGGTAACTGTTCAAAAAAGGCAAGGACTTATTTTTGAAGTAAATCACTTTGACGAATGCGTTTTTTACGGCACAGGCTACTTTTGTGTAATCTGGTTGCCAGTTTTTCATGGCTTGAAGCATTTTATCGAAGCCAAGGATATTTTTTGTTCGCAAAAAGTTGTAACAAAACATGATCAGGTTCATCTCTCCGTTTACTTTTTGAAGACCCTTTAGCAAGGTGTGGGTAAAGCCAAAGTGACGTTTGATGGTGCCAAAGGGATGCTCTACAATGGCTTGCCTCCTTTTATAATATTGTGGGTTTTGTTTGATGTTGTTATCATTGATCTCTACTGCATCCTGGTACTCGCTGCGTTGTATAATGCGTTTATTCAGTTTGGTACATTGGCTTTTTAATGCACAGCTTTTACAGGCATCGGTACGGTAGGTCTTAAATCGAAAACTGGTTTCGTTGGCTTCGCCTTTTTTATTGTGCCAGGTACCAAGTGATGTAAGTACGGCTCCTGCAGGGCAGGTGTAACTATCGGTGGCTTTATCATAATCAAAACTTTCGGCTAAAAATTCGTTTGCAATATGTTTTACACCGGGCTGTTCTTTATAGGCTACATGGGTTATCATGTTTTCCTGCTGGCAATGCTGTAACTCGGCTCCGGTATGGTAGCCTTTGTCGGCAAGTACCATCAGGCTATCTTCTTTTTGTAATTGCAAATTTTGTTTTGCCTGCGTAGCTGCCTTGTGTAAAGCTTTCCCATCATTGCTATTGGTGGCCTGGGTTTGTACTACCAGGTTGTGTTTATCGTCAACTGCATTTTGTACATTGTAGGCTACTTCCACAATACTTTTGGTAATCAGTATGCTGCGGCTGTCGGCATCGGTAGTGCTGATCTGTTTGTCGGTTGTATTGTTTAGCTGCTGCTGCAGCATATCGTATTTTATAATTCGCTCTTTTAGTTTTTCAAGCCCTTGTTTTATTTTGTCGCGCTTAAGCTGAAGTTCGTCTTTGTTTGTCGCTTGCTCCTGCTTATCCAGTTCATCAAGTTCCTGTAAATATTTTCCGGCCTTTTCTTTTATAAACTGCTGATGCTTATCTATCTTTTTCTGGTTGTAGTTGTTCTTTTTGCTGTTTACAGCTTTAAACTTGCTGCCGTCTATGGCAATGGTTGTTTTACCCAATAAACCGGCATCACCCAAAAAATGAACATACAGCCTGAACATGCATTGTAAAGCAACTCCATGAAGCTTACGGAAATCAGCTATCGTATGATAATTAGGATGCAGCCCCTGAAGCAACCACTGTAACTCGATATTGCGAATGCACTCCCGTTCCAGCTTACGGCTGCTGCGAACCTTGTTTAAATATCCATACAGGTAAAGTTTTAAAAGTACTTGTGGCCCATAGGACGGACGGCCTTCGCTGCGTTCTGCTCCTTTTTGGAATCCAAGCTGTTGCAGATCAAGCTTATCAATAAAGGCATCTATCAGCCGTACCGGATTATCGACAGCCACCTGGTCTTCCAGTCTAGTAAAGTAGGTTTGCTCACGGAGTTGTCCTTGTATTAATTGCATGCCTTCTTTTACACAAAAATCATACAGGGTTTGATCCTATTAACATGGTGTGTATATTTATAGTGACAGAAGAGTTTTTTCACAAACTCCCGTTGGTGGCAATAGCAAACAGAAATTTTTGTTATATTTGTAGCATGACAGACTTGAATACCATAAAGCAAATTCTTACTCAGTTAAAGCCAGAGCTGACAGACAAATATCATGTCAGTTCTATAGGTTTATTCGGATCTGTGGTTCGGGATGATTTTAACTCTTCAAGTGATATTGATATTATCGTAGATTTTAGCCAACCAATTGGTATTGAATTCATAGACTTGGCTGATTTTATTGAAAAAAAACTTAGCAAAAATGTTGATCTGGTATCGAAAAATGGAGTAAAGCAAAAGTATTATCGCACGATCGAATCTGAAATTATTTATGTCTAAAAGAGATCCACTTCTTCTCATTGAAGATATAATTGACAGTGGCACTAAAATCCTTGACTATACGAGTAACTTATCATTCGAAGATTTTACTAAGGATAGTAAAACAATTGATGCAGTTATTAGAAATTTTGAAATAATTGGAGAAGCTGCCAATCGACTACCAGATGATTTCAAAGAAAAACAACCTGAAATTGATTGGCATCGTATTAGAGGATTTAGAAACCGTATAGTTCATGATTATTTCGGAATTGACTATGCAATTGTCTGGGAAATAAAAAACTCATTTCTTCCATCACTTATAACAGAACTAAAAGCATTACTTGCATAATGCTACTGCCACCAACATCAGGTTTTATGCAAGCGGGGCGGACACAGTAACAATCAACATCAAATCGCTATTGTGCTTCAGTCCGGGGCTTGACGGATTCTAATCAACATTTTTTGTAATTTCAACATCAACAACATAACCGGGCTCCTGCACCGGGATGGACGAACATAAAATCCCGCCTGCATAAAGCCTTCAACGTTGGGGGTAATACTTTTGACAAATACTGATCTTCAAAATATTAATAAACTGTACACAAAAATGAATCTTTTACTATTAGGAGCAACAGGCCGTACTGGGCAAAAAATACTTTCTTTGGCATTAGATCAGAATCATAGAGTTACCGTTCTTGCCCGGGATCCCTCAAAACTAAATTTAGAACACCCAGAACTTACTGTTATTAAAGGAGATGTTTTAGACAGCAAGATATTATTGAATGCTTTGCAAGGACAAGATGCAGTAATAAGTGGATTAGGCCGGGGACAGTCTCTCAGGTCAAATAATTTAATCACAAATGCTGTAAACAATATAATACCTGCCATGTATGAATCTAATGTAAAACGATTAATTTTTCTTTCAGGATTTGGAGCAGGTGAAACATTTAAGCAAGCAAATTTGATTCAGAAAATAATTTTTAAGTCATTCCTGCTGAGTATTTATTCTGATAAGGCCCATGCTGAAAAGAAAATACGAACCAGTGATCTAGACTGGACAATTGTATACCCTGTTCAACTTATAGATACTCCGTCTAATTCTAAATATGAATCAAATGAAAAATTGCCAATGAAAGGTATTCCTAAAATTTCACGAGCAGATGTCGCAGATTTTATACTTTTAGAATTGAATAAAAATTCCTTCATTAAAAAGGGCGTTGTGCTGAGATAAATAGTATAGTTTGAAAAATTATTTTTAGAGATTTAAATTCTATTGTACTACAGCTAACAAAAAGTTTGCCGCAAGGCTGGCGGACGGAATAACAATCGGCTGTTGTACTACTATCAACTAATTTTGGGCTTGACCGAATTCTATTTGACTTTTAGTTGTTAACTTCAACATCCCCGCCTGCCCGTGCAGTCGGGCAGGAGTTTTTCAATCGGCTTCCCTGCCTGCGCTGCCGCTACGGCAGGCAGGGGTTGCCGTGCTGGACGAATATGAATTCGAGCTCAGCAGCAAGACATGGACGTTAGCTGCAATTTATTCCAGCCACAAAACAGAATATAACTTTATGAAAAAAACATTTTTAATCTTCTTTTTATATCTCTTCACACAATCTGTATTTTCCCAATCGAAAAAAATTATCGGATCATGGATTCTCCAAGATTCAGTTATATCTATGCAGTTTTTCACAAAGGCTGACGGGATAATTGAAGAAAGACATGGACTTGCTAATGAAAATATTTGGGACAAACCTCAGCGGACAGGTAAGTATACTCTTAAAAATGATGGGAAACTTGTTATAACATGGTCAGACAGAAGTATCGAAAATAGATATGTAAAATTTGACGACAACTTTAATGTCGCCAAGATTAAAATCATCGACAATAAAACGAAAAAAACACGGACATATCTTTTCCTGAGAATTAGAGACGAGGAAGTAATTCTTGAAAACTAAATATTCACAGAAGAGCAACCGATAACATCGGTTAAGTGCCAATGGGGCTGATGGAATAAAATGAATATTTGTGTTTCTATTCAGCTTTTATGATAAATTTGAACTGACGGATTGCTATAATTCCCAACCTGCATAAAGCCCTGCTCGCTGTGTCCCCCCTGAAAACATCATTTCATACATAAAACTTTATACGATGAAAAAAGCAACTGCTTTTATTTTACTTCTATGTTTTGAATTTATATCTGCGGAAAAACTGTATTCCCAGAATGTATCACTACACAAAATGTTTGATTCCTACTTTACCGAACGAATGCACCTGATACCATTGGAAGCCACTCAAAACGGGGACAGCATGCATAACGATAAATTGTATGCAGATTTTACCGATAGTTATCGTGAAAAATTAAGAGCTTTCTTTACCCGCTTTCAAAAAAAAATTCGTAAATACAATATAGGTAAGCTTAATGCGGAGGATCGCATCAGTTATAATATTCTCAAGAGAGAAATACAGGTGAGTCTTGAAGGCCTTGCAGTGGGTTACTTTTCAAACCAGGTTTTGTACCCTGAGCACCATTACATGCCCTTTAACCAATTTGGCGGCATCCCCCTTTGGTTGGCGCAGCTGGGAAGCGGAACCGGGCAACAGCCTTTCAACAGCATAAATGACTATGATAGGTGGATCAGCAGGGCATCGGCTTTCCCTGCCTGGGTAGATAGTGCCATCATTTATTTCCGGAAAGGTATGGATGCAAATATTGTATTGCCCCAAATATTGGTAAATAAAATGATCCCACAAATGGAAGCGATGGTGGTGAGTGACGCTGCAGAGAGTTTGTTTTATGGTCCTATCAACCGCATGCCTGAAAACTTTAGTAAAAACGAGCGATCACGAATTACTGCTGCCTTTTTAGCGCTTATTAGTGAAAAACTTATGCCTTCTTATAAAAAACTTGCCAATTTTTTAAAAAACGAATACCTCCCCAAAGCACGCCAAACTACAGGAATTAAAGCCCTTCAACAGGGGGATGAATATTATACTTACCTGATTCATTTTTGGACAACAACAAACAAAACACCTGTAGAGATTTATCAAACAGGTTTGTTGGAAGTAAAAAGAATCCATTCAAAAATGGATAGTATAAAAAATGATCTGGGCTTTAAGGGCGACTTAAATTCCTTTTTTGAATTTATGAAAACGGACAAGCAGTTTATGCCTTTTAAAACTCCTGAAGAGGTATTGAATGCATACCGTTCCATACAAGGCCGCATTGACCCAAATTTGAAAAAGATGTTCAATCAGGTTCCAAAGACTAAGTTTGAAATCAGGCAAACACAGGCGTTCAGGGCGGCAACAGCCAGTGCAGAATATAATTCCGGAGCAAGTGATGGCAGCCGGCCCGGTATTTTTTATGTGCCCATTTTGGATGCAACAAAATTCAATGTAACCACTGGAATGGAAGGCCTCTTCCTGCACGAAGCTATTCCAGGTCATCATTACCAGATCAGTCTGCAAATGGAAAATGATAAGTTGCCCAGGTTTCGTCGTTATAGTATGTATGGGGCATATGTAGAAGGATGGGGCTTATACGCTGAAAGTTTAGGAAAAGAATTGGGATTATACACAGACCCCTATCAATATATCGGTGCCCTGAGTAAAGAAATACATCGCTCTATTCGTTTGGTGGTAGATGCCGGAATGCACAGCAAAAATATGACGAGGGATGAGGCCATTAAATACATGATGGATAATATGCCGCTAAGTGAACAGAAAGCAGTAGCCGAAATTGAAAGGTATATGGCTATGCCAGCCCAGGCATTAAGTTATAAAACCGGTTCTTTGAAGATCGGCGAACTCAGAACCAACTATGAAAAACTGCTTGGAGATAAATTTAACCTTGCCGCTTTCCACGATGCTTTTTTAGATGGCGGATCGATGCCGTTAGATATTCTTGAAAGCAAAATGAATGCATGGGCAAAAACGCAGAAAAACTAAACTTCAAAAGCGAATTCATAACAAAAGTATTTGCAAATACAGTTCTAAGCAAGCAGCTATTGGTAAATATTATTAGCCCGTTGAAAGACCTGATGAATAAAAAGATATAGAATGGTGACGGTGGATTGCTCTAATAACCATCTAATTTGTATAACACTAAAACGTTGATTTTCAACCTTTGCTTTTTTTAAGAATGTATCAGATAATATCATAAATTTACGTAGTATATGCAACCATTTTTCCGACAATTCTTATTGCATAACAGGAATGGTTGTTATTTTCAATTTTAAATACCGTCTTCAGGGTATTGATTTTTTTTGGAAATGTAATTTTTTTTTGCATCTAAATTATACTCCAATTAAAAAAACTATAATTTTATTGCTGTTATTGACAGGTATACACCTGCAAGTCCAATCTCAGAGACCTAACTCAGGAAAAGAGAATCCCCCTAACCGCAGTACATCGCAAATTAATGTGGTTCAAACATGCCGGTACCAAACCGATGTACAAAAGGAAAACCTGAAGGGAAACATAAAGTCAATTGATTTCCATGTGTATGAAGCTAGTTTTGAACACGGTAAATTGGTAAAAAGGAGAAAAAATAATGAAAAAAGGAACCCGACAGATTATCGTTATCTGCAAGAGTTTAGTCCCTCTGGCGATATCATTTCCACAACATGGTACAACGAGGAGAATGTTGTAAAAAGCATCGGAGAGTACGCATACCTGAAACCGGGAATAGTTTCAACTTATACCAATTACAATGGAAAACGCCAGGTTAGGAAGAAAATAACTTATGGGTATGATGCCAATGGGTACTTGATCAGTGAAGTTCATACAGATTCGGCAGGCAAAGTTACTGCTACTAAAAAACAAAAAATAATATTCATCTCCAATCAAGTGGTTCAGGTGTTGAAGACCTACCAGGAAGGCACCCTTGTTATAAGAGATACAACCGAACAAAGATTTGGGCCAGACAGCCTGCTGCTGTATAAGTCCTTGCGGAGTGACAAGAACAACGCAAATCATCACTGCTTTAAAAAATACAACGGGAAGAAACAGCTTATCCGTGAAGCATACCGTAAACCAAATAGTGCAAAGGGAGCCACTTCTGATACATACACATCTGAAATGATATTATATGAATATGATGAAATGGGCAATGTAACCAAGTTTGACCACGAGTTTTTTGAAATGAACGCTGCAAGATCTACAAAATCTTATGAAGCCTTCCAATATACCTACGATGCAAAAGGAAACTGGATAAAGAAAATCACGACAGGGTCATCATCATTGTTCGATGACGGTCCAGATGTAGTTGAAAGACAAATTAAGTATTATTAGTTAATCATTTTTAATTAATACCGGGGCTGAGTCTTGTCTGTGGTTGGCTGCAGGTAAAAAGGGATTTCGCTCTACCGGAGCTGGACATAAGTATCTTCAGCAGTTTTACACAATTCCGCTTCAGTTCCGGGCAGAACGTGAAACTCTCAACTTTGGTTCTTACCTTCAACAAAATAATTTAAATCAGCAACCCTGACTGACTGCGTCACGCTGGCAGGAGTTGTGGGAGGGCGAAATACTAATTCTACACATGCGGAAAGTCCGACCGTTGTGAGTAACTTAAAATAAATGATATGGCAGAAACAAAAACGAAAGAAACTAACGCTGACGTATACGAGTTTATTAACTGAATTGCCAACACCGAACAAAAGAAAAAAGACAGCTTTGAACTAATAAAAATAATACAAGATATTACGGGTGAAGAATTCAGGATGTGGGAACCGAGCATAATCGGCTTTGGTAGTTATCATTACAAATACAAAAGCGGACATGAAGGCGATGCCCCTGTACTTGGCTTCTCTCCGAGAAAGGCAGCCTTTTCTCTCTATATTTATTCTGACACGGAAAAAAGCAAGTCTATAGTGTCCGGCCTCGGAAAATTCAAAATGGCAAAAGCCTGTATTTATGTAAACAAACTTGCCGACATCAATATTCCGGTTTTAAAAGAACTGTGTATAGAATCCATAAAATACATTGACAAACATCACGAATGTTCGTGAAGGGTAAAATAAAACCATTAAAAACTCAAACGAAATATGAAAAAAATCAACATCGAAATCAAGTGGGCAATATACTTTGCAATCATGACTTTGGCATGGATGGTCCTGGAAAAGCTAAGTGGACTTCACGGGAAGTATATTGATTATCATCTTTATTTAACCAACCTTTTTGCAATTCCGGCAATATGGTTTATGGTGTTGGCCCTTAAAGACAAGAAAAATAATTATTTTACAGGAAATATGAGTTACAAGCAAGGCTTGATTTCAGGAATAATCATTTCTGCCATCATTGCGCTGCTAAGCCCGTTAACCCAGTGGATAATTTCTTATGTTATCACGCCAGCCTATTTTCCGAATGTGATAAAACGTTCCGTAGAATTGGGTTACTTCAAAACAATTGCAGAAGCCGAAGCTAACTTCAATTATAAAAACTATGCTATCAACTCTACCATTTTCGCATTTGTGTTTGGTATTGTGACAACTGCCATTGCCATGATTTTTATAAGAACCAAACGGGGAAAATAAAAGCTACAAACAAGATTGTAAAAGCTTAGTGAAGGCAGGGGTTGCAGGCGAACGGAAAACTAATAAAGAGGAGCGAAATACTCTTCAGGAATACTTTCAACAAACATCTATCAAAGAAAGAATTAACAGTTTTACAAAAGAAGTTTATTTCAGAGAACCTGGACGTATACAAGGTAATCTTGCTTATGGTCATGAACCGTAAACACATTTTGCTATAGTTAATAAAATCACTGTCACCCTAATGTTCTTTTCCCTGTTTTCTTCCTGCATGTTGGGTTCAACAGGATCTGACTTTCCCAATGCCTCAGTCTCTAACTGCGCCCTGTTACCCCTCCAACTTATTAAATTAGCTGTAAAAAAACTTTGCTCTACCCCCGGTAAGATTTTCAATTCAATGGCAGTACCAAGATCGCACTGTGGCCTTTAATTAGAATGTAGCTTTCCGGATATTTTTTGTAAGAACAGCTACTGCATTCAAATACTGTTCGGTTACTTAAAGTTTCACCTCCTGCTTTATTTCTCTTCAGGCTTGTTGCGGGCTTTTGTGCTATTCAGGATTTTCCTGGCTTTTACTTATGGCCAAACCCATATTTTAACTGTACGCCAACGTTTATCAATTTTAAATCTGTTACTTCTCTCATTCCCATAGTACCATTAGCATGCACATTCTCCACGTTTTGCGAATTATAGGTGACCAATGGCAAAGATTCTTTACCAGCCTTCAAATTGCTAATGCCATAATCTGCATACAGCCCTGCATACATTCTTTTATTGCCAGAGGCTGAAAGTTTGAAACTAAACCCTGTGCCTGCACTTAACAACCAGCCCGGCTTTGTTGAATAAGATCCGGTGCTTTGCCAGTTGTTTACTTCTCCAAAACCATGTTGAGGTAAATCATGCACTACTGCATTTACATCAGGATAAAAACCCGTTGTAGTGAGCTTTGAAGCACTTGCTTTTACCTTAATTTTTCCGGGCAACATAAATTTACCGCCCGCATTAAAATACCATTGTGTTCTTTCTAAGCTCCCTGTAGTAAACTGTAACATTAAAGGAATACGTATGGCCGTTACACTTTGCATTTCAGAATAACCGTTGGTAATAATCCTGTACTCGAATGCGGAACCCACATCATCTATTTGATTATGGCTGTATACCTGGTTATTGGCCAAGCTGGCTTTTGATTGATACCGGAAAAATTCTAACCCGGTCAGCACTTTAAAATGGTTGCTTATTGGAAACTGCCATCCAATTTCTCCGCCAAAAGATGGTTTTAATTGAACTTTTCCGTTGGGTAGTTTATAACTGGCGCCTGCCTGTGCAGCATTTATACCTATGGTAACTTCCTGCGCTTTGGTTTGAAACAGCATCCCTCCAAGAAGAGATGCTGTTATGAAGATTCGTTTCATGATAATATTGGTTTGAATTTGGATATTGTTTATTTAGTAAGGAGGTTGGCACTATACTTCTTTCCATTTTGTAAAGTAAGCGTCAGCATGTACATGCCAATAGCGGTCGGAGCCTGGATGATATTGCTGGGCGACACTTGTGTTATTTGGCTGATCACCCTGCCATATACATCACTTATGATAATGTTTGCCCCCTGGAGTTCACTTGCTGTAAAGTTTGTTGAAACGGTTACATTGGCGCCTGTACCAACCGGATTAGGGAATAAGCTTATCCGCAATCCGGTAAATGAACCGGCTGTAATTGTAAGAGGACAAGATATCGACTTCTCTCCGTTTATATCAGTAGCCACCACATGGTAAGTACCAACCAGGGCACTGCTTTCGCTGTATTGTTGCAATGTAGCACCGGTAACCGCCATACCATTCTTGTACCACTGCCATGCCACATAGTTTTTGCTGGAGTTGTCAAACAACAACACATCGCTCCAGTGTTGGCGAACATGCTGTAAAAGGTTTGCTCTCTGCACAGTTACACTGGCTGCTGCAGTTGTATTACAAGCGTCTTCAGCTCTTACATAATAGGTAGTTGTTTTGGCTACCGGTATGTTTGATAAGGTAGCACCACTGCCAATAGAAACAGTGTTTAAACTATCAGCATACCATTTCCATACTGCACCGCTGCCCAATACGCCTCCGTTAACACTTAATGTGGCAAAGGCATTGTTAGCGCATACAATTGGAGTTTGATTATTAATAGATACAGGTGCTACTGATAAACCATTTTCAGTAATGGTATAAGTTATTGCCTGACCCACACAGCCTTCAGGGGTATTCGGCGTAACTGTGATGGTAGCAATAACTGCATTTGGAGAGGGGTTAACCGCAACAAATGAAGGCACATTGCCTGTACCACTGGCCGCTAATCCGATAGAAGGATTGCTGTTTGTCCAGCTATAGGTAGTACCTGCAACAGGCGAACTGAAAGCTACAGCGCTGTTTGTTGAACCGGCACAAACTATTTGATTGCTTACCCCATTAACAACTGCAGTTGGATTTACTGTAATAGTAAAGCTTTGTGCAGTACCTGTACAACTTACTCCAGCGTTTGTGAATGTTGCTGTAACAGTAATGGTTGCAGTAACTGGTGCATGGCTGTTGTTTGTTGCAGTGAAAGAAGCAATATTACCAGTGCCGCTTGCTGCAAGGCCTATTGATGTATTATTATTCGTCCATGCATATGAAACTGTACCGCCCGTTGCTGATGATGCAAAATTTATAGCTGAAACAGCAGTTCCGTTACATACAGCCTGGTTGCTGATGGCATTAACCGTTGCAGTAGGGTTAACTGTAATATAGAATGTATCAGCTATGCCGGTGCAATTAACGCCACCATTATCAAAAGTTGGAGTTACAATTACTGTTGCCATTACCGGCGCTGTACCATTGTTTAGGGCTGTAAAGGCAGGTACATTACCTGTGCCACTTGCTGCCAAACCCATTGCAGTATTATTATTTGTCCATGCATAACTAACGTTGCCACCTGTAGCAGTAGTAGTTGGTGCCACTTCTGCAAAGCTTGCTCCATTACAAAGTACATGGTCGTTCAATGCATTTATATTAGCTGTTGGATTAACGGTAATTGTAAATGTTTGAGATGTGCCAGCACAACTTACAGCACCGTTGGTAAATGTTGGTGTAACAGTAATGGTTGCTGTAACTGGAGATGTTCCATTATTTACACCATTAAAGGTTGCAATGTTTCCCGTACCACTTGCTGCCAAGCCAATGCTTGTGGTGTTATTTGTCCAAGCATAAGTAACTGTACCACCAGTATTGGTTGTACCAAAGTTAATCGCTGTATACTGCAGTTCCATTACATACTACTTGATTGCTTACTGCATTTACAACAGCCGTATGGGTTAACAATAATTAAGAACGTATCTTTTATACCGGCACAACTCACACCTAAAATATTAATAGTTGGTGTTACAATAATCGTAGCCGTATCTGGTGCAGTGCCATTATTTACCGCAGTAAATGATGCTATGTTTCCTGTACCACTTGCTGCAAGGCCAATGTTTGTTTTATTATTTGTCCATGCATAAGTGGTAGCACCTACGGTATTAGTAGTGCTGAAGTTTACAGCAGCTACAGTACTGTTATTGCACACTGCTTTATCGGTAGTAGCAACAACGTTAGCCGGTGTTGGATTTACCATTACAATTACCGGTACACGGTTTGATATAACTGCAAACCTTCCTGGCTGATACATTCCATATTCTTCCACATATAAAGTGTCCAGAGCCGCTGTAATTGGGGTTGAACTTGCTAAAGTATCGCCAAAGCTGGGCTCATTATACCATCTTGCAGTAATATTTGCTGCTGTTGTTGCTGTAAGGTTTGCTACCGAATCTGGTTTACAGAATACAATAGTATCATTCGCTATGCGGTTTACAGGTACTATTTTGCGTGGATTGCTTTCGCAACCGGCAAGTGCTCGTGTTACATAGTAAGTAGTATCATCTACCACTGGAGTAGTACCCGGCAATGCTGTTCCGCCTGTGGGTTGATAATAATAGTTTAGCGTAAAACCAGCGCCCGGGCTAATATCTAACTGGTTGATTGTTTTAGAACCTGTGTATATTACTCTTGTTTGAAACCTACCACCAAGCAATACAAAGGGAGGCAAACTTGAGGTTATAGTAAATGTTCGTAAAGCGCCAAAACAGGTATCCGTAGCCGATTTAAGTATATAAGGTCTTACATTTATAGTACTTCTAATTGTGGTTGAAGTTGTCGCAGGAGAAGTAAACGATGGTATATTACCAAAACCACTTGCTGCAAGGCCTATTGCGGTATTGTTGTTTGTCCATTTATAACCAACGGTACCGCCTGTAATTGGTGTGGTAAAATTGATAGCCGGTACAACAGTGCTTGGGCATACCCACATATTGGCAATGCTATCTACTAAGGGAGTAGGTAATACGCTTATGGCAAAAGTGTCTTTTTGTGGGGTACAAGTGTTGAAACTTGAACTCACTATTACCGTATCTGTAACTACTGCATTGGTATTATTAACACCGGTAAAACTGGTGTTGCCTGTACCACTTGCTGCAATACCGGTACCGTTTTGCGTTGCCGTCCAGTTATAGGTGTTACCACTTGCTCCCACAAAATTTACTGCTATGCTTGAACCGTTGCAGTAACTGCTGTCTGCTTTTGCAGCCACAGTAGCCTGTATAGTTACACTATCCACCGCTCTTACACTGCTTTCGCAATTAGAAGGTGTTACTTGTGCAGCATAATATTTTGTAGCATTTACTAATGGTGTGCTGTTTGCCAATGCTGTGCCACCTGTAGCAGTTGCATACCATACTATTGTATTGCCAGCAGATGGAGTAGCTACTAAATCGGCTACTGTAGCGCCGTTACAAAGGCTTTGGTTGCTGGCAGATGGTGCTGCCGGGCCTGAACCTGCTGCAATAACAACAGATTTATTCACAGTGTCTCCACTGCAAATGACCCTCACATTGTAAGTACCCGGTGCTAGACCACCAATACTATCGGTAGTAAAGTTGCCTGGTGTCCATAAATAAGTATAACTGCCTGCAGTGCATCCATTTGCAACAGCTTTTGCTGTACCATCATTTATTCCGGCGCAGGTTGCATTTTGGCTTGAAATACTTACGCTGAATGCACCTACAAGTTTTGAATAATAAGTGGTGCGATTTACGGGGAAACCAGGCATAGGCATTCCAGGTGGAAGCTGCACTCTTGGGCCCATATAAACTTGATTAGACGGACTAACAGACATATAGCCTGTACCTGTATTAGTTGGATTTGAGAAATTCAGCCACGCACTATCAAGTTCAACGCCATTGTAAATGCGGTGAACGGTTCCTGCACCATCTTCCGTTATATAAATATTGTTTGTATTGTCGCTCACTATATCTGATAATTGTCTGAATATATATAAATAAGGATAACGTAATGATTTAAAAACAGCCCCTGTACCAGATGCAACATCAATTTTCGATATACGGACTGAGTCATACCCAGGTTTTTGTCCAAGATGTGCCGCATAAATAAAGCCGTTTGAATAAGCTATCTTTATAGGACGGTTATTATACATTGTATCGTTTGTAACCTTGAACCAGGTTGTATCCGCAACCCCTGCTGTATTTATCTTTGTAATATATTGATCCGTAGTGGTTGTTGAAATACCAACTTTCCGGCTTCTAGCAACATACAAATTGCCATTATTATCAGATACCATTTCGGTAGTAGCCAGTAAATTAGAAACGAACGGTGTACAAAATGGCGCTGTCACGGTGCCGTTATCCGCAATCTTCACGATGGTTTTTTCGAGTATAACGTACATGTTGCCGGTATTGTCAAGATGCAGTTGTTTTACAGTTTGAGAAGGAATGCCACTGCTCCAACTCGTATAGTTATCGTTAGCAATAGCTTTCCAGCGTTTGGTAAAAATCGGTGTTCCGTTTAAATTACTTACCTGTCCAACAAACACAGAGTCTTTAAGAAAGTCTGTCGTTTGGCCCATAGGCGTGGATACACGAGTCCATAAAATATAAAGGTTATTATCTGATGGTTTTAGAACCATGCAATTGTAAAAAAGCGGAATATCTACTTCATTTATTGTAAACGTATAGCCCGTACCAGTACTTCCCAAATTAAGCCAGGTAGTATCTATTATTCCCGACGTTTGCCTGCGTGTCAAATAAAAGGTAGATCCTATTCTGTTAATAACATAAGCATTGCCAGTAGCATCAAATACTATTTTGCCAGCTGTAATACCTGCAGTACCCGGACCGGTTGGTTCCCCTTCTTTCAATTTCCACCAACTTCCATTGGCAGGAGAAATTGTTGATTGTGCATTCACTTTAGTTATGCCTGCAATGAATACAAACAATAAAAGCACGACTACGGTTGCTACCTTTTGTAACAGGCTCGGTTTTTTACTGTGTTGATTTTTTGAAACCGTACACCCGGTTGGAGTATCGGCGTAAGACGAGCATTTTGGTAAATGCCGGCCTTGAATGTGACAGGGACATCTACCGGCGCCTTGGTCAGGCGGTTGTACAAATTCTTCATGTATATTGGTTTTAAAGAGATTATGTAAAACAATAATGTGAATGCTCCATTACAGTTTTATCAATACGGTAAGAACGATAGTAATGCCTGTTGCGTATTTCTTTACCCTGTTTTGAGGCTGAACCACCGGTTTTTTGAGCCTGAAACCCGGAAAAAGGAATGCAAAAAAAGCCGCCATGTAAAAACAAGGCGGCTACAAATGAAAAACCAAATATTTCTTTTTTAAAAAGTTAGCTTTTTACTTTTTTATAATTTTTTGCGTTACTCCGCTATTTGTTTGTAACATATAAATTCCACTGCCATACTTACTCATATCAATTGTAAATGAAGTGGAAGCTACATTAATTTGCTGTAATACTTTTCCACTAACGTCGGTAAGTATTGCTTTTGTACCTGCAACTGAGCCGCTAATTGTTACAATATCTTTTACAGGGTTAGGGTAAATACTTATAGTACCGTTTATATTGTTTGACAATCTAACAATAGTTGAAAAACTATATCCACCATCAATATCTATTTGTTTAATACGATAATATACAATGCCTATACTAATTCTGTCTTCAAAATTATATTGCATTCTGTAATTTGTAGTACCATTGCCTGCCACGAAACCAATTTTTTCAAATCGAATACCATCTGTACTCCGTTCTATCTCGAAACCTTTGTTATTATTTTCAGAAGCTGTTTCCCATTCCAAAATATTTGATTGTGAAGTGCGTTTTCCTACAAATCGAATAAGCTTAATAGGTAATGTAGTAGACGGACTTGTCATTACTCTATCATTATTAGTACCAGTAATTGCTACCGCTACAAATAAACCATTACCATAAGTTACAGAACTCCATGAATTAGCAACGGCAGCAGTTGCATTAGTCCAAGTGTTACCATCAGGGCTTGTCATAACTCTATCATTAACAGTACCATTACCTGATACTGCTACAAATGAACCATTGCCATAAGTTACAGAAGTCCAGTCATTAAGGATGGGAGAATTTGCATTAGTCCAATTGATACCATCAGAGCTTCTCATCGTTCCTTTAAAAGCTCCATTTGCTACCGTTACAAATATACCATTGCCGTAAGTTACGGAAACCAAAGATAAGTTTGAAGGAAAAGTTCCAAGTGTCCAATTAATACCATCAGGGCTTGTCATTGGTCTACTTGGAGAGGTAACGCCACCACGAAATGATACCGCTACAAATAAACCATTGCCATAAGTTACAGAACTCCATAGATTATTTCCTGCAGAGGTTCTACTTGTCCAATTGATACCATCAGGGCTTGTCATTACTTTATTGCCAATTCCAGTTCTCGATACCGCTACAAATAAACCATTGCCATAAGTTACTGAACGCCACTCATTATCTGTTGCGGATGTACGACTAGTCCAAGTGACACCATCAGGGCTTGTCATTACTCTATTGCCAATTCCATCAATTGATACGGCTACAAATAAACCATTACCATAAGTTACAGAAGCCCATTGATTATCTGCTGCGGATGTACGAATAGTCCAAGTGATACCATCGGGGCTTGTCATTACTCTATTGCCTGTTCCAGTACTTGATACCGCTACAAAAGTACTATTGCCATAAGTTACAGAAGACCAAAAATTATCTGCAGCGGAGGTTCTACTTGTCCATACAGTTTGTGCATTGGTTACTTTGGTTGTAAATATTACACCTATTGCAAGGAATAAAATTTTTAGCGTTAATTTTTTTACTGTACCAAACCCTTGTAAGTCAAAGGCAGTACAGGATTTAATAAAATGAAGGATTGTAAAGCTTTTCATAATACTTTAATTTGGATAAACAAGAAAACGGTGAATACATTTTTTTATTACTTAAAAGCAGCAGTTTGAGCCTGAAGAAGCCTTTTTTGAGGCTTAAAATTGTGTCAGACTAAAGTTTATAACCCGGTAATAAATAATCCAGCTAAAGCAATGCACTTGACATGTTTTATAAGCCGCAGTAAAAAATTACAATTCCAATAAAAACCCCAACAGCATCAACCAGCTGCCTAAATAAAGTTACCAATCCTAAATTTCTACATTTGAGCCTGAAAGGCAATTATTTGAGCCTGAAATTGCCACTATACCATTATTTGCTATTTATCTTTGCCAAAAAATAAATATTGTATTTACAAAAATATATTTACGTTTTACTCATTTGCCTGCTGGCTGCATGTAATACCTCTTACAAAAAGTCGAAACAACTACGGTTTCAGCAAGACTCTGCCCTGGTACTGAAGCTTATTAAAAAGGGCGATAGCATTTATTCCCAAAAGGCTAACTACAGTACATTTTCCAAAAGCGGTGAATTGTATGACAGTGCCTGGCAGATAGCACAGCAAACAGCCGATACCAATTTAATTGCCACTGCTATTTTTGCCAAAGGCAGGGCTTACGATGCAATGAACAGTAACCCTCAAAAAACAATTGATTATTATTCCCAGGCTGCAGCGCTTTTTGCTACAATGCCACATCAAAAAATCAAAGCGCTATACATTAAACACCTGGTAGCACATAGTTACGATAAAGTGCAGGACAGCTCTAATTGCATTAAAATATTAAAAGAACTATACAACGAAATACGCCAAAAACCTGATAGCATAAAAAAAGAAATGCGGTTTACAGTAGAAATGGCTTTAATAAGTACTGTAGTAAATAATTACACATTTGCTGATAGTATTTTGCAAAATCTTACTAAAAGAGAATGGATTGTAAACGACAAAACTGAATATGATTATTTAAATCACTATCTCCTTGCTAAAGCAAAAATCAATGTTTTGCAGAACCAACACTACCAGAGCCCGTATTTAGATAGCCTGGAAAATATATTTGCCAATAGCAGTAATTTAAGCGACAGTATGTATTACAGCAACCAATTATGGGAACTTTACAAAGCCATGGGCAATAAAACAAAAGCAAGCTACTTCCTTAATTTGAACACCACTGTATTTAACAAATTCAACAGTCCGGAAAGTGTACGGGAAGCAAATGATAAACTTAATAAAATGGAAGTGGCTTCACTGGAAGCAATGCGTAAAGCAGAAATTGAAAAAGCAGAAAACCGCAAGTGGTTTATCTATATTTTATCCGCCCTGTTAGCTACTATTTCAGTGCTTGCCTTTTTTTTACATAAGCGTAATAGTGAGGTGAGAAGAAAAAATAAAGAAGCGGAGCTTATAAATCAGCAACTGTATCAAAAGAACTTACAAAACGAATTGCTGAATAAAGAGATACATCACCGGGTAAAAAACAACCTGCAAATGATAATGAGCCTGGTGCATATGCAGGAAAACAACAGCAACACAGAAGAAGTAAAAGAAAATATGCAAAGTATAAGGCTGCGCATTGAAAGCATTGCCAAACTGCACCAGCAACTAATGGAACAAACCGATGTGGTGGACCTGAAAAAATATATTGAGTACATAGTGAGCAATGCTGCCAACCTGATAGCAGATAATAAAAAAATAATTACGCATGTAGACATTAAAAACTTTCAGGTACCGCAAAAAATAAGTTTTCCCTTAGGATTAATAATAAATGAATGGGTTACCAACTCAGTAAAATATGCTCAGCCGTTGTCGGGAGCATTGGAAATAGCTGTACTGGTATGCAATGAAAGCGATCATGTAATAGTATCCTATAAAGACAATGGCAACCCCCAAACAGAGAGGCTGCCAAAAAAATCATTGGGTTTAGAAATTGTAGGTATACTTACAGAACAAATGGATGGCAATATAGAAACAACCGGCTCAAACCCATACCAATATAAACTAACAATACCTTTGACAGATGGAGAATGAAATAAGTGTATTAATAGTAGAAGATGAAGGGCTTATAGCGCAGCATATAAAATCATTATTGCAGGGATTTGGCTATAATGTAACGGCTGTTGTTTACAAATATCATAAAGCAATTACCGCCATAAATGAATTAACTTTTGATGTGTTAATTACTGACATCAACCTTGGTAATGGTATAGATGAAAAAAGCGGCATACAAATAGCCCAACTGGCAAAGCAAACCAAAAATTGCCCCTTAATTTTTCTTACTGCCTTTAGTGATATAGATACCATAAAAAAAGCAACTGCATTATCCCCATCGGCCTATTTGGTAAAACCGGTAAACCCGGCAAGCCTGTTTGCCGCAGTACAATTGGCGGTAAATAATTTCATTTCTTCAACTAAACCTATAGCCGACAAAGAAGAAAAACCAGATTACTTTTTTGCAAAACAAGGCAATAAACTGATAAAACTATTTTGGAAGGATGTTTATCATCTAGAGTATGTAAAAAACTATGTAAAAATTAGTTCTACCCAGCATACGACACCGGTTTTAATAAGAAGCTTTTTAAAACAATTTCTGGAAACAATGTTGCCGCCCATGTACAAAAATGAATTTGTAAAAATTAACCGGGCAGAAGTAATTGCGAAAAAAGACATTATTAAACTAGATAGTAAAATGGTAGAAACCACTTATGGTAAATATAAAGTGGGGAGCGATTTTGATAAAAACGATATTAAATAGATATAGAAACACTCCGGTAGTTTTAATTTTCATGAAGGCAATTTTTAATTTGAAATTTTTCATTTCAACAGTATAGTAACCTGTAAATTTTTATAAATATTTATGATAAACAATGACAGTTTAGAAATACCCAAACTAATCTTTGATAAAAATGGAGAATTAGTAATTTTACCAAGTTCTACATCCTCAAAACATGACTTTGATTTTTTTGAAGGCAAATGGAAACTTCATAATAGAAAATTAAAGTCAAGATTAAACCATTGTACTGAGTGGATTGAATTTGAATCAACACAAGAAATGTACAGGATATTAAATGGGATTGGAAATATTGACAATTTTCTTGCAACATTTGACGGACAGCCATTTGAAGGAATGACAGTCAGGCTTTTTAATCCCAAAACCAAATTGTGGAGTATCTATTGGGCAGACTCAAATGAAGGCAGATTAGACCCCCCGGTATTAGGATCATTTGAAAACAAAATTGGACACTTCTTTACTAAAGATATCCTCAACGGAATAAATATATTAGTGGCTTTTCGTTGGGATGCAAGGGACAAAGATAACCCAATTTGGAGCCAGGCATTTTCTGACGACAACGGGAAAACCTGGGAATGGAATTGGTATATGTACATGAGTAAAACAAAGTAGATTAGTAGGCGTAAAATGCAACGAACGGTTAACAGGCGCTTTGTGCTTGATAAATTCGCTGAAAATAATTAATTACCTTCTGAAGAACGTAACCTAAGCGTAAAACTTTGACAGCGAACAACATCAACTTTACATAAATTAAATAAGCATCCAATGATAAAGAAACTTTTATTGAGCACCTACACAATCCTGTTGTTAAGTTCAGCATACGCACAGTATCCACCTGAATTTAAAGGAAGCAACTATGGCAATAACCCCAAAATGGGACGCTATGCCGATATACGTGGTTTTAAAATGTATTATGAAATCTATGGTAAAGGCGAACCTTTACTTTTAATTCATGGCAACAGTGGATCAGGCAACAATTTTTCGGGTCAAATTCCCTATTTTTCACAACATTATACGGTCATTGTGGCCGACAGCAGGGCACATGGAAAATCTGTTGACCCAACTGATTCATTGAGTTATCAAATGATGGCAGATGATTTTAATGCCTTGCTGGATCATCTAAAATTAAAATCCTGCAACATCATTGGCTGGAGCGACGGGGGTAATATTGGTTTATTGCTGGCTATTCACTACCCGGATAAAGTGAAAAAATTAGCTGTAACGGGAGCCAATATCTGGGTTGACGAAAGAGCTTATCCTGCCGATATTATAGGCCTTCCCGCAATTGTAATCGACTCCTTAAAAAGACTATCCCCCACCCCTGAAATTAAAAACAGCCTTAAAGTTTGGAGTTTGATTGACAAAGAACCGGGTATTACCATCGAGCAATTGAATAAAATCAAATCTGCCACACTAGTTATTGCTGGCGATCACGATGTGATTTTACCAAAACATACGCTTACAATTGCCGAAAATATTCCGCAATCTAATTTATGGATATTGCCAAATTCAGGCCATTCAACTTTAATTAACTACAAAGATCTGTTCAATAAAACAGTTATCGGCTTTTTCAGGAAACCCTACAGGGTCATCAAAGGCTGGGATCAAATAAATTGACTGAACCGGTTTCAACTTATTTTTTCCAGCCAGTTCCTATAAAAGGGAATCATAGTATTTAGCTAAAGAAAATCGTATTGCGTTTAAACTTAGAATCGCTTATAAACTTACCTTAAAATAAAAGATGCACTCAAAATTGAGCGCATCTTTTCTTAATCAGATATCTAAACTAACTTATTTTACAATTTGGAATTGCCTGTTAATTACTTCCTTACCTGTAATGATACGTAATACGTATTCGCCATTAGCAAATTTGCTAACATTGATTGATTCAGTCTGGCTCAGGGCTATTGCATTTTGCTGATATACCAATTTGCCATCAATCGTTAGCATTTGAATAGTGGCAGGCTTATTTACCATTGCATTGGTAACTGTTATATTAACAACGCTGGCAGCAGGATTAGGATAAATTTTTACCGTAGCAGCGTTAAGGCCAAAGTTTACCTTACGAATTTCAGTATAACTTACTCTGCCGTCTCTATCTACTATTTTAATACGGTAATAATTTAATCCCTGCCTGGGGGCGGTATGTGTAAAATTGTAATTTCTGCTACCCGTAGCATTATTACTGCCAATTGTGCTATAATTAATTCCGTTTGCACTAAACTCTATTTCGTAATTAGCTACGTTTATTTCCGTTGCTACTACCCAACTCAATTGAACATTATCGCCCTGGGGGTTGGCAGTAAAGCTAATTAACTGAATAGGTAATACAATATCGTAAATAATTGTTACACTTCCCTGCGTTGGATCTTCTTCGCCAGCATTATCTATTGCTGCAAAAGGTATGGTTACTGATACTGTACCATCAATTGGATCGATCAATATCGGGTTAGTTGGTCCTACCCCATCAGTAAATGAAGTGGTAACACCTGCAACAGGCCATGTAATACAAGTGGTGGCTGGTGGACATGTACCTCCGTTAATATAAACAACACCATCAATTGTAATTGTGTTCGCATTTGACGGGAATGCTGTTATTCTAATATTAGCAACTGTACCTCCGCCATAATCCTGTGTATTTGGATTTGCTCCTACATTGCTCGTTACAAAATAACCCGGGTTAACTGTAGTCATATTGAAAGCTCCCGGGTTTGCACCAACTCCCTGTGAGCTAACTGCAGATTCTGGTAAGCGTTCAATACCAAAATCGAAATTAACCGTACTGGTAAATCCGTAATTACGGGTATCAATCACGCCCAATGTACCGCCATCTATCACTCCATTTCTGTTTTCACCTGTATTTATCCAGCCTGCCGGTAATGCAACAGCCGGAGCCGGACTACCAACAGTGCCTTGATTTGTTGATAATTGTATTACGTAGTCTGCGCCCGGGGTAACATTTGTAAAGCTGTATGTTCCATCAGCAGCAACTGGCACAGTAGCCACTACATTACCTGCACTATTTATAATATTCACATAAAGTGTTCCTCCAACATTTGTTTCCGGTTCACCGGCGCCATCGTCTGTTACATTACCATTTACATCATCCCAAACTTTACCACTGATATTAATGCCCGGGCCTACTAATAAATGAATAGTGGCTGTATTACACAGTGGTTGGGGTGCTATTGCAGTTACATCACATATTTCATAGCTTACCCGGTCTGGACCAACATAACCGGCTGCTGGAGTATATAAATACGTACCATCAGCATAGAACTGTACTGTTCCGCCCTGTGCTGTTGGAACAGGTGCTCCTACTGGGCTTTGTGCTCCGCCTGGTACAATGGTAGTACCATTTAATGAAACAGGATTTGTATTCGGATCATTATCGTTAGCTATAAAGCTTCCTCCAACCGGGGTGTTTACAGTTGTATAACCAAAGTCATCGCCTGCAAACGGTGGATCATTAGCAGGTCCATTGGGATCTCTCAATACATCTATAGACAATACAGCTGTTGATATTGCTCCTAATGCATCCGTTATGCTGTACGGCACACTGATACTTCCCACAAAACCTGCAGCAGGAGTGTATGTATAGGTTCCGTTTGCATTAATTACCAATGTGCCTGCATTGGCTACCGGATTACCGTTCTGATCTACACCAGCTACAGTAAATAGAGTGCCTGGGGTGCTGCCGGTAACGGCTGTTACTGTAAACGCATTACCCTGAGGGTCTTTGTCATTTGCATCCACATCCCCACTCACTGCTGAGCCATAACTTACATTTTCATCGTTATTAGCAATTACGGTATTGATACCTGTTGTAGGTAATGGATCTACTGTTATTGTTAAGAACGCCGTATCACACTTACTGGTATTACCATTATCACATACCCGGTAGGGAACAGTTACAGTTCCGGTAAAGGTTGCTGATGGGTCAAATGTATAGGAACCATCTGCTGAAAAAGTTAAGGTTCCTGCATTGGCTACCGGCGCTCCGGTTTTATCAACACCACTTACAGTTGCTCCAGTTGTTATTGGCGCACCTGGTGTTGTTCCCTGTGCAAGGAAGCTGCCAAATGTTTGTGTATGATTCTCTGTATCAAAATCGTTGGCCACTACAACACCGCTTACATTCACATCCTGCCAGGTACTGTTCTCATCATTCACCGCATCGGTTGAATTATTTACTCCTACTAATATATGAATGAAAGCTCTCGCACAAAGTGGTTGAGGGTTAATTGCGGTTACATCACAAATTTCATAACCAACACTATCAGGGCCTACATAACCGGCTGGCGGTGTGTAGGTATAAGTACCATCCGTAAAAAACTGTATAGTTCCGCCCTGTGCAGTTGCAACAGGTGCACCTATTGGTAGTTTTTGGTCCGCTCGGTACAATAGTAGTACCATTTAGCGAAACCGGGTTAGCGTTAGGATCATTGTCATTACTCACAAATGAAGCGTTTACAGGCGTATTTACATTGGTATAAGTAAAATCATCTCCGGCTACCGGGGCGATTATTTAATGCAGCATTTAAGTCAGGTAAAATACTGATCGTTATTGCAGCTGTAGCAGTTGCACCCAAAGCATCTGTAATAGTATAAGATGCATTGATTCTACCTGTAAAATCAGGCGCAGGTGTATAACGTATATGTTCCATCTGCATTAACTATTACCGTACCGGCATTGGCTACAGGCACAACTGTTGGAGTAACTCCACTAACTTGTATAGCTGTACCAACTGTACCAGCTGCATCAGGAACGCCATCGCTATTTGTATCAACCATAAATGCTGTAGCGGTAAACGTATTACCTTGCGGGTCGGAATCATTTCCAAATAAAGTACTGCTAACCGCCGTATTCATTAATGTAGTGTTTTCGTCATTGTTAGCAATAACACTATTGGTAACTGCCGGTAATGGATTCACCGTTATTTTCAAAAAGGCTGTATCGATGGCTGCGTTTGATTGATTATCGGCAATAGTATACGGTACAGTTACCACGCCTATAAAATTATTGGCAGGAGTAAATGCGTAAGAACCATCCGGATTAATAAGTAATGTACCGGCGTTAGCAACCGGGGCACCGGTGGCATCTACACCACTTACTGTTATTGAACCGGAAGTAACCGGCGAACCGCCTGACACAAAGCCGGTAAATACTTTAATATCACCTTCAGGGTCAAAATCATTCGACAAAACCCCACCACTTACAGGGGTATTAATCCATGTGCTGTTTTCATCATTATTTGCGACAACTGAATTTGGTGCCACAATAAATATGAACAATTTGGCTGTAGAACACAATGGTAATACATTTGAACAAGTACCAGGATTGGTTGATATATCACAAACCTGGTATGTTAAGGTATCGGCACCTGCATAACCCGGATTTGGGGTATATTGAATTGCACCACTTGCTAAAACGATCGCAGTACCGTGTAAAGGTTGTACTGTTACAGTAGGGTTAGCTAATTGATGGCCCTGGGGGTCTGAGTCATTATCTAATACATTATAATAAAGTACCGCATCCATATTAGTGGTATCCGCATAATCATCTAAAGCAACAGGAGCGGTGTTCACAGGATTGGGCACATTAATAGTTACTGTAGCATTGGCCGAAGTTTGGGGCGTAACACCATTATCGGTAACGTTATACGTAACCGTATAGGTAGCTGCCGCGGAAGCCTGGGGCGTAAAAGTGATCGTTCCATCAGGATTTGCTACTAGCGTAGAAGCATCAGCAGGGACTACAGAAACAATGTTAATAGAAAGACTGTTTCCTTCTGGATCTGTATCATTACCGGTTAAGTTAATCGTATTGGCAATACAAGGGGTTATGTCCTTTGTATCGTTATTGGCTATTGGTGCCCTGTTTTGTACTGTTAAAAATACTTTTGCTGTATCGCAGGCAGGTACCGAACAGGCCACGGCTGGTTCACAAATACTATAGGTCAAAGTATCATTTCCGGTAAAACCTGCATTTGCTGTATAAACTATTTGACCACTGCCATCAACTGTTGCTGTACCGTATTTAGGAGCGGTTGCAATAGTTACTGTTGAGGTTGCAGTACCTTCCGGGTCAATATCGTTAGCCTTTACATTAATAGTTTGTACAACACCACTTAATGCAGCAGCAGGTGTATCATCAATGGCATTAACAGCTGTACCTGTAACAACTATATACACCCTTACCACATCACTTCCATTAGCCGTTGTAACCGTATACTGCAATGTAGCAACACCAACAACTGCCGGTGTAAATTGAATACTGTTGCCCACCACAATGGCTGAACCACTGGATGGAGCTGTAGTAATTGTTACCGAAGTAATAGCCTGTCCAAATAATTCATCATTTGACGCAACAGGAATGCTCAGCATTGTTGAAGAATTTGTAGTAGCGGTATCTTGCATGCCCAAAGGAGCACGGGCAGGTATAGGACCACAAACGCCCGGGTTATTATAATTAATAACAAGTGTTGGGCGCAGAGCAGCTGTTCCATTCTCCCTGGATGCAAACTCATGCTGTACATTTCCGACTTCAGTAACCGCTTTAACCAGGAAGCCATGATTTGGTGCCGGTACCGCGTTAAACCAGTTTTGTACGATACCCAATACATCCCAGTTATACGCCCCGGTAGCCAGTACGCTTTGAGAACTGGTAGGTGTTAAGTTAAAATCGCCGCCTGCTGTATTCCATGTTTGCGTAAAGTTGCGGGTATGCCAGGTAGCACCGTTTAATAGCAGCGAATTCTGCTGATTTGCATCGTTCGCTTCATTCCATGAATTGGTAGCCTGGTAAACGCCGATAGAAACCGCTGTATTATCACCCCCGGTTCTATTAAGTGTTAGGGTAGAACTGGTAATGGTAGAAGTAGACGGAGGAGCAGTTCCACTGCTTGGCGCTGATAAATCAAATTTAAATAATAACCTGTCTGCCTGATTATTATCTCCCCGAGCATTTACCTGGAACTGGCTACTGGCATTACTAGTGCCAAAAACATCTTCGTAATTTTCTTCATGTTGTATCCAGGTGTCTTTTGATGCCTGGATATCCAGCACAACCGGAACGCCTGGTGTAACCTCATAAGTAACCCTTAATACAGGCCTGTTACCTAAAGTTCCGTTATTCAAACTTCCAAACACTTTATCATTGCCATTATTTTCTAAAACATCTTTTAAAATCAAGCCATTATTGGTAAAAGTACTGGCATACCAACCCTGTGTTATGGCTGTAACATCCCATCCATAAATTGCTGTACCACCAATACCCCCAGTGCTATTCGATACAGAGGTAACGGCACCATTGGTAGTATTAAAATCGCCACCTGCACTTTGCCAATTGGTAGTAAATGAAGTGGTAAGCCAGGTAGAACCATTGATAATGGCGGTGTTGGCATTATTGTTACCTGTACCTTCATTCCACGATGTGGTTACACGGTAGGCTCCAATATTTTGAGCAGTATTGTTACCGCCGGTTCTTACCAATCTTAATTGCGAACTGGTAATGGTAGCCCCGCCGGGGATGCCGGCTAAACTGAATTGAAGCAATGAGCGTTTAGGTTGATCACCGTTATCTGCTGCAACTTCTAAAGTAGTTGTTGCCCCCCAGTTATTTAATGCTAAAACGATTTGGCGAATCATTGCATCGCCAAATGTGGTGGGCGGCACCGGCGTATTACTCATTTGGTAAGTAGCTGTTCCGGATGTTGCCGGAGAAGCTTCAAATGTTCCTGCATCACATGCATTGTTATTTACCGTTATGGTAAGCGTTGCAGTCCTGGTATATCCTAAACTATTTACAATTTTATATGTTAGCACCTCGGAGCCTGCAAAATCAGGGTTAGGTACGTAGGTAATTGTATTATCCGGGTTTATAGAAACTTTCCCATTTGCAGGCGTTGAAATGCCCGAAACGTTCAATGGCCCAGATACAACGGGCAAATCATTTGCCAGCACATTAAAATTAGTCAATATTACATCTTCAGCAATTGATGCTGCATCATTTACCGCATTAGGTACATTCGCAACATTGCCAACAGAAATAGTGTAAGTAGAATTACTACATAAAGGAGTTGGTGTGGTATTGTCGCATACGGTATAGTTCAATACCTCTACCCCAATAAAACCTTCGGCAGAAGTATAGGACACATCGCCATTTGGCATAAATGTAACCAGGCCAGCATTTGCAGTAGTTAAGGAACCTGAACTGTTACCATTTATTGATGTTAAGGTCATTGTTTGACCATCGGGCTCCACATCATTTGTGAGAACATTTTTAGTAACTGAAACCGGTCCACAACCAGGGTCTATAGATTGTACATCCGGTGTTACGGTTGGCGGAGCAGCACCTAATATTTTTACAGGAAAAGATTGGAAAGATTTGCGTCCGCAATTATCTGTAACGATACAACTTAATATACAATCAATCGTACTGGCTGTAGCTGGAGCGGTAAAATTAGTAGTGGCGCTTGTTGGATTAGAAAAACTACCTCCACAATTAGATGACCACTGATAAGTAAACGTAATACCAGTCAATGGAGAGGTTGCAACAACATTTAATCCTGTAATTGTTTCGCTGCCATTAATAGTTTGACCAGCACTTATACCCGTAAACGACAATTGAGGTGCCTTCGGTTGCACCTGGAAAAAACTAAAATTCAAGAATGCTCTAAGAGCAGGCCCATCACTTGCGGTTCCTTTTAGATGACTGTGTCCTGCTTCGTACATTACAAATCCACGGGTAGGGTCATCCAAACCACGTCCGTAAACTACTACTGCTGCTACATTGCCATTTGCGTAATCAGGCGAAGGCACGTTTACCTGAGTTGGATCATAAGCAATAATATTTGCACCGGGTCTCCAACGGGTAGCACCGTTTACATCGGTTGATTGTTTAGGGATATAAATCTGCTCCGATCCATTTAACTGGCTTAAATCTGTTACGCCCATGTATTGGGCAACAGGGTCATTAAACAAAGTATGTGTGTAAGCAGGAGTTCCACCGGAGTGCTGGCCCCATAATTTTAAACTATTATTTGGCCAGGGAGTGGGAGTTGTAGCCGATGTTCTTGTTGAAAGAAAGTTCATTTGTTCTACCGGGTTTGCAGGATTGATTGAGTTCTCCAACGCACTTACCGCATGACAAGCGGCCCAAATAGAACCAAGGCAATTTTTATTCCATGAATATAATCTGTTGTGCGTTGCCCAGGTAGGATCCGCATGGGGCATTACAAAGAAATCATCACAGCAGTCAAGGGCACCTACCGCCTTAAAGTTGTAAGCATTAGGAAATGCTGTAAGGGTAATACCTGCCGCCGTTAAATAGCCTTGAGCAATACTGCCATTTGCAGCATCAAATGTCCAACGAGGCACCGAAGTCAAAGTTTTATATACAGGAGCAGTAAAGTTAGATACCGAGCTGGCACCTACCACACCTTGTGTTTGCCAAAAAGATATTCTGGCATTTACAGTGGCATTTCTAAACCCGGCAGGTATAATAAAAGTACCGCCTTTATAAGTAATGCCATTATGAATAAAGTCTGCCCCATCTTTGGCTTTACCAGGTTCTATCACCCATTTAACGGGAACATTATAATTCCTCATCAGGTCATAGATCATACCGTAGGGCTTTACATCATCATTAATGGATGCTGTATTGGTATTCCCCATGTTAATGATAAACGAACCGGTTGGAATGGTTTCGGTTTGTGCATTTACTTGCAGAAATCCGAAGATTTGTAACAGGCTGAAGAAAGCAATGCTTAAAAGTTGCTTTGTAAATAGATTTTTCATACTTCTTTTATCGGATATTGAATTTGGATATTAAAAAATACTAATAAGTCTTAAAGAACGTTATTGTTAATCAATTATTGCACAAAATATTACCCCTATGAAACAAAGTAATTGGAAAATACTGAAAATTGATCCTGATAAATCCTCCAATCTTTTATAGTAATTTTTCTAACGGCTGTTTTCCGAATTTAATTTGTCGTACTAATATATTTTAGATGTCGTATTAATACATTTTTTTGATCTCGAAAACCCAATTAAAACAGGTGCGTGGAAAACAAATATTGTTGCAGGCAAAAGAAACCTTTTACCATTTTTCAAACAAGGAATTGTGGCTGCTGCAATGCTGCCTGAGGGGTAAATCCCTATCGTTTTGTTCGCTTTCAGCAGCAGTACCGGCCCAACATTACATATTCAGCTTTTGTTGTTAACTTCAACATTAGTTCTTCAGCCCGGTATTTACCGGGAGGCTGAGGTTCAGGGCTTGATAATCAATGAATTCCCTGCCTTTGCAAGTATTCGAACCTTATCAAAAAGCTCATATAGACACCAATAAACTAAAAAATATGAGACATTTTATCTTCCTTTTACTTTTAATAGCTGTTGTTTCCTGTAAAACAACAAAAAAAGCTACATCAGGTAACCTTCAAGATGCAGAAAATGCCATTGCTTTTAATATTGCGGTAAAGGACAGTAGTGGAAAGTCAAACTATGAAGTATATACGATGAACCTTGATGGTTCAAATGCTAAAAACATAACAAACAACAAAGATGTTGCCTGGACCTATAGAGCATATAAAAACACACTCTATTTCATTAGCGACAGAGACACTTGCCACCGCTGTTTCTTTCTTTACAAAACAGGTATAAAAGGCGACATCATAAAAAAGGTTAGCAACTTACAACTGGAGGACAGTTGGATGGATACCCGAAATAATGGAACAGAAATGATTGTAACAGGCAGAATTGGTAAAGAAATAAGATATCAATTGTTTATAATAAATACGCTTGACGGAACATTTAAACAATTGACAAATGACACTGCTTCCTATCACAGAGACCCGGCTTTTTCACCAGATGGAAAACAAATTGCTTTTGTTTATCGCAAAAACAAAAGAGACAAATCTCAAAATGACGAGATCTTTATAATGAATGCAGATGGCAGTAAAAAACGGCAACTAACCCATTATCCCAAAGACAATATAAGTTATAAGAGCAATGGCTATAAAGCAGGTGCAACACACTGGCATCCTACAGAAAACTTCATCAGTTATATTTCAATGCAAGATGGGCGTCACAATATTTTTGCTGTTACTCCAGACGGAAAGAAGCAATGGAAGCTAACGGAAAATAATTTTTCCGAGGGTTGGCACGATTGGAGTACGGATGGAAAACTATTGGTTTTTGACAAGTCAAACGAGGATGAAAGCCAATACCACATCATGTTAATGAATTGGAAGACAAAAGAAGTAAAGCAATTAACAGACAGTAAACATCAATTTCAACAATCGCCCGTATTTTTATGGAAATAAAAAAAACACCAGAAGCTAATATTGGTTTTTATGCAAGTTGGGCATGAGAAGCAAACATCAACAAATGGCAAATGGAGGCTGTGGTACGGGCTGGGTATTATAAATATGAAATCGTATTTGACATTAATATTATCATTTCTATTCCTGTTGACCGCGAAAGCTCAGTCAGCTTTATTTGACATTGTTATTAAAGACATCTCAATACTCGACAGCAAACGGCAATTGATCATTCCTCACAGGACAATATATATCAACGGTAACAGAATAGTGAAAATAGGAAGTACTAAAAAGTTAAAGAGAGGAACAGCAAAGACAATTATTGACGGCAAAGGAAAATTCATTTCCCCCGGATTTTGGGATATGCACATTCATACTTGCTGGAAAGACAATTTAGATGAGTCTGTATTTCCGGTGCTTCTCAGCTACGGGATTACAGGAGTCAGAGATATGGGAGGTTCGCTTACAATATTAGATTCTTTCAGGCAGAAAGCTAAAAATAACCCGGCATCATATCCAAACTTATTTGGAGCTGGCCCAATCCTCGACGGGGAGAACCCTGTTCACCCGGAATTTAGTATTCCAATGACATCTTATAATGTGAAAGGGGTTTTGGATAGTCTTTATAAAAACGGGGCAGACTTTTTTAAAGTATATTCATTACTGCAGAAAAACGTTTTGGATTCTATTATAATATATTCGGAAAAGAAAAATATTCCATTTTCGGGGCACGTTTCAGAATATATTACAGCGGAAGAAGGGGTAAAAATGGGGCAGAAAAGTATAGAACATCTGAATAGACTAGAAGATTTGGGAGCTGATAGCAACAGGCTAACTGAATTTATCCGTCTGGCCAGGATGCATAATACCTGGATTTGCCCAACATTAATCATTTACAAGAGAAAATACGAAATTCTTAATGGCCAATTTTATTACAATGACCTATACGAAACATTGGACAACGACTTAAAATTTGAATGGGAACAGGTGAAAAAGAAAAGACAAAACAGGAAAATAAGCGATGAAGAAACAAAGAATGGCAATACACGGTTTATTAATCAAAAGAATTTGGTAAAGACGTTTTATATCAATAAAATTGCGTTTCTTTTAGGCGCTGATTTTGCAGGCATGCAGTTCATTTATCCAGGTTATAGTTACCACGAAGAAATGGAATTGCTTAGCAGTTTAGGTATTTCAAATTTTGACATTCTTAAAATGGCAACTTACAACCCGGCGGTATTTCTGGGGATTGATGAATTGTATGGTACAGTTGAAGTAAACAAAATGGCGGACTTAGTTTTGTTTGGCAGGAATCCCGTTGAAAACATTAAGTATTCACAGAAAATAGATTTAGTAATAAAAGCAGGAAAAATTGTAGGGAGGAATTAAAAAGGCGGGTTCATCAAGTAATACTTTTAATGCTTAAAATAATTTACAATGAAATATAAAATAGGTACAAAAGAAAAACCAATGCTTTTAAAAACGCCCCCATTAACGTCAGCATATACCATGCATGTTGACGAAAAAGACGACAAAGAAGTATTGGTTTGCACTGTTGGTAAAACAGTTTTACTATACAACATTGACTGTCTTAATGACCTTCACAAAATGCTAAAAAAGCATGGTGATTGGATGGAGCTTGGAAGTGCTGACGAACAAAAGCCAGCCAAAGACGGAACTGTTGAAGCCTGGGGACGTTCAGAAAAAAATCCGGTTGGCGGCTGGTACGGGCTTAAAAAAGGTCTTCGTGGACGATTTGGAATGTACATACCACCACTGATGGAGGCACTCGGACTTGCGGAGCTAACACATGATGCCAAGGGCAACAAAATGAAAGCGAAATAGCATAGCAGGTAACACGGGGTTTGCAGACTAAAGTTTTTAAGTACGCAACCATTCCAGCAACGAAAGGCTATATAACTGATAAACCGAATATTACTCAATTCCCGACACATTTACTTATTGATAGAAATGGAAAAATTAAAAAAGTGGCAACCTCAATTGATGACTTAAAACCGTTTTTAAAAAAAGAAGAAAAGCACAATAATTACACCCACTTAAAAAATAATTAAAATGAAAAAAGTAACAGGCATTGGCGGCGTTTTTTTCAAATGCAAAGACCCGAACGCGGTGAACGAATGGTATAAAACCCACCTGGGATTTAATACAGGACCGTATGGAACCAGTTTTAAATGGGAGCAAACCGATCCCGCAACTGGCGAAACAAAAAAGGGATTGACCCAATGGAACCCATTTGTAGAAAATACAAAATATTTCGAGCCTTCGGCTAAGGAATTTATGATAAACTACAGGGTAGAAAACCTGGAAGCGCTTGTTGAAGAGTTAAAAAAGGAGAATGTTACGATCCTCGATAATATAGAAACATATGAATACGGAAAATTTGTTCATATTTTGGATTTGGAAGGGAATAAAATTCAATTGTGGGAACCTGCGGGCGAATAGAATGAAGAAATAAATCTCCTACATTTGTACCACAAATAGTCCCGCATGATTAAAAAATTTGCTTCCGCCATACTGTTCATCGTTTTATGCAGCACCACTCAGGCACAATCCAATATCATTCCGGCACCGGTTTCCTTAACCATGGGAAAGGGAAATTTTATCATTGACCAGGGTACAGTAATTTTAGTGAATGGCCCGCATTTTGACCAGGCCGGAAACTACCTGCTTGAAAAAATAAGGGAACTGTATGGCATACAACTGCAGCTCATAGACTATAAAACATCCATGCGGGTGAGGCTGGGTAAAGACATTAAAACGATCAGGCTGGCACTTGATGAAAGCGCCGACAGCCGGGAAGGCGCTTACAGCTTTTCTGTAACAGACCGGGGCGTACAGGTAGTTTCTCAAAACGCCAGTGGTATTTTTTACGGCATACAAACATTGCTGCAGCTGATGCCTGCAAAAAGAGAGGCGGCGCTCAGCATCCCGCAATTATCCATTACAGATTATCCACGTTTCGGTTACCGCGGTATGCACCTCGACGTGGGGCGGCATTTCTTTCCGGTCTCCTTCATTAAAAAATACATTGATTACCTGGCTTATCATAAATACAATAATTTTCATTGGCACCTTACCGAAGACCAGGGCTGGCGTATTGAAATAAAAAAATATCCAAAACTCACCGAAACAGGCGCTTGCCGGGCCCAAACCCTAGTGGGCCGCTACGGAAGCGACCTGTACGATGGCAAACCCTATTGCGGTTATTATTCCCGGGAGCAGGTAAAAGAGATAGTACAATACGCAGCACAACGTTATATCAACGTAATACCGGAAATTGAAATGCCGGGTCACAGTACAGCCGCATTGGCCAGCTATCCCTTTTTGGGTTGTACAAAAGGCCCTTATAAAACAATGGAAACATGGGGCGTAATGGATGATGTTTATTGTGCCGGCAGCGACAGCTCTTTTATTTTTTTACAGGATGTACTTGATGAAGTGATGGCGCTCTTCCCTTCAAAATATATTCATATCGGTGGCGATGAATGCCCCAAAGAAAGATGGAAAAAATGCAGCGCATGCCAGTTGCGTATCAAAGAAAACAACTTAAAAGATGAGCATGGCCTGCAGAGTTATTTTATTCAGCGTATAGAAAAATATTTAAACAATAAAGGCAAAAAAATAATCGGCTGGGACGAAATACTCGAAGGCGGCCTGGCGCCCAATGCCACCGTAATGAGCTGGCGGGGAGAAGAAGGCGGCATAGAAGCGGCCAAACAAAACCACGATGTGATCATGACTCCCGGTGGATGGTGCTACCTGGACCATAGCCAGAGCCGCAATGAAGACAGCATTACCATTGGCGGCTATACCTCATTGGAGAAAGTATATGGTTACGAACCCGTGCCCGCTTCACTCAACGCAGAACAGGCAAAATATATCCTGGGTGCCCAGGGCAATGTATGGACAGAATACATGAAATACCCATCCAAAGTGGAATATATGATCTTCCCCCGCATGAGCGCATTGAGTGAAGTATTGTGGAGCCCCAAAGAAAAAAGGGATTGGAAGAGTTTGAGAAAAAAATTCCTGCACTATTTGAAAGATATAAATTTTGGGGAGCGAATTATAGTAATGCCTACTATGATGTACAGGCCGGCGTTACCTTGCTGCCCGGAAACAGCACCGGGTGGAAACTCGAAACAAGGAATACAGCAGGCAAAATAATTTATGCCAGGGAACGGAATGTTAAATCAGGTATGGTCTATACAAAACCAATAAAAGTTACCAGCGGCGAATATTGCGCATCGTTAGTTAATAACAAAAGAGAACTGATTGGCAACTGGATTGGTCAAAAATTCTCCATCAACAAAGCCACCGGCAAAAAGATCAGTCTCGCCACTCCCCCATCGAAATCTTATGCTGGCAATGGCGGCTTTACCCTGGTGGATGGTATACAGAACGAAAAAGGCATGAGCAAATCATCCGAATTTCTCGGATTCAGCGGTACCGACCTTGATGCCGTGATTGACCTCGGGAAAATACAAACGGTCAACAATATCACCCTCCATGCGTTTGAACAAAATGCAAGCTGGATATATGCGCCTGCACAGGTGGTCTTTTACAGCAGTACCGATGGGAAAAAATTTTCAGAGATCGAAAGCTTCTCCACACCGGAAGCACGCCGGAACCATGTTTACCGCACAGAAAAAAAACAGAAAGCCCGCTACATTAGAGTGCTGGCAAAAAATGCAGGCATCATCCCTTCCGGGAAACCCGGCGCAGGTACCAAAGCCTGGATGTTCGTAGATGAAATTGAAGTGAACTAAACTGGGGCGTTGTTAGTCTGTAATTGAAATTGTATTGAGCGTTTAAAGTTGACAGTGTAGAGTGTGCAGTAGAAAGTTGAAAGTTGACAGTTGATGGTTGAAAGTTGACAGTTGATGGTTGTTCTTGTATCCTGCATCCTGCATCCTGTATCCCGTATCCTGCATCTTGTATCTTGTATCTTGTATCCCGTATCTTGTATCTTGTATCTTTGTCTTTTAAGTTATGATTAAGAAAATAGACTATACAGATTCGCTGGAAAAAATACCGGTGAAAATATTTCCCACTGCAAAACAGGGTTCTGTATACGTAGCTAAACTTATAGCAGATCTTATTAAACAAAAAAATGCGGAAGGCAAAAAATCTGTGATCGGGCTGGCTACCGGTTCCACGCCAAAAACCCTTTATGCAGAACTGGTGCGCATGCATAAGGAAGAAGGGCTTAGTTTTAAGAATGTGATCACCTTTAACCTCGATCAGTATTATCCCATGGATAAGGATGCGCTGCAGAGCTACCATTATTTTATGCGCAAATACCTGTTTGAACAAACAGATATTGACCCAAACAATTATCACCTCCCCGATGGCATGCTGCCAAAGGAAAAAATAAAAGAGCATGCCCTTTCGTACGAAAAACAAATAGAAGAGGCCGGCGGCATCGACCTCCAGATACTCGGTATTGGTGTAAACGGGCATATCGGCTTCAACGAACCCGGCAGCGGCATCTACAGCAAAACAAGGCTTGTTACACTCGACAACAGCACCCGGGCCGCCAACGCCTACGAGTTTGGCAATATGAGCCAGGTACCACGCATGGCCATTACCATGGGCATCAGCACCATTTTAAAATCGAAGAAAATTATCCTGATGGCATGGGGTCAAAACAAAGCGCCCGTGATCCAAAAAGCAGTGGAGGCAGATGATACGGAAGAAATACCGGCATCACTGCTGCAAAATCATGATGATGCATGTTTTGTACTGGATGATGCAGCCGCAGGCGAACTCACCCGCTTTAAATATCCATGGCTCACCGGCGAATGTGAATGGACCGAACCCATGATAAAGCGTGCTGTGATCAACCTGGCGCTTAAATTGAATAAACCGTTACTCAGCCTTACCAATAACGATTATAATGATAACGGGTTGAACGACCTCATAACAGAAAAAGGCGATGCTTATGAATTAAACCTGCAGGTGTATTACCTGCTGCGCGACAGCATTACAGGATGGCCCGGTGGCAAACCAACCGAAACCAGGCTCAGCCATCCGGAAAGGAATACCCCTTTTCCCAAACGATGCCTTATCTTTTCTCCACATCCCGATGATGATATCATCAGTATGGGAGGCACATTTATGCGGTTGCACAAGCAGGGCCATGAAGTGCATGTGGCCTATCAAACCAGCGGCAATATTGCGGTAACGGACGAATTTGTGACCCGCTTCATAGATTTTGCCGTGGGCTTTGAAAGATTATTTGATATAGACGACAGCAAGAGCAAACAAATTCTTAACAACGCACATAGTTTTTTATCAAAGAAAAAATCATCTGAAAAAGATACGCCCGAAATACGTGCCATTAAAGGTCTCATACGCCGCGGAGAGGCCAGGGCAACCTGCAAATATGTGGGATTGAATGATGACCAGATCCATTTTCAAAACCTTCCTTTCTATGAAACAGGCACCATCGAAAAAAATCCAATTGGGGAAGCCGATATTCAGCAAACAATGGAACTGTTGAAAAAAATACAGCCACAGCAGGTGTTTTGTGCCGGCGATTTTGCCGATCCGCATGGCACGCATAAAGTTTGTTTCGACATCGTAATGGAAGCACTCAAACGCCTCAAAGCAAATGGCGAAAACTGGATAAGCAATTGTTGGTTATGGCTGTACAAAGGCGCCTGGCAGGAATGGGATATCACAGAAATTCAAATGGCCGTGCCCATGAGCCCCGACCAGGTGGCACAAAAAAGACATGGCATCTTCATACACCAGAGCCAGAAAGATACCGTTCCCTTCCAGGGCAGCGACGTCAGGGAGTTCTGGCAGCGTGCTGAGGAAAGAAATGCCAATAGCGCCCTGCTTTATGCAAAGCTGGGAATGACGCAATATGCTGCCATGGAAGCCTTTGTAAGGTGGGAATATTAATTTACATTATTTTTAAAGGTATTTTATCATTAAGGCATACTATCAGTGATTTACCAAAAGAAACGTTTCTTTTTAAGGGTCAGGGTCCTTAACAGGTGGGGGCAACTTCTTTTTGAAACCAATGGTTGGCTTAAGGGATGGGATGGTTGTTTCCAGGTGCGTAAACAACCAACTGGAACTTATGTTTGGGATATAATGGGTTCAGACAGGAATGGAAAAATCATAGAGAAAAGGGGCACAGTAGTATTAATACATTAACAAATAGATACATATAATAGCAATACATGGCAGCTTTATCAATGCTGGCTTCCCACCTTTTATCCACTTTTGCAGGCTAATACTATGTTAATTACAGGAATTTAAGTAATTTCAGGGCTTATTCAGGATTCATCCCGATCAAATTATCCTTTTAAACTAATTGCATCTGTTCCCTTAAGCATTTTAACTATTAACACTAAATGCAACTATTTAGCATGGAAAATTTTTATTCCCGCTTTAAGGGCAGGATGATATCGTTTAGGCCTGTTTATCTTTTTTACTTTTTTTTACTTTTTTCCCAATGTGTTTTTGCCCAGCCTTCGAATGACGATCCCTGTAATGCCATTACAATATTTCCCACCAATACATGTACTTATCTTTCATTTGATAATATTAACGCCACCTCAACTACAGGTGTTCCGGCGCCAGGTTGTGCGAGTTACCAGGGTGGAGATGTATGGTTCAGGGTTACTGTACCCTGTACCGGTTCGCTGGTTTTCGATATGGAGGAAGGAACATTTCCGGATGCAGGTATGGCCATTTATTCGGGAGCTACCTGTAATGCCTTAACCTTAATTGAATGCGATGATGACGATGGCACGGGAAACATGTCGTATATAGCCCGTACCGGGCTTACAGCAGGCAGTACTATCTGGATAAGGATATGGGAGTTTGGCGGAGATCTGCAAGGTACATTTGGCCTCTGCATCACCATGCCTCCACCTCCTGGCCCAGGTGGTTCCTGCAATAATGCCTCCGGTTTTTGCACAAGTAATGTTTATACTTTTCCTAACAGTACCAGCCAGCCAAGTCTTGGCAGCGGTGGTATTTATGGCTGCCTTGGTTCTACACCCAATCCTGTATGGTACTATATGCAGGTACAATCAGCTGGAAATATCACCATTGACATGACACAAACTGATGCGGGAGGTAACCTGATAGATGTTGATTTTGCCATTTGGGGGCCATTTACCAACCCAACCAGCGCCTGTGGCCTGTTGAGTGCTACAAATATTGTTGATTGCAGCTATTCCACTGCTGGGGCAGAAACTGGTGTTATTCCCAATGCTCTGGCAGGTGAATATTATATGTTCCTGCTTACAAACTTTTCTGATGATCCGGGTACCATCACATTTCAGCAAAATACAAGTGTGGGAACCCCGGGCAGTACTACCTGTAATGTGATTTGCAATATTACAGGCACAGGACCAGCTTCACCTGTTTGCCCATCAGGCACCTTCACTATGACTACCTCCACTGTTACCGGGGCTACTTATAGCTGGCTTGGTCCAAACTGTTTTTCCCTAACAGGACAAACCGGTACTACAGCTACTGCCACCGCACCCAATACACCCGGCACATACCCTTATATTGTTACTGCTAATACACCCTCTGGCTCAAATTGTTTTGATACCATTTGGGTGGTGGTAAGCGGGCTTTCTGCCACATTTACCACTACACCCATCTCCTGCCCAAATGCAAATGATGCCACTATAACAATAACACCAAACCCTGCTGGCAATTATACCTATACACTGAATCCAGGAAATGTAGTGCAGGTCAATAACCCGGTATTTACAGGCCTTGCACCCAATAACTACGGTGTAACAGTAAGTTCTCCCACCGGTTGCAGTGTACTGCTCCCAAACATTTTAATTACCAACGCCGCAGGACCAGGCGCTACTTATGTGAGAACAAATACTACCTGCCCGGGTGTTAACGATGGTACCATTACCATTTCCCCTGCACTGCCGGGAACATATACTTATACTTTAAACCCCGGTGCCATAGTGCAGGTTAATAACCCCGTTTTTACTGGCCTGGCCACGGGTACATACAGCGTACTGGTAACCAACAGCGCCGGTTGTTCAAGAACCTTAAGCAATATCCAGATAACTGCAGGAACAGGCCCAACCGCAACTTTTACAACCATCTCAACAACCTGCCAGGGTGCTGGAAATGGTAGTATTACTGTAAATGCTTCCGGCCTTGCGCCGCACACTTTTACCCTAAATCCCGGAAATATTGTGCAGGTAAACAATCCTGTTTTTACCGGGCTTACTCCGGGTATTTATAGTGTAAACTTCAGTACAGCCAATGGTTGTACCGGGTCTGTTTCCAATATAGTGGTAGTGGCCGGCCCTGCACTATCGGGCACACATACTTCATCCAATACCACCTGCTCCGGCGTTAACAACGGCAGCATTACCATTACACCAAATATTACAGGAACATATAATTATGTTTTAACACCGGGGGGCACAAGCAATGCAACCGGGGTTTTCAATAATCTTGCACCTGGCATTTATTCAGTAACCGCTACAAACGGGCTTGGTTGCAGTTTTACAAGAACAGGCATCAATATCTTTTATGGGCCGCCATTGGCATCTACGGTTATTAGAACAAATCCACCATGTGCAGGTATCAATGATGGCCAGGTCACCATTAATCCAACCGGCGGTACAGGTCCTTTTAATTTTTCTCTTGCCGGCGTGGGCGCTAATAATACCGGCATCTTTACCGGTCTTAGTCCCAATATAACCTACAACTACAGCTTTTCTGATGCAATCGGCTGTACTGGCAGCGGTTCATTTACATTGACCACGAACCCTCCATTAAGGCTTACAGTTACCAATACATTGCCACTTTGCAATGGCAATTCAAATGGGTCTATCCGCATTAATGCAAGCGGCGGTGTAGCACCTTACGAATATGCCATGGGGCCTGCCTTCAGCAGTTTCCAGCCTGGGAATACATTCACCGGTTTACCAACCGGCACTTATTCTTTCAGGATAAGAGATGCGGTGGGATGTATCAAAGACAGTGTTGCAGTTTTTCTCAATGAACCTTCGGCGCTTATTGCTTCCGCTTCAAGTCCGGCACCATCAACTTGTTTTGGAAACGACGGACAAATACAGTTGAGTGCTGCGGGAGGCACAACGCCTTATCAATACTCAATGGATGGAACCACATTCCAGGCTAGCCCAACATTTATTGCCCCGGCCATTGGAACATATAGTATATTGGTGGTAAAAGATGCCAAGGGTTGCAGGGATACGGCCGCTGCTACTGTTATGTTGAATGATACGATGCGGCTGAGCCTCGGCCCCGATACCACGGTTTGTGTGCGCAGTTCCAAAACGATCAGGCCAAATGTAAATATTATTGCGGCCAGCGCATTTGTTTGGGACTGGTACAGCACCAATGTACCCAACAGCACTATTGCAAACCCATCTGTAAGAAATGCAGTAGTAACGCCAACAGATACGGCTGAATATGTGCTGCATCTTACCTGGGGGCTTTGCCAAAGATGGGATACCATCATTGTAAATGTATTACATGAACCTATTGCGCATGCAGGAGACGATACCGCTATCTGTTACCGAACCGCTGCTACTTTCCATGGAACTGCCAGCAATACATCTGGCCCGGTTATTTTTACCTGGACGCCTTCAAGCTTTTTATCTTCCACTTCCCAGGCTGTAACACAGGTGTCCCCTCCCGATGCAGGCAGTTACCAATATACACTTACGGTGGAAGACGATTATGGGTGCAATTTCCTTACAACCGACAATATACAGTTGATCGTAACGCCACCAGTACCTGCCTATGCAGGCCGCGATACCATTGCCGTGGCAGGTGTACCGCACCAGCTTTACGGAAGCGGTGGTGTGCAATACGTTTGGTCGCCGGCAGGGGTGCTCAACAGCAGCGCTTACCAAAACCCGCTGGCTACAATTTACGATGATACCAGGTTTACGCTCCAGGTAATGGACATTGCCGGTTGTATTGGCTGGGACACCGTATTTGTAAAAGCGTATACTGGCCCAACTTATTATTTACCTAATGCGTTTACCCCCAATGCCGATGGTAGAAACGATATCTTCCGGCCCATACCGGTGGGTATTGTAAGTACAGAATATTTCCGGGTATTTGACCGCTATGGAAAAATGGTATTTGAAACTAAAGAATGGCTCAAAGGATGGGATGGAAGATTCCTTGGCCGCAAGCAACCTGCCGGAACCTATGTGTGGATGATAAAAGGTGTTGACAGGAATGGTAAACAGGTTCAGAAAAAAGGTACGGTAATACTTATTCAATAAAATATAAATGCTTCAGCAAAGCCGTTTCGTCATGAAACGGCTTTTTTTTTGCGTTGGTTTTATGTATCTAACCTGTGCTTGTTGTTACGCTTAATATTTTCAACCGTCCATTCCACCTGCCGTTCATAAGGAAACTTTCTTAATGAACATTCCTGCTTTTTACAAATGGCACAGCTAAAATCGAGGCACCCGTCTGAATGAACAAAAAGCTCCATTGATTCGCCATACTTTTCCTTTACAAGTCCGGATAAGGAATCTATCTCTGTATGGGCTTCATGCACATTAAAATACCAGGGAACAGTAAGATGGCAGTCCATATGAAGGGTAGCCCCATATTTGATGATGCGCAGGTTGTGAAGGTCTATCCAGTTTTCCCTCCTGCTTTTATTTAAGGTTACCACCATGTCTTTCAGCAGTTCATCATCGGCTTCATCCATAATGCCTGCAATGGAACTGCGAACGATCTTATACCCGGTATAAATGATAATAAGCGCAAAAAGAATGGCCACCGCACTGTCTAACCATTCAATTTTTGTAAAGTAAAGAAGCAGGAGTCCTGCCACAATGCCCGCCGTGGTATAAGTATCAGATTGCAGGTGTTTTCCGCTGGATATAAGTGCCAGAGAACTGTTTTTCTTCCCCGTTTTAATACAAATGGAGCCGGCAATATAATTGACAACAGCAGCAACAGAAACCAGGATGATACCGGCATCCAGTTTTTTGATCTCGTACGGGTGCCGGAGGTTATTGACGGCTTCAAAGATGATATAAACACCGGCCACAAAAATGAGCGTTCCTTCCACTGCTGCCGAAATGAATTCCACTTTACCATGCCCGTAAGGATGGTCGGCATCTTTTGGCTTGGCAGAAACATAGAGACTGTAAACACCAATAAAACTGGCCACTACGTTCACAATACTTTCAAGCGCATCTGTAAGGATGGCCACTGATCTTGTAAGATACCAGGCTATTATTTTTACCAGGAACAGCACTACAGAAAGAATAGCAATGGCCTTCTGTATCTTAAGGTTTTGCTGCGCAGTTTGCATACAGCGAAGATAAAACATAAAAGGGTTCAGGTGGGATCAGAGGTTCTAAGGGTTCGAAGGGTTCCATAAGTACCAGCCATATTATGGTTGAATATCGTCAGATTTTATAAGGTTACTTGTACACTTTTCATTCCCGCTTAACCCTTGTATGGTCCCTGTAATCCGCATAATCCGTGTAATCAGTAACCTAAATTCCCCTAAATAATCCTTTTCGCTTACTTTTGCAGCCTAAATAATTGCTATATGAATTTTCAACTAACCGAAGAGCAGCTGATGATACAGCAGGCTGCCCGCGATTTTGCACAAAATGAATGCCTGCCTGGAGTAATTGAAAGGGACGAAAACCAAAAATTTCCAAATGAACAGATTGAAAAACTGGCCGACCTTGGTTTTATGGGCATGATGGTAAAGCCCGAGTACGGCGGTAGCGGGATGGATACCGTTTCTTATGTACTTGCCATGGAAGAGATCAGCAAAGTGGATGCAAGCGTGAGCGTGTGCATGAGCGTAAACAACAGCCTTGTTTGCTATGGGCTGCAGGAATTCGGAACAGAAGAACAAAAACAACAATACCTGGTACCCCTTGCACAAGGAAAAAAAGACGGCCAACTGCATATTGGGGCTTTTCTTTTAAGTGAACCCGAAGCAGGAAGCGATGCCACTTCTCAAAGAACCACGGCCGAAGATAAAGGGGATCATTATTTACTCAACGGAACAAAAAACTGGATTACCAATGGCGGCAGTGCCAGTACTTATTTAGTGATTGCACAAACCGATGTTTCAAAAGGCAGCAAAGGCATCAATGCCCTTATCGTTGAAAAAAGCTGGCCCGGTGTATTGGTGGGCGCCAAAGAAAACAAACTGGGTATCCGTGGCAGCGATACACATACCATTATGTTCAATGACGTAAAAGTTCCCAAACAAAACCGCATCGGAGAAGATGGATTTGGTTTTAAGTTTGCCATGAAAACACTGGCAGGTGGCCGCATCGGCATTGCCTCCCAGGCATTGGGTATTGCCAGTGGCGCTTATGAGCTGGCAAAAACTTACAGCAAACAACGCAAAGCTTTTGGAACAGAGATCATGAACCACCAGATCATCCAATTTAAACTGGCCGACATGGCCACCCGCATTGAAGCCAGCCGTTTGCTTTGCCTGAAAGCTGCCTGGGAAAAAGACAATGGGATCGATTATACACTCAGCAGCAGCATGGCCAAAGTGTTTAGCAGCGAAACCGCCATGTGGACCGCCACAGAAGCTGTGCAGGTACATGGTGGCTACGGATTTGTAAAAGAATATCATGTAGAACGCATGATGCGTGATGCAAAAATCACCCAGATCTATGAAGGCACCAGTGAAGTACAGCGGATCGTTATCAGCAGGAGCATTTTGAAATAACCCTGACGGCGGTTGCAAACCCCGTCAGCGGTTGAAACGGAAACCCTGGCGGCGGTTGCAAACCCCGCAAGCGGTTGAAACGGAAACCCTGGCGGCGGTTGCAAACCCCGCAAGCGGTTGAAACGGAAACCCTGGCGGCGGTTGCAAACCCCGCAAGCGGTTGAAACGGAAACCCTGACGGCGGTTGCAAACCCCGCAAGCGGTTGAAACGGAAACCCTGACGGCGGTTGCAAACCCCGTCAGCGGTTGAAACGGGATGTGCAAATGATGAAATTAGTGTACACATTTTTGTTTCCTTATTTACCCCTTAATGAATAACTTCAAAACATACCTGACAATAAAAGCCGGGCTTACAGATGAACAGTTTTCATCATTGGAAAAACATACCCGGCAGAAAAAATTTTCAAAAGGGGATTTTTTATTGCGCCAGGGAGATGTATGCGAACACAGTTTTTTTGTAGAAAAAGGATTGTTACGCTCCTATACGATCGATGATGCCGGGAAAGAACATATCAACCAGTTTGCCCCCGAAAACTGGATCGTTGCCGACCGCAGCAGCGCTTATTTTAACGAACCATCCGATTATTTTATAGATGCACTTGAAGACAGCACGGTGATAATGATGGATAAAAATTTCAGCAAAGAAGCCGCCTGCACAAGTGCCTCCTATGTTACCCATAATGAAAGAGCGCTTCAAAATCATATCCGGCATTTGCAAAAACGCATCAATGCATTGCTGGGCGAAACAGCCGAACAGCGTTACCTCAGTTTTGTAGATACCTATTATGATCTTACACTACGGGTTCCGCAATGGATGATCGCTTCCTACCTTGGCATCACACCCGAAAGCCTCAGCCGGGTGAGGAAAGAACTGGCAAACAAAAATTCCGGAAAATAAAGAAGCCAGGTTTTACAAAAATTGACTTCTTCATTTTCTTATCATAGATCAATGGATTCAGGCTCTATGCCATTGTACATTTGCACTATAAAAATTACAACTATGGCAACAAAGAAAATTGAAATGGTAGCCGCCCCGCCAGCACCTCATTATGTGGGAGATGGTTTTCGGGTGCATAATTTCATCCCTGGCACCTATCGCCTTGGTATGGAGCGTATGGACCCCTTCCTTATGCTGGATTACAACTCAACATACCATTTCTCCCCTTCCGAAAAACCACGTGGCGTGGATGTGCATCCCCACCGGGGTTTTGAAACAGTAACCATTGCCTATAAAGGCAAAGTAGCCCACCACGACAGTTCAGGCAATAGTGGTGTAATTGAACCAGGCGATGTTCAATGGATGACCGCAGCAAGTGGCGTACTGCATAAAGAATATCACGAGGAAAACTTCAGCCGTGCAGGCGGCGATTTTCAAATGGTGCAGCTTTGGGTGAACCTGCCTGCAAAAGATAAGATGAGTAAGCCTAAATACCAGGCTATCAGCAACAGCGATATTTCAAAATTTATTTTGCCAAACAAAGCCGGCATGGTGGAAGTGATCGCAGGGTCTTATAACAGCATTAATGGGCCTGCAAAAACTTTTTCCCCGGTAAACCTGATGAATGTAAAACTAAAAAAAGGCAATAGTGCTTCATTCAGTTTTCCTGCCCATTACAATACTGCATTACTCCTGGTAGAAGGAAGCATAAAAGTGAACGGGTCCGAAACAGTGGATACAGATAATCTTTTACTGTTCAGCAATGAAGGCGAAGATTTCAACATGGAAGCATTGGAAGATGCTGTAGTGTTGGTATTAAGCGGGGAACCGCTCAATGAACCCATTGCGGCACACGGCCCCTTTGTAATGAACACCCGACAGGAAATAGTGCAGGCTTTTAATGACTATAACCAGGGAAGGTTTGGGTATTTGGATTGACAAGATATGTTTTTACCAGGATAACTTACAGACAAAGGCATTTCCTCCTGGTAACAATCTTGATAAGAATCATTTTTCAATTGGTATAATAGCCTTAAGTTTGGCGTAAATTATTTTTATGCTCCCCGATATTGAGATCGCCCAAAATGCCCCTATCCGCCATATAAAAGAAATTGCCGCAGCCATTGGTATCAGTAACGACGACCTGGAATACTATGGCAAACACAAAGCCAAGCTCCCGCTAAAGCTTATCAACGAAGAAAAGCTGAAAGAAAACAACCTGGTATTGGTAACGGCCGTTACACCCACGCCTGCAGGCGAAGGAAAAACAACCATCACAGTTGGCTTAACTGATGGCCTTAATCTGATTGGCAAAAAAGCCATGGCTGTATTACGGGAACCATCGCTTGGCCCTGTGTTTGGCATGAAGGGTGGCGCAGCGGGTGGCGGTTATTCGCAGATCATACCCATGGAAGACATCAACCTGCATTTTACAGGCGATTTTGCTGCGATTGAAAAAGCCAACAACCTGTTAAGCGCCATGATAGACCATAACCTGCAGAATAAAAAACGCAGCCTGCAGCTTGATCCCCGTAGTATTGTATGGAAAAGGGTTATGGACGTGAACGACCGTTCGTTGCGGCATATCGTGATCGGGCTAGGCGGCACCGGCAATGGAATTGTGCGAGAAGATGGTTTCAACATCACCCCTGCATCAGAGATCATGGCCATCCTCTGCCTGAGCAAAGATTTGGAAGATCTTAAACAAAAGTTGGCTAATATTTTCATTGGAAATACGATCCAGGGAAAACCGGTTTTTGCACGGGATCTTAATGCCGTGGGCGCTATGGCCATACTGCTCAAAGATGCCATTAAACCAAATCTTGTACAAACGCTCGAAGGCAATCCGGCCATTTTGCACGGTGGGCCTTTTGCAAGCATTGCACAGGGTACCAATTCCATCATAGCCACAAAAATGGGACTATCCATCAGTAATTATGTGATTACAGAAGCCGGTTTTGCAGCAGACCTGGGAGCAGAAAAATTCTTCGATATCAAATGCGCTTCATCCGGGTTAAAACCCAAGGCCGCCGTTATTGTTACAACGGTAAGGGCCATGCGGCACCATGGCGGGGCTAAAAAAGATGAGCTTGAAACAGCTTCTGCCGGCAAAGTGATGGAAGGCTGCAGCAATCTTGGCAAGCATATTGAAAACGTAAAGCTTTTTGGGGTAACCCCAATAGTAGCTATCAACTGGTTTCCCAATGATACTGACGCCGAAATAGAAATGATCCAGGATTTCTGCAAAGGCATGGGAATGAAAGCCATCGTATGCAAAGGTTTTGCCGAAGGTGGAAAAGGTATGACGGAACTTGCAACAGAAGTGGTGCAGCTGGTGGAAAATAATCACAGCCAGTTTTCTCCACTGTATACGAATGATATGCCTGTAGAAGAAAAAATTGAAACGATCGCTACCAAAGTATATGGCGCTGCTAAAGTGGCTTACTCGGTAAAAGCACTGGGCCAGCTGAAACAGATAAAAGAACTGGGCTTTGATAAAATGCCCGTTTGCATGGCCAAAACCCAAAAAAGCCTTTCTGATGATGAAAGAAAAATAGGCCGCCCGCAAAATTTTACCATCACCATCCGGGAATTTGAATTTGCAGCAGGCGCGGGCTTTATCATCCCCATCTGTGGTGAAATGATGCGTATGCCGGGGCTTCCCAATATACCCGCTGCAGAAGGAATGGATATCGATGCAAGTGGAAAGATTTCGGGACTGAGTTAAAAGTAGAATGTGCAAATGATAAAATGTGCAGATGTGCAAATGATAAAATGTGAAAATGTGCCAATTCGATAATGTAATAATATAGCTGCCATTTTTTAAGTTTTAACCACTCCTAAACCTTTAAACCTTTAAACCCTTAAACCTTTAAACCCTTAAACCTTTAAACCCTTAAACCTTTAAACCTTTAAACCCTTAAACCTTTAAACCCTTAAACCTTTTAAACCTCTAAACCATGTCAAAGAAACTGCTCTTCCTCTTCACCGCAGCTTTGATCTTTTCATGCAATAACACTAAAAAAATGCAGGCAGAAAATAATATTCCGTTCAAAAAGGACAAATTCGATCAGCAGGGTCACCGTGGCTGCCGCGGATTGATGCCGGAAAATACCATACCAGCCATGCTGCATACGCTCGGTTACAATGTAAGCACCCTCGAAATGGATGTTGTGATCACAAAAGATAAGAAACCGGTCCTCTCTCATGAACCTTTTTTTAATCATGAAATAACAACCAGGCCCGACGGAACTTTTATTGAAGAAAAAGAGGAGAAAGCCTACAATATCTACCGGATGGATTATGAAGAGGTGAAGACCTATGATATTGGAATGAAGCCGCATCCCCGTTTTACATCACAACAAAAAATCAAGTTGCATAAACCCTTACTCTCAGAGGTATTTGCGGCAGTTAAGCAGGATATGATGACCAGGCGCCGCCCTTTCCCTTTTTTTAATATCGAAACCAAATCAAAGCCGGCTACAGATGATCTTTATCACCCAAGACCGGCCGAGTTCGTTGAGCTGATTATGCAGGTGATCAAAGAAAATGAAATGGAAGATTTCTGCATCATACAATCATTCGATTTCCGCACGCTGCAATACCTGCACCAGCATTACCCGCAAATGAAAACCGCTATGCTCATTGAAGCATACGACCCCCGCAGCTTTGAGAAACAACTCGACGACCTTGGGTTTACACCCAGTATCTACAGCCCTGCTTATCAACTCGTAAATGAAAAATTGGTGGAAGCCTGCCACAAGCGGAATATAAAACTGATTCCCTGGACGGTAAACGATAAAGCCGGCATTGAAAAAATTAAAGCACTCGGTGCCGATGGTGTCATAAGCGATTATCCAAACTTATTTGAGTAACCGGGAACTTCTATAATAAAATAAGAATACATAACCAGTACAACGCTTAGAAGCACTCGTCTTCCGCTGCGTTCCCCTGCAGTAAAATGTCACTAACGATCCATCAAAACAAATTCCTTTTGAAAGTAGTTTCGCTTTTGGGTCAATTCACCACATACTCCCCTCTCTTATTTACCATAATTACCGGGAGTTGTTTCTTAACCTCAAAAAAATCAAAAACCTGCCGGATATTAGCATTGAACGTTTTAAGGTAATCATTATGCTCTATGGAAGTATTAAGATAGTCTAAAGATTTTTTTACATTATACCTTACCGGGAAAACATGCACCGGTATAAATTCCTGCCCCTGTGTTCTTACATTGGAAGCAAGCACATACAATTCTTCAATAGGCATATCGCTTATGGGGATACAGCCCGTACTTACACAATTTCCGTGTATGTAAATGGCACTGCCGGGCCTTACAGAATCGCTTAAAATACGGTCGGAAGCATTGGGATAATTGAGCCCCAGCGATAAATGGAATACACTGTTTGGATTGAATTCATTGATATAATAAAATCCCTCAGGTACCTGGTAATCGCCTTCCATGCGTTTGGGGCCCATAGAGCCGCTTTGCATGCACACTTTATAAGTTTTAAAAAGTTTATACCCTTCGTTCAGGCTGTTTTTAACCCAAACTTCCAGTTGGCGGTCGTATTTAAAGGAGCGGATATACATGGCTGCTGGCGGCCATTCCAGTTTTTGTTTTTCAAACTGTTTTTGAAGCGAATCCTCCACCCTGCTCAACGGATCCTGCGCACGGGTATATAATTTTTGCGGCCCTGCAGCATCCTGCGCCTTCGCTTGCAACGAAAGAACAAACAGCGTCATCATCACCGCAATGAAATTAAAAAAGTACTTCTTCATACAAATATTGGCTATAAGATCAACGTGAAATTAGTAAAAATATTCTTTCGGGAAAGTTAAAAAAGAACCAAGTTAAAAAGTTGACACGTTGACAAGGGATGCTTAAATATGGCAGGTACTTCTCAACTTATCAACCTTTCAACTTGTTAACCCGTCGACTTGTCAACTTATCAACCCGTTAACTTATGAACTACAAATTCCCCCTGGCTTCCTGCTCCCTTTCCAGCGCTTCAAACAGGGCTTTAAAATTTCCTTTCCCAAAACTTTTGGCACCCTTACGCTGAATGATCTCAAAAAAGAGTGTCGGCCTGTCCTGCAGCGGCTTGGTAAATATCTGCAGCAAATAACCTTCATCGTCCCGGTCTATCAAAATGCCCAGTTCCCGCAGCGGCGCCAGGTCCTCATCGATCTGCCCAACCCTGTCGAGCACGGTATCATAATAACTGCCGGGAATTTTTAAGAATTCCACCCCACGGTTTTGCAGGGCCGTTACGGTTTCAATAATATTATTGGTGGCCACCGCCACATGCTGTACGCCTTCGCCCAGGTAAAAATCAAGATATTCTTCCACCTGGCTTTTTTTCTTTCCTTCGGCAGGCTCGTTAATGGGAAATTTTACATACCCATTTCCATTGCTCATCACTTTGCTCATGAGGGCAGAATACTCGGTGGAAATATCCTTATCGTCGAAACTTAAAATATTGCGGAACCCCATTACCTCTTCATAAAATTTTACCCGGGGGTTCATCTGGTTCCAGCCAACATTGCCCACACAATGGTCTACATATTGCAAGCCGGTTTCGGCTGGTTTGTAATCGCTTTCCCATTTGCGAAACCCCGGCATAAAATCGCCCCGGTAATTTTTTCTTTCAATGAAGAGATGCACTACTTCGCCGTAAGTGTGAATGCCGCTGATGATCACTTCGCCATCAGCATCGCTTAACACATGCGGGGCCACAAAACTTTTTCCTCCACGATGGGTAGTTTGTTTCCAGGCATCATAGGCATCATCCACACGAAGTGCCAGAAATTTAACACCGTCACCATGCTTAGCCACATGATCGGCAATTTCATTATTGGGTCTAAGTGCAGTAGTAAGTACTAAGGTCAGCTTGTTCTGGCGGAGTACATAGCTCACAAAATCCTTTTCGCCTGTTTCGGGGCCGCGGTAGGCCAGGGGCTGAAAGCCAAAAGCCGTTTTATAAAAATGAGCCGCCTGCTTGGCATTGCCCACATAAAGTTCTACAAAATCGGTTCCCTGCAGCGGCAGAAAATCATCTGTTGCCGGAGGTTGCTTTGTTGCAATTGATTGAGTATCCATGATGATGAATTTTTATGATGATGAAACCGGCTTTTACAGCCTTGTGCGGCAGCCGTTGCGTCGCACACTTCTACTGCAGATCACTATTGATCAGAAAAAACCGCATCCATGGCAAGCGCCATCATCAGCATGCTGTAATGGCAGCGCTTATCATTAAAAATTTTATGTGGATAATCGGGATGCATGAGGATACGAAGGTAGGAAAAGGCAGGAAAATCAGGGATAATAAGTTGGAAATAGTATCCCAGGATCAATGACTGCCGGATAGAAACCCCATCAGCGGCTATAAGCCCTGCCGGCGGCTGGCAAAGCAACCAGGTTGACAACCCTATTTGATAACTTGCCCGTTACGGCCAATAGCCCTAAATTTGCCTAAATTTTCAAATAAAACGAACCGAATTTTATGGCATACGACGTAATTGTTCTTGGAAGCGGCCCCGGTGGATACCCTGCGGCCATCCGTGCAAGCCAGCTTGGTAAAAAAGTGGCAATAGTGGAAAAAGAAAGCCTGGGCGGCATCTGCCTCAACTGGGGCTGTATTCCCACCAAGGCCTTATTGAAAAGCGCCCAGGTGTACGATTATGCAAAACATGCAGCCGATTACGGCATCAGCATAAGCGGTGCCCAAAGTGATTTTGGCGCTGTGGTAAAGCGCAGCCGCGGCGTGGCCGATAAAATGAGTAAAGGTGTGCAGTTCCTTATGAAAAAAAATAAGATAGATGTGGTAATGGGAACCGGTAAATTAATAGCCCCCACCAAACTGGAAGTAACTGCAGCCGATGGCAGTAAACAAACACTGGAAGCAAAAAATATTATATTGGCAACGGGTGCCCGCAGCAGGCAATTGCCCAGCATGCCCATTGATGGCAAAAAAATTATTGGGTACCGTGAAGCAATGGTTTTACCAACACAGCCAAAGAGCATGATCGTATGCGGCAGCGGCGCCATAGGCAGCGAGTTTGCTTATTTTTATAACAGCATGGGTACAAAAGTTACCATTGTGGAATTTATGCCAAAACTAGTTCCGGTTGAAGATGACGATATCAGCAAAGAACTGGAAAAACAATTCAAAAAACAGGGTATCGAAATAATGACCAGCAGCGAGGTTACCAAAGTGGATACCAGCGGCAATGGCGTAAAAGCCACTGTTAAAACTGCCAGTGGCGAAATGATGCTGGAAGCCGATATATTGCTGAGTGCCGTGGGCGTAGTGGCCAATATTGAAAACATTGGCCTGGAACAAATGGGCGTAAAAACAGATAAAGGAAAAATTATTGTAGATGTAAACCAAATGACCAGTGTGGCCGGTTTATATGCGATTGGCGATTGCACTCCCGGACAAGCATTAGCACATGTAGCTGCCAAAGAAGGCATCAATGCGGCCGAACATTTAAGCGGGCATAAAATAACCCCGATGGATTATAACAATATTCCCGGCTGTACTTATACCACACCGGAAATTGCTTCGGTAGGTTATACAGAAAAAGCGGCCAAAGACGCCGGCTACGAGATCAAGATCGGCAAATTTCCCTTTATGGCCAGCGGAAAAGCAAGTGCAGCGGGCGCTACAGAAGGTTTTGTAAAAGTGATCTACGATGCCAAATACGGGGAATTTTTGGGCTGCCATATGATTGGTATGAATGTTACCGAAATGATCGCCGAAGCCGTGGTGGCCCGCAAACTGGAAACCACTGCACATGAAATTTTAAACGCCGTGCATCCGCATCCCACCATGAGCGAAGGCATTAAAGAAGCCACTGCAGTTGCCTATGGGGAAGCCATTGATATTTAATATTTAAGATTTTAGATTCTAGATTTTGGAGCTTTATAAAAACAGTAGCGTTATTTTCTTTTTGCATTTCGCTCTTGCTGCTTGTTTATAAAATATAAAAAGGCCTGCTGTTTCCGGCAGGCCCTGTCTTTGAGGGAACAGAAAGGATGAACCCGGTCTGCTGATTTAATCATTTAACTTCTTACACTGCGATCCTTTGCGGCTTTCTTAGCGGAGCTTTGCGTTAAAAAACTATACCCGGAAATATTAGTTTGCATTAGTGGGACACCCAATACCCGTGCTTTTTTTCCCTATCTTATAAATAAGACCCGCCGTAATGCCATAATATTTGTCTTTCATTTTAGGATTGGCTGAAATACTGTATCCATCCACATAATCGCCTCTGGTAAAACGGTAACCGGCTTCCATGTTCAATGAAAACTTTTCCGAAAAATTATAACGCAGCCCCGCGCCTAATGGGAATACGATGGTGCTGCTTGGCGGTGCTACTGCAGCGTCCTGCGCCAACCGGGCAGCCTGGTCGTTGTTCTCTCCAAAATACGCGGCATTAAACCCGCTGTAATCACGCTTCACATTCATAAAACTCAATCCTGCGCCGGCAAACACATAAGGTTCAAACAAGGGTTCATACTCCCGGTTGCCAAAAATATTATACTGTGCCAGCAGGCTCAACTCCTTTACCCCATTTGTAAATTTAAATGCACGGAATTGCCTGTACCCGGGGTTGTACTTTGTTTCATCGCCACGGAGCTTTGTGTACGTAAACATGGCCCGCAGTGTAAGCAAAGGAAAAATTGGTTTTGCAAAAGATAGATGGATGCCCGGCGAAATGGTCTTGAGCGATCCCAGCCTGCCGGGTACAAGATCGCCCTGGTACACATAAGCCCCCAGCCCTAAGCCTGCTTCGTATTTGGTTTGAGAAAATGTTTTCGCGGTAAGGAGAAGGATGGCAACGGCTGTTGCGCTGATTTGCCTGGCACACATTGGTTTTTCATTTTAAAGGTGAATGCAATAAGAAAAATCAATGTAGAAATTTTTGTGCGCCGTGTGTTTTTGTGAGTGAGTGATCAAATATCACACAGTTGAAAGAGAATTCCAACAGCCTGCTGTCAGACTAACAAATGTTTAACGCCGTATATACAAAATGTTAAAGGGAGATCCCCAGCCAGTCGAGTGCATTCTTATACAGCAACTTTTCCCTCGTGCTGTTATCCATTTCCATCTGTTCAATCAATTTTCCCGGGTGATGTTCACCAAGCGGGAAAGGATAATCACTGCCAAGGCATATCTTATCAGCCCCCATTTCATCCATAATAAAATGCATTGCTTTCTCATCATGCACCAGGCTGTCGATCCAGAATTTGCCGATATAATGCCGTGGATTTATTTTATTATCAACGGCCACCAGGTCGGGCCGCACATGGAAACCATGCTCAATTCTGCCAATGGTGGAAGGAAAGGATCCGCCGCCATGTGCAAATGCTATTTTAAGAGAAGGGAATTTTTCAAGTACGCCGCCAAAGATCATGGAGCAGATAGCACGGCTTGTTTCTGCAGGCATGCCCACCAGCCAGGGAAGCCAGTATTGCTGCATTTGCGCTTCTCCCATCATTTCCCAGGGGTGAACAAATAAGGAACAACCGAGTTCATCTGCACGTTTATAAAATGGAAAGAATTTTTTATCGCTTAAATTAACAGCATTGATATTGCTCCCAATTTCAAGCCCCGGCATTTTCAATTCCTGTACACAGCGCTCCATTTCTGCAATAGCCATATCCACATCCTGCAGCGGTACCGTACCAATACCAATAAAACGTGCCGTATCTTTTGAAACCGTATCCGCAATATGATCATTAAAAAAACGGCTTGTTTCCAAACCATCCGATGGCTTTGCCCAGTAATTAAACAAAACAGGAATGGTGGAAAGCACCTGTATGCTCACTGCTGCCTGGTCCATATCTTTCTGACGTACAGAGGCATCAAAACAGTTATCCTCCACTTCCCGGAACAGTTTATCGCCCTTCATCATGCAGGCCTTACAGTTCCGGTGCTCCAGGTGTATAAATTCGCCATAGCCGAACTTCTTCACCCAGTTGGGCATAGAAGCAGGCATGATGTGTGTATGGATGTCGATCTTCATTAAGCCAAAAAAATGTTTGGTGTTTGGCGTTTTGAACACTTAACGCCAAACACCAAACTTTAAAACAATGATGCTTTACCCTTTCTTCACCGGTGGTGCCATTACAGCCCCGCATTTTTTGCAGCTGCGCTTATGCTCATCGGCATAAAAACCGCTCATGATGGGAGGCAACTGGCTCACGATATCATTTATTTCTTCGTATTCTTCATACAGCTTGTTACCGCAGCTTTCGCAATACCATAAAAAACCGTCCTTTTCCCCGGCACGCACTTTTTCTATTACAAGTCCTACGGTATTAGGGCCACGCTGCGGGCTATGCGGCGTTTGCGGTGGCAGTAAAAACATATCCCCTTCTTTGATATGGATGTCCCTGGGCTTGCCTTCGTCTATGATCTTTACAGTGATATCGCCTTCAAGCTGGTAAAACAGCTCTTCGGTTTCATTGTAATGATAATCCTTGCGGCTGTTGGGCCCGCCTACGATCATTACTATAAAATCTTTGGCATCGGTGTACACGCATTTGTTTCCCACCGGGGGTTTAAGCAGGGCCCGGTTATCATCGATCCATTTTTTTAAATTGAAAGGCGCAGCAATCGGCATAAAATGAAGTTTTAAGGTTGACCAATGAAGTTTCCTCAACCGGGTAAAGTTAATGAATCGGAATGATTTTTACCCTTAACTTCAAATGCTTAATTTTGACAAATGGAGCTTGCTATTCCCCATCATCTTGAAAATTTTATCGGCGGCTACTTTATTGGTCCGCTCAGTGGCCGTTTTCTCGATAATATCAACCCGGCCACCGGTGAAATAAGCGGACAGATACCAAACAGTAATGAAAAAGATGTGCAAATTGCCGTTTCGGCTGCCAAAAAGGCTTTTGAATTATGGAGCAATACAACTATTGAAAACAGGTTTCTCGTTTTAAACAGGATTGCAACACTTATTGACGAAAATGCGGAAGCGCTTGCCCTGGCAGAAACAAACGATAATGGCAAGCCGCTCTGGCTGAGCCGCAAGGTGGATATTTACCGGGCAGCTGCTAATTTCCGCTTTTTTGCCACCGGCATCATGCATTTTGCCAATGAAAGCCATAGCATGGAAAACCGTGCGGTGAATTACACTTTGCGACAGCCCATTGGCGTGGTGGGCTGCATTTCTCCCTGGAACCTGCCGCTTTATTTATTTACCTGGAAGATCGCCCCAGCCCTGGCGGCTGGCAATTGTGTAATTGCAAAACCATCGGAAATAACACCCGTAACAGCTTTTTTGCTGGGCAAGATCTGTAAGAAAGCCGGCTTACCCGATGGTGTATTAAACATACTTCATGGCGATGGTCCCTCCTGCGGTGAGGCCATTGTAAAACACCCCGAAATTAAAGCCATCTCCTTTACCGGCAGTACAAGAGCAGGCGAACGCATAGCATCCATTGCCGCTCCCCAGTTCAAAAAATTATCGCTCGAACTTGGCGGCAAAAACCCGAATATTATTTTTGCCGATTGCGATTGGCAGAAGATGCTGCGCACTACCGTTCAATCTTCTTTCAGCAACCAGGGGCAGATCTGTTTATGCGGCAGCCGGATTTTAGTGGAATCCTCAGTTTACGAAAAATTCAAAACAGCTTTTATCGAGGAAACAAAGAAATTAACAATAGGCGATCCGCTGGATGACAACAGCAAACAGGGCGCCATAGCAAGCAAACTGCATTATGAGAAAATATTAAATGCCATTGAAATAGCCAGAAATGAAGGCGGGAAAATTTTATGCGGTGGAAATGCAGTTCGGTTAACAGGCAGGTGCGCCAATGGCTATTTTATTGAACCAACCGTAATGGAAGGTCTTGATCAAAACTGTAAAACCAATACCGAAGAAATTTTTGGACCCGTGGTAACCCTGCAAAAATTTGAAACCGTAGATGAAGCCATAGCATTGGCAAACGGCACCTCTTACGGACTTGCAGCAACCATTTGGACACAGGATATTTCAAAAGCCAACCTCCTGGCACAAAAACTGGAAACGGGCATCGTTTGGATCAACTGCTGGCTGCAAAGGGACCTGCGCACGCCTTTTGGTGGTGTAAAAAACAGCGGCGTGGGGCGTGAGGGCGGATGGGAAGCGTTGAGGTTTTTTACAGAGGCGAAAAATATTTGTGTGGAATTTTAAAAGCCCGTTTGCTGTTGATGGTTTGGTGTTGGTTCAGTATACAATTGAAGCTTTTAAATATTGTAACTTAAAAATCTGGCTATGGGAACGGTTAAAAAATTCGAAGACCTTGAAATATGGCAATTGGCGAGAGTATATTTCAACAAAATAATTTCAATCGCTAAAACCTCCGCTCTGTCGAAAGATTTTAAATTAAGGGATCAGGTTGAAGCTTCAGCTGGTTCTGTGATGGACAATATAGCAGAAGGCTTTGGAAGAAGCAGGCTTGAATTTATACAGTTCCTGAGCATATCAAAAGGCTCCTTAGATGAATCATTATCACAGGTAATCAGGATTTCAGATAAACAATATATAGTAAATGAACAATTAATAGAATTGCAGGAAGATGCGCAGAAACTGGGAAATAAAATTGCATCCTTAATGCAATACCTCAATAAAACGACCCATAGAGGGCAAAAATTTATGAACAGAACAGAACCAAACAACAGTAAACTCCAAACGCCAAACAGTTCCGTATTTAATACAGATTCCGCCGCCAAACCACTTGGGGCCTATCCTCATGCCAGAAAGGTTGGAAATCTTTTATTCCTTTCCGGCATCGGGAGCCGGAGGGCAAACGACAATATTATTCCCGGACTCGAACTGGATGCAGAGGGTAATATCATAAAATACGACATAGAAGCCGAATGCCATTCCGTATTTGCCAATGTAAAAGCCGTACTGGAAGCAAGCGGCAGCAGCTGGGATAAGATAGTGGATGTAACCGTTTTTCTTACCAATATGAAAAAAGATTTTCCTGTGTATAACAAAATTTACGGCGAATATTTTAAAGAGGTGGAAGCCTGCAGAACCACGGTGGAAGTAAAAAGCCTGCCCACACCCATCGCCATCGAACTTAAAGTGATCGCTACAATATAAAATGTATGGAAGATAAAGTTGGGATGCCCCTTAAATACAAAAACACACTGGAATATGCCAGGTTCCTCGATGAAAAGGACCACCTGAAAACTTTCCGCAACCAGTTTTATATTCCGCTCATGCACGAAAAGGAGAGCATTTACTTTACCGGCAATTCCCTTGGACTGCAACCCAGGTCCACGCAGCATTATATCATCAGTGAGCTGGAAGACTGGGCGAACTATGGTGTAGAAGGACATTTTCATGCACGCAATCCCTGGCTCGATTATCATGAAATGTTTGCAGAGCCGCTTTCAAAATTAGTGGGTGCAAAACCGGAAGAAGTGGTGGCCATGAACCAGCTTACCATTAACCTTCACTTATTGATGGTTAGTTTTTACCGGCCCACCAAAGAACGTTATAAGATCGTATGCGAAGCAAAGGCATTTCCATCCGATCAATATGCGCTCGAAAGCCAGGTAAAATTTCATGGATACCAATATGAAGATGCCGTAGTGGAAGTAGCGCCCCGGGAAGCTGAGTACCACATAAGGCTGGAAGATATTTTAGAAACTATTGACCAGCATAAAAACGAACTGGCATTGGTATTATTTGGTGGCGTAAACTATTATAGCGGCCAGGTGTTCGATATGCAGGCTATTGCGGCGGCGGCACATGCAGCGGGAGCGCTCGCAGGTTTCGACCTGGCACATGCTGCCGGAAATATTGAATTAAAATTGCACGATTGGAACGCAGATTTTGCCTGCTGGTGCAGTTACAAATACCTTAACAGCGGCCCGGGCGGTGTTTCCGGTGTTTTTATACATGAAAAACATGCCAGTAATAAATCGCTGCCGCGTTTTGCCGGCTGGTGGGGTTACGACAAAGAAACGAGGTTTCAAATGCAAAAAGGTTTTAACCCCATTCCAACTGCCGAGGGCTGGCAACTTAGCAATGCCCCGGTACTGAGCATGGCGGCTCATAAGGCATCGCTCGATATATTTGAAGAAGCCGGGCTTGAAAATATCTTTTCCAAGAACAGGCAACTTAGCGAGTATCTTTTTTACGTGCTTGAAGAGATCAATAACAGTTCGGCCCAAAAACTCATTGAGATCATCACACCAAAAAATGAAAATGAACACGGTTGCCAGGTAAGTATGCTTATGATGAAAGACGGCAAAAAAATTTTTGAAGAATTAAAAAAGCAAAGCGTGATCGCCGACTGGCGGGAACCCAATGTGATAAGGGTGGCACCAGTGGCCCTTTACAACAGTTTTGAAGATATTTTCAGGTTTGGCCAAATCATTAAATCGGTTATTGCATGAAAAAAGAAGCAAGCATCATCGGCTCAGGACTGGTAGGCTCCCTGCTTTCCATTTACCTGGCAAAAAGAGGATACAGCGTGAATATTTATGAGCGCAGGCCCGATATGCGGAAAGAAAAAATTGCCGCCGGCAAATCCATCAACCTGGCACTAAGCGACCGCGGCATTAAAGCACTCGAAGAAGTAGGCATTATGGATGAGATCAGGAAAATTGCTATTCCCATGCATGGTCGCTACCTGCATCATGCAAATGGCAGCACTGCTTTTCAGCCCTATGGAAAAGAAGGGCAGTTCATCAATTCTGTAAGCCGGGGAGATCTGAACAAAATGCTGATGGACCTGGCAGAACAACATGGAGTAAACATCTATTTCAACCATCGCAGCGAACAAGTTGACTGGAAAGAAAAAAAACTTAGTTTCGATACGAACCATCAACCATCAACCATCAATTTTCAACTTCTATTTGCAGCAGACGGCGCCTATTCCGCAGTACGCCTTGCGCACCAACTCCAGCACGACCGGTTTCAATATCAACAATACTATATTGACTTTGGTTATAAAGAACTGCATATCCCTGCAGGCGAAAACGGAACTTTCCAGATAGAAAAAAATGCACTTCATATCTGGCCCCGGGGAAATTATATGCTTATTGCATTGCCTAATATGGACGGCAGTTTTACCTGCACCCTTTTCTTCCCTTTTGATGGCGAACCATCTTTCGGCAGCCTGAACAGCAGGGAAAAGATCAGCGATTTTTTTGAATCAAACTTTGCTGATGCCAAAAAACTGATGCCCACCCTGGTGGAAGATTTTTTTCATAACCCAACTTCATCCCTGGTTACCGTAAAATGCTTTCCGTGGATAAGGGGAGATAATTTTGCACTTATTGGCGATGCGGCACATGCTATTGTTCCCTTCTTTGGCCAGGGCATGAACTGTGGCTTTGAAGATTGCAGGGTTCTAAATGAACTGATCAGCAAACATAACGAAGACTGGAGCCGTATCCTTCCGGAATATGAACAATTACGCAAACCCGATGCCGATGCCATTGCCGACCTTGCGTTGAATAATTTTGTGGAGATGCGGGATAAAGTGGCCGACCCGAAATTTCTTCTGCAGAAAAAAATTGAAGCAAATTTCAGCAGCAAATATCCCGATAAATGGATACCGGCGTACAGCCAGGTTACCTTTAGTCCGCAGATAAGATACAGCGATGCCCTCAAAAACGGCAACAGGCAGCAGCGCATAATGGAACAGGTGATGGCCCTTGAAAATATAGAGCAAAAATGGGATAGTCCCGAAATTGAAAATATGATGCTAACATTGCAGCAGCAAAATTCATAAACATGCACAGGAATGTACTGGTTGAACAAATAAGATCAAAAAAATCTTATCTCTGCGTGGGGCTCGATACGGATATCAGCAAGATACCCAAACACCTGCAGCAAAATAAAAACGCCGTGCTGGATTTCAATAAAGCCATTATAGATGCCACTAAAGACCATTGCGTTTCTTACAAGATCAACACCGCATTTTATGAAGCCATGGGTACTAAAGGCTGGCAGGCCATGGAAGAAACGCTGGCATACATTCCAACCACGCATTTCAGCATTGCCGATGCCAAGCGGGCCGATATTGGCAATACCTCATCGCAATATGCCAAAGCATTTTTTGAAACCCTCCCTTTTGATGCGGTGACCATTGCACCCTATATGGGCGAAGACAGCATCCGGCCATTTTTGGAATACGAAAACAAATGGGCTATCGTACTGGGGCTTACCAGTAATAAGGGTGCCAATGATTTTGAAATGCTGCCGCTCCAGGCCAATGATGAACACCAGCAACTGCGTGCAGAATTTTTATATGAAAGGGTATTAAAAACGGCAAGCAAATGGGGCAACCCCAACAACCTGATGTTTGTGGTGGGCGCCACGCAGGCCACGGAGTTTGAAAACATACGCAGCATTTTATCCGATCATTTTTTACTGGTACCAGGTGTGGGTTTCCAGGGTGGCAGCTTGGAAGAAATAAGCAGCAACGCTATGATCGAAGATGTAGGCCTGCTGGTAAATGCCAGCCGTGCGATCATTTATGCCGGAAGCGGAGAAAATTTTGCAGCGGAAGCGGGGGCAATAGCGGAACAATATCAAGAGGAGATGGAGAAATATTTATAAGCTCAATTCTAAATTTTCAATTAGGTGTGAATATTCGCTGAATGAAGCAAACAAATTAATTGAATATTCCAAAGAAAAATGCTTAATAAAATACAAGAAGCATCAACTGGCTCAATAATCGAAGCGTAATTTTTTCATCTTCTCCGCCCACTTTCCATATTCCCTCCCACTGGGATGCAATCCATCTGCGGCTAAAAATTCAGCCTTATTCCCATCTTCCCTTTGCGAAGTGGTGATATTAATAAAATGACAACCAAAACCTGCTGCCATTTTTTGGCATACTGCATTATAGGCGTCTATTTCTTTTGCAATCTGCACCCGGTCTCTTCCTTCGGCAAAAGGCGTTACACCCCAGTCGGGGATGCTGAGCACGATAACATTTTTTGGCTGGCCGGCAGCAAATTGAATAGCAAGCTGCAGCAAATGGGTGAACTCCTTTTCAAATTCGGTTACAGACCTGCCGCGGTATTGATTGTTGACACCAATAAGCAGGCTTACCAGATCATAGGGTGGCAAAACCCTGGTTTGCTGTATCTGTGTATCGAGTTCATCGGTGGTCCAGCCGGTTTTGGCTATAATTTCGGGGGCGTTGAATAAAAAGCCGCTGCCAGCAAGCCCCGTCAGCGGTTGCAAACCCTGACGGCGGCTATCAGTATTGTCTTGAGCGGCTTTACGAAGCAATTGCAGCAACTGGTAAGGAAAACTTTCATGCAACGGCACGCCTTCGCCAATAGTATAGCTGTCGCCGAGGGCTAAGTATGTTTTAATTGTTTTATCCATCTTTTGCAAATCATTAAAGGTATTAATCCAAACAGCCCAAAACTACAGTCAATTAAAATATGAAACAACGGAATTCCACGAATGGGGCCGGCTATAAAAGCCAATGGAAAAACGGCCAGGCAGCAAAGTATGGCCCAATCAATGATCCATTCGTTTTTTACCGGGTCACGGTATGGGCCTATAAAAGCCATGGCGATCACAAGATGGGCAAAAGCCAGCCAATCGTAGCCATAAGCCAGCATGGGGTGTTTAGTATTGGTTTCTTTCAGGGCTTCGTACACGGTTTTTAGCCAGTTTTCTGCAAAACCGGGTATCAGCACCGGATGCCTTAACAACCAGGCCAGCTCTGTTTCTACAGGAAAAGCGGTAATTCCGCTGATAATGATGGCAAACATCATAAAAGCGATCATCAAACGGATCTTGCTGAGGAGTTTCATGGGTTAAATGTATAACAAATATGCATCGCCCCGGACTTAAGACCGGGCAATTCATCGGGTTTTTATAACTGAGCCGGGCACCTTATCTTTGCGGTAGAAAATTGCTTGCACCTGGCTAAAATGCTGCAGAATGGTATGCAGTACAAGAGTGCGACGCAACGATGATGCCAGCTGCACAAATGCCGGCAAAAAAATCATTCTTTTCAACATTATCAACTTGTCAACTCAATAAAAATGGCAGTCAAAACAGACAACTTTCAAAGTCCCGACTATTTTAATGTAGATGAATTGCTTACCGAAGAGCAGAAGCTCATTCGTGAAACCGTTCGCAATTATGTAAAAAAAGAGATCAGCCCTATTATTGAAGATTATGCGCAGCGGGCAGAATTTCCGCAACAGATCGTAAAACAAATGGGCGATCTGGGTGTTTTTGGTCCCACCGTACCTGCACAATACGGCGGTGGCGGGCTCGATTATATTTCATACGGCCTCATGATGCAGGAACTGGAGCGTGGCGACAGCGGGGTACGCAGTACGGCCAGTGTGCAGGGGAGTTTGGTGATGTTTCCCATTTATCAATACGGAAATGAGGAACAGCGAAATAAATATTTACCTAAACTGGCAAGTGGGGAATGGCTCGGTTGTTTTGGGCTTACAGAACCAAATCATGGCAGCGATCCAAGCAGCATGCTTACCAATATTAAAGATGCCGGTGATCATTATGTTTTAAACGGTGCAAAAATGTGGATCAGCAATGCCCCTTATGCGCAGGTAGCCGTAGTATGGGCCAAAGATGAAGAGGGCATCATTCGCGGAATGCTGGTGGAGCGTAATATGGAAGGTTTCAGCACACCCACCACGCATGGTAAATGGAGCTTGCGTGCCAGCGCTACCGGCGAACTGGTTTTTGATAATGTAAAAGTTCCCAAAGAAAATATTTTACCCAATGTGAAGGGTTTAAAAGGCCCGCTTGGCTGCCTTACAAAAGCACGATACGGCATTGCCTGGGGCGCTATTGGCGCCGCCATGGATTGTTATGATACGGCCCTTCAATACAGCAAAGAACGCATGCAGTTTGGACGACCGATCGGTGGCTTTCAGTTACAACAAAAAAAACTGGCCGAAATGGTTACGGAGATCACCAAAGCACAATTGCTCAACTGGCGCCTGGGTGTATTGATGAATGAAGGGAAAGTAACGCCGCAGCAGGTAAGCATGGCCAAGCGTAATGCATGCGAAGTGGCATCTAATATTACACGTGATGCCAGGCAGATGCTGGGCGGCATGGGCATTACCGGGGAGTACAGCGTGATGCGCCACATGATGAACCTCGAAAGCGTGATCACTTACGAGGGCACGCATGATATTCATTTGCTTATAACAGGAATGGATGTAACGGGGATGAATGCGTTTAAGTAAACTGGTTTCACGCAACGAAAACAAAGAATACAAAGGGTACACATAACAAAAGCAGGATTAATGTTTCCTGCTTGTTTGCCATGATGCGGCATCATTTTGACAGCAATCGTTGTTTTCGCTGTGCCCTTTGTGTGAAACAAAAAAATTAGTATGAAAAATATTTCGGTCATAGGTGCGGGAACCATGGGAAACGGCATTGCCCATGTATTTGCCCAAAGCGGTTTCAAAGTAAACCTTATTGATGTAAACAGCGATCAATTAAAAAAAGCCATTACCATGATCGAAAAAAATTTTGACCGCCAGGTTGCCAAGGGCAGCGTGACAGCAGATCAAAAAAAATCGGCGCTGGCCAATATCAGTACAAATACGGATTTAACCGAGGGCGTAAAAAATGCAGATTTGGTAGTGGAAGCAGCTACGGAAAATGTTGATCTCAAACTAAAAATTTTTAAGCAGGTAGATGAAGCGGCACCCGAAGGCTGCATTTTGGCAAGCAATACCTCCTCTATTTCCATCACTAAAATTGCGGCAGCAACAAAAAGACCCCAAATGGTCATTGGCATGCACTTTATGAACCCCGTTCCGGTAATGAAACTGGTGGAGATCATCAATGGCTATGCTACAAAAAAAGAGGTAACGGATACCATCGTTGAACTAAGCAAAACACTTGGTAAGGTCCCCTGCTCAGTGAATGATTATCCCGGCTTTATTGCTAACCGCATTCTTATGCCCATGATCAACGAAGCCATTTACAGCCTGTATGAAGGCGTGGCCGGAGTGGAAGAAATAGATACGGTAATGAAACTGGGCATGGCCCATCCCATGGGACCGCTGCAGCTGGCCGATTTTATAGGCCTGGATGTTTGCCTCAGCATTTTAAAAGTTTTGCACGATGGCTTTGGAAATCCAAAATACGCCCCCTGCCCGCTGTTGGTAAATATGGTAACTGCGGGTAAACTGGGTGCTAAAAGCGGCGAAGGATTTTATACCTACAATGCAGGAAGTAAAGAATTGATTGTCAGCAGCAGCTTTAAATAAAATTTACATATAATCCCATCCAAACTGCGGTTTTGCGTAAAATCCCCATGCCCGTTTTCGGGTACTTACGCTCAAAATGGGGTTTCTCCATAATTTTTAGTATTATTCATGCGTTATAGAAATCGTATTCTTACTATTCAAAAAAACTATATTTTTGTTCCTTACGTATGAAACAAGACAATTCAAATCCTATTAAGGTAATTATTGCCGATGACCATGTGCTGTACCGGGCTGGCGTAAAAACCGCATTGGGAGCCAAAAAAGATATCCTGGTAATTGGAGAAGCCGATAACGGAATGCACCTGTTGCACCTGGTAAAAACCATTCCACCGGATATTATCCTGCTCGATATTCAGATGCCCATCATGGACGGCATTGCAGCTTTGCCCGAGATCAAGAAAATTTGTCCCCATACAAAGATCATCATGCTCACTATGATGGATGAACACAGCATGATCACCAGGCTGATGGAACTTGGGGCCAACAGCTATCTTTCCAAAACGAGCGACAGCGAAACGATCTACGAAGCCATTAAAACCTGTGTGGAACAGGAATACTATTTTAATGCGCTTACCAATAAGGCATTGCTCACCAACCTGAAGCAGAAGAACAACCCGCAGCCACTGCAAGCCCTGTCGCAGGAAGTGCAGCTCAATGAAAAAGAGACCAATATCCTCCGCCTCATGTGTGAAGAAAAAAGCACAAAGGAAATTGCAGATATTGTTGAACTGAGTCCGCGAACCGTGGAAGCCATCCGGGATAAACTGAAAGTAAAAACAGGCGCCAAAAGCACAGCAGGTTTGATCATGTATGCTGTAAAACATAAAATAATAGAGGAAATGTAACCCCCTCATTTTTCTTCCAAACAAATCCCCCGGTAACAAGGGGATTTTTTATTTACAACTATGAATTGGTACAACTATAACGGAAAACTGGTCAATGAAAACACGGCTGCAATAGGCCCAAACAGCCGGGCCTTGCGCTATGGTGATGGGCTTTTTGAAACCATCAAATTTCGAAACGGGCAAATATTGCTCGAAGACGAACATTTTGCCCGGCTCTGGAAAGGCATGGAAAAAATGCATTTCGAATTCCCCAAACTTTTTACACCGGAAAAACTGAGGGAAGAGATCAACAAGACCATCCAGAAAAACAAACACACCGATGCCCGTGTGCGCATGGCCATTATACGCGGCGATGGCGGCATGTTCGACCCCAAAAACCACCTCCCGAATTTTATTATTCAATCATGGCAATTGCCACCCAATATTGAACTACTCAACAGCAATGGCCTTAACCTTTGTATTTACAAAGATGCTTACAAAGCCTGCGACAGTTTTTGCAATATCAAACACAATAATTACCTGCCCTATTTTATGGCTGCCCTGTTTGCTAAGGAAAAACAGTGCAACGATGCGTTTGTGCTTAACGACAAACAAAGGATCTGCGACAGCAGCATTGCCAACGTTTATATCATAAAGGATGATATTGTTTATACGCCTGCGCTTACGGAAGGATGTATTGAAGGCGTAATGCGGTATTTTTTATTGAAAGAATTTCCGGCTCTTGGTTTTACTATTAAAGAAACCGATCTTACAGAAGAAATGCTGCTGGATGCCGATGAGGTCTTTCTCAGCAATTCTATTTTCAATATCCGTTGGGTGGGCCAGGTGGGGCATAAAAATTATACGAACAACAGGGTGCAGAAAATTGTGGACGCCCTGCACCAAAACTTTCCGGATATTTTCCATTAAGTGTCAAAAAAAAATCTCTTTGCCTTCCTTGGTACAACTTACTGACTGTACCAGTAATTGCGCCCTTGTCTTTCCAGCAGGCAAATATCTTATCTTAGCTGCCATGAAGCAGCCGGTAAATATTTTCTGGTTCAGGCGCGATCTTCGCCTGAAAGACAACACAGGACTCTGGCATGCACTCCGTGCAGAACTGCCTGTACTCCCCATTTTTATTTTTGATACCAATATTTTACACAAACTTGAAAATAAAGCCGACAGGCGTGTAAGCTTCATCCACGCAGCGCTGGAAGAAATGCAGGAACAACTGGTAAGCCAGGGAAGCTCCCTGCAAGTGTTCATTGGAAAACCGGTGGAAGTATTTGCAAAACTCTGTTCAGTTTACCGTGTAAACAGCGTTTTTAGCAATGCAGATTATGAGCCCTATGGCATTGAACGCGATAATGCAGTAAAAAAATTGCTGGAAACTAAAGAAATAAAATTTCAACCATTTAAAGACCAGGTGATCTTTGAAAAAGAGGAAGTGCTCAAAGATGATGGAAAACCTTACACCGTATTTACCCCCTACAGCCGTAAATGGAAAAACATTTTTACGGAGGCCGCTATTAAACCCCGGGCTTCAGAAAAACTCCTTGGTAATTGTATTAAAGCCAAAGCAACTACGATCCCATCGCTAAAAGAAATTGGGTTTACAGAAACAGGAAAAGGATTCCCGGCAAAATCGCTCAACAAAGAATTGCTGCTCAAATATGGACAGCAGCGGGATTTTCCCGCAGTGAAGGGAACTTCAAAACTGGGGGTTCACCTGAGGTTTGGTACCATCAGTATCCGTGCGCTGGCGGCCTATGCATTAAAATATTCTCCTGTTTACCTCAATGAACTCATTTGGCGAGACTTTTATCAAATGATCCTATGGCATTTTCCGCTGGTGGGTGCAGGCAGATCGTTCAAACCCGCCTACGATAAGATCGAATGGAGAAACAATGAGACAGAATTTGAAAAATGGTGCAGCGGGCAAACCGGTTATCCCATTGTAGATGCCGGCATGCGGGAACTCAACAACACCGGCTTCATGCATAACCGGGTGCGTATGATCACCGCATCCTTTCTCTGTAAGCATTTACTCATAGACTGGCGCTGGGGCGAAGCTTATTTTGCAGAAAAACTACTGGATTTTGACCTCGCAGCCAATAATGGCGGCTGGCAATGGAGTAGCGGCAGTGGGTGCGACAGCGCTCCCTATTTCCGCATTTTTAACCCTTACCTGCAAACAAAAAAGTTTGACCCCGATCTAAAATATATCCGTTACTGGGTACCTGAATTTGAAAGCCTGGATTATGTAAAACCCATTGTTGATCATGATTTCGCCCGCAAAAGATGTTTGGAAGTTTATGGAAAAGCGTTGAAAGAGAGACAGGTGTAAAATCTCTAACAAGTTCTATATGTGGTAAAAAATATAAAAGGATTTTCATCTGAATTTCTCTCCGCCAGCTTTGCCCCTCTGAGCAACACTGTGCTGCTCTGTGGTTCTCTGTGTTACAGCTTATTGATTTACTACAAAAATATCTTCACTCAGCTTATCCATTTTATTAAGTTCAGCAAATAAATCCATCAGTGTAAGCACCGCATGGCGGCCATCGGCACCCAGGTTTAAAGAATAATCGTTTACATACAGGTCAATATGCTTACGCATTACTTCTTCGCTCATCTCCTGTGCATGACAACGTATATAATCATTCAGCTCCGGGTATTTCGAAAAAGCGTACTCAATACTTTTCCTGATAAGTTTGTCAACATCCTGCTGAACCTGCTGCGGCAGCTTTTTGTCGATTACGATACCGCCCAGCGGAATGGGAACACCCGTTTGCTTTTCCCAAAAATCGCCCAGGTCGGTTACTTTTTTAAGGCCCTTTGCTTCATAGGTAAACCTGTTTTCGTGAATGATCACCCCCAAACCTTTCCCCTGCAAAACAAAATCCTCTATTTCATCGTACCGTAAAAAAACTTTGTTGGCAGCGTTTGGATATGCCAGTAAAAACAACAAATGGGCCGTAGTATTCCTTCCCGGTATGGCAACCTGCATATCATCTACATTATCCATTCTCCGTTCTCCATTTTCAATTAACAAAGGCCCCACGCCCCTGCCCAATGCACTGCCGCTATTGAGCAGTTTATATTTATCCAGCACAAGGGGTAAAACCCCGTAACTAAGCTTTGTTATAGCAAGCCTTCCCTCCAGCGCCCATTCATTGAGCGTTTGCACATCTTCCACAACTGGTTCAAATTGATAACTGCCGGTATCGATCTTTCCATTCACCAGTGCATCAAAAATGAACGTGTCGTTTGGACAGGGAGAAAAACCAAGAGAAAACATTTAATATTTAAGATTTAATATTTAATATTTAATTAATTTAAGATTTAAGATTAGGGAGTTTGTGTTAAACTGAAGTTCGATTTCTCCCAGAACTATGAACTTTAAACTTTAAACTTTGAACTTTTCCAACTCCTCACCGAGCCTCCTCACTGCTTCCTCTATCTTCCACTTTGTTTTATCCCTTTCGCCCACATAATTGCTGATGGCGCGCAACTGCAGAAACGGAATATTCATTTGCAGGCATACATAATGCAGCGCCGCACCTTCCATACTTTCCACTGCTGCATCAAATGTACGATGAATCATTTTTGCATAGCCTGCATCACTGTTCAGCAGGTTTACCGTAACGCCCGTTAGTTTTTTATACGAAAGCTTATCAAGCCATTCATCTTCATTAATAAGCCACCCATTTTTATACGGCAACTCATCCGGCTTTGCAAGCCTCATGTCAAAAATTGTTGTCAATTTATCCTGTTCAAGCACACCCATGTCGGCAAATCGGTCCTGCTTCACGGCCACCACTTCACCTAGTTGAAGTTCTGATGCAAAACTGCCCGCCAGCCCGGCCTGTATCACCCGCTGGTACTCACCTGCAGCCAGCTTTTGGGTAAGGGCAAAAACAGCATGCGCAGCCCCTACACCATGAATAAACACCGGCACAGCAGGGTTCCTGGCCCTGAAGCCGGCAATTTCAAGCTCCGTAGCAGCTACAATAAGTGTACTCATGCAGCAAATTTCGTATATCGGCGCTATATTTAACACAGCAACATTAACTTTGCCGATATTTACTTAATAGGATGGTTTATATTACAAGGATAGAGCATTTTAACGCGGCACACAAATTGTACAATACGGCCTGGACGCCGCAAAAAAATGAAGAGGTTTTTGGAAAATGCGCTAATGAAAAATGGCATGGTCATAATTTTGAACTGCATGTGTGCATCAAGGGCAATCCCAGCGAAGAGACCGGTTTTGTGTACGATGCCAAAAAGCTGGGTGGCATTATTAAGGAACATATCATTGAAAAAATAGACCATAAGAACCTGAATGAAGACGTGGATTTCATGAAAGAAAAGCTCTGCAGCATTGAAAACCTGGTAATGGGCATTTGGGAACAACTGGTTCCGCACCTGCCCGCCCATGTACAGCTCCACAGCCTCAAACTCTATGAAACAGCCAAGATCTATGTAGAATATTTTGGAGTGTAACTGCTAGCCCCGTCAGCAGTTGTAAACCCTGACGGCGGCTGAGTAAATATATACTCCTGAAACAATTAAAAAATTTATCTTGAAAAAAGTAGCAGTATACCGCAGGGAAAATTTCAACGCCGCACACCGGCTCTATAATCCCGCATGGGACAACGAAAAAAACGACCGGGTCTTTGGCAAATGTAATAACCCCAATTACCACGGGCATAATTACGATTTGGAAGTAAAACTAATAGGCGAAATAGATCCTGAAACCGGCTATGTATTCGACATGAAAGTTTTAAGCGAACTCATTCAGCAGCAAATTGTGGAACGCTTCGATCATCGCAACCTCAACGAAGACTGTCCCGAATTCAAAAACCTGAACCCAACCGCCGAAAACATTGCCATCGTTATTTACGACCTGCTAAAACCACATATAAAACCTTCACTCCATATGACCATACGCCTTTACGAAACCCCCAGGAATTTTGTTGAGTACCCGGTATGAAATTTTAAATTATAAATTTTGAATTTTAAATTGATAATTTGATTTTTGTTTCGTGTTATTTGATTTTTTGACTTTTAGCTTTTGACTTTAAACTTTACACTACCTCATGGCATATAAAAAGACCGAACATTACGATGAGCATACAACCGCTGCCCTCATAGAATCTTACCGTGCTGCTATTGCGCAGCTGGGAGAAGACCCCAACCGGGAAGGGCTGCAAAAAACCCCCGAGCGTATCGCCAAAGCTATGCAGTACATTACCCAGGGTTACACCATAAACGCAAAAGAAATACTGGAATCGGCCAAGTTTCATGAAGATGTAAGCGAAATGATCGTGGTAAAAGATATTGAGCTATACAGCATGTGCGAGCACCATATGCTACCCTTTTTTGGCAAAGCGCATGTGGCCTATATTCCAAACGGCTGGATCACCGGTTTAAGTAAAGTGGCCCGTGTGGTGGACGTGTACAGCCGCCGACTGCAGGTGCAGGAAAGGCTCACCACGCAGATACTGGATGCCATCAAAGAATCGCTCAACCCGCTGGGTGTAGCCGTGGTTATAGAAGCCTCACATTTATGCATGATGATGCGTGGGGTGCAAAAGCAAAATTCTGTGACCACTACCTCGGCATTTTACGGTGAATTCGAAAAAGATAAAACCCGTGCTGAGTTTATGAAGCTCATCACAAATACATTGCATTAATGGATTATTTTGAATGTTAAATTTTGAATGTTGAATTAAAAACAAAACATTTAACCAGCGACAACTGTACTGGATTAATTTATAATAACAGCATTCAAAATTCAAAATAATTCAAAATATCATTATTCAAAATTCAAAATAATTTATGCACGCCTACATCTTTCCCGGCCAGGGGGCCCAGTTCAGCGGAATGGGACAAAAACTCAGTGAAGCCGATCAAAACGCCCGCCAACTTTTCGAAGAAGCCAATGATATACTCGGTTTTAAGATTTCCGAAATCATGTTCAGCGGAACCAATGAGGACCTTAAGCAAACAAAAGTGACCCAGCCTGCCGTGTTCATCCATTCGGTGGCCGCTTTCAATACCATTGAAAATGCAAAGCCCGATATGGTAGCCGGTCATTCGCTCGGCGAATTTTCGGCCTTAGTGGCCAATAAAGCCCTGGCATTTGCCGATGCATTAAAGCTGGTGAGTATCCGTGCGGGCGCCATGCAAAAAGCCTGTGAGCTTAACCCGAGCACAATGGCAGCCGTACTCAACCTGCCCGACGAAAAAGTGGAAGAAATTTGCAAAGAAGTGGCTGAAGAAACAAACGATGTGGTGGTGGCCGCCAATTATAACTGCCCCGGCCAGCTGGTTATCAGCGGTTCTATCGATGCGGTAAATATTGCCTGCGAAAAAATGAAGGCCGCCGGCGCCAAACGTGCGCTCATACTGCCCGTGGGCGGCGCTTTTCACTCACCGCTCATGTTGCCGGCTAAAGAAGAACTGGCGGCTGCCATAGAAAGCACCCATTTTAATGAACCGCTCTGCCCCGTGTACCAAAACGTGGTGGCCCGCGCCATAACCGATCCTGCCAAAATAAAACAAAATCTCATAGAGCAGCTCACCGGCGCCGTTCGCTGGACGCAATGCGTGGAAGCCATGATTGCCGATGGCGCCACCCGCTTTACCGAATGCGGCCCCGGCAAGGTTCTGCAGGGACTGGTGCAAAAAATTAATAAAGAAATGATGGTGGATGGAGTGAGTTAAATGCCCGTGACCGCTCACAACAGTTTGTTTGAGCACGACCAAAGGGATCTTAGGGTTGAAATCCTTTATTCTATTTACACTTAGCAATTTTTCTGCTGCAAGGCTGATGCCGCAAACCACAATACAAAAAATCGAAACAAAGAATAAAATGGAAAACAAAGAACTTTCAGCATTAACAGACCAGGAATTAATGGAGGAAGCAAAGAAATTAAAATCATTTTCAATAAACAATGCGCTTTTTATTGGGCTTCTCATTGGCATTGTTATTTACAGCATTTTCAAACATAGTTTTGGGCTTGTAATGCTTATTCCTTTGTATTTTATTCATAAAATGGTAAATGACCCAAAAAATAAAAGGATGAAAGAATTGGAAACCCTGCTGAAAGACCGGAATTTGAAATAACCGCCGCCGGGTTCGTGCAGCAGGATATTAAATACGAGTTAGATCATGGGAGTAGCTGAATAAATATCTTGTTAAACCTTTTCACATTCCGGGTGTCTAACCCGCAAATATATTTTCATGAAATATCCAAAACTGTTACTGGCATTGTTAGTTCCGGCAATTATAAGCTGTTCTAAAGATGATACACCCGATCCACAGCCAGCCGATCAGATGTATTTCCCTACCAATACCAGCAGTGCCTGGGAAACAAAACCGCTTACAGACCTGGGCTGGAATCAAAATGCCGTACAGCCCCTCAAAGATTATCTCATCCAGAAAAATACAAAATCATTTATGATCCTTGTAAACGGGCGGATAGTTATGGAGGAATATTTTAACGGGCATAGTGCCTCCAGCTCCTGGCAATGGAACAGTGCCGGAAAAACACTGGTGGCAGGTACCACAGGCATTGCACAGCAGGAAGGCTTATTGAACATTCAAAACAGGGTATCGCAATATTTAGGCACTGGTTGGACAAGTGCGCCGCTAGCCAAAGAAAACCTCATCAGCTCCAGGCACCTGCTCACAATGACTTCGGGGCTGAATGACTCAAGCAACCTGGTGATCATACCTAACCTAACCTATATGGCCGATGCCGGTACCAGGTGGTCTTACGCCAACGTTTTTCAAAAATTGATGGATGTAGTGGCAGATGCCAGCAACCAGGATTTTGAAACTTATTTCAACAATAAATTAAAAAGCAAGATCGGGATGGAGGGTTTCTGGAACATGGGAATTATTTTCAAAATATATCACAGCAATACCCGCAGTATGGCCAGGTTTGGCCTCCTGGCGCTCAACAAGGGAAAATGGAATAATGAGCAGATCATAAATGAAAGCTTTTTCAACGAAAGCACCAGTACTTCGCAAAACATGAACCCTTCCTATGGTTATTTATGGTGGTTAAATGGCAAAGCCAGTTTTATGGTCCCGGGAGGACAAACTGTTTACACAGGGCCTTTGGTACCAAGTGCGCCATCAGATATGTATGCTGCCATGGGTGCAGAAGACCAGCGTATATATGTAGTTCCCGGCAAAAAAATGGTGGTTATCAGAATGGGAGAAGCATCGGATCCTGCCAATCCAACTTTTGCTGTGTCCGGTTTCGACAATGCACTCTGGCAAAAGATCAATGCGCTGATTGAATAAGCAGAAAATTTTTCGGTTATTTAAAGGCCAATACAATTTCAGTGATCCTCTTCACTGGACTAAAACAGTTACACAGAGAACCGCAGAGAAGGCGCTGAGTTTCGCTGAGATACCTCAATGCAGCTATATATTGCCATCCCAATCTGTGTAAACTTATTCGTGTATTCGTGGCAATTTCCACTCCTCACTGGTCAAAAAACAGTGACGCAGAGAACCACAGAGAAGGCGCTGAGTTTCGCTGAGATACCTTAAGGCTGCTATATATTGCCATCCCAATCTGTATAAGCTTATTCGTGCATTCGTGGCAATTTCCACTCCTTGCGGGTCAAAAAACAGTGACGCAGAGAACCGCAGAGAAGGCGCTGAGTTTCGCTGAGATACCTTAAGGCAGCTATATATTGCCATCCCAATCTGTATAAGCTTATTCGTGTATTCGTGGCAATTTCCACTCCTTGCGGGTGAAAAAACAGTGATGCAGAGAAGACGCTGAGATGGCCCCCATGCAGAAATACAGATATGGAAATCGCATCTCTCGCAAGTAATGGTATTAGTTACAGCAGGGGTTTTGCTTAAATCCTGATCAAAATAACTGTTTTACACACTAACATCTGCTAAACAATAGACGGGAAGCTCTCAAAACCTATAAATTCATGCCTCATAAGGCAGTATTTTTTGGTCTCAGAAGTCTGAATTTTCCATTCGTCCGCTTTAAAATCCATTCATATAATCAAGGAAGTTCGTAATATACATATTATAGTAATGCATAAATTAGTATATTTCAATTATTAATAATGTAAATCACTAATATTTTATAACTACTTCTATAATTTTACATACTATTATGTATTGCATAGTACATTATCATACCTTATCTTTGTGTTATCAAAGCAGGAAGAAATAAAAACCTGGCTAAAAAAAGATTTCAAACAATTAAAAAGTATAATCATGAACACGCAAACAACTCAAGTTTTTACTTCATTAACTAAAGAAGAAAAACATCAATTAACCAGTATTGTTAACGAAACACTGGCATTGGGCTTTAATCAAAAAAAGGCATTTTCTGCTGCAGATCTGTGGAATATACAGCGCCATGGCAAAACTGCCATGCAAAGAAGGCATAACAGGTTTTGATAAGATAGTGAAGAGCTAATGATGAAAACAAGAGCAACCTCAAAGGGTTGCCTTTTTTATGCACAGCCAAACCGCTGTTACCTCACTGAAATATAATCATATGAAGCACTTTACTGACAGGCAGCTATTATCTGAATTTTACCATCCGTTATATAAGTTCCGCTCAGACCTGCTCCGCTTTGTTATGAAATAATTTTTAGGCATTCAAATTAAACCCATTCTGCCTTCAGTAAATGAGCATAAAGCATGTTCCCCCCCCAAAGTTTCGTAAAAAAACCGGCATTGGTGCCGGTTTTTTTATTGCTGTGTTTGAAATTTATACGAGTCCCTGGGCAAGCATTGCTTCCGCCACTTTTACAAAACCGCCAATGTTGGCACCCAAAACATAATCGGTATAATTACCTTTTTGTTTTCCATGCAATACACAGGTCTTATGTATATTCTTCATGATCTTGTGCAATTCTTTATCCACTTCCTCCCTTGTCCAGCTCAGCCTCATACTGTTCTGCGACATTTCGAGGCCGGAAGTGGCCACGCCACCTGCATTGGAAGCCTTACCCGGTGCATACAAAATTTTACTTTTCAAAAAATAAGCCACTGCACCAGGCGTGCTTGGCATATTGGCTCCTTCACTTACACAAATACATCCATTCTCCACCAGCATTTTTGCATCAGTTTCGTTCAGCTCATTTTGTGTGGCGCATGGCATGGCAATATCACATTTTACGGCCCAGGGAGTTTTACCTTCCACATACTTGCATTTATACCTGTCGGCATATTCCTTAATACGGCCACGTTTAATATTTTTCAGGTCTTTTACAAATTCTAATTTTTCCAAACTGATCCCATCTTTATCATATACATATCCGCCAGAATCGCTCAGTGTAACCACTTTACCCCCGAGTTGTGTCACTTTTTCGCAAGCATACTGCGCCACATTGCCCGAACCTGATATCACTACAGTCTTACCTTTAATTTCCATATTTCTTGTAGACAGCATTTCCTCTGCAAAATAAGTGGTGCCATACCCGGTAGCCTCCGGCCTGATGAGTGAACCACCCCATTCGAGGCTCTTTCCTGTGAGCACGCCGGTAAACTCGTTGCGGATACGTTTATACTGTCCGAACAAATAGCCGATCTCCCGTCCACCCACACCAATATCGCCTGCAGGCACGTCGGTGGATGCGCCTATATGCCTTTGCAGCTCATTCATGAAGGACTGGCAGAACTTCATTATTTCAAGATCGCTTTTTCCTTTAGGATCAAAATCTGAACCACCCTTACCACCGCCCAATGGCAAAGTGGTTAAACTGTTTTTGAGTACCTGTTCAAAAGCCAAAAACTTAAGGATGCTTAAATTAACTGTGGGGTGAAACCTCAACCCGCCTTTATAAGGACCAATGGCAGAATTCATTTCAACCCGATAACCACGGTTGATACAGAATTCACCTTTATCATTTATCCACGGCACGCGGAAAATGATGGTACGCTCTGGTTCCACCATTCTTTCCAGCACCCCCACATACTTTGGATGATCGTCAATAAAATCATCCAGCGATTCCACCACTTCCTGAACTGCTTGCAGAAATTCCGGTTCGTTAGGGTTTTTTCTTTTCACCAGGTCCATGAATTGTTGTACAGTCATGCCTGCTTTTTTCTTTTTCATATACAAGTAATTTAAGGTTAACAGGGCACGGATTGCTTCAACAAAGGTCATCATAACCCGTTGGGGCCAGTATGATATTTGTCATGAATGCAAAAAAAAACCGCTGAATCATCAGCGGCTTATTTACGATTGCTTTTCCAGTTAATATTTTAAAAAAGTACCCCGGCATTCCCGTTGGCCATAGTTTACCATAATTCGGTAAATACCTGCAGGCAGGTTTCCTATTCCCCCAAATGTAACGGTATTGAAACCGGCTGCTCCATTTTGCTGCTGCTGCCTTACGATCATATTCATGGAATTAAATATCCTGCTATATATAACCATCGGTTGCTGCAGGTTTACCGAAACATTTACCTGTGTGCTGGCCGGGTTTGGATAAGGTCGCAGGAAGCAGTTATTTATGTTGGCTAGTTGTATCACTTTACAGCGTTCCCGCACACAGCCGTTTGCGTATTGAACCCGCAGGCATACATTATATACACCCGGCGCAGTATATGTATGGCTGCTGTTCCAGCCTACTGCGCTTGTACCGTCGCCAAAACGCCAGCTGGCTGCAGCTCTGGTTTGCTGAAAAGAGAGGTTGTTGAAAAATACATTGAGGTTATTAGATGTGTCTCTCCGTGCCACAAAATCAACGAAGTAATTGCAATTGTTGCTATTAACAGAATCGACCCTAATCCAACGGCATATTTCTCTTATACAGGGAACAGTACCCGCGGGTACGTTCCTTTTAACACGAAGACATACATTATACCATCCGGGAGCACTGTATGTATGGGAAGCATTGGCGCTTAAAGACGAAGCGCCATCGCCAAAGGTCCATCTTACAGAATCAGTTGGCTGCAATCCAATGGTTGTATTGCTGAAGTGGATTGTTCGCCAGTTAATGCTGTCTCTTCTGTTGGTAAAATTAGCTTGCAGGTTACAATTATTGGGAGCCACAACCGTGATGCTGAGGCAAAACTCCCTTATACAGGCAGGCGTTCCCGGGGTTGTGGTCCTTTGCACACGCAGGCAAACAGTATAGGTTCCGGCATTGGCATAAGTATGTACAGGATTTATTTGTGCAGATGATGTTCCATCACCAAAGGTCCAGCGCACAGAATCTGTGTTTAACAGGTTAAGGGTTGTATTGCTGAAATAAAATTTACGGTAATCAAGGGAATCCCTCCGGAAGACAAAGGAAGGCTGGATATTACAGGGAAGATAGTTTGAATCTGCTATTACCACCGGCAGGCAGAATTCCCGCACACAGGGAGCTGCACCTGCGGGCATATTTCTTTTTACCCACAGGCATACCTGGTAGGCCCCGGTATTGGCATAAGTATGAACCGGGTTCATTTGCAGGGATGAATTTCCATCACCAAAGGTCCAGCGCACAGAATCCGTACTGGCAATATTAACCGTTGTATTGGTGAAATAAACCATTCTGCGGTTAATTGAATCACGGCGAAATACAAAGGATGGCTGTAAGTTGCAGAGCACATTGTTTGGATCTGCCACTACAACAGCGAGGCAGAATTCCCGGACGCAGGGAGAAGTGCCGCTAGGCATATTTCTTTGAACCCTCAGGCATACCGTATATACGCCGGGGTTGGTATAAGTATGTACAGGATTTGTTTGTGCAGATGATGATCCATCACCAAAGGTCCATTGTACTGAATCTGTGCCGGCAAGATTTACTGTTGTATTGGTAAAGTAAAAAATCCTGCTGTTTAAAGTATCCCTGCGAAAAGTAAAATGAGGTTGCAGGTTGCATTGCGGGGTGGCAGAATCTGTGATCACAATTGGCATACATATGGTGGCCGAGCAGGGAGGAGTGCCTGCTGTAGTGAGCCTTGTTACCCTCAGGCATACCTGGTAGGTTCCCGGTGCATTGTATGTATGAATGGGGTTGGGAATATTGCCGGCAACAGAGCCATCTCCAAAATTCCAGCTAAGGCTATCAGTGGCCGAAGCATTGATTGATGTATTGGTAAACAGTACGGTACGGGGGTTGAGGGAATCTCTACGAAAAATGAACCCGGCCTGAATATTACAGGTTGTATTCCCACCCAGTGTCAATTGCATGACTGTGGTATCCCTGCATAATATAACCCCGTTTCCAAACCTGGTAAAAATATGCGTAACGGTATATGTACCTGCAGCTGCATAGGTATGGCTGGGTGAAATAGTTTGCCAGATTCCTCCGTCTCCAAAAGCCCAGTAATGATTAGTGGAAGCAGTATCATTCGTTATTGCCGGGTGAAAATTTACCGTTAGTCCGGAAACCGTAACAGTAAAGTCTGCATTGCAAAGCTGCTGTGCATACAATTGTTTACCGGAAAAAATAGCTATAAGAATTACAAGCAGCAATGAGTAGATTTTCTTCATAAAATGATTTTAATAATTCTACTGGAAATGATTTAATTCAAAACCTTTTCAATTGATGAGGCGTCATTTTTTACTTTTGCTGCCTGAAAGGTAAATATTTTTTTATCTGCAGGTTCGTCGTTATTACAAAAAAAGCAGAAATAAGATAAATTTTTTTTAAATGAACAGGAAAGAAAAACCTCTCAGTCCCGGCCTATATAGTTGGAACGAAAGGCTTTAAATAAATATGCTTGTCCCGACCTATGGTCGGGGGCAGCTACCTACTCTCCCGTCCCTACACTTTGTAGGGAGTGCAGTGCCATCCTTGCTTATAAAAATTATACACAAACACCTAAAATGAAAAAAGCCTCTCAGAAAACTGAAAGGCTTTAAATAAATATGCTTGTCCCGACCTATGGTCGGGGGCAGCTACCTACTCTCCCGTCCCTACACTTTGTAGGGAGTGCAGTGCCATCCTTGCTTATAAAAATTATACACAAACACCTAAAATGAAAAAAGCCTCTCAGAAAACTGAAAGGCTTTAAATAAATATGCTTGTCCCGACCTATGGTCGGGGGCAGCTACCTACTCTCCCGTCCCTACACTTTGTAGGGAGTGCAGTGCCATCCTTGCTTATAAAAATTATACACAAACACCTAAAATGAAAAAAGCCTCTCAGAAAACTGAAAGGCTTTAAATAAATATGCTTGTCCCGACCTATGGTCGGGGGCAGCTACCTACTCTCCCGTCCCTACACTTTGTAGGGAGTGCAGTGCCATCCTTGCTTATAAAAATTATACACAAACACCTAAAATGAAAAAAGCCTCTCAGAAAACTGAAAGGCTTTAAATAAATATGGCAGCTACCTACTCTCCCGCATTTTGGTGCAGTACCATCGGCCATGAGGGGCTTAACTTCTCTGTTCGGTATGGGAAGAGGTGAACACCCTCGGTAAAACCACCATAAGAATGTAATATTTCAAATGTTAAATTTTGAATTAAGAAAATTCAAAATTTATAATTCAACATTCAAAATAAATAATATAACATATTGGGATAAGTTGTAAATAAGCGTAACGATATATTAAACCCTGTATCTTACCTAATGAGTAAGCAAGATCAGCAGTAAAAAAATAAAAAATAAAGCTTACGGGCAATTAGTACTACTCGGCTTTGATGTTACCACCTTTATACCTATAGCCTATCAACGTCGTAGTCTCCGACGACCCTTAAAAGTAAACTCATCTTAAGGAAGGTTTCACGCTTAGATGCTTTCAGCGTTTATCCTGGCTGTACGTAGCTACTCTGCATTGCACCTGGCGGCACAACAGATACACCAGCGGTACATACGACCCGGTCCTCTCGTACTAAGGTCATGTCCTCTCAATTTACTTGCGCCCATCACAGATAGGGACCGAACTGTCTTGCGACGTTCTGAACCCAGTTCACGTGCCACTTTAATCGGCGAACAGCCGAACCCTTGGGACCTTCTCCAGCCCCAGGATGTGACGAACCGACATCGAGGTGCCAAACCTCCCCGTCGATATGAGCTCTTGGGGGAGATCAGCCTGTTATCCCCAGAGTACCTTTTATCCTTTGAGCGATGGCCCTTCCATACAGAACCACCGGATCACTTTAGCCGGCTTTCGCCCCTGCTCGACTTGTAAGTCTCACAGTCAAGCTCCCTTATACTAATACGCTCTATGTACGATTACCAACCGTACTGAGGGAACCTTTGCAAGCCTCCGTTACATTTTAGGAGGCGACCACCCCAGTCAAACTACCCACCATGCACTGTTTCCCGTACGGGATTAGATTCTAAATGTTTAAAGGTTGGTATTTCAACGTTGACTCCACAATGCCTAGCGACACTGCTTCAAAGTCTCCCAACTATCCTACACATCAAAAATTCAAAATCAATGCAAAGTTGTAGTGAAGGTTCATGGGGTCTTTCCGTCCCGTGACGGGTAACCGGCATCTTCACCGATACTACAATTTCACCGGGCTCTTGGAGGAGACAGTGTTCAACTCATTAGACCATTCGTGCAGGTCGGAACTTACCCGACAAGGAATTTCGCTACCTTAGGACCGTTATAGTTACGGCCGCCGTTTACTGGGGCTTCAG